>MEGH01000011.1:123870-179709 GCA_001725415.1 Pseudonocardia sp. SCN 73-27
CCGCGGCGGGGGCCGCCGGCGCCGGATGCTCGACGACCGCTGCCGGCTCGTCGACCGGCGCCGCGGGGACGGGAGGTTCGGCAGGTGCCGCGGGAGGTTCTACCGGTGCTGCGGGGGCAATGGCGGCGGAGGCGTCGCCACGGCGCTGCGAGGGCCGTTCGAACTTCTTCGCCGCGGCGGCCGCCGCGGCCTCGGAGGACGCACCCGGCTCGGGCGGCCCCTCGATCGACGCCCGACGCTCCAGCCGCTCGAGACGTTCGAGCAGCGCCGCGTCGGAGGTCGTGGCCGCGGGCAGCAGCATCCGGGCGCAGAGCAGCTCCAGCAGCAGCCGGGGTGCCGTCGCGCCGCGCATCTCGGTGAGCCCGGTGTGGACGATGTCGCCGTAGCGGGCCAGCGTCGCCGCGCCGAGCTTGCCGGACTGCTCGACCATGCGGTCGATCTCGTCGGCCGACGCCTCGACAAGCCCCTGGCCGGCCGCAGCGGGTACCGCCTGCAGGAGCGTGAGGTCGCGCAGGCGCTGCAGCAGATCGGCGGCGAAGCGGCGCGGGTCGTGCCCGGCCTCGACGAGCCGGTCGACCGCCTCGTACACCGCCGCCGAGTCGGCCGCCGCGAGCCCGTCGACGACGTCGTCGACCAGGGCGACGTCGGTGACCCCCAGCAGGGCGACGGCCCGCTCGTAGGTGACTCCCGCCTCGCCCGCGCCGGCGAGCAGCTGGTCGAGCACCGACAGCGTGTCGCGCGCCGAACCCCCGCCCGCGCGGATGACCAGCGGATACACGGCAGGCTCGACGGTGACGCCCTCGTCGGCGCAGATCCGTTCGAGCAGCGCACGCAGCGTGCCGGGCGGGATCAGCCGGAACGGGTAGTGGTGGGTGCGCGACCGGATCGTCGGCAGCACCTTCTCGGGCTCCGTCGTCGCGAAGACGAAGACGAGATGGTCGGGCGGTTCCTCGACGATCTTCAGCAGGGCGTTGAAGCCCTGCGTCGTGACCATGTGCGCCTCGTCGACGATGAACACGCGGTAGCGCGACTCGGCGGGCGCGTAGAAGGCGCGGTCGCGCAGCTCGCGGGCGTCGTCGACACCACCGTGGGACGCGGCGTCGAGCTCCACGACGTCGATCGAGCCCGGGCCTTCGGGGGCCAGCGCGATGCACGAGGGGCAGACGCCGCACGGGTCGGGCGTCGGGCCCAGCTCGCAGTTGAGCGACCGCGCGAGGATGCGTGCCGACGACGTCTTCCCGCAGCCCCGGGGCCCGGAGAACAGGTAGGCGTGGTTGACCCGGCCGGCCGTCAGAGCGACGCCGAGAGGCTCGGTGACGTGCTCCTGGCCGACCACCTCGGCGAACTTGGCCGGGCGGTACTTCCGGTACAGAGCCAGCGCCACGCCCGCGAGGCTACCCACCACGACCGACAACGCGGGAGCCCGGGCGTCCGGAGCGACATCCGGACGAAAAGGGGACTCCGCGCACCCGGCAGAGCCCGTTGACCCTTGCTGCCTTCCGGCCCTGGGGGAGTTCACAGGATGCGCGCCGCGCGGAGTCCGTGGACGAGTGTAGCCCCTCCCGCGACAGCGGTCCCGCCGCGGGGCGGGCCGAACGTGGTCGCTATGCTCGTCGACGGAGGATTCGCCTAGTGGCCTAGGGCGCACGCTTGGAAAGCGTGTTGGGAGCAATCCCTCAGGGGTTCGAATCCCCTATCCTCCGCCACCGATACCCGCGACGCCGGGCCGCCCCATGTGGGAGGCCCGGCTTTCGTCGTTCCTGCCTCGAATATCGCTGGCGGCCCGGCGACGGCCGCCGCTAGCCTTCCGGCAACCGTGCAGGCGATCGAGGAGGTGGGACCCGTGAACGATTCGACGTGGGTGCTCCCCTCCGGGGTCACGGTCGGGCGGTAGGTCGTCCGGGAGCGCCGCCGACGCACTCCCGAAAGGCACGACCATGGACTTCACATCCGACCAGCATCTCGACGACGGCGTCCTCGAACGCCGGTTCGACCTCGACGGCATCCCCGGCATCCTGTGGACGCCGGAGCACACGCCCACGCCGGCGCCGTTGATCCTGCTCGGCCATCCCGGCGGCCTGGACCGCATGTACCCGCGGCTGGTGGGCCGGGCCCTGCATTCCGCGGCGGACGGTTACGCCGCGGCGACGATCGAGCTCCCGGGCGCCGGCGAGCGGCCGCGGACGGAGGCCGTCGAGCAGGCCCGCGCCGATCTGCAGCGCGCGATCCGGGCCGGTGAACCGGTGCCGGGCGAGGTCGTCGACAGACTCGTCCTCCCCCTCGTCGAGGTGGCGGTGCCGGAGTGGCGGGCCGCGCTCGACGCGCTCCTCGCGCTCCCCGGGATCGGGGGCCCGGTCGGGTTCTCGGGCGGGATCGTCTCCATCGCGGTCCGGCTCGCGCTGGTGGAGCCGCGTATCGCGGCGGCGCTGCTGTTCGCCGGGAGCTTCGTGCCGGACGCGATCCTCGACGACGCCCGGCGTGTCACGGTCCCGCTGCTGATGCTTCTGCAGTGGGACGACGAGGGCAACGACCGGCAGATGGCGCTGGACCTGTTCGACGCCCTCGGCTCGAAGGAGAAGACGTTGCACGCCAACACGGGCGGGCATACCGGCGTCCCCGGGTTCGAAGGTGACGACGCCGGCCGGTTCTTCAGGCGCCACCTGCGCTGAACCGGGCCGCGATCGCGTCAGACACCGGCGGGCAGCCACCGCAGCGCGGCCTCGACGCTGTCGCCACCGCTGGTGTTGAACGCGATCGCGGCGCCGGGCGCCTCCCGGCGGACGAGGTTCACGGTCTGCTCGAACAGCTCCAGCAGCTGCTCGGGCTTGCGCAACCCACCGCCCAGGACGACGACGTCCCAGGCCTGCTCGCGCAACGCCGTCGTGACCAGGACGAGCGCGGTCGTGTCGAGCGGGACCAGCGTCATGGACGCGTCCAGCCCGTACTCGGCGAACCGGGCGAGCTCGGCGTCGAGGGCGCGCCGCACGTCGTCGGCGGGGAGGCCGGGGACCGCGTGCGGGTCGATGCCGATCACGAGCACACTGGCCATCCCGCGACGGTACCTGCGCGCACGAGATCCCACCGGGGTCAGCGCAGGCGTTCGCGCACGCTCCACAGCCCGCCCAGCACCCGGCGGCTCGCCCGCACGGCGACGCGCCGCATGGGGCCGGCCATCCCGACCCACTGCGCGAGCGTCCGCACCCGGAACCGGAGCCCGGCGGCGCGGACCTTGCGGTAGGCCTGCAGCCCGTAGCCCATGGATCCGATGTGGACGAACCCGGCGCGCAGCACGTCGTAGGCGGCGCGCTTCTCGTCGTCCTGCAGGTGCCAGACGGTCTCGGGCGTGGCGGCCCTGACGTCGACGTTGGCGACCAGCACGCCGTCGCGTCCCAGCGCGGTGTGCAGCGTGCGGGCGGTCTCGTGCACGTCGGGGACGTGGGCGAGGGTGTCGATCGCGGTGATCGCGTCGTAGGCGCCGGCGGGCAGCTCGCCGTCGAGCAGGTCGACCGTCGTCGCGACCTGGCCGCGGCGTTCGAGGCGGAAGCGGGCGAAGTCGAGCAGTGTCGACGACAGGTCGGCCATCGTCGACGTCCAGCCCGTCTCGAGGAAGACCTGGCTGGTGACGCCGACGCCGGAGCCGAAGTCGAGGTGGCGGCGCCCAGGTGCCCACTGCTGCAGGAACCGCAGGGCGACGACGTTGGACGGGTCGGCGTGGCCCTCGGACTGCAGGTAGGCCCACCACATCAGGTCGTAGGCCCAGGAGTTCTGGGTCCGGTAGAACTCGACGCGGCCGGCGTCGCCGGCGTCACCGTTCGCGTCGGCCCACTCCTGGACGCTGATCTCCTCCCAGTGCAGCGCGCGGCGGCGCGCCTCCTCGGGGGTGACGTCGTACCAGGTGGCGAGGTCGTCGAGGATCGACTCGCGGACGTCGGCGTCACCGATCGTGAGGCAGCGCCGGAACGCGGCCATCTCCGGGCTCGCGAACGCCTCGCGGTGCCAGGTGCTGCGCGTCGCGATGTCGACGGGCGGCACGTCGAGCGGGTCGATGTGGACGCCGGACTCGCCGGGCGGGTCGGGCTCGTGGACGGCGGCCCAGATCCTGTGCTTGAGGGCCTTCAGGAGCGGGTGGGAGCGCGTGGTGGGCGAGGTGAGCACGGGGTTGTGGCCTCTCGGGGAGACGCGGCGCAGGAGACCTGGCGCGACGGTGTGCGTCGCGACGTCAGGCCGGGAGCGGGAGTGGCCGCGTGGCAGGGAACGGGGACGGGACAGGCACGGGGCGCGGGGGCCCTCTGCTCGTGACGCGTCCGGGGCGACTCGCGACGGCCAGGGTCCGGCGGAACGCCGTGCGGGCGGGGCCCGACGGGGTCGACGGCGCGGGCACGCCGGCGAGGAGCCCGAGGATGCGGTCGGTGCTGCCGAGTCCGACGGACCAGAGCTGCTGGTAGACGGCGCCGACCAGCGCGTTGACCCCGAGCGCGATCCCGAGCAGGGCGAGCCGTGGGGCGGCGTGCCCGCTGCCGATGTGCGTCACGAACTCGGCGCCGACGAACGCGAGGGGCGCGGCGAGCGATGCGCCGGCGAGCGATGCACCGCGGGTCCGGGCGCCTGCGCCGGGCCGGCCCGCGAGGGCGGCGGCGACGAACGCGACGAGGGTGAGCGCCGCGGCGCCGAGCGCCAGCCGGGCGACGAACGTGCCGGGCGGGACGGCGCCGTCGGTATCGGCGTGGGCGATGGCGAGGTGGGTCACCGTGTGGGTGAACGACCAGACGACGAGCGCGAGAAGGACCCCGGCGGCACGCACCGCGAGGGTGGCCGTCCTGGCAGTCATCGCGGCCTCCTCACGTCGTCCGCCGCCTCGAACGCGAGGCTACGGATTCCGCCTGTGCCGCAGGCCAACGGACGGTTAGAACTCCCTCAGCGGACGGTTTGACCCGTCACCCCACGGCGCGGCACGCGGGCTCGCACCCGGTGTCGTCGGCGGAGCGCACCGGGACAACCACTGACGGTGACTCGGCGACCTGCCGGCGTGGCAGCCGGATCCGGGCGACGAGCTGAACGCTGAATGCGAGGGCGAGGCAGACGACGATCACGGTCGCCATCGGAGGCACCCCGAACGCGGGCGGCACGGTGCCGACGAGCGGAGCGCTGAACGCGGAGAACCCGAACTGGGCGACGCCGAGCACCGCCGACGCCCGCCCGGCGGCGTGCCGCTCGACCGACATCCCGACGGCGATCGCGTTGGGCATCACGAAGCCCCAGCAACTGACGAACGCGAACAGCGCGGGCAGCACCGCGGGCAGGGGCGCGTCGAACTTGAGCAGGATCGCGAAGACGACGGTGAAGGTCAGCATCACGGGGACGGCGGTCGACAGCAGGCGCTGCGCGGTGAACCGTCGCAGCAGCAGTCGGTTGACGTTGTTGGCCAGGATCATGCCGACGGCGTCGACGGCGAACACGATGCTGTAGCCCGCGGGGCTGAGGCCACGTTCGTTCTGCAGGAAGAACGAGAGGCCGGCGAGGTGCGCGATCATCGCGGCGCCGACGAAGCCCAGCACCAGCGCGCTGACGACGACGTGCCTGCGCCGCAGCAGGCTCCACAGCGTGAGCGCGGGTCCGTGGAGGGTGGCGCGTCGTTCGCGTTCGGCGCGTGTGGGCGGGGTGCGCCCGCCGATGCGGTCGGGATGGGTCTCGGGCAGGACGAACACGACGAGCCCGAGTCCGACGACGCCGAGCAGCAGGGTCAACCCGAAGATGTATCGCCAGGTCAGACCCGCTTCGAGCAGGCCTGCCCCGAAGATCGGGCCGAGCATCGGGGCGAGCGCGGTGGCTGCGGTGAGCAGGGAGTAGAAGCGGGCGAGCTGCGGGCCGGAGTGCACGTCGCGGGCGACCGCCCTGGCGACGGCGATCCCGGCGGCGGCCGAGAGGCCCTGCAGGAACCGGGCGCCGATCAGCACCTCGATCGACCATGCGAACGAGCACAGCACCGAGGCGGCCACGTATCCGGCGAGCCCGACGGCGAGCGGTCGGCGGCGGCCGAACCGGTCGGACAGCGGCCCGACGATCAGCTGCCCGATCGACAGGCCGATCAACGTCGTCGCGAGCGTGGCCTGGACCAGACCGTCGGACGTACCGAACTCCGCCTGGATCGCCGGGAAGGCCGGGCTGTAGGCGTCCATCGCGAACGGTCCGAGCCAGGTGAACATGACGGCCGCGGGCAGGATGCGGCGCAGCTGGCGGTGCGAGAGCAGGGCGGCGCCGGAACGCTCGGGGTCGTGCTCGGAGTGGACGGGTGCCGTGGGGCGCTCGGAATGCGTGGTCACGTCACCGTCCGTCCCCGCCCGGACGACCGGGCAAGATTATTTAGTACACCGCAAGCAATGACCTTGCCACAGTCGTCCGTTTCGGACCACGCGGGCAGACGGGATCTGGATCACACGCCAGAGGCTTGCAGAGACGGACGTCAGGCGCTGGCGAGCAGGCGCAGCCGCGGACGCGACGACACCGGAACGGCGCCGTCGGGCAGCTCGACGACCTCGCTCACCTCGCCGAACCCGCACGCGCGCAACAACGACGCCACCGCCGACGACGCGCGACCGTCGGTGTCGAGCACCGCCGTCGGGACGTCGGGACGCAGCTCGGCGAGACGGCCCAGCACGTCGGACACCGGGATCCGGACCGCGCCGTCGACCGCGCGACCGTCCGACCGGACGTCGACGACCTGCCGCGCACCGGCCCGCTCGACCGCGCCGAACCGACGCGACGCCGCACCGGCTCCGGGATCGGCCAGGTGTCCGACGACCGGCGCGTGGCCCTCGACCAGCTCTGCCGCACGGGCGGCGACCTGGGCCGGACCGGCGAGCACGACGTCGACACCCGACGGGAGCAGCGCCTCGCACAGCTCGGAGAAGCGGACGGCGTCGTCGGCGGCGATGTTCACCGAGCCCGACAGGTGGCCTGCGGCGAACGCGGCAGGCTCACGGACGTCGAGCACGAACGCGCCGACGCCCTGCGCACGGACCGCGTCGATGAGCGTCATCGGAGGCAGGCCCGCCACCGTGGACCGGACGAGGCTGAGCGTGCGCTGCACCATGACACCCCCTCCCTGCCGACGGAATGACCGTACATTACCGGCCCTGTTCGTCGCCACGGTCCAGATGGCGGGAGTTGCTACCGTCGAACCGGAGCCGCCCACCGCGGCCACCCCGGACGAGCGCGTCGTACCCGGAACGACAAGACGGCGCCCTGGGGAGGCATGTCATGGCGTGGATCGTGCTCATCGTGTCGGGCGTCCTGGAGACCGTGTGGGCCGCGGCGCTCGCCCGCTCCGAAGGCTTCAGCACGCCGGTCCCGGCCGTAGTGTTCGGCATCGCGCTCGTCCTGAGCATGGCCGGACTCGCCTGGGCGCTGCGGACGCTGCCCATCGGCACCGCGTACGTCGTCTGGGTCGGCATCGGCGCGGTCGGCACCGCGCTCTACGGGATGGTCGTCCTCGGCGAGGCCGCCACGACCGTCCGACTGCTGTGCCTCGCCGCGATCGTCGGCGGCGTCGTCGGGCTCAAGCTGGCGAGCTGACACCCGGCGCGCCGTCCCACTGTGGAAGCTGTGGAAGCAGCGCCAGAGCCGGCGCGGCGCGCCGGGCCCGCCGACCGCGACACGATGCTCGACGTCCTTACGGCCACCTTCGCCGACGACCCCGTCGTCGCGCACTTCATCCCTGCGACGTGAGCCGACGCGCCCGCCGGCTGCGCGCCCTGTTCCGGATGGACCTCGCGCGCAGCGACAAGGCGGCGGAGCATGGACCGTCCCCGGCGGCGCCGCCGTCTGCCTCCCACCCGGCTATGCGCGACCCACCACCTGCGAGAGGCCGCGTCAGATCCCGGACGTGGTGCGCGCCTTCGGTTCCCGCGACCGCAACGCCGCCAGGATCCAAGAGTTCATGCAGCGTCGGCACCCCACCGAGCCGCACTGGCACCTGCTCTTCATCGGGGCGCGGCCGGAGAGCCAGGGCCGCGGGGTCGGGACGCGGCTGCCCGCACCTGTGCTCGAGATCTGCGACCGCGAGGGTGTCGGGCGCCTTCCGGGAGGCGAGCGGCCGTCGCCTCTACGAGCGCCTCGGCTTCGTCGACCTTGGGGCACAACGACTCCCTCCCGACGGCCCGACGATCTACCCGATGTGGCGCGACCCGCGCTGAACGTCGCAATCGGACGTAACGGGCAGCTGTTCGGGGCCGAAGATCGGACGTGCCCTACGAATCCGCTCCCTTAGGCCGCCGCCTCCTGGCCCGCGCGCTCGACCTCGCCATGTGTTGTGCCCTCGCTTTCGTGCTCGCGATTCCGGTGACGCTCGTCGGTCTGCCGTTCGTCCCTGTTCTCGACCGTGGGACGTGGGGATCGGTCGGCGCTGCGATCTGCCTGCTGCTTGCCTACGTCGCCCTTGAGCTCTTCCTGCTCGTCCGCCGCGATGGCCAGACGCTCGGCAAGGGGCTCGCTGGGTTGCGCGTCGTTCCCGTCTCGCCGACGGCGCCGCGTCTCACTCCCGCCGCTGCGCTCGTCCGGCTGGTGATCCTCTTGGCGCCCTTCGTGCTGATGGGCATCGCGGGTGGCCTCCGCAGCGCCGGCGGCGACGTTCTCGGCTACATCGGGGTGCTGGTCCTCGCCGTGTCCCTCGTCCTTGCCGCGGTCCCCGGTGTGCGACGCACGCTGCACGATCTCGTCGCCGGATCCCGGGTCGTCCGCGCCCCGCGACGCGGCATCGACCTCCGCAAGGACCTCGTCATGATGGTCCCCGGCCGCCGCGACCTCACGAAGGAGGTGTGACCCAGCGGCGGTGCGCGTCGAGATCGACGTTGCCGCCGCACACCACGGTCACCACGTGGCGGCCCGCGAACCTCGCGTGGTCCTCCAGGATCGCTGCGACGCCCAGCGCCCCGGAGGGCTCGACGACCAGGCCCGCGTGCTCGAACAGCATCCGCACCCCGGCGACGATCGACGCCTCCTCGACGAGGACGGCGTCGTCGGCGACCTGTAGGAGGTCGTCGAGCACCGCGGGGATGGGGCGGCGACCGGCGACGCCGTCGGCGATCGTGGTCGTCGACTCAGTGGTGACGACCCGCCGCGCCCGGTAGGAGAGGGTCATCGCGGGGGCGCCGGCGGGCTGCACACAGACGACCTCGACGCCGGGCGCGAGCTCCTTCAGCACATGCCCGATGCCGGTGGCCATGGCGCCGCCGCCGAGGGCGATCAGCACGACGTCGGCGGACGGCGCCTGCGCGACGATCTCCAGGCCGATGGTGGCCGCGCCCTCGCAGGTCTCGACGTCGAGGCTGTCCTCGACGAGCCGGATCCCGTCGCGGCGCGCGATGTGCGACGCCCGCTCCCGGGCGGAGTCGAAGTCGCCGTCGACCAGTTCGAGCCGGGCACCGAGGGCATGGATGCGATCGAGCTTCGCGGCCGGAGCGGAACGGGGGGCGACGACGGTGACGTCGAGACCGCGCCGCCGGCCCGACCATGCGAGGGCCTGGCCGAGGTTGCCCGCGCTCGCGCACACGACGTACCCGGAGCCGAGGCCGGCCGCGATCAGTTCGGTGCCGCGGCCCTTGAAGCTGCGCACCGGGTTGGCCGTCTCGAGCTTGACGCTCACCGCGCAACCGAGATCGGGCTCCAGCGCCTGGCAGCGGTACAGCGGGGTGTCGAGGTAGACCGGGTCGACGACCCTGCGGGCCGCCTGGATCCGCTCGGTGTCGAGGCGGGTGTCCGGCACGGCCGCACGGTAGCGCGGGCTCAGGTGATGTCGGAGATCATGGGGTCGGTCTCCTGGACCAGGGCGAGCCCGTCGACCGACGCGATGTCGTGGCTGGGCGTGTCGAACGCGTCCACGTTCATGTCGACGTCGATGTAGTGACCGGTCGGGGTGCCGTCGTAGTGGATCTCCTGGAACTCGGCGGTGACCTGGTTGTCCTTGGCGGCGAGCCAGGTGACCTCGAAGGACTGGATCGTCTGGCCGTGGGGGACGATCGTGCCGACGGGCGGCCCGGAGTCGAGGCCCTTGTCGTCGAGGTAGTTCCCGGTGATCCCGACGAGCTCGAGCTCCGTGTCGGCTGTGGGGTCCCAGTTCCAGAAGATGAATCCCTTGGTGAAGCCGACGTTCCGGGCGGCGCTCGTGCTCGCGGCGGCGTGCTGGTCGTTGACGTCTCCGACTCTCGTCCCGCGCGCCCGCCGCGCCCCTCGGCCGACCGGCGGTCCCGGATGACGACGCCGACGTGGTCCGATCGACGGACCCACCCTCCTGAAAGAACGAACGCCGGGCGCTCCCTGTGCGGGGGCCCGGCGTTTCGCCTGTTCAGGCTGGCGGTAGCGGTGGGATTTGAACCCACGGAGGGCGTGAACCCTCACACGCTTTCGAGGCGTGCTCCTTCGGCCGCTCGGACACGCTACCGCCGACGAGCTTACCCGGCCCCCTCCACGACCCCGGCGCCGGGGAGGTCTCGTTGCGCGGCACGCCAGGCGTCGAAGCCGATCTTGACGAGGCTGACCTGGTCGAGGCCGTCGAGGGCGGCGACGGGGACCCAGGCGGCGGCGTCGCTGGAGCCGCCGATCTCGTTGCGCAGCGTCCCGCCGACGACGGTTCCGGAGTAGACGATGCGGATCCCGTGGTGGTCCATCTCGGCACCGGTGACGTGGTCACGGACGAGGTGGATGGAGTCGACGGTGAGGAGGTCGTCGACGCGGACCTCGAGGCCGGTCTCCTCCTCGGCCTCGCGGACGGCGGTGTCGGCGGGGTGTTCGCCGTGTTCGATGCCGCCGCCGGGGAGGGTCCAGCGTGATCCGAGGCGGGGGTTCAGCCTGCTGAGCAGGACCTGTCCGTCCTCGACGCAGACGACATAGGCAGCGGCACGCTGCACGCGGGAGGGCACGCGGCAACCCTATCGACGGCCCGGATCAGCGTCGCTCGGTGAAGAACTCCTGCAGCAGCGCCGCGCACTCGTCGGCCAGGATTCCGGCGACGACCTCGGGGCGGTGGTTGAGGCGGCGGTCGCGCAGGACGTCCCACAGGGAGCCGACGGCGCCGGTCCTCTGCTCCCACGCCCCGAACACGACGCGGGGGATCCGGGAGAGCCAGATCGCCCCGGCGCACATGGTGCATGGCTCCAGGGTCACGACGAGGGTGCACTGCTCGAGCCGCCACTCCCCCACGGCCGCGGCGGAGGCGCGCAGGGCGAGGACCTCGGCGTGGGCGGTGGGGTCGCCGAGGGCTTCGCGGGCGTTGCAGGCGGCCGCGACCTCGGCACCCGCGGAGTCGACGACGATCGCGCCGATGGGGACGTCACCGGTCGCGAGCGCGCCGCGGGCGACGTCGAGGGCGCGGCGGACGAGCAGTTCGTCGGACGGAGCGGGGATCACCGGGCGGGCTCAGCGGCCGCCGACGACCTCGGCGAGCGCGTCGGCGAAGCCGCAGCGGCGGGCGATGGTGGCGAGCTGCTCGTCGGGGTAGAGCTCGAGCTCGCCGACGAGGACCTCGAGCTCGTCGGCGGGCAGGCCGAGGTCGGAGAGGATGCCGAGGTCGCCCTCGGGCCAGAGCGCGTCCTCGCCCTCGGCGGGGAGGTCGACGCGCAGGAGGTCGAGGACGTCGGCGGCGACGTCGTAGTCGAGGGCGGCGACGGCGTCGGACACGAGCATCGACACCCCGCCGGGGGCGGGCCGCAGGAGGACGAAGAACTCGTCGTCGACGTCGAGGAGACCGACGACGGCGCCGGTGGAACGTTGGGCGCGCAGCTCGGTGATGGCGGCGTCGAGGTCGACGAGGGCGGCGGGGTCGAGCCGGGCGCAGCGCCAGCGGCCTTCCTCGCGGATCGCCGCGACCGCGTATCCGGGCAGGGCCTGGTCACGCGTGTCGTCGCGCGCTTGGACGCTCTGCACCGCCATACGTCTACGGTAGGCCCGTCGCCCTGTGTGGTCCACGCCACAGCCATAACTTCGCCGTTCCGTCACCCGGTGGAAGTGCACCCGATCAGGTCCCGGCAGTGCGAGGATCGGCGCATGTCCCCGGCCGACGAGCGTCTCGCCGACCTCCACCGGCGTGCCCGCGCCGTCCAGCCGCGGACGGTGACGTTGCGCCGTGCACTGCACCGGCGGCCCGAGATCGGGTTGCGGTTGCCGCGGACGCAGGAGGCCGTGCTGGGTGCGCTGGCCGACCTGCCGGTGCGTGTGCACCTGGGGCGGGAGGTGTCGTCGGTGGTCGCGGTGCTGGAGGGTGCGCGGCCGGGGCCGACGGTGCTGCTGCGCGGGGACATGGACGCGCTGCCGCTGCAGGAGGACTCGGGGGTCGCGTTCTCGTCGACGGTCGACGGGGCGATGCACGCGTGCGGGCACGACGTGCACGTCGCGATGCTGGCGTCGGCGGCGCGGCTGCTCGCGGAGTCGCGCGACGCGCTGGCGGGCCGGGTGTTGTTCATGTTCCAGCCGGGCGAGGAGGGCTTCCACGGCGCCAGGTACATGATCGACGAGGGGCTGCTGGGGCCGGGTGGCCCGGCGGGGATGCCGGAGTCGGCGTTCGCACTGCACGTGAGCGCGACCGTGCCGAGCGGTGACGTGCACACGCGGCCGGGCCCGATCATGGCGGCGGCCGACACCCTGCACGTGACGGTGACGGGCCGCGGCGGCCACGCGTCGGCACCCCACGACGCCGTCGATCCGGTGCCCGCGGCCGCGGCGATGGTGGGGGCGTTGCAGACGATGCTGACCCGCCGCGTCGACACCCATCAGCCGGCGGTGCTGACGATCGCGCGGATCGCGGCGGGCACGACGAACAACGTCATCCCGGAGACGGCCGAGATGGAGGGCACGCTGCGGACGATGTCCGAGCCCGTCCGTCGCATGCTGCACGAGGAGGTCCAGCGGGTGTGCCGGTACACGGCGATGGCGCACGGCTGCGAGGCCGAGGTGCGGATCGGCTCCGGCTACCCGGTGACGTCGAACGACCGGCAGGCGGCGGCGCAGGTGTCCGACCTGGGCAGGCGGCTCGTGGGGGCGCGGCGGACCGTCGAGATGCCCGACCCGATCATGGGTGCCGAGGACTTCTCCTACGTGCTGCGCGAGGTGCCGGGGGCGCTGGCGTTCCTGGGTGCCTGCCCGCCGGGGATCGATCCCTGCGAGGCGGCGTCGAACCACTCCAACCGCGTGGTGTTCGACGAGGCGGCGATGGCCACGGGCGTCGCGCTCTATGCAGGCCTCGCGCTGGAGGCGCTCGCGCCGGCGTGACCTGGGCAACCCGCGCTCGGGTCCGGCGGGCCGGGGTAGCAAGCTTGCGCGGTGGCCCTCTCGATCCGTGACCTGTCGCTCGCCCTGCGATCCCGTGAGCTCTCCCCGACCGAGCACCTGCGCGACACACTGGAGCGGTTGCGCGGCGACACCACGAACTCGGTGGTCACCCTCGACGAGGAGCGTGCGCTGGCCGCCGCCGCCACGGCCACCGACGAGATCTCCCGCGGCGAGTGGCGCGGCCCACTGCACGGCGTCGCGGTCGGGGTGAAGGACCTCGTCGACATGGAGGGCCTGCAGACGCTCTGCGGGTCCAACGTCATGGCCGACTCGCCGCCCGCCACCGCCGACGCCCCGATCGTGACGCGGCTGCGCGAGGCCGGCGCGGTCGTCGTCGCGAAGCTGCACACGCAGGAGTTCGCCTACGGGCCCACGGGCGACACCTCGGCGTCCGGGCCGGCGCTCAACCCGCACGACCCGACCCGCATCACCGGCGGCTCGTCGTCCGGCCCGGCGGCGTCCGTCGCGGCCGGCCACCTGGCGTTGACGATCGGCACCGACACGGGCGCGAGCGTCCGCACCCCGGCGGCACTGTGCGGGGTCGTCGGGCTGAAGCCGACGCGGGGGGTGCTGCCCAAGGAGGGCGTGTTCCCGCTGTCGGACACCTACGACCACGTCGGGCTCCTCACCGGCGACACGCACTCGGCGAGCGTCGCGTGGGACGTCCTGAGCCGCGCCGGCGGCACCGGCGGCGGCATCCAGCAGCCCGGCGTCTCGGGCGTGCGGGTCGGGGTCCTCACCGACGCGTACTGGCAGGCCACCGACCCGGGCACCCGCGCCAACGTCGCCGAGGCGGTCGCGCTGCTGGAGAAGCAGGGCGCGCAGATCACCGAGATCTCGACGCCGATGGCCGACCGCTTCGCCAAGACCTACTTCGACATCTGCAACGCCGAGGCCTACGCGACGCACCGAGCCTGGCTCAAGACGCGGCGCAGCGACTACCAGCCCGGCACGCTCGAGCGGCTGGAGCCCAACGACCACATCACCGCGTCGGAGTACGTCGACGCCCAGCGCGCCCGGCTTCGGCTGACCACCGCGATGCGGCAGGCCTGCGACGCCGTCGACGTCCTCGTCCTGGCGACGACCCGCCAGCCGGCCACCCCGCTGCACGCGACGACCGTGCCGATCGACGGGAAGAACGCGCCCGTCCGGATGGGGCTGCTGGAGCTGACCATGCCGTTCAACGTGACGGGATGGCCCGCGGTGTCGGTTCCCGGCCCCTCGCCGGCCGCCGACGGGCAGTTCGCGGGCCTGCCCGTCGGCGTGCAGGTCGTCGGCGTGCGGCTGGAGGAGCGCGGCGTGCTGCGGGTGGCGGCCGCGATCGAACGCGCCTGACCCCCCGCGTACCGTTCCGCCGCATGGGTGAGCGTGCGCTGTGCGTCGTCGGGACCGGGCTGATCGGCGGCTCGCTGATCCGGGCCGCCGACAAGGCCGGGCGGGCCGTGTGGGGCACGAGCGCGTCGGAGGGCACGGCCGAGCAGGCCCGTGCCGACGGCTACGACGTCACCACCGACCTCGACGCCGCACTGCGCCGGGCCGTCGAGGCCGACGCGCTCGTCGTGCTCGCGACCCCGCTGCCCGCCCTGCCCGACGTGCTGCGCCGCGTCGATGAGGTCGCGCCGACGGTCCGGCTGACCGACGCCGTCAGCGTCAAGGTCGCTGTCGCCGACGAGGTCGCCCGCTACGCACCGCAGGCCCGCTACGTCGGCGGCCACCCCATGGCCGGCACCGCCGAGTCGGGGTGGGCCGCCGGCACCGCCGGGCTGTTCACCGGCGCGCCCTGGGTCGTCGTCTCCGACGACGGCGCCGACCTCGACGTGTGGGCCGACGTCGCCGAGCTCGCCTGGGCCTGCGGATCGCACGTCGTCCCCGCGGCGGCCGACGAGCACGACCTCGCCGTCGCCCGGATCAGCCACCTGCCGCACCTGCTCGCCGCCGTGCTCGCGGCCGTCGGCGCCGGCGAACCCGACGACGACCTCCCCCTCGCGTTGTCCGCCAGCTCGTTCGCCGACGGCACCCGCGTCGCCGGCACCCGCCCCGAGCTCGTCCTCGCCATGTGCGAGGGCAACCGCGACGCCCTGCTCGCCGCCGTCGACGAAGCCCTCGGCCGGCTCGGCGCCATGCGCGGGGCACTCGCGTCGACGGGCGGGCTCGCCGCCACCGTGAAGGCCGGCTACCTCGCGCGGCAACGCTGGGCGGCCACCCGCGAACCGCTCACCGAGCACGTGACGCTCCGCCCCGGCATCCTGCCCGAGCTGCGGGAGCTGGGCAGGCGCGGCGACGTGATCGTCGGCTGGGCCGACTGACTCTCGCTGTGTGACGCGCCGTCAGGCGACCGGCTCGATCGCCCCGACCCGGCGCGCCAGCCCCGGGTAGTGGGCCACGATGCCGTCGGCGTCGACCGTCAGATCGGCGCTGAAGTCGCCCGAGCTGAAGTTGACCACAGCGGGCGACGTCCCGTCGGACACCGAGACCGTCCGGTAGCGCTGGTCGACCAGCTCCACCGACAACGACGGCAGCGACACGAACAGCACCGGGATCACATGGTCCCCGGGCTCCAGGTGCAGGTTCAGCCGGCGGATCGGCAGCGTGTTGAACAGCGGGCTGCGTTCGAGGTCGACGTCCACCGCCCCGCCGAAGTCGGACCGGGTGCTGCCCGAGCCGTCGTCGAGCAGCCAGTAGCCGTCCTCGGTGCGGTTCATCGTGAGGTGCCGCTCCCGGTCGGCCGTCGCCGCCGTGACCGACAACCGCTCCACGACCCGGTCCTCGTTGACGGTCAACCGGTACGACGAGGTGAGCTCACCGTTCGGGCCGGTGCGCACGACCCGGCCGAGGGCGCGGAACCCCGTCTGTCCGATCAGGACCCGGGCACCCTCCAGGGCGACCTCGTCCTCGGCCTGCCACGTCACCATGCCGCTCATCGCACTCGCACTCCCTCGCCAGAGCTCGGTCGGCGCTGCGCGCAGGCGCTGTGTCGATCTTGCACTCGCCGAGGCTCGCTCATCATGAACACGGTAGCCGGTACGGAGCGTCCGCTCCCGCCGAGGGGAACCCGGTGGGAGCGGACACCGTCACGTCATCACACCTGGTCACTGACCGGGAGCGGGCTGTTCGGGGTCGGGCACGAAGTCCTTGATCTTGCCGACGACCATGTCGACCTGCTCGTCGTGGCCGAACCTGTCCTTGACGACCTCACCGAGCTTCACGGCGCCGTCCTCGATCTTGTCGCCGTGCTCGTTGAGCAGTTCCTCCGCCTTGCCCTTGAGTGCGTCGAAGTCCACCACGTCTGAGCCCCCTTCTCGAGCTGTCGGGGGACATCCTGGCGCCTGACACGATCGGGTGTCAGCACCCGGTGGGCTCAAACCCCGCGGGGGAGGTCGTCGGGGGGGAGGTCGTCGCGCAGGCCCCGGAACTCGGGCCGCAGCATGCGGCCGTCGTCCGACCAGCCGGCGTGGGCGATCTCGGCGACGACGACCGGTTCGCACCATTGCGCGCCGGCGCTGTCGACGCGGGGGACGTCCTCCCCGAAGGGTGGGGCGATGCGCGTCAGGCCGTCGAGGGCGCCGTGCAGGACGCGTTGCACGGCATCGCCTGCGAGCCCGGCGGTGACCCTGCCGGCGAAGCGCAGCCCGTGGGGTCCGGGGAGGCCGACGAGCAGCGCCGCGATCCGGGAGGCCGTCGAGCGTTCGGCGCGGCGGCCGGCGATGAGGCACGGCGTCGTCGTCCGGTGCGTCACCTCGACCCACGCGCCGCGGCGGCCCGGCGTGTAGGGGCTGTCGCCCCGCTTGGCGACGACACCCTCCATGCCCTGTTCGGCCGTCGCGGCCAGGAGGGCCTCACCGTCGGTGTAGGACGGGGACAGCGACAGCGCAGGCACCCCGGAGAGGTCGAGGCGTTCGAGGGTGGCGCGGCGTTCGAGCAGCGGCCGCGCGGTGAGGTCGACGCCGTAGAGGCGCAGGACGTCGGACGTCATGAAGGTGACGGGTCTCGCGGCGGCGCGGGCGGCGCTGACGGTGCCGTGGATGCGTTCGGCGAGGGCGGCGAAGCTGGGGACTCCGCGGTCGATCAGGACGACCTCCCCGTCGAGGAGCAGGTCGGGCGCGACGGCGTCGAGGCCGGCGAGCTCGGGGAAGCTGCCGGTGACGTCGCGTCCGCTGCGGGTGTGGAGCCGGACGGTGCCGTCGCGGACGTCGGCGAGCAGCCGCATGCCGTCCCACTTGACCTCGAACACCCATCCGGGGCCGGTCGGGAGCGCGCCGGGGGTGGCGAGCATGGGCTGCACGCCGCCATGCTGTCACCAGAAGTCGTCACGCTGCGCCATACGGGGCGGGTCGGCGCGTACCGGGCGGCAGACGGGGAAGGCTGGGTAGTAGAGCGCCATGCGAGCGATGTGGAGCGGTGCGGTCTCGTTCGGGCTGGTCAGCGTGCCCGTCAAGCTGTACTCCGCGACGACCAACCACGACATCCGGTTCCATCAGGTGCACGCCACGGACGGTGGTCGGATCCGCTACAAGCGGACGTGTTCGATCGACGGCGAGGAGGTCGAGTACGCCGACATCGTCAAGGGCTTCGAGACCGAGGACGGCGAGCTGATCACCCTCGACGAGGGCGACCTCGACTCGTTGCCGGTCGCGACGGGCCACGAGATCGACGTCATCGAGTTCGTGCCGTCCGACCAGATCGATCCGCTGCTGTTCGACAAGAGCTACTACCTCGAGCCGGAGACGAAGGCCGCCAAGCCCTACGCCCTGCTGCGGGAGGCGCTGACCGACACCGACCGGATGGCCGTCGTCAAGGTGGCGTTGCGGCAGCGGGAGACGTTGGCGCTGCTGCGGGTGCGCGGCAAAGCCATTGTGCTGCAGACGATGCTGTGGCCCGACGAGGTCCGCGAGCCCGAGTTCGACATCCTCGACGTCGAGGTGGAGCTGCGGCCGCAGGAGCTGCAGATGGCGGCGTCGCTCGTGGAGAGCCTGGGCGCCGACTTCGAGCCGTCGGACTTCCACGACGAGTACCGCGACGCCGTCGCCGACATGATCGAGCGAAAGCGCACCAGCGGTGACAGCCGTCCGGCGCCGGCGCCGGAGAAGCCGTCCGACGACGGCGACAGCATGACCGACCTGCTGACGGCGTTGCAGCGCAGTGTCGAAGCGGCGCGCGGATCGTCGGGCAAGGCTCCCGAGAAGGAAGCGGAGCCAGCCCCGGACGAGCCGGCCGAGGAGAAAGCCGAGAAGCCCGAGCCGCGTCGGCGCACCACGAAGAAGGACGCCGCGAAGGACGACGAGGAGGCCGCGGCCCCGCGCCGGCGGACCCGCAAGCCGGCCTGAGCGCTCCTTACGGGCCGAGTGCGTTCTTCGGGGGTGCCTGGTCCTTGCCCAGCGCCCCGAAGAGCGCCTGCGCCCGCGTCTTGTCCCAGCGGACGACGGACTCGCCGCCGATCGTCGGCGTGCCCCCGACCGGCACGGTGGTGGCGACGCCGTCGCCTGCCGAGATACCGCGCATCGACAGGCCCAGGCTCGCGAGGTTCCAGATGTGGTCGGAGCTGTCGACGGTGATCGTCCCCGTCATGGCGCTGCCGAGCGGCACGATGCGGAACGGGTTGAGCAGCGTCGCCGGGCTGGTGGCCTTGCTGATCAGCGCGGACAGGAACGCGCGCTGGCGGGCGACGCGGTCGAAGTCGGAACCCGCGGTGGCGCGGGTGCGGACGTAGCCGAGCGCGGTGCCGCCGTCGAGCTCCTGGCAGCCGGCCTTGATGTCGAGGCCCGCCTTGGGGTCCTTGATGGCCTGCGGGATGCACATGTCGACGCCACCGACCGCGTCGACGGCACCGACGAACCCGCCGAAGCCGATCTCGGCGTAGTGGTCGATGTGCAGGCCGGTGGCCGCCTCGACGGTCTTGATCAACAGCTGCGGTCCGCCGAACGCGTAGGCCGCGTTGATCTTCCCGCTGCCGTGGCCCTCGATCGGGACGTAGGAGTCGCGCGGGATGCTCACGAGCACCGAACCCGAGCTGCCACTGTGCAGCAGCATGATCGTGTCGGTGCGCTGGCCGACGTCCCCGCCCGTCGCCAGCTCCTGCTGCTGCTCGTCGCTGAGCCCGGCGCGGCTGTCGGAGCCGACGATCAGCCAGTTGGTGCCGTCGGACGTGGTGGCGCTGTCGGCGGGCAGGGCGTCGACGCGCTGGAGGTTGACGTCGAGGTAGACGCCGAAGCCGATGATCAGCAGCAGCAGCAAGGCGACGAACGCCAGGATTCGGCGACGCCACCGCCCCTTGCGCCGCGGGCGCGGGGCCCGCGTCGGCGGCCCGCCGCCCGGCGGGTCGAACCGGACGGGCGGGCGGTCGCCGGCGGGCGTCGTCGGCATCACCGAGGTGCGCGCGGGCGGCGGCCGACGGCCTCCCTGCGGCGGGGGCGGCGGCATGTTCTGCCGGGGCCGCTGCGGCTGGCCCCAGCCGGGACCCCGGCGCTGCTGGCGCGGAGGTGGGCCGCCTCGGCCGACAGGACGCGTCGGTCCTTGGTACCCACCGTCCATGCTGTGCTCTCACCCCGTCGACGCGTGCTCCGTACGGCCCGGCAGGCCTCGGACCAGAGTGCCACGGACCGGGCGAACGGGTCGGTAGGGGCGACCCCCGGGTGTCGGCGGCGGCTACAGCAGCGGCTCGCCCTCGAACTTCCCGAGCTCCTCGCGGTAGAACTCGATGCCGACGCCGTTGGGGTCGCGGATGTAGAGGCTGTTGTCGACGCCGCGGTCCGGGCCGAGGTAGTCGATGCCCTCCGCCTCGAGCCGGGCCTTGGCCGCCTCGAACTCCTCCGGGGACGTCGACAGCGCGAGGTGCTGGACGGCGCCGATCGTCTCCTCGTAGTCGCGGTGGTCGTGGCCGGGGAAGTCGAAGAAGCCCAGCAGGTTCCCGTTGCCGATGTCGAAGAAGAAGTGGCTGGAGCCGGCGTAGTCGCGGTTCTCGACGAGCTCGACCAGCGGGAACCCGAGGGTGTCCTGGTAGAAGCGGATGGTCTGCTCGACGTCGCGACAGACCAGCGCGAGGTGGTGGACGCCGCGGACGGTCGTCGGCGACCGGTCGGCCGCGGGCCGCAGGTACTTCTCGCGCAGCTGCTTGCGCCGCTCGCGGACGGCTTCCAGCTCGGCTCCGGCAGGCTGTGGCACGGTCGGCTCCCCTCCCTCGACGTCCCCGGCGGGACCCGGGGAGCCCACCGTACGACCGCCGTGGTTCCACGTGGAACACGTTCGAGTGACTGTGTGCATGATCGACCCCGTGGACCCCCTTCACGAGGACGACCTCGCCGAGCCCGGCGTCCTCGACCCGTCGCTGCACGCCCGCCGCGCCCGGCTCCCCGAGGCGGCGGTGCTGTGCTTCTTCCCGGAGGTCGTCGCCGGGTTCGTCGAGGCCGGGGCGCGGCGGCTCACGCGGCTGTCGTCCGAACGCGAGTCCGTGGTGTGGGAGATCGAGGTCGACGGCCGGCCGGTCGCGGTCGTCCATCCCGGGATCGGCGCCCCGCTCGCGGCGATGACGCTGGAGGAGCTGATCGCGATGGGCGCCCGGCGGGTCGTCGCCGTCGGCGGCGCCGGGGTGCTCGTTCCGGATCTCGTGATGGGGCACGCGGTCGTCGTCGGCAGCGCGCTGCGCGACGAGGGCACGTCGGCGCACTACCTGCTTCCGGGCCGGGTCGTCGACGCCGACCCGTACGGTGTCGAGGTCCTGCAGCGGACGCTCGACGCCGCCGGGTTGCCGCACGTCACGGGCCGGACCTGGACCACCGACGCCGTCTACCGCGAGACCCGCGCCCGGGTGGAGCGACGCCGCGCGGAGGGATGCGTGACCGTCGACATGGAGGCGTCGGCGTTCATCGCGGTCGCCCGGTTCCGTGGCGTCCGCTTCGCCCAGGTGCTGCTGGCCGCCGATTCACTGGCCGGGCCGGAGTGGGACGCTCGCGGCTGGACGACGGCCCGCTCCGCTCGGGCGGGCCTCACGTCGGCGGCGGCGCGGGCAGCGCTGGACCTGTAGAACCCCTCGTGAGTGGCACTGGTCGCTATGGCGACCATTGCCACTCACAGGCTCGTCAGATCGTCGCCTTGCGGATCGACCGGATTCCGACCCACAGGCCGATCGCCGCGGTGACCAGGGCCGCGACCAGGCCCCAGAGGATCTTCACGTCACCCAAGGAACCGGCGAACAGGATCCGCTCCGCGTCGACGACGTAGGTGAGCGGGTTGAACTTCGACACCACCTGCATCCAGCCCGGACCGGTCTCGAGCGGCAGCATCATCCCGGACAGGATCAGCAGCGGGAACAGCAACGACTGCTGCACCGCCCAGAAGATCCACTCCGTCTTGCGGGCCGCGATCGCCAGCGCGTAGGACAGCGCCCCGACGCCGACGCCGAAGATCCCCAGGATCAGCAGCCCCACCAGCACGTGCAGCGGGTGGAGCACGAACCCGAACGGGATCGCGACGAGCGTGATGATCGCGGCCTGCACGACCAGCGGGGTGAGCTCCTTCAGCGCCCGCCCGATCATCAGCGCCGACCGCGACAGCGGCGTCGCCAGGATGCGCTCGAACGCGCCGGTCATGATCTCGAACTGCAGCGTCGACCCGGTCATCGACGTCCCGAACATCGTGATCATGACGACGACACCGGGCAGGAACCACTGCAGCGACGACCCGCCGAACAGCTCACCGTTGCCCGCGAGACCCGAGAGCAGGGGGCCGAACAGTCCGAGGAACACCAGGGGCTGGAGCAGCGAGAAGATCAGCGAGAACGGGTCGCGCAGGATGGTGAGCGTCTCGCGCCACCAGACGTGGCCGACGTCGGTGACCACGTTGGTCCGCGCCGGGACGGGAAGGGTCAGGACCGCCATCAGGACTCTCCTTCGCGCAGGCTGCGACCGGTGAGGTTGAGGAACACGTCGTCGAGGGTGGGGCGGCGGGCGGCCGCGGCGACGACGTCCACACCCGCGTCGCGGAGCCGGGCGAGGACGCCGGGCATGGCGTGCGAGGCGGCGTCGACGCGGACGGACAGGGCGGTCCCGTCGTCGTCGGGGCGTTCGGCGAGCTCGCTGCCCTCGGTGCCGAGCAGCGCGCGGGCCGCGGCGGCGTCGGCGGGGCGGACGACGACGGTCAGCCGGTCGCCGGCCTGCTTGGCCTTGAGTGTCTCGGCGGTGTCGTCGGCGATGATCGTGCCGTCGTCGATGATCACGACCCGCTCGGCCATCGCGTCGGCCTCGTCGAGGTAGTGGGTGGTGAGCA
This sequence comes from Pseudonocardia sp. SCN 73-27, assembly GCA_001725415.1. Taxonomy (GTDB): domain Bacteria; phylum Actinomycetota; class Actinomycetes; order Mycobacteriales; family Pseudonocardiaceae; genus Pseudonocardia. Next base: position 146,446 of record MEGH01000011.1, read on the forward strand.
CGATGGTGGTGCCGCGCTGCTCGCGGATGCGCATGATGTGCTCCCACAGGTTGGCGCGGTTCTGCGGGTCCATCCCGGTGGAGGGCTCGTCGAGAAAGAGCAGGCTCGGCGCGTGGATGAGGCCGAGCGCGATGTCGAGCCGGCGCTTCTGGCCGCCCGACAGCGAGCTGACCTTGCGCATGCGCAGCGCCTCGAGATCGAGCGTGTGCAGCAGCTCCTCACCGCTCGCGGCGGCGTCGGCCTTGCTCATGCCGTAGAAGCGGCCCTGCATGAGCAGCTCGTCCCAGACCCGGTGGTTGTGGCCCGCGCCGTCCTTCTGGCCGATGTAGCCGATGCGCCTGCGGACCTCGGCCGGCGCCGCGACCACGTCGACCCCCGCGACGGTGGCGGAGCCGGAGGTGGGCGGCAGCAGGCTGGTGAGCATCCGCAGCGTCGTCGACTTCCCGGCGCCGTTGGGGCCGAGGAAGGCGACCAGCTCACCCTCGGCCACGTCGAGGTCGATGCCGCGCACCGCCTCGATCGTCTCCTTGCCCACCGTGAACGTCCTGGCGAGCGACTCGGTGTGGATCATCCGTCCTCCGAATTCCGTACGGCGTACCACGTTGGCGAGCGATACAGTACACCGTACGGAGAGAATCTCGCCAGGAAGGCGGCGAAATGGACGAACCAGGCGGCGGACAAGGTGGGGACGAGGGCGCCGAGTGGGGAACGGCCGAGGGCCGCGCCATGATCCGGCTGCTCTGGGACCCGCCGCCGCCACCCACCCGCGGCCCGCGGCAGAAGCTCACGCTCGACCAGGTCGTGACGGGCGCGATCGAGGTCGCCGACGCACACGGCGTCGACGAGCTGTCGATGCGCAAGGTCGCACAGCACCTCGGCGTCGGCGCGATGAGCCTCTACACCTACGTCCCCGGCAAGGACGAGCTGTTCGAGCTGATGATCGACCGCGCCTGGGCCGGGCGCGCCCTGCCCGACCGCGACCTCCCGTGGCGGGCGCAGGTCGAGTTCCACGCCCGCGAGGCCTGGCGGATGTACCAGGCCAACCCCTGGCTCATCCGCTCCAACCTGTGGCGGATGCCGCTGGGCCCGCACGTCCTCGACGCCCAGGAGGACCTCTACCGCGCCGTCGCCCTCACCGGGCTGTCCGAGAGCACGGTGAGCCGCGTCGCGAGCATGGTCGAGTCCCACGTCTTCGGCGCCGCCCGCGCCGCCGTCACCGACACCAGCGTGTCCACCCGCACCGGCGTCGGCTACGACGACTACTGGGAGTCCCGGTCCAGCTTCTGGGGCACCTACTACTCCCTGGAACGCTTCCCGACGATGACACGAATCTGGGAGAAGGGCGGCTTCGACGAGGAGTACTCCGACGAGGCCTGGGAATTCGGACTGCGACTGCTGCTCGACGGCGTCGAACGCCTGACGGACGGGGACACGTGATCGACCGGTTCGACGGCCACATCGCCGGCCTCGGCACCGCCGCGGGACTGCGCATCGTGGTGGGCCACTGGGAACGCTCCCCGCTCGGCACGTTCACCGACGTCATGGCCGAACGCCCCGACGGCCACCGCCTGCTCCTCGCGCCGACCCCCGCGGTCGCCGAGTTCGTCTCCACCACGTACACGTTCGACGAGGTGCGGATCCTGCCCGTGTTCGCGGCCGTCGACGGGCCGCGCTGGACCGTGCGCGCCGGTCCGCTGGAAGCGACCTTCCGCACCGGCGGCCGGCCCCCGCTCGGCCTGCTGCTCGCCGCCGTCCCCGGCCGGGTCGCGACGTCGATCCCCTGGGTCTCGGCGATCGACGTCGTCGCCCGGAGGGTGCTGCCCGGGGTACGGACGCGCGGCAGCGCCGGCAACGGCCGCGACGAGTTCTACTGCGCGCGCGACATCCGCCGGGTGACCGCCGCCGACGTCCGCTGGGACGGCGCCGACCAGGGCGCGCTCACCCCCGTCGACCCGCCGGTGCGGTTCGGGTTCGGCTCCACCCCGCCGGGCCCCTCGGTCGTGCGGGTGACGACGCTGATCCGCCACTAGGACCTCGATCCGCCGCCGGTACCTCCACCCGGGATCCACCCGGGCTCCACCCGTGGGTCGGCGCCGCGCGGCGGCACCGCGAGCAGGCTCGACGGCGTGAACATCGAGCAGATCCTCATCGCAGTCCTCGTCCTCGCGTGGATCGTCTACCGGCAGGTCGTCGGCCAGTACGCGAGCCGGACGAAGCTCATCTGGCTCCCGCTGGTCCTGATCGTCGTGGGCCTCTACACGGTCGTGCAGGCGCACCCGACGGTCACCACCGTCGGCGGCGCGCTGATCGGCGCCGAGCTGGTCCTCACCGTCGTCCTCGGCTGGGTCCGGGGCCGCGCGGTGTCGCTGGAGACCCGTGAGGGCTTCCTCTACCTGCGCGGCGGTGTGCCGGCGCTGGTGCTGTGGCTGATCTCGATCGGGATGCGCGTCGGCGTCGAGCTGTTCGCGCACAGCATCGGTGGCGCGACGGCCGCGCTCGCGACGTCGACGATCGCGCTGTCGTTCGGCATCAGCCTCGCGGTCCAGGGCCTGGTGCTGCGGCAGCGGATCCGTCGGGACGGGCGGCCGCTGCAGGAGGACTCCCGTCGCGGTGACCGCTCCGCGCGCGCCACACTCGGACGGTGATCCTCGATCCCAGGCCGGGTGCGGCACGCCGGATCACCACCATGGTCTGGCTGCCGATCATCCTGGGCGGGGCGGTCATCGGGCCGCCCCGCATCGGGCTGTCCGCGCTGTCGGTCGCCGGCAGCCTGCTGGTGATCGCCGGTTGGACGATCATCGCGATCCGCCCGGCCCGCCCGCCCGGCCTGCACGCCGCAGGGATCGTCGCGGTCGCCGCGGGTGGTGCGCTGCTGGTCGCCGACATCGGACGCTGGTCGATCCCGATCGCGTTCTGCTACGTCGCGGTCGGTGCCGCGGGTGGCCGGCTGCCGCTGCGCTGGGCGCTCGGGGTGCTCGTCGCGACCGCCGCCGGGCTGGCCGTCGGGATGTGGCAGCAGGAGTCGCTGCTCTCACTCGGCGTCGTCGGGTTGTCGCTGGTCAGCGTTCTCCTGATCGGGACGGCGCAGCGCAGTGCCCGCCGGCGTGCCGAGGAGCGCGAGGTGGCGCTCGCCGCGGAGGCCCGGGCCACCGAGGAGCACGCCCGCGCGGCCGCCCTCGCCGAACGTGCCCGCATCGCCCGCGACGTGCACGACGTCCTGGCGCATTCGCTGTCGGCGCTCGCGGTGCAGCTGCAGGGCGCGAAGCTGATGCTGCGCCGCGACGGCGCCCCGGACGACACCGTCGAGCAGATCGAACGCGCGCACCGGCTCGCCGTCGAGGGGCTGACCGAGGCCCGCCGTGCCGTGCACGCGCTGCGCACCGAGCCCGTCGACCTGCGCGAAGGGCTGCAGGCCCTCGTCGACGAGCACCCCCTGGCCACCCTGGAGGCCGACGACGTCGGGCTGCTCCCGCCGGAGGTCCGCGAGACGGTGCTGCGGACGGCGCAGGAGGCGTTGACCAACGCGCGCAAGCATGCCCCCGACGCGCCCGTGCGGGTCCGCCTTCTGCGCAGTTCCGATGCGACGGTTCTGGACGTGCAGGACGTCTCCGGTACGCCACCGCCCGCGGCCACGCCAGGGGGCTACGGTCTGGTCGGAATGGGTGAGCGTGCCGCGCTCGTCGGCGCCCACCTCGATGCGGGACCGACGGAGGACGGATGGCGGGTGACGCTGACGCTGCCTGCGTGAGCGACCTCCGGGTCGTCCTCGCCGACGACCAGCGCATCGTCCGCGACGGGCTCGTGACGCTCCTCGGGCTGCTGCCCGGGATCACCGTCGTCGGCGCGGCGGCCGACGGCGACGAGGCCGTCGCGCTCGTCGAGGAGCACCGGCCCGACGTGCTGCTCACCGACCTGCGCATGCCCGGCTGCGACGGCGTCACCGCCATCCGCCGCGTCCGCGAGGCGCGCCCGGGGACGGCCGTCGTCGTGCTCACCACCTACGTCGACGACGACGCGATCGTCGCCGCCCTGCGCGCCGGAGCCGCGGGCTGGCTGTCCAAGGACGCCGACGCCGAGGCCATCGGCCGCGCCCTGCGCTCGGCCGCGGACGGGCACAGCACGATCGACGCCGCAGCCCTCGCGAAGCTGGTCGCCGCCCCCACCCCGGCCCCCCCGACTCCGGACGCGCTGCCCGACGGCCTCACCCCGCGCGAGGTGGAGGTCCTCGGCCTGATCGCGCAGGGGCTGTCGAACCGGGAGATCGCGCGCCGGCTCGTCGTCGGGGAGGCGACGGTGAAGACACACGTCAACCATCTGTTCGCCAAGGCCGGGCTGCGCGACCGCGCCCAGGCGGTCAACTACGCCTACCGCCACGGGCTGGCCGACCGATAGCTCGCGCGCGGCAGGGTTATTGGGCGCTGGTCGCGCGGTTCAGCGAGAGCCGGCCGTCGGGGGTGCCGGTCGACCTCCACCGGCCCGAGTCGGCGGTCCAGGTCCTGCCGTCGTAGGTCACGGTGTCGATGCCGAACCGCGCCGAGTGCGCCACCAGCCACGACGCGATCGCCCAGCCCCGCTGCTGCGGCTGCGGACCGGACAGCTTGGCGGTGCCGAGCTCGCGGGCCGCGACCGTCGCGACGTCGTCGCCGGGGACCTTCAGCGGCACGTCCTGACAGCGCAGCGCGGCCGGCGACTGGCCCGTCAGCGCCATCGCGATCGACCGTGCCTGCGGCTCCCACTGCGCGTACGCCTCCGGGAACGCCGACCGCTGCACCACCTGCGCGGCCTCGGTGACGCTGATGTCCTGCCAGCCGGGCTGCTCGTGCAGCACCCGGTAGAACGCCGTCGCCGCATACACGGGGTCGGTGACCTGCGCGTGCGTACCCCAGCCCTGGCTGGGCCGCTGCTGGAACAGGCCCGCCGAGTCACGGTCACCGCCCTGCAGGTTCCGCAGGCCCGACTCCTGCAGCGCCGTCGCGAGTGCGACCGTCACCGCGTGCTCGGGCAGGCCCTCTGCGTAGCCGACCGCCGCGATCGTCGCGGCGTTCTCCGCCTGCTCGATCGACAGCGTGATCTCCCGGTCCCCCGACACGACGCAGCCCGGCTTCGGCTTGTTCACCGCCTGCCAGACCACCACACCGATCCCCACGACGATCACCAGGACGACGACCAGCAGGACCGCTGGGCCCTTCCGCACGCGCGCTCCCGGTTCGTCTCGACGCATCGGCCCACGGGACGGGGCCGTCGCGACCCATGGTGCCCGAGTCCGGCCGCGGGGCGGCGGGACGCCCGCGGGGTGTCGCGCGTCCCTCGCCGAACCGTCAGCCCGGTCCGCCCGACCGGTGCGGGGTGGTCCGTGAGGGGCCGTACGACCGTTCCGCGGCGCAGCAACCGGTGACAACATGCGCGTCGATCGGGGCGCCGGGACGAACGAGGAGTGCGACGTGAGCGAGGCCGACGACATCATCGATCGGTTCCGGCGCCGTGCCGACGCGTTCGGCGCCACCGTCGCCGGGGTGGCGCCGGGCCGCTGGGACGATCCGTCGCCGTGCGCGGAGTGGACGGCGCGCGACGTCGTCGGGCACGTCGTCGACATGCATCAGGCCGTGCTCACACCGGTCGGCCGTGCGCTGTCGCCGGCCCCGTCCGTACGCGAGGACCCGCTCGCCGCGTTCCTGGCGGCCCGCGCCGATGTCGAGGGGATGCTCGCCGACCGGGCCGTGGCCGATCAGGTGGTCGACACCCCGATGGGCGCGAGGACGGCCGCGGCGCACGTCGACGGGGTGGTCAGCGTGGACATGGTGCTGCACCGCTGGGACCTCGCCCGGGCCACCGGCCAGGACGACACGATCGACCCGGACGAGGTCGCACGCATGTGGCCCGAGGTGTCGACGATGCCCGAGGTGATGCGCACGCCCGGCGCGTTCGGGCCGGGGATCGTCGTTTTCGGCCCGGAGGTGCCGGTGCCCGCCGACGCGCCCCTGCAGGACCGGCTTCTCGGCAAGATCGGCCGCGACCCGGGGTTCACGCCGGGCTGAGATGGTTTCTCCGCGAGCACCGATGAGTTCCGGCCGCGGCCGGCGTTCTTCGGTGTGTGCCGCACGCGGCGGCGCCGAGACCAGGAGGGACCGTCATGGACTGGAAGCTGCAGGTCATCGTGCTGCCGGTGGCCGACGTCGTCCGCAGCCGGAAGTTCTACGCCGACCAGCTGGGTTTCACCGTCGACGTCGATCGCGAGATTCGCGAGGGCACGCACATCGTGCAGGTGACGCCGCCAGGGTCCGCGTGCTCGGTCACGTTCGGTACCGGCCTGAGCGACTCGGAGCCCGGTTCGGTGAAGGGGCTGCAGCTCGTCGTGGCCGACATCGAGGCGGCGCACGCGTTCCTCGTCGAGCACGGCGTCGACACCACCGAGGTCCGCCATGTCGACGAGACCGGCACGTGGGGGCCAGGAAAGGGCGGTCCGTGGAACTCGTTCTGTTTCTTCGACGACCCCGACGGCAACAGCTGGGCGGTCCAGGAGCAGCCCGCGCTGGACTGAGCCGACGCACGTCACAGCGACGCGATGGCCGTCACGCGGGGTGACGGGGGTAGAGTCGAGAGCAATCGTGCGGCACCGCACGGGGCTCGGCCCTGCGGCGCGTCCGGGGGGTCCGGGTGCGGGAGGTGTGGTCCCGCACCCGGTCCGTCGCCGCAGGCCTCGGGCACGTGCGGTCCGGGTCTCCGAAGGGGCGACCCGGACCGGACGGCGGGACCTTAGGCCCTCGTGTGCACGCCGCTCACTTCCTAGCGTCGAGGCGTTCACCCGAGCGGGCAACGATGCCCCGGGGACCGCCATCGGGGGCGGCCGCCCGAGACGGGGGAGGAATGCACTCGACGTTCACGATCCAGCTCGCCGTCGAGCGGTCACCGCGCGGACATGTCGTGCGGGCCGCCGGAGAGCTGAGCGCACGTACCGGCGGACGACTGGTCCGGCTCGTCGACAAGCTCGTCGACGGCATGCCGCGACCTGTGGGGCCGCGGGCGCTCGTCATCGATCTCGCACAGATCCGGTCGTTCGACACCGACGGGGTGGAGGCGCTGCGCCGCGCTCACGGGCGGGCGGGGTCCGCCGGCGTGGGGCTGTGTCTGACAGGTCTCGAGGGCCGTCGCGCTCTGCTGCCGCACGACGTCGACGGGATGCTCGACCGGCTTCCGGTCATCGGAGCCAAGGAGCTCATGCCGACGGACTCGCCTCGTCGCCTGGCGGTGGCAACGGCCTGACCTGGGCGGATTCCGCCGCGGGCGAACTCGTTTGTTAATGAGTCGCCACTCAGTTAGTGTCCGGCGCCGTGACGAGGTCCGGCCGCGCCAGCCGTATGGCACCCGACGACCGCCGTGCGGCGATCGTCGCGGCGACGCTGCCCCTCGTCCTGCGCGACGGCCCCGCGGTGAGCACCCGGCAGATCGCCGAGGCCGCCGGCGTGGCCGAGGGGACGATCTTCCGTGTCTTCGGAGACAAGGACGCGCTGATGCGCGCCGTCCTGGAGAAGGGGTTCGACCCGCAGAGCACGCTCGACGCGCTCGCCGCCGTCGACCGTGACCTCCCGCTGCGGGCCCGCCTCGTCGCGGTCGTCGCCGTGCTCCAGGACCGGCTGCGCGGCGCGTTCGGGCTGATCGGCGCGCTGGGTCTGCAGCAGCCGCCGGAACCCACCGACGAGCACAAGCGCCGCAACGAGCAGATGAACGACGCCTTCCGGGCGGCGATCGCCGACATCGTCGCGCCCGACGCCGCACTGCTGCGCGTCGACGTCGCCGAGTTCGCCCGCGTGCTGCGGCTGCTCACCTTCTCGGCGACCCACCCCCGCATCTCCGACGGCATGCCGATGACACCCGACGCGATCGTCGCGGTCGTCCTCGACGGCATGCGCGCCCCGCACGACCCCGCGAACCCCGACGACGACCCGGCCGGCACCCCGGCCGTGGACCACCACGCCCGAACGATCGAGGTCTGAGAAGATGCTCGTCCGCCTCCTGCGCACCCATCTCCGCCCCTACTCCCGCCCGCTGCTGCTCGTCCTGCTGTTCCAGCTCGTCGGCACGATGGCCTCGCTGTACCTGCCGAGCCTCAACGCCGACATCATCGACAAGGGCATCGCCCTCGGGGACACCGGCTACATCGTCAGCACCGGCGGCTGGATGCTGCTGGTGACGCTCGTGCAGATCGCCTGCTCGATCGCGGCCGTCTGGTACGGCTCGCGCACCGCGATGGGCTTCGGCCGCGACGTGCGGACGGCCGTGTTCCACCGCGTCGGCGAGTTCTCCGCACGCGAGGTCAATCGGTTCGGTGCGCCGTCGTTGATCACGCGCAACACGAACGACGTGCAGCAGGTCCAGATGCTGGTCCTGATGTCCTGCACGATGATGGTCGCCGCGCCGATCATGTGCGTCGGCGGCGTGATCATGGCCCTCAACGAGGACATCGGCCTGTCCTGGCTGATGGCGGTGTGCGTGCCGGTCCTGATCGTCTCCATCGGACTCGTGATCGTCCGGATGGTCCCGAAGTTCCGTCTGATGCAGACCCGCATCGACACCGTCAACCGCGTCCTGCGCGAGCAGATCACCGGCATCCGCGTGGTGCGCGCCTTCGTCCGCGAGCCCGTCGAGACCGAACGGTTCGGCCGGGCCAACACCGACGTCACCGACGTCGCCATCGCCGCGGGCCGGCTGCAGGCGCTGATCTTCCCGATCGTCATGCTCGTGCTGAACCTGTCGAGCGTCGCCGTCATGTGGTTCGGCGCGGGCCGCATCGACACCGGCGAGATGCAGATCGGCGCGCTCACCGCGTTCCTGGCCTACCTGCTGCAGATCCTCATGGCGGTCATGATGGCGACGTTCATGGCGATCATGATCCCGCGCGCGTCCGTCTGCGCGGAGCGCATCACCGAGGTGCTCGACACCGCGTCGTCGGTCGCGCCCCCGCCCGCACCCGTCACCCCCGGCACCCGCGCCGGCGTCCTCGAGTTCGACGACGCGACGTTCGCCTACCCCGGCGCCGCCTCACCCGTCCTGCGCGACATCACCTTCACCGCGCTCCCGGGCCGCACCACCGCCATCATCGGCAGCACCGGCGCCGGCAAGACCACACTCATCTCCATGGTCCCCCGGCTGTTCGACGCGACCGGTGGCGTCGTCCGCGTCGACGGCGTCGACGTCCGCGAGATGGAGCCCGAGGACCTCTGGCGGCGCATCGGGATCGTCCCGCAGCGGCCCTACCTGTTCACCGGCACCGTCGCGAGCAACCTGCGCTACGGCAACCCCGACGCGAGCGACGACGAGCTGTGGGAGGCCTTGCGGATCGCGCAGGCCGAGGATTTCGTCCGCGCCATGCCCGAGCAGCTGGAGTCGCCGATCTCGCAGGGCGGCACCAACGTCTCCGGTGGTCAGCGGCAACGCCTCGCCATCGCGCGCGCCCTGATCCGCAGACCCGAGATCTACCTGTTCGACGACTCCTTCTCCGCCCTCGACCTCACCACCGACGCCCGGCTGCGCGCCGCGCTGCGCCCGGTCACGGCCTACGCGACCGTCGTCATCGTCGCCCAGCGGGTGTCGACGATCGCCGACGCCGACCAGATCCTCGTCCTCGAGGACGGCGTGATCGTCGGCAGCGGGACCCACGACGAGTTGCTGCAGACCTGCCCGACGTTCGTCGAGATCGTCGAGTCGCAGCTGTCCGCGGAGGCGGCCGCATGACCACCACCACCCCGACCCCGGGCGCCCCCGGCGGCAAGCCCGAGCAGGACGCCGAGACCGGCAAGGCCGCCCGCGGCATGGCCAACGCCCGGCGCGGCAACGGCCCGCCCTGGATGGGCGCCGGCATGCCCGCCGAGAAGGCGTCGGACTTCGGGCCGTCGGCCAAACGGCTCGCCGGGCTGCTCGTGCCGCACCGGCTCGGCGTCGCCGTCGTCGTCGCGCTCGGCGTGATCAGCGTGACGCTCAACGTCATCGGCCCCAAGATCCTCGGCCACGCCACCGACCTGATCTTCGCCGGCGTGATCGGCCGCCAGCTGCCGCCCGGGCTCACCACCGAGCAGGCCGCAGCCGCGGCGCGCGCCCAGGGCAACGGCACCGTCGCCAACGTCATCGAGGCGCAGCACGTCGTCCCCGGCGCCGGGATCGACTTCCACGCCCTCGGCCTCGTGCTGCTCGCCGTCGTCCTGATCTACCTGGCCTCGTCCGTCTTCGGGTACGTCCAGGGCTACCTGCTCAACGGCATCGTCCAGCGCACCGTGTTCGTGCTGCGCCGCGAGGTCGAGGACAAGCTCAACCGGCTGCCGCTGAGCTACTTCGACCGCCAGCAGCGCGGCGAGGTGCTCTCCCGCGTCACCAACGACATCGACAACATCTCCCAGTCCCTGCAGCAGACCATGAGCCAGCTGCTCGTCTCGCTGCTGTCGGTCCTCGGCGTCCTGATCATGATGTTCCTGGTCTCGCCGCTGCTGTCGGTGATCGCGCTCATCACGATCCCCGTCTCGCTGTGGCTCACCAAGGCCATCGCCAAGCGCTCGCAGTCGCAGTTCGTCGCCCAGTGGCGGCACACCGGAGCGCTCAACGGCCAGATCGAGGAGGCCTTCACCGGCCAGGAGCTGGTGCGGGTGTTCGGGCGCCGCCGCGAGGTCGAGTCGTCGTTCAGCGCGAAGAACGAGGAGCTCTATCAGGCGAGCTTCCGTGCGCAGTTCATGTCCGGGATCATCATGCCGTCGATGATGTTCATCGGGAACCTGAACTACGTGCTCGTCGCCGTCATCGGCGGGCTGCGCGTGGCGTCGGGCGCGATGAGCCTCGGCGACGTCCAGGCGTTCATCCAGTACTCGCGCCAGTTCACCCAGCCGCTCACGCAGGTCGCCTCCATGGCCAACCTCCTGCAGTCCGGTGTGGCCTCGGCCGAGCGGGTGTTCGAGCTCCTCGACGCCGACGAGCAGTCCCCCGACCCCGTGAACCCGTTGCGGCGCACCGAACGTCGCGGCCGGGTGGCGTTCGAGGACGTGTCGTTCCGCTACGTCGAGGACGCCCCGCTCATCGACGACCTCTCCCTCGTCGCCGAGCCCGGGCAGACCGTCGCCATCGTCGGACCGACGGGCGCCGGCAAGACCACGCTGGTCAATCTCGTGCTCCGCTTCTACGAGCTCGACGGCGGCCGGATCACCCTCGACGGCGTCGACATCGCGAAGATGGAACGCGCCGACCTGCGCTCCGGCATCGGCATGGTCCTGCAGGACACCTGGCTGTTCAACGGCACGATCCGCGACAACATCGCCTACGGCCGCCCCGGCGCCACCGAGGAGGAGGTCCTCGCCGCCGCCACCGCGACCTACGTCGACCGCTTCGTGCGCAGCCTCCCCGACGGCTACGACACCGTCATCGACGAGGAGGGCAGCAACATCAGCGCGGGCGAGAAGCAGCTCGTGACGATCGCGCGCGCCTTCCTCGCCGACCCCTCCCTGCTGATCCTCGACGAGGCCACCAGCTCCGTCGACACCCGCACCGAGGTGCTGGTGCAGCGGGCCATGGCCGCCCTGCGCAGCGACCGGACCAGTTTCGTCATCGCGCACCGGCTCTCGACGATCCGCGACGCCGACCTGATCCTGGTCATGGAGGCGGGCCACATCGTCGAGCAGGGCACCCACGAGGAGCTGCTCGCCGCCCAGGGCGCGTACTACCGCCTGTACAACGCCCAGTTCCTGGCGGGTGTCGAAAGCCTGTGAGCGACCTCGGGGCCGGCTCGGCCGCGCGCCCGGCCGCCACGTGTTCCCGCTGATCGGGGGCGTCAGTCGCGCAGGGTGTCGAGGCGGCGCAGGAGCTCGTCGAGGACCGGCTCCGCCGTCGCCAGGTTCAGCCGCAGCATCCCCTCGTGGCCCGGCCCGAAGCCGGGACCCCCGTCGAGCCGGACCCGGGCGTCACGGGTCACCGTCCCCACCACGTCGTCGGTCCGCAGCTCGAGGGTGCTCGCGGCGAACCAGTACAGGTAGGTCGCCTCGGGAACGGGATCGTCGCCACCCCGGCGCGCAAGCCACGCGGCGACCCGGTCCCGGTTGCGGCGCAACACCTCCTGCACCCGGCGCTGCCAGTCGTCACCGTGCTCCCACGCCGCCAGCGTCGCCGCCACCGACAGCGACGACACCCCGCCGAACAACGCCGACGGGTGTGCGCCCAACGCTGCCCGCAGCCGCGGCGGACCCCAGTGCCCCACCGCGCAGTGCAGCCCGGCCAGGTTGAACGCCTTGCTCGCCGAGTTCAGCGTGACCGTCCGCGCCGCCACGTCGGCACCGAGCGACGCGAACGGCACGTGCACGTGCGGCGCATGGACCAGTTCGGCGTGGATCTCGTCGGAGATCACAAGCAGGTCGTGACGACGCGCGATGTCCGCGATCGCGGACAGCTCCTCGCGGGTCAGGACCCGGCCGGTCGGGTTGTGCGGGTTCACCAGCAGCAGCACGCGGCAACCGGACGCGGCGTCGTCGAGCGCGGCGAGGTCCGGGTCCCAGCCGTCGGCCGTCCGCCGGACGCGGACGTCGACACGCTTGCGGCCCATCTCCTCCACCGTCGCCAGGAACGGCGGATAGCCCGGGGTGTGGACGGCGACCCCGTCACCCGGCGACGTCGCGAGGTGCAGCACCATCTGCACGCCCTGGATGAGGTCGGTGTGCTCACGGACCTCGTCGGCCGGGACAGCCCAGCCGTACCGCGCGGACATCCGCGCCGCGAACGCCTCCCGCAACGGCGTCCCCGTCAGCAACCATTCCGGATAGCCGAGGTCACCACCCCGGACGAGGTCGACCAGCGCGTCCATGACCGGCTGCGGCGGCGCGAAGTCCATGTCCGCCACCCACGCCGCCACGTTCCCGAGCCCGGCCTGGCGCCACTTGATACCGGGCCGCAGGGCCAGGTCGGCGAGATCGAGGTCGTCGAACAGCGGATCACGCGTCACAGCAGCGACCACGCCTCCGCGAGCACACCCCGCAGGACCTGCTCGATCTCGTCGAACTCCGCCTGCCCGCACGTCAACGGCGGCGCCAGCTGCACCACCGGGTCCTGACGGTCGTCCGGGCGGCAGTACAGCCCCGCCTCGAACAACGCCGACGGCAGGAACCCGCGGACGATCCGCTCCCGCTGGTCGGCGTCCAACGTCGTCCCCGACGAGTCCGCGACCAGCTCGACCGCCCAGAAGTACCCGTCGCCACGGACGTCACCGACGATCGGCAGGTCACGCAACCGGTCGAGCGTCGCCCCGAACGCGCCCTCGTTGTCGAGAACCCGCTGGTTCAGACCCTCGCGCTCCATGACGTCCAGGTTCGCCAGCGCCACCGCCGACGACACCGGGTGCCCGCCGAACGTGTAGCCGTGCGGGAACGTCACCCTGTCGGCCAGGAACGGCTCGATCACCCGGTCCGTCGCGATCATGGCGCCGATCGGGCTGTACCCCGACGTCATCCCCTTCGCGCATGTGATCAGATCGGGCACGAACCCGAACTTCTCGCACGCGAACGTCGTGCCGTGGCGGCCGAACCCGGTGATCACCTCGTCCGACACCAGCAGCACGTCATGGCGGTCGCAGATCTCACGGACCCGCGCGAAGTACGACGGCGGCGCGGTGAAACAACCGCCCGAGTTCTGCACCGGCTCGATCACCACCGCCGCCACCGTCGACGCCCCCTCGAACAGGATCGCCTCCTCGATGCGGTCGGCCGCCCAGCGACCGAACGCCTCCGGGTCGTCACGGTGCACCGCGGCGCGGAAGATGTTCGTGTTCGGCGCCCGGTGCCCACCCGGCGTCAACGGCTCGAAGTCCTGCTTCATCGCCGGCAACCCGGTGATCGACAACGCCCCCTGCGTCGTCCCGTGGTACGCCGACATCCGGCTGATCACCTTGTGCTTCGCGGGCTTGCCCTGCAGCTTGAAATACTGCTTCGCGACCTTCCACGCGGTCTCGACGGCCTCGCCGCCGCCCGTCGTGAAGAAGACACGGTCGAGGTCGCCGGGCGTCAGGTCCGCCAGCCGCTCCGCCAGCTGGATCGCCGACGGATGCGCGTACCCCCACACCGGGAAGAACGCCAACGTCTCCGCCTGCCGGGCCGCCACCTCCGCCAGCTCACGACGACCGTGCCCCACCTGCACCACGAACAGCCCCGACAGGCCGTCCAGGATGCGACGACCACGATCGTCGTAGACGTACGCGCCCTCCCCGCGGACGATCACCGGGACCGGCGCGTCCACATACCGGCCCATCCGCGAGAAATGCATCCACAGATGGTCGGCGGCGGAGCGGCCGAGCGAGGCAGCATCGGACGGCGTGGGCTTCTCGGCGAGGGTCAACGTCGGTCCTCCGTGTCGGCTCACCCCAGGATGACTGCCGCCCCACCCCTTGAACACCCCCACGGTCCGGGGACGACCGCGGCCCCCGTCTCGTCGAGGCGGGGGCCGCGGGTGTCACCGGGGAACGTCAGACGCGGGTCGGGAAGTTGCCCGCCTGCTTCGTCACGTGACCGAGGATGCCGTCGACGAGACGATTGATGTCGACGACATGGCGGGTCTGCTGCCCGCCCGTGCGGGTCGGGTTCTGCGAACCGCCGCCGCCCTGCTGGCCACCGTGCCCCTGCTGGCTGTGACCGTTCTGGCTGTGACCGTTCTGGCCGTGACCGTTCTGGCCGCCGGTGCGGACCGGCGTCTGCGAGCCACCGTGCTGGTGACCACCGTGCTGGTGACCACCGTGCTGGTGACCACCGTGCTGCTGGCCCCCGCGCTGCGGCTGCTGGTGCCCGCCCTGCCACTGGCCGTGGTGGTGACCGTGGTGGTGCCGGCCGTGGTGGTGGTGACCGTGGTGCCGACCCTGGTTGTGGTCGGCCCGGTGGTGACGGCCGTGCTCGTGGCCACCGCGTGAGTCGCCGTGCCCGCCGCGCGGGTCGGACTGGCCGTGGCCACCACGCGGGTCACCGTTGCCGTGCCCGCCACCGCGCGGGTCGCCGTGCCCGTGACCGCCACGCGGTCCGCCCTGCTGGCCACCGCCCTGCTGACCGCCACCCTGCTGACCGCCACCCTGCTGACCGCCACCCTGCTGACCGCCACCGTGCCCGCCGTGCCCGCTGCCGGAGCCACCCTGGCCACCGGAACCGCTACCGCCGCTGCCGCTGGAACCACCCTGACCGCCGCCGGAACCACCTTGACCAGAACCACCCGAGCCACCAGAACCGCCCGCGCCACCCTGGCCACCGCCGTTGGAGCCGCCGTTCGACCCTCCGTGCCCGCCATGGCCGCTTCCGGAGCCCTGACCACCTGAACCGCCGGAACCACCCTGACCGCTACCACCCTGGCCAGCGCCGGAACCACCGGAACCGCTCCCACCGCTACCACCCGAGCCACCAGAACTGCCCGAGCCACCCTGACCACCCGAGCCGCCAGAGCCGCCCTGACCGCTACCACCCTGGCCACTACCGCCAGACCCACCGGAACCGCCCTGACCGCTTCCACCGGAACCGCCTTGGCCGCCTCCGCCAGAACCGCCCTGACCGGAACCGCCTGAACCACCGGAACCGCCCTGACCGCTGCCGCCCGAGCCACCGGAACCGCCCGAGCCACCCTGACCACCGGAGCCACCCTGACCGGAACCGCCAGAACCACTGGAGCTGCTGCCGCCCTGACCCGAGCCGCCCTGACCCGAGCCGCCGCCCGAACCACCCTGACCGCCCTGACCGAAACCGCCCGAGCCGCCTTGGCCGCCTCCGCCAGAACCACCCTGACCACCACCGCCCGAACCGCCGGAACCGCCCTGGCCGAAACCACCGGAGCCGCCGTGGCTCCCGGACCCCTGGCCACCCGAACCGCCCTGGCCACCCGATCCGCCCTGGCCACCCGATCCGCCCTGGCTTCCGGGTCCGCCGGACCCGCCGGAGCCGCCACCCTGCTGCCCCTGTCCGGCCGACCCGCCGGACCCGCCGACCGGTCCGGCGGCCTGGGCGACGGCGCCGCCCATCAGCAACAGACTGCTGGAGAGCGCCGCGACGTACGCGCCTCGGCGGAGGTTCTTGTTCACGCGTTGGTCCTTCCGGAAGTGACGCGCGGTCGGGGGCCGGCGTCGTCGAATTCGGGGAGAAGTCGAGGGGAGTTGCGTAACTCCGGTCCACACCCGGTCGTCTCCTGGAAATCACCTGTTACAACGCTGTGAAAAGTTGCGCCGTACGGCAGCGAGAATTGGTCGAAACTCATCGCAACCTGCGGGGCGCTCGCGCGTCACTCCCATCGATCAAGGCCCTGACCCGCGAATAGTCCGTACGGCCAGCATTAATCAAC
The DNA here is from genome assembly GCA_001725415.1 of Pseudonocardia sp. SCN 73-27. Classification (GTDB taxonomy): domain Bacteria; phylum Actinomycetota; class Actinomycetes; order Mycobacteriales; family Pseudonocardiaceae; genus Pseudonocardia. The sequence goes on from MEGH01000011.1 coordinate 162,766, forward strand.
CGGACGGTGGCGGGACTTTCGGCCCGTGCTGGACTCCGGCATCGCAATTTCGGTACACAGTGAACCGGACATTTCACCGCCACAATCCTCGCCGTATGCGCGGCCGGAATCGTTCGGTCCCGGCGCCGGGAACCCGGTGTGAGCGCCCGCCGTCCAGGCCCCGTCGCGAGCCCCGGACTGGTAGGACAGTGCTGTCCGGAAGGGGGCGGCGATGGCCCGGGGTACGACGGAGACGCGCGAGGGCGTCGAGCTCAGCAACCTCGACCAGCCGTTGTTCGACGGCGCAGAGGCCACGAAGCGGGACCTCGTCGACCATCTCGACGCCGTCGCCGACCGGATTCTCCCCGAGCTCCACGATCGCCCGTTGTCGGTGATCCGGGCGCGGCCGGGGTCGCCGCCGTTCATGCAGAAGAACCTGCCGAAGTACGCGCCGGAGTGGATGCGGTCGACGACGGTGTGGGCGCAGACGTCGCATCGTGAGGTGTCGTACGCGCTGGTCGACGACCGGCGTGGGCTGTTGTGGTTCGCGAACCAGCGGGCGGTGGAGTACCACCCGACGCTGATGCGGGTCGGGGACGCGCGCGCCAGGCAGCTGGTGCTGGACCTGGACCCGCCGGAAGGCGACGACTTCGCGGCGGTGGTGCGGGCGGCCCGGCTCGTCGAACAGGCGTTGGCCGATGCGGGGCTGGCTGCGGCGGTGAAGACGAGCGGCGCCAAGGGGCTGCACATCGTCGTGCCGTTGTCGGGCGACCCACAGTTCGACGACGTCGCCGCGGCAACGCGCGCCCTCTCCGCGAGGGCGGAGGCGATCGACCCGTCGGCGGCGACGACGGCGTTCATCAAGGACGACCGGGACGGCAAGGTGTTCCTGGACCCGACGCGGGTCGGTGGGGCGACGATCGTCGCGGCCTACAGTCCGCGGGCGCGGCCGGGGTTGCCGGTGTCGTTCCCGGTGGCCTGGCCGGATCTCGACGATGTGCATCCTCAGGACTTCACGGTCAGGAATGTCGCGGAGCTGTTGGGCGACGAGGACCCGTGGCGGGACGCGATGCCGGAGCCGCAGCGGTTGCCGGCCGATCTGGTGGAGCAGGGGCACACGATCCCGGTGCCGCGGGTGCAGGCGATGCACGAGGGCAAGCGGCGCAAACGCGCGCGTGAGCAGGCAGCGCACGAGCAGGCAGCAAAGGAGCAGAGTTGAGCCGCACGACCGTCGTGTTCGACTTCGGCGGGGTGATCACGTCGTCCCCGTTCGACGCCTTCAACCGCATGGAGGCCGAACGCGGACTGCCGCAGGATCTGGTGCGGCGCATCAACACCGTGAACCCGGACGGGAATGCGTGGGCGTTGTTCGAGCGCGCGGAGATCGACGAGGCGCGGTTCGACACGTTGTTCGCCGAGGAGGCCCGGGCGCTGGGGTACGACCTGCCGGGTCGCGACGTGCTGGCCCTGCTGTCGGGTGACCTGCGCCCGCGGATGGTCGAGGCCCTGGACCGCTTGCGCGCCATGGGTTACCGGCTGGGCTGCATCACGAACAACGTGCCGGCGAGGCACGGTTCGCAGATGTCGCCGACGGCGCAGGAGGCCGACGAGATCGCCGCGGTGATGGGCCGGTTCGACCACGTCGTCGAGAGCAGCAAGGTGGGTGTGCGCAAGCCGGACCCCCGCGTCTACACGTTGGCGTGCGACGCGCTCGGGGTCCGACCCGACGAGTGTGTCTACCTCGACGACCTGGGCATCAACTGCAAGCCTGCAGCCGCGCTGGGCATGCTGGCGATCAAGGTGACGGGCGAGGACCAGGCCCTGGCCGATCTGGAGGGGGCGCTCGGCCTGGCGCCCGACGCGCTCACCACACCGTCTCGAGCAGCCGGGTGATCGTGGCCTCGTCGACGGGGCGGGGTGACTCGCGGACGACGATGTCGCCCATCGACGATGCCGCGACGCCGGGGATCTTCTCCTTCGGGATGCCGAAGTCGGAGACGCGCCGCGGCACGCCGAGGTCGTTCAGGAGCCGGTCCATGGCGTCGGCGGCGGGTTCGCCGGGGGTGGCGACGCCGGCTTCGACGAGGGTCGTCGCCATCCGGGCCTGAGCGTCCTGGGTGACGGGCTCGAGGAAGCGCATGACGTGCGGCAGCATGATGCACGAGGTCACGCCGTGCGGGATGCCGAGTGCGCCGAGCTGGTGGCCGATGGCGTGCGAGAGCCCGAGTGACACGTTGTGCACGCCGATGATCGACATCCAAGCGGCGATCTGACAGTTCAGGGCCGCCTCGAAGTCCTGCGGGTCCGCGGCCGAGCGGGGCAGGTTCGCGGCGAGCAGGCGCAGCGCGCCCGTCGTCAGTGCGGAGAAGAAGGGGTGCGCGTTCTTGGCGTAGCCGATCTCGATGGCGTGGTCGAGGGCGCGGACGCCGGTCTGGGCCCAGAGGTCGCGTGGGGTGTGGGCGGCGAACTCGGGGTCGAGGAACACGACCTGCGGGGTGAGCTCCAGGTAGGCGGTGAGGTCCTTGGTGTCGCGGGCGTGGTCGACGGAGCCGCAGAAGCCGTCCCACTCGGCGGCCGAGAGCGTGGTGGGGACGGCGAACGTCGGCAGCGGTGCGGTGTCGAGCGGACGGATCTTCACGGTGTCGGGGTACTCGAAGACGACGGCGAACTCGGCGAGGCCCTCGGCCGTCGTGATCCCGTGTGCCCCGCCGAGTGCGGCGAGCTTCGCGGCGTCGATGGGCGAGCCGCCGCCGACGGCGATCAGCACGTCGGCCCCGGAGGCGCGGGCTTCGCCGATGAGTTCGACGACCCGGTCGACGGGGTTGTGCGCGAGCACCCGGTCGTAGACGCCGGCCACGGAGTCGCCCAGCTCGTCGACGAGGTCGCGGAAGTGCGCGCTCGACCCGACCGACCGCCCGGTGACCAGGTAGGCCCGCGACAGCCCGCGGCTGCGCAGTTCCTCGCCGATGGCGTGCACGGCTCCCGGGCCCTGCACCACCCGGTCGATGCGCGGCATGTCGAACGTGGTCAGCCCCATCTGCGGCTCCTCCTCGAACCCTGACTGCGAACCCGGCTGCGTCGGCACGATCCCGGCGCCTGCTGATTCTGGCCCCCGACCGGCCGGTCGGTGCAACCGTTCCGGACGATCCAGACATCTGATGTCGACGAGACGGGCGTCACACCGACCGCCCGGTCGGGCGGGTCTAGCGTCGAGGTTCGTGGCCTTTCCCACCCGCACCCTCGGCCCCCTGACCGTCAGCGCCCTCGGCCTCGGCTGCATGGGCATGAGCACGGCGTACGGCGACGCCGACCGCGACACGTCGCTCGCCACCGTCAACCGCGCCATCGACATCGGCGTCACCTTCATCGACACCGCCGACGTCTACGGCAGCGGCCACAACGAGGAACTGCTCTCGGAGGTCCTGCGCACCCGTCGCGACGAGGTCGTCCTCGCCACCAAGTTCGGTCTGATCGCCGGTGCCGACGGCCGGCCCGGCGGCATCGACGGACGCCCGGAGCGGGTCCGCGAGGCCTGCGAGGCGTCGCTGCGCCGGCTCGGCGTCGACCACGTCGACCTCTACTACCTGCACCGACCCGACCCGCAGGTCCCGATCGAGGACAGCGTCGGCGCGATGGCCGAGCTCGTGCAGGCCGGCCTGGTCCGCCACCTCGGGCTGTCCGAGGCCACGGCCCCCACGCTGCGCCGCGCCGTCACCGAGCACCCGATCGCGGCGCTGCAGTCGGAGTGGTCGCTGTTCACCCGCGAGCTCGAGGACGACATCGTGCCCACCGCCCGCGAGCTGGGCATCGGGATCGTCCCCTTCAGCCCACTGGGCCGCGCGATCCTGACCGGCCGCGTCTCCGGTGACACGGCGTTGGGCGACAAGGACATGCGCACCACGATGCCGCGCTTCCAGGGCGACAACCTGACCCGGAACCTGTCGGCCGTCGAGACCGTCACCGGCGTCGCGAAGGCGCACGGCGTGACCGCCGGCCAGGTCGCACTCGCGTGGCTGCTGGCCAAGGGCGACGACGTCGTCCCCATCCCCGGCACGAAGCGGATCGCCTACCTGGAGGAGAACGCCTCCTCCGTCGACGTGACCCTGACCGACGACGACCTCGGCCGCCTCGACGCCATCCGTCCGGCGGGCGAGCGCTATCCGGACATGAGCCGCGTCGGCAACGAGACCCCGGCCCGCGCATGACCGACGTGATTCCGGAACAGCTCTCCGACCTGCTGGAGCGTCCGCTGCTGGGGCACCTCGCGACGACCCGCCCCGACGGGTCGCCGCAGGTCAACCCCATGTGGTTCCTGTGGGACGGCACACACCTGCGGTTCACGCACACCAGCAGGCGGGCAAAGTTCCGCAACGTGCGGCACGAGCCGCGGGTCGCGATGTCGGTGGTCGACCCCGACCATCCGTCGCGGTACCTGGAGGTCCGGGGCACGGTGGAGAGCGTCGACGACGACCCGACGGGCGCCTTCTACGTGGCCCTCGCGCAGCGCTACTCCCGCCCGCCCAACCCGCCTGCCGACGCCCCCGACCGCGTGGTGCTGGTCGTGCGGCCGGAGTCGATCAGCTTCCAGGACCGCCGCTGACCCGCCGTCCCCGGCCGAACCGGGACGCGACCGTCACCCACGACGCCCATGTCCCGCATTAGCCGACCGGGTCGGACGCCGCAGGTCAGGCCTCGTGAGTGGCGATGGTCGCCATGGCGACCATCGCCACTCACAGGGGGTTGTCGGGCTCGGTGACGTCGGCCTCCTGGACCGCGTCGGAGGCGAGGCGCACGCAGTCGTCGCAGATCGCGGCGTCGACACCGACGACGAGCCGGTGCACCTCGTCGGCGCCCTTGCCGCAGAAGGAGCAGCGGGGTTGCGCGTCGGTGGTGGCCACCGGCCGACCCTAGCGCGCGGGCATCGCGGCGCCCCGGGTCCGTCGTCCTGACGTGGCCGCGTCCGGCCTGCATGATGAGGTCGTGCCCGTACGTGACGACGCCACCCGCAGCCCCCTGCTCGGCCCGGACCGTGACGACTCCCGGCCGGCGGTGACCGTCGGCGACGCGGCGTTGCGCCGCGAGGAGCTGTGGGCCGCGGCGGGTGCGGTCGCGGAGCGGATCGTGGGGGCGCCGGCCGTCGCGGTGCACGGCGACGCGAGCCTGCGGACGGTCGTCTCGGTGGTGGGCGGGCTGCTGGCGGGCGTGCCGGTCGTGCCGGTGCCGTCCGACGCCGGGACCATGGAACGGGCCCATGTGCTGTCGGACTCCGGCGCGACGGTGTGGCTGGGCCCGCCGACCGAGGGCGTGGCCCTCGAACAGGTCACGGTCGACGCCACCGCGCGCGGCAGTTTCGCCGGCACCGAGCCCGACCTCGACGCCACCGCGTTGATCATGTACACGTCCGGGACGACGGGGAAGCCGAAGGGCGTCGTGATGTCGCGGCGGGCCATCGCCGCCGATCTCGACGCGCTCGCCGATGCCTGGGCCTGGACCGCCGACGACACCCTCGTCCACGGTCTGCCGCTGTTCCACGTGCACGGCCTGGTCCTGGGGACACTGGGCGCGCTGCGCCACGGCTCCCCGCTGATTCACACGGTGCGGCCCAAGCCGGAGGCGTACGCGGCGGCGGGCGGCACGCTCTACTTCGGGGTCCCGACGGTCTGGTCCCGCGTCGCCGACTCCCCCGACGCCGCCCGCGCCCTCTCGACAGCGCGGCTGCTCGTCTCCGGCAGTGCCGGCCTGCCCGACAGGGTCGCCGAGACGCTCACGGCGTTGAGCGGGAAGTCGCCCGTCGAGCGTTACGGCATGACGGAAACGCTGATCACCGTGGCCGCGCGGGCGGACGCGCCGGTTCACACCGGATGGGTCGGGACGCCGGTGGCAGGCGTCGAGTCGCGGCTGCGCACCGAGCAGGGCGACCCCGTCGCGCACGACGGCGTGACCGTCGGCGACCTGCAGATCCGCGGCGCCACCATGTTCGACGGCTACCTCGGCACGCCCGAGGCGACGGCCGCGTCGTGGACCGACGACGGTTGGTTCCGCACCGGCGACGCCGCGGTGATCACCGAGGACGGCCGGCACCGCATCGTCGGCCGCATCTCCGTCGACCTCATCAAGACCGGCGGCTACCGCGTGGGCGCCGGGGAGATCGAGGCCGCGCTGCTCGACCATCCGTCGGTGCGGGAGTGCGCGGTCGTCGGCGAACCCGACGACGACCTCGGACAGCGGATCGTCGCCTACGTCGTGGGCGACGACGTGGTGCCCGACGAGCTGATCGCGCACGTGGCGGGCGGGTTGTCGACGCACAAGCGGCCACGTGCGGTGCGGGTGCTGGAGTCGTTGCCGCGCAACGCGATGGGCAAGGTCCAGAAGGCTCGTCTGACGGAAGGCCGCTGATGTTGGCGCACGACCGGGTCGGATCCGGGTGCCCGGTCGTACTTCTCCACGGTTGGCCGGGCGACCGCAGCGACTACGCCGACGTCGCCCCGCTGCTCGCCGACGAGGCGGACGTGGTCGTCCCCGACCTGCGCGGGTTCGGCGAGTCCGAGCGCGACCCGGACGGCGACCACGCGATGGCCGCCCAGGTGCGCGCCGTGATCGAGCTGATGGACCACGTCGGGTTCGGTGTCGCCGTGGTCGGCGGTTACGACGTCGGGAGCCGTGTGGCGCAACAGCTCGCGGTGGAGCATCCCGGCCGGGTGCGCGCGCTCGTCGTCACCCCGCCGTTGCCCGGTGCGGGGCGGCGTGTCCTGGAGCCGCAGGCGCAGCGCGAGTTCTGGTACCAGGCGTTCCACCAGCTCGAACTGGCCGAGCAGCTCGTCGACGGGAGGCCCGACGCGGTCCGCGCCTACCTCGCGCACTTCTGGAACCACTGGAGCGGGCCGACGTTCACCCCGTCCGACGCGAGGCTCGACCACCTCGCGCAGCGGTACGGGGTGCCGGGGGCATTCACGGCGTCGATCGGCTGGTACCGCGGCGGATCGGGGACGGCGGCGCGCGCGCTCGTCGAAAAGCCTCCGCAGACCCCGGTCGCGACCCCGACGACGGTGCTGTGGCCCGAGCACGATCCGCTGTTCCCGCGGGCGTGGTCGGACCGGGTCGGCGAGTGGTTCGCGGCGGCCGACCTCCGACACGTCGACGGGGTGGGGCACTTCGTGCCGGTGGAGGCTCCGGACGTGTTCGCCGCAGCGGTCCGCGACGCAGCGACCGAGTGATCATTCGGTAACACAGAACGGATCTTGGCCGAGTAAGCGATCGGTACAACGCCGAGATCAGGAGTCCTCATGGCCGAGGAAAGTGGACGACCCGCGCCGACCCGCCGCAGCTTCCTCCGCACGGCGGGCGTGGGGGCGGCGGTCCTCGGCGTCGCCGCCTGCACCAACACCCCGGCCACGACACCGGTGGGCAACACCGCACAGACGACCGGCACCCCCGCCCCGCTCCCCCCGGCGGGCGACGCCGTCACGAAGGGCCCGAAGTACGCGATCAGCCGCTGGCTCGCGCACACGTCCGACCTGAAGACCGGTGAGGAGCTGTTCGCGCTCAACGCGGGCGACCTGACGCTGGCGGCGTCGACGACGAAGCTGTGGTCGACGGCGGCCGCGCTCGACACGTTCGGCCCGGACTTCCGTTTCGAGACGCCGGTGTACCGCCACGGCGCGGACCTGGTGCTGGTGGCGGTCGGCGACCTGACGATGGGCGGGCGTGACACCCCGCAGGGGACGATCGACTTCCGGCCGCTCGACCACGCCGAGGCCAACGACATCCCGGGGGCGTCGCTGACACCGGAGGACCCGCTGGCCGGGCTGGACGACCTCGCGAAGCAGGTCAAGGCCGCGGGGATCTCGCAGGTCACGGGCGATGTCGTGATCGACGCGCGGATGTTCGACCAGGCCACGAAGGACACGTACGTCCTGTCGCCCATCATGATCAACGACAATCTCGTCGACCTGACGATCACGCCGGGAGCGGCGGGTGCCGCGGCGACGCTGGTCTCGCGGCCCGTCACGGCGGCCTTCACCATCAACTCGACGGTGACGACCAGCGCCGCCGACCAGCCCGCCGCCGTGACGGTCACCGAGGACGGCACCACGATCACCGTCTCCGGCACGGTGCCGGCGGGCGCGCCGATCCTGCGCACGGCCGAGGTGAAGGACCCGCAGTCGTTCGCGCGCACGCTGTTCATCGAGGCGCTGGCACGCGCGGGCGTCGCCGTGTCCGCCGCCCCGACGGGCGCCAACCCCGTCGCCACGCTGCCCGCCGTCGGCTCCTACGCGCCGGGGGACCGCGTGGCGCTGCACCGGTCGCTGCCGTTCTCGGAGAACATCAAGCTGGTCAACAAGGTCAGCATGAACCGGCAGGCCGACACGCTCGTCGTGCTGATCGGCGCGAAGAACGGCAAGCGCACGCTCGACGAGAGCATGCCGCTGCTGGCGCCGTTCATCCGCAAGGCGGGAATCGACCCGACGACGATGTCGCTGGCCGACGGCCGCGGCAACGACTACTCCGACCTGTTCTCGCCGCGCACGGTCGCGACGCTGCTGCGCTACATGGCGACCCGGCCCGACTTCCCCGTCTACAAGGCGTCGATGCCGATCTTCGGTGTCGACGGCACCGAGTCGACGACCGTCCCGGCCGACAGCCCGGCGGCCGGGAAGGTCCAGGCCAAGTCGGGCACCACCGTCGCCGGCGATGCGATGAACGGCCGCGGCGTGATCATGGTGCGCGGCAACGCCGGGTACATGACGTCGAAGAGCGGGCGCGAGTGCGTCGTCGCCGCCTACGTCAACCACGTGCCGATCGCCGAGGTCACCGGGGTGTTCGACGTCCTCGAGGACGTGGGCGCCGTGGTGGTGTCGATGTGGGAGAACTCCTGACCCGACCGGGTGCCAGAACGCACACCGGTACTCACCACAGGCCCGTTCCACTTCCTCGCGGCATGAGCTCGGTGCTGCTGCCACCGACGTGACCCCACCAGGCGCTGCTCGCCTCGCTGCACCGCGCGCCGGCGCACCACCGGCCGGCGGCCCGCCGTTACGCGGACGCTCTGCTGGAGCCGTGACGTCGGTTCCTCCCCGGTCGAACGGGGGTGGGCTCGGTCGTCGCACCCGTCCCCGGCGGGCAGGGTTCTCCACGGACGCACGGCAGTTGGTGCACGGTGACGGACACACGTGACCGGACGGACGCCGCGAGCCGTGTAACCCCTGCAGGCGGTCGCGCGACTACGGGGTGGAGCCCCGTGTCGCCGGGGCCGGGGGGAGGCGCAGGACCGTGAGCCGGGTGTCGCCCCGTGCCGTCCCGGCCCGCTCCGCCTCAGTAGCCGCCGTCGTGCCAGCCCGCGTCGTGCGCCCCGCCGTGAGAACTTTCCGTGCCGGTGTCGACGTGATCGTCGTGCCAGTCGTGGGTCTCCGCGCCGGCGTGGTCGCCGGAGCCCATGTGCCCGGCGTCGACCTCGTCGGAGTCGTCGCCGGAGTCGTGCCCGGACTCGTCGCCGGAGTCGTCCCAGGTGTCGACCTCGTCGGAGGGGGTCGCGGCCCCCGGCGGGGGAACCAGGTCGTCGACGTCGGCGTCCGTGTCGGTCACCGCCGTCGACAGCATCCGGCTCCACACCGCGTCGGGCACCGGGTCGGGCTCGACGAACAGGTCGGCGGCGTCCGCCTCGTCGAGATCGTCATCGGGGACGCTGTCCATGTCCAGGTATCCGTCGGCACCCAGCGGGAGTTCGGTCATGGGATCACCCCTCCATCCGGAGGACACCGGGCCGGGCGACGCGGGACGCGCCGCCGAGCTGGGACTGGTGCGCCGCGCCGGCGCGGGCGACACCCGCGCGTTCGCGACGCTCGTCGACGCCCACCGCGACCGCGCCTGGGCGGTCTGCCTGCGCATCACCGGTCATCAGTACGACGCCGAGGACGCCCTGCAGGACGCGCTCACCGCGGCCTGGCGTCACCTGCCGACGTTCCGCGGCGACGCCCGCTTCGGGACGTGGCTGCACCGCATCGCGGCCAACGCCGCGCTCAAGCTGGTGACCCGTCGCCGGGAGGCGCCCGTCGACGAGGCGCCCGATGTCGTCGACGCCGGGTCGGACTTCGCGCTGGGGATCGTCGAGCGTGACGCCCTCGACGCCGCGCTCGCGCTCCTCCCGCCGGACTTCCGCGTGGCGCTGGTGCTGCGCGAGTACGCGGACATGTCGTACGCGGAGATCGCCGAGGCGCAGGGCGTCGGGATCCAGACCGTGAAGAGCAGGCTGAACCGGGCCCGCCGCGCCGTACAGACGCTGCTGCAGGACACATGACCGCGCGGTGCTCATGGTCGCCCCTCCCCTCCGATGGAGTGCACGGTTCTTGGAGCCGTGTGAGGTCCCGGATGTTCCCGAGATCCACGTCACATTCTCGGCAGAGGTCGGAGATCGGCTCCGACGAGCGCGTACGACCTGGTCAGGACCCGTGCGGCCTCGCCGACGCGGGGGTCGCGTGCCGTCGTGGTCGCGGTCTGGGCACGGTCCCAGCGGCGGGTGAGCTCGGCCCGCAGCTCCGGCGGGGACATGGGCCGGCCGGCGCCCAGGCGTCGCCACGGCTCGTCGTTGTCGATCATGAGGTCGAGCTCGCGGGTGAGGTCGCGGGCCAGGGCGCCCGAGCGGCCGGCGAGCAGCTGCAGTGCCCGCAGCTCCGCGATGCGGTGCATCGCCGGCTGCAGCTCGACCTGCTCGATGCGGTCGCGCAGCCGCGCACCGGCCTCGTACGACGCAGGCATGCTGCGCGACAGGCCGCGCAGCCCGCGCAGCACCCGCTCCACCGTCAACGGCATGCACCGGCGGACGAACCGGGTGCCGACCAGCTCCTCGACGGGACTGAGCCCGCTGCGGTGCAACAGCCAGTTCTGCAACGCGTTCGCCCCGGCACCCGCGACGCCGCGCGCGTAGTTCACCGCGTACGGCCCCAGCTCGTGCAGGACTCGGCCGGCCGCGGCGGCGTCGACACCCTGCGGGACGCCGAGTCGCGGCAGCATCTGCAGCCGCGCGGTCTCGACAGGCTGCAGCGCGGCCAACGTGCGGGCCTTGGTCTCGGTGACCTGCCCCGTCCGGGCGGCCTGCGCGAGGAGAGCGGCGACCGGTACGACGGCTGTGAGCAGCGCCGGGTGGTCGCCCGCAATGCGATCGGCGACGGTCCGCGCCTCGACGAGCGGGTCGCGCGGCGACCACGGCCCCGACCCGAACAGGTCGGCGTGCGACAGCACCCCGATGACGCCCGCCGCGGTGGAGCCCATCGGGCCCGTCGCCGCCTGGTGGGCGCGGATGAAGTCGATGTCGTCCTGCTTCTCGACGTCGCGGAACAGGTAGAGCAGCGCGCTGGCCTGCTCCACGGCGCGTGCCGACGGTGTCTCCCCCGTCGCGCCCTCACCGATCGCGACGCGGCGCACCGCCTCGTCGCCGGGCCGGTCGAGCGAGCCGAGGCCTGGCGTGTCGATCAGGGTCATGTGCCGCAGGACGCCGGACTGCAGGAACACCTCGATGCGTTCGATCCGCTCGGCGGGGACGGCCAGCGTCTCGGGCAGCTCGCCGTCGAACGGCAGCGGGTGCACGGTGCCGTCGCGCAGCACGAGCTGGGCACGGTCGGGGGCACCGAACCGGTACCAGGTGACGACGCGCGTGCACTCCCCCGCAGCCGTCGGCGCCACCCGGCGTCCGATCAGGGCGTTGACCAGCGTCGACTTCCCCGCCGACACGCGGCCGACGACGGCGACGCGCAGCGGCTCGGTGACCGAGGCCCGCAGCGCGGCCAGCTCGGCGCGGGCGCCGGGGGCGAGCATGGCGGGTGCCTCGTCGCACAGTGCCAGGACCGTGCGCGTCATCCGGTCGGTCGGACCGGCCCCGGCAGGAGGCACCATGAGCGAATCCTATGCGCGCCCACCACGGCCCGGCGGGCGGCGCGAGGGGCCGCGCGACGAGGAGAGGAGCGACGCGATGTCCTCCGATGAGCCCGGCACCGACGACGTGATCCCTGTGCAGCGCGCCGAGCCGCCGGCGTCCGGTCCGTACGGGCGGGGCCCCCGCGAGCCGTTCGTGCGCCTGGGTGGCCCCGTCCCGCCGCCCGGTCCGCATGCGTCGCGCCCCGGCCAGGTCGGCCCACCGGGACCCCCACCGGGCCCGCCGCCCGCCGTGTCCCCGCCTGCGGAACCGCGAGCCGACGTGCCCGAACCCGAGAAGGAGAAGAAGCCTCCCGTCCGGAAGTCGCTGCTCGGCGGCAGCCTCGTCCGGTCCGGGCTGCCGCTCGACGCCGGCCAGGGCCGCGCGATGCGCGAGACCCGCAAGCTCCTCAACCAGCACAAGCGCACCGACCTCCTCGAACGCCTCGAGGCCCGGCTCGCCGCGAAGCCCGGCCGCCCGGTCGTGGCCGTCGTCGGCGAGGCCAAGCGCGGCAAGAGCTCGCTGGTCAACGCCCTGCTCGGCCGCCGGGAGATCGTGCCGACGGGCGCCGACATCACGACGGCGGTGTTCGTCGAGGTGCACTGCGACGACCTCGCCGCCACAGAGGAGGAGCGGGACGCCGCCGCGCTGCCGCCTCCGGGCGGGGCGAACGTGGTGTTCGTCGACGGCACGGTCCGGACGGTCCCGTCGGGACGGGTGCGGGACTGGGTCGCCGTCGGCGCCCGGCCCGACGGTGGCCAGGGCCCCGACGTCGCCGGCGTGCGGATGCGGTCCGGGCACGGGCGGCTGCCGGGGGCGACGATCGTCGACACCCCCGGCGCTGGCGGGCTCGACAGCGGGCACGCGAAGCTCGCCCTGCAGGCCTGCCGCAACGCGGCGCTGCTGGTGTTCGTCACCGACGCCGGACAGCCGCTCCCGGGGCCGGAGCTGGCGTTCCTCACCGAAGCCTCACGCTCGGTCGAGCGGGTCGTCATCGCCGTCACGAAGATCGACAAGTACCCGTCGCACGAGCAGGTGGTCGGCGAGATCCGCGCCCTGCTGCAGCGGCACGCGCCGCGGTTCGCGTCGTCACCGGTGGTGCCGGTGTCGGCGGAGCTGGCCCTGCAGGCGACGACCTCCCCGCCCGCGCTGGCCGCGGACCTCGACGAGTACTCGGGCGTTCCTGCGCTGGTAGGGGCGATCGAGGACGGGCTGGCCGACGCGTCGGGCCTGGCGGTGCGCAACGCGCTGCGGACGGCCGACCACGCGCTCGGCGAGATCGCCGACGAGATCGAACGGACCATCGAGGCGGTCAAGCAGACGCCGGGCGCGGAGAGCGCCGCCGACCGGGAACGGAAAGAGCTCGTCGAGCTCCGTGAGCGGCAGGGCACGTGGTCGCTGTACCTCGACCGCGACCTGCGGCACGCGCGGGGGCGGACCGTCGAGATGCTGGGCCGGGAGAGCGACCGGCTGCGCGTCGTCTGGCGGGAACGGCTGGAGAAGCGGCGGCTCGCCTACAGCCGGGCCGCCGCCGAGCAGGCGACGAGCGAGCTGCGCGGCGACCTCGCCGCCATGGCCGGCGCCGCGGCGCTCGACTTCCGCGACGCGGTGACGGCCGTCGTCGAGGAGCTGGTCGGGCCGGAGGAGGCGGCGATGATGCTGCCGACGAGCGGCGCACAGTCGGTCGTCGACGCCGTCGACGCCGGCCGGACGGCACCGTCGGGGATGCGGAAGCTGTTCGACCCGTCACTGCTGTTCATCTCCAACTCGGCGGGCACGACGGCGTTCCACATCGCCGCACCTGCCGGGGCCGCGGCCGCCGCGGCAGGGGCGATGGTGCTGCCGTTGACGATCGCGATCGTCGGCGGCATCTCCGCGCTCGCGCTGATGACGCTGTTCCGGCAGGGGCAGTCGGCACAGCGGCGACTGGCCGACTGGGCCTCGGAGGAGGTGGTCCGGGTGCGGACGGCCACGACGGCCGCGCTCGACGACCTCGTCAACGACGTGAAGCCGGAGATCATCGTCGCCTACCGGGCGGTGCTGTCGGCCCGGATCGCGACGCTCGACCGCGTCATCAAGGAGGCGCAGGCCGCCGACCGGGCCGACGCCCGCGAGCGCGGCATCACCGTCTCGGGGTTGCAGCTGCAGCTCACGGCCCTGCGCGACCAGCAGAAGGAGCTCGCCACGCTGCTCGGCTGAAAAAAGTCCGGAACTCCCGGAACTCGCGGGAACAAACCCGGCACCCCTCGTCTCCAATCACTGTCCGCGCAACGCGGGCCAGCGCAGACACGACGAGACGGAGCCGGCGATGAGCGACCCGACCTTCACCGAGGACCACACCGCGATCGTTCCCGCGTCCGACCAGGGCAGCGACTACGCCGACCCCGGCTACTCGGACACGACGACCCACGACGACAGCTACGACTCGGGCTACGGCTCGGGTGGGTCCGGCGACCACCAGGTCGTCGACAGCAACAACAACGGCGTCGACGACACGGTCATCGTGGAGCTGGCCCCGGGAGTGCAGGGCGCGATCGTCGACGTCAACGAGGACGGCACCCCCGACGTGGTGCTGATCGACCTCGACGGCAACGGCAGCTACGACGCCGCCATCCAGGCCGACGGCAAGGGCGGCTTCGTCGTCTCCGTCGACACCGACGGCGACGGCCGGCCCGACGACTCCCGCAGCCTGACCCGCGCCGAGCTCGACTCCGCGATCCCCGGCCTGGCCGACGTGCTCGACCCGTCCGGCACCGGCGGCCACAACGGCACCGTGTCCGATACCGACAGCAGCGGTGGCGACGGCCGACCGGTCGTCTACGACACCGACAACAACGGCATCGACGACACCGTCGTCGTGGAGCTCGCGCCCGGTGTGCAGGGCCTCATCGTCGACGTGAACGAGGACGGAACGCCCGACGTCGTCATGATCGACCTCGACGGCAACGGCAAGATCGACACGATGATCAAGGCCGACGGCAAGGGCGGCTTCGTCATCGGCTACGACGACAACGAGGACGGCCAGGTCGACCGTCAGGAGCCGATCACCCGCGAGCAGCTCGACTCCGCGGTCCCCGGCCTGGCCGACGTGCTCGACCCCCCGACCGGCGGCGGCCACAACTCGACCGTGTCCGATGGGGCCGTGGGCTCGCCGTCCGACCCCCAGGAGCTCGACACGAACAAGAACGGCGTGACCGACGCGGTTGCGTTCCAGATCGCGCCGGGCATCCAGGCCGTCGCGGTCGACCCCGACGAGGACGGCCGGTTCGACGCCGTGCTGATCGACATGAGCGGCGACGGCACGCTCGACACGATGGTCGCGCCCGACGGCCACGGCGGCTTCGTGATCGGCTACGACGACGACGGTGACGGCCAGATCGACCGCCAGGAGACCGCGACCCGCGCCCAGCTCGACCAGGCCGTCCCCGGTCTGGCCGACGCCCTCGACCCGCGCGGCGGCTCGGGCTCGGGCTCCACGGACGGCGGCGGGCGCAACGTCTGACGCTCGTAGTCCTTCCTCCCGGCCTCGGTTCGCGGGCCACCCGACACGAGAGCGAGACCTGCGATGTCCGACGACCCGATCGACACCACGCACGACAGCGGCGGCACGGACCTGTTCGACCCGGCCGCGTTCCACGACGCCGGCGTCCCCGACACCTACGAGTCCGCGGGCCTCCCGGCCGACGCTTCGGGGATCGACGGTGGTCCCGACACGATCGAGCCGCTCGTGCAGATCGCGCCCGGCGTCGACGGCCGGTTGATCGACACGAACGCCGACGGCACGCCCGACGCGGTCGCCGTCGACATCGACGGTGACGGCGACCTGGACGCGACGATCACGCGCGACCCGTCGGGCACGTTCACGATCGGCTACGACGACGACGGCGACGGCCTGGCGGACCGCTACGAGACGGTGACGAAGGCGCAGCTCGACGCCGTGCTGCCCGGGGTGGCGGCCGCGCTCGACCCGGCCGGTGCCCACCACGGGTCGGTCGCGGAGACGCCGCCGCCGGTGGAGGACGGCCGCGTGGTCGGCGACCCGGAGGAGTTCTCTCAGGTCTGGTTCCAGCAGGCCGTCAACGGCTTCTGCATGCCGTCGAGCGTGGCGCAGATCATCTCGGTCTACACGGGCGAGGCGATGACCGACGAGATGCAGATCGTGAACGCGGCGAACCAGCTGCAGCTGTGGTCTGTCGGCGCCGACGGGGTGCCGGGCATGACGTCGGAGAACGCGGTGACGCTCCTGGAGGCCTACGGCATCCCGGTCGAGCTGACCCACGAACTGATCGGCGACCACGCACTCGAGGCGCTCGACCAGGTACTGGCCGACGGCCGCGGCGTGATCATCACGATCGACAGCGGTGAGGTCTGGTACGGCGAGAAGACCGAGGACCACGTGCTCGACCACGCCGTCGTCGTCGCCGGGATCGACTACGACCGCGGCGTGGTGCTGCTGTCCGACCCGGGCAACCCGAACGGCAACCTCGAGGAGGTGCCGATCGAGGTGTTCATGGACGCCTGGGCCGACAGCCGCTACGAGATGATCACCTGTGACGAGCCGGCTGCCGCGCTCACCGACGGCCCGGGGGGCGCCGACGGTGGGCGGGGCGGCGGACACGGCGGTGGACCCGACAGCACGGCCGCGGCGTCCGGAGAGGGGCTCGATGCGGTGTTCACCCGTCCGTGGGCGATGCTTCCGGTGACGGTGTCGATGTCGGGTCCGGGCGGAGCGTAGGAGGACGGCGTGCCGAAGTCGCTTCACGCGGTCCGCAGGGCCGTGGCGGTGCTGGTCACCGCCGCGGCCCTCGGGCTCGTCGCCGCCTGCGGCGGTGGTGGGGCCCCCATCACCTCGGCGACAGCGAGCGCCCGGGCGCAACAGCAGGGCGTCCCGCTGCAGGGTGCGAACCCCGGCCCGCAGGAGGGCAGTCGCCTCGCCGGTGCCCCGGAGCGTCCGCAGATCACCGCGCAGACGATCCCGCCGGAGGGTCCGCTCGCGGGCCGGCCGCAGATGCCGGGCGAGCCCGCGGTGACCGAGACCGGGCTGTCGGGTGGAGTCCTCC
>MEGH01000012.1:0-17420 GCA_001725415.1 Pseudonocardia sp. SCN 73-27
CCGGCGAGGAACGCGCCGGGGCGGCGCCGGGCCAGCCGCCGTACGTGGTCGACGAGGTCGCCGGGTTCGCGCTGCTCCAGCCAGCCGGCGAGGTCGTCGGCGCGGCCCGCGGCCTGGTGTGCCAGGTCGGCGACCGGGCCACCGTCACCGGCCCCGGCCATCTGCCGCAGCTCGTCGGCGACGCTGCGCACGCCGCCCGCGGCCTGTCGTTGGGTGGCGCCCGCCTGCTGGTGGAGCTGGGTGCGGGCCTCGCCGAACAGGTCCTTCGCCTGCCGCCGGGCCTCGCCGGCGACCTCCTTCGTCGCGTCCGCGGCCGTGCTCGCGACCTGGCCGCCGGCCTCGACGGCCGTGTGTGCCACCTCGGTCCCCTCGGACCGGGCTGTGTCCGCGGCCTGCCTCACGGTGTCGCCGGTGTCGCCGGTGGTGCTCGCGCCGTTCCCGGCGCCCCATGTCGGTGTCGTCATCGCGGCTCCTTCCGTTCGATCGGGTGCCCGCAGCGATACCCGGCCGCCGTCGGCGGACACCGCCCGCGTTCAACCGGTCACCCGAATCACTCGAACGGGGGAGAAGATCCGCGGCGGTTGTCGCGCAGGCGTTTCGCCCGCCCGCCCCGGGGTATCGGGCTGATCGGCGAGAGGGGAACCGCACATGTGGGAACGGCTGGGGAAGTGGCCGGTCGTACGACAGCTGACCGGTCGCGACCGGCTCGGCCGCGGTGCCGCGGCGCAGTCGCCGTCGCACGTCGGGCTGCGCCCACGGACCGCGGACGCCGACCGGGTGGCCGGCACGGTGTGCCCGTACTGCGCCGTCGGCTGCGCGCAGAAGGCGTACGTGCGCGACGAGAAGATCGTCCAGATCGAGGGCGACCCCGACTCCCCGATCTCGCGCGGGCGTCTCTGCCCCAAGGGTTCGGCGAGCCTGCAGCTCGTCACCGGCCCGCAACGCCTCGACAAGGTGCGCTACCGCGCGCCCTACTCCACCGAGTGGACCGACCTCGACCTGCACCAGGCGATGGAGATGATCGCCGACCGCGTCGTCGCTGCCCGTGAACGTGGCTGGCAGGACGTCGACGGGAAGGGGCGGCGGCTCAACCGCACGGTCGGGTTGGCGGCGCTCGGCGGGGCGACCCTGGACAACGAGGAGAACTACCTCCTCAAGAAGCTGTTCACGGCGATGGGCGCGATACAGATCGAGAACCAGGCCCGTATTTGACACTCCGCCACGGTTCCCGGTCTGGGAACCTCCTTCGGTCGCGGCGGGGCGACGGACTACCAGCAGGATCTCGCGAACTCCGACTGCATCGTGATCATCGGCTCGAACATGGCCGAGGCGCACCCGGTCGGGTTCCAGTGGGTCATGGAGGCCAAGGGCCACGGCGCCCGGGTCATCCACGTCGACCCGCGCTTCACGCGCACGAGCGCCGTCGCCGACACCTACGTCCCCATCCGGGCGGGCTCCGACATCGCGTTCCTCGGCGGGGTGATCCACCACGTCCTGGACAACGACCTGGACTTCCGCGAGTACGTCGCCGCTTACACGAACGCCTCGTTCCTCGTCGGAGAGGACTTCGCCGACACGGAGGACCTCGACGGGCTGTTCTCCGGCTACGACCCCGCCACCGGCACCTACTCGCGCGACAGTTGGTACTACGCCGGCACCCGGCCGCCGGGGGAGCCCGACGGGAGCCGGGCCAAGGCGTTCAGTGAACCTTTGCAGGCCGGTGCCAGCGGTGCCGGGATCGACGGTGCCGCCGACGCCGAACGCGACCCGACACTGCAGCACCCGCGGTGCGTCTACCAGATCCTGAAGCGGCACTTCGCCCGCTACACCCCGGAGATGGTGGAGCGCGTCTGCGGGGTGCCCCAGGAACAGTTCCTCGACCTGTGCCGGGCGTGGACGGCCAACTCGAACCGGGAGCGGACGACGGCGCTGGTGTACAGCGTCGGCTGGACGCAGCACAGCGTCGGAGCGCAGTACATCCGCACCGGCGCGATCCTGCAGCTGCTGCTGGGCAACGTCGGCAGGCCCGGTGGCGGGGTGTTCGCGCTGCGCGGGCACGCCAGCATCCAGGGCTCGACCGACATCCCGACGCTGTTCAACCTGCTCCCCGGCTACCTCGCGATGCCCGACGTCGAGCACACCGACCTCGACGCGTGGATCGCCGACCAGCGCAGCGCGGGGCACAAGGGCTACGGCTACGACGTCGACGCGTACCTCGTGTCGTTGCTCAAGGAGTACTTCGGCGACGCCGCCACGCCCGAGAACGGGTTCGGCTTCGACTGGCTGCCGCGCATCGACGGCGACCACGGCACCTACCGGACCGTCATGGACATGATCGACGGCAAGGTGTCCGGCTACTTCGTGCTGGGCCAGAACCCGGCCGTCGGCTCGGCGCACGGGAAGTTGCAGCGCCTCGGGCTGGCCAACCTCGACTGGCTCGTCGTGCGCGACCTCAACGAGATCGAGACGGCCACCTTCTGGAAGGACTCCCCGGAGATCGAGACGGGCGAGATCGTCCCGGAGCGCTGCCGTACCGAGGTGTTCCTGATGCCGGCGGCGTCGCACGTCGAGAAGGAGGGCACGTTCACCCAGACGCAGCGGATGCTGCAGTGGCGCACCAAGGCCGTCGAGCCGACGGGTGACCGGCGCTCGGAGCTGTGGTTCACCCACCACCTGGGCCGGCTCGTCCGGGAGCGGCTGGCGGACTCGACGGAGCCCCGCGACGTCCCGGTGCAGCGGCTGGCGTGGGACTACGCGACCGAGGGCGAGGGGCCGTGGGCCGAGCCGTCGGCCGACGACGTGCTGCGCCGCATCAACGGGTACGACCTGAGCACGGGCGAGCTCCTGCCCGGCTACCTGGGCCTGAAGGCCGACGGCTCCACATCGTGCGGCTGCTGGATCTACAGCGGTGTCTACGCCGACGGCGTCAACCAGGCCGCGCGGCGCACGCCCCACACCGAGCAGGGCCCCTACGACGCCGAGTGGGGCTGGACGTGGCCGATGAACCGGCGCGTGCTCTACAACCGGGCGTCGGCCGACCCCGAGGGGCGGCCGTGGAGCGAGCGGAAGAAGCTCGTGTGGTGGGACGCCGACGCGGGCGAGTGGACGGGCCACGACGTGCCCGACTTCCCAGCCCGTATCCCGCCCGGACACGTTGCGCCGCAGGGCAGCACCGGGCCCGAGGCCCTGTGCGGTGACGACCCGTTCATCATGCAGCCCGACGGGAAGGCGTGGCTGTTCGCGCCGCACGGCCTGCTCGACGGACCGCTGCCGACCCACTACGAGCCGCACGAGTCGCCGGTGCGCAACCCGCTCTACGGCCAGCAGGGCAACCCGACCCGCAAGGTGTACGGCCGCCCCGACAACCCGTCGAACCCGTCGCCGCCGGAGTCCGGTGGCCAAATGTTCCCGTACGTGCTCACCGCGGCGCGGCTCACCGAGCACCACACGGCGGGCGGGATGAGCAGGCAGCTGCCCTATCTGGCGGAGCTGCAGCCGGCGCTGTTCGTGGAGGTGTCCCCCGAGCTCGCCCGGGAGCGGGGCCTGGCCCATCTCGGCGACGCGCACGTCGTCACGAGCCGGACGGCGGTGCAGGCGCGGGTCGTCGTCACGGACCGGTTGGCGCCCTTGCGGATCGAGGGCCGGGTGATCCATCAGGTGTGGCTGCCGTACCACTTCGGCCACACCGGCCTGGTGTCCGGCGACGTCGTCAACGACCTGTTCGGCGTCGTCGAGGACTCCAACGTCTTCATCCAGGAGAGCAAGGTGACGACCTGCGACGTCCGCCCGGGTCCACGCCCGCGCGGCCAGGAGCTGCTCGCGCTGATGGAGCAGGTGCGGGCCGCGGCCGGCATCACCGTCGAGACGGGCACCCGGATCTCCACGAGCCACGGGGTGCCCCACACCGAGGAGAGCCCGTGAGCCGCAACCGCCTGTCAGGACCGCTCGACGACGTCGCCGGCGATGCCGGGCACGTCACGCACCCGCCGCGCGTCGGATTCTTCACCGACACCTCGGTCTGTATCGGCTGCAAGGCGTGCGAGGTGGCGTGCAAGGAGTGGAACTCCGTCCCCGAGGACGGCCTCGACCTGCTGGGGATGTCGTTCGACAACACCGGGATGCTGGGCGCGAACTCGTGGCGCCACGTCGCGTTCGTCGAGCAGTCGCGCCCGACCGGGCGGCAGGACCCCGGGTTCGACGGGCTGCCGACGGGCCCGAGCGGCATCCCCGACACCGCCGACGCGGTCGAGCCCCGGTTGCGGGAGGCGCCCCGCGGCGGGTCGGAGCTGGGGACGAGCCCGCTCCCGCCGGGTGGCCCGGAGCCACAGGAGCTGGGCATGCCCGGCTTCGACCGGCCCGGTGACCTCGCCGGCGCCGACACCCGCACCGACTTCCGCTGGCTGATGGCCTCGGACGTCTGCAAGCACTGCACACACGCCGGATGTCTGGACGTGTGTCCGACGGGGGCGTTGTTCCGCACCGAGTTCGGGACCGTCGTCGTCCAGCAGGACATCTGCAACGGCTGCGGCTACTGCGTGTCCGGGTGCCCGTACGGGGTGATCGACCGGCGCGAGCACGACGGCCGCGCCAACAAGTGCACGCTCTGCTACGACCGCATCGGCGACGGTCTCGAACCGGCGTGCGCGAAGGCCTGCCCGACCGACTCCATCCAGTTCGGCGAGCTCGACGAGCTGCGCGAGCGCGCCGACCGCAGGCTCGCGCAGCTGCACGACCTCGGTGTCGGCGAGGCGCGGCTCTACGGCCGGGACCCCGACGACGGCGTCGGCGGTGACGGCGCGTTCTTCCTGCTGCTCGACGAGCCCGAGGTCTACGGCCTGCCGCCCGACCCGCAGGTCCCGACGCGGTACGCGCCGTCGATGTGGCGGCGGGCGGGGGCGGCCGCGGCGGCATTCGCGCTGGCCGGGATCGCCGCGTTCGTCGGGGGACGCCGGTGAGCCGCCCGCAGCCGGCGCCCGCGGAGCGGCGCAGTGACGAAGGCGGTACCGAGGGCCGCTCGGCGCGGATGTTCCAGGGCATCCGCCGGAGCCGCCGCGGCGGCGAGCCGACGGTCGTCCCCGAGGCGGAGTTCGGCTCGTACTACGGCCGTCCCGTGCTCAAGGCGCCGGTGTGGGAGTGGAAGATCGCGGCCTACCTGTTCTGCGGCGGGCTCGCGGCCGGGTCGTCGGTGGTCGCGGCGGGTGCGGACCTCACCGGGCGTCCGTCGCTGCGCCGGCCGTGCCGCATCGGGTCGATGGGGGCGCTGCTCGCGAGCCTGTACTTCCTCGTCTCCGACCTGGGCCGCCCGGAACGGTTCCACCACATGCTGCGCGTCCTGAAACCGACGTCGCCGATGAGCGTGGGGACGTGGATCCTCAGCGCGTTCGGTCCCGGTGCGGGCGCCGCCGCGGTCGCCGAGCTGATGCCGGCGCGGGTGCGGCGCAGCCTGGCCGGGCGGCTGCTCGACCGGCTCGCCCGCCCGCTCGGCATCAGCGCCGCGGCGACCGCGCCGGCGGTGGCGTCGTACACGGCGGTGCTGTTGTCGCACACCGCGGTTCCGGGCTGGAGCGAGGTGCGCGACGAGCTGCCGTTCGTGTTCGTCGGCTCCGCCGCGGCCAGCGGGGGTGGCTTCGGGATGGTGTGCGCTCCCGTCGCCGAGGCCGGCCCGGCGCGGGTGTTCGCCGCCGTCGGAGCCGCGGGGGAGATCGTCGCGTCGCGGGTGATGGAGCACCGGCTCGGCCTGGTCGGCGAGGTCTACCGCGAGGGGCACGTCGGCACGCTGCGGCGGGCGTCCGAGTCGCTCACCGCGGCAGGTCTCCTCGGCACGGTCCTGCTCGCCCCGCGCAGCCGCGCGGGGGCCGCCGCATCCGGCCTCGCGTTGCTCGCAGGCAGTGCGCTGCAACGGTTCGGCGTGTTCGAGGCCGGGGTGGCGTCGACCAAGGACCCGAAGTACGTCGTCGTGCCGCAGCGCGAACGGCTGGACGCGCGGGCCGCCGGGCGCTGAGCGGTGTCAGCGCCGGCCGCGGACGACGGCCCCGCCGGCGACGCCCGCCACCACGACCGCACCTCCGGCGATCTCCACCCCCGATCGCTACCCCCGGGTGTGCCTGTTCACGCCTGTCCGGAGGGTTCTCCCGCCGTTGCCGGGGTAACAACGACCATGCCCGACAACGGTTCCCCCACCGACCTCGCCGTCGAGGCGTCGTCGCGCGTCCGCGGCCGCCGCACGGTGGCGGTCGCCGAGTCGCTCACCGGCGGCCTCGTCTCCTCGGCGCTCGCGAAGGCCCCCGCCGCCTCGGAGTGGTTCCGCGGCGGCCTCGTCGCGTACAGCAGCGAGGTCAAGCACGACGTCCTCGGCGTCCCGCCCGGCCCCGTCGTGACCGCCGACGCCGCCGAGGCGATGGCCGACGGCGTGCGCAAGCTGCTGTCCGCCGACGTCGCCGTCGCGGTCACCGGGGTCGGCGGGCCGGGCGAGCAGGACGGCTGCCCCGCGGGGACCGTCTTCATTGCAGTGGTCACCGCCGACACCTGCCGGACCGAGCACCACCGCCTCGACGGGGATCCCGCGAAGGTCTGTACGGAGGCGGTGACCGCGACCCTGACCCTCCTGCTGGCGACCCTGTGAGCTGAGCGCCGTCCGTGGCGTCCGGGTTCTCACGCTCCGGGGAGCGGGGCTGGTTCCGACGACGGCGCCGCCACCGGGGTCACGCAGACGCGGCGGGTGGTGCGGCGGTAGCGGTGTCGGCCAGGCGGGCGCGGGCGTCGGTCAGCATCCGGGCCGCGCGGGTGAAGTCGCGGAGCTCGTCGAGCAGCAGCTCCAGGGCCGGGTCGAGGACCGCGGCGGGCACCCCGCGTGCGTCGAGGACCGCGCCGGTCCACGCCAGGAAGTCGTGGAGGACGTCGGCGTCGTCGAGGTAGAGCGCGGTCGCCAGGAACGTGACGATGTGCTCGATGTCCTCGGCGGTGTGCAGGCGCTGCTGGTCGGCGTAGGCAACCATCGCCGGGATGCGCCGTTCGAGTCCGGTGTAGACCGCCTTCACCAGCGTCGGCGTGGTGCGGCTGACCATCGTGTACTCCTGGTCGACCAGGTGCGGCAGGTCGTCGGAGGGCTGCGCGTCGACGGAGCGCCGGGGGAGCGGCCCCGCCGCGAGCAGGTCGGCCGCCGACCGGGCGTCCGGCGCCCAGGCCTGGGCGCCCAGCCGCGTGGCGTACCGCCCGTCGACGCCGAAGGCGGCGCCGCCGGCGATGACGGGGACGCCTGTCGCCCCGCAGGCGGTGATCGTGGCGTGCGCGGTGGGCAGCCGGGTGACGATCGACCCGGAGAGCGCCACGGCGTCCGGCGCGGTCCGGTGCAGGTGCCCGATCAGGTGCGCCGTCGGCACCTGTGCGCCGAGGTAGTCGACGTGGAAACCGCGCAGCCGCAGCACCTCGGACAGCAGCCGCGCGGGCAGCGAGTGCCACTCGCCGTCGACGCACGCGACGGCGATCCTCGCCGCGGTCGGCCGGACGCGTGTGCGCTGGGCGACGGCGGCGACGGCCCGCTCGTTGATCGCCGTCGCGGTGTGCTCCTGCGCCACGTCGATCCGGTTGGCGGCCCATTCCGCGCCGACGCGGCGTTGCACGGCGCCGATGACGTCGAGCAGCACCGTCTCGGCGGGGACGCCCCGGTCGAGGGCGGCGAGGACGACGTCGGTGGCGGCGTACTCGTCGCCGGCGACCGCCGCCTCCCACAGCGCCTCCACATGGGCGCCGACGTGAGAGCCGGTCACGCGGTGTACCTGCCCCGGCCGTGACCACCGACCGCCGTGAGGTGCTGCCCGCGGGGCACCGTCACCGCGAAGACGGCCATGTCGTCGTGGACGCCGCGGCCGATCCACTCCGAGGCGAGCATCTGGACCCGCTCGACGACGGCCTCTGCCGGCATCCCGGCACACTGCGAAAGCGCCCGGCGCAACCGCTCCTCCCCGAACTGCTCGTCGCCGAACGGCCCGCCCCGGGCCTCGGTGATGCCGTCGGTGTAGAGCAGGCAGGTCTCCCCGGCGCCCAGCCTGACGTCCGCCGTGGTCGCGACGACCTCGGGGAGCGCTCCGACGAGGGTGCCGGCGGAGTCGACCTCCTCGACCGTGCCGTCGGCGCGCACGACCAGCGGCGCGGGATGACCACCGCAGGTCAGGCGCAGGCACGCCCCGGCGGCGTCGCGGCGCACGGTGGCGAGCACCAGCGTCGCGAACCGGGTGTCGTCGGCGTCGAGCAGGGCGGAGTTGAGCAGCTGCAGCACGCGCAGGTGGTCGCCGGCGAAGGGCAGCAGGGCACGCAGCCCGCTGCGGATCTTGCCGGTCAGCACGGCTGCGTCGAGACCCTTTCCGCACACGTCGCCGAGCACGACCAGGGACCCGTCACCGTCGATGCCGGGATGGACGTCGTAGAAGTCGCCGCCGATGCGCTCCTCGTCCTGCGAGGGCCGGTAGCGTGCCGCGAACTCCACGCCGTCGAGCTGCTGCACCACCGGCGGGAGCAGCTCGCGCATGAGCGTCTCGGTGATCGAGGCCTGCTGGTCGTAGAGCCGGGCCGCGGACATGGCGTTGCCGGCGCGCACGGCGAACAGCCGCGAGAACATCTCCTCGTCCTCGGCGAACACGCCCTCGCCGTCGGCGCCGGCTGTGCGCAGCAGCACCAGGGCGCCCGCGGGGACACCGTGCCCGGGCAACGGGGTGACGACGACCGAACCGATCCGGCCGACACCGGGCGGGACCAGCCACTCCGGGGCCGCGGCGGGGTCGAGCCAGCGCGACGGCACCGGCGGGAAACCCTGCAGGGCCTCGGCGAGCCCGGCGACCTCGGCCGGGTCGCCCGTCAGGTCGCCGAGCGTCGTCCCGCGCCCGCGGACCGACACCACGGTGGCGTGCCGGCCGCGGCGGGCCGGGGCGATGACCAGCGCGGCGTCGCACAGGTGGGCCGTCGCGAGCTCGGCGGTGATCTCCATGCAGCGCTGCACGTTCAGCGACCCCAGCAGCCTTGACGACACCTCGGCGAGGAACGCGGCGCGGGCCTGTTCGGTGCGCAGCGCCTCACGGGTGGTGCGCAGATCGGTGACGTCGACCAGCCACCAGGTGACGGCGCCGTCCGCGTCCGGGCGGGCGTATGCCTCGACCCAGCGCGGCCCGGTCTCCGACGGCACGGGCCCGGCGACGGTGTGCGCGGCACCGGACCGGTCGGCGTCGGTCACGGCCCGCCGCGGCACGGCGGCGTGGGCGTCGACGAGCCACTGCGGGGCCACCGCGTCGAGCAACCCGCCGACCTCGGCGGCGGGCAGGAGTCCTCTCGCGAGCCTGTTCGTCGTCGTCACGACACCGGCATGATCGACCGAGAGCACCGCACAGGGTGCGTCCTCGGTCGGAGCGGTGCCGGGGTGTCGGTTCACCCCGACCGATTCGCGTCGGGTCTGTGTCACAGCGTCGCGGCCGGGGCCGCTGTTCCCCTGTTCCGGATCGCGTCCGCGTCGAAGCTCGCACGGACGACGTGCCGACTCCCGCTGGCTCGAGGCGCCGGATGGCTCGCCGGCCCGCAGGCCGACCTGGTGAGTCTACGCAGGACGGCGGCCGCTGTCGTGCCCGACGCCACGACCTGGTGAAACCTGTCAGCCGCTGAGCTCGGCGAGGACGAGGGGCGCCTCGTCGAGCAGCTCGCGGGCGAGGAACCCGACGTGGGAGATGCGGGTGCCGAGCCGTTCGCCCGCGGACGCGTGCACGTGGGTCGCCCAGCACGCCGCCTGCGCGGGTGTGGCACCGCGGGCGAGGAGGCCGACGACCAGCCCGGCCAGCACGTCACCGCTGCCGGACGTGCCCAGCCCGGCGTGCCCGCTGCCGTCGACCCAGCGACGCCCGTCGGGCATGGTGACGGTCCCGCCGAGTGCGACGACGGCGTCGAACCGCTCCGCGACCGCGGCGGCCGCCGCCGCGGGGTCGTCGGCCGGGTCGGGGGCGTCGCGCGTCCCGACGAGCAGGGCGGCGGCCTCGCCCTTGTTCGGTGTGACGACGAGCCGGCCGCCCAGCGCGGCGACCGCGCCGGGTTCGAGCCCGTGGCGGACGAGCCACAGCGAGTCGGGGCCGCGGTAGGACACGGACCGGTCGTACCCGGCTGCGGTCGCCGTCATGCCTGCCGGGATCCGGCGACGACAGCGCGGCGGTCTCGCCCCGACGCAGCACCCGCAGCCCCGCGTCGAGACCGCGGTCGTGCAACTCCTGCGCGAGGTGCGACAACGGTGAGCGGAAAGCGTCGTAGGTACGGGCGCAGGACGGTGTCCCCCGGTGAACCCCCAGCGCCGCAGGCGTTTGTGCGCGTGCGGGGTGGTGACGACCGGGACCGCGCGCGCCAGGCCGCACCGGGCGCGGCGGTCGAAGTGGTCCCCGTGCAGGTGCGACAGCACGACGGCGTCGAGGGTCGGCAGCTCGTGCGGGGCCGAACGCGGGCCCGGCACGGCGCCGGCTCCACAGGCCGTGGCCGAGGTAGGCGCGTTCGCCGCGGTGCAGGAAGTTCGGGCCGGTGAGCGGTGAAGGGGCCCAGGCGCAGCAGCGTCGGCGCGCGTGAGGGCCTCCGCCACGGCGGCCAGCGGTTCCGGGCGGTCGAGCAGGTCGAGGTGGCTGCCGTCGACCTCGACGTTGCGGGCGGCGGGATCGGCCGACGCCCGCCACGCGACCACCCGGTCGCGGCGGCTGTACACCGAGGTGAACGGCACCGTGACCCGGGCGCGGACCGCGCGCCGGAAGTCGGCGCAGCACTCCCCGACGAGACATTCGAGCCGGGCGACGTCGGGGATGCCGAGCGTGCCCGCGGTGCTGACCAGGCCGCCGACGAACAGGCCTGCGATGCCCAGCCGGCGCAGGTCGAACGGGCTGCCGAGCGTCACCAGCGACCGCACGGGTGCCCCCGCGGCGACGGCGGCCCGCGCGAACAGCCCTCCGCGGCTGTGTGCGACGAGGTGCACGCCGGCGCCGCGGTCGGCGGCGGCGATGGTGGTGAGGAGGGACTCGGTGCTGCGCGCGCCGCACGCCGTCCCGATGCCGGCGGTGTGGGTCGTGACGTCGTAGCCGAGCCGCTCGAGCCACTCGACGAGCGGGCGCAGGCCCGCCGCGACGGTGCCCACCCCACCGACGACGACCACCGGCCCACTGCCGTGCAACCGGCGCGGGACGTCGTCGACGGGGGTGGGCCTGCCGCGCCAGAGCGTGCGCACGGCCGTCGCGCGGCCGACCAGTGTCGCCAGCGCGGTCAGGCCACCGGTGACCGGGTGCGTGCCGAGCGCCGCCGCGGTCATGGCGCTGCTCCCTGCGCGGGTCGCCGGCCCGCCGGGCGGGTGACGGCGTCGAGGCTCCTCATGCCGGTGTACTTCACCGATCGGACGCCGTGAAACCTCGGCGGGGAAACCTCACCGTCGCCGGGGCTCGCCCGCGACGGTGTCGGCGGCCTCGGCGCCACGGACCCCCATCGGTTCGGCGGGACCGCGGGTGGTGTCCCGCGCGGTCTGCCGTTCGCTCTCGGCGTTGATCTCCGCCCCGAGCAGCACGATGTAGCCGGTCAGGTACAGCCACAGCAGCAGGACGATGACGCCGGCCAGGGCGCCGTAGGTCTTGTTGTAGGAGCCGAAGTTGTCGACGTAGAGGCTGAACACGATGCTGCCGACGATCCACAGCACCGTGGCGACGACGGCGCCGACGCTGACCCACCGGAAGCATGGGGCGTCACGGTCGGGCGCCACCCGGTACACGACGGCCAGCGCGACGACGACGAGCACGACCAGCAGCACCCAGCGCACGACCTGGGCGAGGACGAGCCCCACGCCGCCGAGACCGAGCGCGTCGAAGAGCGCGGGCGTCGCCGCGACCAGCGCGACCGCGACGAGCACGAACACGACCGCGCCCAAGGTCAGCGCCAGCGCGGTCCCGCGCAGCCGCAGGAACCCGCGGGACTCCTCCTCGTCGTAGGCGAGGTTGGTCGCCTTGATCAGGTTCATCGTGCCCGCCGATGCGCTCCACAGGGCGGCGAGCACCGAGATCACCAACCCGATGCCCAGTGCCCCGGTACCGGCATCGGTGACCGATCTGAGCTGGTCGACGATGATCGGCCTGGCGGCGGCGGGCAGGGCCGCGGCGAGCTGCTCGACCTGCGCTGCGACCTGCGCCGGGTCGGCGACGAGCCCGTACAGGGTGAGGGCGGCGATGAGCGCCGGGAACAGGGCGAGGAACGCGAAGTAGGCGACCCCGCCGGCGAGGATAGGGACGTTGTCGGTCTTGGCCTCGGCGAACGCGCGCCGCGTCACCTGCCACCAGCCGGCGGCAGGGATCTCGGTGGGGGTGTGGGCCTGCCGCCCGGGCACCCGGTCGTCGTCGGAGGGTTGTGTAGTCGTCACGGACGGGCGCATAGCCGCTGCCGGTGACGGCCAACCCTGCAGGCCCTGACCCACCACGCCTCCGACGAGGAGACGGTCCAGTTCCCGAAGCTTCGGGCGGCCCTCGACGAGGAGACGCTGGTCGGCCTGCGCCGCAAGGTGGAGACGGCCAAGAAGGCCGCGCCCACCCGGCCCCACCCCGACGCCCCGAACGCCGAACCCTTCCACAAGCTCGCCGGCCCGGGCGTCGGGCTGGTCGACCGGCTGCGCGACCGGCTGAGCGGCCGCTCGACGGGCTGACCCACGCCCTCCGGCCCCGCGCGAGTCAGCTCGCCGGGACGCCGGGGAACGTCACGACCCGCGCCTCGACCACACCGTCGCTCACCCTGGCCTCGAACACCGGGACGGGCGCGGTGGCCGGGCCGTGGACGACCGCCCCTCCGTCGATCCGGAACACGCTGCCGTGCCAGGGACAGGTGATCTCCCCGGCGTCGCAGTCGAGCTCACCCTCGGCCAGGGGCGCCGACAGGTGCGGGCAGCGGTTGGACAGCACGGAGACGTCGTCACCCCGGCGCACGACGAGTACGTCGACCGCACCCGCCCGGCGACGCACCGCGGCGCCGTCGGGGAGGTCGGTGACCGGCCCGAGCGGCTGCCAGTCCTCGGGCCCGGTGTGCGGGATCGCCTCGGCCTGGTTGGGGCCCAACGCCTGCCGGTACGCCAGGTGCCCGCCGAGCCACGCGGCGACCCCGGCGACCGCGCCGCCCAGCGCCGACGCGGTGCGCCCGCTCCGGCCCCGCGCGCGCTGGACGAGCGCGGTGGTGAACAGCAGGACTGCCGTCGCGTTGCCCGCGGCGTGCACGATGCCGACGCGCTGCTGCTCCTCGTGGCTCTCGGCGTAGTCGGCCCAGCCCGCGGCGACCGTCAGCGGGGTGATCGCCAGTCCGGCCCGGATCAGCGCCGTCGACTCCCGGCGCCCACCTCCCAGCACGTCGAGCACCGCCGCGGAGGTGAACGAGCCCAGTGCGAGCTGGGCAAGTGCCGGGTGCAGGGCGTGTCCGAGCCACACCCCGTGGAGCGCGTCCTTCACCCGCCGGTCGGACAGGACGGTCGAGACCACCTTCCTGGCACCCGCGGCGGGCCGGTCGAGCGCTGTCGCGCGTTCGAGGCGGCCGGTGATCGCGTCGAGGATCGTCATGTCGGGGGACTTCACGCGGGCGAGGCGGTCAAACCTGCCGCACGAGGCTTCCTGCCGGGAGAGGGGTGCTGCGGGGGTCGGCCCTCAGGCGCGGAGCCAGGCGAGGGCGCGGTCGAGGGTCTCGGGCGGGGTCGTGCCGACGACGTCCGCGGTGAGGTCGCCGATGGTGACCGCGCGCAGGGACTCCCGCCAGGCGTGGTCGGCCGCGGCCATGACCCGTGCGATCGGGCACGGGGTGGTGCATCGTTCGGGCGGTGCGGCCATCGGTCCGCGCCGGCGCACCTCGGTGCACCGGAACGCGGACTCGGCCCCGTCGATCGCCTCGACGACGTCGAGCACCGTGATCTCGGCGGCGGACCGGGTGAGGACGTAACCGCCGGAGTGGCCCTGCGCGGAGCGCACGAGGCCGGCCCGGGACAGCAGCTGGAGCTGTTTCGCCAGGTAGCTGGGGGAGACGTCGTGGAACTCCGCGAGCTTGGCCGCGGGCACGGGTTCGGTCGCGCCGCTGAGGACGACGCAGCAGTGCAGCCCCCATTCGACGCCGCCGGAGATCTTCACCCGTCCAGCCTACTTGACTCGGATGTGGGATGTCCGAGTAGATTCTCGGACAGAAGTTGTCGGAGTTGACGGTGCCGTCGCCCCGCTCCCGCTCAGCCCGCCCGCCCGCCCGTCCGGCCGGCCGGACGGCGTCGACCATCCCTGGAGAGAACCTGTGACCGCACACGTGCACACCCGCGAGCCGCGCCTCGACCTGGCCACGGCCGCGCCCAAGGCGGCCCGCGCCCTCTACACCGCCGACCACGCGGTCCGTACCTCGGCGCTCGACGCGACCGTCCGCGAGCTGGTCAAGCTGCGTGTCTCGCAGATCAACCACTGCGTGCACTGCATCGACATGCACAGCCACGAGGCACTGGAGCTCGGCGAGACCCTCGACCGCATCCTCCAGCTCGGCGCGTGGCGCGAGTCGGCCCTGTTCACGGCCACCGAACGCGCCGCGCTCGAGTACGCCGAGGCGGCGACGACGCTGACCGAGCACGGTGTCAGCGACGAGATCTGGGCCGGCGTCCGGTCGGTCATGGACGACGAGCAGCTCGGCGCGCTGGTCGTGCAGGTTGCGCTGATGAACGCCTTCAACCGCTTCGGCGTCCCGCTGCAGATGCCCACCCGATCGCGTGCCTGATCCCTGACGGCTCCGATCGCCGAACAGCCGACGGTCGCGAGGACCCCGGCTCATCCAGGGGCGTCGTCGCGCAGGGTCTCGCTCGGCAGCCTGCCGTAGACCTCGCGGTAGGCGGCCGCGAAGCGGCCGGCGCTGTGGAATCCCCACCGGGCGGCGATGGCGGTGACGGTGTCGCGCTCGGGATCGGAACGGCACAGCTCCTCGTGGGCCCGTTCGAGGCGGACCCGGCGGATGTAGGCGCCGGGCGTCGTGTCCAGGTGGCGCCGGAACGACAGCTGCAGGGCGCGCGGCGTGACGTACGTGGCGGCCGTGACCTCGGTGAGGCCGATGTCGCGGTCCGCGTGCTCGGTGATGAATGCGACGGCCCGGCGCAGCGTGGCGGGGTGGGAGTCGTGCCCGGCGGTGGTGTCGCGGCGGTCGGTGCCGGGCACCGCGGTGTTCGGGAACACCGTCAGCGTCGTCGCCGCGAGCAGCCGGGCCGCGGACCCGAGGACGAGCGGGGTGGCGGTCGTCGGGTCGTTCGCCAGGTCGACGACGAAACGGTAGGCATTGCGCCAGTGCCTGCTCGCCGCCTCGCCCGCCCGGAGGTCCTCGAACCGCCACGTCCGCAGGGGACGCTCCGCGGCGATCCCGGCGACGTCGGCGAGCAGGTGCAGCGGCAGGCTGACGGTCAGCGCGCGCAGGTCGTGCGTCTCGGCCGTGTGTTCGTGGTCCGGCAGGCTCCCCAGGTAGACGTCCTGCGCCCGGTACCGGTCGACGACGCCGCCGCGCTCGGTCTCGACCTCCCCGGACACGACCGTGGACACGACGACCTCGTCGCGCCCCTCCACCACGTAGCCGATTTTCCCGGGCAGGGTCACGTCGTCGGCGGTGAACGTGCCTGCGTCGAGGTGCTCGATCCGCAGGTGCCAGTTCCGGTCCTGCGGTGACCGTACCCGCAGCCGGACGTTGAACAGCTGGTCGATCACGCTGCGGGCCCGGTCGGGGTCGGTGGTCACGATCTCGCTGCGTGAGGGGCGGGCGTCGGACTGCGGCATGTATCACCGCCTCTGCTGGGGCGGTGGGCGACGTCGCAGCGATCACCTGGTCCGGCGCGAGCCCACCGCGCGGTGGACACGACCGTAGACCCCGAGGGCCAGGCCGCGCACCCCTGCCCGGGTGGCCGCGCCCGGCGCGGGGATCAGGGGGAGACGGCGGCGGCGGCCTGGTCGGTGGCCCACCGGTCGTGCGCCGGGGTGGAGCACTGCGGCCCGAGGTAGGCGGTGCAGGGCGAGGTGACGTCGGCAGTCGCGACGGGCTGCGGATCGGGTGCCGCCCCTGCGCCGGTGAGCCCGACGGTCACGACGAAGCCCAGCAGCAGCGCGGACGTCGCGGACCGGGGCCTGCGCCGGGCGGTGCGCAGCCGGTGCCGGGGAGCACCGCTGCGGTGGGGACGTCGCGACACGACGGCGGGGTACCCGTGAGCGTCGGGACCAATCCGTCGCGACGTGTGCCCGACGTCGCAGGAGCGCCAGGCGCTGGGCTCACACCGGCCCGGTGATCGGCCTCAGAGGTTCGTGCGCCGCTCGGCGACGGCTCGCGCGATCGCGGAGAGCTTCACGTGGGCGCTGGCAGGTGGGCGATCCCGCCGGTGGCTCGCGGCCGGCGGCCACGTGGACCACGTGCCCGACGGGGTCACGTCCGCGGCTGCGGCGCGCCGTCGGCCGTCCGACCTTTCCCGCGGAGGTGTGGTTTCGACGCGGCGCGTGCGGGGCATCGGTCCGATGCGACACGCGCCCACCCCGACGTCGGACGGAGACCTGACGCGATGACCGCCACGGTCGACGGGACCGATCTCGGGGATCTGTCGGGCCACCCCGTCCTGCCACCCGCGTACCGCCCCGGTGAGCTGGTCGGGGTCGGCGGGTCGGCGAGCGTCTACCGGGCGACGGACCGCCGGACCGGTGACACGGTGGCGGTGAAGGTCCTGCACTCGACGGCCGACCCGGACACCGCTGCCCGGTTCGCCGCGGAGGTGCGGGTGCTGCAGGGGCTGCGGCACCCCGGCCTCGCCCAGATCGTCGACGCCGGGGTGGACCACCACCATCCGTACCTGGTCACGCGGTTCGTGGAGGGGCGGACGCTGCAGGCCGCGCTGCACGAGGGCGAGATGGACGTCGAGGTCACGGCAGGGCTCGGCGCCCGGCTGGCCGCCACGCTGGCCCACGTGCACGCCCGCGGGATCGTGCACCGCGACGTCAAACCGGCCAACATCCTGCTCGACGAGGCGGGCCGGCCGTTCCTCACCGACTTCGGGGTGTCGCGCATCGTCGCGGCGACCCACATGACCGAGACGGGCGTCGTCGTCGGGACACCGGCCTACATGGCACCCGAGCAGGTGCGTGGGGTCCGGGTGGGCCCCGCCGCCGACGTGTACGCGCTGGGTCTGGTCCTGCTCGAGATGCTGACGGGCCTGCGGGAGTACCCGGGGGGTCTTGTGGAGTCGGCGGTCGCGCGGCTGCACCGCCGGCCGCGGGTGCCGTCGTCGCTGCCCGGCCCGCTGCGGACACTCCTGTCGGAGATGACCGAGGACGAGCCGGAGCGCAGGCCGACGGCCCGCGACGTCGCGGCCCGGCTCGCGGCGGGCGACGCCCCGGCCCGGACACAGCCGTTGCGCCGGG
>MEGH01000012.1:17473-56801 GCA_001725415.1 Pseudonocardia sp. SCN 73-27
CTGGCGCTGGCCGTCGCGGCGGCCGTCGTGACGGCCGGGGCGCTCCGCTCGTGGGACGCGCCGGTGGACGCGTCGGCCGGGGCCCCCGCGGTGCTCACTGCGCCGGAGGCGATCGTGCCGCCGGTCGAGGTGGGTGCCACGGAGCCGGCGGCGGGCGGTGACGGGACCGGCGCGGCGGTGGTGGCCGGTCGGGTCGCTGTCCGCGCACCCGCGACGACCCAGGCTCCCGCCCCGACGGTGACCGGCACCCGCACCGCGGGCGACACCGGCAGCGGGTCGGCCGGGGACGAGGAGGCCCGGGCGACGACCTCCACGACGGACATCACGACCTCGACGGACACCACGGCGCGCGAGGACGGGTCGCGCGGCTCCCGCGGAAACGGAAACGGGAACGGCAACGGCGGCGGGAACGGCAACGCCGGCGGGAACCGCAACACCAACGGGAACGGGAACGCGGGCGGGGGCCAGGACGAGCAGTGACCCGGTCGGGCCGGTCACGGCCGGCGGCGGGCCACCAGCAGGGCGATGTCGTCGCCCACCGGGGTGTCACCGACGACCGTCGCCATGACGGCGGCACAGATCGTCTCCACGCTCGGGTCACCCCCACCGCAGAGGCGGGGCGACCCGTCGGGACGGGCAGCGTCGCGGAGGGCGACGGCGAGGTTGCCCAGCCCCACGTCGGGGTCGAGCCCGCGGCGCTCGACGAGCCCGTCGCTGTACGCGCAGACCATCGCACCCGCCGGGAACCCGACCGACGTGACCCGGCGCGTCGCCCCCGCCAGGGTCACCCCCACCGGCAGGTCGGGCGGCACGGCCACGGGTTCGGGGGCCTGCCCGGGCAGCGCGAGCAACGGGACGGGATGCCCGGCCGACGACATGTCCAGCCGTGAACGGTCGGGGGCGAGCACCGCGCACCACACCGTCGCCATGACGCCCGGGTGGTAGGCGCGGGCGTAGCGGTCGACCTGG
This sequence comes from Pseudonocardia sp. SCN 73-27, assembly GCA_001725415.1. Taxonomy (GTDB): domain Bacteria; phylum Actinomycetota; class Actinomycetes; order Mycobacteriales; family Pseudonocardiaceae; genus Pseudonocardia. The sequence goes on from MEGH01000012.1 coordinate 18,443, forward strand.
TCCAGCAGCAGCGCCGGGTCCGCGAGGGTGAGCGCGTGGGTGCGCAGGACGGTGCGCAGCTGCGTCATCGTCTGGGCGGCGCGCAGGCCGTGGCCGAGGACGTCGCCGACGACCATCAGGACCGCGCCCGACGGCGTCTCGAGGACGTCGTACCAGTCGCCGCCGACGATGCCGAGCTGGTCGCCTGCGACGTAGCGGGCGCCGATGTCGAGGTCGGCCACCGGCGTCGGCTGCTCGGGCAGCATCCAGTTCTGCAGGACGGTCGCCGCGTTGCGCTGGGACCGGGCGAGCTCGGCCTGGATGGCCAGCGCGGCTCGGTCCGCGAGGAGCTGCAGCATCTCGTGGTCGACGTCGCGGAACCGGCGGGCGGTGAGGCTGCCGACGTGCAGGACGCCGATCACCGCCCCGTCGACCACGAGCGGGGCGCCGAGCAGCGACCGGATTCCGGCGTCACGCAGCAGCGGGTTCAGGACCGTGTCGGCGCCGACGTGCTCGACGGCGATGACGCGGCGCTGCGCCGCGACCGTGCCGGCGAAGCCCTGCCCGATCGGGACCCGGACCCCCTGCCGGACCTCGCCCGCGATGCCGCGGGCGGCCGACGCGACCAGGGACCGGCCGGAGGGGTCGGTCAGCAGCACCGCGGCGGTGTCGGCGTGAAGCAGGTCGAGGGCGCGTTCGATCAGCGCCGTGAGGGCGTCGCCGAGCTCGGGGTGCGCGATCTCCGTCGCCCCAGCCGGCCCGTGCGGCGGCGGGCCCATGTGTGGTCGTGGGTGTTCCACCGTCGGCACGCCTGCGTCGTCGACCATGGTTCCGGTGTCCTTCCGCAGACATGAGCTGAGGGAGAGGCTGCGAACTCAACCGGTCCGGGTCCGATGAACCCTAACCCAACGCTACGCGAGGTCGTCCGGTCGGAGGATGTTTGACCCGGCACGGACCGGGTAGGCGCGTGGCCAGCACGGGTCGTGACCGGGCCTCGTGCGAGACGAGGATTCGGGGCCGGCAGTGCCTTCGGGAGGGTCGTGGGACTCGTCGGGGGCGGGCGGCGCGTTGAGCCCCAGCGTGGCGCCCCGCCTTCCCGGAACGCCTGCACGCGGCGGTGACGTGGCCGGTCACAGGATTCGTCGCGGCGACGGCGACGTATGCGGCCGCGACCCTCGTCCGCCCGTCCGTGCTCTCGGGGCCGGTCCGGCTGGGGGCCTCACCGGCGACCGACGCTCTCGTCCGCGCCGTCGGGGTGCGTGACCTCGCGTCGGGGCTCGCGCTGGTGGCGACGAGCGGGCACGCGGGTGCCGCGGCGTCCGCGGTGCGCATCGGGTCCGACCTGGGCGACGCCGTCGTGTTCGGCCTGTCCGACCTGCCTGCCGACGGCCGGCGCAAGGCGGTCTGCGTGGCGCTGGGCTGGGCCGCGCTCAACGGTGTGGTGCTCGCCCTGCGGCTCGGGGCACCCCGGCGCGGTTGAGCGCCGGGCTCGTTTCAGGTCGGCCGGTGCGGGTAGGGCCGTCGGACGACATGATCGAACAGGACGGAGGGACGGATGCCGCTGGACCAGTCGCGGGCGCCCGTTCTCGAGGCCGCTACGACCGGGACCGTCACCTCGCGCACCCGCCGTCGCCCGCCGACGTGCACCGCGCGCTCGACCGCGACTCCGACGTCGCCGGGGTACTGATCACGAGCCCGACGCCCTACGGCACGTGCGCGGATGTGTCGGAGATCGCCCGGCTGTGCCACGACCGCGGGTTGCCGCTCCTGGTCGACGAGGCGTGGGGCGCGCACCTGCCTTTTCACGAGCGGCTGCCGACGTGGGCGATGGATGCGGGCGCGGACCTGTGCGTCGTCAGCGTTCACAAGATGGGCGCCGGGCTCGAGCAGGGCTCGGTCTTCCACCAGCAGGGCGACCTCGTCGACCCGACGTTCCTGGCCGCCTGTGCGGACATGCTGTCGACGACGAGCCCGAACGTGCTGCTGTGGGCGGCGATCGACGGCTGGCGGCGGCAGATGGTGGAGCACGGCCACGAGGTGCTCGACGCCGCGCTCCAGGTGGCCGACGACGTGCGGGAGCGCATCGCGAAGATCGACGGGTTGACGGCGTTGCGCGACGAGCTGATCGGTCCCGAGGCCTCGCACGAGCTCGACGAGCTGAAGGTGCTCGTCGACGTGTCCGGGCTCGGCATCAGCGGCTATCAGGCCGCCGACTGGCTACGCGCCCACCGGGCCGTCGACGTCGGCCTGTCCGACCACCGCCGCATCGAGGCGCAGCTCTCACTCGCCGACGACCCCGGGACCTCGGACGTCCTGCTCGACGCCCTGACCGGGCTGGCCCGGTCGGCGGGCGAGCTGCCGGCCCCACGATCCGTGGAGCTGCCGAGCCCCGAGGCGCTGGACACCGAGGCCGTCATGCTGCCGCGCGACGCGTTCTTCGCGTCGGTCGAGGACGTCCCGCTGTACGCGGCGGTGGGCCGGATCTGCGCAGAGCAGGTCACGCCGTACCCGCCGGGCATCCCTGCGCTGCTGCCGGGGGAGCGGATTACCGGCGAGGTCGTCGAGTACCTGGCGACCGGTGTGGCGGCGGGGATGGTCCTGCCGGACCCCGCCGATCCGCAGCTGGGGACGGTGCGGGTCGTCGCCTGAGGGGTCGCACGCCCGACACAGGAGGGGAGGCCGTGATGGCCGAGAAGGAGGACACCCGCGCCGAGTTCGACGAGGCGGTGAACATGTCCGCGGGTGACCTGGAGAAGTGGCTCGTCACCGCCGAGTCCGAGGACGCCGGCCAGTCCGACGGCGACGTTCGCGACACCAGATGGCGGTACTCGTTGATGAACTGGGGCCACGACCCGCTGCGCTGAACCGGCGCCGGACCCGGCCGCGGAGAAGCAGGGATGCGACGCGGCCGAACGGGTAGGCGGCCGGTATGACGTCGCACAGCGAGACATCCGTGTCGTCGGTCAGCGCACCGCCGCAGGAGCTGTCCACCGCCGACCTGCTGCGGCGGGTCTCCGACCAGGTCCGCGACCTCGTCCGTGACGAGGCGGCCCTGGCCCGCGACGAGCTGAGCTGGCCGAGACGATCGACGAGCTGGGTCGCCGGGCCGCGCCGGCGGTCCTGCTCGGCACCGCCCGGCAGCGGGCGCAGCGCTGGGCGGTACCGGCAGGTGGCGGCGTGGCCGCGGTGCTGGTCCTGAAACTGGTCGTGGCCCGACGCTCCCGGCGACACCGGTGACCGGGCCGCCCACGGCTCCACCGCTCCCGACGGTCCCGGCCGCCGACACCGCCAGGGTGCTCACCCTCGCCCTGGCACCGATCGTCGCGCAGGGCGTCATCGCGCGGCGCCGCCGCGTCGTCGGGCTCGCCGGCCGGCTCGGCACCGACGCCCGCGGCGCGCGGGCCCTGCAGACCGTGCGCGAGCGCTACGGGCCCGGGCCGTTGCGCCTGCGTGTACCGGGCCGTGAGGTCGTCCTCGACCCGGACGACGTGGCGCGGGTGCTCGACGGCGCACCCGAACCGTTCGCGCCGGCCAACCGGGAGAAGCGCGGCGCGCTGCGCCACTTCCAGCCGCACGGCGTGCTCGTGTCCCGCGGGCAGATCCGCGACCAGCGCCGCGCCGTCGACGAGGCCGTGCTCGACACCGGCAACCCGTTGCACCGCAACGCCGCCGCGATCACCACCGTCGCCCGCCAGGAGGTCGGCGCGCTGCGCGGGGACCTCGACTGGGACTCCTTCATCCGCATGTGGTGGCGGGTCGTCCGTCGTGTCGTGCTCGGCGACTCCGCCCGTGACGACCACGCGCTGACCGACGACCTCACCCGGCTGAGGCAGGCCGGCAACTGGTCGGGGCTGCACCCGCGCAACCGCCGCGTCGCCGCCCGGTTCCGCACCCGGCTCGCAGCGCACCTCGACCGGGCCGAGCCGGGCAGCCTCGCCGAGGTCATGGCCCGCACGCCCGTCCCGCCGGGCGTCGACGCCGTCGACCAGGTCCCGCAGTGGCTGTTCGCGTTCGGCCCGGCGGGCGCCGCGGTGGCGTTGCGCGCGCTGGCCCTCGTCGTCGCGCATCCGGCGTTCACCGCCCGCGTCCACGACGACCTGGCCGGCCGGGACCTCGCCGTACCCCAGGAGCTGGCGTTGCTGCGTGCGGCCGTGCTGGAGTCGGCCCGGCTGTGGCCGACGATCCCGTTGTTGTTGCGCGACAGCGTGTCCGAGACGCGGTGGGAGCGGGGCACGCTGCCGGCCGGGGCGGCCGTGCTCGTCCCCACCTGGTTCCTGCACCGCGATGACACCCGCACCGACGCGCACCGGTTCGTCCCCGACGGCTGGCTCGACGGCACCTTCGACGCCGACCCCGCAATCGTCCCGTTCAGCGCCGGGCCCGCCCGCTGCCCGGGCCGTGAGCTGGTGCTGCTGACGGCCTCGACGGTGCTGGCCGCGCTGCTCGACGGGCGCGACCTCGAGATGGGGCCGCCCGGTGTCATCGTCCCCGGCAGGGCCCTACCGGGAGGCCTCGACCCGTTCACGCTGCGGTTCACGGCTGCACCGCGCCACCGGTGAATCACGGCCCCGGCGTCGTCGAGGTGTCCGGCGGGCACCTCGACCTCCTCGACCACCCGGAGTCGTTCCTCGCCGCCGCAGACGGCCCGGCAGCGACCCGCTGTGCCCGGTCGGGGAGGCCGCGGGTCAGGGTGTGTCGGGGTCGCGGGTGAGGTGGTGCATCGTGACCAGCGAGAGCACCATGTCGGCGGGCGTCCCGGGCGGCGCGAGCAGGCGTAGCTCGGTGTCGTTGCCGCGGTGCGCGTCGCGGATCCGGTGCAGGGCGGCGACCCCGGCGCTGGCCAGGTGGCTCACGCCGGTCAGGTCCACGGTCAGCGAGCGGGTGCCCGCGACGTCCGCGGCGCGGATGCTGCGCTCGAACTCGTCGACGGTCGTCGCGTCGACGGGCCCGTCCACCCGCACCCGCGGCCCCGGCGCCCACGGCTGCTCGGTGACCAGCAGGGGCGTCGGGATCGGGTCGCCCTCGGTCCGGCGTCGCGACGTGAGGTCGGCCGTGGTCAGCAGGCGTGCGGGAGTGCCGGCCCTGTGCGTGATCACCGCAATGGTGCCGGTGTCGTCGTGCTCGACCCGCAGATCGTCGACGAGCCCCTGCGAGATGTGCAGCCCGAGCCCGCGGTCGGGGGTCGGGACGGGTTCGCGCCAGCGGCCCGCGTCGGCGACGCGGGCGTGGAGCCGGCCGTCGTCGGTCAGCTCGACGGTGACGTCGCAGGTGTGGGCGCCGGGTGAGTCGACGAACGCGTGCTCCACCACGTTGGTGACCAGTTCGAGCAGCGCGTGGCTCACCGCGGCGGTGTCGCCCTCGCCCACATGGGCCTCGACGAGCCAGCGGCCCAGGTCCTCGCGGACCCGGCGCAACGACCGCACGACGGCCGGCACCTGCAGCGCGAGCGGGGGCACGGCGGCGACGCGCTGGGCGGCGAGCAGCGTGATGTCGTCGCTGTGCCCGGTGGCCCGGACGAGCAGCTCCAGGGTCTCGGTACAGGCGCGTTCGGCGGGGGCCCCGCCGTCGCGGAAGAAGATCCGGCCGGCGGCGGCGTCGGCCGCGACCTGCGACAGCTCGACGGTGCTCGCCGAGAGCTCGCGCCCCGGTCGTTCCAGGATGCCGTCGGTGTAGAGCAGGACGAGCTCGTCGTCGCCGAGCAGGTCCTTGCCGACGACGCCGGGACCGAAGTCACCACCGACGCCGACGGGACCGGCGCCCGTGGGCGTGAGGTAGCGGGCGTCACCGGCGGTGTCCAGCAGCAGCGGCGCGGGATGGCCCGCCGTGCAGTAGGTCAACTCACCGGTCCGGGGGTCGAGCACGACGACGCAGATCGTCGCCGCGCGGGCACCCCGGATCCGGTCGGCGGCCGCGTCGAGCGCGGTGAGCGCGGCGGCGACGTCGCCGCTGGTGGCGAGCTGCTCGTGGAGCAGGACGCGCAGCTGGCCCATGGTGGCCGAGGCGGCGACGCCGTGCCCGACGACGTCGCCCACGACGAGCGCGACCCGCCCGTCCGGCAACGGGAGCGCGTCGAACCAGTCGCCCCCGGCAGCGCTGTCGGCGTCGGCGAGCAGGTAGGCGGCCGCGATCTGCACCCGCGGCAGGACGGGCAGCGCCGCGGGGAGCAGCTCGCGCTGCAGTGCGTCGATGACGTCGCGGGCCTGTTCGAAGCGCCGCTGGGCGTCGGCCTGCCGGTCCCGGGTGGTCTGCCGTTCGCGGACCTTGTCCGTCACGTCGGTGACGTCGACGATCAGCCCGGAGACCGATCCGTCGGGCGCCCGCATCGGGGTGACGGTGAAGTCGACGACGACGTCGAGCTGGCCGCCGGTGTCGGGCAGGTCGAACTGGACCCGCCACTCGTGCAGCGCCTGCGGCAGCCCGGTGGCCAGCGCCTCGGTGTAGAGCTCGGCGAGCCGCTGCCCCATGACCTCGGGGGCGGAGTCGAGCAGGGCGGTGCCGACGACGTGCTCGCGGGCGATGAAGGCGCGGGCGGCGGCGTTCGCCGCGGCGATCGTCAGGTCCGGGCCGGTCAGGCCGACCAGCATCCGTGGTGCGTGCTCGAAGAGCTGCTGCACGAACGCCGGGTCACCGCTGCGCCGGGAGAGCTCGTCGGGCATCAGGCCGCCTCCTCGCATCCCACCGCGGTCGGTCCGTCGGCGACCGTACCCACTGTCGAGGCCGGAGACGGGGTGGGCCGGGTCAGTCCCGGCCGCGGCCCTCGACGTGCGGGTCCTTCGCCTCGTCGGGCGACAACGCTCCTGTCGCGGCGGGCACGTTCACCTGCGGGCCGCCCGGGACCTCGGGCATGTCCTCGACCGACGCGCTCTGGTCGTCGGGGTCGGCGGCCGCGAGCGTCTCCTCGCTGGGCTCGACGTTCTCGCCGGGGGTGGTGTCGGTCCTGTGCTTCATCCCGTCGGGGTACCCACGATGCTCAGAGCCATCCCTTGCGGCGCAACATGAGATAGATGATCCCGGCCAGGAGCACGATCAGCGAGGTGCTCGAGACGAACCCCCACGGCTGGTCGAACCCCGGGTAGGGCACGTTCTGGCCGTACCAGCCCGTGATGGCGGTGGGCACGGCGATGATCGCGGCCCACGCCGCGAGCTTGCGGGTGATGACGTTGAGCTCGTTGCCCTGCTCGGTGGCGTAGCTGTCGAGGATCGTCGTCACGTGGTCGCGGGTCGCGTCGACCGTCTCGGCGGCGCCGAGCGCGTGGTCGTGGACGTCCTCGAAGTAGGGCACCATCGCGGGCCGGGCGAGGCGGATGTGCTCGTCGTCGCGCAGCAGCCGCGCCAGGACCTCCCGCATCGGCACGGTGACCCGGCGCAGGGCGGCGAGGCTCGTGCGGAGCTCGAACCCGCGGCGCCGGACGTCGACGTCGTGGTCGGGGTCGAACAACGCCTCCTCCAGCTCGTCGGCGAGGTCGTCGAGCTGTTGTGCCGCGCGGTGCTGGCCGTCGACGACCGCGTCGAGCCACCCGTGCACGAGGAACCCGACACCGTTCTCGGCGAGGTCGGCGGAGGCGTCCCAGCGGGTCTCCACGACGTCGACGTCGAAGTCGGCCTTGCGCACCGTGATCAGCGCCCGCGGCGTCACGAACGCGCTCATCTCGCTGGTCAGCAGCTCGCAGCCGCCGTCGCGGACCTGGACGGCGTAGAGATTGACGAACAGGTGCGTGCGGTAGCGGTCGGCCTTGGGACGCTGCTCATCGACGACGGCGTCCTCGACCGCGAGCGGGTGCAGGCCGAACTCCTCGACGAGTATCGCGAGGTCGGCCTCATCGGGGTCGTGCAGGTCGAGCCATACGACGGTGTCGTCGTGCGCGGTGAGGTGCTCGGAGATGCGCTCCGCCGGGAAGCCCTCGTCGACGAGCGCGCCCGCCCGGTAGAGCCGCGTGCGGGTGGGGCAGCGCGGCGGGACGGCCGTCGTCACGCTCGTCGCGTGTGGTCCGGGCGTCTGCGGGTCCCCCTGGGCGGGACGGGTGCGCGGTGTCGGGTGTGGACCGGTCATGCCCCGACCTACCTGGCGGGAGGCCGTCGCAAACCGGTTGTCACCGTGGCGGGGATGCAGTCTCGGCCCGGTGCCCGGAGCCGCTCGGAACGAGTGCGAGGACCAGGCCCGCGACCGCGAACACCCCCGCGACGACGACGGCGGGCACGTTCATCCCCAGCCAGTGCGCGGACGGGACCAGGACGCCGACGATCCCGAGCACGACGAACACCGCGTTGACCAGGGCGAGCCCCCAGCCGTGGAGGCGCGCACCGCCCGCCCGGGTGGCGGCAGCCCAGCCGATCACCCCGACCAGCACCTGCAGGGCACTGCGCAGGGCGTTGCACTCGATGCCGAGCAGGGTGGACTGCTGCCAGTCGGGGCCGGGGATCGAGAACGACGGCCAGAACCCGACGAGCCCGTACAGGAACATCAGCGTGCCCAGGATCAGGGCTGCGACCTGCGTCCACACGATCGGCGCCGGCCCGGGGCGGGCTCTGGCGGCGGACCCGGTCATGGTTGTTCCTCCTTCGGACGACGACGCCGGCGGGGAGCCGGTGGACCGCCAGTCCACCCACCGCCGCGCCTTCCACGCGCCCGGCAGCCGACGCGTGCGGACCCGCGCGACGGGGTAGGCCGCGGGGACCGCGACCGCGAACAGGAGGCAGGTGACCGCGATGACCGACGCCCGCGACCCGGAAGGGCCGTCCGAGACCGAGGAGACCGTCGACCGGCTGGAGGAGAAGGTCCTCGGTGGGAGAGCGCCCGACGGGGTCGAGCCACCGCCCGCGGACGACGACGAGGACGCGGCCGAGCCGCCCGACTGAGCCGGCCGACCGACCCGGCCTACTTCTCCGCCGCCTGCTGCGCCGCGGTGTTGGCGAGCTGCAGGAAGTCCACGGTGTACCCGTCAGGGGCGTACTCCGTGACGCTGCGGGCCCGCGAGGCGTTCACCGCGCGGGTGTACGGGGTGGAGTCCGCTGACCTGCCCTGCTGGACATGAACTCCGAGGTGCCCGTCCGGGTGCGGACCGATCCGCTGCCCGACTACCTGGCGGTCTGCCTGCCGGCCCGTGGCGGGATGGCGGTGTCGCACGCGGGCGAGTCGTTCGACGTGGAGGCCGGCGGCCACGGGCCCGTCGGCGGCCCGCGGTCCGAGCTGGTCATGGGCCGGGGCCGCGACATGCGCCTCGTCGCCGTCCGCCTCGAGCTGCCCGCGCTGCGCAGGCGGAGCGTCGAGGGGTGGGAGACCGTCCCGCGGCGTGCCGTTGCGAGGAGCTCGCGGCACGCGTCGAGGCGTTGGGATCGGCGGCGGGACACTGCGGCGGTCGGTCACCGTGGGGCGGCCGCAGGGCGGTGGGCCGGTGCTCTGGACCGGGTGCCTCGTCCATGGGGAACTGCTCGGGCCCGGCGCCGTGCGGGTCGCGTCGGTGGTGCGTGCCGGGCCGGCGGAAGCGGTGTGCCGCAGCGTGCTGGGGCGCCTCGTCGGCACCGCCCGGACCGCCGTCGACGTGGCGCTGCTCGTCGTCGTCCGTTGCGAAGGGCCGTTTCCTCCTCTGTACTGGAGGCAGTGACGGGCGACGGCGGCAAGGGGGCTGCGACGAACGAGAGCCGGTTCCGGGCGGGGGACCCCGCCCTCGACGTCGACGTCCGGGTGGGCCCAGGCCGCGGTGGGCGCGGCGATGCCGTCATCACCCTGCGGGGCGAGCTCGACCTGGTCAACCGCGCGCTGCTCGCCGCACAGCTGGACGCGGTCACCTCACGGTGGCGCCATGTCGTGGTCGACCTCGACGGTGTGTCGTTGCTCGCCGCATGCGCGGTCTCCGAGCTGGTCCGGGCGCGTGAACGGGTGGCGCGCAACGGCGGGACGCTCGTGCTGCGCACCGGCCGGGGAATGCCGGCCGCGGTGGTGTTGCGCGCCCTGCGCGTCGCCGGGGTGGAATGAGGCCGCACCACACGAGTTCGCGGTCGAGCAGTGGCCAACCTGGGTTCTCGGTCCTGTCGCCGTGCAGCGGGGGCCACGACCTCACGACGGGATCGGCCCCACCGCCGGCGCGCTGACGCCCCTGCCGGCGGCACCCGTCGAGGCGTCCCCGCGTGTTTCGTGAAGGGGTGAGAACGGGGACACTGGGGCGACCGGAGGGAAGGCCACGCCATGTCGGCCGACGAGCTGTCCCCGAACTCGTCCGGTGCCCACGCCTGGGCAGTCGAGTTCTCCGCGCTGGCCGCGGCCCTGGAGTCCGCGAAAACCGGACCGGAGGCGCTGGAGCGCATCGTGTCCGCCGGCGTCGCGCTGCTCCCGGCAGCCGACATGGTCAGCATCAGCCTGCGCCGCGACGACGGCTCGTTCCTGACCGCCGCCACGACCGCGCCCCTGGCCGCCCGGCTCGACGAGCTCCAGTACGTGCTGCGGGAGGGCCCGTGCGTGCTGGCCAGCCGCCGAGCGGGCCTCGGCATGTTCGCGTCGTCGGACCTCGGTGCCGACCCCTTGGTGCGCCGATGGGGTCCGGCGGCGGTCCAGGAGGGTGTGCGCAGCGCCCTGGCCGTCGGGCTGTTCGCCCACGAGGACCCGCCGCGCGTCGGCGCCCTCAACTTCTTCTCCTTCACCCGGGGCGCGCTCGACGACGTCGACCACGACGCCGCTGTCGTGCTGGCGACGCACGCCGCGGCCGTGCTCCATGCACACGAGGAGGCGGAGGCTGCGGCGCGGGAGAACGAGAACCTGCGCGAGGCCCTCCGCAACCGGGACCTCATCGGTCAGGCCAAGGGGATCCTCATGGAACGCGAGGGCATCGGCGAGGACGCGGCCTTCGCGATCCTGCGATCGGTGTCGCAGCGGATGAACGTCAAGCTGTCGGAGATCGCCAGGACGGTCACCGACCGCCACGGCGAGCTCTGAGAGGGCCCCTCACGTGATGGGGGAGCCGCCGGTGACGCCCAGTACCTCCGAGGTCATGTACGACGACTCCTGCGACGCCAGGAACACGAAGAACGGCGCCAGCTCGGCGGGTTGCGCGGCTCGGCCCATCGGAGCCTGCGCGCCGAACGACTCGAGCTTGTCCGCACCCATCGTGGCCGGGATCAGCGGCGTCCACACCGGGCCGGGGGCCACGGAGTTGACCCGGATCCCGCGGTCGACGAGATCGTGCCCCAGCCCCTTCGTGAAGTTCACGATCGCGGCCTTCGAGGTGGCGTAGTCGAGCAGGTGCGGCGAGGGTGAGAACGCCTGCACCGACGACGTCGTGATGATCGACGAGCCCGGCGGCATGTGCGGGACCGCGGCCCGGGCGAGCCAGAACAGCGCGTACACGTTGGTGCGCATGACCCGGTCGAACTGCTCGGTGGTGATGCCGAGCAGGCCCTTGTCCTGCGACATCTGGTAGGCGGCGTTGCTGATCAGGACGTCGATGCGGCCGAAGGCGTCGACCGCGCGGGCGACCACGTCGGTGCACTGCTGCTCCTCCCGCAGGTCGACGGCGACCGTGACCGCCTCCCGGCCTGCCTGCCCGACCCAGCGGGCGGTCTCGGCCGCGTGGTCGGCCTCCTCGGGGAGATGGGTCAGCAGCACGTCGGCGCCCTCGCGGGCCATCGCGATCGCCACGGCACGGCCGATCCCGGAGTCCCCGCCGGTGAGCACGACCTTGCGGTCGACGAGCCGGTCGGTGCCACGGTAGGTCCGTTCGCCGTGGTCGGGAACGACGTCCATCTCGTCGTTGCGGCCGGGCCACGCCACGGGCCTGTTCCCGCTACCGGGGGAGGCGAAGCGCTCGGTGGGGTCGGCGGGGGTGAACTGGTCGTCGCTCACGGGGTCTCCGTCGGGTCGGATGGCGGTAGGTCGGGGTGTCGCGAAGGGCCGGCCGCGCCGCCGGTGGCTCCCGGCTCCCGCGACGACGGCCGACGTTCGACGCCTTCCCCGTCGCACGCGGGGTCAATCGCCCGGTGTGGCCCCCCTCCGGCCCGGGTAGCCGGACGGACACCGCTGCCGACGACAGGGAGAAGGAGATGCGAGTCGACTGGCTGCGCCCCGCGTGCGACCGGCCAGGACCGTTCGCGACGGTGCTGATCGACGCCACCCACGACACCGAGGACGCAGCCGAGCTGGCCCGGTTGCGGCGCCGCGGCGTCGTCGACGACCTCACCGACCAGGGGGCGCCCGCGGCCGTGCGGGACGTGGTCGACGCCGCCCTCGCCGACGTCCCACCCGCCGACGGCACCGCGGGCCGCGTGCTCGTCGTCGACGACACCGGTGTGCTCGTGGACCGGGTCACGCCGGTCCCGCCCGCGGCCCCGGTCACCCGGTGGGGCCTGCTGCCCGGGCTCCTCGCCGTCGTCACCGAGGTCCCCGAGGTGGTTCGGACGGTGACCGTGCACGTCGACGAGGCCGGAGGCGAGGTCACCGTCGCCGGCGAGGAACCGGTCACGGTCGGCGGCGACATGCCGGTGCACAAGGTCCCAGGGGGCGGCCCGTCGCACCTGCCGATGCAGGAACGCGTCGAGGAGAGCCGGCGGCGCAACACCGCCGCGGTCGCCGAAGCCGTCGACCGGGCCGTGCAGCGCACCGGCGCCGACGTGGTCGTCCTCACCGGGGACGCCCGCACCCGTGGCCGGCTGCGCGACCGGCTGTCGCGGCGCAGCGCCGAGGTGCTGGTCGAGATCGAGAACAGCGCGGGTGACCGCGGCGCGGACCTGCCCGACACCGTCGCCCGTGCCGAGGACGACGTGCGCGAGCGGCACCGCCGCGCCGCGTTCGACCGCTTCGCGCAGGCCACCGGGCACGGCGACGGGCTGGCCGTGACCGGCGAGGCCGACGTGCTCGCCGCGGCCCGCGCGCAAGCGGTCGAGACGCTGCTGGTCGACCCGGCCGCGGTGCCCGCCGACGACATATGGGTGGGCACCGACCCGGCCGCGCTCGCCGCCGACGAGGCAGGCCTCACCGCGATGGGCAGCAGCGTGAGCGGCCGGGCACCGGTGGTCGACGCCCTGCTGCGGGCCGCGGTCGCGACGGACGCCGACGTCGTCGTGACCGGGCAGGACGGGTGGCGCGACCCGCTCGACCCCGACGCCCGCGCGCCGGACGCCACCGACGCCCGCGAGGACGACGTCCCGGACCGGGGGCCGGCGCTGCGGCACGGGCTCGGTGCGGTCCTGCGCTTCGCGGTCGCCCCCACCTGACGTCCCGCGTGGACGCGACCGGGCGTGCGGACGGGCTGTGCTGCACGCTCACCCTGGAGGCCGAGCCCTACCGGCTCGGCCTCCTCCGGCACGCCGTCTCGGTGTGGCTGACGGCCGTCCGCTGGCCCGCGGACGCGTCGTCACAGATCGTGTCCGCGGTCGGCGAGGCCGTCAGCAACACCATCGAGCACGCCTACACGAGCGACCCACCGGGGCCCGTGCGCGTCGCGCTGCGCGTCGAGCGCGTCGGGACGGGCCACGAACGGGTCCGCCTGGTCGTGAGCGACCGGGGTCGTTGGCGCCCAGGCGATCCGGAGCCACCGCGGGGGAACGGGATGCTGCTGATGCAGGCCCTGTGTGCCGCGGTCCACGTCGAGACCGACGCCGGCGGCACCCGGCTGACGTTGCTCAGCGAGGCGGTCCGCGGGCGCCGGTGACTCCGGGACGCGTCGTCGGCGCGGGCGAGCACGGGAACGCAGGTACCGTCGATCCGTCGGCCACCGCGGCGGGTCGCTGCACGAGCCGCTGGCCCAGCGCCTGGGCCGGGCGCCGCGACCGTCGGAGCTCTCCGAGGCCCCCGGCGTCGGCGTCGAGGAGGTCCTGGAGGCGCTGCACGCCGAGGAGAACCACCGCGCCGCGACGCTCGACGCCCCCGCACCCGGTGAGGACCGCCTTCCCGGGCGACCGGCTCGGCGAGATCGAGACCCATCAGGAGCTCGTCGACGACCCGGGCCGGCCGCCGGCCGGCGGGACCGCGGCACTCCTCGGCCCGCAGGCACGGCCAGGTCAGACGGGAGCGGCACCCTCGGCGTGAACGCGGCACCGGTCGGCCTCCGGCCGCGCGATGAGCCGCTCGTCGTCGATGTCCTTGCCGCACACCGTGCAGCGGCCGTACTCGCCGCGGTCGAGACGTGCTCGCGCGGAGTCGATCCGGCGGCGTTGCTCGCGCAGCGTGCCCTCGGCCAGGTCGGCCTCCATGATCTCGGTCTCGCGGGAGGCGCGGTCGGCTTCGTCGACGGCACGCCGGTCGTCCTCGTCGGGCCGCAGGGGACCACCGGCGCGGCGGTCGGCGAGCTCGTGGTCGATCCGGCGCAGCTCGTCGTCGAGCAGCGACCGGGCGCGTGCGTCGTCCATCGGGTCCTCTCGTGGTCGATGGTCGAGACGGGTGTGCGGGGGTCAGCGGTTGCGGGGGTCGTCGCCGGGATGGTGTTCGCGCTGTGTCCCGCGGGCCACGTGTTCCGACGGGGCCGCGCGGCCCCCGGCGTGCGCCTCCTCGCGGAAGCGTGTGACCAGCTCCGGGTGGTGCAGCTCGAAGGCGGGACGCTCGGAGCGGATGCGGGGGATCTCGGTGAAGTTGTGCCGCGGCGGCGGACAGCTCGTCGCCCACTCCAGGGAGGCGCCGAATCCCCAGGGGTCGTCGACGGTCACGACGCGCCCGTAGCGATAGGAACGGAACACGTTCCAGATGAACGGGAGCATCGACGCACCGAGCACGAACGCGCCGATCGAGGAGATCGAGTTGAGCACGGTGAACCCGTCGGTGGGCAGGTAGTCGGCGTAGCGCCGCGGCATCCCCTCGTTGCCCAACCAGTGCTGCACCAGGAACGTCGTGTGGAAACCGACGAGAGTCAGCCAGAAGTGCAGTTTCCCGAGCCGTTCGTCGAGCATCCGGCCGGTCATCTTCGGGAACCAGAAGTAGATTCCGGCGAACGTCGCGAACACGATCGTCCCGAACAGGACGTAATGGAAGTGGGCGACGACGAAATAGCTGTCGGAGACGTGGAAGTCCAGCGGTGGTGACGCCAGCAGGATCCCGGTCAGCCCACCGAACAGGAACGTGGCGAGGAAGCCGAGGGAGAACAGCATCGGCGTCTCGAACGTCAGCTTCCCCTTCCACATCGTGCCGATCCAGTTGACGAACTTGATCCCGGTCGGGATGGCGATGAGGAACGTCGTGAGCGAGAAGAACGGCAGCAGCACCGCGCCCGTGGCGAACATGTGGTGCGCCCACACGGCCGCGGACAGCACTGTGATCGACACGCTCGCGTAGACCAGGCCCTTGTAGCCGAACATCGGTTTCCGGCTGAACACGGGGAAGATCTCGGAGACGATTCCGAAGAACGGCAGCGCGACGATGTAGACCTCGGGATGGCCGAAGAACCAGAACATGTGCTGCCAGAGGATCGCGCCGCCGTTGGCGGGGTCGAAGGCGTGCGCGCCGAACTTCCGGTCGGCCAGCAGGGCGAGCAGTGCGGCCGTGAGCACCGGGAACGCGATCAGGATGAGGATCGACGTGAAGAAGATGTTCCAGGTGAAGATCGGCATCCGGAACATCGTCATCCCTGGGGCGCGCAGGCAGATGACCGTCGTGATCATGTTGACCGCGCCGAGGATGGTGCCCAGCCCGGCGAGGGCCAGACCCATGATCCACAGGTCGCCGCCGATGCCGGGGGAATGGGCGGCGTCCGAGAGCGGGGAGTAGGCGAACCAGCCGAAGTCGGCGGCGCCGCCCGGACTGAGGAACCCCGACATGACGATCAGCCCGCCGAACAGGAACAACCAGTAGGAGAACGCGTTGAGCCGCGGGAACGCGACGTCGGGCGCACCGATCTGCAACGGCAGGATGTAGTTGGCGAAACCGAACAGGATCGGCGTCGCGTAGAGCAGCAGCATGATCGTGCCGTGCATGGTGAACAGCTGGTTGTACTGCTCCACCGACAGGAACTGCAGTCCCGGCCGGGCCAGTTCGGCCCGCATCAGCAGTGCCATCGCCCCGCCGGCGAAGAAGAACCCGAAGGACGTCGCGATGTAGAGGAACGCGATGTCCTTGGGATCGGTCGTGCGCAGCATGCGCAGGACGCGCGATCCCTTGGCGGGGCGGGCGGGTGCCGGGGGCGTGGGCCGGAGGAGATCGGTCGGTGCCGGGTCGGTGCGGGTCATCTCAGCGGTCCGCGGTGGCCGAGAGCATCGCGCAGAACTCGTCGAACCTCGCCAGCGCCGCCTCGAGGTGGTCGGCGCGTCCGCCGTTGCGGGTGTGCTCGGTGAGGAACCGGGCCCGCCGGTCGGGCAGCGAGCCGCGCTCGGTGCTGCACCAGACGAGGTAGTGCTCGACGAGCATGCGGTGGCGGCGGCGCACCTGCTCGTCGTCCTCGCGGGTGGCGAGCCACGCGATGAACGGGGCGAGCGTCGAGCTCGGTTCCACGGCTCCTCCTCGCGGTCACGCCCGGACATCGGGAGCCCGGCCGCGGCCTACTACCCACTTGCCCGCCCGGCAAACGCCGACCGGGCACCCGCGATCCGCAGCGCCTCGGCGACGACCGTGGCCGGCCGTACGTCCAGGCACGACAGCCCGAACGGGCAAACGAACCGGCGGCATGAACTGCACGCCGTCGGGACCCGCAGCACCACCGACGGCACGTCGCGCGGGCCGTACAGCTCGAGCTGCTCGGTCCCCGAGAAGAGTACGACGACGGGCGCCCCGACGGCATCGGCCAGATGCATCCCTCCGCTGTTGTTGCAGACGACGACGTCGGCGCCCGCGAGCAGTGCGGCGAGCCCGGCGACGTCGACCCGGCGCAGCGCCGACCAGTCGATCGAGGAACGGTCCGCGGTCGCCGCCGCCCTGGACGCCGAGGAGCCCGACCTCGTCGTCACGACCACACGCCACAGCGGGATCCCCGACGAGATCGCCGCCCGCGGTGTACGCGGCGTGACCGATGTCTGGCGACGGCCTCCGACGGACCGGCCCGTCAGCACGCGCTACCTCGACGTGCTCGCCGCAGAGGGTGTCGTCGCGACCCGGCCCGGCGCCGACGTCCCGCAGCTGCACCTGGGAGCCGCCGACCGCCGCGACGGCGCACACGTGCTCGATGCCGCCGCGGGAACGGACGGCCCGCCCGTGGTGCTGGTGCCGGGTGTCGGGATGGACGACGTCACCACCGCGCGGGTCGCGCAGGCGTTGCAGCGCGGGCTGTTCGGCACCCAGGACCATGCCGTGCTCGCCCGGGCGTCTCCCACCGGGCCGGCAGTCCCGGCCTCAGGGCCGGCCGCCGACCCCTGACCCGATCTCTCCGAGCCGCGCGGGCCCGCCCGTGTCCGGGTCGAGCGCCGGAGTGGGGCCGGTCGGCGCGGCCAGCCCGGCGAAGAACGACGACAGCGCCTCGGTCGACGACCGCTGCGGCGTCCAGCCGAGCACGTCCCGGGCCCGGCCGGTGTCCATCACCGGCAGCCGGAGCACGGCGTCGAACAGGCCGGGTGCGGCGGGCGCCAGCCGCAGGTGCCAGGCCGCGGCGAGGGCGGCGCGCGCGGCCCCCGCCGGGACCCGCACGAGCCGGGCACGCAGCAGGCCCGCGAGGACCGTCATGTCGACGACCGGGTCGCCCGCGAGGTTGAACGCGCCCCGCGCGTCGCCGGTCACGGCCAGCCGCACCGCCTCGCCGACGTCGTCGGAGTGCACGGCCTGGAACCGCAGGCCGGGGATGTCGGGCAGCATCGGGAGCCGGCCCGGCCGCAGCAGGCTCTGCGGCACGAATGGGCCCGCGAACAGCCGCCGCTGCTCGACCGCGGCCTCCTGGCGGAACACGAACGAGGGCCGCAGCCGCACCAGCCGGGTGCCGGGGTGCTCGGCCTCCCACCCGTCGAGCGCCCGTTCCAGGTAGGCCTTCTCGCGGGTGTAGGCGGCACCGGGCCAGCCGTGCGTCGGCCAGTCCTCGCCGACGGGACGGTCGGGTCCGTCCCCGGCGACGTCGGGGCGTGCGGAGTACGCGCCGACCGACGACGCGTGCACGACCGCCGCCACGCCGGCCTCGGCGGCCGCCCGGTACACCGCCAGCGACCCGAGCACGTTGACGCGCCAGGTCAGGACGGGGTCGTGCGTCGGCTGGAACAGCCATGCGAGGTGGACGAGCGCGTCGGCGCCGCGCAGCACGTCGGTGAGGTCGTCGGTGGCGACGTCGGCCCGCACCCACTCGACGCCGGCGCCCGGGGCGTCCGGGGCGTCCGGTGGACGGCGGGCCACGCCCACCAGAGCGTCGACGGCGGGCTCCTGCGAGAGCGCGCGCAGCACCCCCGAACCGAGGTTGCCGGTGGCTCCGGTCACGACGACACGCATGAAGACCGGATCACCGGTCGGGCGCGGGTCAAACCTGTTTGCTGCCGACGCCCCGGGGTAGGGCCGGACGAATCGCCGCACCCGACCTCCGAGGAGACCCCATGCGCGCAGTGACCTGGCACGGCAAGCGCGACGTCCGCGTCGACACCGTCCCCGACCCGGCCGTCGAGGCCCCCGACGACGTGATCGTGCAGATCACCTCGACCGGCATCTGCGGGTCCGACCTGCACCTCTACGAGGTCCTCGGACCGTTCCTCGACGAGGGCGACATCCTCGGTCACGAACCGATGGGCCGGGTCGTCGAGGTCGGGCCGCAGGTCACGAAGGTGTCCGTCGGGGACCGGGTCGTCGTCCCGTTCAACGTCTCCTGCGGCACGTGCTGGATGTGCGGCAACGGGTTGTACTCGCAGTGCGAGACGACGCAGGTCCGCGAGTACGGCAACGGCGCCTCGCTGTTCGGCTACACCAAGCTCTACGGTCAGGTCCCCGGCGGGCAGGCGGAGTACCTGCGGGTCCCGTTCGGCAACACGCTGCCGGTGAAGGTGCCCGACGGCCCGTCCGACGACCGGTTCGTCTACCTCTCCGACGTGCTGCCCACCGCGTGGCAGGCCGTGCAGTACGCCGACGCCGCGCCCGGGGGCTCGCTCCTCGTGCTCGGCCTGGGGCCGATCGGGGACATGTGCACCCGCGTCGCGCGCCACCTCGGCGTGGAGCAGGTCATCGGCGTCGACCTCGTCCCGGAACGGCTGGAGCGTGCCGCGGCCCGGGGCACGACCGTCGTCGACCTGAACAGCGTCGGATCGGGCGAGGACGGCGGCGACCAGGAGCTCGGCGACGTCGTCCGCGACCTCACCGGCGGCCGCGGCGCCGACGCGGTGATCGACGCCGTCGGCATGGAGGCGCACGGCTCACCCGCGGGCAAGATCGCCCACCAGGTCACCGGCCTGCTGCCCGACGCGCTCGCCGCCAAGCTCATGACCACCGCGGGCACCGACCGCCTCGGCGCCCTGCACAGCGCGATCGACGCCGTGCGCCGCGGCGGGACGATCTCGCTGTCGGGCGTCTACGGCGGGATGGCCGACCCGATGCCGATGCTGACCATGTTCGACAAGCAGATCCAGCTGCGGATGGGCCAGGCCAACGTGCACCGCTGGGTGCCCGAGATCCTGCCGCTGCTCGTCGACGGGGACCCGCTGGGCGTCGACGACTTCGCGACCCACCACCTCCCGCTCGAGTCCGCATCGGACGCCTACGCAACCTTCCAGGAGAAGGGCGACGGGATGGTGAAGACCCTGCTCACGACGGCTGCGCACACCGGGTGACCGGCAGCTGCGCAGAGTAGTGGTCGAGCTCGGAGGGTTTATCCGGCCCCGGCGCGGCGATACGGGGCGCCATGACCCCGCCGCATCCCCGTCCGATCGTGATCGGGCCCCTCGGCCCGCGCACCGTCGACGCCGTGCTGTTCGACCGCGACGGCACCCTCGTCGTCGACGTGCCGTACTGCGCGGACGCGCGGCAGGTCTGCCCGATGCCCAGCGCCCGGGCCGCGCTCGCCGTCGCCCGCGCCGCTGGGCTGGCCACGGGCGTCGTCACCAACCAGTCCGGCGTCGCCCGCCGCATCCTCGACCCGACCGACGTGCAGCGGGTGAACGACGAGGTCGAACGGCTCCTCGGCCCCTTCGACACCTGGCAGGTGTGCCCGCACGGGCTCGACGACGGCTGCGAGTGCCGCAAACCGATGCCCGGCATGGTGCTGGCGGCCGCGGCCGAGCTCGGCATCGGCCCCGAACGGATCGCGGTCGTCGGCGACATCGGCTCCGACATCGCCGCCGCCGACGCGGCGGGCGCCGCATCGGTGCTGGTCCCGACCAGCGCGACCCGGCCGGAGGAGATCCGGGCGGCGCCCGTCGTGCGCCCCGATCTCGTGTCCGCCGTCGAGCACCTGCTCGGTACCGTCGCGCCGACGGTTGGGGCGTGGACGAGGGCGGGCTCGTGAGCGGCCACGTCCTCGTCGTGCGCCTCGACGGTGCCGGCGACGTCCTGCTCGCCGGCCCGGCCGTGCGCGCCGTCGCGGCGACGAACCGGGTGACGATGCTCTGCGGGCCGCGCGGCGCCGCCGCCGCGCGGCTGCTACCCCGGGTGGCCGACGTCGTCGTGTGGAACTGCCCATGGGTGTCGCCGCAACCGCCGCCGGTGCGCGGCAGCGAGATCGAGGGCGTGGTCGCCGATCTCGCGGCCCGCCGGTTCGACGAGGCCGTCGTCCTCACCTCCCTGGCGGCGGTCGAGGCGCCGAGCGCTGCCGCCGCGGCGCCGCGGACGGTCCGCCGGGCCCACACGGCGGGGAGGCCGGCATGAACATCCTCGTCTGGCACGTCCACGGCTCCTGGACGACGGCGTTCGTCCAGGGGCCCCACCGCTACCTGCTGCCGACGCTGCCCGAACGTGGCCCGTGGGGCGGCGGCCGTGCGGCCGCGTGGGACTGGCCCGAGTCCGCCGTCGAGGTCGCCCCCGAGGAGCTTCCCGGCACCGCCGTCGACGTGGTCGTCGTCCAGCGCCCCGAGGAGTTCGACCTGGCACGGACGTGGCTCCGACGAGACGTGCCGGTGGTCTACCTCGAGCAGAACGCGCCCCGAGGGCCCGCGGCGACGTCGATCCACCCGGTCGCCGACCGCGACGACCTGCTGCTCGTGCACGTCACCGCGTTCAACGAGCTGATGTGGGACAACGGGTCCACGCCGACGGTCGTCGTCGAGCACGGGATCGTCGATCCGGGGCACCTGTGGACCGGGGAGCGGGCGGCGGCCGCGACCTGCATCAACGAGCCGGTCCGGCGCAACCGCGTCACCGGTACCGACCTGCTCGCCCGCTTCGCGGCCGACGCGCCCCTGGACGTGTTCGGGATGGGCACCGGAGGGATCAGCACGCGGGACACCGGCACCGGCGCCGAGGGGCGCGTCCGGGCCTACGGCGACCTGCCCCAGCACGAGCTCCACACCGAGCTCGCCCGTCGGCGCGTGTACCTGCACACCGCCCGCTGGACCTCGCTCGGGCTCTCGCTGATCGAGGCGATGACGATCGGCCTGCCCGCCGTCGCCGTCGCCTCGACCGCGGCCCCCGGCGCCATCCCCGCCAGGGCGGGCGTCTGCTCCGCCGACGTCGCCGTGCTCGGCGAGGCCCTGCGCCACTTCGTCTCCGACCCCGACGCGGCCGCCACCGCGGGCGCCGCCGCCCGCGCTTTCGCACTCGACCACTTCGGGCTCGAACGTTTCCTGCACGACTGGGACGTCGTCCTCGACCGCGCAGCCGGTCATCGCGTCGTCCGCCCGACCCGCTCCCGGCGTGCCGTACCCGTCCCAGTGCCCGCGGCCGCCGGGAGCTTCCACGACCCGAGGAGGTGACCCGTGCGCATCGCCATGGTCTCCGAGCAGGCCAGCCCGCTCGCCCCGCCGGAAGGACCTCCCCACGACCCGGTTCGCCGAGGCACGGTAGCGGCTGCGCAAACACTGCCGAGATCGACGCCGCCGTCGGAGGCCCGACCCTGATCGCGGGGTCGGTCTCGGCCGCCGAACAAGCGGGACGGATCGGATCGGGGCGCGCACGGCGCGCGGCCGGACCGTCGTGATGGGGCCGTGGCCCATCTCGTGCCGAGGCCCGAGGACTGTCAGGCGGTCCCGTCGTCGACCAGCGTGGTGCTCGACCTCTGATGATCAGTCGAGCCGCCCGAGGATGCCGTCGAGCTCGCTGCGCAGCCGTTCGAGGGAGGCTCGCAGCGCGTCCCCGACCGTGGCCTCCGACGAGGGCCGCACGAGCATGGCGACCGCGTTGTCGGCGATGAACCCGAGCGGCTCGACGACGCGCCCCGGGTCCGGCTCGTACCACCAGGCCACCCAGTTGCACATCCCGATGATCGACAGTGCAGCGACGCGCGGGTCGGTCGCGCGGAACGAGCTGTCGTCGATACCGACGCGGATGGCGTCGACGAGCAGAGCGAGCACGCGGCGGCGCGCCACCAGGAAGTCGTTGCGCAGCTCGGGGGACAGGGCCGACTCGGACCGGTCGAGCGCCCGGAACCGCAGCCGGTTGCGGGCCCGGTCCTCGGCCAGCATCAGGGTGAAGTCGCGCAGCTTGTCGACGCTGGAGCGGTCGGTCTTTTCCAGGAACGGCGCGGTCACGTCGGTGACGAGGCGGACGAGGATGTCGTCCTTGCTGCGGAAGTAGTAGTAGAGCCCCTGCCGGGTCATTCCGGCCGCGTCGGCCATGTCCTGCGGGTCCTCCCGGCCAGACCGCGTTCGGCGAACAGTGCGGCGGCCGCCTCGATGATCTGCCCGCTGGCGATGACGTCGCTCCAGCCGCGAGGCGGTCTGTTGACAACTCCTGACAGGTTTGCAAGTATTTCGACACATTAGCAAGTGGCCGCGCTCACTGGCACGTCCGGAAGCCGGGCTCCGCGCGAGGGCCTTCGCGAGTCCGACTGCACCTGTGACCGAGAACCTCCCACGAACCTCCGACGAAGGAGCCCCGAGATGGCCTATGTGATCGGCGTCGACGTGGGCGGCACGTTCACCGACGCCGTCCTCGACGACGACGCCGGGACCGTGCTCGCCGCGAAGTCCCCGTCCACCCCGCCGGACTACTCCCGAGGGGTGCTCGACGTGCTGGGCCTGCTGGCCGAGCAGCTCGGCAGGACGCTGCCCGAGATGCTCGCCGAGACCCACCACATCGCACACGGCACGACGTCGTCGCTGAACGCGCTGGTCATGGGCAACGTCCCCGACGTCGGCTTCCTGACCACCAAGGGTCACCGCGACTCGATCTTCATCATGAACGTCGAGGGCCGCTACCTGGGCCGGGCCCCGCACGAGCTGCAGAACATCCTCGGCCAGGACAAGCACGGCCTGCTGCCCAAGCGGCACGCGCTCGAGGTCACCGAGCGCATCGACCGCGACGGCAACATCGTCGTCGCACTGGACGAGGACAAGGCCCGCGCGTCCATCCGCGCGCTGCTCGCCGACGGCGTCCGCGCCATCGCCGTCTCGCTGCTGTGGTCGTTCCGCAACCCGGTGCACGAGCGCCGGCTGCGCGAGATCGTCACCGAGGAGGACCCCGAGGTCTTCGTGGCGCTGTCGTCGGAGGTCAGCCCCCGCATCCGCGAGTTCGCGCGCAACGCCACGACGGTCATGAGCACCCAGATCGGCCCCGGCCTGCGCGACTACCTCGGCACGCTCGAGTCGTCGTTGCGCGACCACGGGCTCACCGGCCCGCTGCTCGTCATGCAGTCCAACGGCGGCGCCGTCGCGGCCAAGGAGGCCCCCGCCACCGCCATCAGCACCGTCGGCTCGGTGCTCACCGGCGGTGTCGTCGGCTCCGTCGCCCTCGGCCGTCAGCTCGGTCACCGCAACATCATCTCCACCGATGTCGGCGGCACCACGTTCCTCGCCGGCCTCGTCGTCGACGGCGAGCCGGTCCGCGACACCACCACCGTCATCAACCACCACCCGATCAACGTGCCGACCCTGCGCGTCGACGCCATCGGCTCCGGCGGCGGCGCGATCGCGTGGCTCGACAGCGGCGGCAACCTGCGCATCGGCCCGCGCAGCGCGCAGGCCGTCCCCGGCCCGGCCTGCTACGGCAACGGCGGCACCGAGCCCACCAACACCGACGCCAACCTGGTGCTGGGCATCCTCACCGAGCGCGGCCTCATCGGTGGGCGCAAGCCGCTGTCGCTGGAGCTGGCCCGGCAGGCCATCGACACCCAGATCGCCAAGCCCCTCGGCCTGACGGTCGAGGAGGCCGCGGCCGCGATCTACGCCGTCCAGAACGCGCAGACGGGCGACCTGCTGCGCAAGACCGTCGTCGAGGCCGGGCACGACCCGCGCAACTTCGTCGTGTACGCGTTCGGCGGTGCCGGACCCGCCCACTGTGCCGGCTACGCCGCCGAGGTCGGGGTCGGCGAGGTCGTCGTGCCGCTGGGCCCGGTCGCCTCCGCGTTCTCGGCGTTCGGCCTCGCGTCGTCGGACATCGTGCTGGCCGCCGAGCTCTCCGACCCGCTGGTCGTGCCGTTCGACCCGCAGCGGGCCGAGCGCAACTTCGCCGACCTCGAGAAGCTGGTCCGCGACGGCCTCGAGCGCCAAGGCGTGACGTTCGAGGCGGTCGAGCTGCACCGCGAGATCGACATGCGCTACACGATGCAGCTCGCCGAGGTCACCGCACCCGTGGCGGGCGGCGCGCTCGACACTGCCGCCATCGAGGACGCCGCCGCGGCGTTCGAGGCCCGCTACGCCGAGATGTACGGCAAGGACGCGGGCTTCCGCGAGGCCGGCATCCAGGCCATCACCTTCCGCGTGCGCGGCGTCGGCATCCTGCCCTTCAGCCCGGCCCTGCCCGAGGTCCCGGTGGCCGACGGCGACGCCACGCCGTCGGGCACCCGCCCGGTCCAGCTCGACGCCCGCCTCGGCTACCTCGACACGCCGATCTACGACTACCGCGAGCTGCGCGCGGGCCACGTCCTCACCGGTCCGGCGATCGTCGAGGTGCCCACCACGACCGTCGTCGTCCCCGGCGGCACCGCGGGCACGGTCGACCACCTCGGCAACCTGACCATCCGCACGACGGGAGTCGCGTCATGAGCATGCCCATCCCCGGCTCCGAGCAGTTCTCCAGCCGTGCGGTCGACGCAGGAGAGCTCGCCCGCTCGCTGCCGTCCTCGCTCCCGGTGCACACCGTGACCCAGGAGCAGATCGACGCCCTCGACCCGCTCACCTACGAGGTCGTCCGGCACCGCCTGTGGTCGGTCACCGACGAGATGGGCGAGGCGCTCAAGCGCATGTCCGGCTCGCCGATCGTGACCGACGCCAACGACTTCGACTTCGCGATCTCCGACGAGCTGGGCCAGGAGGTGCAGGTCGGGCTCTACAACACGATGCTGGTCGGCGCCGTCGACCTCGCCATCTACTGGACGCTGCGCAACCGCGCCGTCAACCCGGGCATCGAGTCCGGCGACATGTTCCTGTGCAACGACCCCTGGGTCGGCGGCGGTCTGCACCAGAACGACGTCATCGTCTACCAGCCCGTCTTCCACGAGGGCGAGCTGTTCGCGTGGACCAGCGCGGTCTGCCACGAGCCCGACCTCGGTGGCGTCGGCCTCGGCTCGTTCTCGCCCGCGGCCGAGGACGTGTTCTCCGAGTCGCTGCCCACCCCGCCGGTCAAGGTGGTGCGCGGCGGCCGGCTGCAGCGCGACGTCGCCGACCTGTGGGTGCGCCGTTCACGCGTCCCGATGCTGGTCGGGCTCGACCTGCGCGCCAAGATCGGTGCCAACAACGTCGGGGCCGAGCGGCTGCAGGCACTGATCGACCAGTACGGCGCCGACACGGTCAAGGCTGTCATGAAGCGCATGATGTCCGACGCCGAGACCCGGATGCGTGGCAAGATCGCCGCCCTGCCCGACGGCTCCTGGACCGCCACCGGCTACCAGGACCAGTCCCACGTCGGCGACCGCAACCTGCACAAGATCACCGTCACCACGACGAAGTCCGGTGACCACTTGACGTTCGACTTCACCGGCACCGACCCGCAGGCCGGCGTCATCAACTGCACCTACGCCGGCATGCGCGGCGGCGTGATGCTGGCGCTGTTGCCGATCCTCGCGGGCGACATCCCGTGGTCGGCCGGTGGGCTCATGCGCTGTTTCGACCTCGTCACCGAGGAAGGCACGATCAACAACGCGACCTTCCCGGCCGCCGTCGGTCGCGGCCCGATCGGCCCGGCGTGGCTGACGGGCAGCCTCGTCGCCGAGTGCCTCGCCCAGATGCTCGACCGCGACCTGGAGCTGGGCAGGAACGTCCAGGCCACCTGCTGCGGCACCTGGGACACCGCCGTCATCGCGGGTCTCGACGAACGCGGCGAGCAGCCCTCCCCGTTCCTGTCGATCATGATGGAGCCGATGGCCGGCGGCTACGGTGCCCGCCCCCACGCCGACGGCATGGACAGCGGCGGCCTGCTCGGCATCCCGATGGGTCGCGTGCCCGACGTCGAGATGACCGAGTTCCTCTACCCGGTGCTCGCGCTCTGGCGCCGCGAGGAGCCCGACTCCGGTGGCCCGGGCCGCCACCGCGGCGGACTGTCCGCCTCGATGGCGTTCACCCCGCACGGCACGAGCATCCCGATGGGTCTGGTCCTGGCGTCGGCGGGCAAGGCGGTCGCCCAGAACGGCGGCCTCGCCGGCGGCCTGCCGGGAAACACGGGTCTCGACGTCGTCGTCCGCAACAGCCGGGTCGCGCAGATGCTCGCCGACGGCGACGTGCCCACCGACGTCGACGCCATGGGCGGCGTCGTCGAGCCCGGCCAGAACTACGCGTCCAGCTACATCGCGCCCGGCGAGGTGTTCGCCATGCGCTGGCAGGGTGGCGGTGGCTACGGCGACCCGCTGCACCGCGACCCCGCCGCCGTCGCGCACGACCTCCGCGAGGAGAAGATCACCGCCGCCGCGGCCCGCGACGTCTACGGCGTCGTCCTCGGCGGCCCGGACGGGTCCGATGTGGACGGATCGGCCACCGACGCGCTGCGCGAGGAGCTCCGCGGCCGCCGCCGGGCGAGCGCCGAGCTGCTGCGCGAGCCGACCGGCGGCACGGTCGACCTGCAGTCGGCGCGCCGGCTCGACGACAACCTCGTCGAGGTGCGCGGAGAGCTCGCCTGCGGCCGTTGCGCCCAGGGCCTCGGGGACCCGAGCTCGCCCGAGGGGCTGTCGCTGGCCCGCCATCAGGGCCCGCCCACCGGCGCCGGGCCGCAGATCCTCGCCGACCCGGCCGACTACGTCGACGCCGAGGTGGTTTTCCGGCAGTACTACTGCCCGAACTGCTGGACGGCCCTGCACTCCGCGGTGGTCCCGGCCGACCATGCGGACGTCATCGCGGGCGCCCATCACGTGGTGGGCGCGTAACCCTGTGAGTGGCGACGGTCGCTACAGCGACCATCGCCACTCACGACCCGGGTCTGCCTCGTCAGGCACGGGGCGCCTCCTGCTCGCCGTCGCGGCACACGTGGACCGACGGCGATAACGCGGACCGCGTCCCGGGCGAACCACCGGGCATGCCGTATCTCACCGTCGAGGAGATCGAGTCCGGCCTGAGCGACCTCGAGGCCCGGTACCCGAGCGTGTGCCGCCACATCGCGCTGCCGCACCGCACGTACGAGGGCCGGACCGTCACCGCGCTGCGCATCGGTAGACACGACGACGACGGCAACCGCGCGGGGGTCCTGTTCCTCGCGAACGTGCACGCCAACGAGTGGGGTGGATCGGACACCGCGTTGAGCTTCGCCTCGGACCTGCTGCAGGCGTGGGAGTCCGGGACCGGGCTGAGCTACGGAGGTACCGCGTTCAGCGCCGACGACGTCGCGTCGATCATCGACCTGTGCGACCTCTTCGTCGTCGGCTGCGTCAACCCCGACGGCCGCGCCTACAGCCAGGAGGCGCCGGCGAACAAGGACTGGCGCAAGAACCGCCGGCCGCTCAACGACACGGACCCCCGGATCGGCGCCGACATCAACCGCAACTTCGACTTCCTCTTCGACATCGAGAGGGCGTTCGACCCGTCCGTCGTCGACGCCCCCACGATGGGCAGCCTGGCCCCGCTGAGCGACCATTACCAGGGGATCGGCCCGAACTCCGAGGCCGAGAGCCGCAACATCGTCGCGCTGCTCGACGAGCACCCCAACATCGCGTGGATGCTCGACATCCACTGCACCGGCGGCCAGGTGATGCGCAGCTGGGGCGACGCGCCGAACCAGTCGTCGCGGCCCGAGATGACCTTCTACAACCCGGATTTCGACGGCGTGCGCGGGACACCCGATGTGACCCGCTACGGCGAGTACATCGACCCGCACGACGAGAGCCGGATGAGCGAGGCGGTCACGGCGATCGTCGGCGCGATCCACGGGGTCCGCGATCAGCGGTACACCGGCGTCCAGCTGTTCAACAGGCCGACGGCCGGCGCGGGCCTGTTCAACCCGATGTCGGGCGACACGATCGACTATGCCTACTCCCGCCATCTCGTGAACCCCGACGCGTCCTGTGTGTACGGCCTGGCCGTCGAGTTCAGCCTCGGCGACGACCCGCAGCCGCCCGACGACGAGATGCAGAACATTATCGCCGACGTCAGCGCCGGCATGGTGGCACTGTGCCTGCACGCGCGCCGGCCCGTCATCCACACCGGGTTCGAGAAGCCGCCGATCCTCACGCCGGACTTCCGCATCCTCACCGGTATCATCGACGGCGGCCCGGGATGGGTGTGGGTGAACGGCCGCCCGGTGTTCGTGAAGCCCCCGGACCCGCGGATGTACGAGCTGTTGAGGCGGGTGGGGGAGTTCCAGGTCGCGCCGGAGCTCTACGGCCCCGACGCCGTCGGGTCGCAGCGGGAGGCGCTGCAGCAGGTCGTCGGGCTGGCTCAGGGTCTCCTGGAGGAGCTCTGACCTGCGACGAGCCGCCGATCCCCGACCGCGATCGCCGCGAGTGCGCCCACCGCGGCCAGGATCGCGACGACGACGAACTGCCACCCGCCCTCGACCCGGCCGCCGACGACGAGTCCGCCGTCGAACCTCAGCTGCGAGCGGTCGCGTACCGCTGCGAGACCCAGGCGTCGATCAGGGTGGCGGCGGCCTCGTAGCCGGTGGGCTCGCCCTCGGCGATCGGCTGGCCGAAGTGCTGTCCGCGGACGACGCCGTGGGTCTTGTCGGTGGCGGCGACCGCGGCGTACATGCGTTCGCCGACGGCGGGCACGGCGACCTGGTCGCCCGAGAGTTCGAGGAACAGCGTCGGCACGTGGACGCCGGCGGCGCATCGGACAAAGTCGGCGTTGGTGCTCAGTGCCGACCAGGTCGAGAGCCACGCGTCCGGTGTGGTCAGCCGGCCGAACCCGACGAGGCCGTAGTTGATCAGGTCGGGGCGGCGGCCGAACAGCGATCCGTAGTGCCGGTCGTTGCGGTCGATCGTCAGGTCGACGTAGCGCGGGTCGGCATCGGTGCGGTACGTGGTGATGAGGCGGGGCGCCAGCGACGCCCGGCGGTCCGCGGCGGCACCGGTGCGGGCGAACCGCGCCCGCGCCTGCGAGGCCTCGGCGGCCCGTTCGCGGGCGACGGCGTCGATCCGGGTGACGCGGTCGTGCTGGGCCTTCCGGTAGCGCGCGAGGAACTCCGCCGAGTAGTGGCTGGGCTCGGGCGCAGGGGTGAAGCCGTTGGCGGGGTCGTACATGTCGAGCGAGGGGTCGACCGAGAGCGGGTCGTTCTCGTCGGACACCGACGGGTCGATGCAGCTCAGCAGCACCTGCCCCTGGCCCGGGTGCGGGGCGAGGAAGATCGCGCCGTCCGGGACGGGCATCCGGGCGCCCGCGAGCGCGATCGGCCGGCCCGCCGGGGTGACGTCGACACGGTGCTCGGGCTCGATCGCGGCCTGCTCGACGTAGTAGGCGTAGAGCGTCCCGCCGCCGGAGTGGCCGAAGGTCAGAATCGACTCGAACCCGTCGTCGCGCAGGAAGTTCATCCCGGCGGCGACGTCGAGGACCGCCTGCTCGTGGACGAGCGCGAGGTCGTTGTTCACCGACCGGGAGGTCTGCGTCCACACCGACACCCCGGAGCGCAGCAGCAGCGGGATGATCGGGTGATGGGCCACGGACTGGCGGGGATGCATGATCGTCACGACGGTCGTCGCCCCGTCGAGGGCGTGCAGCACGCCCTCGACCTTGGCGCCGTCGAACGTCGAGAGCTGGTGGATGCCGACGGTGACCCCGCTCGGCATGTCGACCGTCGCGACGTCGCGGCCGGCGCCCAGGCGGTCGACGGCGATCGGGGTGTCGGTGTGCCGGCTCATGCGCTGCCTGCTTCTCTCGGTTCGGGTGAGCCGGCGACCGGCTCGACGACGAGCTCGTTCTCGTCCCAGGCCGCGACCCGGCCGTCGGCGACGGCGGCGACGGAGCTGTACCAGACGGCGTTGCGGCAGCCGGTGGCGTTGCGGCAGCCGGTGGCGTTGCGCTCGATCACGATCGGGCCGGGACCGCTGACCACCAGGTACGGGCCGCGGCGGCGCACGTCGAGGTCGGGGTCCTTGCTCGCGACCTCGGCCAGCGGGCGGAAGTCGTCGACGTCGAGGACGAACAGCGTGGTCACGCGAACGTCACCTCACCCGGCTCCTCGGCGTAGCGCTCGGCGATGAGGGCGGCCTTGCGCGCGTAGAACTGCGGCATGTCCCGACTGTAGATAGTGGAGGCGGATACGTCAAAGTTTGGACGTTACAGAAAAATTCCGCGGGCGAGGGGTACCCCTGGACGGGGGCGTGCGAGGTCAGGCCCGGGGCGTCCCGTTGGCCTGCAGGTGCCGTTCCAGCTGGTCGAGGCTGGCCCGGGCGGCGGCCAGCGCCGCCCGCGGGTCTGCACCCGCCGCCTCGTCCGGGACCCGCAGCATGGCGACGGCACTGCTCGCGATCTGCGCCGCGATCGGCTCCACGGGGTGGTCGGGGCCCGCCTCGAACCACCAGGCCACCCAGTTGCACATGCCCAGCACCGACAGCGCCGCGACACGGCTGTCCACCGGCCGGAACAGCCCCTGCGCGATGCCGTCGTCGATCACCGAGCGCACCTCGGCCAGCGCTGCACGACGCCCCTCCAGGTAGGCGTCGGCCAGGCTGTCGGGCAGCGCCGACGCCGACCGGTCGAGCAGCTGGAACCGCGTCCGGTTGACCGCCCGGTCCGTGGCGGTCAGGTGCGCGATCCGGTACAGCCGGTCGGCGGGGTCGAGCCCCGGCTCCTCGCTGACCTTGCGCATCTGCGCCACGAGCCGGCTCGTCAGGTCGGCGACGAGGCGCCCGAGCATCTCGTCCTTGCTCTTGACGTAGTAGTACAACGCCTGCCGCGTGATGCCGACCGAGTCCGCGATGTCCTGCAGGCTCGTCCCGGCGAAACCGCGCTCGGCGAACAGCTTCGCCGCATGCTCGTGGATCTCTGCCTCCACGAGCTCGCGGCGGGCGGTGCCGCGCCGTCCCGGGGTGGTCCTCGCGGTGGACTGGCGTGCCATGGCTGGAGGCTACCGATCTGCGGGTGCGCGGTCGCCCGGACGCGGGCGGCCGGCTCACGGCCGGTCGATCCGCGGTGTCTCGGCGACGATCGCGCGCAGCCGCTTCTTGTCCGTCTTGCCGACCTGGCTCGCCCGCGGCATCTCGTCGAGCCACTCCAGGCGCTCGGGCCACTTGTACTTCGAGACGCCCAGCCCGTCGAGGTGCGCCTGGATCTCGGTGATGTCGAGCCGGCGACGGCCGACCAGGAACGCCGCGGCCCGCTCGCCGAGGCGCCCGTCGGGCATGGCGACC
The DNA here is from genome assembly GCA_001725415.1 of Pseudonocardia sp. SCN 73-27. GTDB lineage: Bacteria > Actinomycetota > Actinomycetes > Mycobacteriales > Pseudonocardiaceae > Pseudonocardia. The sequence goes on from MEGH01000012.1 coordinate 50,080, forward strand.
ACCGCGGCGTCGGTGATGTCGGGATGCGCCACCAGCAGGTTCTCGACCTCCTCGGCGTTGATCTTCTCCCCGCCGCGGTTGATGAGGTCCTTGATCCGGCCCTCGACGGAGTAGCAGCCCATCCCGTCGATCACGCGGTACGCGACGAGGTCCCCGGTGCGGTAGAAGCCGTCGGAGGTGAAGGCGTTGGCGTTGTGGTCGTCGGCGTCGTAGTAGCCGCGCAGCGTGTACGGGCCCAGCCCGCACAGCTCGCCGGGCTGCCCGGGCGGGGTCGGGTTCTCCGTGCCCGGGTCGAGCACCTTGATTTCGTCGAAGGGGGAGAGCGGGACGCCGATCGTGGTGGCGCGCACCTCGCGCGGCGCGTCGAGCGGGGTGGTGATGCACAGGCCCTCGCCCATGCCGAACAGCTGCCCGGACCAGACGCCGCGGGCCTCGAGGGTGTCGAACGCCTCCGCCGGGATCTTCTTGCCGCTGAGCACGACCCGCTTCAGCGCGGTCGCCTGCGCGAGGCCCGGGTCGGTGGCGACGTCGTAGGCGAACGGGCCGAGCACGATGTCGGTGGCCTCCTGCTCGACGAGCAGCGGCGTGATGCCCGTTAGGTCCGGGGTGCCCAGCACGGCCGTGGCGCCGACGGTGTGCGGCCCGTGCACTCCGCAGATGATGCCCGCGTTGTGCATGACCGGGCCGACGTAGCCGACACGCTCGCTGCCGTCCCAGCCCAGCCGGCCGGCGTAGAGGCGGGCGTTGTACCAGTACTCGGCCTGCAGCCGCGGGATCACCTTCGGCACACCCGTCGTGCCGCCCGAGAGCTGGAACACCGCGATCGAGTCGTCGCGGACGTCGGCCTGAACGGCCTCGACCGCTCGTCGTGCCTCGTCGGCAGGGATGTCCGCGCCGAGGTTCTCGACCGGGGTGGTGCCCTCGCGCTTACCGGCGCCGATGGTGAGGACGTGGCGCACCGACGGATGCCCGTCCCTCTCCTTGCACGCGAACGCGACGAGGTCGAACCCGCGACCCGCCCGCACCGGGGTGGCGTCGACGAGGTGGGCGACCGCGCGGGTGCGCCGGGAGATCTCGCCGATCTCGTGGCGGCGGTGCAGCGCCAGGGTGCAGACGGGCACGAGCCCGGCCTTGAGCAGCCCGTACCAGGTGACGACGGCGAGCGCGGAGTTGTGCACCTGCAGCAACACGGGGTCGCCCGGGCGCAGGCCCAGCGCCAGTGCGCCGGCGGCGAACCGGTCGGTGCGCAGGTCCAGCTCGGCGAAGGTGAGCATGACGCCCTCCGACACGATCGCCGGGTGGTCGGGCCGCGACGCCGCGACCGTGTGGAACGCCTCGGCGATGCTGCGCTCGGTCCATGCACCCCCGGTCCGGTAGCGCGCCGCGACGTCGGCGGGGTAGGGCACGAACCCGTCCTCCAACGGCCGGGCCGCGGCGACGGCGGCGGACGTCGGGGCGGAGGTCGCGGCGGCGGTGTCGCTCACGAGGTGCTCTCCTTCTGCAGCGAGATGAGGTCGGTACGGCCGCTGACCAGGCCGGCGGCGAGGTCGGTCAGCAGCTCCTCGGGCCCGTCGACGACGATCAGGGCGTCGACGTCGGTGAGCTCGAGGCGGAGTCGTTCGGCGAGGTCGAGGCGGCGCAGCACGGCCGCGCGGGTGGGGGGCCCGGTGAGGCGGATGCCGGCGGTGCCGCGGCTGAGCAGCAGCGAGCACTCGGCGACGAGCGCGGACGCCTCGGCGCCCCAGGTGTCCGCGACGTCGGACGTCAGCGTGACGATGCAGCCGTCGGTGAGGTCGGCCGGCCCCAGTACCCGGCGGTCGAACGTGCGCCCGTCGGTGTGCAGGGGCTGGTCGAGGACCCACGACACCACCGGAGTGTCGGCGGGCGCCGGCTCGCCCGCGTAGTCCTGCAGGGCGGGGCCGACGATCTCGGGCGTCCGCTCGGCGAACACCTCCAGCGGCACGTTGCCCGCGCGGCTCACGAACGACATGACCAGCTGTTCGGGGCTCATGTCGAGGCGGCGGACGTAGGACTCCCACCAGAGCTGGCTCCGGTCGGCAAGCCCCTGCAGTCGCTCCACGCTCGACGACCGCTGTGTCTGGTAGCGCTCGAACACCTCGGTCAGCGCCTGCCCGTCACGGATCTCGTGCGCGGTCAGCGCCTCGCAGAGCGCGATGGCGTCCTCCATCGCGAGCTTCGTGCCGGAGCCGATCGAGTAGTGCGCGGTGTGCGCCGCGTCGCCGACGAGGACGACGTTGCCGGCGTGCCAGCGCTCGCACCGCACGGTGCGGAAGCGGGTCCAGCGCGTGCGGTTGCCCAGCAGCCGGTGGCCCTGCAGCTCCTCGGCGAAGATGTCCTGCAGGTAGGCGATCGACGTCTCGTCCGATCCGCCGGGCGGCGTCTGCTCCGCGGCGACGTCGAGGCCCGCGGCCCGCCACGTCTGTTCGTCGGTCTCGACCAGGAACGTGCTGCGGTCCTCGGCGTAGGGATAGGCGTGCGTGGTGAACGTGCCGAAGCCGGTGTGGACGGGCGCGAACAGCGCGTCGGGCAGCGCGAAGTCGGTGCCGCACCACAGGTAGAGCTGGCGGCCCTGGTGGACGCTTGCGCCCAGCTCGTCTGCGAGCGCGCGGCGCGTCGGGCTGCCCGCGCCGTCGGCGGCGACGACGACGTCCGCGTCGATGCTGCGGTGGTCGTCGACCCGCCCGATGTGCATCGTCACGCCGGACTTCTCGGCATGGCGGTGCAGGATCCGCAGGAGCGTGGCCCGGGCGATCGCGAGCTGGTCGCGGCCGTCGAGGCGGGCGGCGCCGCTGCGGGCGTGCAGCCGGCTGCCGTAGCCGTGGCGGGCCACGTCGAGGATCTCGCGGAGCGTGTCCGGGTCGGACTGCCCCAGGTTGCGCTGGGTGGCCGAGCTCATGCCCACCCCGAAACCGAACGTGTCCTCGGGGTGGTGCTCCTCGTAGAGGTCGACCTCCCAGCCGGGCCGGGCCCGCTTCAGCAACCGCGCGGTGTACAGGCCGCCGGGCCCGCCGCCGAGCACGGCGACGCGCCGCAGCCCCGGCCCGGTGCCGGACGGCGCGGAGGGGGTGGGAGTGTTCATCGGTGCCTTTCCGGGGTGTACGCGGCCGTGCTCGATCGGGAGCTGACAGCGACTTGCTCTGATGTCAATAATTTTGCGCAGATGACGAGCAACGTCAACCCCTGGCACGAGGAGACGACCATGAGTGAGCGCACTGCCCTGGTCACGGGCGGTTCGGCCGGCATCGGTCTGGCCATCGCACGGGCGCTCGCCGCGCAGGGCGGGGCATGGACCTGTTGGTCAACAACGCCGGCGTCGGCTCACGGCAAGGCGCACATCGTCGACGTCAGCGCGTCGACGGCGCGGGAGAACCCGCCCAACGGCTCGGTCTACGCCGCCACCACGGCGGCCCTGGGGTCACCGAGCCACTCCGCCCACGCCGAGCTCAGCCACCGCGGGATCCAGGTCACCACGCTGATGCCGGGCCTGGTCGTGACGCCCGGGCCTCCTGGGCCGACCCGGGCGTCCGTGACCCGATGATCCTGCCCGAGGACGTCGCCGAGGCCGTGCTGTTCCTGCTGCGCACCTCGTCGCGCTGCTTCGTTGCCGAGATCATGATGACGACCGCAGGTCCGAGCGTCCTGCACCCGTCGATCGACTGGGACGCCGCGTCCACGTGAGCCGGGCTCAGACCCCGTCGTGCTGCGGACGGCCGGCAGCGAACACGCAGACCAGCAGCCTGTCGATCTGCCGCACGACCTCCGCGACCTGCCTCATGTCGACGGGTTTGGTGATGTAGGCCTGCGCGTCCAGTTCGATGCTGCGGACGATGTCCGCCTCGGCCCGCGACGAGGTGAGCACGACGACCGGGATGTCGCGCAGCGCCGGGTCGGCCTTCATCTCGGCGAGGACCTCGCGCCCGTCGCGGCCGGGGAGGTTCAGATCGAGCAGGACCAGGTCGGGCCGCGGTTCGTGCTCGTACGGGGGCTCCCCGCGCAGGCGGGCCAGCGCGGCGGTGCCGTTGGTGGCGACGTCGAGCCGGTTGTGGAGGTCGTCGTCGAACGCCTCCCGGGTGATCATGACGTCGCCCGGGTCGTCCTCGACGAGGAGGACAGTGATCGGGACAGGTGCCATGACGATCGGTCTCCACGGCTCGGGACGTGACGACGGTCCGGCGAGTCTGCCACGTCGTCGTGCCGTACCGCAGGGGCCGCGGCGGCGGTTCCTGGTGGAGGGAGCGGCCCCGGGCCGGATCGCGCTGTGGTCTGAACGACGACACCGCGCCCGGGACCTCCTGTGCACGGCCGCCGCATGGCCCCCGCTGGGCGACCCGTACGACAGCGCAACGACGGGCGGGGGAGCAGGTGACGGGCCCTGCCTGTCGGCCCGTCGGCGCGCCCGTGCGGACGGGAACCCCGATGCGGCCGGTTCTGTCGGGGTGCGGTTGTAGCGTCGCCGTCATGTCGACGGCGGAAGCGACCGTGCCCACCACTCAGGCCGACCCGGCCGAGGGCGAGCGGCTGTGCACCATCGGGCGCGTGCTCCGCGTCGTCGGCGACAAGTGGACGCTGCGGATCCTGTGCGAGGCGGCGCTCAACGGCGTCACACGCTTCGGCGAGTTCCAGGACCTCCTGGGCATTGCCACCGACGTACTCACCCAGCGCCTCACCAAGCTGGTCGACGAGGGGCTGCTGGCGAAGAGCGCGTACAAGGAGCCGGGTCGTCGCAGCCGGTTCGCCTACGAGCTCACCGACGCGGGCCGCGACCTGCGGCTCGTGCTGGGCGCGCTGCAGCAGTGGGGCGACGTCCACCGGCCCGGCCGGTCCGGGCTCACCGAGGTCGGCCGCACCCGCGAGGGCGGGGCGCCGGTACGGGTCGCGCTCGTCGACTCCGGCGACGCCGTCGTCACCGCCGAGGACGTCGACTTCCGGTACGCGATCTGACGCCTACTGCGCCGGCACCGGCGTCGAGAAGTTCAGGCTCAGCCGCGCGCCGGCGGGGATCTGCTGCTTGGGCACGGAGTGCGTGAAGTCCTTCTGGCAGCGCCCGCCCATCACGACGAGGTCGCCGCCGTGGGTGACGACGACGGTCGACCGGCCGCCGCTGTCGGGCTTGATCAGGAACCGGCGCGTGGCGCCGAGGCTGACGACGGGGATCACGGCCTCGGCGAGCTTGTCGGCGGGGCGGTCGGCGTGCCAGCCGGTTCCGTCGGTGTTGTCGCGGTACCAGTTCATCCACAGCCGCGAGTAGCGGATGCCGAAGCGGGTCGACAGGGCGTCGGCGATGTGGTGCAGCACCGGGTGCGGCGCCTCGGCGATCACGGGGTACTCCGCGGTGAGCCGCGGCTCCTGGACCATCCGGTTGTACATCCACCGCGACCGCTGTTCCCACGGGGCGTGGGTCATGAGGTGGCGCATCAGCGCCTCGTCGCCGGTGAGCCAGCCGTGGACGTGGACGATCCACGACGTGTCGTCGAGCCGGATGTGTTCGGCGGTGCCGAAATCGGTGTCGACGGCGACGTCGAGGCCACCGCTGAGGTCGTGCGCGAATTCACCGGAGAACTCCGGCGAGAACAGTGAGGGCTGGTCTGCAGCCGCCTCGCCCGCTGCAATGTGTGACATGTCGTCCAGCCTAGTACGAATTCGCGTCGGCCGCCGCAGGACCGCAGGTGGGTCACCTGCGACAGTGAGGTTCCGGCCAGGTTTCGTCGATTTCGGGCCAGCCGTGAATTCACTTGGAAATTCCAAGCGAAGGGGCGTGGGTGACTTTTCCGAGTCGGCCCATGAGGGGACGGGAATCGAATTGACGAGTGCGTCGTTACGGCCGTTGAATGGTGCGGCCGAGAAAGGCTGGAGCCACCGGATCCTGAAGGGGACGATCGTTCATGGTCACCGAGAAGCAGCGCGCCCACGCCGCGACGTTGCGGTCGCTGCAGACCGACGGGGTGCTCGTGCTCCCCAACGCCTGGGACGCCGGCAGCGCCGCCCTGATCGCCGCAGGCGGCGCCGAGGCGATCGCCACCACGAGCGCCGGGGTGTCCTGGGGGCTCGGCCGCCCCGACGGCCAGAACCTGACCCGGGCCGAGATGGTCGACGCCGTCGCCCGGATCGCGGCCACGGTCGACCTCCCGGTCTCGGCCGACATCGAGGGCGGGTACGGCCCGGGCGTCGACGACGTCGTCGCGACCGTGCGCGCCATCGTCGAGGTCGGCGCCGTCGGGATCAACATCGAGGACTCGCGCGCCCCGGGCGGCCCGCTGTTCGACGCCGACGCCCAGGCCGCGCGGATCCGGGCCGTCCGCGAGGCGGCGGCCGCGGCGGGTCTGCCGGAGCTCGTCGTCAACGCGCGGACCGACGTGTTCCTGTTCGGCATCGGGCCCGAGGAGGGACGTCTCGACGACGTCCTCGCCAGGGCCCGCGCCTACGCCGACGCCGGCGCCGACTCGCTGTTCGTCCCGGGCCTGCTCGACCTCGACGTCCTCACGGAGCTCACGAGCCGGGTCGACCTGCCCGTCAACGCCATGGCCGGGCCCGGCGCCCCGAGCGTCGACGACCTGCGTGCGGCCGGGGTCCGCCGGGTCAGCGTCGGCCAGACAATCGCCCAGGCCGCGTACACGCTGGCCCGCCGGGCCGCCGCCGAGATCCTCGGCAAGGGCACCTTCGACGCCCTCGCCGACGCCGACCCGTTCGGCGACGTCGACGGC
>MEGH01000012.1:56840-147618 GCA_001725415.1 Pseudonocardia sp. SCN 73-27
CGGCCCGCCGCCGCGCCGTGACCGCGGCGCCCACCACCCGGGCGGCGGCGTGGGTCGCGGGCTTACCTGCCGGGCCTGGGCGAGGCGGGATCGCACCGGCTCGCGTTCGCGGCGGTCGCGCTACCCGCATTCGTCGGGGTGCCCGTGCAGCCGCTGATCGCCCGCGCCGCCGGCGACCGGCCGGCGTCCGCGCTGCTGCTGCCGGCGACGGCCGCCGTCGCGCTGGGAGCTCGGTCTGGGCCGCGGCGGTGTCGACGATCGGCGCGGTCCTGGTCGCCGCGTGCTGCTGGGCGCGGCGTACGGCGTCACCCAGCTCGCGGGGCTCGCCGACATCCAGCAGTTCGCGCCGCCCGCCTGTCTCGGCGCGGCGACGTCGGCTACCAGGCCCTCTCGTACGTCGGGTTCGCCGTGCCGTACCTGCTGTCGCTCGCACACACCGGTCCGGGCTGGTCGCCGACGGTCGGGCTCGCCGTCGTCACGGGTCTCGCGGTCGTCTCCACGGTGGTCCTGGCGGTCGGGAGGCGGCGATGAACCTGCCCCCGTCGCGGTGCTGGTCGCCGAGATCGTCCCGGCGCCGGCCTGCGAATGCCGGCTCGCCGACAGGGTCCCCGCGGCGGTCCTGCGTCGAACCCCAGGGCGGGTCCGACGCCGACGTCCTCGACGCCGCAGGCTTCACGTGTGTGAACATCGCTCCGGGATGGAGGCGACGAACGCATCACCGTCGCGGACCTGCAGCGGCTGTCCGACCTCACGGTCGCGCTGGTCGAGATCGGAGGGAACCGCAGATGAGCACCTTCGCCGGGCTCTGGGACGACCTGCGCGACGTCGGGCGCGACGCACGCACCGGCGGCTACCACCGCTTCGCCTGGACCCCCGCCGACCACACGCTGCGCGAATGGTTCCAGGGGGCGGCCGAGAGCCGGGGGATGACCGTCGTCGTCGATCGCGCGGGGAACCAGTGGGCCTGGACCGAGGACCCCGACGCCGCGCTCGCCCAGGGCCGGACCGGGGTCGTCCTCGGCTCGCACCTCGACTCCGTCCCCGACGGCGGCGCTTTCGACGGCCCCCTCGGCGTCGTCTCCGCCTTCGCCGCGCTCGACGCGCTGCGCGCGGACGGGTTCGTCCCCGGCCGTCCGCTGGCCATCGCGAACTTCGCCGACGAGGAGGGCGCCCGCTTCGGGATCGCCTGCGCCGGTTCGCGAATCCTCACCGGCGCGCTCGACGCCGACCGCGCCCGCGCCCTCGTCGACGCCGACGGCGTCACCATGGCCGAGGCGATGGCCGCGGCCGGGCACGAGTCCGCGCACGTGGGCGCCGACCCGGAGATGCTCGCCCGGGTCGGGACCTACCTCGAGCTCCACGTCGAACAGGGGCGCGGCCTCGACGAGCTCGACCGGCCCGTCGCCGTCGGCTCCTCGATCTGGCCGCACGGGCGCTGGCGCCTGGAGCTGGCGGGGGAAGCCAACCACGCCGGCACGACCCGCATGGTCGACCGCGTCGACCCGATGCCCCGGCTCGCCGCGACGATCCTCGCCGCCCGCGACGCCGCCACCGCCGCCGGCTGTGTCGCCACCGTCGGCAAGATCCGCGTGGAGCCCAATGGGGTCAACGCGATCCCGTCGTCGGTGACGGCGTGGCTCGACGCCCGCGGCCCCGACGCCGACGACGTCCGGCGGGTCGTGGGGGAGGTCGCCGCCGCGTCCGGCGCCGACGCCGTCGCGGAGTCGTGGACCGACTCGACCGTGCTCGCCGAGGACCTCGCCGCCGACCTGTCCCGGCTGCTCGACGACGCCCCGATCCTGGCGACGGGCGCCGGGCACGACGCGGGCATCCTCGCCCGCGCGGGGGTGCGCACCGCGATGCTGTTCGGGCGCAACCCGACCGGCGTCTCCCACTCGCCGGCCGAGCACGCGGACCCCGACGACTGCCTGCGTGGGGTCGAGGCGCTGGCGACCGTCGTCCGCGACCAGCTGCAGGGCTGATCGGCGCTCGCCCTGACCGCGGCGGCGGTCACCGGGACGTGACGGCCGCGAGGTGACGCTCCCACTCGGGGGTCGCGGTCCCCAGGGACACGGCGTGGGTCAGCCGCAACGTCGTGGCCAACCACAGCAGGATGTCGTGCAGCCGCAGCCGGGTGGGCCGGGCGTCACCGAGCAGTGTCGCGACCCGGCCCTCCAGGTCGGCGAAGGCCTCGGCGTTCGCCCGCAGCTCCCGATGGACGACGGCCTCGACGCCGAGGTCGCCCTCGTGGCTGTGGGGGAGCAGCGCGCGGCGGGTGGAGCGGGTCAGGTGCGGGACGAGCGCGGGCCGCTGGTGGTGCAGGATCGCGCGGACGTGGCCGGGGTGCGTGCCGCTCGTCCGGTCGATGTCGCGGAACGCGGCGCCGACGGTGCCGGGCTCGCCGAGCACGGAGAGCTGGTCGTCGGGCAGCTCCCAGAGCGGCCGCCCGTCGGCACGGTCCTCGGCGGCCGCGGCGAGGGGTGCCACGGCGACGAGCGACTGCCGGACGTCGGCCCAGCCCGGTCGGTCGAGGCGGCCGTGGAGGCCTTCGCCGAGGAGGATGTCGTCGTCGCCGTCGGGATCGGTCGGGAGCGTGTCGAACCGGGTCCAGCCGAAGGCGGGCAGCTGCACCCAGTGGCCCTGCGGCTTGTCGAACGAGCGGAACCACAGCGGCCGGCGTCCGCGGGCGTAGCCGAGCACGGCGGCGACGGCGGTGTCCACGGGCATCGGGTCGGGCCCGGTCGTGGGCAGCACGAGCGCCGGTGTCGCCGGTGGGTCGGTCACGGGGTCATCCTGCCCGTTCGGCGGCCGGAGGGCGCGGCGCGCAGCATTCACTTTCACGATTCAGGATCGTTACGTCGCAGTGCGCGTGGCGGACGAGTCCCCGGCGGCGGCGGGCCCTAGGTTCCTGGTCGTCGCGATGTTCCAGGAGGGACCGATGCTCAGGCGTTCACCACTGTTCGGCGGGAAGAACCGCGTGACGTTCAGCCTGCCGGGCCACGAACCGGCGGGCCGGGTGAGCGTGGTCGGCGACTTCAACGCGTGGGAGCCGGGCCGCCACGAGATGGTCCGCCGGCGCAACGGGACGCGGACGGTCTCGGTGGTCCTGCCGCCCGGCGAGCACCGCTTCCGCTACCTGGCGTCGGACGGCGTGTGGCTCGACGACGACACGGCGGACGCCGTCGACGGTGGCGGCAGCGTCGTGCGGGTGACGGCCCGGCGTTAGGCCGACCTCTCGCCCGCCTCACGGACGGCCCCGCGCCGCGGCGTCCCGTTGATCTCTGTCCAGACCTCGTCGAGGGAGAGGGCGAGGACGTCGGCGATCGCCGCGATGGTCGGGAACGCCGGCGTGGCGACGCGGCCGGACTCGATCTTGCGCAACGTCTCCGGGGAGACGCCTGCGTCGAGTGCCGTCTCGAGCATGGAACGCGGACCGCGGGCCCGGCGCAACAGCGCGCCGAGGCGCTGTCCGCGCTCGACCTCGGCGGGGGTGAGCGGCAACCTGACCATGACGCCGATTCTAATACCGGGATAGTATGACCGGGATACTTATTGGCAGACGGAGTTGGACGCCGCATTGATCGAGATCCTGAAACCCACCGACCTGCCGCGGGCCCGGGAGGCCGGCGCCCTCGTCGCCGACATCCTGCAGGCGATGCGCAGCCGCGCCGCGGTGGGCACCAACCTCCTCGAGATCGACGCGTGGACCCGGTCCATGATCGTCGACGCCGGGGCCGTGTCCTGCTACGTCGACTACGAGCCGTCGTTCGGCCGCGGACCGTTCGGGCACTACATCTGCACGTCGGTCAACGACGCCGTACTCCACGGCCGCCCCCGCGACTACTCGCTGGCCGACGGCGACCTCCTCACGCTCGACCTCGCCGTCTCCCTCGACGGTGTCGTCGCCGACTCGGCGATCAGCTTCGTCGTGGGGGAGGCCCGCGACCCCGACGACCTCGCGCTGATCGACGCCACCGAGCGCGCCCTCGAGGCAGGGATCGCCGTGGCCGGCCCCGGTGCCAAGATCGGCGACCTCTCGCACGCCATCGGCACCGTCCTCGACGATGCGGGCTACCAGGTCAGCACCGAGTTCGGCGGCCACGGCGTCGGCTCGACCATGCACCAGGACCCGCACATCCCCAACAAGGGCCGGGCCGGCCGCGGCTACAAGCTGCGCCCCGGGCTGCTGCTCGCCCTGGAGCCGTGGGTCATGGCCGACACCGACCGGCTCCTCACCGACGACGACGGCTGGACGTTGCGCAGCGTCACCGGTTGCCGGACCGCGCACAGCGAGCACACCGTCGCCATCACCGACGACGGCGCGGAGATCCTCACCCTGCCGACGCGCTGACCGGACCTTCCTCGACGTCCGAGGAGTGCTGAACGGGCCGGGGCCCGGTTGCCCTGCCCGGATACATCGTCGCGGTGATCGTTGGCGGGGAGCGGGGCAACGCGGACGACCTGGGGATCGAGGCGTCGGCCATGCCGGCCCCGTCCGGGCACACGGCCCGCGACGGCGCCCAGCCCGTCAACCCCGGCGGCGGGCTGCTCTCCCGCAGGCATCCGTTGGGCGGCACCGGGACCGCGCAGATCGCCGAGATCGCCTGGCAGCTCCGAGGCAGGGCGGGCGCGCGGCAGATCGCGCGGCACCGGGTCGGCATGGTCGAGACCATGGGCGGGGGTGCCGCGGGCACGGACGGCAACGCCTGCGTCGTCACGATCCTGTCCCGGCCGTGAGCTCGTGATCGGCGCTACGATCCGCGCCTGCCGTCGACAGACGTGGACGCGGAGGGCCGTCGCGATGAACGCCGGGACGAAGTCCGAGCCCTGGGAGCTGACCATGCGAGCCGGGCGGCGCCGAGCGCGGACGGCTGACCGTCAGCCGAGGTCCGTGTCGAGCCACACGCGATCGCGCAGGACGATCCCGTCGATGACGATGTCGTCGGGATAGCCGGTCGCGGGCACGAATGCGTCGCGGTCGACGGCGACCATGCGGAATCCGACACGTTGGTAGAAGCGCAGGTTGCCGATGTCCGCGGTGGCCGTGGCGACGAGCATCCGGTGTGCCCCGCGGCTGCGGGCGTGCTCGAACGCGGCGTGTACCAGCCGGCGGCCGATCCCGGTGCCCTGCAGCGACTCGTCGACGGCCATGTTCTTGAGCTCGACCTCGCCCGGCCTTCCCGTCCCGACGAGCTGGAGATGGCCGACCCCGTCGTCATCGATGCGGGCGACGAGCACGTCCCCCTGGTCGAGGTAGGTGTCGAGCTGGGCCGCGGAGTCCTCGGCGAGCTCGAACAGCGGACGTAGCCCGGCCCGCGGGCCGGCGTACAGCTCGACGACGGGCGTGCCGGTCATGACTTCACCAGGGTGGCGCGGGTGTGGAGCAGGTCGAAGCCGCGCCGCTGCGAGTTCTGCTGCGACTTCGAGCCCGGCTGGGTGACGATCACGGCGATGTCGGCGCCGGCGTCGCGGGCGTCGGCGAGCCGGGCTGCGAGCAGGGCGGTCTGCACGCCGTGGCGACGGTGCGCCGGGGCCGTGGCGGCGCCCGCGAACTGGGCGATGCCGTCGGCGATGCGGAGCTCTGCGCCACCGGCGAGCACCCCGTCGCGCAGCGCCGCGTAGCGGACGAGCCCGGCGGCGGCGGAGTCGCGTTCGGCGTCCTCGATCGCCTGGGCGGGGAAGTCGTCGTGCCACGGGACGCCCTGGGTGTCGGGGTGGATCGAGCCGTCCACGACGACGGCCAGCCAGTCCTCGAACTCGTCGTCGCCGCTGGTCCGGACCTCGATCCCGGCGGGTACGTCGAGATCGGCCGCGGTGTCGAGCGTGAGGCCGAGGACGTTCTCGAACGACTCGAGCCGGTAGCCACGATCGCTGAGCATCGCGCCGATGTCCGGGTCGGCGAGGTGCGCCAGCTCGATCTGGGTCGCCGCACCGTGGGCGGCGTAGGCCTTCTCGACGGCGTCGAGCTCCGCGGAGTCGGGCATTCCGGCGAACCCGAGGCCGACGACCTTCGTGTAGGGCGAATCCGTCCCGGCGAAGCTCGCGAGCCCGCCCGCGATCGGGGTGAGGAAGCCGTCCACACCCGAGCGGACCTGGGCGGCGCGGCTGACGGCCTCGATGAGCCCGGCCTCGGCGCGCTCGATGCGCGCGGCCAGTCCGGTGTCGCAGAAGAGTGGGGATCGCATGGTCGCCTCGGGTGTTCACGTCGGATCGGTCGGTACCGACGATAGGCACCGGACGTGCACGGTTCCGTCGAATTACGGGGGCGTCCCCACCTCGTAAGGGTTCGGCGCCGGAGTCGGCCGATAGCGTGACCGGGTGCGCGCCATTCGCGAGCGGACCGGCGTCCGTACGGACGCAGTGGTCGTCGGCGCCGTCGTGGCGCTCGTCGTGGTGGCGGCGGTCGTGGGGCGCCGACTGCTGGCCGAGGGCGTCGACATCTTCCTGGGATGGCCGCCGTTGCTCGCGGAGTGGCTGCCCCACGTCGGGCCGGGCACGCCGGCCGCGGTGGTCGTCGCCGTCGCGACGGTGGTGGGGGCTCCCGGCCTGGCCGCCCGGATGCGCTGGGCGCCGCTGCTGTGGGCGGGCTTCGGAGCGGCGTTCGCCTGGACGGTGTCGCTGGCGCTGGTCGACGGCTGGCAGCGCGGCGTCGTCGAACGTCTGACCAGCGGGGAGGAGTATCTGCACGACGTGCCGCGGGTCGCGGAGCTGGGCGGGATCGGCCCGATGCTGCGGGTGTTCTCCGACCACATCCTGACGACGGCCGTCGATCCGGCGCAGACGTGGTTCTGGACGACGCACGTCGGCGGGCACCCGCCCGGCGCGTTCCTGGTGTTCACGGTGCTCGACCGGATCGGCCTCGGGTCCGGCGGCGCGGCGGGTCTCGTCGTGATGGCGGTGGGGTCGTCGGCGGCCGTCGCGGTGGCGGTGACGCTGCGGGCGCTCGGCCACGAGGACCTGGCGCGACGGGTACTGCCCTTCTCGGTGCTGTTCCCCGGTGCGGTGTGGGTCGGGGTGTCGGCCGACGGGATGTTCGCGGGGTGGCTGGCGTGGGGTGTCGCGCTGCTGGCGGTCGCGGCGGCCCGCAGGAACGCGGCTGTCGCCGTCGGGGCCGGGGTGGTGCTGGGCTACGCCCTGTACCTGTCCTACGGGCTCGTGCTGGGCGGGCTGTTCCCGCTGGCCGTGGTCGTGGCGACGCGCCGGTGGCGGCTGCTGGTGCCCGCGGTGGCGGGGGTCGTCGTGGTGGTCGCCGCGTTCACCGCGGCCGGGTTCTGGTGGCTCACCGGCTACGAGGACGTCAAGGTCATCTACGCCGCGAGCATCGCCTCGACGCGGCCGTACGCCTACTTCGTGTGGGCGAACCTCGCCGCGGTGGCGTTCGCGCTGGGCCCGGCCACGGTCGCCGCGCTGTCCCGGGTGCGCGCACTGCCCCGCGCGGCGGCGCTGCTGGTGGCGGCCGCGCTGGCGGCGATCCTGCTCGCCGACCTGTCCGGGATGTCGAAGGCCGAGGTGGAGCGCATCTGGCTGCCCTTCGCGGTGTGGGCGGTCGTGGCGTGCGGCACGCTGCCGCGGCCCCGCGCGTGGCTGGTGGCGCAGGCAGTGCTGGCGCTGGCCGTCAACCACCTGCTGCTGACCGTCTGGTGACGCGCACGACCCACACCAGTGCCGACACCGCGGTCATCGCGAGCACGAGCCACAGCCAACGGGCGAGGAACGGCTCCTGGCCGAGCCCCGAGGCGCCGAGTACGACGGGTTCGCCCTGCCGGATGATCCCGGGCAGGTAGAGGAGGAGCGTCAGTCCCGCGCCGAGCAGCGGGATCCGGACGTGGTTGACCAGCGGCACCCGCGTCGCGGGCAGCAGCGCGAGTACCCGGTCGGCTGCCGCGTAGAGCGGGAACAGGACCAGATCGTGCAGCAGCAGTGCGCCGGCGAACCAGACCAGCATCGGAACGATCGACGGGTGCAGCGTCGGGTCCCGGACGATGATCGTCGCGGCCCAGCCGGCGAGCGCGACGCAGGCGAGCACACCGAGCATCCGGACGGCGCTCATCGGGAGAACCCGATCGCGGCGACCCACTTCGTGCAGTGCACGCCGGGCAGCGCCGGGACGATCACCCGCGCCGGATAGCCGTGGTCGGGGGTGAGGTCGGACCCGTTGACGCGCAACGCGAGCAGCGAGTCGGGGTCGAGGACCTGCCCGGCGGTGAGCGGGGCGCGGGCGAACGGACCCTCCTCGACCGACCGCACCGTCGCGCCCGCAGGCTCCGGGACGCCGGCGAGAGCCGCGAGGTCGCGCAGCCGCACCCCGGACCACGTCTGCTGCGTCGACCAGCCCTCGACGCAGGCGATCGGCAGGTCGGCGGTGTGCTGGGGGAGCGCGGCCAGCTCGTCCCGGGTCAGCCGCACCGCGCCGAGGTCGAGGGACCAGCCGGCGCCGACGGCGTCGGGGGAGATGCCGGAGGCGACGAACGTGCGGTTGACCGGGAAGTCGCCGGGGGCGGTACGGCCGCGGGGGAGCAGCAGCGCGGTCCCGCGCAGCGGTCCGTCGAGGGTCTGGCCGACCGTGAGACCCGCCAGGAGCGCGACGCCACCCCCCACCAGCGCGAGCGCACCGCGTCGGCTCATCGTCGGCGGATCCGGGTCGGGGGCGACGAGCCCGCCCTCGTCGGGCGGCTCCGGCACGGTCGCGGCGAGCGGGGTGCGCAGTTCGGTCCGCAGCGACCGCGACCGCAGGCTGCGCACCATCGTCGGCAGCTTGAGGGCGACGTGCAGCACGAAACCGGCGATGAACACCCACGCCCCGGCGTAGTGCGCCGCGTAGAAGCTGAACCCGAACACGTAGTCGTACTGGATGTTCAGCAGCCCGGTGACGATCTCGAACAGGATGCCGCCGACCAGCAGCACCAGCGTTCCGCGCTCGGCCAGCTTCAGCAGGTTGCGGTCGGGCTTGGTGAACAGCTTCGGGATGACCGACCAGAGTTTCGCCAGGACCACCGGGACCAGCACGATCCCGAGCCCGACGTGCAGGCCCTGGGTCAGCCGGAACAGCCACGCGGGCCGGGTCGGCCAGTCGAACCGCGGCAGGTGCAGGGCGCCGACGTCGGCGGGGATGGCCCCGGAGCCGTAGGCGACCCAGTCGAGCAGCCCCGTCACGATGACCACCGGCAGGGCGCAGAGCAGCACGAGGCCGAACACCGAGGTCAACCACGGGCCCCGGATCGGGCTGCGCCAACGGATCCGCATGCCCGCCGACGCTAGGGCCGCGCGGGCCTGGGTGAGCTGTTCCGTCACCACCTCGTCAGCCCGCCTTACCGACCGGTGACGAACCCGGTCGACGGGCCCGCGGCGGTCTAGCGTGACGTGCGTGTGCGCACACGTCCTGGTGGTCGACGACGACGAGACCGTCCGCGACGTCGTCGGCCGCTACCTGGGGGCCGCCGGCCACGACGTCGCGCTGGTGGCCGACGGGCTCGCGGCGCTGCAGGCGGCCCGGGCGACCCCGCCCGACGTCGTCGTGCTCGACCTGATGCTGCCCGGCCTCGGCGGGCTCGAGGTGTGCCGGGCGCTGCGCGCCGACGGTGAGCTGCCCCCGATCGTCATGCTCACCGCGCTCGGCGAGGAGGACGACCGGCTGGTCGGCCTCGAACTCGGTGCCGACGACTACGTCACCAAGCCGTTCAGCCCCCGCGAGCTGGTGCTGCGGGTCGCGTCGATCCTGCGGCGCACGGCCTCCCTGCCCGCCTCGCCCGCCCTCACCGACGGCACCCTGCGCGTCGACCCGGCGGCCCGGGTCGCGACGCTCGACGACCGTCCGCTGGCCCTCACGACCAGGGAGTTCGATCTGCTCGCCTTCCTGCTGGCCAACCCCGGGCAGGCGTTCACCCGTGAGGAGCTGCTGGCGCGGGTGTGGGGCTGGGAGTTCGGCGACCGCTCGACCGTCACCGTCCACGTGCGGCGGCTGCGGGAGAAGGTCGAGGCGGACCCGACTGCACCGCTGCGGATCGCCACCATCTGGGGCACCGGCTACCGCTACGACCTGCAGGGGTGACGGATGCTCGCCGACCTGGCACACGCCGTCCCGCTCGCGCTGCTGTTCGCGCTGCCGGTCGCCGCCGTGGGCGGGGTGCTGCTGCACGTCATGCGGCGCAGGTCGATCGCCGCCGCGATGATCACCCTCGGCCTCGTGCCGCTGGCGGCGGCGCTCGGCGGGGTCGTCGGCGTCAGCGGGCTGATGTACACGCCCCAGCTCCTCGGGACGATCGCGGTGTGCGCGGTCGTGGGCGTCGTGACGGTGCCCGTGGCGTGGTGGCTGGGCCGCCGGTTCGCCCGGGAGGCGTTGTGGCAGCGCGAGGCCGACGCCGCCGAGCTCGAGGCCGTCCGGCACGCCGAGGCGGCGCGCCGTGAGCTGGTCGCGTGGATGAGCCACGACCTGCGGTCCCCGCTCGCGGGGATCCGCGGCATGACCGACGCGCTCGCCGACGGCATCGTCACCGAACCGTCCGACGTCGCCGACTACCTGGCCCGCATCCGCCGCGAGTCCGACCGCTTGGCCGGCATGGTCGAGGACCTGTTCCAGCTGTCGCGGGCGACGTCCGCGGCGCTGCGGCTCTCGCTCGTCCCGCTGGCCCTGGGCGAGGTCGTGTCCGACGCCGTCGCCGCCGAGCGGACGGTCGCCGCCGCCGCCGGCGTCGAGATCGTCGCGGACGCCCCCGAGCGGTGGCCGGTCGTGCGCGGCAGCGACTCCGAGCTCACCCGGACCGTGCGCAACCTGCTCGCCAACGCCGTCCGCCACACCCCGGCGGGCGGTCGCGTCGAGCTCACCGCCGGGCAGCGCGACGACCACGCCTGGCTGCGGGTCCAGGACGGCTGCGGCGGCATCGCCGAGGAGGACCTGTCGCGGGTGTTCGCCGTCGGGTTCCGCGGTGGCGGCAGCGCCCGCACGCCCGGCGAGGGCCCGGGGGCCGGCCTCGGCCTGGCCATCGCGCGCGCCTTCGCCGAGGCCCACGGCGGCACGATCGGCGTCCGCAACCACGACCCGGGATGCGTGTTCGAGCTGGCGCTCCCGTGCGCGGCTGCCCCGCGCGCCGCCGTCCAGGCCTGACGCCCTCACGCCGCGACCAGCTCGGCGAAGCACCTCCCGGCGGCCGACTCGTCCGCCGTCGAGGTCGAGCCGACCCGCAGGCCCGCGTCGGGCGCGACGGCGCGCAATGCGTCGGCGCCGACGCACGCCCACGGCATCGGGTCTCCGAGCGTGCCGTCGGCGCAGGTCCGGGCCGTCCCGCACCACCACTCGCCGGGCGACGACCCCGTCTCGACGAGCACCGTCCCGCCCGGCGCGAGCAGTGCCGCCGCCCGGGCCAGCAGGCGCACGGGGTCGCCTCCGACGCCGATGTTCCCGTCGACGAGCAGCACGTGCGCCCACGCGCCCTCACCCGGCAGCGGATCGAAGACGTCGCGACGCACCATCGGTGCCCCACGGCGCCGGCACATCATGCGGGCCACGGGGGAGTGGTCCACACCGAGCGCGGGCACGCCGCGGTCGGCGAGAGCGACGACCAGCCGGCCAGGACCGCACCCGAGGTCGATGGCCGGGCCCGCGCACCGGTCGAGCAACCAGCCGTCGGAGACGTCCGCGGCCTCGCACCACCGGCCGGGGTCCATCGCGACGACCACGCCGTCGTCACGGTGCAGGTGGCCGCCGCGCCCGGCGAGCAGCGCGTCGAACGGTTCGTGGACCGCGGCGGTCACGACGCCACCCCGCGCGACGCGGCGATCGGCTCGACGGCCGCCGCGAACCGCGAACCCGGCACGAGCGCGGCGACGGCCCGGGCGTCGTCGACGGTGTCGACGTCGGTCAGCGCGGGGAGCAGTGCGACGCGCAACCCGTTGCGGCGCAACGCGGCGAGAGTTCTCGCGCCGGTGTCGGACCGCGAGGTCGGCACGTCGGCGATCACCGCGGCAGCGGCGGGATCGCGCAGGCCCAGGGCCCACCAGCCGCCGTCGGGCGCGGGTCCGAGCACCGCGTCGGTGCCGCGGGCCGCGAGCCGGTCGAGGCACCGCGCGAGCAGCGTGGGGTCGACCTGCGGGGTGTCCATCCCGATCTGCAACGACATCGCGCCGGGGTGGCGGGCCGCGGCGTCGGCGTGGGCGGCGGCGATCCGGGAGCCCAGGTGCGGGCCGCGTTGCGTGACCACGCCGGTCCGGTCCAGCGCCGCCGCGACCTCCCGGGTGCGCGTGGCCTCCGTGAGGTCGCCGGTGAACGCCACGACCGTCGGGGTCGCCGGGACCGCCGCGGTGGCGTCGAGGGTGTCGAGCAGGGCGGCGGCGGCGACCTCCGCGGCCTGGACCGGCGTCGCCGGCGGGCACAGCCGCGTCTTGGCCCGCCCCGGCACCGGTGCCTTGGCCAGGACGATCAGCATCGCCGTCACCGCAGCAGCCCCGCCATGTCGCGCACCGCCCGCGCCGTCCCCGTCAGCGATCCGGAGACCTTCGACCGGCCGCCGCCGCGTCGCGAGTACCGCACGGGACGTTCGTCGATCCGCCAGCCGGCCGACCCCGCCCGTAGCAGCAGCTCCAACGGGTAGCCGAACGCCCGGTCGGCGATCCCGAGGCCGAGCAGCGCGTCGCGGCGGGCGACCCGGATCGGGGCGATGTCGTGCACCGCCACCCCGCGCCGTCGTAGCTCGGCCGCGATCAGCGCGTTGCCCGCCCGGGCGTGCCACGGCCAGCTCCCGGCCTCGGGTACCCGGCGTCCGACGGCGAGGTCCGCGCGACCCGACCCGACGGCGTCGGCCATGTCCGGCAGCACGGCCGCGTCGAGCGACCCGTCGCCGTCGAGGAACGCGACGAGCTCGGTCGTGGTGTTCTCCAGGCCGGTGTGCACGGCGGCGCCGTACCCGCGGCGGGGCTCGGCGACCACCCGGGCGCCGTGCGCCCGCGCGACCGCGGCGGTGTCGTCGACGGAACCGTTGTCCACCACGAGCACCGGCCACCCCGGTGGCAGCGCGGCCAGCACACCCGGCAGCGCCTCGGCCTCGTCGAGGCAGGGCAGGACGATCTCAGGACGGTGCACACACCGATCTTCGATCCGGACGGGCGGATCGGCTCGGTCAAATGTGATTACCGATCGGTGACGACGACGCCCGTCACCGGATCGGGGACCTCAGCGGGTCGGTCGCGAAAGCCGCCACACCCTCGGCGAACGACGTCCGCGCCCGGAACCCGAGCCGCTCCCGCGCGAACGCCGGATCGGCGACGACGTGCCGCACGTCCCCCGGTCGCGCCCCGCCCACGATCTCGGGCTCGGGGCCGTCCATCGCCCGCGCGAGCTCCCGCGCCAGGTCGCCGACGGTGTGCGGCTCCCCGGAGCACACGTTGGCCGCGGCGAACCCGTCGACGGGTGTGGTCAGAGCGGTGAGGTTGGCCGCCGCGACATCGCTGACGTGCACGAAGTCGCGCCGCTGCCGGCCGTCCTCCATGACCCGGGGCGCCTCTCCACGCTCCAGCGCCGACCGGAAGATCGACGCGACCCCGGCGTACGGGGTGCCGAACGGCATCCGGGCCCCGTAGACGTTGTGGTATCGCAGCGACCACACCGAGCCACCGGTCTGCCGCGCCCAGGCGCTCGCGAGATGCTCCTGCGCGAGCTTCGTCGCCGCGTAGGTGGAGCGCGGGTCGAGCGGCGCATCCTCGGGCACCAGACCGGGGACCAGCTCCCGTCCGCAGCCGGGGCAGCGCGGCTCGAAGACCCCGGCGTCGATGTCGGCGCGTGCCCTCGGACCGGGCCGGACCACCCCGTGCTCGGCGCAGTCGTAGCGGCCCTCGCCGTAGACGACCATCGAGCCCGCGAGCACCAGCCGCCCGACGCCGGCGCGGTGCATCTCGGCCAGCAGGACCGCGGTGCCGACGTCGTTGTGCGCGGCGTAGTCCGGCGCGTCGAACGGATCGACCCCGTGCCCGACCATCGCGGCCTGGTGGCAGACGACGTCGACGCCACCGAGCAGACCCCGGACCACGTCGGCGTCCCGGACGTCTCCCCGCACGAACTCGTGGTCGCCCGTCCAGGCCGGTGTCTGCGGGCCGTGGGCCTGCGGGAGCAACGCGTCGAGCACGACGACGTCGTGGCCGTCGGAGGCGGCCAGGTCGGCGATGTGGGAGCCGATGAAACCGGCGCCGCCGGTGACCAGGACTCGCATCGCGCGACCGTAGCAACGCGCTGGGCTCGAGTGTTCGCGGGCAACGGGGCGACGGGGATCAGGACCCGTCCCACCGCGGGGTGATGCCCAGGTGCCGGAGCAGGTTGGCGGTGAACCGGTCGCCGGTGCGCTGCAAGGTCGCGTTCATGGCGGTGACCACGGCAGGAGCGGTGATCCGGGCGAGCGGCAGCTCGACGCGCAGGGTCAGGCTGATGCCCAGCCGGGTGCCGCTCGGGTCGTCGTCGAGGGAATACCAGCCGTCGGCGCCGGTGCGCTCGACGACACCCGTGGGCGGGCTGTGGGTGTAGCCGATCCGACGTTGCGGGTCGAAGGCCATCTTCTCGGTGAACGCGGGGCTGATCCCGACGCCCAGCACCGACACCCCGGCCATGTGCCAGCGCCAGACGTCGCCGTCGGCGTCGATGCGCTGCAGCAGCGGGGTGAGGCGGGCGAGCAGGTCGGGGTCGGTCAGCGCGTCCCAGAGGGCGCCGCGGTCGGCGCCGACGACGATCTCGGACTCGCGGGTCGTCGAGAAGGTGTGCATGCCCCTGCGTTCCCACGCCGGCGTCGCCTCATCCCTCGTCCCACCCGGCCCGGGGTCATGGGTCGGCGTGTATCGGCACCGCAGCTCAGACGGTTGCGGCGCCCTCCGCGGAGCGCAGCCGCGCCGCCTCGACCGTGTTCCACAACAGCATCGCGATGGTCATGGGGCCGACCCCACCGGGGACGGGCGTGACGGCCCCGGCCACCCGCGCGACGGCCTCGGTGTCGACGTCCCCGCACAGCCCGGTGTCGGTCCGGTGGATGCCGACGTCGATCACCGTGGCGCCCGGTGCGACCGCGTCGGCGCCGACGAGGTGCGGCACGCCGGCCGCGACGACGAGCACGTCGGCGGTCCGGGTGATGGCGGCCAGGTCGGTGGTGTGTCGATGGCAGATCGACACGGTCGCGTCGCGTTCCAGCAGCAGTTGGGCCTGCGGCTTGCCCACGAGGTTCGACCGGCCCACCACGACCGCGTGCTTCCCCCGGAGCTCGACGCCGGCGCTGTCGAGCATCCGGATCACGCCCGACGGCGTGCAGGGGCGCAGCCCGGGCTTGCCGAGCGCGAGGCGTCCCGCGCTGGCCTCGGTGAGGCCGTCGACGTCCTTGTCCGGGTCGATCAGGGCGAGCAGGTCGTCCGCCCGCAGGTGTCCCGGCAGTGGCAGCTGCAGGAGGATCCCGGTGACCGCCGGGTCCGCGTTCAGCTCCGTGATGATCGCGGCGAGCTCGGCCTGGCCGACGTCGGCCCGCAGGTGCCGGTGCAGGTCGCGCATGCCGACCTGCGTGCACAGCCGCCGCTTGTTGCGGACGTAGATCTCCGATGCCGGGTCGTCGCCGACCAGCAGCGTCGCGAGTCCGGGCGGCTCCTCCATCGATGCGACCTGCGCCGCGACCTCCTCGCGGAGCCGGGCTGCGAGCACCTTGCCGTCGATGACCGTCGCCGGCATCAGTACCTCCTGGAAAGACGATTCGGTGAAGACGGATCAGAAGACGATCGTGGTCCGGCCGTTGACCATGACGCGGTCCTCGCAGTGCCACTTCACCGCGCGGGCGAGCACGGTGCGCTCGATGTCGGCGCCGAGACGGACCAGGTCGGCGGCGCTGCTGCGATGGGTGACGCGGATGACGTCCTGCTCGATGATCGGACCCTCGTCGAGGTCCTCGGTGGCGTAGTGGGCGGTGGCGCCGATGAGCTTCACGCCGCGCTGCTTCGCCCGCTCGTACGGTCCCGCACCGGCGAACGCGGGCAGGAAGGAGTGGTGGATGTTGATGACCGGCGCACCGATCCGGTCCAGCAGGTCACCGGAGAGGATCTGCATGTACCGGGCCATGACGACCAGGTCGACGCGACCCTTCAGCAGGTCGATCTGGGCCTGCTCGGCCTGCGGCTTCGTGGCCTTGGTGACGGGGATGTGCTCGTAGGGCACGCCGAACCCGGCCACGGCATCGGCCAGGTCCGGATGGTTGGAGACCACCTGGACGATGTCGATCGGCAGGTCGCCGCGGCGCCAGCGCCACAACAGATCCAGCAGGCAGTGGTCGTAGCGGGAGACGAACAGCGCCACGCGGGGCGCCACGTCGACGTCGCGCATCCGCCACGTCATGTCGAACCGGTCGCCGACCTCGGTGGCGAACTCGGCGGAGAACCGCGGCAGCCGCTCGGCGAGGTCGGGCAGGTGGAACACCAGGCGCTGGAAGAAGCGGCCACCGACCGGGTCGGTGGTCTCCTGGTCGTACTGCACGATGTTCGCTCCACGGGAGTGGAGGAACGCCGTGATGGCCGACACGATCCCGGGCCGGTCGACGCACGACGCGAGCAGTCGTCCGATGTTGGACGATGCCGGTGTTGCGGCGGCCGGACGGGGGACGGCGTCGGGCCGGGCTGTTCGCGCAGGGGTGACTGTCGTCTGTGTCATCGCGAGTGACCTGTGGCTTCCTCGTGCTCGGTCGCCGCGTTGCGACCGTGGCGTGGGCGATGGAGACCGGCCCCGACCGGGGTCGGGGCCGGTCGATCGTCAGATCGGGTCGGCGGCTGCCGCCCCGACCTCGATCCCGTACTCGATCCCTGCGTCGACCAGCGAGTCGGCCAGGTACTGGCCCGACGAGCGCTCGCAGTGCAGGAGGTAGGAGCGGGTTCGGGCAGCACCGTCGGCACGGTCGTCACGCACGACGTCGGTGACGACGCGCGCCACCGACGACCGGAACGCCGACCCGTTCGGTACGACGCGGTCGGTCAGGTCGATCGCGCAGACCTTCGACAGCAGCAGCGGTGCCGCCTCGCCCGTCAGCCGGACCAGGGCGCGGCCGTGGGTGACGTCGACGACGGAGGCGAACTCGCCGCTGTCGGCGACGATGGCGCCGACCCCCGCGAGCAGCTCGCCACCGGTGCC
Source organism: Pseudonocardia sp. SCN 73-27 (assembly GCA_001725415.1). Lineage (GTDB taxonomy): Bacteria > Actinomycetota > Actinomycetes > Mycobacteriales > Pseudonocardiaceae > Pseudonocardia. The sequence continues at coordinate 73,966 of MEGH01000012.1, forward strand.
GGGGGCACCGAGGACCAGCCACTCACCGGGACCGGAGCCGACGACGAGCGCGCCGGCCAGCGGCCCGCCCCGGGGTCGGGCGGTGCGTCCGAACGACGTCCCGAGCGCGGTGCGCACGGACCCGTCGGCGGGGCCGCGGACGGTGAGCTTGACCAGCGGGCCGAGGTCGGTCAGCCGGAGCCCGCCCGTCGCGTGGCGGGCAGTGGTCTCCCAGCCGTCGACGGTGCGCAGCGGTCCCGGGAACGACAGGGCCGTGCGGGCGATCGGAGCGGCGATGTCAGACACGCTGACGTTCTCCCTCGGGATCGAAGTGGGCGTGCTCGGCGGTGACCTCGACCGTCGTGTCGCTGCCGTTGCGCAGCCGGACGGTGAGGCGGGTGCCGGGGTCGGCCAGGTGGGCGTCGACCTGCCCCAGGCAGATCGGGTGCCCCAGCGTCGGCGACAGCCGGCTGGAGGTGATCCGGCCGACGATGTAGCCGCCGTCGCTGATGATCTGGCTGGCCTCCTCGGGGATCACCGACGTGTCGAGCGGGCGGAGCCCGACGAGCATCGGGTACTCCCCACGCGCGGCCTGCCAGGCCAGCTCGGGCTTGCCGGCGAAGTCGGACTTGTCGAGCTTGACGACCCGGTCGAGCCCCGCGGAGTAGGCCTTGGTGAGGCCGTCGGTGTCCTGACCGACGATGAAGTGGCCCTTCTCCAGCCGCAGGATGCGCTGCGCCTCGACCCCGAACGGGGCGATGCCCAGGTCGGCGCCCGTGGCCATCAGCGCCTCCCACACGTGCAGCCCGTAGCTCGCCGGGACGTGCAGCTCGTAGGACAGCTCGCCGGTGAACCCGATGCGCCACAACACGCAGTTGTCGACGCCGGCGATCGTGCCGGTGCGGACGTTCATGTAGCCGAAGGCCGTGTTGTCGAGGTCGACGTCGGTCAGCCGGGCGAGCAGCTCGCGCGACTTCGGGCCCGCGACGTTGATGCTCGCGAACGCCGTCGTCACCGGCGTGATGTGGATCTGCCACTCGGGATGCTCGGTCTGCAGCCAGTTCTCGGCCCACTCCCATACCGTCCCGGCGCCCGAGGACGTCGTCGACATCAGGTAGTGGTTCTCGGCGAGCCGACCGGTGACGCCGTCGTCGAGCACGACGCCGTCCTCGGCGCACATGACGCCGTAGCGGACGCGCCCGATCCCGAGCTTCGACCACTTGTTGACGTAGAGCAGGTTGAGCAGCTTCGGGACGTCGGGGCCCTGCAGGTCGAGCTTGCCGATCGGCGTCACGTCGATGATGCCGACGCCTGCCCGGACGTTGCGGACCTCGGCCGCGGGGTCGCCGTAGTGTTCGGGGCGGATCCATTGGCCCGCGATCAGCGGGGTGGCCTTGTGCGCCTCGTGCCAGGGCTGCACGGGGGAGTGGCGGACCGGCTCGAACTTGCGGCCCGCCAGGGCTCCGAGCGTGATCGGCGTGTACATCGGGCGCCACGTCGTCGCGCCGGTCTCGGCGATCGTCTTCCCCGTCGCATGGGCGACGAGCGCGACGGTGTTGACGGTCTCCAGCTTGCCCTGAGCGGGGCCCATGGTCGCCGTCGTGTAGCGCTTGACCAGCTCGGACGAGTCGTAGCCCTCCTTCACCGCGGTGAGGATGTCCTTGGCCGACACGTCCTCGGACATGTCGACGAACCCGCCCGTCGGCGTCGCGTAGAACAGCTCCGGGTGGTGGCGCAGCCCCAGCGCCGGGACCGGCTCGGCCGGGCGTGGGGTGGCGGCGGGCCCGTCGGGTCGGCCCGCGGCGTGGACCGCCGCGAGGGCCGACGCTCGTGCCGCCGCCTCGCGTCCCGCCGCCTCGGCATGGGCGACGAGCTCCTCGCGGGTCCCGTCGCCCGCGATGCCGCCGACCGCGATGACGCCGTCGGGCGTGGCCCCCGGGTCGGGGACGAACCGCGCCGCATCGGGCCGGTACACGGGGTTGGCACCGGACATGTTGAGCAGTGACGTCGGGGCCGTCCAGCCGATGGCGGTGACGAGCAGGTCGGCTTCGATGCGGCTGCCGTCGGACAGCTCGACGGCCTCGACGCCACCACGGCCGGTGGCGCGCACGACGGTCCGGCCGTGCCGGGCGTCGACCTCGACGACGTCGACCCCGGCCGCGCGGAGGTCGGCGGCCGCGGCGTCACCCTCGGGGTTGGCCGTGAACACGACGGCGCGCCGGCCCGGGCGCACCGCGTACAGGTTGAGCAGCCGGCGCACTGCCGTCGACAGCATGACGCCGGGCAGGTCGTTGCCCGCGAACACGTACGGGCGCTCGATGAGACCCGCCGCGACGACGAGCGTGCCCGCGCGCGCCTTGATCAGCCGCTCCGCGACGTGGGGGAGTCCACGTTGGACGAGGGCCAGCCAGTTGTCGTCGTAGCGCGCGGCCACCACCGAGTCGGTGAGGACCTCGATGCCCGCCTCGGCCTCGACCGCGGCGACGAGCTCGTCGCGCAGCCGCAGGTCGTCGGCGTCGCCCCAGCGCAGGTGCCCGCCCAGCTGGTGTTCCTGCTCGACGAGCATGACGCGCGCGCCGGCGCGCGCCGCCGACAGCGCGGCGGCGAGCCCGGCCGGTCCACCGCCCGCGACGAGGACGTCGGGGTGGGCGTAGCGCTTGTCGAAGTAGGGCTGCTCGCTGTCCGGGGGTACCTCGCCCGCGTGGACGAACTGACGCAGCACCTTCTCGTACGTCGGCCACAGCCGTTCCGGCTTGATGAACGTCTTGTAGTAGAAGCCGGTCGCGAGGAAGCGGCCCGCGAGCTGGTTGACGGCCTTCACGTCGTAACGCAGCGACGGCCACGTGTTCTGCGACCGCACGTCCATGCCGGGCTCGACGAGCCGGTGCGCCGCACGGACGTTGGGCTCGTCGCCGACCTGCAGGATGGCGCCCGGGTCGAAGATGTCGGCGGTGAGCAGGCCGCGCGGGCGGTGGTACTTGTAGCTGCGCGCGAACATCCGGACACCGGCGGCGGCCAGCGCCGACGCGATGGTGTCGCCGGGGTGCGCGGTGTGGGTGACGCCGTTCCACCGGAACTCGATGGTCCGGCTGCGGTCGATGACCTCGCCGGGGCGGGCGCCGAGCCGGTGGTCGGCGGCGGCACGGCGGCGGGCTCCGGGGCGCGTCACGACGTCGCTCCTGCGGTGCCGGCGGCCGAGCGCTGGGCGTTGTCGACGGTGTTGCGCTCGATCCCGAAGTACCGGCGGCAGCCCGAGCCGTGGTACCAGGTCTCGGAGATCCAGCCGGCCGGGTTGCGGTGGAAGTACAGGTACCGGCGCCACTGTTCGGGGGTGGCCGTCTCCGGGTCGGGCCTGGACTTCGCCTCTCCGACGTAGCGGAACTCGCTCACGTTGCGAGCCCCGCAGTTCGGGCACGTCAGCAACATCATGAAAGGTCTCCGGTGCGAGAGCGGTGCGGATGCGGAACGGGGAGGTCGGGTGCGGGCAGCTAGTGGCCGACGGCTGCCGCCCCCTTCTCTCCGACGAGGCGCCCCTCGTCGAACCGCTCGAGGCCGAACGCGGCGATGATCTCCGGCGGCTTGCCGTGCGCGATGCACGCGGCCATCGCCTCGCCCGACACCGGCCCCGCCTTGAAGCCGTAGGTGCCCCAGCCGACGTCGACGAAGAAGCCCTCGACCGGCGTCAGGCCCATGATCGGCGAGTAGTCGGGCGTCATGTCGCACAGGCCGGCCCACTGGCGTAGCAGCCGCATCTTCGACAGCCCCGGCATCAGCTCGAGGACGTGCCCCGCGAGGCCCTCGACGAAGTCGAGCGACCCGCGCGTGGAGTAGGAGGCGAACGGGTCGACGCTCGCGCCGAACACCAGCTCACCGCGGTCGGTCTGGCTGACGTAGGTGTGCAGCGTGCCCGACACGACGACGGTGTCGAGGAACGGCTTCACCGGTTCGGTGACCGCCGCCTGCAGCGGGAACGTCTGCACCGGCATGTCGACGCCGACCATGTCCGAGATCAGGGTCGACCACCCGGCGGTGCAGTTGACCACCACCGGTGCGCTGATCCGTCTGCCGTCGGCGGTGCGCACCCCGGTCACCCGGTTCGACGCGACGTCGATACCGACGACCTCGGTCTTCTGGTGGATGTGCACCCCGTGCGCGTCGGCCGACCGCGCATACCCCCACACCACCGCGTCGTGGCGGATGATGCCGCCCGGCGGGTGGTAGAGCGCGCCGAGGATCGGGTAGCGCGTCGACGACGACACGTCCATGTACGGGACGAGCTTCTTGATCTCGGCCGGGTCGATCACCGACGAGTCGACGCCCTGCAGCTTGTTGACCTCGGCCCGCCAGTGCATCGTGCGCAGCGAACTGTCGTTGTGCGCCAACGTCATGTGCCCGCGCTGGGAGAACATGACGTTGAAGTTCAGGTCGGCCGCGAGGTGCTCGTAGAGCTTCACCGAGCGGTCGTAGAACCGGACGCCCTCGGGTGTGAGGTAGTTCGACCGCAGGATCGCGGTGTTGCGTCCCGAACCGCCCGACCCGATGTAGGACTTCTCCAGAACCGCGATGTCGGTGATCCCGTGGTTCTCGGCGAGGTAGTGCGCGGTGGCCAGCCCGTGCACGCCGCCACCGATGATGATGACGTCGTAGGTCTCCTTCGGGGTGTGATGGCGGAACGCGCGCTCCCACCCCGACCCCGCCCCGAGCCCGTTCTTCACCAGGCTCCAGGCGGAGTATCGCGACGTGCGCCGGGCCCGTCCCGGGCCGTCGTGCTGTCCGTTGCGGCTCATTCCGGCTTTCTCTCCGAACTGGGTCAGGGTCAGAACTGGGTCAGGTAGCGGTCGATCTCCCACTGGGAGACCGTCGAGTGGTAGGCGTCGAACTCCGCGCGCTTGACGCCGGCGAAGTAGTCGATGAAGTCGCTGCCGTCGGGCAGCACCCCCAGCCCGCGGCGCAGCACCGAGTCCTCGACGAGCTCGTCGACGGCACGGTCGAGCGAGCGCGGCAGGTGCTGGATCCCGCGCGCGGCGACCTCGGCCGGGTCGAGCGAGAACAGGTTGTCGGTGGTCTGGTCGCCCGGGTCGAGTGCGCGGTCCACGCCGTCGAGACCGGCCGCCAGCAGCACCGCCGACGACAGGTACGGGTTGGCCGACCCGTCGACACCGCGGTGCTCGACGCGCCCACCCTCGGGCACGCGCAGCATCAGGCTGCGGTTGTTGCCGCCGTAGGCGACGTACGCCGGGGCCCAGGTGGCGCCCGAGTCCGGGGCGCCGACGCCGATGCGCTTGTAGGAGTTGACGGTCGGGCAGATGACACCGGCGCTGGCCCGACCGTGGTCGAGCAGGCCCGCGATGAACTGGTAGGCCACCTTGGACAGGCCGAGCGTGTCGCCGTCGCCCTCGAACAGCGGCTCGTCGTCGGTGGTCCACAGGCTGAGGTGGGTGTGCAGGCCGTTGCCGGTGACGTTGCTGAACGGCTTGGGCATGAACGTCGCCGTCATGCCGGCGTCGTGGGCGAGCATGTGGACCATGTACCGGAAGAAGATCGCCCGGTCGGCCGTGGTGACGGCGTCGGAGTAGTTGAAGTTGCTCTCGAACTGGCCGTTGCCGTCCTCGTGGTCGTTGGCGTAGTTGCCCCACCCGAGCTCGTTCATGTGCCTGGACAGCGTCGAGAGGAAGTCCCACATCCGGGTCAGGCCCTTGACCTCGTAACAGGGCTTGGCCGCGCGGTCGAGCGCGTCGGCGATCTCCAGGCCGCCGTCGGGGGTGCGGCGCAGCAGCGAGTACTCGGCCTCGATCCCGGTCTTGAGGACCCAGCCGCGCTCCTCGCGCATCTGCTCGAGCAGCCGCTTCAGGATGACGCGCGGGGCGTAGGGCCAGGGCTCGCCGTCGACCTGCGGATCGCAGTGCAGCACAGCGACGCCCGGCTTCCACGGCACCCGGGTGTAGGACGCGGCGTCGGGGAGCACCGTGAGGTCGGGGTCGGCCGGGCCCTGGCCGATGTCACCGGCGGCGAAGCCCGCGAAGCCCGCGCCGCCGTCCATCAGCATGTTCAGGCTCGACCGCGGTACCGCCTTCGCGCACGGCTTGCCGTGCATGTCGACGAACATCGCCAGGAAGAACTCGATGCCGTCCTCGTCCGCCCGTGCGGCCAGGTCGTCCCGTCCGTCACCCATGCCAACTCCTTCGTCGTAAGCGGCCAGTGCTGCAGAACGTGCTGTCGCGCTAGAAGTTCTGTCCGGGGATCCAGGACGTGCCGGCGAGGGGGACCCGGGCCATGGCCGCCGCCTCGATGGTCAGCGCCACCAGGTCCTCGGGCTCCAGGTTGCGCAGGTGCGCCTTGCCGCAGGCCCGGGCCAGCGTCTGCGCCTCGAGCGTGAGCACCCGCAGGTAGTTGGCGACGCGGCGGCCGCCCTCGACCGGGTCGAGCCGCTTCGCCAGGTCGGGGTCCTGCGTGGTGATGCCGGCCGGGTCGCGCCCGTCCTGGTAGTCGTCGTAGAAGCCGGGCGCCGAGCCGATCTTCGCGTACTCGTCGGCGTAGCGGGGGTGGTTGTCGCCCAACGCGATCAGGGCAGCGGTGCCGATCGCGACCGCGTCGGCGCCCAGCGCCATCGCCTTCGCGACATCCGCGCCGGTGCGGATGCCCCCGGAGACGATCAGCTGCACCTTGCGGTGCAGGCCCAGCTCGGCCAGCGCCTGCACGGCCTGGGGGATCGCGGCCAGCGTCGGGATGCCGACGTGCTCGATGAACACCTCCTGGGTGGCGGCGGTGCCGCCCTGCATCCCGTCGACGACCACGACGTCGGCGCCCGCGGCGACCGCGAGCTTCACGTCGTAGTAGGTGCGGGTGGCGCCGACCTTGACGTAGATCGGCTTCTGCCAGTCGGTGATCTCGCGCAGCTCGAGGATCTTGATCGTCAGGTCGTCCGGGCCCGTCCAGTCGGGGTGCCGGCACGCGCTGCGCTGGTCGATCCCCGCGGGCAGGGTGCGCATCCCCGCGACACGGTCGCTGATCTTCTGCCCCAGCAGCATGCCGCCGCCGCCGGGCTTGGCGCCCTGGCCCAGCACGATCTCGATCGCGTCGGCCGAGCGCAGGTCGTCGGGGTTCATCCCGTAGCGCGACGGCAGGTACTGGTAGACGAGGTTCTTGGACTGGCCGCGCTCCTCGGGCGTCATGCCGCCGTCGCCGGTGGTGGTCGAGGTGCCGACCTCGGTCGCGCCCCGGCCGAGCGCCTCCTTGGCCTGCGCGGACAGGGCGCCGAAGCTCATCCCGGCGATGGTGATCGGGATGTCGAGGTGCAGCGGGTTGCTCGCGTGCCGGTCACCGAGGACGACGTCGGTGTCGCAGCGCTCCCGGTAGCCCTCCAGCGGGTAGCGCGACATGCTCGCGCCGAGGAGCAGCAGGTCGTCGAAGTGCGGGACGGCGCGCTTGGCGCCCCAGCCGCGGATGTCGTAAACGCCGGTCTCGGCCGCGCGCTGGATGGACGCGATGGTGGCGCGGTCGAACGTGGCGGACTCGCGCAGCCCGGCCTGGGTGGGATCGATCATCGATGGCTCCCGGAAGTCGGTAGGCGCCGGTCAGTAGGCAGCGGAGTTGTGGGCGGCGAAGTGGTAGAGCTGCCGGGCGGAGCCGAAGCGGCGGAACTCCGACGCGTCGTGGGACATGCCCGCGCGGGCGAGCAGCTCGGTCAGCTCGGCGACGTGCTCGTCGCGCATCTCCTTCTCCACGCAGTCCGCACCCAGCGACGCGACGCTGCCGCGGACGTAGAGCCGGGCCTCGTAGATCGAGTCGCCCAGCCCGTCGCCGGCGTCGCCGCACACGACGAGCCGGCCGGCCTGGGCCATGAACGCGCTCATCGGGCCGACGTCGCCGCCCACCACGATGTCGACGCCCTTCATCGAGATGCCGCAGCGCATGGACGCGCTGCCCTCGATGACCAGCAGGCCGCCGTGCGCGGTGGCCCCGGCGGACTGCGACGCGTCGCCCTTGACCCGCACCGAGCCCGACATCATGTTCTCGGCGACGCCGGTGCCGACGTTGCCGTGCACCACGATGTCGGCGTGCATGTTCATTCCGGCGCAGTAGTAGCCGGCGGGGCCGTGGATCTCGACGTCGACCGCGTCGTGCAGGCCGACGGCGATCGCCTCGGCGCCGCGCGGGTTGTGCACCTCGTAGCGCCGTGCCGTCGGGGCGTGCAGCTCGGCGTTGAGCTCGCGTACCGAGGTCGTGGTGAGATCGACCTTCACCAGTTCCTCCACCGCCTTCTCGGCGCCGACCTCGTTCAGCGCGACCATGCGTAGACCCTCTCCGGCTCGGGCTCGACGATCCGGGCGTCCGCGATCCCCGGCAGCTCCGCCAGGGCGTGGTACTCCGATGCCATCGCGACGTAGTCGGCCGTCTCGGCGATCACGGCAGGCTTGCAGGCGAACGAGTCGCGCAACACCGCGAACTGGGTCGCCGTCGTGACGAGCAGGGTGAAGAACCCGTCGAACTCCTTGAGGACCATCCGCATCGCGTCCTCGAGGTCGGCTCCGCCGGCGATCTCGCGGCCGATGAACCGGGCCGCGACCTCGGAGTCGTTGTCGGTGGTGCAGGTGATCCCGTCGAAGGCCAGGTTCCGGCGCACCGACGCGTGGTTGGAGAACGACCCGTTGTGCACCAGCGCGAGATCGGGCACCGGGGTGAACGGGTGGGCGTGCTCGGGGGTGATCGCCGACTCGGTGGCCATCCGGGTGTGCCCGACGGCCTGGTAGCCGCTGCGCGAGGCGATGCCGTGCGCGGCGCAGATGTCACGGGGGAGCCCGACGTCCTTGACGACGTGCATGCCCTCGTCGTCGTAGAGCGCGAGACCGGCGCTGTCAGGGCCGCGCGAGGTCATCGCCTCGATCATCGGCACCAGGAGCCGTCCGAGCTCCGGCTGCAGCGCGGGGTTCTTCAGGTGCAGTCCGACAATGCCGCACATGAGCCACCGCCTCCTTCCGACGTGGGTGCCGGACCTCCGCCGACGACGTCGTCGTCGACGGCTGACCGGGAAAGGTTTTGGTGCAAGGTACAGACCTTGTACCTTTGTAGGGCACCACCCTCGGCCACCGATGTCAAGGGCGTCCGGCGAAGGCGCCGGCGGGGGTGCCGGGAAGGGGCGGTTACCGTGGAATCCATGTCGAACGGGGTCACCACGCAGACGTTGACGGAGGTCGTCGCCGACCACCTCCGGCGTCTGATCCATCTGGGCGAGGTGGGCCCCGGCGACCGGCTCCCGGCCGAGCGTGAGCTGGCCGAACAGCTGGGGATCGCGCGCCTGAGCCTGCGTGAGGCGCTCAAGACGCTGCAGAACGACGGGTACGTCGAGGTGCGCCGCGGCGCCCGGGGCGGCACCTATGTCACCGAGCTCGAGGCGCCCGTCGCCCGCTGGCGTGCGCGGATGCGCACCGTCTCCGGCGAGTTCGACGACATCATCGACTTCCGCATCGGCCTGGAGACCGAGACCGCGCGCCTCGCCGCCGCCCGGCGCACCCCCGAGGACCTCGCAGCCATGCGAACCACGATCGACGACCTCACCGTCGCCCACGACCGCACCGCCTTCCGGCTCGCCGACTCCCGGTTCCACGCCTCGCTGGCCCGTGCGGCCCGCAGCTCGCGGCTGTGCGCGGCCGTCGAGTCGACCCGCGCCGAGCTGTTCAACACCCACGACCTGCTCCCGTTCATCGACCCCGTGCAGGAGTCGGTCGACGACCACGAGGTCGTGTTCCGGGCCGTCGAGAAGGGGGACGTCGACGCCGCGGCGGCCGCGATGCGCGACCACATCGAGCACACGCGCACGCAACTGCGGGCCATCGTGTTCGCGACGGACCCGCCCTCGCCGGATGCCCCCGGGGCCACCACCGTCAGCTGATCAGGTCCGACAACAGCTTCGCCGCCTCCATCGTCGCCCCGATCTGCTCGGTCATCACCGACGCCCGTGCCGCCGGCCCGGCCAGGCACAACGCGCCCACGACGTCGCCGCCACGGCTGCGGATCGGCGTGGCGCAGCAGGCGATCCCGTCGATCAGCTCGCCCCGCTGATGCGCGGTGTCGGTGCGGCGCACCTCCGCGAGCTCCGCGTCGAGGACGTCCGGGTCGATGATCGTGTGCTCGGTGAGCTGCCGCAGGTGCGGCAGCGCCTGACGCCAGTCGGGCAGGTGCGCGAGCAGCAGCTTCCCGGCTGCCGAGGCGTGCGGATGACGCAGCAGGTCGTGCTCGGAGTGCAGCGGCCGGTCGGGGTCCTGGTCGCCCACCCGCACGGTGTCGCCGAGGTAGATGATCAGGTGCACCCCGAACCGGATGCGACCCCGCAGCTCCTCCAGCACGTCGCGGGCCGCCGACGGCACGAACGGCGCCACCGCCGCCGTCACGATCTCGTCCATCTTGCGGCCGATGGCGAAGCCGCGCAGGTCGTCGACGCGGACCAGGAACTCGCTGGCGGTCAACGTGTTCAGCAGCCGGTAGCAGGTCGCGGGCGGCATGCCGACGAACGCCGCGAGCTCCTTCGCCGTCACGCCCGTGCCCAGGCGCGCGACGGCCTCGATGAGCCGCATCGCCCCGTCGATCGGCGCGGGCGGCCTGCCGCGCCCCAGCGGTCCCGACGTCACCGGAAGATCCCCCGTTGCGCGCCCCGGGAGACGTCGGAGGCGATCGTCTCGTCGTAGACGCCGACGGCCTCCAGTCGTGCGGGCGCGCGTCTTCGGAAGACCAGGGCGAGACAGCTGCTGCCGAACAGCACGGCCAGGAACACCGACACGAGCACCGGCTGCTCGCTGAACGTCTGCACGATCGCGAGCGCGATGATCACCGTCAGCAGCAGGGCCGCGGTGACCGAGACGATCCAGGTGGCCCGGGTGGCCTCGCCGATGCGGCGCAGGAACAGCGGCGTCGCCACGCAGACCACGACGTAGGTGCCCAGGTAGCCGAGCGCGGACAGGGTGAGCAGGTCGGCCAGTGCGTGCTGCTGGGCTCCGGCCAGGATCAGGATGCAGGGCGTCGCGACGACCGGCGGGAGCACGACAGCCAGGGCTCGCGACGGGGTCCGGTAGCGGGGGTGGGTGTGGCCCAGCCCGCGCGGCACCACACCCTCGCGCCCCATGCAGAACAGCACCCTGACCAGCGCATTCAGCGACGCGAGCGCGCAGCTGAACCACGACGCCGCGATGGCCAGGTCGAGCACGATCGACATGACCATCGGCTCGTGCAGCGAGACGAGGTCGGTCACCGGGGTGACCTCGTGGCTGATGCTCGGCGACGGCATCGCGACCGACTGCACGAGGCTGGAGAACACGTACAGCACACCGGCGGCAGGGACCGTCCAACGGACGGCGCGCGGCACCGACTCCAGCGGCTTGGCCGCCTCGACGCTCAGGGTCGTCGCGCTCTCGAAGCCGATGAACGCGCTGATCGCGATGACGATGCCGACCGCGAGCGGGCGGATGTCGGGCTTCCACGCCAGCACCGCGGACAGGTCGGCGGTGGGCAGCACGAGGACGAACAGGACGATCAGCACGACGAGCACCAGCAGGATCGACACCGACTCGACGAGCAGGGTGACCCGCGCCGACAGCCGGATGCCCGCGACGAGGATGACTCCCACCGCGACCCCGGCGACGAGCACGACCCCGGCGGCCAGTGGGGGACCGATCGACGGTGGTGCGCCCAGCCGCTGGGCCAGGTCGGCGAGGTAGAGGCCGACGGCGAGCAGTCCCGCCATGGCGACGACGGAGTAGCCGAGCAGTGCCGACCAGCCGGTCACCAGTGCGCCGCCGGGGTGCAGTGCCCGTGCGCTGTAGCTGTAGAGCCCGCCCGGTGCGCGCATCCGGCACGCGAACTGCTGGATGCACCAGCTGACGAGCATGCAGACGACCGTCGTGCACACGAATGCGAGCAGCGCGCCCGGTCCCGTCGCCCCCAGCACGATCGCCGGGATGATCGCCGCCGCCCCGCTGGGGGCGACCGCCGCGACCGACTGCGCGAGCACGGGCAGCGGCCCGAGACGGCGTCGGTCGAGCCCCGTCACCGACGACCGTGCGGGCAGCTCGGGGCGAGCGACACCGTGCATCCGCACCTGCCTTCCTGCCGACCTGTCCCGGCACGAGCGGAGCGAGCGTACTTCCCGGAACGGCCCGCGGCACATTACAGACATGTTTCGTGGGGTGGGAAAAGATGCGCAGACAATTCTCGGAGGGGATTTGCGTCACAGGGTTGGCAGCGGGGAGCCCGGTCTCTACTGTCGAGGCACGCCGAGCGCCGTCGTTCCCAATTCACGGCTGCCGGCCATGTCGACCCGGATCTGTACGGGAAACGGCCGGGTCACGCCATTCCTTCATCGTCGAGGGGAGACGTCCATGAGTCGTGAAACGTGTTTCCTCCATTCAATGGACTCGTCGTAGCGGGTGCGGACGCGTCCGTCACCAGCACAGAACCGCCGTTCCTGCAGCGTGGACCAGGCCGCGAAGCCTCCACGCGCGCCGCGCGGCGGACTCGACGAGCAGTGTTCGAATTCGACGCACGAACACCGCGCCCATCCCCACGGAGTCGCCGTGCCCGCATCCCTCGATTCACGTATGGCCGCGTTGGCGCGCCGGGACCGAATTCTCGCGATCACCTTCACATTGCTGATGTGGGTGGTCCTGGTCTTCGTGTTCTTCGCCGCCACCTCGGTTGCACCTACGCCCGCGATCACGGTCGTACTCGCCGTGGCCACGCTGTTGCTCGGCCTGTTCAACACCGCCTCGCTGCTCGCGCTGCTCAAGCGCTACGCCGCCAACCGCGACCTGATCTACCGGCCCGACGTCATGCACCTCGACCAGCTCCGCGCCGCGCGCGGGAAGCAGGACTGATCCCATGGCCGAGTACCAGCCACCCGAACAGAGCCGGCGCGGACAGCTCGTCGACGCCGCGACCATCCTCGTCCTGCTGTTCGCAACCCTGTTCGTCACGACCTTCCTCGTGCAGGACACCGCGTCCGGCGGGGACGGCGCGGCGGCCGAACGGCCCGTCGCCGAGATGCCGGTGAACCCGACCGAACGCCAGCAGTACCAGGCGCTCATCGACTCCGGCACCACCGACCTGGCAACCGTGAACGCCGCCGTCGACTCGCACGCGGACAGCCAGGACAAGTACGCGATCAACATCTGGGCGCTGCTGGGCACCGCCGCGCTGCTGGCGATCTACCTGGCCTTCGTCTACCGCACCTCGTTCCGCGAGTATCGCGAGGTCATCGAGGAACGGTTCGGGCCGAGCGAACGGGAGCCGACGTCATGACCACCGCGAGCATCCTCAACCTCCTCGCCTGGGTCCTCAGCGCGCTGATCGCCGCCTGGCTGATCCACGACGTCGTCCGCGTCGCACGGACCCACGACGAGAAGGACCTCATCAACGCCGCGGAGATGTTCGACGACCTCGACCCGCAGGCCGCCGCCCCGGTCGCTCCCGCCGCGTCCTCGTCGTCGTCGAAGGAGGACGGCCGATGACCGCCGCAGGCGAGTCCAGCGCCTCCACCGTCTCGGCGCCGGCACCCGGGCACCACGCCCCGGCGCTGCGCAAGGTGTTGTCGCCCATGCACATCTGGGCTCTCGGCGTCGGTATCGTCCTCGTCGGCGAGTTCATGGGCTGGAACTTCTCGGTCGAGAAGGGCGGCATGTACGGCGCGCTCGTCGCCGCCTGGTTCGTCGGCCTGCTCTACACGTGCATCGTGATGATCAACTCCGAGATCACCTCGGCGATCCCGGCCGCCGGGGGCCAGTACGCGCAGGCCAAGCACACCGTCGGCCCGCTCATGGCGTTCAACGTCGGGCTCTACCTGACACTTGCCTACACGATGCTCGAGGCCGCCAACGCCAACGTCCTCAGCTACCTGCTCAGTCAGCTGTCGTCCCTCACCGGGAGCTCGGAGGAGCTGTCGCCCTACGCCTTCGCGACACTCGCGATCATGGCGCTGGCCTGGCTGAACTACCGTGGCGTGTTCGCGGCGCTCTCGCTCAACTTCGTCATCACCGGGTTCGCGTTCATCACGATCATCGTGCTGTTCTTCGGCGTCTCCGGCTGGAACGCCGGCATCTCGCTGCACCTCGACGGCCTCATCGGCAGTCTCGACAACGGCCTGCCCTACGGCTGGATCGGCGTCATCGCGGCGTTCCAGTTCGGGATGTGGTTCTACCTCGGCATCGAGGGCACCGCGCAGGCCGCGGAGGAGTGCCGGTCGGCGTCGCGGTCGGTCCCGATCGGCAGCATGGCCGGGATCATGACGCTGATCATCGCGGCCGGCCTCACCTGGTACGTCTGCGCGGGCCTGCTCCCGTGGCACTACCTCGGCGTGTCGATCACCCCGCTGTTCGACGCCGCGCGCGTCAGCGGCAGCGGTGTACTGGTGGTCCTGCTGCTGCTCGGCACCCTGTTCGCGACGATCGCGTCGGCCAACGGCTGCATCAACGACGCCTCGCGCGCCTGGTTCTCGATGAGCCGCGACCGCTACCTGCCGGCCTGGTTCAGCGCGGTCCATCCGCGGTACCACACGCCGTTCCGGTCGGTGGTCTTCCTGGTGCCGATCGCGATCGCGTTCGCGCTGCTGCCGGTGCTGCTCGACCAGCCGACGCTGCTCGCCACGGTGATCACGTTCTCGATCCTGTCCGGGCTGCTGACCTACAGCTTCATGGGGCCGAACTTCATCCGGTTCCGCAAGCTGTGGCCGATGGGAACGATCACCCGCGGCTACGTGCTGCCCCTGCACCCCGCACCGGCGATCGCGCTGCTCCTGCTGTCGGGCATCGTCTTCTTCGCCACGTTCCTCGGCTACGGCACCGCACTGCTCTCGCTGCTGGCCTTCTACCTGCTCGCGTCGATCTGGTTCGTGCAACGCAGGTACAAGTACGTCAAGCGCGGCGCCCAGTTCACCGCCGACCTGCCCCGGCCCCGTGGCTACTGAGCAGGCCGTCACCCTGGCGCCGGCCGCGCTGGTGGTGCTCGCAGTGGCGTACAACGAGATCCGCCGCGCCCGGACCCAACGGGCCGCGCGCGACGGAGTCTTCGACGCGGTCGTGTGGATGCTCTCCGACGCCCATGTGGCGACCGGAGGCGGCCGCTACCCCGTCCTCACCGGGACCCACGACGGGCACCCGGTGCGGGCGGAGGTCGTCGTCGACAGCCTCACGCTGCGCAAGCTGCCGCTGCTGTGGCTGGTCGTGACGGTCTCGCGGCCGGTCGCCGTCGACGGGACCGTCGACGTCCTGACCCGACCCAACGGCACCGAGGTCTTCTCCCGCAACGCCTCCCTGGCCCATCGGTTGTCCACACCGGACGACTTCCCGGTGCCCGCCCGCATCGCGACGTCACGTGCCGTCCCGGTGTCGGAACGCGCGCTCGCCGCGCTCGGGGAGCTCGTGCGCGACGACCGGGTCAAGGAGATCGAGGCCGGGCCGGCCGGGGTGCGCGTCGTGCACCGGCTCGCCGAGGCCGACCAGACCCGCTACCGCGCAGGCCGCCGCGTCGACTTCGGGATGCCCACCGTCACCCCGCTGACGTTCGCGGCCCTGCTCATCGGCCTCGACGACATCGCCTCGGCGTGCGCCGCGACCCCGACCCGGGAGTACACCCGATGACACCCCGACAGCCCATGCTCGTCCTCGCGGCCGCGATCGTGCTGCCCGGGGCGGGCCACGTCCTCAACCGGACCCCCGTCCGCGGCCTGATGTTCGTCTTCTACATCCTGCTGCTCGGCGTGGTCACCTACCACCTGACGACGCCCGACCATTCCATGATCGGGCGCCTCGCCGGAGGGCTCTTCGTCTACGCGATCAGCATCATGGACGCCTACCGGACCGCGGCCCTGCGCGCGGCGCCGCGCCGGGTGAACCAGGCCTGACCGACCGGCCCGGCCCCGCACGCCTCCCGGATCGAGGCGCAGGGGACCATCGGCCCTCCCCCGACCCGGCGGGGAGGGCCACGCTGTGACCCGCTGTTCGATCGGCTGCGAGCCCGACGAGAACGGAGGTCAGCGATGAGTGTGATCGTGGTCGTGGAGTTCCCCGGTGCCCGTGTCGACGCGTTCACCGCGGCCTACCAGCGACACGCGGAGACCATGACGGCCATCACCATGGACGGGAAGGGCAAGGGCGCGCTCCACCACATGATCGTCGAGAACGAGAACGGCGACGTCATGGTCGTCGACGAGTGGGAGACGCGCGAGCAGTTCGACGCGTTCTTCGCCGCGCAGGACGACATCAGGAAGGTCATCGCCGAGGTCGGCCTCTCCGGCCCGCCCCGCACGACGAGCTACCGGGTCATCGACACCGCCGACAGGTTCTGAGCCCGGCCGCACCGGCGGTCGCCCGCCCGGGGAGGGCCGCGGCGGGCGTCAGCCGGTGTGCACGCGCACCGCGAGGTGCTCCAGGCCGCGCAGCCCGTTGTTGAGCAGCGGCCGCGACGCGGTGACCTCGAACCGGGCGACACGGTCGGCCAGGTGGTTCAGCAGCGCGCCCATCTCCATGCGCGCCAGATGCATCCCGATGCAGACGTGCTCGCCACGTCCGAACGCCAGCTGGTCGGACGGGCGCCTCGTGATGTCGAAACGGTCCGGGTCCGCGTACTTGCGCTCGTCACGGTTGGCCGACCCGTAGAGCAGCGCCACCCGCGTACCCGCCGGCAGCGCGACCCCGTCGACCTCGTGGTCATGGGTGAGCACCCGCGTGAACTGGGCGACCGGCGACTCGACCCGCAACGACTCGTTGATCGCGTGCGGCACCAGCGAACGGTCCGCGCGCAGCAGATCCCACTGGTCGGGGTGCGCGGCGAACAGCGCGACCGTGTTCGTGATCGCCAGGATCGTGGTGTCGAGGCTCGGCGTCACGTAGTCCAGCATCATGACCGGGCACTTCTCCCGCGGCAGCTCACCGCGGTCCGACGCCTGGTAGAGCTGGTCGGCCCAGCCGTCCGGGGTGATGTTCCCCGGGACCGCCTCCGTGGCCGCGAACGCGAGGAACTCCTCGACCAGCGGCATCGCGGCGGTGAACCGGTCGTTCACCGGACCTTGGACGTCCCAGATCGCGGCCGCCCATTGCAGCATCCGGCCCCGGTGACCCTCGCCGAGCCCGACCAGCTCCGACACCAGCGTCATCGGCAGGTGCTCGGCCAGCTCGGTCGCGGCGTCGAACGAACCGCGGCCGACCAGCTCCGTCACGACCTGCGCCGCCGCCGAGCCCATCCGGTCGGCGATCTCCCGCATCCGGTCCTGCCGCAAGGGCCGGCCCAGCACGCCGCGCAGCATCGAGTGCTCGGGCGGGTCGCTGCACAGCGTGATGCCCTCCAGCTGCGCGTTGATCTCCGGGTCGACGAATACGCCGCGGGCCGAGGAGAACGTCTCCCAGTCCATCAGCGCCGCCCGGACGTCGTCGTAGCGCGACAACGCGAACGTGCCCTGCCGGCTCAGGTGCACGACCGGCCCCGCGTCGCGGAGCCGCCGGTAGATCGGGTAAGGGTCGATCCGGGCCTCGTCGGAGAACAGGTCGACGTCGTCGACCGGGATGTCGGTCGTCGCGGGCGTGACGGACACGGACCGGCTCCTTCGCCGTCGGGGGAGCGCTCGGACCCACGACTCTGTCGGTGCCGACGGCGCGCTGTCCAGACCCACGACACCGCGGCCCAGACCCACGACACCGCGGCGCTGCCCTAGGCGGTCGCCGTGGACGGCGACCGGGGGTCAGAGACGTCGGTCGCGGGGCGTCCGGGACTGACGCATCCGGTGGCGCTCGGCTGTGGTCGTCCCACCCCAGACGCCCTCGGGGCCGTGGGCGAGTGCCCAGTGCAGGCACGACCTCGCGGACCGGGCACCCGGCGCACACGTCGAGGGCGCGGTGCTCCTGCCGGCGGGCCGGGCCGGCGTCACCGATCGGGAAGAAGAGCTCGGGGTCGCTGTCGCGGCACGCCGCCGAGGTGCGCCACTCCATCTGGGTGAGGGTGGCCGAGTCGATCGTCGGCATCAGGGCTCCTGGTCTCGGTCGGATGGACGATCGGCGCGGCGTTCCCGGGGCCGTGACCCCGAAACCCGGGCCCGAGCCGGGTAGCCCGATCGTGTGGTGACCCGCCCCTACCCGAGCGGGCGGCGTCCAATCCTGGTCGCCCGTCGACGGCACCGGGTGTCCGCACGGCGCCGCCGGGGTACGGCGCGGGGGTGCCCGCACAGGTCCTGCTCGTCGTCGCCGTGCTCGCGGCCGGGGTGGTCGTCGGCCGGCTCGTGAGCAGGCGGACCGGCCTGCCCGAGGCCGCGGTCTTCGTCGTGCTCGGCGTCGGTGCGGCGTTCGTGCCCGGTGTGGAGGCGTTGCGCCTGTCACCGGACTTCGTGCTGCTCGTCTTCCTGCCCCCGCTGATCTACTACGCCGCGTTCTTCAGCGACCTCCGCGAGACCGTCCGCCACCTGGTCCCGGTGGTCGGGCAGGCCGTCGGGCTCGTCGTCGCCACGGCATTCGCCGTGGCCGCGACCCTGCTCGCGGTGTTCCCAGAGGTCGGGTGGGCGGCGGCGATCGCGTTCGGGGCGGCCGTGGCCCCGCCGGACCCCGTGGCGGCGGGCTCGGTGTTGCGCCGCTTCGGTGTCCCGCGCCGGATGGTCACCGTGCTCGAGGCGGAAGGGCTGGTCAACGACGGCGTCGCCCTGACGCTGTTCGCGGTGGCCGTCGGCGCGGTCGGTGCGGCGACGACGACGGGTGAGGTGGGGCTCGCGCTGCTGATCGAGGTGGGCGGCGGGATCGGGTTCGGGCTCGTCGTCGGGATCGTCGCGGCGGCGGTGCGGCGCCGGATCCGCGACATCGCGGTGCAGGTGCTGCTGTCGCTGCTGGTGCCGTACCTGGCGTTCGTGCCGGCGCAGCAGGTGCACGCGTCCGGGGTGCTCGCGACCGTCACCGCCGCCGTCTGGCTGGGGGTGCGCGGCCGAGGTCTCGTGGAGCCGACCGTCCGGCTGCACGCCGAGACGTTCTGGCGGGTGCTCAACACCCTGCTCGTCGCGCTGCTGTTCGTGCTGCTCGGCGTCCAGGTACCGACGGTGTTCCGCGCCGTCGAGGGCCAGGCCGTCTGGCCCGTCGTCGGCGCGGCGGTGGCGGTCACGGTGGTCGTGGTCGTCGTCCGGCTCGCGTGGGTCATGGGGGCGGCGCCGCTGGTGTCGTTGCTGCGGGTGCGCGAGGAGTTCGTCGGCGGGATGCCGTGGCGGGAGCGGCTCGCGCTCGGCTGGTGCGGCCCGCGCGGCGCCGTCTCGCTCGCGGTCATCCTGTCGCTGCCGTTGACGACCCCCGACGGCGCGCCCTTCCCGCAGCGTGACCTGCTGGTGTTCCTGACCGTCGTCGTCGTGCTGGTGACGCTCGTCGGGCAGACGCTGCCCCTCGGTCTGCTGCTGCGCGCCCTGCGGTTGCGGCCGAGCTCGCGGGAACGCACCGAGTCGGCGCGGGCCCGGCAGGCGGCCGTCGACGCGGCGTTGCGCGAGCTCGACGGCGTCGCCGAGCGGGAGGAGCCGGTGCCGCCCGGGGTGGACGAGCTGCGGCAGGTGCTGGAGCTGCGTCGTGACCATCTGCGTGACCGCCTGGACGAGTCGGCCGACGACCGGGGTGACGGATCGGGTGGGGACCGGTCGTTCGACGTGCGGGACCTGCGGCTGCGGCTGATCGAGGTCGAGCGGGCGGCGCTGCGCCGGATGCACGACGAGGGCGAGATCGGGCGGGCGACGATGGTCGAGATCAGTCAGGAGCTCGACCTCGACGAGACGCAGTTACGGAACCGCAGGCACTGACGTCCGCGCCCGCGGTCGAACCGGGGGAGAGCGCAGGGTGAGGCCCGGCGATGGCGGCACGAAGATCGTGAAGACGCCGGTGAGTCCGATGCTTTCGGCCAGCCCTCGCGGGATGCGTCACGATGAGTGGCGCGGGACTCATTGCACTGAGTGCAGCGAGATTCCTACCCTCGACCGGGTGACGGCCCTGACGGTGCGCGATGCGCAGAAGGCGCGCACCCACCGCGCGCTCATCGACGCGGCCCTCGCCCTGACCGACGAACGTGGTCGCCAGGGGCTGACGGTGGAGGCCGTCGCCGAACGCGCCGGGGTCTCACGGCGGACCGTCTTCAACCACTTCGCGACGCTCGACGAGATCGTGCTGGCCGCCTGCACCGAGATGCTCGACGTCCTCGTCGACGGGTTCGTCGAGGCCACGGCCGCCGCGCCGCCGGGGGAGCCGGGCCTGGCCGCGGTCGTCGACGACGTCGTCCGTGCCCTGCACGCCACCGACCTCGTGGGCCCCATGGCCTACCTGACCCACGTCCTCGGCGCCCCCGACGAGCAGGACCCGCGCGTCGAGGTGATCGTCGAGGCCGCGTTCGGGCGGTGCCGACGGCACATGCTCGGCGCCGTCGCCGACCGCTACCCGGGCGTCGACCCGCTCGACGTGGAGCTCGTCGTCGGCTCCCTGCTCTCCGGGGTCCACGTGCTGCACGGGCACTGGTGGGAGCGCACCGGGGCGGTGGACGACGCCGCGTCGCGACGGGAGTGGGACCGCCTGCTCGACCGCCTGACCAGCGCACTTCGTACGGGCTTCGGCCACTGACCGCCACACCTCCCCGGGAGCGACTCCTCGTCATGGCAGAACTGCTGTACCGCCTCGGCCACTTCGCGGCCCGTCGTCCGTGGCGGGTCGTCACGGCGTGGGCGACCCTGCTGGTCGCGGCCGTCGTCGCCGTCCTGGTCACCGGGGTCAACCTGACCGGCGCGACCTCGATCCCCGGCACCCCGACCGAGCAGGTCTCCGAGCGGCTGCAGGCCGAGCTCCCCGGCGCCGGCGGCGGCACGGGCCTGGTCGTCCTGCACACCGCCGACGGACGGCCCTTCACCGCCGGACAGCAGGCCGCGGTGTCGGCGGCGCTGCAGCGCGTCGGCGGCATCTCCGGCGTCACGCAGGTCGTCGACCCGTTCGCGGTCGCCGCGACCCGCGCCGCCCAGGAGCAGCAGCTCGCGGGTGGGAAGGCGCAGCTCGACGCGGCGCGCGCCCGGCTCGCCCAGGGGCAGGCACAGCTCGACGCCGCCCGCGCCGCGGGTGTACCCGCCGGAGCCCTTGCCGCGCAACAGCAGCAGCTCGACCAGGCCCGTGCGCAGCTGGACGCGGGGACCGCGCAGCTCACGGCGGGGGAGTCGCTCGCGGCGCTGGCCGCGGGCATCCGCACGGTGTCGCAGGACGGCTCCGCGGCCGTCGCGACGGTCGCGTTCGGCGCCTCGCAGACCGCGATCCCGACCGAGACCAAGGACGCCGTCACCGCCACCATCCGCGACGCGGCGGTCCCGGGGGTCGAGGTCGACTTCTCCTCCGAGATCACCCAGAATCTCGACGGCATCGCCGGGCCCTCCGAGGTCGTCGGCGTCGTGATCGCCGCCGTCGTGCTGCTGGTCATGCTGGGCACCCTCGTCGCCGCCGGGCTGCCGATCCTCACCGCGCTCGTCGGCGTCGGTGTGGGGGTCGCGGGCGCGACGGCGTTCTCCGGCCTCGTCGAGATGACGTCGGTGACCCCGATCCTCGGCCTCATGCTGGGTCTGGCCGTGGGGATCGACTACGCACTGTTCGTCGTCAACCGTCACCGCAGGCAGCTGCGCGCGGGCGTCCCACTGCGCGAGTCGATCGCGCTGGCCACCGGCACGTCCGGCAACGCCGTCGTGTTCGCGGGCTTCACCGTCGTGATCGCACTGGTGGCGCTCACGATCACGGGCATCCCCTTCCTCGGGCTGATGGGGATCGTCGGCGCGGCGTGCGTCGCCGTCGCCGTGCTCGTCGCCGTCACGCTGACCCCGGCACTGCTGTCGCTGATCGGGCTGCGGCTGTTGTCGCGCAAGGCCCGCTCGAAGCCCCCGGCCGCGCAGACCCCGCAGCGCGCCCCGATGTCGACGGGCAAGGCCGTGTTGCGTGCCGTCGGCGGGATCGCGCTGCTCGTCGTCATCGCGGTCCCGGCGCTGTCGATGAGGCTCGGGCTGCCCGACGGCTCGTCCGAGCCGCAGGACTCCACCCAGTACCAGGCCTACGCGACGGTCGCGGAGAAGTTCGGGGCCGGGGCGAACGGGCCGCTGGTCGTCGTCGCGGACCTGCCCCCGGGCCTCGACGAGCAGGGGCGCACCGCCGCGCAGGCCGCGGTCGCGCAGGAGATCGGTGCCACCGAGCACGTCGCGGCCGTCGCACCGGTCGCCGTCGCGCCGAACGGGTCGTTCGCGCTGTTCCAGGTGGTGCCCACGGACGGGCCGACGAGCAAGACCACCGAGCAGCTCGTCGACGACCTGCGCGCGATGACCACGCCGTTCGCACCGAACACGCCCCTGGGCGTCGCGGGATCGGCGTCGGGCAACATCGACATCTCGGCCAAGCTCGCCGCGGCGCTGCCGATCTACCTGGCCGTCGTCGTCGGGCTGTCGCTGCTGATCATGATCGTGGTGTTCCGGTCGATCCTGGTGCCGGTCACCGCGACCGTCGGCTTCGTCCTGTCCTACTTCGCGGCCATGGGTGCCGTCGTCGCCATCTACCAGTGGGGCTGGCTGGGCCCGGTGTTCGGCGTGCACGACCCGGGTCCGGTGCTGAACTTCCTGCCGACACTGCTCGTCGGCATCCTGTTCGGCCTGGCCATGGACTACCAGCTGTTCCTGGTCTCGGGCATGCGCGAGGCGTTCGTGCACGGCTCACCGGCACGCCGCGCGGTCGCCGAGGGCCTGCACGCGGGCCGCCCCGTCGTCACCGCGGCCGCGATCATCATGTTCTCCGTCTTCGGCGGGTTCGTGTTCTCCCATCTCGCGATGATCCGGCCGATGGGCTTCGGGCTGGCCTTCGGCGTGCTGTTCGACGCCTTCGTCGTGCGCATGCTGGTCATCCCCGCGCTCATGCACCTGGCCGGGAACGCCGCGTGGTGGCTCCCGAAGTGGCTCGACCGCATCCTGCCGAACGTCGACGTCGAGGGCGCCTCGCTGGAGCGCGACCACCCGACGCCGGCGGCGCAGCGCCCCGACGCGCTGACCCCGGCCGGGTAGAGCGCCTAGCGGGGCTCGTTCGACCCGACCCGCTCCCAGCCCCGCCGCGCCGGTCGCGCGGCGGGGCCCGCGGTGCGGGAGCGGTACACGATGTAGGGACGGAACAGGTAGCCCACCGGCGCCGAGAAGGCGTGCACGAGCCGCGTGAACGGCCAGATCGTGAACAGCGCCATGCCGATCAGCGTGTGGATCCGGAAGGCGGGGCTCGACCCGGCCATCGCGTCGATGTCGGGCTGGAAGACGAACAGGGACCGGAACCACGGCGAGACCCAGACGCGGTAGTCGTGCTCCTCGCCCCCGGCGACGCCGAGCAGCGTCGTGGACAGCCCCGCGACGATCGCCAGCACGAGGACGACGTACATGAGCTTGTCGTTGCGGGTCGTCGCCGAGAAGACGGGGCCGGTGGTGCGGCGCCGGTAGATCAGGATGGCGATCCCGGCCGACGTGGAGAGGCCTGCGATCCCGCCGAGCACGAGGGCCTGCACGTGGTACGCCGTCTCGGACAGCCCGGCGGCCGTGGTCCAGCTCTTGGGGACGACCAGGCCGACGACGTGCCCGATGACGACGACGAGCAGCCCGAAATGGAACATCGGGCTGCCGATGCGCAGCAGCCGCGATTCGTGCAGCTCCGAGGACCGCGTCGTCCAGCCGAACTTGTCGTAGCGGTAGCGCCAGATCGTGCCGGTGACCAGGACGGCGACCATGACGTAGGGCAGCACCCCCCACAGCAGCACGTTCATCGCGGGCCTCCGAAGGGGGCGAGCTCGAGCCCGACCTGTTCGCGCGGCGGCCCGCTGCGGGCGAGGGCCTTGGCGGCGGCGACGTCGGCGGGCGAGGGGCCGGGCAGCAGTGCGCAGACGGCTTCCAGGACGTGCGCGTAGGGCGTCGCGGCCTCGTGCAGCGCGAGCCGCAGCAACTCGATGCCGGCCCGGTGCTCCTGCAGCAGGGCCAGGCCGTCGGCGAGGTCGACGGTGGCGGCGTATTCCAGGACGGCGGGCAGGAAGTCCGGGAGCTCGGTGCCCCCGAACTCGGCGCCCGACCGTCGGTACCGCTCCTTCAGCGCGGCCAGCGCGCCGCCGCGGCGCCGGGTCTCCCCATCGGTCCACCAGGTCAGGTAGAGACAGCAGCGGCGGCGGGTGTCGAAGACGGCGACGTAGTGCTCGGCGAGGTCGGGGCGGTGTGCGGTGGCGTCGAGGAACGCGTCGAGTCCGGCGCGGGCGGGGCCTGCGGGCAGCTCGGCCACGGCGGCGCGCACGAGCGGCCCGCGGCCGGGGTCGTCGGGGTGGAGCAGGCACAGCGACGCCGCCTGCAGGACCACCCGGGTGCCCGCCGCGGCGCTCACCGCGAATCCCGTGGCGGGAAGAGACCCGCGGGTCTGCCCTTGCCGTCCCAGTTCAGGAGGTTGACGCGGTCGGCCGAGGTGTCGGCCACGGTGTCGCTGGTCTGGCGGTCGCGCAGCGCGTGGAACGTCTCGACCGACACCGGCGCGGGTCGCCCCGACGCCTCGCCGAACGGGCCGCCCATCCCGGGGCCGCCGTCGACGTCGAGGCTGCAGCCGATCTCCTCCAGCTGGTGGGCCTCGACGACGTGGGCCGTCGGGATGACGTAGCGCTCGTCGTACTTGGCGATCGCGAGCAGCCGGTACATCTCCATGATCTCCTCGGCGCCCATCCCGACGGAGGCGGGGATCGACTCGTCGATCTCCCGGCCGAGGGTGACGTCGCGCATGAACGCGCGCATCGCGGCGAGTGTGCGCAGGACCCGCGTGACGGGTTCCGGGTCGCCCGCGGTGAACAGCTCGGCCAGGTAGTCGACGGGGATGCGCAGCGCGTCGATCGCGCCGAACAGGTTACCGGCGGACTCGCCGTCGTGCCCGGTCTCGGTGAGCCGGTCGACGACGGGCGAGAGCGGCGGGACGTACCAGACCATCGGCATGGTCCGGAACTCCGGATGCAGCGGCAGCGCGACCCGGTACTGCACCACCAGCTTGTGGACGGGCGAGCGCTGCGCCGCCTCGACCCACTCGGGGTCGATGCCGTCGCGGTGCGCGGCCGCCACCACCGCGGGGTCGTGCGGGTCGAGCAGCACACCGAGCTGTGCCTCGTAGAGGTCGTGCTCGTCCTCGACCGACGCGGCCTCGGTGACCCGGTCGGCGTCGTAGAGGAACAGGCCGATGTAGCGCAGCCGGCCGACACAGGTCTCGCTGCACACCGTGGGCAGCCCGACCTCGACGCGCGGGTAGCAGAACGTGCACTTCTCGGCCTTGCCGGTGCGATGGTTGAAGTAGATCTTCTTGTACGGGCAGCCGGTGACGCACATCCGCCAGCCGCGGCAGCGGTCCTGGTCCACGAGCACGATGCCGTCCTCGACGCGCTTGTACATCGCCCCCGACGGGCAGGAGGCGACGCAGGCGGGGTTGAGGCAGTGCTCGCAGATGCGCGGCAGGTAGAACATGAACGCCTGTTCGTACTCGAAGCGCACCTTGTCCTCGGACGCGCGCCGGATCCGTTCGACGATCGGGTCGAGCTCGCCCTGTTCGGGGATGCCGCCGAGGTCGTCGTCCCAGTTGGCGCTCCACTCGACCGACATCGGCCTGCCCGACAGCAGCGACCGCGGTTCGGCCACCGGGAAGTCGTCGCCGAGCGGGGCGTCGACGAGGGTCTCGTAGTCGTAGGTCCAGGGCTCGTAGTAGTCGCGGATGTTCGGCAGGACCGGGTTGGCGAAGATCGACAGCAGCTTGTGGACGCGCCCGCCCGCGCGCAGCGTCAACCGGCCACGCCGGTTGCGCACCCAGCCGCCGCGCCATCGGTCCTGGTCCTGGTAGCGGCGCGGATAGCCCTGACCGGGCCGGGTCTCGACGTTGTTGAACCACACGTACTCGACGCCCGCACGGTTGGTCCAGGCCTGCTTGCAGGTGACCGAGCACGTGTGGCATCCGATGCACTTGTCGAGGTTCATCACCATGCCCAGCTGGGCCATGACCTTCATCGGTAACGCACCTCCTGCGCGCGGCGGCGGATGACGGTGACCTCGTCGCGCTGGTTGCCGGTGGGGCCCAGGTAGTTGAAGGCGTAGGACAGCTGGCCGTAGCCGCCGATCAGGTGCGTCGGTTTGACGAGGATGCGGGTGGCCGAGTTGTGGATGCCGCCGCGCCGGCCGGTCGTCTCCGAGACCGGGACGTTGACGACGCGTTCCTGCGCGTGGTGGACGTACACCGTGCCCTCGGGCATCCGGTGGGACACGATGGCGCGCAGCACGACGACGCCGTTGCGGTTGACGGCCTCCACCCAGTCGTTGTCGCGCACGCCTGCGGCGGCCGCGTCCTGCGGGCTCATCCAGACGACAGGCCCGCCGCGCGAGAGCGACAGCATGAACAGGTTGTCCTGGTACTCGGAGTGGATCGACCATTTCGAGTGCGGTGTCAGGTAGCGGACCGCCACCGACGTGCCCGGTTCGGAGGTGCCCACCGGGGGCTCGCCGAAGAGCCGGTGCATGTCCAGCGGTGCCCGGAAGATCGGCAGGGTCTCGCCGAGCTCGTGCATCCAGTCGTGGTCGAGCAGGAAGTGCATACGTCCGGTCAGGGTGTGCCAGGGCTTGCCGCGCTCGACGTTGACGGTGAACGGCGCGTAGCGACGTCCGCCCGTCTCGCTGCCGGACCACTCCGGGCTGGTGATCACCGGGACGGGACGGGCCTGGGTGTCGGCGAACCGGATCCGTCGCTCCTCGCTGCCCTCGGCGAGGTCGGCCAGGCGCACCCCGGTCCGGCGCTCCAGCTCGCGGAAGCCCTGGACGGCGAGGCGGCCGTTGGTGGTGGCGGACAGGGCGAGGATGGCCTCGGCCATCCTGGCGTCCGTGTCGATCGCGGGTCGCCCGTCGCCGGCCCCGCCGAGCATGACGCCGTTGGTGTGCGCGAGCTCGGCGATCTCCTCGTGCGGCCGGTAGGTGATGCCCTTCGTCGACAGCCCGAGCCGGTCGACGAGTGGGCCGATGCTCGCCATCTTGTCGGCGATCGCGGTGTAGTCGCGTTCGACGACGGTGAACCCGGGCATGGTCCGGCCGGGCACGGGTTCGCAGTCGCCGGTGCGCCAGTCGAGGACGCGTCCGCCCGGCTGCGCGGTCTCGCCGGGGGTGTCGTGCTGCAGCGGGACGGCGACGACGTCGCGGCGCACCCCGAGGTGTCCGGCGGCCAGCTCGTCGAACCGGCGGGCGACGGCGTGGAAGGCGTCGAAGTCGGTGCGCGTCTCGAACGGCGGGTCGATCGCCGGGTTGAAGGCGTGCACGAAGGGGTGCATGTCCGTCGTGTTGAGGTCGTGCTTCTCGTACCAGGTGGCGGCGGGGAACACGACGTCGGCGAGCAGGGTGGAGCTGGTCATCCGGAAGTCGAGCGCGAGCAGCAGGTCGAGCTTGCCCTCGGGCGGGTCGCCGTCGCGCCACGCGACGTCGCGGGGCCTGCGGTCGGGTGCGGTCTGCGCGGCGCGCAGGTTGTCGTGGGTGCCGAGCAGGTGGCGCAGGAAGTACTCGTCGCCCTTGGCCGAGGAGCCCAGCAGGTTGGCCCGCCACAGCGTCAGGCAGCGCGGCCAGTTCTCCGGGGCGTCGGGGTCGTCGATCGCGAAGCGGAGCCTGCCGTCGCGCAGCCGTTCGACCACCGCGGGCCCGACGTCGGCGTCGCCGATCTCGTCGGCCAGGTCGAGGGGGTTGCGGTCGAACTGCGGGTACGACGGCATCCAGCCCAGCCGCGCGGACAGCGCGATGGTGTCGATCGTGGACATCCCGGCGAGCAGGCCGCCGGCCAGCGGGGAGGCGAGCGCGTCGGCGCGGTAGCCGTCGTAGCGCCACTGGTCGGTGTGGGTGTACCAGAACGCGGTGCCGATCATGGTGCGCGGCGGCCGCTGCCAGTCGGTCGCCGACGCCATCGCGGCCCAGCCGGTGAGCGGGCGGCACTTCTCCTGCCCGACGTAGTGCGCCCAGCCGCCGCCGTTGCGCCCCATGGCTCCCGTCAGCATGAGCAGGGCGAGGACCGCGCGGTAGGTGGCGTCGCCGTGGAACCACTGGCAGATGCCCGCGCCCATGATGATCATGCTGCGCCCGCCGGACTCCTCGGAGTTCGTGGCCAGCTCGCGGGCGACGCGGACCGCCTGCGCGGCCGGGACCGACGTGAGCGCCTCCTGCCAGGCGGGGGTGTACGGCTCGTCGGCGTCGTCGTAGCCGGAGGGCCAGCGGCCGGGCAGTCCGGGCCGGTGCACGCCGTACTGGGCGAGCATCAGGTCGTGGACGGTGGTGACGAGCTTCCCGCCCACCCGGCGCACCGGGACTCCGCGGCGCAGGACGCCCGCGTCCGCGGAGTCGAACCGGGGCAGCAGCACCTCCGCCGCCTCGCGGCCCAGCGCGCTCAGCCGCGGGACGACCTCGCCGAGGTCGAGGTTCCACCGGCCGACGCCCGAGTCGGTGTGCCGGAAGCCCAGCGACCCGTTGGGCACCACCGGTTCGCCGGTGCGTTCGTCGAGGACGACGGTCTTCCACGCCGCGCCCTCGCCGGTGTCGCCGAGGTCGGCCGCGGTGAGGAACCTCCCCGGCACGTAGGCGCCGTCGCGCTGCTCCAGCGTCACCAGGAACGGCAGGTCGGTGGTGCGGCGCACGAAGTCGGTGAAGAACCGGACCTTCCGGTCGACGAAGAACTCCCGAAGGATCACGTGACCCATCGCCATCGCGAGCGCGCCGTCGGTCCCCGGCTGGGCGGGCAGCCACTGGTCGGCGAACTTGGTCGCGTCGGAGTAGTCGGGCGAGACCACGACGACCTTCTGCCCCTTGTAGCGGGCCTCGGCCATCCAGTGGGCGTCCGGGGTGCGGGTGACGGGCACGTTCGAGCCCCACACCAGCAGGTAGGTGGCGTTCCACCAGTCGCCGGACTCCGGCACGTCGGTCTGGTCGCCGAACACCTGAGGGCTCGCGACGGGCAGGTCGGCGTACCAGTCGTAGAACGAGGTCATGACTCCGCCGAGCAGCTGCACGAACCGGGAGCCGGCGGCGTGGCTGACCATCGACATGGCCGGGATCGGCGAGAACCCGACGACGCGGTCCGGGCCATGGGTCCTGACGGTGTGGACGTGCGCCGCCGCCACGATCTCGACGGCCTCGGCCCAGCTCACCCGCACGTGCCCGCCCTTGCCGCGGGCCCGCTGGTAGCGGCGCCGGCGGTCCGGGTCGCCGGTGACCTCGGCCCACGCGAGCACGGGATCGCCCAGGCGGGCCTTCGCCTCCCGGTACATCTCGACGAGCACGCCGCGCGCGTACGGGTAGCGGATCCGGGTGGGGGAGTAGGTGTACCAGGAGAACGCCGCCCCCCGCGGGCAGCCGCGTGGCTCGTACTCCGGCGAGTCCGGCCCCACCGACGGGTAGTCGGTCTCCTGGGTCTCCCAGGTGATGATCCCGTCCTTGACGTAGACCTTCCAGGAGCAGGACCCGGTGCAGTTGACGCCGTGCGTCGACCGGACGATCTTGTCGTGACTCCACCGGTCCCGGTAGAAGACATCACCCTCGCGGCCGCCGTCGAGGTACTGCGCCCGCAGGTCCGGCGACGTCGGGCGGCGGGTGAAGAACCTGCCGGTCCGCAGCAGCAGGTCCGACGCCGGACCGTCGGTCCCCGTCCCGTCGGCACGGGTCGTCATCGCACCGCCTCCTCACCTCGTCGGACCAGAGCGTGGGTGAGCGAGTGGACGAGGCCGGCGAAGGTGGCGAGCCACGCCAGCAGTGCCCACCCCAGCGCGACCGGCGGCACCCAGCCCAGGAACCCGAGGTCGAGCGCGGTCCGCATCCGTGCGGTGGCCAGGCTGTACATCCCGACCGGGAACACCAGCGACCAGTACGACGGGTGGTAGCGCAGGGGCATCCGGTGCACGACGTGGCGCCACACCCCGATCGCGACCATGAGCGGCAACCAGAACGTCGCCGTCGCCCAGGCCACCAGCGTGAGCAGCTCGACGGCGGGTGCGACACGCTGCAGCAGCGGGTCGGCCGGCGCCCCGAGCAGCAGGTTCGACCCTGCCAGCGTGGTGATCGCGACCGCCCCCGCCGCGATCCAGATCGGCGGGTCCTCCTCGTCGGGGCTCAACCGGTGGAACGTCCAGCGGGTGAACACCATCGTCATCACGACGACGTAGAGCACCATGCCGAGCCCGAAGAACGTCGCCGCGACGAACGCGACGAGGGGGCTCTGCAGCCGCGGCGCCAGCAGGGCGCCCAGCACCGCGACCGACTGCGTCGACACGGTCAGCAGGAACCACGTGCCGTTGATGCCGACGCCGATCTCCGGCTTGTCCACGCGCAGCACCACGGCGATCAGCGGCGGGTAGAGCAGCACCACCCACAGCGTGACACCCACCAGCCACAGAACCGCGGCGGCCGTCCACCAGCCGAACACCAGCCCGCTCGCGGTCCCCATCACCTCGGTCGCCGCGACCGCCGTCGTGAAGGCGAAGCCCTTGGCGTGGCTGAGCAGGTCCGCCCGGAAGCGGTCCGGGTAGCGCAGCAAGCGCGCCACGGTCAGCACCGCGATCACGACGTAGCCGGCCCCGGCGACGACGTAGAGCACCTCGCCCGCGCCCGCCACACCGAGCGCGCGGCACCCGAGCGCGACGACGCCCGTCGCCATCACGAACGCGAAGTAGCCCGGGAAGAACCGGGCGAGGGGCCTGTCGGGGATCGGGGTGGTCCGCTGCGGCAGCTCGCTCATGGCGCGCACGTCGGGGTGAGCCGGTCGAGTCGCATGCGTCACCCCGCCTGACGTGAGTGCGGTCCGTGCTCCCGGGCGCTCGCCGTCCGTCGTCGGACGGTGCCGAAAGGCTTCCACTGTCCGGATCGGTTGTCCACGATCCCCGCCGCCACGATGAACCGCTGGGGCGCGCCGCCGGAGAACCAGGTCTTCGCCGACACCGACGGCACGATCGCGTGGAAGACCGGCGGGCCGACCCCGATCCGGGCGAACCGGGACGGGACGCTGCCGGTGCCCGGCGACGGCCGCTACGAGTGGGCGCTGGCCGCCGACTCGGCCGCCGCCACGGTCTTCGAGGTCTGGTACCGCCGCCACCTGCGCCCCGCGCTGCTCGGCCCCGACCGCGCGATGCGGAGCTGGGCCGCACGTCGCACTGGCCCGCCGCCCGTTCTCCGCACTGCCGACGAACGTGCCCGCCGACCACCTCGCTGCCGGCCCGGAGCCGCGCGGGGGCAGCGGCGACACCGTCGGCAACTCCACGTACGGGCGCAACTTCGTGCAGAGCGCGGGCTCGACGTTCCGCCTCGTCGTCGACGTGGGGGAGTGGGACTCGTCGCCGGCCCCGACCGGCCGACCCGTCCCGCCCGGTCCGGGTGGTCAGTCGTCGTGGGGGCGGACGCCGCCGTAGGTCTGCCAGTTGGGGGAGATCAGCCAGCCCGCGTCGACGGGGATCGTGACGCCGGTGATCGCCGACGACTCGGGCCCGGCGAGGAACGCGACGGCGTTGGCGATCTCCTCGGGCTCGATCATGCGGCCCATCGCCGTGGAGTTCGTGATCGACGACGCGTCGCGCTCGCCGGCCTCGATGAGGCGCCGGACCAGCGGGGTCAGCGTGTAGCCGGGGGCGACGCCGTTGACCCGGACCCCGGCGCGGCCCCATTCGCCGGCGAGGTTCTCGGTCATGCGGATGACCGCGGCCTTGCCGATGCCGTAGGAGTGCAGGGGCGTCGAGCGCAGGCCGGTGATCGACGAGATCGTGACGACGGTGCCCCGGCGGCGCTGCACCATCGCCTTGCCGAACCCGACGGCGGACGACCAGGTGCCGCGGACGTCGACGCGCATGACCTCGTCCCACGTCTCGGTGGCGAGCTCCTCGGCGGGGACCGGCAGGTGGGTGATGCCGGCGGCGGTGACGACGATCGTGACCGGCCCGACCTCGGCCTCGACGCGGTCGGCGCAGGCGCGGACGGCGTCGTCGTCGGTGACGTCGAGGGTGAACGTCTCGTGGTCGGCGCCCTTGAGGGTGCCGACGGCGTCCTGCAGGGCCGACTCGTTGATGTCGGTGAGCACGACGCGGGCGCCGCGTTCGGCGAGCAGCTGGGCGCACGCGAGCCCGATGCCGCTGGCTCCTCCGGTCACGACCGCGATCTCGCCGTCGAGTGTCACGTCGTCCTCCTGGGTCGTCTCGGGTGTCCCGGCCGAATTCTCGACCGACCGGTCGGTAGAACGATGCTCGCAGGGACGCGGGGCGGGGTCAATCGGTGCGCACGTAGCTGAACGTCTGGTCGGTTACGCAGCGGAGTCGCCGCCGTGGTCCGCAGGTTGTCGGCACGAACGTTGACACCTTCGGCGATCACGGTCACCCTGGCGGTGGCGATAAACGACCTCACGTTTGGCAACGACATCGGGGTCCGTCGCCGCCGGTCGGCACATCGTCGTGGGACAGGAGTGGACGTGAACAGGTTCGAGGGCAAGGTCGCGGTCGTCACCGGCGGGGTCCAGGGAATCGGGCGTGGCGTCGCGATGCGGCTCGCCTCGGAGGGCGCCGCCGTCGTCATCGGCGACCTCCAGGACAACGACTCCACCGCCGAGCAGATCGTCGCCGAGGGCGGCCGCGCCACCCACGTCGTCATGGACGTCCGCAAGCCCGGCGACTGGAAGCGGCTCGTCGACGAGGCCGTCGGCGGCTTCGGCGCGGTCGACGTGCTCGGCAACATCGCGGGCGTCGTCAACTCCGTCGGCCCCGACAACGTCGTCGACCTCGACGAGACCGGCTGGAACCTCGTGATCGACACCGACCTCAAGGGCGTCTGGCTCGGCATGCAGGCCGTGATCCCGCGGATGCTCGACAACGGTGGCGGTGCCATCGTCAACATCGGGTCGATGGCCGCGCTCAAGGGCCTGGAGAACCTGGCCGCCTACTCCGCCGCGAAGGGCGGCGTCGTCAGCCTGACCCAGCAGGTCGCGATGGAGTACAGCCCGCGCGGCATCCGCGTCAACTGCATCTGCCCCGGCACGATCGACACCCCGATCCTCGCGGGCATCACCGACAGCATGCGGGAGAACTTCGTCTCCGCCCACCTGATCCCACGCCTGGGCACCGCGCAGGACATCGCCGCGGCCGCCGCCTTCCTGCTGTCGGACGACGCGAGCTTCTGCACCGGTGAGATCCTCCCTGTCGACGGCGGCTGGAACACCAAGGGCAGCGCCGGCTGAACACGGGGCCGGACCACGCGGGCCGGCTGGACGGGGGCCGGGTGCCGACGGGCCCGCCCGGCTCAGGTCGGGACCTCGCCCGTCCCGACCACGTCGGCGGCGACGTCGCGGAGCTTGCGGTTGGCGTGCTGGCTCGCCTCGCGCAGCGCGGTGAACGCGGCGTCCTGCGTCCATCCGTGCCGGGCCATCAGTACCCCGATGGCCGTGCCGATCGTGCGGCTGGACGCCAGCGCCTCGGTCAGCTGGTCGGCGCGGGCCCGGGTCGCGACGGCGGCCAGTGCGAGGCAGGCCGCCGCGGCGGCGGCGGCCACGGCGTCGCGGTCCGGGACGGGTACGCCCAGGTAGACGTTCAGGCTCGCCGGGGTCCCGTCGCGCAGCGGCTGGCTCAGCACCCCGCCGACCGCGGGTTCCCCGGCGATCCGGCTACGGAACCGGGGCCACCGCGCGTCGGCCGCGCCGTCGGCGAGATCGAGGACGACGAGCTCGTCGCCGGTCATGGCGTGCAGGCAGGGTCCCTCACCGGTGTCGTACTGCATGCGGTCGGCGCGGTCGGCCAGGGCGTCGGTGCTGACGGCGGTGACGGGGCTACGGCCGGAGCAGCGCGTGAGGCTCACCGACACCACCCCGGGCACGTGGTCGCGCAGGAGGCCGACGACGGCGGCCTCCGAACGCACACGGTCGAACGGGCCGGGCGCGGTGAGCAGCGTGGTGAGGTCGTGGAGTCGCGCGGCGAGGCCGGCCGCCGGGAGTGTGGTCATTTCTGGTCGCCGTTCGGGTATGCGGGGGCCGGACGACCGGAGGAGACGGTCGGTACCGGTTGCCGCGGACACAGGGCGACGAGGGCGAGGGCCGCTGGGGCCCGTCGGGGAGAAGTTTAGGCGACCCCGTCGGGGGGTGCGCACCGGCCACGGGGGAGGGTGGCCCGGCGCCGTCCGTGCATGTCGGGCGGCCGGTCCGGGCATACAGGGCCCGTAGGGGCCGCCCGCCCACCGCAGCGACACCTCCAGGAGATCTGCACCGATGGCGAACATCGACGTCGACCAGCTCACGGCGAGCCTGCGAGGGCTCGAACCGGCAGACGACGCCGACCTCGCCGGCGCCCTCGACGCCGTCGTCGAGGCCTGCGTGGACCTGTTCGGGGTGACGGGCGCGGGACTGATGGTGGCCGACGAGCAGGACTCGCTGCGCTACGCGGCGGCGACCGACGGCCCGGGCCGCGTCCTCGAGGAGGTGCAGACGGAGACGGGGCAGGGGCCCTGCGTCGACACGTTCGTCCACGGGCGGCCCGTCGAGACGACCGACCTCGCGACGGAGCAGCGTTGGCCCGCGAGCAGGCAGGTCCTCGTCGAGCACGACGTGTACTCGGTGCTGGGGGTTCCGGTCCGGCTGGGCGGGGTCACCGTCGGCTCGCTCGACGTCTACCGCGACCGGCCGCACGAGTGGGACGACTCGGAACGCTCGGCGCTCGTCGGCTACTCCGGGGCGCTGGAGACGACCCTGCGGTCGCTGCTGGCAGCCCGCCGGTCCGACGAGCTCGCCCGGCAGCTGCAGTACGCGCTCGACTATCGCGTCGTGATCGAGCGGGCCGTCGGCTACCTGATGGCGGCCCGGCGCACCGACGCGGTCACGGCCTTCGACCTGTTGCGCCGCACCGCCCGCAACCGCAGGCGCAAGGTCGCCGACGTGGCCCGGGACCTGCTCGACAGCGGGTCACTGCCCTGAGCGGGGGTAACGCCGCGGCGCCCGGGTAGCCGCGGCCATGACCTCCTTCGGCTACACCCTGATGACCGAGCAGCGCGGCCCGCGCGAGCTCGTCGCCGACGCCGTCGCCGCCGAGCGGGCCGGCTTCGACTTCGAGGTGATGAGCGACCACTACTTCCCGTGGCTCGACGAGATGGGTCACGCCCCGTACGCGTGGAGCGTCCTCGGCGCCGTCGCCACCGCGACCGAGCAGGTCCCGCTCATGACGTACGTGACCTGCCCGATCATGCGCTACCACCCGGCCGTCGTCGCGCAGAAGGCTGCGACGGTCTCACTGCTCTCCGGTGGTCGGTTCACCCTCGGGCTGGGGTCGGGGGAGAACCTCAACGAGCACGTCGTCGGCCGGGGCTGGCCCGCCGCCGACGTGCGCCAGGAGATGCTCGACGAGGCAGTCGCGATCATCCGCGACCTGTTCGACGGCGGCTACGTGACCCGCGAGGGCAGGCACTTCCGGGTCGACTCGGCGAAGCTGTGGGACCACCCCGCCGAGGGGGTGCCGATCGCCGTCGCGGTGTCGGGGGAGCAGTCGGTGCAGCGCTGGGCGCCGGTGGCCGACGCGATGATCGCCGTGCAGCCGGAGGCCGAACTGGTGCGCGGCTGGGACGACGCCGCCGGTGCGGACCTGCCCAAGATCGGTCAGCAGCCCGTCAGCTGGGGCCCGGACGTCGACGCGGCGACCGACCGCGCACACGCCCTGTTCCGCTGGTTCGGCGGTGGCTGGAAGGTCAACGCCGAGCTGCCGGGGACGGCGGGGTTCGCGGCGGCGTCGCAGTTCGTGCGGCGTGAGGACGTCGCCGGTGCGATCCCGTGCGGACCCGACGTCGACGGGGTCGTGGAGGCGGTGCGCCCGTTCGTCGAGGCCGGGTTCACCCACGTCGCGCTCGTCGAGGTGGGCGGGGAGATGCAGCCCGACTTCTGCGAGTTCGCCCGCACCCGGCTGCTCCCCGCGCTGCGTGAGGAGTTCGGGAAGGCCGAGCAACCGGGCATCGCCGTGCGGCGACGTTGACCCGGGGTGGTGCGCGGGGGCCGTGGGCCCGGCCCCCGCGCGGGGAAGGTGCCGGCTCGAAGGGGAGGTCGTTGCCGACACCGGGATCGGATCGGCCGCCTCCTACCCGTCCGCGCGCGGTTCACACCTGTGTGACGGCAACCTTCTCCCAGTCGTCGGTGACGGGGTCGTGGCGGACGAGGCCCGCCGCCGCGAACGCCCCCAGCCAGCCCGTCATCGGCCATCGGCCCCACCGCCTGCGGAAGAGCGCGCCGTTGCGCAGGATGTCGTCGAGGTGCTCGACGGGCGGGTCGCTCACGGGATGGTGCTGGTGGAAGGCCGTGGCGCCGCCGACCCAGCGCAGCCCGACCCCGGCCGCGGCGGCCGCGTACCCGAAGTCGGTGTCCTCGCCGCCGTAGCCGCGGTAGCCCTCGTGGAACCCGCCGAGGCGGATCCACGCCGGCGTCGTCACCGCGAACGACAGCGACCAGAACAGGTCGTGGTCGTCGGTGTCGACACAGGTGCCGTCGGCGGGGGCGGGCCGGGCCGGGTGCGGCGCGGCGCTCGTGGCCAGCGCGTCGGCCCGGTAGCCGCCCTCGGGCGGCGGCGGCAGGTACGCGACGGGCCCGCACAGCAGCCGCTCGCCGCCGCCGGCGGCGGCCTCGCGGTAGCGACGGAACAGTGCCGGGCCGGGGATGCAATCGACGTCGAGGAACACCAGCAGCTCGGCGCCCCGGGCGATCGCGGCGGCGGCGCCGACGTTGCGCGCGTGCGCGACCGGCAGCCCGGTGCCGTCGGAGCGCACGGCCACGGTACGGCTGTCGGGCAGCGGGCAGCCGGCCACGATCGTCGCGATCACGGGGTCGTCGACGGCGACGACGACCCGGGTCGCGGGTGGCTCCTCGACGTCGGCGAGCCCGGCCTGCTGGCGGCGCAGGTGCCCGTGCCGGCCGTGCGCCACGGTGATCAGGCCGACGTGCACGTCGACCCGTCCTGGGCGAGCTCCCGGATCAGGCCGGCGGCCGCGATGGCCGCCCCGCCCGGGCACCACAACCGCCACCGGTCGCCGTCGTCGGCGGTCGCGTCGTCGAGCAGCGTCGGCCACACCGCCGCGTCGGGCCACCGTGGGCAGACCGTGGCCAGCCCGGCCGCCGCGATCGCCGACGACGCCGCGAACTGCTCGTCGTGCGGACGTCGCTGGGGGACGACGATCGCGGGCCTGCGCGCGGCCGCGACCTCCGCCAGCGCGTTCTGGCCCGCGTGGGTGACGATGACGTCGGCGCCGCGCAGCAGCGGCCACGGATCGGGGAACCAGCCGTTGCCGCCGCCGAGGACGGTCCAGTTCCAGCCCGGTGTGGCACGGACGGCCGCCGCGAGGTCCTCGTCGGAGACGTCGCGTCCGCCGGCCCCGAGGAGCACGACGACACTGCGCCGCCGGGTCCGCGCGGCGGCCACCTCGGCCGGCTCGACCGCGGTGGGGACGCCGATCCGGTCGTCGTAGCGCGACAACGCGCCCACGAACCGGGTCTTCGCCGTCCACGCCGTCGGCCACGGCGGGTCGAGGACCTCTCGCGGCCAGCACGCGAGCAGCGCGTCGGCGGCGTCGTAGGCGGCGCGATGGGGCCGGTCGGTCCGGTCACCGGCCATCGCGACGACGAGGACGGGTACCCCGAGCAGCCGGCACAGCAGCGTCACCTCGACCGACACGTCGACGACGACGAGCCGCGGTGCCGTCCGTCCGATCCACTCCGCGATCGTGGCCATCCGGCCCCGCAGCCCTGGGTCGTGGCGCGGTGCCCAGTGCAGGACGCCGCCCGCGGTCGGGTCCTGCGGCCGCAGCGCCTCGTCGTCGCGGGGCAGCTCGACCCAGCCGAGCGCGGCGGCCGAGCCGTCGTCGGGCCGGGGGACGGTGCTCAGTACCGTGGCGGGCCCGCCGTAGGCGGCGAGGATCCCCAGCGCCCTCGTGAGATGCCCACGGCCCTGGTGGTGGACGTAGTAGCCGATCATGCCGCGATCCGGCGGTACAGCGCCTCGTACTGGTCGACCATGCGGCGGTGGCTCCACCGCAGCTCCGCCCGGCGGCGTGCGGCGCTGCGCGACAGCTGTTCCACCGCCGGGATGACGGCGGCGAGCGCGTCGGTGTCGCCCGCGGGCACCAGCCGTCCGCAGCTGTCGTCGACGATCTCGGGCAGCGCACCCACCGCGAACCCGGCGACGGGCGTGCCGCACGCCAGCGCTTCGGCGACGACGAGCCCGTACGGCTCCTCCCAGCTCGGCGTCACCAGCATCGCCGCGGCCCGGGCCACCAGCCGGGTGAGCGCGGGATGGGGCAGGTGGCCGACGTGGCGGACGGTGCCGCCCAGCAGCGGCGCCACCGCCTCGGCGAAGTACCCGGGATCGCTCACCGGACCCGCGAGCAGCAACGGCCGGTCGGCCGCCCGCGCGGCACGGATCGCCAGGTGGGCGCCCTTCTCGGGGACGATGCGTCCCGCCCACACCAGCGGGCCACCGCCCGGCCCGTGCGGACGTGCCTCCACGTCGACACCGTTGTGGATCACGGTGATGCCGTCCGCGACGTGCCGCCACGCTCCTGCGGTGTGGCTGCTCACCGCGGTGAGTACGCCGTGCCGGCCGCCCGCGGTGACGACCGCGGACTCCAGCCACGGCGTCGGCGGCGTGTGCAGGGTCGTGACCAGCGGGACGGGCAACGTGCGCGCCATCGCGACCGGGAGATGGTGGAGGCTGTTGTTGTGGACGACGTCGAACTCGTCGCCGCGGGCCAGCCTCAGCATGAGGTCGAGGTAGGCGTGGTGCTCGGCCATGAACCGCGCCGGGGGCATGGACACGTCACCGCGGGCGACGTCGCTGATCGCCAGGACCGGCATCTCCTCGACCCGCGCGCCGGGCACGACGTCGGACCCCGGCGCGGCGAACACCGTGACGTCGTGGCCCCGGGCGGTCAGCTCGCGGGCGAGCAGGGCGGTGTGCGCCTCGAGGCCGCCGGCGAACGGTTCGGCGATCGGAAAGTTCGACGAGGCGATCAGCGCGATCCGCAGCGGCGTCATCCGCGCACCCGGTCGAGCGCCCGGCGGTAGATGCGCTCGTGCTCGCGGGCGAGCGCGAGCCGCTCGGCCGTGCGCCGGTTCCGGCCCGGCCGTGCGGGCGGCGCCGCCCGGCAGGCCGTCACGACGGCGTCGGCCAGCGACGCTGCGTCGACGCCGTCGACCTCGTTGTTGCCGTAGGTCGGGCACGGGTGCTGGTCGCGGTAGTAGCCGCAGTCCGGGGCGACGACGGCTGTCCCGAGGTCGTGGCAGGCCTCCGCCCAGCCCGAGTGCGTACCGAACCGGTAGGGCAGCACCGACACGTCGATCTCGTCGCGCAGGTAGGTGAACAGCTCCTCGTCGGAGAAGAGGTCGTGGACCTCCAGCCGCAGCAGCCCGTCGCGCTCCGCCTGCCGCAGCCGGCTCGCGACCTCGGCGTCGTGGTTCTCCCCGCCCGGGTCCATGACGTCACGGTGCACGTCGACGCGCAGCACGACGTCGTCGCACCCGGCGACCGCGGCGGCCACCGTGTCGACCACGGGCAGCGGATCGACGTTGGCGCGCAAGCTCTTCAGGTGGATGCCGACGACCGTACCGGCACGCGCGGCCCGCGGCGCGTCGATCGACGGAAGGTCGACGACGTGCGGGTGCGGCAGCACGGTGGCCTCCCGGCCCCAGCGCCGTGCGATCTCGTCCGCGGCGCCGCGGGTCAGCGTCACGAGCTCGTCGGCGGCCGGGATCAGCACGTCGAGATGGCGGTCGTGCTCGTTGCGGCGGGGATGGTGCGGGTTGCGGAGATCGTGGACTGTCTGCACCAGCGGGATGCCGTTGCGGCGCAACGTGTCGACCAGCGCACGGAGGTCCTCGACCGGTTGGGCGTCGAAGCCGAAGTGGAGGTGGAACACGTCGAAGGACCGGTGGTTGTCCGCAACCCAGGCCGGGTCGATCATCCGCGGCGGCCACCAGACCGACGGGTCGCTCGGGGCCGGGACGGGACGCGGGTCGGGGAGACGGTCGACCCGGTCGCGCTCGACGGGATCGGAGAGGTGGCGCACGTAGGCGTGACCCTCGGGCACCGATGCGACGGTGACGACGCCGTCGCGCGGAGGTTTCCGGGCCAGCACGGGGCCGGTCATGGTGTACGGGTCGCGCGGACGCGGCCGGTGATCGAGGTGGGGGTCACGGCGCGGGCGATACCCAGGGCCCGGCCCGGGGAAACCGTACCGGGCCGATCGACTGGGCCCGCGTGGCCCGTTTCTCGTGCGGGGGTTGAACGGCACCGCAACGGGCTAAGCAGGGTCCTGGGGCGGCCGGGGCGCCCTGCGTCGGGGGACGGGGAGGCGATCGGATGGACGCGCAGCTGTGCCTGGGGGTGGACGCGCAGCCGGCGGAGCTCGGTCTGGTACGTCGTGCGGTGCGGACGTGGCTCGCCGCCCAGGCGTGGCCGTCGTCGGCGGCCGACGCGCTCGTCTTCGCGGTGGTGGAGGCGTTCGGCAACAGCGTGGAGCATGCCTACCGGGGCCTCGACACGGGCCGGGTGCACATCGACCTGGCCGTGGAGCCGGCGGGTTCGGGACGGCGTCGGGCGACCGCCGTCGTCACCGACACAGGGCGGTGGCGGGACGGAGCCCACTGCACGGAGGGCCGCGGCAACGGGCTCGCGCTGATCCGGTCGATCGCCCGCGGGCTGACCGTGACGACGGACGCGGCGGGGACCCGTGTCACCGTGTGGACCGACGACGAGGACGTGCTGTCCGTGGAGGGCTGATCCGGCCTGTCCTTGCAGGTCGGAGGCCCATTTTGTCGCATCGTGGTTGACGACGGCCGAGCCGGGTACCCAAACCTGTTACGAGCCGCTGTCGTCGCGGCCGTCACGACGACCGGGTCGCGGCGCGTCAGCCCGATTCCAGACCCCGGGGTACAGCCAGTTGCCTCCCGACCGCTCTCAGCGAGGAGGAACACGTGTACCCAGCCACCACGTCGGTCCCGGAACAGCGTCGTCCGCGGGCCGCACCCGTCGAGGACGGGCGGGACGCCACCGGCGCAACGGTCGGGACGCATCCCGGTCCGAGCGAGTACGCCGACCAGATGCCGTTGCTGCACCGGTACGCGGAGCTCGACGAGAACGATCCGGAACGGGCCGAGCTGCGGTCCCGCCTGGTCCTCGCCTTCCTGCCGGTGGTCGAGCACCTCGCGCGACGCCATGGTCACGGGTACCGCGTGGCCAGCCACGACGATCTCGTGCAGACCGGAACCGTCGGTCTGATCACCGCGATCGACCGATGGGATCCTGCGCGGGCGAAGGGTGAGTTCCTCGGATACCTGATCCCGTGCGTGCGCGGTGAGATCCTGCGCTACTTCCGTGACCGGACGTGGTCGATGCGGGTCCCGCGCAGGTTGAAGGAGCTCGGCGTCTCGATCGGGAAGGCGTCCGGCCCCTTGGCGCAGCAGCTCGGCCGCGCACCCCGGCCCAGCGAGCTGGCGGCCTACCTCCAGGTCGACCGCGAAGAGGTCATCGAGGCACTCGCGGCTGCCGCCGACCGGCACGCCGCACCGCTGTACCCCGTCGACGACGAGGATTCGGGGGAGGAGCGCGTCGGCACCGTCGAGAAGGCCTACGAGCAGGTCGAGTACGAGCTCGCGCTCCGGCCGCTGATCGACGAGCTGCCCGAGCGCGAGCGGCGCATCCTGCGGCTGCGGTTCTTCGAGGACCAGTCGCAGTCGCGGATCGCGGCGCAGGTGGGAGTGTCCCAGATGCACGTGTCGCGGCTGCTCACACGCACCCTGCGCCGGCTGCGGGAGGGGCTCACCGCAGACGACCCGTCGGCAGCGCGAGCCGCGAAGAGTGCGCGCGGCTGAACGGGAGCGGGGACGGTCGCGCGACCCCCGCATCCGGTCCGGCTACGGCGCGGCCGGCCCCCTGCCGCGGCTACTTCTCGGCCGCGACGGCGTCGGAGCCGTCCGCCCGGGTGTCGACGTCGGCGGCCGCGGCCACGTCCGCCTGCTCCTGTTCGGGGCGTGACGACCGGGCGAACGAGCCGGGCCGTGCGGCGGGCGACGCAGGGCGCCACAGCCTCAGGTCACAGTTGTCGATGCTCACGTGTCGGTCTCCTCGCCCTGGCCGGCTGGCCTCCCGGTCACGTCGATCGGATACCCACAGTGACCACCACGCAACCGCGCCGCACGTCCGGATCCGGCGTACGGGCGTCGTCGTGCGGTCAGAGGCCCGAGCGGCGCGACCGGAGGCGCACGCCTGCGGACGACCGTTCGGCGCACCGGAGACGTCCCACTTCCGGCCCGGAGGGCATGTCCCACCCCTGAGCACCGTCGGTGACGACGGACGCGCCTGCGGGGACCCGGGTCAGAGCGAGCGTGCGCGCTTCGCGAGCCGCTTCCACGCCCGGGGGAGCCGTGCCCGCAGCTCCTGGGCCACCGCGGCCTCCCGCGCGTACAGGATGCCGAAGGTGAAGCCGTTGTGGCCCTCGGAGTGGGCCTGGGCGCCCAGCTCACGCAGCACCGGGCGGGCGACGACCGTGTCCTGGTGGTCACCGAGCACCGTCTGGACGTCCTTGATCCGCGTGCGCAGCCGTGACGCTCGTTTCCCGAGCACGCTCTCGGCGACCTCGGTGACGTAGCGGGCCCGCTTCGCCGCCTTGCGGACCTCGTGCAGAGCGGCGTCGCGCTCGGCCGCGTCGCCCGCCGACGCCAGGGCGTCGTGGCGTGCCGCGGTGCGGCGCCACGCAGCGCGGACCGCGCGGCGCAGCTCGGGCCGGGGCTTGCCCGCGGCGTGGCGGGTCAGCGGCGGGCGGTCGAGCAGGTCGTCGAGGCGGGCCTGCAGGTCGAGGTAGCGGTGGCTGTCGAGGGCGGCCAGCGCGCGCGACCGCCCCTCCCGCTGCTGCCGGCCGAACCGCCGGGTGATCTGGGCCTGCACCGGCCCCAGGACGTCGACGTCCGGGACGGCGTCGACGGCCGCGGCGAACCGCGCGGCCATGACCTCGGTGTCGCGGGCCGCGCCGAGTTCGGCGCCCAGCCAGCGCATGTCGTCGACGACGGCCGCCGTCGCGGCCCGGTCGATCAGACGGCGGTGGCCTTGAAGGATGCTGCGCAGCCGGCGGGCCGTGACCCGCATCGTGTGGACGGCGTCGCCGGCGTCGAGCCGGACGAGCGGGTCCTGGGCCCGCAGGGTCGTGACCTGCGTGCGGAGGTGGTCGAGGAGCACGTCGCCCGCCGTGCGGTGTGTGCGTCCGGGCGCAGGCGCGGGCAGCCGGTCACCGAGCACCCTGCTGAGCTTGGACGGCGCGTCCGACCGGTGCACGCCCAGCCCGCTCAGCTCCGACTCGACCGCGTCGAGCAGTCGTCCCGGCGCATCGCCGACCAGCTCGACCTCGAGCTCCCGCCAGTTCTCCTCGCCGGACGCGGGGCTCAGCCGCACGCCGTGCACCCCGTCCTCGGCGACCTCGGCGACGCGCGTGCCGCCGTCGTCGACGAGCTGCCAGCGGCGGCGCCGGGTGAGGATTTTCGCGACCGGTTCGAGGGCCGCGTCCCGGGTGTGGACGCGGACCAGCTCGACCAGCTCCTCGGGCACCGCGGTGGTC
This sequence comes from Pseudonocardia sp. SCN 73-27, assembly GCA_001725415.1. GTDB lineage: Bacteria > Actinomycetota > Actinomycetes > Mycobacteriales > Pseudonocardiaceae > Pseudonocardia. The sequence continues at coordinate 117,578 of MEGH01000012.1, forward strand.
GCGGGGTCCAGCGGGCGCCGGATCTCGTCGCGGGTGTCGGCGTCGACGGGCAGCTTGAGGTGCCAGCCCGAGTCGTCACCGCCGACCCTGCGCCGCAGCGTGAGCCCGGCGCGGGCCAGGCCGAGGTCGGCGGTGTCGTAGTACGTGGCGTCGAGCTCCACCTCGTCGTGGCCGCTCACCCTGAGGCCGAACAGCTCACCCGGATCGGGCAGCCGCGCGTCCTCCGGTGCCTCGAACTTCCGTTCACGCTCACGCACCCCGGTCGTCACGCCGCCTCCCATGCGCTCGCCCAGTCGGGTCCCCACCCGGGAAACGACGGTTGACGACGCCGGCCCCGTGGAACCCCCAACACGTCAGTATCCCCTCCGCCCGTGGACAGGAGTACCCCATGACCTCGACGCAGCGACGCCACGACGACCGCGACCGGGGCGCGAGCCGTGACGAGGAGCAGCGGACGCCGGAGCCGCGTGAGGTGTTCGTCCGGCTGCTGCTCGACACTGTCCGTGACGACCCCTACCCGAGCGGAACCCAGCTCGACATGATCGAGGAGTCGATCCCCGCGGAGATGGTCCCGGAGTACGTGCAGCTGCTGGCGGACAAGTCACGGGAGGGGTGCTTCCCGAGCACGGACGTACTGCGCCGGATGCAACGGATGTCGGCAGGAGGGGGCGCCGGCTCGCGCTGCTGACGGATGCGCTCCGGCCGGCTCTGCCACCGGCCGGGGTCTGGCGCCGCTGCCGGCGACCTGCCTACGATCGCGACGGGGTACAGCCAGCTGCCTCGCCGTCGGCGGAGGAGCGCACATGGCTGTGGGATGTTCCCGGGTGGTTCGCGACGACGGTCGGCCCATGACCGCCGGCCCCGTCGACGTGATGGCTGCGCTGCACGTGAGGGCTCCCGCCGAGCTCGATCCGCATGTGATCGCGGCCGAGCTGACGCGCGCGGTCAACGGCCACCGCAAGCACCCGATGACCGCAGAGGTCGCGTTCGCCCGCGATGTGTTGACCCCGCGGCGACGCGGCCGGCACCGGCGACACGGCTACGTCGCGATCCTGACCTTCGGCGCGGCGGGCCCACCGAGAAAGCTGGACCGTCGGCTGCGCAAGATCGTCCGTGCGTCGCTCGAGCAGGCGTTCGGATCGGACATGGCGGCGCAGGTCCGGACGGAACTCACGCCCGCCGAGGTGTCGGCGTACTGGTGCAGCCTGCGCGGCGCGCCGCACCGCTCCGCCTGACCGATCCACCCCCGCGCCCGGCCGGTTCACCACCGTCGAGGACCGGCCGCGGCCTGCGGGCCTCCCGGCGAACCCGCGGCCACGGCCGGTGCTCTTGGCATTCCCCACGATGCCGGATTCAATCCCGCCGGTTCCGTCGCGTTCGCCCGGCCGCGTAGGACGGCCCCGCGCGGAGTATCGCCTGAAGTGTCTGAAAAGAGTGCGGCCGCGACGAGACGGTCGACGTGCTCGCAGCCCGGGTGGAGCTGAGCACCCACCGCTGACCGAGCGGCGCGCCGCCGCCTACGAGTCGGAGGGCGGCGCGCCGCGGATCGCGCCGAGGAGAGCTGGTCGATCACCGCGTCGGCGACGACGTGCACCTCGTGTTCGTCTGCTGCGACAGGCTGACGAGCAGGGCGAACGCGTCGTCGGGGGTGCACCGCCGGTCGGCCATGAGCACACCCTTGGCCTGCTCGATGCTCACCCGGCGGTGGAACCGGACACCACGTCGAGTACCACGTCGACCGCCCCGGCCGCAGTGCTGTCGACGGCGCCGTCGAGCTCGGCGGGGGTGACGAGGCCGTCGGGGCCGTCGGTCGTGCCGGCGCGGTCGCCGTCGCCGTGGAGGTTGTCGAGGTTGTCACTGTCGCCCACCAGGTCGGTGACGTCCTCGACGTGGTGCAGGATCCCGACGACCTCATTGTCGGCGCCGCGGATGGGGGAGTTGACGGGGAGCCAGACCCGGGCGACGAACCCGTCGGCAGAACCCGCGGCGGGCGCAGGACGTCGCCGACCGCATGAGCCGCGTCGACCCGCCCGAGGGGCGAACCGACACGTGTCCCCCTCCGGCGGCCGCGAGCGTCCTGATCAGCGTCGGTCCCGCCGGCTTCGCGACTCCCCGGGGCACCGCTCCACGAAGCGGCCGCCGATTTGGATCATGAATTGCCGTGGCGTCGCGGTCCCCGGCCCCTCGGACTTGTCGATCCCCCGGACGGCGGCGTGTCGCAGCGGCCGATCGAGTCGGAGATTGCGACGGGAGGCTGAAATTCTCGAATTCTCGTCCGAAACGCGTAACGCGCAGCCCTGCCCGGGTAATTCGCTCGGTGTCGCCTCCTCGCCCGGGGTGGGGCGGCTCAAGGGAGGGTCAACGTATGCGGCCGACGACGGCTCTGGAGATCGACGGGGAACGGCATGTCTCGACGAACGGCAGCCGGCCGTCCGATTCCGAGCGCAGGGCCGCGGCGATCGCCGATCTGAAGGACAGCCTCAAGGAGCTCCTGCGATCGGCGCTGCGCGCGACGACAGGGATCGCCCTCGACCAGGTCGAGGACCTGGCCGGGACGTTCGACCGCACCGCCGCCGCCGGAGGGCTCGCTGTCGGCGGGCTGCTGGGCGGTGTACGTGCGGGAATGCAGGGCCGCAACGCGGTCTGGGGCGCCTTCAAGGGGGTCATCGGCGCGCTGAGCCCGAGGATGCGCGTCGCGCTGGTCGGCATTCTCCTGCTCGCGATCCTGCTGTTGCCGATCACCGTGGTGCTGCTCCTCGTCGCGCTCATCGTGCTGGTCGTGGTCGCCGCCGCGAACGCGTCGTCCTGACGCGATCCGCAGTCTCGCCGGAAGACCTTCTCGGTCACCGCGAAGACGCCCCGGATCCCGTATTTGATCCGTGGTTGCGGATCAAGATCCCTCGGTCGGTGTCGTCGCGGTCCGAATTGCGGCGGGGTGCGCCGCATTCCGGCGTTCGGGGCAGCCTCACCCGGATGATCGAGGATCGCGTCCGTGAAATGTCGCGTTGCGGTCCGCCGAACGGCGCAAATATCGACGGGAACCGCCGTAAAGGTGTGCGCATCGAGAGGCCGGGTATTTGAAAGTGACCCTGGTCCGCCCACCCCCCACGTTCATTGAATTCGATCACGAATTCTTGATCGCGGACTCCCGGCGCGGGCCACAGAAGAGGAGGAACGATGAAATGCGGCGCACGCGTCGCGCTCGGGGTGGCCGGTGGCTACTTCCTGGGCCGAACGAAGAAGATGAAGCTCGCCCTGATGCTCGGTGGGATGGCAGCAGGTCGACGCGCCGGTGGCCCGGGTGAACTCCTCGCCCAGGGCAGCAAGCTGCTCGGGAAGTCGCCGGAGCTGACGGCGCTGACCGACCAGGTCCGTGGCCGGCTGCTCGAGGCCGGCAAGGGCGCCGCGATGGCGGTCGCGGCCCGCCAGGTCACCGCACTGACCGACAAGGTCGGCAAGCGGGTCGAGTCGCTCGGCGACGTCGGCTCCGGCGCGAAGGACGCGGGCACGTCCGCCGCCTCCTCGGCCACGGATGCCGCATCGTCGGCCGGCGGCAAGGTCTCGGACACCGTGCGCGGCCGTCGGGGCCGCGCGGACGAGGACCGGGACGACCGCGACGTCGAGGGCGTCGAGGACATCGGCGACCGCGACGACGAGGACCAGGACGCCGATCAGGGCGAGGTGGACCGCGACGACGAGCCCGCCGACAGCGTCGAGGACGACGCCGGCACCGACGCCGGCACCGACGCCGACGCCGGCACCGACACCGACACCGACACCGACACCGAGGAGCGTCCACGCCGCCGCACTGCGAAGGCGACGAACGGGGCGCGCCGGACCGCCGCCGCGGGCAAGCGTGACGCCGAGGAGACCGCGACCCGCGCGACGCGTTCGGGCGGGTCGCGGGCGTCGGGCACCGCCGCCAAGACGACGCGGACCGCGGCGAAGACGACCCGGACCGCGGCGAAGACCGCGGGCGGCGCCACCAAGACGGCCCGGTCCGCGGGCAAGACCGCCTCGAGCGCGGCCAAGGGCACCGGGCGACGGAGGACGAGCAATGCCTGACTCCAAGCTCACCGACGTACTGCCGACGGACGCACTCAAGGACTCCGGCCAACGACTGCTGACGTTGCTGGTGCAGCGGGCGGCCGAGGCGGCGACGGATCGCGTGAGCGGTCTGACCGACCGGCTCGACGGCATCACCGAGAGCGGTGGCTCCGGCGTGCGCAAGGCGCTGGGCGGCCGGGACCGCGACGACCGCGACGACGACCGCGACGACGACGAGGACCGGGACGGCGACGACGACTCCGACAAGGGGTCGGGCGGCGGGTTCTTCGCCGGTCTCAAGGACAAGGTGTCCGGCCTGTTCGGCGGCGGTTCCGGCGGCGGTGGCGGGTCCGGCAGTGGGAAGAAGCTGAAGGTCACCAACATCGTCGAGGAGATCGACGTCGGCCTCCCGCTGCGCACCACCTACAACCTCTGGACGCAGCTGTCCGACTTTCCCAGCTTCATGAAGAAGGTGGAGAGCGTCGAGCAGGTCTCCGACGAGAAGACCCAGTGGAAGGCACAGATCTTCCTGTCCCACCGCGAGTGGGAGGCGACGACCCTCGAGCAGGTCCCGGACTCCCACATCGTGTGGCGGTCGAAGGGTGCGAAGGGGCACGTCGACGGCGCGGTCGCGTTCACCGAGATCGGCCCGAACATGACGCGGATCCTGCTGGTGCTGGAGTACTGGCCGCAGGGCCTGTTCGAGCGCACCGGCAACATCTGGCGCGCCCAGGGCCGGCGGGCCCGGCTGGAGTTCAAGCACTTCCGCAGGCACGCGATGGCCTCCGCGCTGCTGCGTCAGGACGAGATCGAGGGCTGGCGTGGAGAGATCCGCGACAGCGAGGTCGTCAAGACGCACGAGGAGGCGCTCGAGGAGGAGGGTCGCGCCGACGACGACTCCGCCGAGCCGGACGCCGACGAGCGAGACGCCGACGGCGCCGACGACGAGTACGCCGAGGACTCCGCGGACGAGTCGGCGGACGACGCCGAGGACGACGCCGACTACGACCGCGCCGACGACGAGTACGACGAGGACGACGCCGGCGGCGCGGACGACGAGTACGACGAGTACGACGCCGACTACGACGACGCCGATGAGCGCGACGACACCGAGGGCGCCGACGACGAGTACGACGACCGGGCCGACGAGGACGTCGACGACCGGGACGACCGTTCCGACGACGGCGCAGACGACGAGTACGACGACTACGACGAGGGCGCCGACGACGAGGTCGACGAGCCCGACGAGGAGCCGCCCGCCCGCCGGCGCAACGCGCGTCGCCGGCCCGCGGCAGCCGGAAGGAGCCGATGAATGACGGTCGCGACGCAGCCCGCAGGCGGCGGATACGTCGACCGGGGCGGAGGCGGTGGGTCCAGCGGACTGGCCGACGTCGTCGAACTGATCCTCGACAAGGGATTGGTCATCGACGTCTTCGTCCGGGTGTCGCTGGTCGGGATCGAGATCCTCACCATCGACGCACGCATCGTCGTCGCCAGCGTCGACACGTTCCTGAGGTTCGCCGAGGCCACCAACCGGCTCGACCTCTACGGGGAGGGCAAGGGCGGTAAGGACCTCACCCAGCTGACCCAGGGGATGATGGAGGGCGGTGCCAAGGGCAAGACGTCCGGCGTCCTCGACGCGGCCGTCGACAAGGTCGAGGAGATCCTCGGCGGCAACCGCAATGGGGACGGCGACGACGAGGACGAGCGCGAGCCCCGCAGGCGGCCGCGGCAGCGTGCCCGGGAGCGTGAGAGGTGACGGCCACCTACGTCTACGGGCTGGTTGCCGCCGACGCCGAGCTCCCGGACGGCCTCAGGGGACTGGGGCCGTCGGGGGAGGTGACGACGGTCGAGCACGACGGCGTCGCCGCGCTCGTCGGAGACGTCCCCGCCGACCGACCGCTCGGCACCCGCGACGACCTGATGGCACACGAGAACGTCGTCGACACCGTCGCGGCTGCGACCACGGTGCTGCCCATGCGCTTTCCGGCGGTCGTCGAGCACGACCAGGTCGTCGAGGAGCTCCTCGTCCCGCACCACGACCGCTTCGTGCGCGCGCTGGAGGCCCTCGAGGGGCTCGTCCAGTACTCGCTGAAGGGGCGCTACGTGCAGGAGGTGCTCGTCCAGGAGATCGTCGAGGAGGAACCGGCCGTCGCGGAGCTGCAGGAACGCATCCGTGGCGTGCCCGAGGACGCCTCCTACTACGACCGCGTCAAGCTGGGCGAGATCGTCGCCAAGGCGATGGAGCAGCGTCGCGACGTCGACGCCCGCGACATCGTCGAACGCCTGAGCCCGTTCGCCCGGCAGGTCTCGAGTTCCACACCCGGGCAACCGGACGACGTCGTCGAGGCGGCGTTCCTCGTCGCCCGCGACGGCGCCGAGGAGTTCGAGAAGGAGGTCGAGGAACTGGGCGCTGACACCCACGAGTGGCTGCGGCTACGGTTGCTCGGCCCGCTCGCCCCGTACGACTTCGTCCCGGAGGACTGATTCGTCGTGGGAGTGGTATCCGGACTCCTGGGCCTGCCGCTCGCCCCTGTCCGCGGGGTCGTGTGGCTGGCCCAGCAGATCCAGGAACAGGCGGAGGACCAGTACTACGACCCGGCGCGGATCCGGGCCGAGCTCGAGGCGGTCGACGAGGCGCGTCGGACGGGTGCGCTGTCGGAGGAGGAGTGCGTCGAGCGTGAGAACGAGCTGCTGCAACGACTGATGGTCCGCCGGACCTGACCGGCGGACGTGACCGACGAGAGGGGACCGCCGCAGATGACCGGCGACGACCGCCCCCGCCGTCGACCCGCCCAGGGCCGGCACGCCGGCCGGGGCGCACGCGGCGACCGTCGGACCCGGCGCGCCCGTGACGGCGGGACCGAGGACCGCGACGAGGTCCGGTCCCGCGCGCGGGCCGCCGGGACCGGCGACGCGGAGGCGCCCGAGGACGAGGAGCCCGACCAGGTCGACCCCGACGTCGACGAGGACGGGCCCGCCGAGATCGATGACGAGGAGATCGACGAGGAGCCTGCCGGCGAGGCTGACGAGGCTGACGAGGCCGACGACATCGAGGACGAGGCCGACGACATCGAGGACGAGGCCGACGACATCGAGGACGAGGCCGACGACATCGAGGACGAGCCCGACGACGAGATCGCCGAGGAGCAGATCGAGGAGCCCGCGGACGAGGTCGACGACGAGGGCGGCGACGAGCCGGACCGGGAGTCCGGCCGGCGCAACGGCGGTCGCCGCCCCCGCAGCGCCGCCCGCCGACCCGCCCGTCGTCCCGGACGGGATGCCCCGCAGCGCAACGGCTCGGCACACGGCAACGGGGCGATGCTCCCGGTCGCCGCGGCCCGCCGCGCCGCCGAGCAGATCGTCGGACTCACCGGTCGCGAGCTGGAGAGCGTGGTCTCGGTCGAACGCGATCGCGACGAGGGCGGGTGGCGGATCGGGGTCGAGGTCGTCGAGACCCGGCGCATCCCCGACTCGGCCGACATGCTCGCGATGTTCGAGGTGCACGTTGACGAACACGGCGACCTGGCGGAGTTCCGCCGCCTCGGCCGCTACAGCCGCGGTCGTGGCCAGGGAGGAGGACGATGACAAGCGGTGGCATCCCGATGCCGGGCCGCGGCGCGAGATCGCCCGAGCACCGCGTCGAGTCGACCAACCTGGCCGACATCCTCGAACGCGTCCTCGACAAGGGGATCGTGATCGCGGGTGACATCCGGGTGAACCTGCTCGACATCGAGCTGTTGACGATCAAGATCAGGCTGCTGGTGGCGTCGGTCGACAAGGCGCGTGAGATGGGGATCGACTGGTGGGAGCACGATCCCAGTCTCAGCTCCGGTGAGCGTGACGTGCACGAGGAGAACCGCAGGCTGCGTCAGCGGATCGGTGAGCTGGAGGCCGACCGGACCGCGGAGCTGGACGAGGCGCCGCCGCGCAAGCGGGCGGCGACCAAGCGTCGTGCGCCGCAGCAGCAGGAGTCCGACGGATGAGCCTGGTGTGGGTGTACGCCGTACAGGAGGCGGGCGCGGGCGAGGCACCCGACATGTCCGGTGTGGACGGTGAGCGGCCGCGGGTCGTGGGCACGGAGGAGCTCGCCGCGGTGGTGGGGACCGTCGCCGACGACGGTTTCGACGAGGCCGGGCTGGCGGCCGCGATGGAGGACCTCGGGCGGATCGAGATGCTCGTGCGCGCGCACCACGGTGTCGTCGCGGCGACGGCGCAGGACCGGACGGTCGCCCCGGTGCGGCTCGCGACGGTGTTCCGCGACGACGACGCGGTCACCGCGATGCTGCGGCAGCGCCACGACGAGTTCCGCGCCGCGCTCGACCGCGTCCGCGGCCGTCGCGAGTGGGGGGTGAAGGTCTATGTGGACGGCACGGCAGCACCGCCGCCCGCCCCGGATGCCGGGGCCGCGTCCACCGGGGACCGGCCGGGTACCGCATATCTGTTGCGGCGCAGGGCAGACCGGGACCGGGGTGCGGAGGCACGGGAGGATGCGCGGGCCGTCGCCGAGCGGGTGGCGGGGACCGCGGCGGCGTGCGCCGTGGACGTCCGCCGGTTCGCCCCGCAGGACGCCCGGCTGTCGGGCCGCACCCAGGAGATGGTCCTCAACGCCACGTTCCTCGTGGACCGGGAGCGCGAGGACGAGTTCCGGGACACGGTGTCGAGGTCGGGGGACGGCGCGGTCGTCGAGGTCACGGGCCCGTGGCCGCCGTTCTCGTTCGCCGCGGCGGAGGAGTCGTGAGCGGTCCGGTGTCGATCAGCCACCCGGACGACGAGCTGAGCCTGGTCGACCTCCTCGACCGTCTGCTCGCGGGCGGGGTGGTGCTGACCGGCGAGGTGACGATCTCCCTCGCCGAGGTCGACCTGGTCCACGTGTCGTTGCGGGCGCTGATCAGCTCGGTGTCGACGCTGCAGCAGGGCGATCGCGAGGACGCCACCGATGCCTGAGCTGCCGGCCCGTGTCGACGCCCAGCCCGATACCGTCGCCCGCGACCTGGGCCGGCTGGTACTGACCATCGTCGAGCTGCTGCGCCAGCTGATGGAGCGCCAGGCGTTGCGCCGGGTGGACGCGGGCGACCTGCCCGAGGAGAAGATCGAGGCGCTCGGTGTCGGCCTCATGCGCCTGGAGGAGGCGATGGTGGATCTGCGCGAGCACTTCGGGCTCGAGCCGGGCGACCTGAACATCGACCTCGGGCCGCTCGGGAACCTGCTCGGACCGGAGGCCGGACAACGCTGACCCGAATCGTCGCCCCTGAATACCGGAATCCGCCGCTCGCGCAATGACGCGAGCGGCGGATTCGGGTCGACCGACCCTCTGCGAACTTTCCACGGCCGACGGCGGTCACCTACCCTCGGCCGTGTTCGGTAAACCTTCCGGAATTCCGGCGGCCGATCAGGCGCCCGGGTGGTCCGGCGTTCCTCCTCCGGAGTGCAGCCGGGACAGCATCTCGGTGACCGCCTTGTCGCCGGCGTCGGTGAGCTGCTGGTCGGCGTAGATCCCCGACGCCGTCTCGACGCGGTCGCGGTCGGTCCCGGGGTCGGCGACGACCGCGTCCGGGGCGGTTCGTGGATCGGCGACGAGTTCCGCGACTGCCGCCCGCACGTCGTCGAGGGAATGCTGTTCCTCGAATGCGATGTCGGAGATGCGACGGCCCATTGTGGCGACCTCCAGTGGTACCGGTGGACGAATTCCGTCACGGCCCACGTTCGAGTGACGGCCGGCCGACTCTAGAACATTCGGTCCATTTTCGCGCGTCGTCGGACGGCGTTCTCGGAGAATGGTCCGAAGATCCGATGAGGTGGTGTCGTCAGCGGTCGCGGAGGACCGCCCGGCGGACGTCGGCGTCGAGGGCGGCCCGGGTCAGGGCGGCGGCGAGCCGGCCGAGGTCGTTGTCGGCGACGAGGCGGGCGAGCCGGTGCGGGTCGGTCGGCAGATTCAGCCGCTGCGCGCCCTGGCGGGCCTTTCCGTCGAGGGCGGGGCGCAGCTCGGGCCAGACGTCCTGCGCCTCGCGGCAGAAGATGTCGGCGCCGGTCGGGCCGAGCCGCGGCATCTCGGTGAGCAGGTCGCGGATCACCGTGGGGCTGCCGTCGGCCTCGGCACGCAGCCGCCGCAGATCACCCCGCCAGCGGCCCAGCATCAGCTCGGCGCCCTCGCCGAGGGCGGTCGCCGTCGACTCGTCGTAGCGGCTGTAGTGGGCACGGCCGAGCGCGTCGACCCGGTCCTGCCACGAGGCCTCGCGCATCCGCGTGGGGGTGCCCATCCCGGAGCGGACGAGCTCGCGCGCGGCGTCGACGGCGATGTCGGCCCGGATCCGGGTGGACAGCAGCACCGCGAGGACCAGCAGCCGGTAGAGCGGGGCGGGCTTGTCGCGCAGCGTGATACCGGCCTGGTCGGCGTAGGTGCGGCCGGCCGCGTCGAGGAGGGTGTCGACGGTCGTCGAGTCGCGGGTCATGTCGTCGCACCTACCCGTTTGGTCGTCACGCCAGGCATCGGAAGGGTTGGACCACCTCGTTCGTGGGAAAGGTCCTGACGAGGGCGCTCGCGCGACCGGCGCCCCAGCGTGCGAGGTACAGACAGCTGCCTCCCTTCGACCCGTCAGGGGAGGGGCCCAGTGCCCACGAACGTTGCCGCGTCCGCGGTCGACCATGCCGTGCTCGACCATGCCGTGCTCGACCATGCCGACCATGCCGACGGCCCGAGCGAGTACGCCGACCAGATGCCGTTGCTGCACCGCTTCGCGGCGCTGCCCGACGGCGACCCCGAGCGCGCGGACCTGCGGTCCCGGCTGGTGATCGCGTTCCTGCCGGTGGTCGAGCACCTCGCACGACGGCACGGCACCGGTCTCGTCGGTCACGACGACCTGGTGCAGACGGGGACCATCGCGCTGATATCGGCGATCGACCGCTGGGACCCGGAGCGGGCGCAGGGGGAGTTCCTCGGCTACCTGATCCCGTGCGTGCGCGGGGAGATGCTGCGGTACTTCCGCGACCGGACATGGTCGATGCGGGTGCCGCGGCGGCTCAAGGACCTCGGCGTCGCGATCGGGAAGGCGACCGGTCCGCTGACGCAGGAGCTGGGTCGCGCGCCGCGGCCGAGCGAGCTCGCCACCCGCCTCGGCGCCGACCGCGAGGAGATCATCGAGGCGCTCGCGGCGCGGGCCGAGCGCTACGCGGCCCCGCTGTTCCCCGTCGACGACGACGCCGACGGCGGTGCCCGGTCCGAGACGGTCGGCGCCGTCGAGGAGGCCTACAGCCGCGTCGAGTACCGGGAGGCCTTGCGGCCGCTGATCGAGGGCCTGCCCGAGCGGGAACGGCGGATCCTGCTGCTGCGGTTCTTCGGCGACCAGTCGCAGTCGCAGATCGCCGAGCAGATCGGGGTCTCGCAGATGCACGTGTCCCGGCTGCTCGCGAAGACCCTGCTGCGGCTGCGCGACGGGTTGTCCGCCGGCGGGTGACCCGGTCAGTCCCCGTCGGCCGGGGTCGGTGCCCCCGCGCTGGTCCCGGAGTTCGGCGGCCCCGCGGCCCGGTCGTCGCTGCCGGCGTCGTCGCGGTCGTCCGCGTCGTCGCGGTCGTCCCGGTCCTGGCCGGGTTGCAGCGCGTCGGGCTCGTCGCGTGGACGGAGGTCGCGCGAGCCCTTCGGGTCTCCGCTCATGGACGGTGACCTACCGCGGCCCCGGCGCCGGTAAACCCGCCCCGGCAGGTGCGGTTGTGCCGCACCGGCTCCGGGTAGAGCCCCCTCGTCCCGTCGGGGTCAGCACGCAGCTCGGCCCCGTCGTCGTGCCACCGCAGACGTGGCGAGAGGAGACCCGGCCCCGATGACCGTCTCGCCGCCCGGCGTACGCACCCGACTGCTCGACGTCGCACCGCCCGAGCCGCCGCGCACGCCACCGGCCGCCGCGTTGCGGGCCCTCGTCGCCGCGGGGGCCGCCGACCTACCCCTGCCCGGTGGCGGCGCGACGTTGCACCGGTGGGCGGACCTGGCGCGCTGGGGTCGCACCGACCTCTCCCTCGCCCGCCTCGCCGAGGGCCACGCCGACGCGCTCGCCGTCCTCGCCGACGCCGGGTGCACCCCCGAGCCCGGCGCCACCTACGGCGTGTGGGCGGCCCGCTCGGGCGGCACCGGCGCGATTCTGGACGGGGGGCCGGGCGCCTGGCGGCTGCACGGCCGGGTGCGGTTCTGCTCCGGTGCGCACGACCTGGACCGTGCCCTCGTCGTCGCCCTCACCGCGGACGGCAGCCGCATCGCCGACGTACCGTTGCGCCGGCCGGGCGTTCGGCCCGTCGAGGGCACGTGGGAGACCGTCGGCATGGCCGGCAGCGACAGCGCCGACGTCGACCTCGACGACGTGCCGGTCCCCGACGACGCCCTGCTCGGCGGCCCCGGCTGGTACACGGCGCGGCCCGGGTTCTGGCACGGCGGCGCGGGCGTCGCGGCCGTCTGGCTGGGCGGTGCGGCCGGCGTCGTCGACGACCTCCGCGCCGGCCTCGCGGCCGGCGACCCGGACCCGCACCGGCTCGCCCTGCTCGGTGAGCTGCACGCGTGCGTCGCGGCGGCCGAGGCGCTGCTGGTCACCACGGCCGCAGCCGTCGACGACGACCCCACCGACCCGCACCGCGACGCCGCCTGGACCGTCCGCGCGGCCGTGGAGTCGGCGTGCCGCCGGGTCCTCGACGTCGCGCCCCGCCTCGCGGGTGTCGCCGCACTGACCCGCGGCGGGCCGCTGGCGGGCAGGCTCGCCGACCTCGGCGTCTACGTCCGTCAGCACCACGGCGAACGTGACCTCGCCGCCCTGGGCGCCGCCGTGCTGGACGGTGCCCGGTGACCGCTCGGACCGTCGTGCCCCCGCACGTGTGGGCCACCGCGCTCGCCGCCCACGACCTGCCCGCGATGGACCTCGGCGGCGACCCGCTCGTGGTGGTCGCCGCCCATCCCGACGACGAGACGCTCGGTGCAGGCGGGTATCTCGCGGCAGCGCACGCGTCGGGTGTGGACGTGCGGCTCGTCGTCGCCACCGACGGTGAGGCGGCCTTCCCGGGGCTCGACGCCGACGGCCGGGCCGCACTGGGCCGGGCCCGCCGCGCCGAGCTGCACGACGCACTGCGGGCCCTGGGCCTCGACGGGGTCGACGTCACGTGGCTGGGCCTGCCCGACTCGGGGCTCGACGCGCACCGCGACGAGCTCACCGACGCCGTCGCCCCGCTGCTCGCCGATGCCGGGGCGTGCCTCGCCACCTGGGCCGACGACCCGCACCCCGACCACGCCGCGGTCGGTGCGGCGGTGTCGGCCGTCGCCCCCGTCACCACCGCCTGCTGGGCGTTCCCGGTCTGGGCGTGCGTGTGGGGGGCGCCCGACGAGGTGCGGGTTCCGTGGGAGCGCGCCGCCCGCCATGCCCTCGACTCCGGTGCGGCCGCCCGCAAGCGTGCCGCGGTCGCCGCCTTCACGACGCAGGTCGGTGCCGCACCCGACGGCGGGGCGCCGGTCCTGCCGCCGGAGGTGCTGGCGCACTTCGACTCCGGTGTCGAGCTGTTCCTGCGGGCGCCGCGCCGCGCGGGTGCGCCGGCCGCCCGGTTCGCCGACCTGTACGCGGCCGGTGACGGTGACCCGTGGGACACCCGCACGAGCTGGTACGAGCGGCGCAAACGTGCGGTGGCGCTGGCCTGCCTGCCGCGCGAGCGGTACCGGTGCGCGGCCGAACCCGGCTGCGGGACCGGCGAGCTCACCCGCGAGCTGGCCGCACGCTGCGACGCCGTGCACGCCTCGGACTACGCGGCCGCGGCCGTCGCCGCCACCCGCGAGGCCGTCGCCGGTGCCGGGCACGTCACGGTGTCCGGCGCCGCGCTGCCCGACGCGGCCGCGCTGCCGTCGGGCGTCGACCTCGCGGTGCTGTCCGAGGTCCTCTACTACCTGTCCGCACCCGATCTCGGCGCGACGCTCGACCGCCTCGCCGACGCGGTCGTCCCCGGCGGCGACGTGCTCGTCGTGCACTGGCGGGGCTGGCCGGAGGAGGCCCCGCACGACGCGCGGGAGGTACGGGCGCGCTTCGACGCCGACGACCGGTTCGCGCTGCTCGTGGAGCACGTCGACGACGGTTTCGCACTGCACGTCCACCGCCGCCGGTGAGCCACGCACACGGGAGGGTGCGGGCCGTCGCCGTCGTCGTGCCCGCCCACGACGAGCAGGCGCTGATCGGGCCCTGCCTCGACGCGCTGGCGGCGGCGGTCGACGTCGTCCCGGACGACTGCACGGTCGCCGTGACGGTCGTCCTCGACCGCTGCACCGACGGCACCGCCACCGTCGTCCGCGACACCGCCCGGCGCCGGTTCCGCCCGGGAACGGTCGCCACGGTCGTCACCGGCTCGGCTCGCACCGTCGGTGAGCTGCGCACACTCGGTCTCGACGACGCGCTGCGCCGCCTCGGCGACGTCCCCGCCGACCGGGTGTGGCTGCTGTCCACCGACGCCGACACCCGCGTCCCGCCGACGTGGATCCGCGACCATCTCCGGTTCGCCGACACCGGCGCCGACGCGGTCGCCGGTGTCGTCGACCTCGACGGCCTCCACGAGCTGCCCGCCGAGGTGCAGTGCCGCTACACCGCGATCGTCGACGCCGGGACCACCGCCCACGGCCACACCCACGCCTACGCCGCGAACCTCGGTGTGCGCGCCGACGCGTTCGCCACCGCGGGTGGCTTCCCGGTCGTGGCGGCGGGGGAGGAGCACGCCCTGCTGGCGGTGCTGCGGGCGGCCGGACGGCGGATCGCCACCCCGGTCGACGTGCGTGTGCGCACCAGCGCCCGGACCCGCGGCCGCGCCGCGGGCGGGCTCGCCGACCTGCTGTGCGACCTCGCCGGCGCCGGGCATGTCCGCGCCGAGCCCGGGTAGCCACCGGGCCGGCACAACCCGCGTCGTCGCCGCCCGATCCGGCGGTGACACACGACCCGGCGGGCGCCGCGATCGCGACGCCCGCCCGGGATCGGTTGCCAGATCGGTATCAGGCCTGCTCGGCAGCACCTTCCTCGGTGCGTGCCGCGTCCGTGCTCAGCCGCCCGTCGGACGACTCGAGGTGCGCGCGGACGAACCACTGGTACTGCTCCAGCTCGCCGGCCTGCGCGATCAGCATGTCCTGGGTGACCAGGTCGAGCTTGTCGGTCGTCTCGATCCCGGACCGGTGGTCGGAGATGACCCCGGCGTAGACGAGGTCGAGCGCACCGAGGTGGGCGATCGCGTCGTCGCGGCCGATCGAGTAGTCGTCCCAGGTCCGCTGCTCGACGAGCGCACCCGGCGTCCCGACGGGGGAGCCACCGAGGGTGGCGATGCGCTCGGCGACGTCGTCGACCATCGCGCGCACCCCGTCGACCTGCGGGTCGAGCATGGTGTGGACGGCGATGAAGTGCGGACCGGTGACGTTCCAGTGCACGTGCTTGAGGGTCAGCGCCAGGTCGTTGAGCGCGTTGAGCCGGCCCTGCAGCAGCGTGATCACGTCGCCTGCGGCCTCGGCGTCCAGGCCGGGCACGGTGTAGTGGACGCGAGCGTTGTGGGTCATGGTTCCTCTCTCGGCTTGTGTCGATGTGCGGATGCGGGGCGGGATCATGGCTGGGTGGCGACGGCGTGCCCGGTCGCGGCCGGGGTGAAACGTCCCCTGTGCGTGTGGTTCGCCGGGTCCCGGCGGGGTAGTGGGTCGGCATGGGACTTCTGCTGAGAGGTGTCGCCGCCGGTGCCGCGGGGACCACCGCGCTGAACACCGCCACCTACCTCGACATGCTCGGGCGCGCCCGGCCGGCCGGCACGAGCCCGGAGGAGACGGTGCGCCGCCTCGTCGAGCGCCGTGACCCGACGCTGCTCGGCCGGGACGAGGACGCCGCGGGCAACCGGCGCAGCGCCCTGGGGGCACTCATGGGCATCGCGACGGGCACACTCACCGGGGCGGTCCTCGGCGCGGTGCGTCCACGCCTGGGGCGCAACGGGTTCGCCGCCGCCGCGTTGCTCGCCGCGGTACTGGCCAATGCGGGGAGCGTACTGCCGATGTGGGCACTCGGCGTGAGCGATCCGCGGACCTGGAGCGCCGCGTCGTGGGTGTCCGACGCGCTGCCGCACCTCGCCTACGGGCTCGTCACCGCCGCCGCCCTCGAGCCCGGGGAGGCCCGGTGACGACCCGCAACGGGACCCTCGACGACGCCGTGCGCACCGGAACGGACCCGGAAGCCGTCGCCGCACCGGGCCGGGTGCCCCCGCTCGCCGTGCTCGTCCGGGCCGCCGCGATCGGGCTCGCCACCGGTGCCCGCAGCACGTCGGCCACCGCAGCGCTCGTCCTGACGACGACGTCGTCGGACCCGGCGCCGCTCGACCGGGTCGCGTCGGTACCGGCGCGGATCGTCGCCGGTCTGGCGGCCGCCGGTGAGCTCGTCGCCGACAAGCTGCCCGTCGCCCCGCCGCGGACCGACCCGACGGGACTGCTGCCCAGGCTCCTGCTGGCCCCGGTCGCCGCGGCCGCCGCGGACCGCCGCGACGGCGCCGGGCCCGACGGCTGGACCGCGCTCGACGCGCTGGTGGCCACGGCGTCGGCCGCGGCGTCGGCCCTCGGCGGGGTCCGGCTGCGGGCGGCGCTCCAGCGGCGGCTCGGGTCCGACCTGCCCGGCGCGATCGCCGAGGACGTCCTCGCCGCGACGCTGGCGTGGGTGGGCAGCCGCCGCGCCCCGGGCCCACGCGCCACGCCCGGCACCTGAGCGGGCCGGGCCGTCAGAGCGCCGCGAGCGCCGCGGCGGCCCGGGCGACCGCCGCCGCACGGCCGGCCGCGCCCGAGCACGGGTCGCCGCGGCGGGCCAGCCGGCGCCGCACCGACCGGACGTCGTGCCCGTCGGGCTCGATGCGGCCCAGCTCGTCGAAGGACAGCGGCACCGCCACCGGTGCGCCCGGCACCGCGCGCGGCGAGTAGGGCGCGACAGCGGTCTGTCCATAGGCGTTGCGGTTGGTGTCGAGGAAGATCCGGTCGCCGCTGTCGGCCTTGCGCTGCCGGGTGGTGAGGCCGTCGGGGTCGGCGGCGACGAGCCGGTCCGCCACGGCGACCGCGAGGGCGCGGGCCTCGTCGAAGTCGGCGGACCCGTCGAGCGGGGCGGCGACGTGGTAGCCGTAGCCGCCCGTCGCCATCAGGTACGGGGTCAGGCCGATCGCCTCGAAGAGATCCCGGGCGGCGCGCGCGGTGGCGCGCAGCGGGGCGAGGTCGTGGTCACCGACCATCAGGTGCCGCACGTGGCCGCGGTCGTTGTCGGCGTCGACGGTGACCGTCTCGGCGGCCTCGGGGAGGCCGCGCGGGGCCTGCTTCTGGAAGAACCCGGCATCGTCGACGCCGTCGGGGAAGCGGTGCAGCACGAGTGGTCGGCCGACCAGGTGCGGGAGCATCACGTCGGCCACGGCCGTGTAGTAGTCGGCCAGGTCGGCCTTGGTCACCGGCGACCCGTCGGCGGGATCGGGGAACAGCACCTTGTCCGGGCGGGATATCTCGGTCACCGGTCCTCCTCACGGACCACGTCACGGGGGTCCTTGTCGTCGCGCAGGCCCAGGTAGCGGGGATGGCGCAGGCGTCCGTCACGGGTCCACTCGGTGAACCCGACCTGCGCGACCAGCTCCGGGCGCAGCCAGTGCGCCCCCTTCGCGGGCACCGGCCCCGCGAAGGGGGAGTCGTCGGCGGCGAGGTCGTCGAACCGGGCACGCAGCGTGCGCAGCAGCCGGTCGTCGAAACCGGTGCCGACCTTGCCCGCGTAGCGCAGCCGGCCGTCGTCGAAGACACCGACGAGCAGCGCCCCGAACGACTGCCGCGACCCCGCAGGGTCGGTCCAGCCGCCGACGACGAACTCCTGGCCGCGCACGCACTTGAACTTCAGCCACTGGTCGGAGCGCCGCCCGGGCCGGTAGACGCCGTCGGCGCGCTTCGCGATGAGGCCCTCCCAGCCTCGCGCGCAGGCGTCGGCGAGGAACGTCTCTCCGTCGGTGTTGCGGTGCTGCGAGAGCCGGATCGGGCCGCCGGCGTCGACAGCCGCGCGCAGCAGCGCCTTGCGCCGCCGCAGCGGCAGCCCGGTCACGTCGCAGCCGTCGACCACCACCACGTCGAACAGGTAGAGGTACACCGCGATCCCGGTGGCGCGGGCGCGGTCGGGGTCGGTCAGCCCGAGCCGTCCCTGCAGCCGCGAGAAGCTGGTCTGCGCGCCGTCGAACGCGACGATCTCCCCGTCGGCGACCAGCGGCGCGCCACCCGCGAGTGCCTCGACGAGCTCCGGATAGCCGCCGGTCATGTCCTTGTGGTTGCGGGAGAACAGATGCGTGCCGTCGCCGTCGCGGACGACGACCGCGCGGACGCCGTCGAGCTTGCGTTCGAAGACCCAGCCGGGGTCGGAGAAGTGGTCGGCGGTGAGCGTGGCGAGCATCGGGGCGACGAACCCGGTCTCGCCGGGGCGCAGCAGCTCCCGTTCGGCGCTGGTCAGGACGTCGAGCGGGCTGCCGGACATCTGGGCCACATACCCCGGCGCCACCGGATCCAATCGGCGTCGACCGCCGCCTGCCCGCCGAACGGGTGACGGCTGCGGGTGTCGGCGCGTCCCCCGCGTGTACGCGCTCCGGCGGTCGGGTGACCGACGCGTGACCGACGGGTTGACGAGGAGGAGGATCGCGCGGTGCAACCCGCCGAGGCATACGGCGAGCGGCTGCGCCGGCTGCAGGCACTGACGGACTCCGACCTGGCGCGGCTCGGCGTCGACGACCTGCTCGACGTCGTCCTCGAACGCGTCCGTGACCTGCTGTCGGTCGACACCGGCGCCGTGCTGCTGCTCGACCCGTCGGGCGCCTACCTCGTCGCGACGTCCGCGCTCGGGCTGGAGGAGGAGACCCGCCAGGGCGTCCGCATCCCCGTGGGCCGGGGCTTCGCCGGCCGGGTCGCCCAGGAACGACGCGCGGTGACGATCCCCGAGGTCGACCACGGCAACGTCCTGAACCCGATCCTGCGGGAGAAAGGCATCCGCTCGCTGCTGGGTGTGCCGCTGTGTGTGGGGGACGACGTCATCGGGGTCCTGCACGTCGGGACGCTCGCCCCGCGCGCGTTCACCGACGACGACGCCGAGCTGCTGCAGCTCGCCGCCGACCGCATCGCGCTCGCGACCCGCGCCCGGATGACCGTGGCCGAACGGGCGGCGGCGTCGGCGCTGCAGCGCAGCCTGCTGCCGGGCCTGCTGCCCGACGTCCCGGGGCTGGAGTTCGCGGCGCGGTACGTGCCCGGCGGGGGCGGGGACGTCGGCGGCGACTGGTACGACGTGTTCGCCCTGCCCTCGGGGCAGCTGTGCGTGGTGGTGGGCGACGTCGTCGGCCGCGGTCTGCCCGCGTCGGTGGCGATGGGCAGGCTGCGCAGTGCCGTCCGCGCGTACGCGCTGGTGAGCGAGGACCCGGCCGAGATCCTGCGCCGCCTCGACGAGCAGGTCCGCCACTTCGAACGCGACGTCATGGCGACGGTGCTGTGCGCGATCGTCGACGCGGCCCAGCACACCGTCCGGATCTCCTCGGCCGGGCACCCACCGCCGGTCCTGGCCGCCCCGGGACGCGCCGGCGAGCTCGTCGAGGTGCCGACGGACTTGCCCGTCGGCCTGCCCCGGCCCCGCAGCAGGCACTCCGTGACGGTCGACCTGCCGGTCGGCGGCGGGCTCGTGCTCTACACCGACGGCCTGGTGGAGCGCCGCACCGAGCCGCTCGACGAGGGCCTCGGCCGGCTCACCGCCGCGGTCGGCCCGGGCCCGGCGGAGGCCGTGTGCGCCGCGGTGATGGGCCGGATGATCGGCGGGGATCACGCCGTCGACGACGTGGCGCTGCTCGTCGTGATGCGTACGTCCCCGGCGCCCGCTGGCTCGTTGCGGCTGGTCGAGCCCGCGGTTCCGCAGTCGTTGCGGGTGGTGCGGCACGCCGTCCGGACCTACCTCGGCGCTGTCGGTGCGACCGCCGAGGACGTCGCCGACGTCGTCCTCGCGGTGGGGGAGGCGGCCGCCAACGTGGTCGAGCACGCCTACGGGCCCGCGGGCGGTGCCTTGGAGGTGGTGCTGCACCGCGACGGGCCCCGGCTGTCGATCACGGTTGCCGACACCGGCTCGTGGCGGGAGGCGCGGGGGATCAACCGTGGCCGGGGCACGACGATGATCGCCGCCCTGGTCGACGACGTCCGCATCGACCGCGACACTGCGGGGACGCGCGTCGTGATGACGAGGACGATCGGTGACGAACGAGGGGAGGACCGATGACGGACGCAGGGGTGGCGTCGCGCGGCGCGGATCCAGGGCGCCTCGAGATCGCGCTCTCGGGGGAGATCGACCTGCAGAACGCCGGTGCGGTGGAACGGCAGCTCGACGACCTCGTCTCCAACACGACGGAGTCGGTGACGATCGACCTGACGCGGCTGACCTATCTCGACAGCGCTGGCCTGCGGGTGTTGTTCGGGCTGGCCTCGCGACTGGAGCTGTTGCAGGTGCACCTGGAGCTGCGGGTACCCCGGGGCTCGGTCGTGCGCCGCGCCGTCGAGGTGTCGGGGCTCGGCGAGGTCGTCGCGATCGACTGACGGTTCAGCCGCGGACCGACGCCCAGAACCCGCAGCGGTGCTCGGCGGCGACGTCCACCGGCGCGATCGTCGGCGCCAGCTGCAGCGACGGGCCGTCCGTACCGGTCAGCGCGGGCCACGCCGGGGCGCCGGGTGCGGCCGGGGTGCCGGTCCGCGCGAAGCTCGTCCAGTAGGCGACCATCGCTTCCGCGAGCCGTTGCTGCTCCGGGGTGTGGAGCAGGCTGCGGCCGGTGAGGTCGAAGAGGTAGCCGACGTCGGTCGCGTGCGCGGGGCCCGGGTCGAAGTCGGGCGAGCCGGCCTGGTTGACGTCGGGTGCCGTGGGGTCGGCGAACTCGTAGCCGTGCACCGTCGCGCCGCCGCGCGCCATGGCCGCGTTGCCGGCCAGCGTCGGGCACGCCCATGACGAGTCGGTGATCACGGCCGACCACGCCGTCGCCGCGTTCGGGTACCCCGAGAGCGGGTACTGCGCCGCGACGGCGTCGGCCTGGTCGGCGAAGGCGTTGCGCAGCAACGCCGGGTACGTCTCGGGCGTGACGAAGGGCTGGATCTTGAGCATTCCGCCGACGAACGCGCGGGCCTCGGCCTGGTTGCCCCCGGACAGGATCGGGATCGTCGGTGTCACGCCGTCGCGGACCGCCCGCGCGGGATCGACCGGCAGCATC
Organism: Pseudonocardia sp. SCN 73-27; assembly: GCA_001725415.1. Classification (GTDB taxonomy): domain Bacteria; phylum Actinomycetota; class Actinomycetes; order Mycobacteriales; family Pseudonocardiaceae; genus Pseudonocardia. Next base: position 138,869 of record MEGH01000012.1, read on the forward strand.
GGGGTGCCGAAGGCGAGCATGTTCGCGAAGCTCGGCGCGATCGGCAGCAGGTCGGTGACGGGCTTGCCGCGCAGGCAGCCCACGGTGTCGGGGCCGGTGCAGCCCACCGCCTGCGCCTGCGAGCTGCCGAACGCCTCGGCGTCGGGCAGCGCGACGTAGGGGGTGCTCGGCGGCACGCCGGGCAGCAGCCCGTCCTGCGGCCAGTCGAGCAGGCAGGAGCCCGACGACATGGCGACCTTGTCGGCCAGCCCCCTCGCCCCGGGGGAGGTGAGCATCGCGCACGCGCTCATGGCGCCGGCCGACTCCCCGAACACCGTGACGTTGCCCGGGTCGCCGCCGAACGCGGCGGCGTTGTCACGGGCCCAGCGGGTGGCGAGCATCTGGTCGGCCAGCCCGAAGTCGCCCGAGCCCGACAGCCCCGGCAGCGACAGGTAGCCGAAGACGCCGAGCCGGTAGTTGACCGTCACGACCATGACACGGCCCTGCGAGGCGAGCCGCTGCGCGTCGTAGACCGCGCCCGAGCCGGTGGTGTAGCCGCCGCCGTGCCACCACACCATCACCGGCAGCTTCTCGCCCGGACGCAGGTCCTTCGGCGTCGTCACGTTCAAGAACAGGCAGTCCTCGTCGGGCGACGATGTCGCGTCGGCACCCGGGACGCCGCTCGACTGGGCGCACGCCGGCCCGGGCGCGGTCGCCGCGACGGTGCCCTCCGGTGTGGGCGGGGCGACGGGCAGCGTCCAGCGGCGCGGGCCGATCGGTGCCTCGGCGTAGCGGACACCCAGGAACTGCCGGGCTGTGTCGGTCGACAGTCCCTGTAGCCGGCCGCTGGTGGTGTCGACCTGCAGCGGGGCAGGGGCGGAACCGGGGGGCCCGGCGCTCGAACAGCCCGTGACCAGCGCTGTCAGTGCGGCGAGACCGAGGACGAGCAGGCGGCGGCGGGGAGTCACGGGTGCTCCCGGCGGGTCAGCCCGTCGACTGCGGCGACGACCTCGCGCCGGATCGCGTCCACCTCGTCGGCGGGCAGCGGTGGGGTCACGGCCACGCGGGCGACGACCGAGTCGAGCACCGCGCGGACGATGCCCGCGGTGGTGCGCGGGTCGAGGTCGCGGAACTGCCCGGCCTCGCGGCCCGCCGCCAGCAACGCCGCGACGTCGTCGATCTCGCGGCCGTGCTCGGGCAGCGCATCGCGCGACCCGGTGCGGGTGCGCCTGCGCTCGGCGAGGATCTCCTGCAGGGCCACCATGTGCCGGGGGAACTCGGCGTAGAACCCGACGCTCCCGCCCGCGAACACCAGCAGCGCGTCACGCGGCGTCGGTGCCGACGCCACCCGTTCCCGCAGCCGTTCGCCGCCGAGCCGGTAGACCTCGGCGACGACGGCGTCGTGGACGTCGTCGAGGTCGCGGAAGTGGTAGGCGACCACGCCGCGGCTCACCCCGGCGTGCGCGGCGATCTTGACGACCGACGCCCGCGCGACGCCCAGCTCGGCGATCACCGCGACCGCGGCCCCGACGATCTGGCCGCGGCGCGCGGACCGGACGAACGAGCCCGGTGCCGACTGCGGCGGCACGTGCACGGCGACGTTCCTCCGGGCGTTCACGGGCCGGAATCTACAGGCCTACCGAGAATTGTGCAGCACTGACCAAACCGTTGGGACGCAGGGAGAGGTGTGACCCGCACGGAGTGGGGTAGGCGGAGGACCGAACCACGACCGACACCAGGGAGAGAGGTGACGAGGTGAAGGGCCTCGTGTACCACGGGCCGTTCGAGGTCTCCGTCGACGACGTCCCGGACGCCCGGATCGAGCAACCGACCGACGCGCTCGTCCGGATCACCATCACCAACATCTGCGGCTCCGACCTGCACATGTACGAGGGCCGCACCGACGTCGAGCAGGGCAAGGTCCTCGGCCACGAGAACATGGGGATCGTCGAGGAGGTCGGCGACGCCGTCGGCCGGGTGAAGGTCGGCGACCGCGTGTCGCTGCCGTTCAACATCGCCTGCGGCACGTGCGCGAACTGCACGAAGGGGCTGACCGGGTTCTGCCTGCGCGCCAACCCCGACGGCGCCGGCGCAGCCTACGGCTACGCGAGCATGGGCCCCTACGCCGGCGGCCAGGCCGAGTACCTGCGCGTGCCGTGGGCCGACTTCAACTGCCTGACCCTGCCCGAGGGCGACGAGCACGAGCTCGACTACACGATGCTCTCCGACATCTTCCCGACCGGCTGGCACGGCGTGGAGCTGTCGAAGATGCAGCCGGGCGAGACCATCGCGATCTGGGGTGCCGGGCCCGTCGGGCTCATGAGCGCCCACAGTGCGGTGATCAAGAGTGCCGCGCAGGCGTTCGTCGTCGACCACCAGCCCGACCGGTTGCGCCTCGCCGAGGAGATCGGGGCGACACCCGTCGACGCCTCGAAGGGCGACGCTGTCGAGCAGCTCACCGAGCTGACCGGCGGCGGCGTCGACCGCGGTGTCGACGCCGTCGGCTACCAGGCCCACGACCCGTCCGGCGAGGAGAAGCCGGAGCTCGTCCTCAACCAGATCGTCGCCGCCGTGAAGCCCACCGGCGGGATCGGCGTCGTCGGCGTCTACGTGCCGCAGGACCCGGGCGCGGAGAACGAGCTGGCCAAGGAGGGCAAGCTCGCGTTCGACTTCGGCCAGTTCTTCTTCAAGGGCCAGTCGATGGGCACCGGCCAGTGCAACACGAAGAACTACAACGCCGGCCTGCGGGACCTGATCACCCAGGGCCGGGCGCGGCCGTCGTTCCTGGTGTCGCACGAGCTGCCGTTGGCCGAGGCCGCCGACGGGTACTCGCACTTCGACAAGCGCGAGGACGGCTGGACCAAGGTCGTCCTGCACCCCGCAGCCTGATCAGTTCGCCCACGTCCGTTCTCCCTCTGGAGGTTCCGATGCTCGACCGGCTCCGATCCCTGTTCGGCAAGCCCCGCACCGCCGAGGACGACGTCCGACCCGACCCGGACGTCGCCCGCACCCGTGAGACCGGCGGGCGCGACACCGAGGGCGGTGACAGCGGGTCCACCACCGGCGTCGGCCGCTCCGAGGAGTTCGTCGGCCGCGCCGCGGGCCAGGACGAGGGGTTCGCGGGGGAGACGGGCGCCGAGATCCGGCGCAACGGCTCGTCGTGACCGAGCGGGAACGGGTCTACGACGCCGTCGTGCTCGACGTCGACGGCACCCTCGTCGACACCAACTACCAGCACGCGCTGGCCTGGTACCGGGCGTTCCGCCGCGTCGGTATCACGTTGCCGGTGTGGCGGCTGCACCGTGCCATCGGGATGGGCGGCGACCAGCTCGTCGCCGCCGTCGCCGGTGACGACGCCGAACGCGAGCACGGCGACACGCTGCGCGCGGCCTGGGCCGAGGAGTTCGAGCCCATGCTGGGCGAGGTCGCCGCGTTCGACCGGGTGCGGGACCTGTTGCGCACCATCGGCGACCACGGGTCGAAGGTCGTGCTGGCGAGCTCGGGCAAGCCCGACCACGTGGACGCCTACCTCGACCTGTTCGACGGCCGGGAGCTCGCCGGGGCCTGGACCACCAGCGAGGACGTCGAACGGACCAAACCCGAACCGGACCTGGTCGCGGCCGCCCTCGACCGTGTCGGCGGCGGCGCCGCGCTCGTCGTCGGCGACACGGTGTGGGACATGGAGGCCGCCGCCCGCGCCGGGCAGGACGGCATCGCCGTCCGGACCGGCGGGTTCTCGGCCGCCGAGCTGCGCGACGCCGGGGCGCGCGCGGTCTACGACTCGGTCGGTGACCTGTGCGACGACCTCGACGCGGTGCTCGCCGGGTCCCCGTCGGTCGCGACGGCGCCGTCGGACTCCCCGGCGGCGTCGGTCGCGCGCTGACGTCCCCGCCGCGGCCCCGTCGACCTCCGCCGACGCCGGGTCCGCGGCGGGACGGTCAGGACCGGCTCACGACGTCGACGGGTACTGCTGCGAGCCGAGCAGCGCCGCCAGGTGTGCGACGTCGGCGGTCAACGGGGCCGTACCCGGCACGCGGGCGTGAAACGCCGTCGCGCGGGGTACCGAACCCGTCATGGCGACAGGACCCGCGGCGCAGTGTCCGAAGAGGATGCGGTTCGGACCGTGCGGCGGCGTCCGCGCCGACCTGTCCTGCGAGGTCGGGCCGGTGCGCTGCCCGTTCGGGACCCTCGAGGACCCGGTCCCGTGGAACGGTCCGGAGCCACCGCGCCGCCCGACGCCTGCGCTGCTGGCGGCGGCACCGGTCGTCCTCACCGACCTGACGACACCGTCTTTCGACCGCCGCGGCCTCGCACGGGTCGTCACCACCTTGGCGGGCACCTGCGACGGCCTGCTCGTCGGTGAGCACCACAACCGCCCCGACTTCCCACCGACGCAGATGACCGCGCTCGTCCGCGAGGCCGGGGGAGCGCCCGTCGTGACCCTGACCTGCCGCGACCGCAACCGCGTCGTCCTCGACCAGGAGCTCGCCGGGCTCGCCGAGGAGGGTCCGGCCGCGGTGTTCTGCGCGACGGGTGACGCCCGCGCCACCGGGGTGCGGCCCGAGGTGACGCAGGTGTTCGACCTCGACGGCACCACGCTCGCCGCACACGCTGCCGCGGCCGGACTGGCCGTCGGGGTCCCGGAGTCGCCGGGGGCGCCACCGCTGCGGCTGCGACCGGGGCGCCTCGCGCAGAAGCAGTGCGCAGGTGCGCAGTTCGCGGTGCTCAACCACGTGTCCGGCCCGGCGCGGCTGGCCGTGTTCGCCGGTCGGGCCCGCGCCGCCGGGGCGACGTTGCCGCTGGTCGCGGGGGTCGCCGTCTACACCGACGAACGGTCGGCGCGGGTGCTCGCCGCGTTCCCGGGTCTGCATCTCGACCCCGACCGCATCGGCACCGTGCTCGGGGCGCCCGACCCGGTCGAGGCCGGGATCGCCGAGGCGGTCGAGCAGGCCCGGGCGCTGCTGGCCGTCGACGGCGTCGTCGGGGTGAACCTGTCGGGCCTCGCGTCGGCGAAGGGACCGGCCGAGGGCGCCGCGGTGAAGGCGGCCGTGGGCCGGGCGCTGAAGGACGCGGCGTGAGCGGGCCCGGTGCGGCCGAGCCGATGGACGCCGAGTTCGACGTCATGCCCCGCTGGGTCGCCGAGGCCGTCGCCACCCTCGGGACCGGCCACGCCGTGCCCGCGGCGTGCCGGGGCAGCGTCGGCCCTGCCGGGCTGGCCTGGCTCGCCGAGCACACCCACGTCGGTCCGGGCACCGTGCTCGTCGACGTCGGCGGCGGCATGGGGGGTCCCGCCGCGTGGGCGCGACAGGAGTGCGGCGCGGCGCCCGTCGTCGTCGAACCCCAGCCCGGCGCGTGCGCGGCCGCCCACCGCATGTTCGACCTACCCGTCGTCGTCGCCACCGGTACGGCCCTCCCGGTCGCCGACGACGCCGCCGCGGCCGTGTGGTGCCTCGGCGTCCTCTGCACGACGACGGCGAAGGCCCGGCTGCTGCGCGAGCTGCGCCGGATCGTCGCCCCCGGCGGCCTGCTCGGGCTCTACGCCCTCGTCGCCCGCGGTGAGGTCGTCGACCCGCCGGAGGGCAACGAGTTCCCGACCGACGTCGAGGTCGCAGCCCTGCTCACCGCCGCAGGCCTCGATGCCCGGCACGCCCTCGACGTCGACGGGCTGCCGGACGAACCACGCGACTGGGCCGACCGCGCCGACGCCGTCGACGACCTCGTCCACGCCCGCCACGGCGACGACCCGTCATGGCGGCGGATGCAGGAGCAGGAGGCTCGGCTCGCCCGGCTCATGCGGTCCGGCGCGATCGCGGCCCGGCTCGTCGTCGCCCGCAGGCCCGGGCCCGAGGGCGGTCCGGTCAGTCGAGGCGGTGCCGCACCACCAGCGGGTACACCAGCCACAACCCCGTGAACACCGCGAGCCCGCACGAGGCCGCGACGACGCCCGCGGCCGCGCCCAGGACGACGTCGAAGATCAGGTCCAGCACGGCGACGACCGCGAGCCCGAGCGTCCCCAGGCCGGCGATGGCGAAGACCTGACCCGCGGCGACGAGGGATGCGCGGGCGTGTTTGCGGAACAGCAGCCGGTGCAGCAGGACGGGCGCGATCAGCAGTGCGGTGGCGGCGATCGACAGCCCGAGCGCCACGAGGTAGACGATGCGCTGGTGGGCGAGCAGGTCGGGGAACCGGCTCTGGAACGGCACGGTCAGCAGCAGGCCGGTGAGCAGCTGCACGCCGGTCTGGGAGACGCGCAGCTCCTGCAGCAGGTCGTTCCAGTTGCGGTCGAGACGTTCGGTGTCGGTCTCGTCTCGCGCGGCCCGGTTCCACTCGGCGTCGGCGCGAAGATCGTCATCGGCGGCCACGTCGGGACCTTTCGTCGTGCGCCGGGGCGGGCCTTCGCATGGTCGCACGAGACACGTCATCGCACCGGGCGGTTGCACCGACGCCCGCCCGGGGTAGAACCGCGGCGGAGGTGGTGCGCGATGACGGTCGGACTGACCGTGCCGACGACACCCGAACGCGTCTTCGCCGTCCTGGCCGACGGCTGGAGCTATCCGCTGTGGGTGGTCGGGGCGACGCACATGCGCGACGTCGACGGCGACTGGCCCGCGATCGGGGCCCGGCTGCACCACAGCGTCGGGGTCTGGCCGTTGCAGGCCCACGACACCACCCGGGTCGTCGCCGTCCGCGCGGGCGAGCTGCTCGAGCTGCGCGCCCACCTGTGGCCGACGGGATCGGCCCGGATCCTGCTGACGTTGCGGCCGGAAGGGGCCGGGACGCACGTCGAGATGGACGAGTGGGCCGACTCCGGGCCGCTCGCGCTGGTCCCGCGGGCCGTGCAGGACCTGGTGATCGCACCGCGCAACCGGGAGTCCCTGTCCCGGCTCGCCGCCGTCGCGACCCGGCGGGCCGGGCCGTGAGCGACACCGAGGTCGACGCCGTCGTCGTCGGTGGCGGGCACAACGGTCTCGTCGCCGCGAACCTGCTCGCGGACGCCGGCTGGGACGTCCTGGTGTGCGAGGCCGCCGACGCCCCCGGCGGCGCGGTGCGCAGCGCCGAGATCACCGCCCCCGGGTTCACCAACGACCTGTTCAGCGCCTTCTACCCGCTCGGCGCGGCGTCCCCGGTGCTGCGCGGGCTCGACCTGGACCGCCACGGCCTGCGCTGGCGCCACGCCCCCGCGGTGCTCGCCCACGTCACCCCCGCCGACCGCTGTGTCGTCCTGTCCCGCGACCTCGATGTCACCGCCGCGGGGCTCGACGCGTGGGCGCCCGGCGACGGCGACGCCTGGCGCGACCTCGTCGCGCAGTGGCGGCGCATCCGGGACCCGCTGCTCGACACCGTGCTGCGGCCGTTCCCGCCGGTCCGCGCCGCGCCGCGGCTGCTGCGCGCGCTCGGCACCGCCGAGGCGCTGCGGTTCGCGCGGATGCTGGTCCAGCCGGTCGCCGGGTTCGGCCGCGAGCACTTCACCGGCGACGGCGCCGCACTGCTGCTGGCCGGCAACGCCCTGCACACCGACCTCGGACCCGACGCCGGAGGCAGCGCCGTCTTCGGCTGGCTGCTCGCGATGCTGGGCCAGGACGTCGGCTTCCCGGTGCCCGAGGGCGGGGCCGGCCGGCTCACCGACGCGCTCGTCGCCCGCCTGCGCGCCCGCGGCGGGCGGCTCGACGTCGGGCGCCCGGTGCGCCGCGTCCTCGTCGCCGGCGGCCGGGCGCTCGGGGTGCGCGACGCCGACGGCGTGGCCGTGCGCGCCCGCCGCGCTGTGCTCGCCGACGTGGCCGCACCACTGCTCTACCGCGAGCTGGTGGGGGAGGAGCACCTGCCGGACCGGTTCGTGGACGACCTGCGCCGGTTCGAGTGGGACTTCGCGACGGTCAAGATCGACTGGGCGCTCGACGGCCCGGTCCCGTGGACGGCGCCCGGCGCGCGCGGCGCCGGGACGGTGCACCTGGGCGTCGGGCTCGACGGGATGCGCGACTACGCCACCGACCTGGCCGCGGGCCGGGTGCCCCGGGAGCCGTTCGTGCTGTTCGGGCAGATGACGACGGCCGACCCGACGCGCTCGCCGCTGGTGCCCGCCATGCCGGACGGCAGCCCATTCGCCCGGCTGAAGGTGGCGCAACTGGCCCTCAAGGTGGAGGCACAGCGGCTGGCGCTGGATGAGGAGAAGGGACGCTTGATCGACAGCCGCACCGCCAACGCCGCAATCGACGAGATCGCCGGCGGCATGCGCGACGCGCTGCTGACCTGGCCGGCGCGGGTGGCGGGGCTGATGGCGGCCGATCTTGGCGCCGATCCGCATCTGATGCAGACGATCCTGCAGCAACATGTCAACGAACTGCTGACCGCGGTGGCGGATCGGTTCGATCCATCGGATATCGGCGTCACCAATGGCGACCCGGCAGCGGCGTGACCGATCAGTGGAGACGCCGCGCCGCCCGGCCCGCGGCCTCGAACGCCGCCGCAGCCGCGGACCAGTCATTGTCTGTCGCACCGGCGAGTCCGCGTAGCGGCGTCAGCGCCGGCCTTGCGCGACGCGCCCAGTAATCGCCGTTCAGGATCGCATACCAGCCGGCCAGCCCGGCCGCCGCCAGGGGAGCCTCGTTGGTGGGCTTGATTGCTACCGGAGTTCCGGCTCTGCCATCCAGGACGGAATGTCGCGCTGCGCATGAAGGATGCGCCACACATCGATGGTGTCTGGCCGTTCCTGGTAGAAGATCAACATGGGAAAGCGGCGTAGTGGCCAGACCCGCAACCCTTCGAGCCCCAAT
>MEGH01000013.1 GCA_001725415.1 Pseudonocardia sp. SCN 73-27
GTGGGAGTGGTGCCATCGTCCCGTCGATAGTCGACCAACGCCCCGGTTGGTTCGGCCAGCGCTGCGGCTGTGGTGTCTGTTCCTGAGCAAAGAAGCTCTGGGCGGTCGGACTCAACTAGGTTAATGTTGGGACCACTCCACTGTGCTGTGAGGAAGGCGGAGGATGAGCGAAGATGCTGCACCCCCGGCGGACGGGCCCGTTCCCGTGACCGTCACGGTGAACGACCTGCCGCGGACCCTGCTGGTCGAGCCGGACGCGATGCTTCTCGGTGTGCTGCGGGATCAGCTGGGCCTGACCGGCGCTAAACCCGCCTGTGAGGTCGGGGTCTGCGGAGCCTGCACGGTGCTCGTCGACGGCGAGCCGACGAGCAGCTGTCACACGTTCGCGGCGCTGGTCGACGGTCGCGACGTGCGCACCGTCGAGAGCCTGGCCGCCGATCCCGAGCTGCAGTCGCTGCAGGAGGCCTTCGTCGCCGATGGCGCGTTCCAGTGCGGCTTCTGCACGAGCGGCCAGCTCATGTCCGCCGCGTCCCTGGTCCTCTCAGGGCGCCTGGTCGAGGCCACGGACGAGGAGATCCGCTCGTACATGCTCGGGAACCTGTGCCGTTGCGGTGCCTACTACGGAATCGCCCGGGCGCTGGACCGCTTCCGGTCCGGCTCGGCCGCGGACCCGGCGGAGCCGGCCCGATGAGCGGCGGGTTCGCCCGCCCGCGGACGGTCGAGGAGGCGGTGGAGGCACTGGCCGATGAGGACGCCCTCCCGATCGCCGGGGGCGTCGCGGTCGCACTGTTGACGAACCTGGGTCTGGTCAGCGGGCGTCGCCTGGTGGCGTTGGGTGGCATCCCGGGGTTGCGCGGTGTTGTGCGCGGTGCCGACGGTGCCACGCTCGAGCTGGGGGCGGCCACACCGCACGCCCGGCTCGCCGAGGACCGGACACTGATCGACGAGCTCCCGGTCGCCGCGGGCATGTTCGGGCACATCGGCAACGTCCGGGTGCGCAACTGGGGCACCGTGGGAGGCAACCTCGCTCTCGCCGAGCCGGCCCAGGACCCGCCGGTGTTGTTGTCGGCCTTGGGTGCGGAGGTCGTGATCGAGAGGTCCGGCGGCAGCCGCCAGCTGCCGGTGGCAGAGCTCGGCGACGGTCCGATGTCGACGGTGCTCGAGCCCGGCGAGCTGATCACGCGGGTGGTGGTCCCCGTGCTCGCGGCAGACGAGCGCTCTGCCTACTTGAAGTTCCTGCCGGTCACCGCGGACGACTACGCCACGGTGAGTGCGGCGGTGCGGCTGCGAGTGGACGGGGCGGGGGACGACGCGGTGATCACCCAGGCGCGCATCGTGTGCGGGGCCGTCGGCCCCGTGCCGGTCGACTGCACGGTGGCGGCAGAGCTGCTTGTCGGGCGGGCGATCGGCGACGAGGAGCGGTACGCGGGGGTCGCCGATGCGGTTGCGACCGCGGTGTCGCCGAAGTCCGACCACCGCGGTGACGCCGGTTACAAGCGTGAGATGGCCGGGGTCATGGTGCGCCGCGCCGTCGACCGGGCCCTCGCTTCGGGAACAGTGTCGGGAGGTGCGCGATGAGCGGAGACCGCGCGGACGTGAGCGTCGGCGGCTGGGACCGGGTCAGCGGCGGCGCCACCTACGTCGGCGACGTCCGCGTCCCGGGCGCGCTGCACGTCGCCTTCGTGTACTCGCCGGTGCCGTCGGCGCGGATCGTCGGGATCGACGCGGCGGCGGCCAGGGAGGTCCCGGGGGTCGTCGACGTGATCACCGGGGACGATATTGGCGAGATCCTGGTCGGCCGGGTGTTGCAGGACTACCCCGTCCTGGCGGTGGGCGAGGTGCGCTTCGCCGGGCAGCGGGTCGCCGCGGTCGCGGCGGAGACACGGGCGGCAGCCCGGGAGGCCGCGCACCTGGTCGACGTGGACTACGAGGAGGGGCCGGCGCTGCTTGGCCTCGACGCCGCGATGGCCGCGTCCGGGGACGCAGTCCACCCGCGCTACGAGGACTACCCCGGCGCGGTGCCGGACCGGCCGGCGCCGAACACACAGGGCGTGTGGCGGTCGGCCGAGGGCAACTTGGACACCGGGGTCGCTCAGGCGGACGCCGTGTTCGAGGACGAGTTCACCGCAGGGCGCAGCCATGCCGCCCCGCTCGAACCGCACGCCTGCATCGTCTCCGCCGCGAAGGACCACGTGGACGTGTGGGCCACGCACAAGGAGCCGTACGGCCTGCGCCGGTGGATCGCCGCCGTGTCCGGGCTGGCCCCCGAGCGGATCAAGGTGCACCTGACGCCCATCGGCGGAGACTTTGGGGCCAAGGGGTTCGCCTTCAGCGAGGTGGCATGCTACCTGCTCGCGGTCCGCACCGGGCGCCCGGTGCGGCACACCATGACCTACGACGACCTGCTCGCCACCACCTCCGCCCGGCACCCGATGCGGATCCGGTTGCGGACTGCGGTGGCCGGCAAGTCCCTGACGGCGCTCGACGCCCGCAGTGAGCTCGACGGCGGGGCGTTCGGCGGGGTCAAGGCGGCCCCGATGATCGTCGTCCCGGTCATCCACGCCCCGCTGACCTCGTACGCGGTTCCCCACCGCCGGGAGATCTGCACGAGCTACTACAGCAACGCGCTCCCGGGCGGGCACGTCCGCTCGCCAGGGGAGTTCCAGGGCATCTTCGCCGCCGAGTCACAGGTCGACATGATCGCGGAGAGGATCGGTGTCGACCCGATCGACTTCCGAGCGGCCAACGCGGCCGACGACCGGGTCCGCCGGGTGGTCGAGGAACTCTCCGGGCTCGTCACGGAATGGAGGCGGACCCAGACTCCCGGTTCCGGGATCGGCGTGGCGCTGACATTCCGCGACATCGGGCCGGGACAGACGACGGTGCGGGCGACCGCCGGGCCCTCACAGGTGGAGATCGAGCTGGCGGTCGCCGACCAGGGCGCCGGGAGCTACGAGGTGTTCCGCAGGTTCGCGGCGGAGACCCTCGGGATCGGCCCCGGGCACGTCCGGATCCGGGTGGTCCCGGCCGGCGCCGACCCGGTTCTCGTCGACGGCGGCGCCGGGGCGAGCCGCGTGACCGCGGTGGCGGGCCAGGCGGTCGTCGCCGCCTGCGAGGAGCTCGAGCGCAGGCTGGGCGGGCGGCCGGACGGGGCGTCGGAGGGCTGGGTCCGGGAGCGGGTCGCCGAGCTCGGCGGTGAACCGGTCGTCGCGGAGGGGACTGCCGCCGTCGGGTGGCGGACCCCGGGTGCTCCGGATCCACGCAGCCACGGCGCCGTCGCGGTCGAGGTGCGGGTTGACCGGGAAACGGGGGAGCTCGACGTCCTACGTGCCGGCGTGATCGCGGACACCGGCCGCGTCGTCAACGAGGTGGCCCACCGCGGCCAGCTCGAGGGCGGGTTCGTCTACGGCCTGAGCCAGGCGCTGATCGAGGACCTGGTCGTCGAGGACGGGGTGGTCGCGACGATCAGTCTCGGCGACTACAAGCTGGCCTCGGCCGCCGACGTCCCGCCCCTGGAGATCCGGGTCCTCCCGCCGCACCCGAGCACCGGTGATCGCCCGCTGTCGGTGGGGGAGCTGGTCAACGTCGGGATCGCCCCCGCCGTCGCCAACGCCGTCGCGGAGTCCACCGGCGCGAGGGTGCGACACGTGCCGATCACCCCGCAGAGGGTGCTCGCGGCCCTGCGCGAGACTTCACGGTGACGACGTCCGCCGGCCCGGCGCGGGCCGGCGGACGCGTCGTCCTCAGACGGTGATCGCCTTGAGCTCGGTGTAGGTCGCGACGCCGGCTGCTCCGTACTCCCGGCCGATGCCGCTGGCCTTGAAACCGCCGAACGGGCCGTCGAAGCTGCTCGGTCGGCCGTTCACCCCGACGGTTCCAGTGCGGATCCGGCGTGCGACGTCCACGGCGTGGTCGTCGTCGGTGGACCAGACCCCTCCGGAGAGCCCGTACTCCGAGTCGTTCGCGATCCGCACAGCGTCGTCCTCGTCGTCGTAGGGGATCACGACCAGGACGGGACCGAAGATCTCCTCCTGCGCGATTCGCATCGAGTTGTCGACGTCGGCGAAGACGGTCGGCGTTACGTAGTTGCCGGACTCCAGGCCCGCGGGCACGTCCGGGCCCCCGGTGACGATCCGGGCGCCCTCCTCGACGCCGAGCCGGATGTAGTCGCGGACCCGATCCTGCTGGTCGGGCCGGACCATCGGGCCGATGTAGGTGTCCGGGTCGGTCGGGTCACCGACCTGTAGGCCCTTCACCATCGCGCCGACGGCCTCGACGAACTCGTCGTACCGCGCGCGGGGGGCCAGGATGCGGGTGTGGGCGATGCAGGCCTCGCCGTTGTTGAGCAGCGAGGCCTGCTTGAGCCCGTCCACAGTGGTGTCGACGTCGGCGTCGGGCAGGATGATCGACGCCGACTTGCCGCCGAGCTCCAGGCTGACCCGCTTGAGCTGCTCACCGGCGATCGAGGCGATCCGGCGGCCCGCCCGGGTAGAGCCGGTGAAACCGATCTTGTCGACGCCGGGGTGCGAGATCAGGTACTCGCTGGTCTCCCGGTCGGCGGGCACGATGCTGAGCACCCCGTCCGGCAACCCGACCTCGGCAAAGAGCTCGGCGAGCAGGTGCAGGCTGAGCGAGTTCTCCGGGGAGATCTTCAGGATGACGGTATTTCCCGCGAGCAAGGCCGGGAAGAGCTTCGCGTAGGCGGCCGAGAACGGCGAGTTCCACGGAATGACCGCCGCCACCACTCCGATCGGCTCGCGCCGCACGATGGTTCGGAACGGCAGGCCCGGAGTCGACGGGGTGGCCGTGACCTCCCAGTCCATGTTCTCGGCGGCGGTCAGGTACGCCCGGGCCTGAATCGACAGCCCGCCCTGGCCGGCGCGCGTGAACCAAGAGGCCGAGCCGTTCTCGGAGGTGATTACGTCGGCGATCTCGGCGGCGCGAGCCTGGCGCAGACCGTCGAGGCGGCGGAGCAGGGCGATGCGCTCGGCTGGGGTTGAACGGGGCCAGGGACCGGTGTCGAAGGCCGCTCGCGCGGCCCTGACCGCGGCGTCGATGTCGGCTGGGCGGGCCTGGGCCGCGCGGCCCACCACGGAACGATCGTGGGGGGAGACGATGTCGAGCAGGGTGGGATCGCTCGGGGCGGACCCAACGCCCGCCGATGAACAGCGAGTCGTGTTCGAGCACGATGAGCTCCTCAGTGGAAATGTCACGCGAGTGTAGCGCTTATGACGACAAGTGCTCACGAGTTACCCTGCCACTGTGAGAGCGGACGCAGCGCGCAACCTGGAGGCCGTGCTCAGCGCGTCGGCCCGGCTCCTCGGTGCGGACCCGGGGGCCCGCATCACCGACATCGCCGACGCCGCCGGGGTCGACCGGCGCACCATCTACCGGCGTTTCCAGTCCCGCGAGGAACTCCTGCACGCGATCTACCGGGCCAGGCTGGACGCGCTCGCAGCGGTGATCGACGCGGCGCGGCTGGAGGAGGCCCCCGTGCTCGTCGCCCTGCACGCGCTCGCAGAAGGCGGGATCCGGCTGAGCCGGGAATGGCCGGTCGACATCAGGGCCGCGGTCGAGTCCGATGTCGTGATACGCCGGGAGGAGATCAACGACCGGATGGGCGCCTTCCTCGAGCGCGCCCAGAGGGAGGGCCTGATTGACTCCGGGCTCCCGGAAGGGCTCCCTCTCGCGATGCTCCACGCGGTCCTGCGGACGCTGGCCCTGGAGCTGCCGGACCTCTCCTCTGCGCGGGCGGCCGACCTGGCCGTCGACAGCTTCCTCAACGGACTCGGAGCCGGGCGGACCCGGTGACCGCGTCGCCGGATCGCGGATCGCTGGTCGCTGGTCGCTGATCGCTGATCGAGGTTCATCATTGACCTTCAGCGCTTGCGCTCCGGCACCTCCGAGGCGAACCATGGCGGGGTGCACAGGGACGTCACCGTCATCATCGGTTCGGGCGGCATGGGCGCGGCGATCGCCACCGGCGGTTGGTGCTGGCGGATCTCGGCGGACCCGGTCTGGAGTCCCTGGGCACCGCCCTCCGCGCCGAGGGTCACGAGATCGAGACCCGTCCCGTCGACGTGGGGGACCGCGCCTCGGTGGCGGCCCTGGGCCGCTACTGCGGCGGCCTCGGCCGGGTCGTCTCGGTGGTGCACACGGCGGGGGTCTCGCCGGCGCAGGCGTCGGCCGAGCGCATTCTGCGCGTAGACCTGCTCGGGGTCGCGCACATGATCGACGAGTTCGGCTCCGTCATCGCGCCGGGCGCGGCCGCGGTCGTCATCGCGAGCATGGCAGGACACCGGATGCTGTCCCGGCTGTCGCCGGAGCAGGAGCAGGCACTCGGCCGCACCCCGGCGGAAGAGCTACTCGACCTGCCGTTTGTGCGTTCCACAGTGGACTCTGCGCGGGAGGCGTACTGGATGGCCAAGCGCGGCGACCAGCTGCAGGTGCAGGCCGCTGCGGCAGTATGGGCCGCGCGGGGCGCGCGGATCAACTCGATCAGCCCCGGGGTGGTGGCCACCCCGATGGGGGCGGCAGAGCTCGCCGGCCCGCGAGCGGACCAGGTCCGGGCGGCGATCGCCGGCTCGCCGGCGGGCCGGATCGCCAGCCCCGACGACATCGCCGCCGCGGCGGCGTTCCTGCTGGGGCCGGAGGCGCTCTACATCACCGGAACGGATCTTCTCGTCGACGGAGGGGGCACGGCGCGGCGGGCACGCGCCTCGGCCGGAGCGTGATCGCGGAGTCGGGCTAACGCAGGTGGGGTGCCCGGGACACGCCTCCGGTCAGCAGGGTCCGGGGGAGGAGCGCGGCAGGGTCGACCTCCCGCGGTGTGGTACGGCCGGGGCGAGATCCACCGCACCGGGCGTTCCATCATTCCGGGGAAGTCGGCCTCGATCCGGGACCGGAAGCGCTGCAGGTGCTTCCGCATCGCCCAGCGTGCGCCCTCGGCGTCCCGGGCGTGGACGGCGTCGTGGATCCCGGCGTGCGACCGGGCCACCGCGGCTCGCCGCGACGGTGAGTATTCGATCCCGATCGGCATGCCGTCCGTGATGACGTGAAGCGCAGCGACTCCCGCAGGGTGCCGCGGCCGGCCTCGAAGCGCGCCAGCATGTCCCGCTCGCTCGCCAGCCTGCCTCCGCGCTCGAGGTCCCCATCGGTGATGTCGTCGACGATGCGCTGGGCGATGGTCGAGGCCGCTTTCTGCGACCGGCGTACGGTCGGCCGGCGCCGAGGTGTCCGGGAAGCGGCCCCGTCGCCGGGCGCGGCCGGGGCGTCGTCTGCCTCGGTGCTCGTCACAGCGTCTCGCTCTCGTCACGGCCGCAAGAGCAGCGCCACCGGCGTGTCGGTCCTATCATTATTCTAGTTAGAAGCTAGGGCTCTGTCCGTTGATGGAGAACGGCCCGTCAGTGGCCCCCGACGGTGGGATCCGAGAAGCCTTGACCGATATCGCTCCTAAAATTAGCCTTCATTTCCGGCGCGGCCGTCATCGACGTAGGGTCGGTCGCCGGACCTGTGTCGAGGAGGATCCGTGTCGAACGCCTGTCCCGCCCACGATCCGGAGCGCATGCCGTTGCCGTTGGATCCGACGCTGCCGCGGACAGCGACCTACGCCGACGGGGCCGAGGTGCTGCGGTCCAGGGCGTTCAGCGTCGACGTGTACCACGAGAACGCCATCCTCCTCGGCGGCACGCTGCTCGGCTCCGACGGCGACCGCCACCGCCACCTGAAGAAGATCGAGGGGGCACTGTTCAGTGCCGCCCACCTCGCCCACTACGAGCTCAAGGTGCTGAGCGCTGTCGTCGAGGACGAGATGGCGGCCATCGCCGCGCAGCGCTCGGAGGACGGGTTCGCCCGCGCCGACCTCATCCCGCTCATGCGGCGGATGACGCTGCGCATCTCGGCGGCGGTCGTCGGGCTCGACGACATCGACGACGAGCGGCTGAGCATGCTGACCGGCCTCATCGCCCGGCTCGGCGACGGGATCCTGATCCAGTGGACCACCCGCGACCACGCCGAGGTGATGCGGGACGCGGCGGCGTGCAAGGTGGAGTTCTGGACGGAGTTCGTCGAGCCGGCGCTGACGAAGCGCCGGAAGCTGCACGCCGCCGGCGAGCTGCCGAACACCGACCTGATCTCGGTCATCCTGAACGACACGACGCTGGAGTGGTCCGACGACGAGATCCTAAAGGAGACCCTGCTGCACATGACGGCGGCGGCGTTCACCACCGCCACCGCGGTCACCCACGGCATCGCGGAGCTCACCGACTGGCTCCCGAACCACCCCGAGGCCGTCGAGAAGCTGGCCGATCCCGCCTTCCTGCGCGTCGTCGGGATGGAGACCCTGCGCCTGCACCCGGGCCGCCACGTGATCCTGCGGGCCGCCGCCGAGTCCACCACGATGCCGGACGGCACGGCCGTCGAGGCGGGGCAGATGGTCCTGGTCGACAAGTTCCACGCAAACATGGACGAGGACGCCTACGGCGGCGGGGTTGACCGGTTCGACCCGTACCGGACCCTCGCGGAGGGCACCTTCCCGTACGGGCTGAGCTTCGGCGCCGGCCGGCACCAGTGCCTCGGCAAGCCGCTCGTGCTGGGCACCCCCGAAGGCCGGCGCACCGAGGCCCGCGACGGCACCCTGGCACTCCTGCTGGGGGCGCTGTTGCGCGCCGGCGTCGAGCGGGACCCGGACAACCCGCCGGTCCGCCCGGCGAGCGTGCACGACCGGTACGAGTCGTTCCCGGTCCGGTTCACCTCGCTCTGAGCGCCGGCACCTTTCGTGGCGACGGCGCCGCGACCGGCGCCAGGAGGAGATGACATGCGTGCACGGGCGATGGTTCAACTCGGAACGGGACGGCTCGAGGCGCAGGAATTCGAGATCCCGGGGATCGGCGAGGGCGAAGCCCTGCTGAAGATCGAGGCCACCGGGGTCTGCGGCAGCGACAAGGAGTAGCTCGACGGTGGTCTCGCCAGGAGCGGCTGGTCGTCGTATCCCGTGATCCCCGGTCACGAGCCGGTCGGCCGGATCGTGGAGATCGGCGCCGAGGCGCGCCGGCTGTGGGGGGCTTCTCGGAGTACCTGGTGCTGCGGCCCGACAGCCGCGTGCACGCCGTCCCCGACGGGGTGCCGGCCGAGCGTTGCGGCACGGGGGCACGGTCACGGGCGACACGGTCGTCGTCCTCGGCTGCGGGCAGCGCGGACTGGCCTGCGCCGTGGCTGCACGGGCCGCCAGTGCCTCACAGGTCGTCCTGACCGGCCTGGCCAGGGATCGGCACAAGCTGGAAATCGCGAGCAAGCCCGGGGTCGACGCGACGGTCGAGGTCGATGCGTTGCCGGACGGATGTCCGGACGTCGTCAGCGCGGTCCGCGACGCCCTCGGGGGCGAGGCGGACCGGGTCGTCGACACCACGCCGCACGCCGTGTCGTCGATCGGGGACGCGATCGCGCTCGTGCGGCCGGGCGGTGTGGTGGTCGCGGCCGGGCTCAAGGGCGGGGCGGACATGGCGGGCGTATCGGCGGACGCGCTCGTGCTCAAGGCCGCCGACGTGCGCGGCGTGGTCAGCGTCGAGTCGTGGGGCTACTCGCAGGCGCTGCGCCTGCTCGGGTCGGACAGCTTCCCCCTCGAGCTGCTCCACTCGCACACGTGCCGCTGCGCGAGGTCCGCGAGGGGATCGAGATGCTCAGCCGCTCGGACGCGGTGCACGTCTCGATCGTCCCCGAGGGCGCCGGAGCCTGATCCGCGCCCGGTCGCCCGGGGCACCGCTGCTGTCTCCGAGGCCGGGCCTGTGCCGACTGCATTTGCTCCTATGTTTACCCTTATTAGGCGCAGGGCCCAAAGGGGGGACCGTGGAATTCGGCCAGGGACACGCGAGGCCGGTGGCCCAGCGGGCGAGCTCGCCGAGGGTGACGAAGGTGATGCCGATCTGGGCGCCGACGAGTTCGCGGATCAGGGGTGCCGGGAGGCGGTTCTTGATGCTGGGTGAGGCGACGTCGGTGTCGACGATGACGCGTTGCACCTCGGGCGACGTCCGAGTTGCGCATGCGACGGAGGTCGGTGAGGAACTCGTCGAGCTCGTCGTCGTCGAAGACGCCGTCACGGGCGAGGTCGTCGACTGAGGCGATGGGTTCCGAGCCCGCGAAGAGCTCGTCGACCGTCGGGGCAGAGGATGCCGGTCTGGGACCGGATTGCGTGGTCACGATGCCTCCTCAGACCGGATTGCCGGGACGTCCTGACGGTAGCCGGGGCAGTGTGCTGAGGGCTCTCAACAGGCCGTGGCCTGGAACCAGATGTGGCACGAACATGGGTTGCCAGATGCAGTTCGAGGGCACCCGAGGATGCACCTGGGAGCTTGTAGTTGCTGGTAGACGCGTCGGAGAATCCCAACTCGCTGCCTTCCAAACTAGCTACGCGGGTTCGGTTCCCGTCGCCCGCTCCAGGCTCGACCAGCGGAAACGTTGGACGCGAGATCGCTCGGCAGGCTGTCGTGGCACGGGATGTGACACAACTGTCGTCAGACTGGCGGCGTCGCACAACGTCCGGTCGTTGGAAGCGCGCGTTCACGCGGAAGCATCGACGAGCTGCCGAGCGCGCGTTTCGGCCAGCACGATCCGCGACCGCATCGCCGACGCGCTCGCCGAGCTGGCCCGCCGCGACCATGCGGTCAGCTCGCCCCAGACGTCTCCCGGTGTCATCGACGAGTTCCATGTCGTGGAGGTCCTCGGCCCAGTCATCACGCGCTCCGCCAGTGACAACAGCAGCAGGGAGGCGACCACCGCGCTCTGCTGGTCAAGTGCTCACCCTCCTCGTCGCGGCGCGGGGCATGTCATCCCATCAGCGTCCTGGTCTCCTCACGACCGGGGCGCCGCCCTTCTCGTGTGCCGACCACTCCTCGCCGAGATCGACAGGAGTGCTGTGGGCGCGCGTCGTCACAGCACTCACGTCGGTCTCGGCGAGGATGCGCTCAACGCGTGAGGTAGCGGACCACGGCGAGGACGCGGCGGTGGTCGTCCACGTCGGGGGCGATGCGGAGAGCGTCGTAGATACCCGACGTGTGGGCGACGACCGACTTCTCGGAGAACCCCAGCGCGCGGGCGATGCCGGCGTTGCTGCGACCCTGCGCGATCAGGGCGAGGACCTCGCGGCGGCGGGCGCTGAGCTGTTCGACGGCGTCGTCGCGGTGGGCGAGCATCGCGGTGACGACCTCGGGGTCGAGGGCGACACCACCGTCGGCGACCCGGCGCAGCTCCCGACAGAAACCCGCGGTGTCGGCGATGCGCTGCTTGAGCAGGTAGCCGACAGCCGTCGCACGCTCGCCGAGGAGCTCGGTGGCGTACTGGCCGTTGACGTGGTGCGACAGCACGACCACCGCGGTGTCGGGCTGTTCGGCGCGGATGCGTTGTGCGGCACGCAGTCCGTCGTCGGTGCGGGTGGGGGGCATGCGCAGGTCGGTGAGGACGAGGTCGGGGCGGGTGCGGGCGCTGGCGGCGACGACCTCGTCGGCGTCGGCGGCGCAGGCGACGACCTCGATGCCCTCGCGTTGCAGGACCATCGTGAGGCCCTCCCGCAGGAGGACCTCGTCCTCCCCGATCACGACGCGCACGGCAGCTCCACGACGAGCCGGGTGCCGTCGCCGGGCGGGCTGTCGAGCTGGACGGTTCCCTCGAGGGCGGTCACGCGGTCGATCGTTCCCTGCAACCCGGTGCCGGTCGGTTCGGCCCCGCCGACGCCGTCGTCGGCGACCCGGACGCACAGCGTGTTCCCGGAACGGTGGAGCCCGATCGTCAGCCGGTCGGCCGAGGCGTGTTTGACGGCGTTGGTGAGGGCCTCGGCGACGACGCGGTACGCGGTGCTCTCGACAGGCGCGGGGAGGTCGCGGCCGATGCGGGCGTCGATGTCGAGGTCGACGGGGAGCGGGCTGCGGTCGGCGAGGTCGCGGACGGCGGCGGCGAGCCCGCGTTCGAGGAGCAGCGCGGGCATGACGCCGTGGACGATGCGGCGGAGCTCGTCGATCGAGTCGTCGAGGCCGCGGCGCACGATGTCGCCTCCGTCGGGGCCGTCGGCGGCGATCGCGAGGAGGACGAGTCTGCTCTGGAGGCGGTCGTGCAGGTCCTGGGCGAGGTGGCGGCGTTCCCGGTCACCCGCCTCGAGCAACCGGAGGCGGGACTCGCGCAGCCGGCTGCGGCCGGCGAGGAGCTCGACGGTGAGGCGTTCGTGGTCGACGGCCAGCGCGACGACCCCGCACGCGGCGCGGACCTCGGTGTCGTCGGCGAACAGGAGGCTGTCGTAGTCGACGGCCCCGACGGTCCGGTCGCCGACCTCGATCGGAACGCGGGCCCGGCCCGGTTCGAGCGGCCCGACGGGGGATCCGGTGGCGTCGACCCAGTCGTCGGACGCGGGGGTCGGGACCCGGAACAGCAGCCGTGCCGACGGGTCGCCGAGGGTGCGGGCGAGTGCCCGGGCCAGCTCGGCGCGGCCGGCGGGGGCACGGCCCAGCGTCGTCGCAAGTTCCTGCAGTTCCTGGGTGCGGGCGAACCCGCCGCGCAACACGCCGGCGACGAACGCGACGGGCACGAAGGCCAGCAGACCGATCTGGACGAGCGGCGGCACGAGTGGAGGGGCGTCGAGCCAGCGCATGACCGGGAGGAGCCCCCACACGCCGACGACTGCGATGGACCCGTAGGCGTATACGGGTCCCAGAGTCCGGCGGGTGCGTGGCGCCCCGGCGACGACATCGGCCCGGCGCTGGAGAAGGCCTGGCCGCAGGGGCAGGCGGCGATCGTCACACTCACCCCGCGGACCCCGCACACGGTGGCCACCGGCAGCGACCACTACGTCCAGGTCCACGACCCCGACCTGGTGGCCGCCACCGCCGAGCTGCTGTTGACGCGGTCGGGTCGCTGACGCGCAGAGCCTCCTCGCGGTCGGCCTGATCCTGCTCGCCGGCGGCGCTGCACCCGCCGAGCCCACGGCGTACACGGCCGCGCCCTGCCCCAACCCCGTCGTGCCGGGGTTCCCGCAGCGCCTGGGGCAACAACGTGGCCGGCCTGCTCCCGCTCGTCCACAGCTGACGTCGCGGCCGAAATGCACTGCACTCACCGAGGTGAGCGCCGTACGGTCGCGACGTGGAGGCTGCGGATCCTCGGGACCGGGTCGAGGCGCGCTACGGCGGGCTCGCGGCGACGTCGTGGCCCGGTCCGCATCCCGGCGCGGCCTCGCCGCGTGAGGAGGAGTACTCCCGGCTCACCGACCCCGGCAGGTACGGCATCGTCCACACCCGCGCCCGGCTCTGGGGCGAGGAGCTGGCCGCGCTGCCCGGCGTCGACGCCGAGACCGTCGAGCGCGGGGTGCGGCTGACGTCATCGCGGCCGGACACCCTGCCGTTGCTGCTGATGGAGCGCGACGTGGCCTCGTCCCGTGCCGGCGTGCCCGCGCTCGCGGTCCTGCACCTGTGCGCCGCCCGCCCCGACATCGTGCTGCAGGCCGTGCCGGACTGCGGATGCGACGCGTGCGACCGCGGATCGGACGACCTGCTCGACTGCATCGACGAGACGATCGGCATCGTCGTCGACGGCCCGCTGGTGATCGTGCGTGGGGACGGCTGGCAGCTGCGGTGGTGGCCCCACGGCAGCAGCTCGAGCGGAACCGACCGGCACGTCGAGCTGACGGACATGTGCCGACGCCTCGCCGAGGGCGAGCAGATCACGCCCCCGAAGGGCACCGAGGCCTTGATCGGCCGCAGCTGGCTCGCCTGATCGTCGATACCAACACCAGTGCTGCCACCGAGCGCGGAAACAGCACTGGTGTTGGTCTCGACGAACGGCTACGCGCGCAGGGCGGCGAGGTCACGTTCGGCGTAGAGGCGGTGCTGCCACTCCTCGTTCAGGACCCCGCGCAGACACTTCGCCACCGGATAGCTGTTGGCCGGCGGATAGCCGGGGCCGTCGACGGGGGTGGTCGTGCCCGCGAGGGTGTCCTCGGTGAGGCCGTCGATCACCCGGCGGACGGTCGCCATCCGGTCGGCGCGCAGGGCGAGGACCTCGTCGAGCGGCGGCCGGGCGTCGCGGTCGCGGGGGACGCGCGGGTCGGGCTCCATCTCGTCGAACGGCAGGCTCAACGCGTGCCACGGCGTCGGGTCGCCGAGGATCGCGCGGGACACCCAGATGTCGGTGGCGAACAGCAGGTGCCGCAGTGTCTGGACGAACGACCACTCCCCGTCGACGCTCTCGTGCAGCAGCTCGGGCGGCAGCGTACGGGCACGGTCGACGGTCTCCGCCCACAACCGCTCGACGGTGTCCCAGGCCGCCCCGAAACCGGCGACGTCGGTCGGGCGCATGGTGGCGCGCAACGGGTCCCGGCGGTCGAGCTCGGCCTCGACCAGCGGCCCCACGTCGACGCCGTTGATCGTCAGGCCTTGGATGTGGCCGTCGATCTCGACCTCACCGATCCACGCGCCCCGCACCCGCACGCGCCACAACTCGGCCCCGGCGACCCGTAGGTTCGTGAGCCGGGTATCGGCCAGTCTCACGCCGTCGACGTGCGGTCCCGCCTGGTCGTCGGTCATCGGGACAGCCTGGCACGGCGCGCCCGAACGCTCCAGGCAACGCCGCTGGGTCGTGAGTGGCAATGGTCGCCACAGCGACCATTGCCGCTCACAGGGTTACTCGGGGGCGGCTGTCCACATGAGCTCGAGCTGGATGTTGGCGGGGTCGCGGAAGACGAGCACGGAGTAGGGCAGGGGGCCGGTCGCGTCGGTGACGCCGGCGTGGGCGACGCCCGTTGCGGCGCTCGTCGCAGGCGCCGCCGCTGTGGCGCCGCTCACGATCGACCGGACGGCGCCCTGGCCGGCGGGCGGTGGAGCATGGGCTCGACGTCGAGCTGGCTGAGCATCGAGTACAGGTCCCAGAGCACGCGGTAGCTGAGGATGCGGGTGCTGATGTCGCCGAGGTGCGACGTGTGCTTGAACGCCACGAACGTGACGGCGCGGACCTCGACGGCGCGGCCCGTCGCGGGGATTCCGGGCAGCAGCCAGGGCAGCGGCCGGTCGTGGGTGAACGAGACCAGGTTCTCCTCGACGAGGCGGCGCTGGTCGGAGGTGCGGGTGATGCGCTGGAACGCGAGGCCGGCGGGCAGGTGGGGGACGACGTCGTCGGCGAGGAAGGCGCGCAGGTGTTCCGGGCCGGCTCCGGTGCCCATCGGCGCGTGCTCGACGGTGCAGTCGGGGCCGGCGGCGGCGATCGCGGCGTCGACGTCGTGGTCGGTGTAGACGGCTCGGTGGAACGTGTCCCGGATGCCCTCGACCTGCCATATGAGTTTCTGGATCGCGAAGGTCAACCGGCCGCTCCGCTCGTCGTCGACGATCCAGGTTAACTCCGCGTGCGGGTGTCGCGCCGGGGGGAAATGATCAGCGACCGAGAAAAGCCGGCGTCTCACGGGCGAGGTTCGCGGCGATCCCGATCGCGCAGTCCTCGGTGGCCCACAGCCGGGCCTCCCGGTGAGCTCGCGTTCGGTGGCGCGGGCGACCTGGTCGGCGAGGTCGTGGAGCATCGGCTCCTTCATGGAGCGGACGGTCAGCGGGGCCGACGCCGCGATCTCCCGCGCGAACCCGAGGGCGGCGAAGTCGGCGTGGAAGCGGGTGACGCCGGGGATCTTCGACGAAGTGGGGGGCCGAACGTGTTGCGTACTGATCCGGGGCCGACGGTCACCGGACGCTCGCCGCAGGCGTCCGGTGACCGTCGCGCACGACGACGAGCAGCGGCGCGGCGACGGCGGCGAGGAGCACGGGCACCAGACCCGTCCACGCCGCACCCGCGAACGGCAGGACGCCGAGCAGGGCGAGGCCGATGTGCGGGCCGAGCGGGACCCGGCGCAGCCAGGTCGCCGCGAGGAGCGCGACCCCGCCCAGCCCGCCGATCAGCGCGAGCAGCGGCGCCGCCCCGGCCGCCATCAGCAGCTCGGCCGCGGCGAGGACGGTGAGCAGGACCCGGACGGGCTCCCCGGCGAGGGTGCGCACCGCGTCGCCGCCCCCGTCCATGGCGGCCAGCACCGCCGCGACGGTCAGCAGGGCCGCCGGCGCCCAGGCGAGGACGCCCACCGTCGACAGGCTCAGCAGCCCCGGTCCGAGGAGCCCGAGCGCCCACATCGCCCCCGGCCGGCGGAGCCGGTGCGCCGCGAGGAGCGCGACCCCACCGAGCGCCACCGTCACCAGGCCGAGGCCGACCGGTGCGAGCTTGTCGCCGGTCCAGTCGGGGATGACCGCACCGAGCGTGGCCTGGACGAGCCCGGCCACGACGAGCAGCACCCCACCGGCGACGCCGATCCCGACGGCGGCACCCCGGCGGGTCACGACGCCACCATCGCGACGGACCGCCGCGGCGTGGGCCTGCCGTCGCGGACCGGCCTGCCGACGCGGAACGTCAGCAACGGTGTCGCGCCCGGCGGCAGCAGCGCCGCGAACCGGGGCGCGAACGTCGCGGGCGCGCCCGTCGACGTCTCGCGGTCGATCCGCTCGGTCACCTGGTTCATGTGCTGCAGGGCGATCCCAGCGGCGGTGGCGCGCAGGTGCACCCGCTGCAGCAGCCGGCCCGCCTCCAGCTGGGTGCCCCGGTCGTCGGGCGTGGTCGTCGTGACCACGCCGTAGGCGGCTGCGGTGGCGACGTGCACGTCACGGGTCCGGGCGACCCAGAACCGGTCGCCCTCCACGCGCGACGTGGCGGGCAGCAGCCGCGCCGCACCGAGCTCGAACGGGCTCAGCCCCTGCCCGTCGAGGACCAGCCCGTCCCGACGGGCCTGGGCCTCGTCGTTGCTCGCGCGGAACCACGCGAAGTTGTCGACCGACTGCTGCTCGTCGGCGCACAACGCCTCGGCGGCGTCGACCAGGAGCGTGCCGAGCGCCGCCGTCGGGCCCGGGCCGGTGATCCAGTGCAGGTCGACGCCCGGGGGGCGGGGGCCGGCCAGCGCGGCGAGGTCGGCGGGCGCGATCGGGTCGGGCAGGTAGGGGCCGCGGTTCGTGTGCCGCCGATCGATGACGTCGTGCAGTGGATCGGGCCGCGCCGGTTCCGGCGTGAGACCGACGCGTGCGACCCGCGCCCCGGACGGCCCGTCGGGCAGCAACGTCACGTCCGGGCGGAGACCGCGCGGGCCGCACGCGATCGTCAGGTTCTCCAGCGCGCACCCCAGCCCGACATAGCGTTCCCGCGAGAACGGGTCCACCGAACCGGTCGTGCGGGTGGGGTCGGCGAACATCTGGATCGCGTCGTCGCGCACGACGAACGTCCAGGGCTGGGTGTTGTGCGGGCTGGCGGCGAGCACCGCGGCGGCCACCGCGCCACCCGCGCCGGGGATGTCGCGCCAGTCGCGCCACGGCTCGTGTGCGGGACCGCCACCCGGGTCGAGGACCCCCGAGTCGTAGACGCGATAGCCGAGCAGGCCGGTACCCGCCACCGCGACGGTCGCGGCGCCGAGGCCGATGCCACGCAGCAGGGACCGGCGGGTCACCGGACGGGGCTCGTCGAGGGTCGAGGGCACGGGCGTCCACCTCTGGTCGGTCGGGACGGCGCAGTCAACCGTCGAACCGGGTGGTCGCACACCACCCCGGGTGCCCGACCACCCCGGGTGGGCGCTGGCGGCACACACCGGACGGCGGGCACACTGCGTCACGAACCACCGCCGGGGGACGGGAGGGGCATGACCGCCGATCGGCCAGGGCCGCCGCTCCTCACGGTCAAGCACGCCGTCCCACCGGTCCGGTCGTCGACGGTCCGGCGCAGCCGGCTCACCGACGTGCTCGACGGCGACGACGTGCGGCTCGTCGCCGTCGTCGCGCCGGCGGGCTGGGGCAAGACGAGCCTGCTCGGGGCGTGGGCCGACGGCCGCGACGACGTGGCCTGGGTGTCCCTCGACGAGAGCGACGACGACCCCCACCGGTTCTGGGCCTACGTCCTCGCCGCCCTCTCCGCCCCGGACGGGGGCGGTGACGCGATCGGACCCGGCCCGCGCGACGCCCTCGCGGCGAGCAGGATCGACCTCCTCCTCCCGCTGCTGGTCAACGCGCTCGCCGCCGCGCCACGCCGGCACGTCCTCGTCCTCGACGACTACCACGTCCTCACCGACCCCCAGATCCACGAGGGCGTCGAGTTCCTCGTCGCCCACCTGCCGCCGACGGCGCGTGTCGTCGTCGCAGGCCGGGTCGACCCGCCGCTGCCGCTGGCCCGCCTGCGGGCACGCGGTGAGCTGGCGGAGCTGCGGGCGTCCGACCTGCGGTTCACGCAGCCCGAGGCCGCCGCACTGGTGTCCGGTGTCCTCGGTGCCCCGGTCGACGACGCGACCGCCGCCACCGCGTGGGAACGCACCGAGGGCTGGGCCGTGGGGCTGCAGCTCACCGGGCTCGCCCTGCGTACCGGTGGCGCCGCCCCGGCCCGCGACGGTGACCACCTGCTCGACTACTTCACCGCCGAGGTGCTGCCCGCGTTGGCACCGCGGCAGCGGGACCTGCTGGTCGGGTGCGCTCCGCTCGACCGGCTGTCCGGTCCGCTCTGCGACGCCGTGCTGAAGACGACGGGGTCCGGCGCCGTCCTCGCATCGCTGGAGCGCGCCGAGCTGTTCGTCGTCTCCCTCGACGCGGGGCGCGAGTGGTACCGCTGCCACCTGCTGCTGCGCGGGGCGATGCTGCGGCAGGCCGGTGTCGACCCCGCCGACGTCCTGCGCCGCGCCGCCGACTGGTTCCTCGCGCACGGCCGCCGGGACGACGCCGTCCGGCATCTCCTCGCCGCGGGCGACGGCCAGGCAGCCGCGGCCGTGCTGGACTCGTCGGAACAGTGGTTCCTCGACCGCGGATCGGCGGCGGCATTCCTGCAGCTCGGCGAGGCACTGCAGCCGGAGACCGTCTCGCCCGGACTCGCACTCGCGCTCGCCTACGGTGCGGCGACGTGCGGGCGGTCCGATCGCGTCGGGCACTGGCTCGACGTGTGCGACGCCGGGATCACCGACGACACCGTCCTCGTCGCGTGGCGGTCCCCGCGCGCCGCCGCGGCCGTGACCCGCGCGATGTTCGGGGTGCCCGAGTCGGCGGCCGGCGACGCCGTCGCGCTGGCCCGGGAGGCGCTGCGGGCCGAGGGCGCCGACGGCAACCCGATCGCCACCATCGGGCTCGGTGCCTGCCTCGTGCGGGCGGGCGCGTTCGCCGAGGCAGCCGACCTGCTCGCCGACACGTGGGAACGCCGTGGTGCCGACGGCTGGCCGACCACCCTGGTCCTGCAGGTCGGCGGCGTCCTCGGGCTGTGCCTGCACGAGCTCGGCCGCGGCGACGAGGTCGATCGCCTGCTCGCCGCGACGGCCCCGGTCGTCGAGGAGGCGGACGGCGACCGGGCAGCCGCGGCCCTCGCCGCGCTGCCCCGGGTCGTCGAGGGCATGCGGGCGTCGGCGGCGGGTCGTCCCGACGTCGCCCGCGCGACGCTGCGGCACGCGGTCGTCCTCGCCGCCGCCGTCGAACGGCCGACCACCCGCGTCCTCGCCCTCGTCGCGCTCGCCGACGCCGAGCTGGCCTGCGGTGACCGCGCCGCGGCGCGTGCCGCGCTCGCCCAGGCCCGTGAGATCGCCGCCGACGACGCCCCGGCCCCCGTCGCGGCGGCCCGGTTGGCCGGAGCGGAGTCCCGGATCGGGCGGGCGGCGGTCCGCGCCGCGGTCGGGGCCGGAGCGATGTTCGAGGAGCTCACCGACCGCGAGCTCGCCGTGCTCCGGGCCCTGCCCGGTCCGGCCAGCCGTCGTGACATCGGTGCCGCGCTGAACCTGTCGATCAACACGGTCAAGGCCTACACGGCGAGCCTCTACCGCAAGCTCGGTGTCGGGTCACGGGAGGATGCCGTCGCGGCCGGACGGCGCCTCGGGCTCATCTGAACGTCGTCAGAGGTTGACCAGCACGATCCCCGCCGTGACGACGACGGCCGCCGCGATCCGCCACACCCCGAACCGCTCCTTGAACAGCAGTGGTGCTGTGGGCGCAGACCAGCGGCGCGACGGCGGCCGTCGCCGCGTTGCGGGAGAGCGGCATCGTGTTTGGCGCGCTGATCGGGAGCCCTTGTCAACCGCCGTAACGGTCGACTGTTCGCCTGCGAACGACAGTGGTTCGGAGGCGGGACGGAGAGGACAGCGGTGGCGAAGCGACGTATCGGTGGTGCCGGCGGTGGAAGTGATCGCGGGGGCAAGGGCGGTGGAGCGTTGATCGCGGTTCTCGTCGCCGTCGTCCTGGCAGCGGGAGGGGCGACGGTCCGCTACACGGGTACCGCCTATGCCTCGGGGCTCGACGGGCGAACCGTCGCCAACGCCCAGGCCGAGCCCGTCGTCCGCGGCTGGGCGGGACTCGCGCTCACGAGCGTCGTGACCAACGCCGTCGGCTGAGGACATTCGTCCATGACCGGCGGCCGAAAGGCCGTTCCGTCGCGGGGGCGGGGCGGGCATGCTCGGTGATCGGCCGAGCGGGGAGGTCCGGGCATGGGCGGAACGACGAAGCGGTCGGCGTGGGAGATCGTGCTGGCGGTGCTGCTGATCCTCGGCGGCGCGTTCCTGCTGTCCAACGCGGTGGCGGCGACCTTGCTGTCGATCCTGCTCATCGGCTGGACGATCCTGGTCGGCGGCGTGCTGCTCATCGTCCGGGCGATCATGAAGCGCGAGTCGGCGGGCGTGTTCTGGTCGGCGCTGCTGGGCGGGGCGGTCCTCGCGGTCCTGGGGCTGGTCGTGCTGCGGAATCCGGTCGTGGGGGCGGCGACGTTGACGTTGCTCGCGGGGGCGATGTTCCTCGTCGTCGGCGGGGTGCGGGTCGTGCTGGCGATCCAGGTGCCCGGCCACCGGATCCTGCTCGCGATCTCCGGGCTGGTCTCGCTGGTCATGGGCCTGATCGTGCTGTTCAACTTCACCGCGGCCACGCTCACGCTGCTCGGGATCCTGCTGGGCATCCAGATGCTCGGCGAGGGGATCGTGCTGCTGCTGGCCGGGCGGATGGCCCCGCGGGGCACCGGCGGCCGGGCGGCTGCCGGTACCCCGGTCGGGCCGGGCGCTACGTCCGGTACCTGAACAGGATGCGGCCCCGGTTCAGGTCGTAGGGGCTGAGCTCGACGAGGACCCGGTCGAGCAGCACGATCTTGATGTAGTTCTTCCGGATCTTCCCGCTGATGTGGGCGAGCACGGTGTGCCCGTTGGCGAGCTCGACGCGGAACATGGCGTTGGGCAGGCAGTCGACGACGGTGCCCTCGATCTCGATCGCTCCGGCCGCCTTGGTCATGCCTCACGCTCCAGGAAGACCGTTCCGCCGACCCGCTGCGCACCGACGCACTCGAACAGCGCCGCCGCAGCGGTGTTGTGCTCGTCCACCTCGGCCGTGACGGTCGGGATCCCGTTGCGGTGCAGGGTGCCCAGGGCGTCGGTGAGCAGGGCACCGGCGATCCCGCGGCGGCGTTCTGCGGTGCGGACCGCGACGAGCCCGATGCGCGCGTGCCGTCGCCGCGACACCACCCGGATCAGCCCGACGTACCGGCCGGCCGCCTCGGCGACGGCGTAGCGGGCCGGGTCGAGGGGAGCACCGGGAGGCACCTCGACCGGCATGGTGTCCCAGCCGGCGTCGGCGTCGACCTCGGCGCGGACGGCGTCGTACAGCTCCCGCAGCGCCGACACGTCCGCCGATCCGGGCCCGAGGATCGTCACGTCGGCAGGTGTCCGGCTCCCGACGGGTCGGCCGGTGGCGACGACGTACTCCCGTTCCCGGCGCCGCAGGGTGAAGCCGGCCCGTCGCCAGCGGTCGGTCAGGTCGTGGTCGCCCTCGTCGACCATGGTCTGCAACGGGCCCGGCAGGTCGGCCGGGACGGCCGTCGCGAGCAGGTCGAACACGGCGCCGTGCCAGGTGTCGATCGAGACGAAGGTGCGGCCGTCGGGCCGGCGGGAAGCCTCGGCCCGGCCGACGACGTCGCCGTCCTCGACGGCCTGCCATTGCAGGTCGCCGGCCCGCTCGACCGTGGCGTGCGTGCCGACGGCCGGGGGTGCGCCCGCGCTGAAGTGCGGTGAGTCCATGGGGATCGCCCTCTCGGAGTGCCTGTGGGGGAGGCGCTCCTGGCGACCGTCGTCAGTCGCCCGATCGGGACGGAGACGGGAGCACCCACGTGTGTGCAGGGAACATGGGTGTCACCTCCGACGGCCGGGTCGCGATCGCGGGCACGGTACCAATGCGGGTACCGGTGTCCGCCACCGATTTCTCGCCGCCGTCCGGTGCAGCTCAGGGCACGAGCACGGCGCGGCCGACGACGCGACGCTCGTCGACGGCCCGGTGCGCGTGGACGGCGTCGGCGAGCGGGAAGGTCTGGTGGACGGGCCGGACGCGACCGCCGGCGACGAGGTCCATCGCGCTGGCGAAGGTCGCGGCGCGGGTGGAGCTGGAGCCGGTGATCACGGCTTCCTTCCCGAACACGAACGCCGGGTAGAGGCTGATCCGCTCGCGCTGCAGCTGCCCGGTGAAGACATAGCGGCCGCGTGGGGCGAGGGCCCGGAAACAACCGCCGAACAGGTCGGGATGGCCGACGTTGTCGAGCACCACCTGCGGCCCGCGGCCGTCGGTGAGGTCGGTGAGCCGGGCGGCGAGGTCGCCGTCGGCGGTGACGACCACGTCGTCGGCGCCGTGGGCGGCCAGCAGCACCGCCTTGGCGGGTGACGACGTCACGGCGACGACCCGGGCGCCGAGCGCGGCGGCGACCTGCATCGCGTGCAGCCCGAGCCCGCCTCCGGCCCCGGTGACGACGACGGTCTCGCCCGGCCGTAGGTGCGCGACGTCGTCGAGGGCCTGCAGGCAGGTGCCGACCGCGCAGGAGGTGATCGCGGCGTCGGCGGACGCGACGCCGTCGGGGACCGCGAGCAGGGTGTCCTGTTCGAGGGCGACGTACTCGGCGCTCCCGCCGTGGACGAAGGTCTTGTCGGGGCAGGAGAACTCGTCGCCGTCGGCGCAGGCGGGGCAGCGGGTGCATGTCGTGAACTGCTTGCAGGCGGCCCGGTCGCCGACGGCGAACCCGCGCACGTCGGCCCCGACCTCGACGACCTCGCCGGCGATCTCGTGTCCCAGGACGGCGGGGAGGGGGACGCGGGTGAGGCCGGCGCGGTCGGCGGAGTCGTGTCCGCACACCCCGCACGCGTGCACGCGGACGACGACCTGCGATCCCGCCGGCACCGGGTCGGGCAGGTCGACGTACTCCAGCACCTCCGGGCCGCCCGGCGCGGCGAACGACACCGCCTTCACGGTCAGACGATCGCGTAGGCGTTGGCGGGGCTCCCGACGCCGCGGGGGACGGGCAGCGCGCCGGAGGTCAGCAGGAACTCGTAGCGTCCCGACTCCGCGCAGTACGCCGACAGCTCCGGCAGATGGAACAGCTCGCCGACGACCATGCCCAGCAACGGGATCAGCCGCCGGTGCTGGAACCCCTTCACCCGGTCCACCGGGAGCACCTCGACGGCCAGGTTGTCGGCGGCAACACCGGTGATCCCGTTGTCCCACAGCCATTCCGCGGTCTCGCGGGCGCCGTCGAGGCCGGGCATCGACATGCCCCCGTTCATCGATCCGCGCTGTTCGAGGCGGCGCTCCCGCGACTGCGCGCGGTACCACTCGAGCCAGCCGGTGCGCAGCACGAGGAAGTCGCCGGGACGGAACTCGACACCGTCGGCGCGGGCGACCTCGTCGAGCAGGGCGCCGGTGATGGCGAACGACTCGTTCCCGGCCAGCGGGGCGCCCTGCCGTTCCCGGTAGCGGGCGACGTCGACGAGCACGCCCCGGCCGATCGGGCCGCGCCGGGAGAACCGGTCGATGCCCAGGTCGTCGGTGGAGTCGAGCTGCTGCTCGCTGCGCCCGCCCCAGTAGCCGTGGTCGCGAAACTTGATGTGGCGCAACCCGTCCCACTGCGTGGAGTACTGGAGGTAGAAGTTGTCGAGCTTGTCGTCGCGGCCGACGTCGAGGGCCTCGACGGTCTGCCGGTACGGCTCGCGCGAGGCGAACAGGCCCGGATCGGGCTCGTCGAGGCGCAGGGACAGCGGGATGATCCGGCCCTCGCGCACGAGCCGGGTCGCGGCCAGCACCTGCTCGGGGCCGATGCGGTTGAGCGAGCCGAGCTCGTCGTCACGCCCCCAGACGTCCCAGGCGTGCCGCTCGTCGGTGCCCTCGACGAACGGCAGGTCGGCGAAGCGGGGGATGTCGGTCACGAGCCCTCCTGGGAACTCTCGCGGAGCACGAAGCACAGCACGCCGTAGCCGTCGGCGGCCGCCAGGTAGGCGGCGTCGACCGGGGTGCCGTGCGGGGGTGGGGTGTCGGGGTCGCAGAGGATGCGGCCGGGCAGCCTCACGCCCGCCGAATCCATGTCGATCTGGGCGCTGACCAGTGGGACCTCACCCGCCCACAGCGGGTCTCCGGTGGCCCGCCGGACCGTGACGGCGGCGGAGACGGTACCGGCCGTCGCGACGTCGGTCCATTCGTGGTCGAAGCTCCCGCACCGCCAGCAGACGGGACCGAGCGGGAAGCGGACGGTGCCGCAGGGGGTGCAGCGCTGCAGCCGCAGCCGGCCCTCGGCGAGCCCGCGCCAGAACGGCTCGGTCTCCGGATGGACGACCGGGGCAGGGCCCCGATGGTCGCCGACCTGACGCAACCGCGACATCAGGGCCTCGTTCCGTCGGAGAGCGTCATCGGGTGAAGATCAGGGAGTCGCCCCACGGCGTCGTCCACTGCAGCACCTCCGCCCCCGCGATCTGCCGCGGTCCGCACTCGCCGCGCAGCTGCCGCACCATCTCGACCAGATGGTTGTAGCCGCCGAAGTGCCCCTCCGACAGCAGCCCACCGTTGGTGTTGACGGGCAGCGCCGCCCCGACGCCCAGTCCGTGCGACGCGATCCACCCCGGCGCTTCGCCCTCGCCGCAGAACCCGAAGCGCTCCAGCGTCATCCACACGTTGCTGGAGAACGAGTCGTACACGTAGAGGCCGTCGACGTCGTCGCGGCCGACCCCGGCCATCTCGTACACGGGATGGTGCTCGGGGCGCAGCGGGGTCTCGTCGGCGAACCCGACGCCGAGCCCGGGCCGGGAGAACAGCACGTAGCTGTCCCGGTTGGACCGGATGCTCTGCGCCCCGGCGACGCGCACCCCGTGCGTGCGCAGGTCGGCGGCCCGGTCGGCGGCGGCCAGGACCAGGCAGGTCGCGCCGTCGTTGGCCAGCGAGTAGTCACAGCGTCGGAACGGGCCCGAGATGACGGGTTCGCGCAGGTAGGACTCCTGCGTCAGCGGCTTGTCGCGCAGGATCGCCATGGGGTTGAGCCGTGCGTTCTCCCGGAACCCGATCCCGATGCGCGCCAGGTCCTCCGATGCCGCGCCGTAGCGCTCCATGTAGCGCTGCGCGACGAGCGATGTCGCCGCACCCGGGGTGTCGACGCCGTGCACCGACCACTCACCGTGCCCGCCGCCGGTGTCGCGCAGGCCTTCGACGGTGCCGTGCCCGCCCAGCCCGCCGAGGTGGCGGGCGTAGCCGCGGCCGTTGGTGACGGTGTTGGCGATGGCGACGACGTCGGCCAGCCCCGCCATGATCGCCAGCGACGCGTGCGCGACCAGCCCCGTCGACCACCGCCCGTGCGCCCACGCCTGGTCGACGTAGCGGCAGTCCAGCCCCATGACGGCGGTGAACTCCTCGTAGTCGACGCCGGTGGGGGAGCCGTGGGCGGTGGCGAAGCCGTCGACGTCCGCGCGGTCGAGCCCGCAGTCGGCCAGCGCCGCCGTGAACGCCTCGGCCTGCAGCCGCATCGGGCTGCGCCCCAGGTCGAACCCGAACTGCTCGCTCGTGCCGACGCCGACGACGCACACGTCGGTCCCGCCCAACCTCATCCGTGCCCTCCCGGTCCCGGCGCGGCGCCGAGTCTCGTCCTAACACAGCCGCGGCGCCGGACCTGAGCGGTTTCGCGATCACGGAGCCTGCGGGTCTCGGGCGAATCCGGAGGTACGGTCGTTGTGCCGCAGGGGGATGCCGCCGAAGGCCCGCGTCCCCGGACGCCGCGGGAGGTGCCGATGTCGGACCAGCAGGTCGTCGACGCCGCCTGGGCGCGTCCCGTCCCGGTCCCCGACGACGTCACCGCCCCGTTCTGGGCGGCGGCACGCGAGGGCAGGCTCGTCGTGCAGCGCTGTGCGCGCTGCGGGACGTTCCAGCATCCGCCGCGGGCGCGGTGCACGTCGTGTGGTGGCGAGCCGGTGTTCACCGAGGTCAGTGGCGACGCGACGCTGGTCAGCTGGACGACGGCGCACGACCCGGTCGTCCCCGGCCGCCCACGCGGGCTGGCACCGGTCGTCATCGTCGTCGTCGAGCTGGTGGAGCAGCCCGGACTGTGGCTGGTCTCGGATGTGGACGAGCCGGCGGAGCTGAGGATCGGCGCGAACATGTGCGTCGCGTTCGACGCCACCGCAGGCGACCAGGTGCTGCCGCGGTTCCACCCAGTCGAGGAGCCCTCGTGACCTGGGCGAACCGGTGTGCGGTCGCCGTCGCAGGGGTGGGGTTCTCCGCGGTCGAACGGCGCACGTCGACTCCGCTGGGCCGGTTCGCCGACGACGCCGCGGCCGCCGCGATCGCCGACGCCGGGCTCACCCCCGACGCCGTCGACGGCCTCGCCACCTACCCGACGCCGCCCTTCGAGGGTGCGGTGGCGCGCAGCGGCGAGGACATGGTCGACGTCGAGCATTTCCTGCAGGCACCCTGGGCGCGCGGCGTGCGCTGGTACTCCCAGGCCGGCGAGGGGATGATCACGACGTCGGTGCGCGACGCCGTCCACGCCCTCGCCGCGGGCGCCTGCAGCACCGTGCTGGTGTGGCGGGCGATGTACGTCCCGCCCGGCACCTACGGCACCCACGCCGGCACCGCCGGTGGCGACGCCGCGTTCGCCGCGCCCTACGGCTGCGCGGGCGCGATCCCCTGGCACGCCCTGGCCTACCGCCGCTACCTGGAGCTCTCCGGCGGGCGGCGCGAGGCGCTGGGGGCACTCGTCGTCGGGCAGCGACGCAACGCCAACCGCAACCCGCACGCCGTCTTCGCCGACCGCCTCATGACCGCGCAGGACTACGCCGGGGCGCGGACGGTCGCCGACCCGCTGTGCCTGTTCGACTGCGACGTGCCGGTCACCGCCGCGATCGCGCTGGTGCTGACGACGGCCGACCGGGCCCGCGACCTGCCCCGCCCACCCGTGTACGTCGCCGCCGCCGCGCAGCAGACGACGCGCCGCGAGCACCGGCTGCACTACACGATGGGCGACCACGTCGAGGCCGGGACACCGTTGGTCGACGAGCTGTGGGAGCAGTCGGGCCTCGCCCAGGCCGACGTCGGGACGGCCCAGCTCTACGACGGGTTCGCGCCCTCGGTCCTGTACTGGCTGGAGGCCGCCGGGTTCTGCGGCCGGGGCGAGGCGCTCGACTTCGTCCAGGACGGGCGCGTCGCCGTCGAGGGGAAGCTGCCGGTCAACACCGGCGGTGGCAGCCTCTCGCAGGGCCGGATGCACGGCATGGGGCATCTCGCCGAGGCCGTCCTGCAGCTGCGCGGCGACGCGGGGGAGCGCCAGGTCGTCGACCCGCGTGCGGCGCTGGTGCTGGTCGGGTCGCCGATGCTGCGCGGCGGCGGGGTGCTCCTCACCTCGGAGGAGCTGTGAGCCGGCTGCTCAGCGTTCCTTCGGCTCGACGACGCCCGGCTCGGCCGACGCGTCGGCGGCGGGTGCGTTCGAGCGTCCCGGGAACAGCACCGACAGCCCGATGCACACCACGCCCAGCGTGATGTAGGTGTCGGGCAGGTTGAACGTCGCGAACCAGCCGGTGTGGAAGTAGTCGGCGACGGCGCCGTCGACGGTGCGGTTCACCAGGTTCGTCGCGGCACCCGCGACGACGGCGGCGAGCCCGATCAGGCCGAGCATCGTGACGTCGGCGGCGGCGATCCACGCGTAGACGGCGATGGCGAGGGTGATCGCGCCCGTCACGGTCACGACGACCCACAGCGGCAGGTTCGAGCCGAAGCTGAACGAGACGCCGGTGTTGTAGAACAACCGCAGCTGCAGCAGCCCGAGGTCGACGGTGCCGCCGTCGGACAGCGCCGCCTCCACGGCGATCTTCACGACCCAGGCGATCGCCGCGAGTCCGACGGCGACACTCACCAGGATCGTGCGTCTGCGCGCGGCCGACCGCGCCTTCTTGGCCACGCACCCATCATGCCCGCTCCCGGGTCATGCCCGTCCGGCGAGCCGTTCGAGCACGGTCACCGCGGCAGCGGTCCCGTCCTCGGCGGCGAGCCGTGCACCGAGCCCCGTCGCGGCGGCCATCCGCGGGGGCCGCAGCGCGTCGCGGATCGCGTCGGTGAGCGCGGCCGCCGTGAGCTTCTCGCGGGCGATCGGCGCGGGGCCTGCGCCGAGGGCGGCGACCTGGCGGCCCCAGAAGAACTGGTCGGAGAAGAACGGGACGACGACGGTCGGCCGCCCCGCCCGCAGCCCGGCGGCGGTGGTGCCGGCACCGCCGTGGTGGACGACGGCGGCGACGCGGGGGAACAGCCAGCGGTGGGAGACGTCGTCGACGAGGAGGACGTCGGGATCGTCGGCGGCGGCCAGGCCACTCCAGCCCGAGAGCAGGACGACACGCCCGCCGGCCCGTCGTGCCGCGGCGAGCGCCGACCCGGCCAGGCCGCGGGCATCGCGGTCGGGCATCGAGCCGAAGCCCACGTACACCGGTGGCGGGCCCTCGGCCAGGAACGCCGTCAGCGCGGCGGGTGGCTCGTAGGACGGGTCGTCGGGGGCGGTCCAGTAGCCGGTGACGTGCACGTCCGGCGGCCAGTCGCCCGGCGTCGGGACGACGACGGGGGAGTAGCCGTACACCGTCGGCGGCCGCCGGCCCATCGGCCAGGTCGACGGCGGACCGGGCGGCAGGTCGGGCAGGCCGCGGGCGCGGCGCTGCGCGGCGAGCGTCGGCAGGAACGCCTTCCACAGCAGCCGGTCGGTGAGCCGCCACAGCGGACGCCGCAGGAACGCGGGGGCGTCGCGGACGCCGGGTGCGCCGGTCGGGCCGAACGTCCGCGTCGGCGTCTGCGGCTGCAGGTGCGCGGCGACGGCCTTCGCGCCGACGATCTCGGCGACCGTCGGGCCGATCGCGGCGAGCGTCGCGAACACGACGAGGTCGGCGTCGCGGCTCGCGTCGAGGGCGGCGGGCAGCGCCTGGTCGAGCGCCGGGCCGACGATCTCCGACATCCGCCGCGTCACGGTCAGCGGGTTGCGCGCGGTCAGCATCGCCTGCCCCTCCGGGCTCGCCAGCACCGCGCGCGGGTTGCCGGGCAGCGTCGCGAACTCGACGCCGGCGGCGCAGACGCCGCGGGCGAACTCGTCGTGTGTCGAGAGCCGGACCTGGTGGCCCGCGCGCCGCAGCCGGACGGCCAGCGCCAGGAACGGGTCGACGTCCCCGCGTGAACCCACCGCCAGCAGTGTGATCCGCATGACAATGATCCTTCCGGACCGGCCGTCGCGCTGCGTCACGGACCCGGCCAGGTTGCGCCGGTCGGGCGGATCCGGAAAACATGACCGGACGGGCGAAGGTGGGGCGGAAGGGGACGAGGTGGCTCGGAGCCGGGTGGCGACGCTGGTCACAACGCTGGCCGTGGCGGTCCTCGCGCTGACGGGCTGCACGGTGGCGACCGCGGGGACGGGTGTCGCCGAACGTGCCGACCGGCCGCTCACCCCCTCGCTGGAGGGCACCGTGTGGTCGGGCACCGACTCCGACGGCCGCTACTACGTCTTCCGCTTCAAGGCCGGCTCACGGCTCGCCTACACCAGCCCGACAGGCACGTTCGACAAGTCCAGCGACACCTGGACCCAGCGCGGCGCGACGATCACGCTCACCTTCAACAGCGGCTACGCCGTCTACAAGGGATCGATCGTCGGCAACGACATGGGCGGTCGCGCGTCGAACGTCGTCGGCAAGAAGTGGGAGTGGTCGGTCCGCAAGCAGTAGCCGCCACTTTCTGCGGATCGGCCCTCGTGCTCCCGGCCGTGAGCGGTTGGACTCGGGCCATGGTCATCGATGCGGCGGCGGCCGCGGGGATCGCGGCGGTGGCACTGGGGCTCGTCCTCACACCCGGGCCGAACATGCTGTACCTGGTGTCGCGCAGCATCACCCAGGGCCGCCGCGCCGGTCTCGTGTCGCTGCTGGGCGTCGCGGCGGGGTTCGGGGTGTACCTGGTGGCCGCGGCGGCGGGCGTCGCGTCGCTGTTCGCGGCGGTCCCGGCGGCCTACACGGTGCTGAAGATCGCGGGCGCGGCCTACCTGCTGTACCTGGCGTTCCGGGCGCTGCGCCCAGGTGGCGACGCGGTGTTCGCCGCGAAGGAGCTGCCCGCCGACCCGACGTGGCGGCTGTTCACCATGGGGCTCACGACGAACCTGCTGAACCCGAAGATCGCGGTGCTCTACGTGGCGTTGCTGCCGCAGTTCGTCGATCCGGCCGGGGCGCCGGTGTGGGAGCAGAGCCTGGCGCTGGGGGTGGTGCAGATCGTCGTCGCACTGACGGTGAACGCGCTGATCGTCTGCTCGGCGGCGACGCTGGCCCGGGTCCTGGGCGGGCGGCCGTCGTGGGTGCGGCTGCAGCGTTGGCTGATGGGCGGCGTGCTCGGCGCCCTGGCGGTGAAACTGTTGCTCGACCGCGCCCCGGCCCCGGCTGCGCCCTGACCGGAAAGCCGTCGAGTTCGACACCTGACTGCTTCGATCATGCTCGGCACCAGTCTCCTGTCGGACTCGGCGAGGTCGGTCGGGGGCTCAGAACTCCGGCAGCCACTCCTCGGCCAGCGCCCGGGCGGCGACGGTGCAGTCCAGCAGGGCCAGGATGTTCGTCCAGCCCGAGAGCACCCGGACGATCACCAAGTGCTGCGGGGGAAGCGCGAGCGACCGGAGCGCCTTCCCGCGCAGGTCGAGTACGCGCGAGCCCTCCTGCGCCATCCACGCCCGGTGGAAGCGGAAGGTGTCGGTGCGCAGCGGGTCGGCGAGCGCGCCGATGTAGCGCAGCACGTCCTCGGCAGGGACGTCCCCGCCGACGAACCCCTCCGCCAGCATCAGCCGCATCATCTTCGCGGGCTCGGCGTCGGCGACGTGGCGCAGGATGCGCGCCAGCACCGGTGGGAAGCCGTCGGGAAGCTCGGCGACCGCACCGAAGTCGATCATCGCGAGCCGGCCGTCGGACAGCACCATGAAGTTGCCCGGGTGCGGGTCGGCGTGCAGCATCCCCGCGCGCTCGGGGGACGAGAACATCGTCTGGATGATCGTGTGCGCCCAGTCGTCGCGCAGGGCCTGCTCGCGGGCGGTCGCGGCGGGCCGGGCGGTCATCGTGCCCAGCGACACCCCGTCGAGCCACTCCGACACGATCACCTTCGGCGCCGACGCGACGACGGCGGGCACGTGCAGATCCGGGTCGCCGGCGTAGGCGGCGGCGAAGCGGCGCTGGCGGTCGGCCTCGGCGCGGTAGTCGAGCTCGTCGAGCATCCGGTCACGCAGCTCCCGCACCAGAGCCTTGGCGTCGAGAGCGGGCACGATGAGCGTGAACAGCCTGGAGAAGCGCTCGAGGGTGCGCAGGTCGGCGTCGAGGGCGTCACCGGCACCCGGGTACTGGATCTTGACGGCGACCTCGCGCCCGTCGGCCCACACCGCGTGGTGCACCTGGCCGACGCTGGCGGCCGCGGCCGGGGTGTCGTCGAAGGAGCGGAAGCGGCGCTGCCAGTCGCGACCGAGCTGCTCGGCGAGCACTGCGTGCACCGTCTTCGCGGGCATCGTCGGGCCCGCGGACTGCAGCTTGGCCAGCGCCCGCTGGTAGGGCTCGGCGATCTCGGCCGGGATCATCGAGTCGTACACCGACAGGGCCTGGCCGATCTTCATCGCGCCACCCTTGAGCTGGCCGAGCACGGCGAACAGCTGCTCGGCGTTGCGCTCCATCGCGCTCGCCGAGACCTGCTCCGCGTCGGCACCGGCGAGACGCCTGCCCCAGCCGGCGACGGCCCGGCCACCGAAGGCCAGGGGCAGCGCGGCGATCCGGGCCGAACGGGCCATCGTGCCCATCGGGATACCGGCAGCGGGGACCTCGCAGGACGCCGTGTTCGTCATGAGGAGAATCGTGCCGACGCGGGAGCCCCGCGTCGTGGGGGATGACCCCGAAGTCGGGGTGTGGCCACCCTCCCTCTCCTGGGGGAGGGCCACCCTCGGGTCACCCCTACGCGGCGAGCATCTCCGCGAGCTTGGTGACGGTGTTCCAGTTCCGTCCGGTGACGGTCACGCCCCATTTCTTGGCGACGAACGTCGCCACGTCGGGGGCTTTGAGAACGCCGTCGGGGCACCACTGGTAGATCACGCGGTCGCCGAGACGCGCCCGGTCCGGGTCGAGGGCGACGGCGTCGAACTCCTTCACCGTGGCCGCGGACGGCGCGTCGGAGAGGAAGAGCACCATCATCCGTGAGCCGTTGTCGGCGACGTCGGTGAACGGGTGCGCCGCGATGATCGCGTCGATCTCCGCCTTCGTGACGACGACGACCTCGATGGCGACGCCGTACTCGGACTCGAGCGCCTTCTCGACCTTCGCGCCCACCTTCGCCGGCGTCGTCCGGGAGGCGCCGACGACGGCGTTGCCACTCTGCAGGTGGGTGCGCACGTCGTCGAACCCGAGGCCCGTCAGCAGTTCGCGCAGCTCGGCCATGGGGACCTTGCGGTTCCCACCGACGTTGACCCCGCGCAGCAGCACCGCGTACTTCGGCATCGGCGCAGACTAGCGCCGCGCCGATCATCCGCGCCGATCATCCGCGCCGGTCATCCGGGCTGGTCGTCCGTGCGGCTCAGACGACGCCGCGCTCGTGCAGTCCGCCGATCTCCGCCGACGACAGCCCCAGCCGCTCGGCCAGCACCTCGTCGGTCTCGCGGCCCAGCAGCGGCGAGGGACCGGCCGGCCCGTGGGTGCCGTTCCAGCGCAACGGCGTCCGGGCCGCGACCACCGCGCCCGCGCCGGGCACGACCTCGTCGGACAGTACCGGGTAGGTGCCCTTGCGGTGCGCGGCGACGACGTCGGTCATGCCGCGGTAGGCGCTCCACAGCACCCGGGCCTCGTCGAGCTCCCGGCTGGCCTGCTCCAGGCTGCGCGCGGCGAACCACGGCCGCAGGATCGCCGCGATCGTCTCCCGCAGCCGGTAGCGGTCGGTCTCCTCCGTGAGGTCGGCGCCCAGCGCCGCCTCGAGCGCGGAGAAGACGTCGCCGGTCCCGGTGACCGTGCACAGCGCCTTCCACTGCCCCTCGGTGAGGGCGACGACCATGACGCGCTCGCCGTCCTTGCAGAGGAAGTCGACGCCGAAGCTGC
The DNA here is from genome assembly GCA_001725415.1 of Pseudonocardia sp. SCN 73-27. Lineage (GTDB taxonomy): Bacteria > Actinomycetota > Actinomycetes > Mycobacteriales > Pseudonocardiaceae > Pseudonocardia. Next base: position 33,383 of record MEGH01000013.1, read on the forward strand.
CGTAGACGTGGTTGCCGTGCCGCGGGCGGTCGTGCCCGCTCGCGGCGACCTCCGAGAGCCAGCCCATGTCGGCGACACCGGTGAGCGCGACGTCGGCCAGCGCGATCTCGATGTAGGCACCGCGCTCGTGGCGGTCGCGGTCGCGCAGGGCGGCGAGCACCCCGGTCGCGACGGTCATGCCGGTGATGAGGTCCCACGCCGGCAGCACGTGGTTGACCGGCGCGCCGCCCTCGGCCGAGCCGGTGATCTCGGGCAGCCCCACCTCGGCGTTGACGGTGTAGTCGACGGCCGGGCGCCCGTCGGGGTGGCCCTGGACGCGGACGTGGATCAGGTCGGCACGGCGCTGCGTCAGCACCTCGTTGGACATCCACCGCCTGCCCACGATGTTGTCGACGAGCACGCCCCGGTCCGGGCCGGGCGCCGTGATCAGCGCGACGACCAGCTCGCGGCCCTCGTCGGAGCGCATGTCGACGGCCACGCTGCGCTTCCCGCGGTTGAGCGCGGCCCAGTAGTAGCTGTCGCCGCTGGGAGCGACCGGCCAGCGTTTGTGGTCGTTGGCGCCGCCGAGCGGGTCGATGCGCACCACGTCGGCGCCCAGGCGCGACAGCGCGAGCCCCGCGGTGGGGCCCGCGACGAAGCTCGCGCACTCCACGACCTGCAGGCCCTCCAGCGGTCGGACCGTCATCGCACCTCCCGGTTGCCGACGCGCCCGCGTGGCACGCCACGGCGAACGGTAGTCGGGCGGGGGAGGCCGCGCGTGGGCCGCCGCTCGCCGCGCTGCTCCGACCGGCGGATTGCCCGATGACCCGTTGGGGGTGAGGCTGGCCCTACCTCTGGTTGGCGGGCGGCCCCCACTGATTCGGGGGCGTCGATCGAGAAGTATCGACGTCGGTCGCCGCCACGAGAGGGGAGCGCGAGGGTGGACGTCGTCTCGATCTGCACCGTCGTGCTGCACAGCCCGTGGCTGCCGCTGGCGCTCGTCGTCCTCATCGCGCTCGACGCCCCGTTCCCGATGCTGCCCAGCGAGACGATCCTGATGACGGGGTACGCGGCGGCGTTCGCCGACCGCGACTTCGGCGCCGTCGCGCTGCTGATCCTCGCCGCGTTGCTGGGCTGCGTGCTGGGCGACCTGCTCGTGCACACGCTGGGCCGGACGTCGACACGGCTGCTGGCCCGGCACGTCGAACGTGCCGGACCGGTCGCGCAGTGGGTGACGTCGACGATGCTGACCCGGCCGCTGGTGGCGCTCGTCGCGGCCCGGTTCGTGCCGAGCGGACGGCTCGTCAGCACGGCGATCGCGGGCCGGGTGGGGCTGCCGGTGCGCCGGTTCGTGCCCTGCTCGGTGGCGTCGTCGTCGGCGTGGGGTGTGTACATGCTGGTCGCGGGCCTGCTGCTGGGCCCGGTCGTGGCCGACAGCCCGCTCGTCGGCCTCGCGGTCGGGGCCGGCATGGCCACGGTGACCGCGTCCGCATTCGGCATCTACTACCGGCTGCGGATGCGCCGGCTGCGGCGCGAGGCACTGGCCGCCGACCTCGTAACCGCGGATTTCGTCGCTGCGTGACACTGCCCGGCCGGGATCTTCTCCTCGTCCGGCCCGCGGCGAATACTTGATCGCATGTCGACGATGACGTGGGTGGCCGAGGTCGGCGAGGACAACGCGCGCTGGCTCGCCACCGAGAGCCGCACCGCCCGCCTCGCCCGTGAGTACCGGCCGGTGGACATCGGTGGGGGTCGGATCGAGCTCAACGCGCGTGCCCTCGGGGCGATCCGGGAGCTGGGGGAGGAGGAGGACGGCTTCATCACCGACGACGGCGAGGGCCTGCGCGTCTGGATCGGCGACGACGCGTTCGAGCTGGAGCTCGTCGAGTCGTAGAGCCTGTGAGCGGCAATGGTCGCCACGGCGACCATTGCCGCTCACGACCCGGTCCCGGCGGCCGCCGCTACGAAACGAGAGCGCTGCTCTTGACGCATGCCCGACGGTGCGGTTCACTGTTCTCAACAGAGAGCACTGCTCTCACATCAACGGAGGACACCATGACCGCCACCGCCCGCTACATCGCCCCCGGTCGCAGCACCGCGCTCTTCAATGCCGCGATCGCCGGCCTCACCCGCCTCGGCGTCAGCGTCTGGGGCAGCCGGGTCCTGGCCGTCCGCGGCCGCACCAGCGGGGAGTGGCGCACCACTCCGGTCAACCTGCTCACCGTCGACGGCGAGCGCTACCTCGTCGCCCCGCGCGGCGTCACCCAGTGGGTGCGCAACATCCGCGTCGCCGGCGGCGGCGAGCTCCACGTCGGGCGCCGCACCGAGGCCATCACCGTCACCGAGCTCGCCGACGCCGACAAGCCCGCGCTCCTGCGCGAGTACCTGCGCCGCTGGAAGTTCGAGGTGGGGGTGTTCTTCGACGGGGTCGACGCCTCGGCCGACGACGCGACCCTGCGCGCCATCGCGCCCGGCTATCCCGTGTTCCGGGTCCTGCCCGCCTGATGCGACACCCCGGACAGACCAACCGGGACCGGTGGAGGCTCCCCGTTCCACCGGTCCCGGTCAATCGGACAACGCGTGGGCGGGCGATGAGTTTCGGTCCCTCGCCCATGGCCGTCGAGCGGGCACCGGGCGTCGGCGACCGGTCCGACACGCCGATGATCACGACACCCTGACCGGCCCGCCGGCGCGCCCGCATCCCTTGGGCCGTCGGCAGATCAGGACGAACCGGTCACCGCCGACAGGTCACCCGGGGACAACCGCCGCACACGCGGCGCAACACCCCGACGGGTCATACGCTGCGCACGTGGCCGAACCCCCCGACGCCGGGACCAGGAAGAACGGGACCGAGGAGAAGGAGGGCGGCGAGAGCACCCTCACCGTCCTCGTCGCGCTGGGAGCCAATGCCGCCATCGGCGTCCTCAAGCTCATCGCCGGCCTCCTCACCGGCTCCGCCGCGATGCTCGCCGAGGCCGGGCACTCCGTCGCCGACACCGCCACCGAGGGCCTGCTGCTCACCGCGCTGCGCCGCTCCACCCGCGCGGCCGACCGCCGCCATCCCTTCGGCTACGGCAAGGAACGCTTCTTCTGGGCGCTGATCGCCGCCGTCTCGATCTTCGTCTCCGGCGCGGTCTTCGCGATCTACGAGGGCATCCGCACGATCCTCGGCGACGAGGCCGAGCAGACTGCGGTCCTCGTCGCCTACATCGTGCTGGCGATCTCGTTCGTGCTCGAGGGAATCTCCTGGATCCAGGCCGTCCGCCAGCTGCGCAGCGAGGCCGCCGCCGACGACCTCTCCCCGCTGGAGTGGTTGCGCCGCACCGATGATCCGACCGTCAAGACGGTGTTCTTCGAGGACTCGGCAGCGCTGACCGGGCTCCTGCTCGCCTTCGCCGGCGTCGGGCTGCACCAGCTCACCGGCTCCGCGATCTACGACGGCATCGCCTCCCTGCTGATCGGGCTGCTGCTCACCGGCGTCGCCTACATCCTGGGGCGCACCAACAAGGGGCTGCTCATCGGGCGCCAGGCCGACGCCCGGACCGTCGTCGCGATCCGCGACGCGCTCGGCGCCCGTCCGGAGGTCGACGCCGTGGTCGACCTGCTCACCATGATGCTCGGCACCGACCAGATCCTGTTGTGCGCCAGGCTCGACTTCGACGACGCACTCGGTGCGGCCGACCTCGAACGCACGTGCGTGGAGATCGACGCCGACCTGCGGGAGCGGTTCCCCGATCTTGCCGAGGTGTTCCTGGAGCCGGTGCCGCGCAACGACCCCACGATGCGCGAGCGGGTCCTGTCGCGATACGGCGGGTCGACGAGCCTGGGCAAGCCGACGCCCTGACCCACGACCGCCGCCGAGTTCGACACCGGACCGCTCCCGACCATGGTCGAACCACTCTCCCGTGGGAACACTGCGTGACAGCAGCGGGCCCGGACACCTCGCTCGGGTGTCCGGGCCCGCTGTCGTACGGGGTGTGCGTCAGGCGATCTGGCGGTCCGTCGGGTTGATCGGGCGGGGGAGGACCGCCCGGCCCGTCAGGAACCGGTCGACACCCGCGGCGGCCGAGCGGCCCTCCGCGATCGCCCACACGATCAGCGACTGACCGCGGCCCATGTCGCCCGCGGAGAAGACGCCGTCGACGCTGGTCATGTACTGGTCGTCGCGCGCGACGTTGCCGCGCTCGTCGAGGTCCACGCCCAGGTCGGTGACGAGCTTGCCCTTCTCGGGACCGACGAAGCCCATGGCCAGCAGCACCAGGTCCGCCTTCAGCTCACGCTCGGTGCCCTCCGTCGGGACGAAGCGCCCCGACTCGTCGCGGGTGACCTCGACGAGACGCAGCGCGCGAACGTTGCCGTCCTCGTCGCCGACGAACTCGGTCGTGTTGACCGCGAACAGGCGCTCGCCGCCCTCCTCGTGGGCCGAGGAGACGCGGTAGACCATCGGGTAGGTCGGCCACGGCATGCCGTCGGTGCGGTGCTCCGGCGGCGTCGGCATGATCTCCAGCTGCGTCACCGACGCGGCGCCCTGACGGTGCGAGGTGCCCAGGCAGTCCGCGCCCGTGTCACCGCCGCCGATGATCACGACGTGCTTGCCCTCCGCCGAGACCGGCGGCGCGTCGATGTCGCCCTGCTGCACGTGGTTGGCCCACGGCAGGAACTCCATCGCCTGGTGGATGCCGGTGAGCTCGCGCCCGTCGACGGGGATGTCGCGCCACGCCGTCGCGCCGCCCGCGAGGACGACCGCGTCGAACTCGGCCCGCAGCTGCGACGCGGTGATGTCGGTGCCGACGTCGACCGAGGCCCGGAACAGGGTGCCCTCGTCCTTCATCTGCTGCAGGCGGCGGTCGAGCCGCGACTTCTCCATCTTGAACTCGGGGATGCCGTAGCGCAGCAGGCCGCCGATACGGTCGGCCCGCTCGAACACGACGACCTCGTGGCCGACCCGGGTGAGCTGCTGCGCGGCGGCCAGGCCCGCGGGCCCGGAGCCGACGACGGCGACCTTCTTGCCCGTCCGCGTCTGCGCCGGCTGCGGGGTGACCCAGCCCTCGTCCCACGCGCGGTCGATGATCTCGATCTCGACCTGCTTGATGGTGACGGGCTGCTGGTTGATCCCCAGCACGCACGCCGCCTCGCACGGGGCGGGGCACAGCGTCCCGGTGAACTCCGGGAAGTTGTTGGTGGCGTGCAGCCGCTCGACGGCCTCGCGCCAGTCGTGGCGCCAGACCTGGTCGTTCCACTCCGGGATGAGGTTGCCCAGCGGGCAGCCCTGGTGGCAGAACGGGATGCCGCAGTTCATGCAGCGCCCGGCCTGCTTCTCCAGGTTCTCGCGCGGGAAGTCCTCGTAGACCTCGCGCCAGTCCATCAGGCGCAGGTCGACGGGACGGCGCTTCGGGGTCTCCCGGTCGGTGGTGAGGAATCCCTTCGGGTCAGCCATGCGAGGCCTCCATGATCGCCTCGTCCACGTTGCGGCCGTCGCGCTCCGCGGCGGCACGCGCCTTGAGGACGCGCTTGTAGTCCTTGGGCATGACCTTGCCGAAACGCTCGACGGCCACGTCCCAGTCGGTGAGCAGGGCGTGCGCCACCGCCGAATCGGTCTCGGCGTGGTGGCGCTCGACGATGTCGCGCAGGAACTCGCGGTCGTCCTCGTCGAGCGGGTCGACGTCGACCATCTCGGGGTTGACCCGGTGCTCCGGCAGGTCGAGTACGTAGGCGACACCGCCCGACATGCCGGCGGCGAAGTTGCGGCCGACCCGGCCGAGCACGACGGCCTTGCCGCCCGTCATGTACTCGCAGCCGTGGTCGCCCACGCCCTCGACGACGGCCGTCGCGCCCGAGTTGCGGACGCAGAACCGCTCGCCGACGATGCCGCGCACGAAGATCTCGCCGGACGTCGCCCCGTAGAGGATGACGTTGCCCGCGATGATGTTCTCCTCGGCCGCGAACGGCGCCGTCGGGTCGGGGCGCAGCGTGAGCCGACCGCCCGAGAGGCCCTTGCCGAAGAAGTCGTTCGTGTCGCCGACGAGGCGCATCGTGATACCGCGGGGCACGAACGCGCCGAAGGACTGCCCGGCCGACCCCGTGAACGTGATGTCGATCGTGTCGTCGGGCAGGCCCTCGCCGCCCCACCGCTTGGTGAGCTCGTAGCCGAGCATCGTGCCGACGGTGCGGTTGACGTTGCGGACCGGCAGGTCGAGGCGGACCTTGTCGCCGGAGGCGAGCGCGCCCTCGGCGAGCTGGATCACCGTGTTGTCGAGCGCCTTCTCCAGGCCGTGGTCCTGGCCGCGGGTGCGGTGGCGGGAGCTACCGGCCGGGAGCTTGGGCATGTCGAAGATGGGCCGCAGGTCGAGGCCCTGGGTCTTCCAGTGCCGCACCGCGTCGTCGGTGTCGAGCATCTCGGCGTGCCCGACGGCCTCCTCCAGGGTCCGGAAGCCGAGCGCGGCCAGGTACTCCCGCACCTCCTCGGCGACGAACCGCATGAAGTTGACGACGTACTCGGCCTTGCCGTCGAATCGCTCCCGCAGGACGGGGTTCTGCGTCGCGACGCCGACCGGACACGTGTCGAGGTGACAGACGCGCATCATGATGCAGCCCGACACGACCAGCGGGGCCGTCGCGAAGCCGAACTCCTCGGCGCCCAGCAGGGCGGCGATGACGACGTCGCGGCCGGTCTTCATCTGGCCGTCGGCCTGCACGACGATGCGGTCGCGCAGGTTGTTGGCGATCAGCGTCTGCTGGGTCTCGGCCAGGCCGAGCTCCCAGGGACCACCCGCGTGCTTGATCGACGACAGCGGCGAGGCGCCGGTGCCGCCGTCGTGGCCCGAGATGAGCACGACGTCGGAGTGCGCCTTGGCCACGCCCGCCGCGACCGTGCCGACGCCGACCTGGCTGACCAGCTTCACGTGGATGCGGGCCCGGGGGTTGGCGTTCTTCAGGTCGTGGATGAGCTGCTTGATGTCCTCGATCGAGTAGATGTCGTGGTGCGGCGGCGGCGAGATCAGGCCGACGCCCGGCGTCGAGTACCGGGTCTTGGCGATCCACGGGTAGACCTTGCTGCCGGGCAGCTGACCACCCTCGCCGGGCTTGGCACCCTGCGCGATCTTGATCTGGATGTCGTCGGAGTTGACCAGGTACTCGCTGGTCACGCCGAAGCGGCCGGACGCCACCTGCTTCACCGCGCTGCGCCGGCTGTCGCCGTTCGCGTCGGGGGTGAACCGGTCGGTGTCCTCACCGCCCTCACCGGTGTTCGACTTGCCGCCGAGACGGTTCATCGCGATGGCGAGGGTCTGGTGCATCTCCTGGGAGATGGAGCCGTAGGAGATCGCGCCCGTGGCGAACCGGGTCACGATCGACTCGACCGGCTCGACCTCGTCGATCGGCACCGGCGGGCGGACGCCCTCCTTGAGCTTGAACATCCCGCGCAACGTCATCAGTCGACCGGCCTGGTCGTCGACCGCGCGGGTGTACTCCTTGAAGACGTCGTATCGGCCCTGCCGGGTGGAGTGCTGCAGCTTGAAGACGGTCTGCGGGTTGAACAGGTGCAGCTCGCCCTCGCGGCGCCACTGGTACTCACCGCCGACGTCGAGGGTGCGGTGGGTCGCGCGGACGTCGTCGGAGGGGAACGCCTTGCGGTGCAGGCGCAGCACCTCCTCGGCGAGCACGTCGAAGCCGACACCGCCGAGCCGGGACGTGGTCCCGGTGAAGCAGGAGTCGATGACCTCGTGGCCCAGGCCGATCGACTCGAAGATCTGCGCGCCGGTGTACGACGCGACCGTCGAGATGCCGATCTTGGACATCGTCTTGCGGACGCCCTTGCCCAGCGCCTTGACCAGGTTCTTCGCCGCGGTCTTGGCGTCGATGCCCGGGATGTCGCCCCGGTCGGCCAGGTCCTCGACCGTGGCCATGGCCAGGTACGGGTTGACCGCGGCGGCGCCGTAGCCGATGAGCAGCGCGATGTGGTGGACCTCGCGGGCGTCGGCCGCCTCCACGATCAGGCCGACGCGGGTGCGGGTGCGCTCACGGACCAGGTGGTGGTGCACCGCACCGGTGAGCAGCAGCGACGGGATCGGCGCGTGCGCGGCGTCGACACCGCGCTGCGACAGCACGATGAGGTGCGCGCCGTCGGCGATGGCCTGCGAGACCTCTGCCTTGATCTCGGCGAGGCGCTCGACGAGACCCTCGCCGCCCTTGGCCGTCTCGAACAGGCCGCGCACGGTGTGCGAGGCGAAGCCCGGGTACTCGCCGTCGTCGTTGATGTGGACGATGCGGGCCAGGTCGTCGTTGCCGAGCACGGGGAACGGCAGCACGATCGTGCGGCAGCTCGCCGGGCCCGCCTGCAGCAGGTTCTGCTCCGGGCCGAGCTGGCTCTGCAGCGAGGTGACGAGCTCCTCGCGGATCGCGTCGAGCGGTGGGTTGGTGACCTGCGCGAACAGCTGGATGAAGTAGTCGTACAGCTGGCGCGGGCGCTCCGAGATACCGGCGATGGGCGCGTCGTTGCCCATGGAGCCGATCGGCTCGGCACCGGTCGCGGCCATCGGCCGCAGCAGGAGGGTGAGCTCCTCCTCGGTGTAGCCGAAGGTCTGCTGACGGTGCTGCAGCGTCGAGTGCGCGATCTGCTCGCGCTCACGGTCGGGCAGGTCCTCGAGCCGGATCAGGCCCGAGTGCAGCCACTCCGCGTACGGGTGCTCGGCGGCCAGCTCGCCCTTGATCTCGTCGTCGTCGACGATCTTGCCCGCGGCGGTGTCGACCAGGAACATGCGGCCCGGCTCGAGCCGGCCCTTGCGCACGACCTGCGACGCCGGCACGTCGAGCACGCCGACCTCCGACGCCAGCACGACGAGCCCGTCCTCGGTGACCCAGTAGCGCGCGGGGCGCAGGCCGTTGCGGTCGAGCACGGCGCCGATGACGGTGCCGTCGGTGAACGCGACGAGCGCCGGGCCGTCCCACGGCTCCATCAGCGTCGAGTGGTACTCGTAGAACGCGCGTCGCGCCGGGTCCATCTCGGCGTGGTTCTCCCACGCCTCCGGGATCATCATCAGCACGGCGTGCGGCAGGCTGCGCCCACCGAGGTGCAGCAGCTCCAGCACCTCGTCGAACGTCGCGGAGTCCGACGCGTCCGGCGTGACGACGGGCGTGAGCCGCTCCATGTCGCCGGGGAGCACGTCGGAGGCCAGCAGCGCCTCGCGCGCGGCCATCCAGTTCCGGTTGCCGCGCAGCGTGTTGATCTCGCCGTTGTGGGCGACGTAGCGGTACGGGTGCGCCAGCGGCCACGCGGGGAACGTGTTCGTGGAGAACCGCGAGTGCACGACGGCCAGCGCCGAGGTGACGCGCTCGTCGGACAGGTCGGGGTAGAACGCCTCGACCTGCGGCTCGGCCAGCATGCCCTTGTAGACGATGGTGCGCGGCGACAGGCTGGGGAAGTAGACACCCACCGTGTGCTCGACGCGCTTGCGCAGGCAGAACGTGCGGCGCTCCAGCTCGATGCCCGTGGGCGCCTCGTCCGCGGCGGGCTCGGCGCCGGCCACGAAGAGCTGGCGGAAGCCCGGCATGGCCGCGCGCGCGGACGGGCCGATGTCGGCACCGTCGGGGTCGACCGGCAGCTCGCGCCAGCCCAGGACCCGCAGGTTCTCCTCGGCGGCGAGCGCGTCGATCCGCGCGACGGCCTCGTCGGCCTTCGCCGGGTCGGCCGGCAGGAACGCGGTGCCGACGGCGTACGCGCCGCGCTGCGGCAGGTCGAAGTCCACGACGGCCCGGAAGAACTCGTCCGGGACCTGGATCAGGATGCCCGCACCGTCACCGGTGTTCGTCTCCGCGCCACGCGCGCCACGGTGCTCCAACCGCAGTAGGGCCGTAAGACCCTTGCGGACGATGCCGTGGTCTCGGCGACCCTTGAGGTCGGCGACGAGTGCGACACCGCACGCGTCGTGCTCGTGGTCGGGGCTGTACAGCCCGCCCGACCTGCCCTCAAGGCCTCCGGTCTGCTCGCTGATCGCAGCCAACAGCTCCTCCTGTCGTCTCGGTGCACCCCGACGTTCGCATCGGGACGACGTGGACCTAATGGTTCCAAACAGAGTATCCGACACGCCCGCCAGGACGCGGGTGCTCGTCCGTTCAGGTGCACCAGCCGGGAACTCGAATGTCATACCCGTCGTTACACGGACGCGCGGCGGCAGGACGACCTCTTACGAACCGGGGTCGTCTGCGCACCGCGAACGCGACCGCGCACATCTCCGGGTGCGGTCATCCGCGCAAAGCGTCGCATGCGGCCCCCGGCTTTCGCTACTCACGTGGTGAGTGAGCCGGATGACTCCGGCCTGACCTGCGAGGATCGTCCGTTTCCGGCCTTGCGGGACTGGTGTGGCACGCCCGCCGTGACCTGCGGGAGGCCTGCCGAAGAACGATCTTCACCTGTTCGGCCCAGCTCTCGTGACGGTGCGCGAACGCACCAGGTGGACCGCCCGGCCGCGGCGCCGGGGCGGTGCGTGACACTGTCGGCATGGACGAGCGGGCCGGCACGGACGAGCGGGTCGACGTCCGTACGGCGCTGGCCGACGTCGCCGGCTTCAACGACTTCTTCCTCGTCGACACCAACTCCGCCGAGGCGGTCGACCCCACCTGGCGCCCGCTCACCGACCTCTGGACCGACCCCGCCCCGATGGGTGCGCGGATCGCGCACGTCGGACGCGTCCTCGGCGGCGACGCCGGGCCCGTCGACGACCGCATCGCCGCCTCGATCACCATGCAGGGGATGGCCGCCCGGGTCCTGTCCGCGCCGCTGGCCGTCGCGATCCTGCACGACGTCGTCCCCGCCCTCACCGCCTCCGACGTGCACTGGCGGGTGTCCGCCACCGGGCCGTGGCCGCTGTGGGTCGGCGACCCCGGCGTGCTCGCGGGCCCCGGCCTCGACGCCGACGCCCTGGGTGCCCGGCTCGCGGACTTCCTCGTCGACGAGCACCTCGCCCCACTGGTCGACGCCGTCCGCGCCCGCGTCCGGGTCTCGCCACGGACGTTGTGGGGCAACGCCGCCTCCTCGGTCGCCGCCGGGAAACGGCTCGTCGCGAACGGTCGCCCGCACGCCGCCGAGCGAGCCGCGCGGATCGCCGCGGCGGTGCTCGACCATCCCGCCCTCGCCGCGACGGGGGAGCGGCTCAGCCCCGTCCGCCCCGACACCGGTTGGACCTTCCGGCGGCGCTCCTGCTGCCTGTACTACAGGGCGCCCGGGGGCGGGACCTGCGGCGACTGCGTCATCACCGCGCGCTGACGTCCGCGTCCGCCGGTGTGGCCGGGGACCGGTCGATCAGCACCTCGACCACCGTCACCCGCACCAGCGTGTCGAGCCCGGTATAGGCCCGGACCGCTTCGCCGACCTCGCGCTGCACCGCCCTGGCCAGGTCGCGGCAGTTGAAGCCCAGCCGCGTCACGACCGACAGCGTCACCTCCGCCTGCCGCCCGTCGACGCGCGCGCCCACGACCGGCGCCCGTTTCGTCCCCACCACCTGGCCGGCCAGGCCGAGCAGCGTCCCGGCCAGGTCGGTGCGCAGCGCGACGACGCCGGGGACCCCCGCGGCGGCCTCCGCGGCGACCCGCGCGACGAGCGCGTCGCCCGGCCGGTACGTGGTCTCCGGCTCGTCGCTCATCGCGCCACACCCGGCTCGTCGACGAACGCCCCGTCCACGAACACGTCGACGACCTCGATGTCGACCCGCGCCACCGGCACCCCCAGCGCCTGCTCGCCCGCGGCCACCACCATCTGGCGCACCCGCGCCGTCGCCGACGCCAGGTCCACCCCGAAGCGGGCCGTCACCGTCATCGCCACCTCGGCCGGGCCCGGCGTGCCCCCGCTCGCCGAGGGACGGGTGATCCGGCAGCTGCGCGCCCGCATCCCCGCCATCGCGTCGACGACGCCGCGCAGCACCGCCGCGGCCGCCGTCGCGTCGAGCGCGGCCGGACCGTGCGGGGAGTCGAGCGGGATCAGGTCGCGGGGCCGCAGCTCGGCCAGCACCGCGCCGACGACCCTGTCGACGACCGACGCCGGCGGGATCAGCGGCTCCTGCGCGAGCCGGCCGACCATCGCCTCCAGCCCACGCGCGTCGGCCGCCGCGGCGCCGCAGTGCGGGCAGCTGCGCTCGTGCTCGTCGAGCGTCCCGGCCTCGGCGTGGTCCCAGACCTCGGCGGCGTCACGACCGCAGGCGAGCGGCTCGACCGGAGCGTGGGCCTCGACGTCGCCGGCGGTGCCCGGGAGCCCGGTGTCAGGGGTCAGCGCCACGGTCGCATCACCTCCGCGAGGGTCTTGCGCGCCCGGTGGATGCGCCCGCGCACCGTCGTCTCGCCCGCCCCCGTGATCTCGGCGATCTCCGCGTAGCCCAGGCCCTCCAGCTCGCGCAGCACGAAGCACACCCGCTGGTCGTGGGGCAGGCCCGCCAGCGCCGTGGCCAGTGCGGTCATCCCCGCGTCGAGCTCGGCCTGCCGCTCCGGCGACGCGGCCCGCGTCGCACCCAGCACGTCGCCCGCCTCGGAGAGGTCGGCGACCGGCATCGCCGGCCGGGTGCGACGCAGCAGGCCGAGGCAGCGGTTCGTCACGATGCGGTACAGCCAGGTGGAGAACGACGCCTCGCCGCGGAACGAGCCGATCCGGCGCCACGCGTCGAGCAGGGCGTCCTGCAGCGCGTCCTCGGCGTCGGCACGGTTGCCCAGCACCCGCACCGCCAGCCGGTACAACGCCACCTGGTGCCGACGGGCCAGCGTCTCGAACGCGCGCACGTCGCCCTCCTGGGCGCGCACGACCAGCGTCTGCTCGTCGAGGTCGTCGGGTGCGGCGACGACCGGCCGGGTCGGCTCCGGCTCCGTGGCCGGCGCGGGTGGCGGCACCGCGCGGGGCGGCGTGCGCCGCGGCGTCGTTCCCGGCCCGGGCCGCAGCTCTCCGGCATCCTGCAACGCCGTCACCGCTCCCCCCGGATCTCGAACTGGTGGGCTCGTACCCCGTCGTCCTGCCCGCCGAGCGTCATCGTGCCCCCTGTGACCGGGCTCACTGTACTGCGGTAGAGCTGCGCCTGGTCGAGCACGACGACACTCCGCCGCTGTGTAGGCCGCGAGGTCGACGGGTACAGGACCCATGAGGGAACCGAAGCCGCCGGGACGACCCCCGGTGCCGGAACCCACCGCGAGGAGGTCGAGATGGGTCTGGGCGACAAGATCGACAACAAGGCGCAGGAGATGGCCGGCAAGGCCAAGGAGGGCGCCGGCAAGGCGAGCGACGACAAGAGCCTCGAGGCCGAGGGCAAGAAGGACCAGGCCGCAGGCAGCCTGAAGCAGGCCGGCGAGAAGGTGAAGGACGCCTTCAAGAAGTAGGCCGCAGCACCTGCACGGGCCCCGGACGGCGACGTCCGGGGCCCGTCGCGTGTGCGGCAGTCCTGACCTCGTGGGCGCCGGGGCCGTGCTCCCGAGCCCGGCAGGGCGCCGGCGCTAACGTGGGACATGTGACCTCGCCCGACGCACCCTCCGCGCAGCCCGGTACGTCGGCGCCCCGCGAGACCGCCGAGGCCGTCGCCGCCGCGGTGCTGGCCCACCCCGAGGTCGAACGGCTCGACGGTGGCCCCTTCGGCGCTGTCGCCTCCTACCTGCCCGGGCACCGGCTGCTCGGCGTCCGCGTCGGCGGGCCGGGGGAGCCCACCGAGGTCGCGGTCGTCGTCCGCTTCGGCACCCCGCTGCCCGCACTGGCCGACGAGGTCGCCGCCCGGGTCCGCGCCGTGCTCGGCCCCGTGCCCGTCGACGTCACGTTCGCCGACGTCGTGCTGCCCGCCGCCGCAGAAGCCTGCTGACCGCCTCCGGGACGCCTGCTGAACACGTCGTCGCGGTGACGTACGGCGCACCTCCCGGCGGTCCGCCATCGGCCCCTGCGGCGGCTCGCCTAGACTCGACCGGACCAATGACGTCGTCGCGCCGGCGTCACGACCGCCAACGAGCGGTCGGAACCACTCCGCGCATCGTGTGACCAGCCCGGACGCAGCCAGCTCGGCCCCGGTCGGACGGTCCGCACGACGCGGCGCGCGAACCGCCACATCGCCGGCCGCCAGTCCGAGGAGTACCACCGTGAAGAGCACCGTCGAGCACCTCAGCCCGACGCGCGTCCGTATCAACGTCGAGGTGCCGTTCGACGAGCTCAAGCCCGACTTCGACCGCGCGTACAAGAAGATCGCCCAGCAGGTCCGCATCCCCGGCTTCCGCCAGGGCAAGGCGCCGGCCCGCATCCTCGAGGCCCGCCTGGGCCGCGGCGTCGTCCTCGACGAGGTCGTCAACGGCGCGATCCCCGGCAAGTACAGCGAGGCCGTGACGGCGTCGGAGAAGGTCACCCCGATCGGTCAGCCCGAGATCGAGGTCACCGAGATCGCCGACGGCGAGAAGCTGACGTTCACCGCCGAGGTCGACGTCCGCCCGGAGATCACGCTGCCCGACCTCGACGGCATCACCGTCGCGGTCGACGACGTGTCGGTCACCGACGAGCAGGTCACCGAGCAGCTCGACTCGCTGCGCGCCCGCTTCGGGACCCTCACCGGTGTCGAGCGCGCCGCCGCGAACGACGACTTCGTCCAGATCGACCTGTCCGCGTCGGTCGACGGCAAGGAGATCGAGGAGGCCGCGACCACCGGGTTCTCCTACCAGGTCGGCCAGGGCGGCCTGATCGACGGCATCGACGAGGCCATCACCGGCCTGTCCGCGGGCGAGTCGAAGACGTTCACCTCGACGCTCGTCGCCGGCGAGTACGCCGACAAGGACGCCGAGGTCACCGTCACCGTCACCGCCGTCAAGGAGCGCAGCCTCCCCGACGCCGACGACGAGTTCGCCCAGCTCGCCAGCGAGTTCGACACCCTCGACGAGCTGACCGCCGACCTCAAGGAGCGGCTCGGCCGCGTCCGCCGCATGGAGCAGGTCACGCAGGCCCGCGACAAGGTGCTCGACGCGATCGTCGACGCCACCGAGGTGCCGCTGCCCGAGTCGGTCGTCTCGGCCGAGGTCGAGTCGACGATCCACGACGCCGTCCACGCGTTCGACCACGACGACGCGAAGTTCGCGGAGTTCCTGGAGACGCAGGAGAAGACCCGTGAGGAGTTCGACGCGGAGGCCCGCACCGAGGCCGAGAAGTCGGTCAAGGTCCGGCTGATCCTCGATGCGCTGGCCGACGCCGAGCAGGTCACGGTCAGCGACCAGGAGCTCACCGAGCGGATCGTCTACCAGGCCCAGCAGTACGGGATGTCGCCCGACGAGTTCGTCCAGCGCATCCAGCAGTCGGGCCAGCTCGGCGCGATCTACTCCGACGTCCGGCGCAGCAAGGCGCTCATCGTCGCCGTCCGGGCCGCCACCGTCACCGACGAGGCGGGCGCCGCCGTCGACCTCTCCGACCTGCTCGGCCCGGCCGACGACGAGGCCCCCGAGGTCGTCGAGGGCGATGTCGTCGACGCCGCCGTCACCGACGAGGCGGCCGACGCCTCCGACGAGGCCGGCGACACGCCGGACTCCGACGACGCCGACGCCGCCAAGGGCGCGTCGACCAGCGCCTGATCGTCGCGCTGTGGGCGCCGGGTGCGCCCACAGCGAACAACCCGTCCGAACGCGGACGTCGGTCCCGGCGTCCGCGTAGGGTCGGCGACACGGATCACCCCGGACGCCACGGGGCGGCCGGGTACGCGAGCCGGGTACGGACAGAAGGCAGGAATGACGTGAGTGAGCCAGCAGGCTCAACATCGGACTACCGTCGAGGAGGGCTCGTGAGCCAGCAGGACAGCGGCCCGCGTTCCGCGGGCCTGCCGCCGGAGATGCGCCGTGGCGCGCCGACGTCGATGACGTTGTCGGACTCCGTGTACGAGCGGCTTCTCCAGCAGCGGATCATCGTCCTCGGCCAGCAGGTCGACGACGACATCGCCAACCGGATCGCGGCGCAGATGCTGCTGCTGTCGGCGGAGGACCCCACCGCCGACATCGCGCTGTACATCAACTCGCCCGGCGGCTCCGTGACCGCGGGCATGGCCATCTTCGACACGATGGAGTTCATCGAGTGCGACGTGGCCACCTACGCGATGGGGCTGGCCGCCTCGATGGGCCAGTTCCTCCTGTCGGCGGGCACCCGCGGCAAGCGCTTCGCCCTGCCGCACTGCCAGATCCTCATGCACCAGCCGTCGGCGGGTGTCGGTGGTACCGAGTCCGACATCGCGATCCAGGCGGAGCTGTTCCGCCGGCACAAGCGTGAGATGGCGGAGCTGATCGCGGGGCACACCGGTCAGACGGTCGAGAAGATCACGGCCGACTTCGACCGCGACCGCTGGTTCTCCGCGCAGGAGGCGCTCGAGTACGGGTTCGTCGACCACGTGATCTCGCGTGCCGGGCAGCTGCCCGACGCAGCGTCGAACGGGAACGGGAGTGCCCAGTGAGCAACTTCCAGATGCCGCAGTCGCGGTACGTGCTGCCCTCGTTCGTCGAGCGCACGAGCTACGGGGTCAAGGAGTCGAACCCGTACAACAAGCTGTTCGAGGAGCGCATCATCTTCCTCGGCGTGCAGATCGACGACGCGTCGGCCAACGACGTCATGGCGCAGCTGCTGTGCCTGGAGTCCGCGGACCCCGACCGTGAGATCAGCATGTACATCAACTCGCCCGGCGGCTCCTTCACGTCGCTGATGGCGATCTACGACACGATGCAGTTCATCCGGCCCGACATCCAGACCGTCTGCCTCGGGCAGGCGGCGTCGGCCGCCGCGGTGCTGCTCGCCGCCGGGACCCCGGGCCGCCGCCTCGCGGTGCAGAACGCCCGGATCCTGATCCACCAGCCGGCCACCGAGGGCTTCTACGGCCAGGTGTCCGACCTGGAGATCCAGGCCGCGGAGATCACGCGTATGCGGCGGCTGCTGGAGACCACCCTCGCCAAGCACAGCGGCCGCACGGCCGAGCAGGTGCACGAGGACATCGAGCGCGACCGCATCCTCACGGCCGACGAGGCCAAGGACTACGGGATCGTCGACGAGATCATCCAGAGCCGGAAGCTGTCGGCTGTCGGCTGACTGGTCGTCCGGTCCGGCGGGCCGGCGGCAGGGGCTTCACGGCCCCGGATTCGACCGTCTGCCGAGCCGTTTCCCGAACAGGGCGTTTCGACGCTCCCCGGGAAGCGTGCTCGGCAGGTACCGTCACGAGCGGGCGCACCGCGTCGGTGTGCCGGATGGGACTGGGGTCTGCACTCATGGCACGCATCGGTGACGGCGGTGACCTCCTCAAGTGCTCGTTCTGTGGGAAGAGCCAGAAGCAGGTCAAGAAACTGATCGCGGGTCCAGGCGTCTACATCTGCGACGAGTGCATCGATCTCTGCAACGAGATCATCGAGGAGGAGCTGGCCGAGGCCGGTGAGGTCAAGCTCGACGAGCTGCCCAAGCCGGCCGAGATCCACGACTTCCTCGACCAGTACGTCGTCGGCCAGTCCGCCACCAAACGGACGCTGTCCGTCGCGGTCTACAACCACTACAAGCGCATCCAGGCGGGCGACAAGGCGCGCGGCTCCGACGGCGACGGCGTCGAGCTCGCGAAGTCGAACATCCTGATGCTCGGCCCCACGGGCTGCGGCAAGACCTACCTCGCGCAGACGTTGGCCAAGCTGCTCAACGTCCCCTTCGCCATCGCCGACGCCACCGCCCTCACCGAGGCCGGCTACGTGGGCGAGGACGTCGAGAACATCCTGCTGAAGCTCATCCAGGCGGCGGACTACGACGTCAAGCGGGCCGAGACGGGCATCATCTACATCGACGAGGTCGACAAGATCGCCCGCAAGTCGGAGAACCCCTCGATCACGCGCGACGTCTCCGGCGAGGGTGTGCAGCAGGCGCTGCTGAAGATCCTCGAGGGCACCACCGCGAGCGTCCCGCCGCAGGGCGGCCGCAAGCACCCGCACCAGGAGTTCATCCAGATCGACACGACGAACGTGCTGTTCATCGTCGCCGGTGCCTTCGCGGGCCTGGAGAAGATCATCGGTGACCGGGTGGGTCGTCGCGGGCTGGGCTTCGGCGCGGAGATCCGCTCCAAGTCCGACCTCGAGTCGTCGGAGAGCTTCGCCGACACGATGCCCGAGGACCTCATCAAGTTCGGGCTGATCCCCGAGTTCATCGGCCGGCTCCCGGTCGTGGCGTCGGTGACCTCGCTCGACAAGGACGCCCTGGTCAAGATCCTGACCGAGCCCCGCAACGCGTTGGTGAAGCAGTACCGCAAGCTGTTCGAGATGGACGGCGTGGAGCTGGAGTTCACCGACGACGCGCTCGAGGCCGTCGCCGACCAGGCGATCCTGCGCGGGACCGGTGCTCGCGGGCTCCGCGCGATCATGGAGGAGGTGCTGCAGTCGGTCATGTACGACATCCCGAGCCGCGACGACGTCGCCAAGGTCGTGGTGACGGAGGAGACCGTCCGCAGCAACGTCAACCCGACGATCGTGCCCCGGCAGCCTCCGCGCCGGGAGCGCCGCGACCGCTCGGCCTGACACTCAGCGATCCACGAACGCCGGTCCCCGGGTCAGGGGGCCGGCGTTCTGCGTTGTCGTGAGCCGAGAACCCGCGCGCAACCTCATTGCTGTTCCCCGGGCCGCGGACGGCAATGAGGTTGCGCGCGGTCCGGGTCAGGGGGCCAGGGCGTCGAGGTCGTCGCCGGTGTAGCCGAGCTCGGTGAGCACCTCGCGGGTGTGGGCGCCGAGGGCGGGGACGGCGCCGTCGGGGGCGGGCCAGGCCGAGGAGTCGACGGGCGGCACCGCCATCGGCACCGTCGTCCCGCCGGGGACCTCCACGGCACGCCACCGGTCGCGGGCGACGAGCTGCGGATGGTCGGGCAGGTCGGCGACCAGCCCGACCCGGGTCCAGGCGATGTCGGCCTCGTCGAGCAACTCGCCCGCACGCTCGGCGGTGATCGTCGCCAGCCTGCGGTCGATCTCGTGGTGCAGGGCGTCCTTGTCGGCGACGCGGTCGCGGACCGTCGTGAAGCGGTGGTCGGTGGCCAGGGCGGCGTCGCCGAGGACGACGGCGCACAGCCGCGCCCACTCGCGCTCGTTCTGGATGGCCAGGTGCACGGAGACGCCGTCGCCGCAGGGGAAGGGCCCGTAGGGCGCGATCGACGGGTGGTGCCCGCCGGTGCGCGGGGGAGGGGCGCCGGTGCCGAGCGCGTAGAGCATCGGCTGGTGCATCCACTCCGTCAGCGCCTCGAGCAGGGAGATGCGCAGGGTGGCGCCCTCGCCGGTGCGCTCGCGGTGCAGCAGGGCGGCGAGGACGGCGGCGTGGACCTGGACGCCGGCGGCGATGTCGGCGACGGAGATGCCGGCGCGGGCGGTGACGGGTCCGTCGCCGGTGAGCTCCAGCAGTCCGGCCTCGGACTGCATGAGGGCGTCGTAGGCCTTGCGGCCCGCGGCGGGTCCGCCGTCGCCGTAGCCGGTGAGCTCGCAGGTGACGAGCCGGGGGAGGCGGGCGCGGAGGGTCTCGCCGTCGAGTCCGAGGCGGGTGGTGGCGCCGGGGCCGAGGTTGGCGAGGGCGACGTCGGCGGTGTCGACGAGGCGGTGGGCGGCGGCGAGCCCGGCGGGGGACTTGAGGTCGAGGACGACGGAGCGTTTGCCGCGGTTGATCCATGCGAAGTAGGAGGAGACGTCGCCGCAGGCGGTGTCGTAGAAGCGGGCGAAGTCGCCGCCGGGCCGTTCGACCTTGACGACGTCGGCACCGAGGTCGGCGAGCAGGCGTGCCGCATAGGGGACGGAGACGGCGTGGTCGAAGGTGACGACCCGGATGCCGTCGAGGGGGAGCGTCATACCCCGAGCCAAGCATGCCGTCGGCAACCGTGAACCGGACCTTCCGGTCAGGCCTCCCTCTCATCCTGCGACGGCCGTCACGCTCACCTATCTTCGGCCGATTCCGTCCGTTCGAGGGGATGTGTCCATGACCGTGACCGACGGCCACCGTGCCGGTTTCCTCGCTCGTGAGCGGATCATCGCGCGGCCCGGCTGGAGCCGGTGGCTCATCCCGCCCGCAGCTCTCGCGGTGCATCTGTCGATCGGTCAGGCCTACGCGTGGAGCGTGTTCAAGACGCCCTTGGAGAAGGGCCTGAACATCTCCGGTGTCGCGAGCTCGCTGCCGTTCCAGCTGGGCATCGTGATGCTGGGGCTGTCGGCGGCGGTGTTCGGCACGCGCGTCGACCGCAACGGTCCGCGGTGGGCGATGCTGGTGTCGTCCATCTGCTTCGTGACGGGCTTCCTGATCTCGGCACTGGGTGTGTGGACGCGGCAGTACTGGTTGGTGGTGCTGGGCTACGGCGCGGTCGGCGGGATCGGGCTGGGCATCGGCTACATCTCGCCGGTGTCGACGCTGATCAAGTGGTTCCCCGACCGGCCGGGCATGGCGACGGGCATCGCGATCATGGGCTTCGGCGGTGGCGCACTGATCGCGTCGCCGTGGTCGGCGTCGATGCTGGCGGCGTTCGGGGCGTCGGGGAACACGCCGGACCCCGACGGGATCGCGCTGACGTTCCTGATCATGGGGCTGGCGTACGCGGTGTTCATGTCGGTGGGCTGGTTGCTGATCCGCGTGCCCGCCGACGACTGGCGTCCCGCGGGCTGGGACCCGGCGACGCAGAAGACGGGCAAGCTCATCACGACGGGCGGGGTGTCGGCGGCCAACGCGATCAAGACGCCGCAGTTCTGGCTGCTGTGGATCGTGTTGTGCTTCAACGTCACCGCGGGCATCGGCATCCTGGAGAAGGCGGCGCCGATCTTCACGGACTTCTTCGGTGGCTCGAACCCGGCGGCGTCGTTCGCGGCCGCGGCGGCCGGCTTCGCGGCGCTGTTGTCGCTGGCCAACATGTTCGGGCGTTTCGTGTGGTCGACGACCTCGGACCTCATCGGGCGCAAGAACATCTACCGGATGTACCTGGGCGTCGGCGCGATCCTGTACCTGGTCATCGAGCTGATGACGAACTCGAACAAGGTGCTGTTCCTGATCTGCGCGATGCTGATCCTGTCGTTCTACGGCGCCGGCTTCGCGACGGCCCCGGCGTACCTGCGCGACCTGTTCGGCACCTACCAGGTGGGTGCGATCCACGGCCGGCTGCTCACGGCGTGGTCGGTCGCGGGTGTGCTCGGCCCGATGATCGTCAACGCGATCGCCGACGCCCACAAGGGTGAGGCGGGTCCGGCGCGGTACACGACGTCGTTCATCATCATGATCGTCCTCCTGGTCGTCGGGTTCGTGGCCAACGAGCTGATCAGGCCGGTCGACCCGAAGTGGCACGAGAAGCCCGATGCGGGGCACGACCGCCGGCCCGGTGTCCGTCCCGACGAGCAGGAGGCCACGCGATGAGTGCGCGCGACGAGCAGGAGCGCCGGGTCCCTCCGGTGCTGATCGTGCTGGCGTGGCTGTGGGTGGGCGTGCCGTTCGCCTACGGGCTGTGGCAGCTGCTGCTCAAACTGCCGGCGCTGTTCGGCAGCTGAGTCCCCGGGACGCCGCTCCGGCGTAGATCCGGTTCGTACTGTCTGGACGTATCGTTGTGGTGTGCGTCACCGGTACCTTCGTCGCCCGTCGACGTGGCGGCGATCGCCGTCCCGCCGCTGCCGGCCTGGTGCGCGACACCCGTGGCGCCGACCTCGCCGAAGAGCCTGTCGGCGCCCGTGTGTGACCGCAAGGGGCGGTGGGTAGGTTCCCGGCGTGAGCGACGATTCGAGAGCCATGACCGAGTGGGTCACCGCCGTCCGCCAGGAGCTGGGGCTGGAGGACACCGTCGA
The DNA here is from genome assembly GCA_001725415.1 of Pseudonocardia sp. SCN 73-27. GTDB lineage: Bacteria > Actinomycetota > Actinomycetes > Mycobacteriales > Pseudonocardiaceae > Pseudonocardia. The sequence continues at coordinate 55,136 of MEGH01000013.1, forward strand.
CGCCGACGCGTTGGTCGACAAGGTCCTCGACCTGACCGCCGACGTCGCGCACGGTGTCAGCCGCCCGGCGGCGCCGGTGACCGCGTACCTGCTGGGCCTTGCCGCGGGCCGGGCCGACGACCTGACCGTGGCGACCAACGATTTCGCCGGAGTGATCTCGCGGCTCGCCGAGGGCTGGGACGCCGACGCCGAACGCGCCGTACCCGCGAACGACCAGTCGCGGCGCGGCTAGTCGGCGACGGCGAGGTTCGCGACGACCTTCGTCGGGCGCAGCCGCACCACGAGCTCGCCGGGGACGCCGTTGCGACGGCCGTACTCCTCCGCGCGGTCGGCGCCCATGTAGCGGGCACCGAGCGCGGTCGCGGTGCGAACCAGCTCCCCGGCGTCCTCGCTGGTCTCGGCTACACCCTGGACCTGCACGAACGCGTACGGCGGCTGCGCGACGTCGACGACCAGGGCGACCCGGGCGTCCCGCGCCAACGCCCGCCCCTTCGCCGTCGTGGCGCCGGTGTTGAACACGACCTCGCCGTCCTCGACGACGAACCACACCGGCGCCGCGAGGGGGCGGCCGTCGGTGGCGGTGAAGGCGAGGATTCCGGTGCGGGTGCCGGCGGAGAGGAAGTCGACGACCTCGGGGGTCAGCTCGGCGCTCATGCCCCGCGAAACCCCGCCGGTGCGGGATAGATTCCCCTCGTGCGGACGGTCTGCGGGTTCGGGCGCGAGGTGCAGGCGTTGTTCGAACGGACCCCGGTCGCCGTCGAGGGGGTCCGTCCCCTCGTGACGAGAGGTGTCCCGCTGCTCGGCACCGAGCCGGGAGACCAGGTCCGTGACGGGGTCCGGCTCGACCAGGTCGACGGCACGACGTGCGGCAGCGCCGTGCTCGTCGCGCTGTCGGCGTGGGCGTCGGCCGACGAGCTGGCCCGGCTCGACCCCGCCGGGCCCGACCCGGTCGGCGGCGGCATCCGGCAGGGCTTCGGCGCGCGCTACGACGCCCGTCAGAAACAGGTGCACCGCGAGACCAACCGGCTGTGGCCACAGGCCCTCGGCACGACGCCGTGGGCGATGGTCCGCTGGCTCGGCCGCAACGCTGCGGCGGCCGGCCGGTACCGCGTGCGCCTCGTCGACGACAGCTCGGCGCAGGATGTGCGTCCGCTCGTCGCTGAGGTCGCCGCCGCGCTGACCGCCGGCAGGCCCGTCCCGCTGCTGGTCGGCACCGCGGTGCCCCGGCACTGGTGCCTGGCGCTCGGGGTCTGCGACGACGGCGGCTGGAACGCCTACGAACCGACGTCGGGCCAGGTCAGGGCCCTGAATCCGGAGTTGATCGGGCGCCGCGCGCTGGCTCCGGTGCTGGGGTTCGACCACCTGCACGCCGTCCTGTTGCCCCGGGGTTGAGCCGCCGAGAACCGAATGCGTGGGGCTCGTAGACTTGACAGCGTGACCGAGACCCTCCCACCGCGTACGTCCGAGCTGCCCGCCAAATGGATCCCCGGCGAGGTAGAGGGCGGCATGTACCAGCGGTGGGTCGATCGCGGGTACTTCCAGGCCGACCCGAAGTCCGACCGGCCGCCGTACTGCATCGCGATCCCGCCGCCCAACGTCACGGGCAGCCTGCACCTGGGCCACGCGATGGACCACACCCTGATCGACATCCTCACCCGGCGCCGCCGCATGCAGGGCTACGACACCCTCTGGCTGCCGGGCATGGACCACGCGGGCATCGCGACGCAGAGCGTCGTCGAGCGCCGGCTGGCCGAGGCCGGTGAGCCCACCCGTCGTGAGCTGGGGCGCGAGGAGTTCGTCCGCCGCGTCTGGGCGTGGAAGGCCGAGTCCGGCGGCGCGATCCTGGGCCAGATGACCCGCCTGGGCGACGGGGTCGACTGGTCGCGCGAGCGCTTCACCCTCGACGAGGGCCTGTCGCGCGCGGTCCAGACCGTCTTCAAGCGGATGTTCGACGACGGCCTGATCTACCGGGCCGAGCGCCTCGTCAACTGGTCGCCCGCGCTGCAGAGCGCGATCAGCGACATCGAGGTCGACCACAAGGAGGTCGAGGGCGAGCTCGTCTCCATCCGCTACGGGGACGGCGACGACGCGGTCGTCGTCGCCACCACGCGCGTCGAGACGATGCTCGGCGACACCGCGGTCGCGGTCCACCCCGACGACGAGCGCTACGCCCACCTCGTCGGGCGCAGCATCCGCATGCCCCTCACCGGGCGCGACATCCCGGTCATCGCCGACCCCTACGTCGACCCGACGTTCGGCACCGGCGCCCTGAAGATCACCCCGGCGCACGACCCCAACGACTTCGAGATGGGTCGCCGCCACGACCTGCCGATGCCGACGATCATGGACGAGTCCGGCCGCATCACGGGCACGGGCACCCGGTTCGACGGCATGGACCGGTTCGAGGCGCGCGAGGCCGTCCGCGAGGAGCTGCGCGCGCAGGGCCGGATCGTCGCCGAGAAGCGGCCCTACCTGCACAGCGTCGGGCACGACTCGCGCACCGGTGTCGCCATCGAGCCGCGGCTGTCGCTGCAGTGGTTCGTCCGCGTCGAGGCCATCGCCAAGGCGGCGGGCGACGCCGTCCGCAACGGCGAGACCACGATCCACCCCGCCGACATGTCGGCCCGGTTCTTCGACTGGGTCGACAACATGCACGACTGGTGCATCTCCCGGCAGCTGTGGTGGGGCCACCGCATCCCGGTCTGGTACGGCCCCGACGGCGAGACCGTCTGCGTCGGTCCCGACGACGAGGCCCCCACGGGCGAGGGCTGGCGGCAGGACGAGGACGTCCTCGACACCTGGTTCTCCTCGGGTCTGTGGCCGTTCTCCACGCTCGGCTGGCCCGACAAGACCGAGGATCTCGAGCGCTACTACCCGACGTCCGCGCTGGTCACCGGCTACGACATCCTGTTCTTCTGGGTCGTCCGGATGATGATGTTCGGCACCTACGCGATGGGTGCCAGCCCGTTCCGGCACGTCTACCTGCACGGCCTGATCCGCGACGAGCACGGCCGCAAGATGTCGAAGTCCAAGGGCAATGTCATCGACCCGCTGGAGCTGATCGACGCCTACGGCGCCGACGCCCTGCGTTTCACCATCGCCCGCGGCTCCAACCCGGGCACCGACATGTCGCTGTCCGACGAGTGGGTCGCCGCGTCCCGTAACTTCACCACGAAGCTGTGGAACGCCACCCGGTTCGCGATCGCCAACGGCGCCGACGCCTCGGCCGCCCTGCCCGCACCCGACGCGCTGACCGACGCCGACCGCTGGATCCTCGGCCGGCTGCGCCAGGTCCAGCAGCAGACCGACGCGCTGCTGGAGGACTTCCAGTTCGCCAAGGCCACCGAGGGGCTCTTCCACTTCACGTGGGACGAGCTGTGCGACTGGTACCTGGAGCTGGCCAAGCCGCAGCTCGCCGACTCCGGTAGCACCGAGGCGGCGAACACGCGCGCGGTACTGGGCCACGTCCTCGACGCGCTGCTGCGCCTGCTGCACCCCATCGCGCCGTTCGTCACCGAGGCGCTGTGGACGGGGCTGACCGGCGGCGAGTCCGTCGTCGTCGCCGCCTGGCCAACCGACGCCGGCCTGCAGCCCGACCCGGCCGCCACCGAGCGCGTCCTCGCCGCGCAGCGGCTGATCACCGAGGTCCGCCGGTTCCGCACCGAGCAGGGCCTGCCCGACCGGCGCTCCGTCGCCGCCAAGCTCGGCGGCCTCGACGCCGCCGGTCTCGCCGGGCACGAGCGCGCAATCCGGTTCCTCACCCGTCTCGACGAGCCGGGCGACGCGTTCGCGCCCACCGCCACCGTCGAGATCGGCAACACCCACGTCGAGCTCGACACGTCCGGCGCGATCGACGTCGCCGCCGAACGGGCCCGGCTCGGCCGCGACCTCGCGGCCGCGCAGAAGGAGCTCGACGCCGCCGACAAGAAGCTCGGGAACCCCAAGTTCACGGAGAAGGCGCCGGCCGACATCGTCGAGGGCATCCGGGTCCGTCGTGAGGCGGCCGCGGCCGACATCGAACGGGTCACCGCGCGGCTCGAGGCGCTGCCCGCATCGTGAACGGCGACCCGTACGACTCCGAGGACCTTGCGGAGGGCGAGGGCGCGATCCCCACGCCCGAGGAGTCCGCGCAGGACGCCGTGATCTCGCACGTCCTCGACGCGATCCGCGGCGGCGACACGCCCGACGTCGTGCCGGCGGGGTCGACCGTCGCCGGCTTCGCGGAGTTCCTCGCCGTCGAGGCGGTGCTCGACCAGCGCTGGCCCGAGACGGTCATGGAGCCCTCGCTCAACCGCATCAGCGCGCTCGTCGACGCGCTGGGCAACCCCCAGCGCACGTATCCCGTCGTCCACATCACCGGCACCAACGGCAAGACGTCGGTCGCGCGGATGGTCGACGCCATCCTCACCGAGGTGGGGCTGCGCACCGGCCGCTACACCAGCCCGCACCTGCAGCGTGCCACCGAGCGGATCAACCTCGACAACCGGCCCATCACCGCCGAGGGCTACGTCGCCGCCTACAACGAGGTCGCGCCGTTCGTCGAGCTCGTCGACGCCAAGCGCGCCGCCGACGAACCCGCCCTGTCCAAGTTCGAGGTGCTCACCGCGATGGCGTTCGCCGCCTTCGCCGACGCCCCCGTCGAGGCCGCCGTCGTCGAGGTCGGCCTGGGCGGGCGTTGGGACGCCACCAACGTCGCCGACGGCACCGTCGCCGTGATCACCCCGATCGGGCTCGACCACGCCGAGTACCTGGGCAACGACGTCCTCGGCATCGCCCGCGAGAAGGCCGGGATCATCAAACCCGGCTCCGTCGCCGTCCTCGCCACCCAGGACCGCGAGGTCGCGACCGTCCTCGTCGAACGGGCCGTCGAGGTCGGGGCGCAGGTCGCCCGCGAGGGCGCCGAGTTCGGGGTGCGCGAACGCGAGATCGCCGTCGGCGGCCAACGCCTCGAACTGCAGGGCCTGTCCGGCACCTACGACGACATCTTCCTGCCCCTGCACGGCGAGCACCAGGCGTCCAACGCCGTCATCGCGCTCGCCGCCGCCGAGGCCCTCATCGGGGCAGGCCCGTCGCAACCCCTCGACGCCGACGCCGTGCGCGCCGCCTTCGCGTCCGTGCGCACCCCCGGCCGGCTCGAACGGATGCGCAACGAGCCCGGCACACCCACCGTCCTCATCGACGCCGCCCACAACCCGCACGGCGCCGGCGCCCTCGCCGCGTCCCTCACGTCGGAGTTCCGGTTCACCCGGCTCGTCGGCGTCGTCGGCGTCATGCGCGACAAGGACGCCCGCGGACTGCTCACCGAGCTCGAGCCCGCGCTCCACCAGGTCGTCGTGACCGCCGCCGACACCCCGCGCGCCATGAACCCAGACGAGCTCGCCGCGATCGCCGTCGAGATCTTCGGCGCCGAGCGGGTCAGCGTCGAACCCGACCTCGCGCAGGCAATCGAACAGGGCGTCGAGCTCGCGGAGGAGGGCGGCGACTCCGGGGTCGGGGTCGTCGTCACCGGATCCGTGGTCACCGCCGGCCAGGCCCGCGCCATCTTCGGACGGGAGCCCGAATGAGCACCCCCGACGTCCCGCCCCCCGCGACCGACCCCATGAAGGGCATCCGCGGGGTCTTCGCCATGACGTTGATCCTCGAGGCCATCGTCGTGCTGCTCGCGATGCTGGTGCTGGGCAAGTTCGACGAGGGCTCCACGACTGCGGGCGTCGTGTCGATGACCGCGCTCGCCGTCGCCATGATCGTCGGTTCCGGGCTGCAGCGCCGCCCCTGGGGGCTCGCCTACGCGCTCGTCCTGCAGCTCGGGGTGTTCGCCTGCATCCCGTTCGTGCCCGCCATGTGGGTCATCGGCATCATCTTCGTCATGGTGTGGGGCGGCCTGCTGCTCCTGCGCCGCGACGTCGCCCGCAAGATGGCGCGCGGCGAGCTGCCCTCGCAGCAGCGCTGATCCTGCTCCTGACGGCCGGTCGGGAGGCGTCGGCCTCGCTGCGTCAGGAGGCGTCGGCCTCGCTGCACGTCTCGTGGCCCGGGCAGCTGCGCACCAGGTGCACCTCCGGCGGCGCCGTGATCGTCTCCGGCGCCGCAGCCCCGCCCGGCCATTCGATCGACACCACGATCGACGACGAGTTGTTGTCGTAGTCCTTCTCCTGGATCTGCCGATCCGGGTTCACCGTGTTGACCAGCGTGTACGTCCCTGACGGCACGGCGGTCACGTCCAGCCACTGGTAGTCGACGGTGTAGTCGTAGTTGTCGCCCGAGCCCACCGAGATGCCCTCCGCGACGTCGAGCGCCTCGGGGTGGTGCATCCGGCAGTCGTTGGCCGCCAACGCATCGGCCAGCACCGCTTGCGGCGACCCGTCGGCGGTGGGGATGTGCGCCAACGTGTCGGTCGTGTTGATGTCGTAGCGGTCGCCCAGGCAGAACCCGTTCTTGCGGTCCGACACCACCGTCCGGCCGTCGGACGCGACCAGCCGGAACCGGTCGAACGCCAACAGGTGCCAGTGCTGGTGCATCGTCGCCGGCTCGTAGTACATCGACGCCCCCGGGATCGGCCGCTGCGCCAGCGCGAACGACGCCGGCAACGGCTCGTCCTCACCCGGCTGCAACGCCTGCCGCACCGCCATCGTCGGCGTCGCCGTCGAGTCCCGGTGCCCGTACAGCAACAGCGGGCCGTCGCCCACGTTCTCCTCCGACGACGTGAACCGCAGCCGCACCTGCCGCATCGGCCCCGACGACACACACTTCGCGTGCGGGTTCTGCGGATCCGCCACCGGGCACACGTCCCACGCCGTGCAGCTGCCCGGCGCCACGTCCGTCGCCGGGGCACACCCCACCGCCGCCTGCGTCAGATCGGGCAGCAGCGGCGGATCGAGGTCCTGACAGGCGGAGAGGAACGTCGTGGCCAGGCCGATCACGAGCGCCGCCGCCACGGCCCGTCCCGACACCCGTCGCCTGCTGCTCACAACCCTGTCCAACGAGCGGGCCCGCGGGCGGTGGTGGGGCCGAACAGGTGACGGGGTCGTACCGGGCGTGCCCGGGCGCGTCGATACCCTGACGCGGTGACTGAACGCACCCTGGTCCTCGTCAAGCCCGACGGCGTCGAGCGCCGCCTCATCGGCGAGGTCGTCTCGCGCATCGAGCGCAAGGGCCTCACGCTCGTGGCGCTCGACCTGCGCACGGTCGATCGTGAGCTCGCCTCCCAGCACTACGCCGAGCACGACGGCAAGCCCTTCTTCGAGTCGCTGCTCGAGTTCATCACCTCCGGTCCGGTCCTCGCGGCCGTCGCCGAAGGCCCCCGTGCCATCTCCGCCTGGCGCCAGCTCGCCGGCGGCACCGACCCTGTCGACAAGGCCGCCCCCGGCAGCATCCGCGGCGACTTCGGCCTCGAGGTGCAGTACAACCTCGTCCACGGCTCGGACTCGCCCGAGTCCGCCGCGCGCGAGATCAAGCTGTGGTTCCCGAACCTCTGAGCCTGACAGCGCACGTCGTCGCCGACCCGGGTGCCGAGCTCGCCGAGGCCTTCGCCTCGCTGTGGGTCGAGGTCACCCGGGTCGGCGGCGCCGTCGGCTTCCCCGCCGACGCCCGCGAGGGCGACATCCGCGCCCTCGCCGCCCGCACCGTCGGCGACGTCCGTGCCGGCAGCCTGAAGATGGTCGTGGCGGGGGAGCCCTCGCAGCTGCTCGGCGTCGTCTTCCTGCGGCCCGGCACCGGCCCCGTCGTCTCGCACCGCGCCGAGATGATCAGGCTGATGGTCGACCCCGACGCCCAGGGCTCCGGCCTGGGCACGATGCTGATCGACGCCGCCATCCGTCTCGCCGGCGACCTCGGCCTCGACCAGCTCCTCGCCTCCGCCCGCGGCGGCACCGGCCTGCCCGGCTTCTACGTCGCCAGGGGCTGGACGGAGGTCGGCTGCTTCCCCGCCGCGCTGCGCGTCGGCGACGAGCTCCGCGACGAGCACTGGCTCCAGTTCCGCATCCGCTGACGCCCGGCCGAGGACGTTCGTCGCCGACGGGCCCTGACTCGGCCCTGGCCGCCGCGCGCGTTTCTGGACGCCGCGGGGTCTGTGCGGGGCGTCGGCACCCGCGCGGCAAGTCGGGGGTCGGGCAGGAACCGCCGGCGGCACGGCCGGCGCCTCGCCTGCGCGCCGGACGGCGACCCGAGAACCCGCACGGCAGGCCGGAGAACGCGGTGCGGCTGCGCAACCGGGCGACGGCGCCGGTACCGGCGCCGGCCTGGCCGGCTCGCCCCGGCGGGTGGTGATCGCTGCGCGTCCTGTCGGTGTGTCGGGTTACGGTCTGGTCGTGTCCGACGCGCTCGTCCAGGCCCGAGGCCTGCGCAAGAGTTTCGGCGCGTTCGAGGCGGTCCGGGGGATCGATGTCGATGTCGCGCCCGGTGAGGTCTTCGGCTTCCTCGGCCCCAACGGGGCGGGGAAGTCGTCGACGATGCGGATGATCGCGTGCGTCTCGCCGCGCTCGGCGGGGACGTTGTCGGTGCTGGGCATGGACCCGGGGTCCGACGGGCCCCGCATCCGCGCCCGGATCGGTGTGGTCCCGCAGCTCGACAACCTGGACGCCGAGCTGTCGGTGCGGGAGAACCTGGAGATCTACGGCCGCTACTTCGGGCTGCCGCGTCGGCACGTGCGGGAGAAGGCGACGGAGCTGCTGGAGTTCGCGCAGCTCACCGAGCGGGCAGGCGACACGGTCGAGGAGCTGTCGGGCGGGATGAAGCGCCGGCTCACGATCGCGCGGTCGTTGGTGAACGACCCGGAGCTGCTGCTGCTCGACGAGCCGACCACGGGGCTCGATCCACAGGCCCGGCACCTGTTGTGGGACAGGCTGTACCGGCTCAAGCGCGAGGGTGTCACGCAGATCGTGACGACGCACTACATGGACGAGGCGGAGCAGCTGTGCGACCGGCTCGTCGTCATGGACGGCGGGGTGATCGCGGCGGAGGGGGCGCCGGCGGAGCTGATCGGCCGGTACTCCACGCGGGAGGTGCTGGAGCTGCGGTTCGACCCGGAGCACCGGCCCTCGGCGGCGGCGTTGGAGCGCCATGCCGACCGGGTGGAGGAGCTGCCCGACCGGTTCCTGCTCTACACCTCGGACGGTGAGCGCACCCAGGGCGATGTCGTCGGCGCGGGATTCGTGCCGCTCTCGTCGCTGGTGCGGCGCTCGTCGCTGGAGGACGTGTTCCTGCGGCTCACGGGCCGGACGTTGGTCGACTGATGGCGGCTCCCACGGTGACCGTCGCACGATCGACGGGCCGCGCCCCGACCGCGCTGGGCGGGGTGGGGCGCGTCGTCGAACATCATTGGCGGTGGTACCGGCGCAACTGGCGGGCGACGGCGGTGTCGTCGATCCTGCAGCCGCTGCTGTTCCTGCTGGCGTTCGGTGTGGGGTTCGGCGCCCTGGTGGGCAGCGGGCCGCAGGCGGCGGCCGCGACGGGTGGGGTGCCGTACCTGGTGTGGCTGGCGCCGGCGTTGCTGGCGATGTCGGCGGCGCAGAGCGCGGCGTTCGACTCGACGTACCCGATCCTGTCGGGCTTCAAGTGGCAGCGCATCTACCTGGCGATGTCGGCGGGCCCGATCACGGGCGCGCAGGTGGGGCTCGGTGTGCTGGCGTGGACCGGGATGAAGATGTTCTGGTCCGGCGCGGTGTACGTGGTCGTCATCGCCATCTTCGGCGGGGTGCAGGGCCCGGGGATCATCGTGTCGTTGCTGGCGGCGCTGCTCACGGGGCTTGCGGTGGCGTCGTTGATCACGGCGTTCGCGGCCACGGTGGAGAACGAGGGCAACGCGTTCAGCGCGCTGTTCCGGTTCGTCGTCATCCCGATGACGTTGTTCTCCGGCACGTTCTTCCCGGTCGATCGGCTGCCCGAGTGGGTGCAGCCGGTCGTGTGGATCTCGCCGCTGTGGCACGGCACGGAGGTCGCGCGGGGCGCAGCGCTGGGCACGTGGCAGCTGCTGCCCACGCTGGGGCATCTCGCGGTGCTGGTGGGGCTGCTCGTCGTCGGCAGCGTGCTGGTGGCGCGGCTGTTCACCCGGAGGCTGGCCACGTGAGCGCGCCGACGGTCCCGGCCGTGCCGTCGGTGTGGCGGCTGCTGCCCGCGGGCAGCTACGCCGGCCGCGCCCGGATGATGATGGTGCGCTCGGCCACGGCGTCGCGGCGGACGTGGCCGGCGTTCGTGTCGGGCTTCTTCGAGCCGGTTTTCTACCTGCTCGCGATGGGGACGGGGCTGGGCTCGCTGGTCGGCGACCTGCCGGGCCCGGACGGGCAGCCGATCTCGTACGCGGCGTTCATCGCGCCGGGGCTGCTGGCGGCGTCGGCGATGAACGGCGCGGTGTTCGACTCGACGTACAACGTGTTCTTCAAGCTGCACTACGCCCGGTTGTACGACTCGATGCTCGCGACGCCGCTGGGCCCGGTCGACGTCGCGCTGGGCGAGATCGGCTGGGCACTGCTGCGCGGCGGCTTGTACGCGACGGCGTTCCTGTCGGTGATGGCGGGCTTCGGGTTGATCGCGTCGCCCTGGGCGTTGCTCGCGTTGCCGGCGGCCTTGTCGGTGGCGTTCGCGTTCGCGGCGGTCGGGATGGCGGCGACGTCGTTCATGCGGTCGTGGCAGGACTTCGACCTGGTCACGCTCGCGGTGTTGCCGATGTTCCTGTTCTCGACGACGTTCTACCCGCTCTCGGTGTACCCGCGGTGGCTGCAGGTCGTCGTCGAGTGCCTGCCGCTCTACCACGCTGTCGAGCTGATGCGGGGCCTGACGACGGGCGTCGTCGGCCTCGGGCTGCTCGGGCACCTGGGCTACTTCGTGGTCATGGTCGTCGTCGGGGTGGTCGTCGCGTCGCGGCGCCTCGAGACTCTGCTCCTGCGCTGAAAGACCTGGTCCGACCCCATGTGGATCACCGACGGGCTCACTGGCACGCGCGTGGTGCCGGCAGCGCGTCGCGAAACGGCTCCGGGCCGACGGCCACGAGCTGTCCACGCCCGACCTCGCGGGCCACGGCGACAACCACCACCGCAACGCGGCCGACATCGGCCTGAGCACCCACATCGAGGCTGTCGTCAACCTGCTGCGCAGTCACGCCTCGCCGACGTCGTCCTCGCGGGACATTCCCGAGGCGGCAACGTCATCTCCGGTGCCGCGGATGCGGAGCCGGGGCGGGCGCGGGGATTCCGCGGACGTTCGTCTGGACCAGCGGCTGAGACCCGAACCCGTTCCTGCAGTTCCGCGACCGGAACGCCGACGATCCGCTGTGGACGATCGTCGAGGCCCCGACCGGCCACGACGTCGTGGTCGACGCCCCCGACCTGACAGCGAGGTTGCTCACGTCCCCGGGCTGACCGAGCGCCGAGTTCGACACCGGACTGGACCGGACCATGATCACCGCAGTCTGATGTCGAACTCGGCGGCGTCGGTCGGGGCGTCAGGCGCTGCGGGCCTTCAGCGCGGCGTCGGTGGCGATGCCGCGGATGGCCATTTCGGCCATCTCGGCGCCGATCTGCTCCGGGGTGAAGGTCCCGCCGGGGCGGAACCAGCGGTAGACCCAGTTCGTCGAGCCCAGGATCGACAGTGCGGCGAGGCGGGGGTCGAGGTCGGCGCGGACCTCGCCCGCGGCCTGGCCCCGCTCGACGAGGTCGCGGAAGACGCCCTGGTAGGCGTGCTCGGTGCCGAGGATCTCCTGGCGCCGTTCGGTGGGCAGCGCCGACAGCTCGTGCAGGAACACCGCGGTGGGGACGAGATTGCGGCAGGTGTGCTCGACGTGGCCGAGGATCACGCTCTCCAGTTTGTCGAGCGGCCCGCCGGGGACGTCGGCCTTGCCACGCACGACCTCGAGGCCCTGCTTGTGGACGGAGCTGATGACGTCGAAGAGCAGGTCCTCCTTGGACTGGATGTAGTAGTAGAGGCTGCCCTTGAGCATGCCGAGGCGGTCGGCGATGTCCTGCAGGGAGGCGCCGTCGTAGCCTTTCTCGTAGAAGACCTGGGTGGCGACCTCGATGAGCTCGGCCCAGCGTTCCTCCCGAGGCTTGCGTTCACCCCCGGAGCGCCGCGCACTCCGCCCTGCCGGCTGTCGCACCCGGATCCCCCTTCACGTGAGAATCCTGCCACTCTACCGTTTGGTAGGTAGGTCGCCGATCACAGCCGGGTGGCCGCGCCGAGCCGGACACCTCGCCGCCCCGCAGCTCGTTCTCCGAGGCCCGACGCCCCGCCGGTGACGAGCCCGACCCCGCCCTCGATCCGCTCCGTCGCTCCTATCGGATGTTCGCGCCGGCGTCGACGGGCAGCGTGACGCCGGTGATGTAGCGGGCCTCGTCGCTGGCGAGGAACAGCACGGCGTTGCTGATGTCGATCGGCTCCACCCACGGGACGTCCATCGCGTTGAGCGACGTGAACCCCGCCATCGCCTTCTCCTGCGTCGGCTCGGGGTCGCCGGGCGCGAACATGCCCCACGTCCCAGGGTTCTGGATCATGTGGGTGTCGACGTTGGTCGGGTGCACGGTGTTGACGCGGATGCGTTCGCCGGCGAGCTCGTTGGCCATCGTGCGCATCAGCCCGACCATGCCGTGCTTCGCCGCGACGTAGTGCGCGACCTGCATGATCCCCTTGAGTCCACCGATCGAGCTGGTGAAGACCATCGACCCGCCGCCGCGGGCGCGCAGATGCGGCAGGGCCGCGGTGGCGGTGTGCCAGACGCCGGTGAGGTTGACGTCCAGCATCTGCTGCCACATCTCCTCGGTGATCTCCCACGACATCCCGTAGGTCGCGATCCCGGCGTTGGCGACGACGATGTCGATCCCGCCCAGTTCGGCGGCACCGTCGTCGATCGCGGCTCTGAGGTCGTCCGTATTGCGGACGTCGGCGATCCGCGCCACCGCCCGCCGGCCGGTCTTCTCGACCGACGCGACCGTCTCGTCGAGGTCGTCCGGTGTGGCCAGCGGATACATGTCGACGGTCGAGAGCGGCGCGCAGGCGTCGACAAGAATGACGTCGGCACCCTCCTCGGCCAGGCGCACCGCGTGGCTGCGGCCCTGCCCGCGCGCGGCACCCGTGATGAGAGCGATCTTGTCCCGGACACGTCCTGTCATCAGACCGACCGATCCCGCTCGGCCCAGAAAGGCCGGCGTAGTTCGCGTTTGAGGATCTTCCCGGTGGGGGCTTTGGGGAGGGCGTCGACGAACTCCACCGACTTCGGCTTCTGGTAGGACGCCAGGTGGTTGCGGGCGGTGTCGATGATCTCGGCCTCGGTCGCGGAGGTCTCGGGCTTGAGCACGACGAACGCCTTGACCGACTCGCCCCACTCCTCGTCGGGGACACCGATGACCGCGCACTCCAGCACCGCGGGGTGCTGGTTGACGGCCTCCTCGACCTGGATCGAGTAGATGTTCTCGCCACCGGAGATGATCATGTCCTTCGCTCGGTCGACGATGAACACATAGGAGTCGGAGTCCCAGGTGGCGACGTCCCCGGTCCACATCCAGCCGTTGCGCAGGGTCTTCGCGGTGAGGTCGGGCCGGTTGAGGTAGCCGAGCATGTTGGCCTCGGAGCGGACGACGATCTCGCCCGCGGTTCGACCGTCGCGCGGGACCTCGTTGCCGTCCGGGTCGACCACCCGTACCTCGGTGACGAACCCTTCCCGCCCACACGACATGAGGCGTTCCGGGTGCACGCCGCGGACCGCGTCGAGGTGGTCCTCCTGGGACAGGAAGCACATCGTCGTGCCCTCGGTCTGGCCGTAGCCCTGGATGAGGGTGCACGGGAAGTTGTCGAGCGCCGCCTTCACCACCGCCGACGGCATCGGGCCGCCGCCGTACTGGATGTTGCGCAGCGACGAGATGTCGTAGGACGAGAAGCCGGGGACGGCCATCATCCAGTTGAGCATCGTCGTGATCCCGAGGAAGGCGGAGACCTTCTCCTCCTGGATCAGCTCCAGGGCGGTCTTGGCCTCGAAGTTCATGAGCACGAGCGGGCAGCCGTGGCGCATGTAGTTCATCGAGAGCACGACCGGGATGTGGTACATCTGCCCGGTCAGCATGTAGACGTCGGTGGCGACGATCCGTTCCGCGACGGTCTGGTTGAGCATTCCGAACGACGCGCTGGTGTGCGAGTGCAACGCGCCCTTCGACTCACCCGTGGTTCCGCCGGTGTAGAGGATGAAGAACGGGTCGGCGTCGCCGGTCGTCGCGGAGCGCTCGGGCTCGTCGTCGGAGGAGCGGGCGATCAGGTCCTCGTAGCTGCCGTCGCCGCCGGCGCCGTACTGCAGCCAGGTCGGGACGTCGACGGCGCTCTGCAGCTCCTTGGCGGTGTCGAGCCATTCGTCGGAGACGACGATGGCCTTCGGCGCGGCGTCGGCGATGATCTTCGTGAGCTCGCCGGGGCCGAGTCGCCAGCTCAACGGTTGCGCGACGAGGCCCGCGCGGCCGGCCGCGTAGTACAGCTCCTGGTACTCGATCGAGTTCTTGGCCAGGATCGCGACGCGGTCGCCCTTGGCCAGGCCCAACCCGCCGTCACCGGTGCCGGCCAGGCCGTTGGCGAGGCGGCGGACCCGGTCGTCGAGCGTCTTCCAGCCCATCCGGCGCCCGCTCGGGGCGTCGACGATCGCGTCGCGACCCGGGGTGAGCGCCGCCCACTTCTGGGGAATGCGTCCGATGTTGACCATGTCAGTAGGGGAGGTCGAGGTAGATGTGCCGGGAGGCGATCAACCACACGTCCCCGGAGCGTACGAGGTCGTCGCGGTACCAGCCGCTCGACAGCACCTGAACCGCACCGTTCTCGATCGACAGCAACGTGAGGTTCGCGGTGGTCGACGCGCTGTCGGCGGTCTCGGCGGTGATCACCAGGTTGGAGAGGTTGTGGCGGCGCTGGTCGGTCTGCGCGACGAGCGAGTCGGCGTGCAGCTTCCGGATCGCGTCGCGGCCCTCGAACGGGCCGATCGTGTCCCCGTCGCGACCGATCTGCATGGTCATCGTCGCGGTCTCGGTGAACTGTGCCGCGATCAGGTCGACGTCGTCCTCGTCGTAGCCCCACGAGGCCCGCCCCAGGGTGTTCTCGATCTCCGCACGTGCGCTCATGGCGGTCCTCTCAGGAGGTGGGGGTGAAGGTCAGGCGCAGGGACTGCGGTGCCCGGGTGAAGACGCCGTGCTCGGGTGGTGCGGCGCCGTCGGTGAACCGGATGTCGTCCATCGCGTCGAGCAGCTGTGAGATGCCGATCTCGAGCTCGGTGCGGGCGAGCAGCGCGCCGACGCAGAAGTGCCGACCCAGGGCGAAGGCCGTGTGGTTGGCGCCGGCGGTGTAGGCGCGGGACATGTCGAGGTCGGGGCGGTGGAGGTCGAACGTGTCCGGGTCGGCGTACTGCTCGGGATCGCGGTTCGCCGCACCGATCAGGCAGGTGACCGTCCTCCCCGCTTCGACGGTTCCGCCGGAGAGCTCCACGTCCTCGGCAGGTTGTCGCATGATCATGTGCACCGGCGGGGTGAGCCGTAGGGTCTCGGCGAACGCCGCCGGGATCAGGCTGCGGTCGTCACGCACGGCGCGCAGCTGCTCGGGGTGGGCGACGAGGTTGCGCATGACGCTGGTGATCGCCTTGTCGGTCGTCTCGCCCCCGGCGACCAGCAGCAGGCTGCAGAACGCCTTGATCTCCTGTTCGGTCATGACGACGCCGTCGATCTCCGCGGTGCACAGCACCGACAGCAGATCCTCGCCCGGGTGCTGTCTGCGCTCGGCGACGATCGGCAGCAGGTAGTCCTCGAACTCGGCCTTGGTCGCGAGGCCGGCCCGGGTGACCTCCTCGTCGCCCGAGAGGTTCGCGAGGAACGCCATGATCGTGGTGTACCAGCGGTGGAACAGGTCGTGGTCGCTCGTCGGCAGACCGAGCATGTCGACGATGACGTCGATCGGGAAGCGCGTCGCGTACTCGGCGACGAGGTCGACGCTGCCGGTCGCGCGGAACCCGTCGATGAGGCCGGCCGAGTTGCGCTCGATGACGGGGACGAACTTCTCGGCGAGGTCCTTGCCGCGGAACGCCGACGCCACGAGGTTCCGTTTCGTCGAGTGCTCGCGGCCGTCCATCTGCAGGATGGTTCGGCCGTGCACGGGCTCCAGCTGCCAGTCGTAGTTGCGGCTGGTGAAGACCGGTTCCTTGAATGCGCGGACGACGTCGCGGTATCGGCTGATCACATAGGACGCGGTCGGCTCGTGCCAGATCAGCGGGTGCGACTCACGCATCACGCGGTACGCGGAGTACGGGTCCTCGGCGAACTCCGGGGAGAGGATGTCCGGCGCTGTTGCTGCGTTCACGGCGAGCTCCCAAGACCTTCGGCGTCATTGTCTACCGGTCGTTTGGTGGAAGTGACGCTAGCATCGCCCACACACCGTGACAACACCCTCGTCGGCTACCGAACGCGCAGCTGTCGTCGCAGGTCGTAGGTGTCGAACCAGGTGGCGACGCGGACGATCCGGTCGCCGGCCAGATCGAAGACGTCGAGCGCGTCGAAGGCGACCGGGCGGCCGTCGTTCAGCCGGCCGCGGAAGGCGATCTCGCAGACGATCGCGGCGGTGTCCGAGCGAGGCGCCTCGATCCAGCGGGTCACCCGGTCGTCGTGCTCCGCGTAGTTCGCCAGCAGCGCCGGGAAGTGGGCGAGCGCGGCGTCCCGGCCCACGACGGGCGCGGAGCCGACGGTGTGGATCTCCACGCCGGGCGCCAGGACGTCGGCGAGCTCGGTGAAGCGGTCGGCGTTGATCGCCGCGAAGTAGCCCTCGACGACCGCGCGGCTCACGAGCCCAGCAGCTGCTTCAGCTCGGCCATCGCCGTGAACGACCACCGTGCCAGCGACGGGTCGCCGAACGCGGTGATGTTCCACATGGCGAGGTGCTCCAGCCCGGCCTCGCGGTACTCGAACAGCTGCTCGGCGACCTCGGCCGGGGTGCCGCAGAAGGCGTAGTGCCGTACCACCTCCGGCGGGATGGCGTCGATGATCCGCAACGACTCGGCGCGGGGGATCGTCGTCGGGATGAAGTCGTGGAAGCCCGAGCCACCCTCCAGCGGGGGCTCGACGCCGAGGTCGCGGAACACCTGCGACGGCAAGAGCACGCACAGGGCCCGGACCAGTGGCGCCTCGGTGAGCCGGCGGACCGCCTCGGCGTCCGGACCCATCAGGACGTAGCCGAGCATGCCGGGGGTGAAGCGCGCCGGGTCGCGTCCGGCGTCCTGCGCGGCCTGGCGGATCGTCGTCAACGACTTCGCGTAGTCCGGCGCGGTCATCTTGGTCGGAAGCCAGCCGTCGGCCTTCTCGCCGGTGAGCCGCAGCATGCGGGGGCCGTGCGCGGCCGTCCAGATCTCGGGGGGCGTGTCGCCGTAGGGGGACAGGCCCAGGACCGCCTGGTGAAGCGTATGGAAGGTGCCGTGGTAATCCACCGGGCCGTCGGAGGACCAGAGCAGGCGCATGACGTCGATGCCCTCGGAGAGCTTCGCGACCGGCTTCTCGAACGACATCCCGTACGGCGTGACGTTGAGCCTCTCGCCGGTGCCCAGGCCGATGATCGCGCGGCCCTTCGTGACGTGGTCGAGCGTCAGGGCGGTCGCGGCGGCCATCGACGGGTCACGCCGGATCAGGTCCGTGACGGCCACGCCGACCTTGATCCGCTCGGTCTGCGCGCCGACGACGCCCATCATGATCATCGGGTCGAAGTAGGTGTGCGGGTTGGCCTGGACCTTCGCCAGCGGCGTCAGATCCTCGGTCCACATCGTGTCCGGGTGCCAGCCCATGAGGTGGTCGGGCCACCACACGGCGTCGTAGCCGTCGGCCTCGCTGCGCTGCGCGAACCGCACCGCCGCGTCGGCGGGCGGCATTATCTGCCCGGGGACGCCCAGCTGCAGCCGGTTCATCAGTAGCGCCACCCGTCGCCGAAGGTCGGAATCCGTCCACCCAGGTAGTCCTCCACACAGGTCAGCGCCGCGCGGGCCGCCCGGTCGGT
The DNA here is from genome assembly GCA_001725415.1 of Pseudonocardia sp. SCN 73-27. Classification (GTDB taxonomy): domain Bacteria; phylum Actinomycetota; class Actinomycetes; order Mycobacteriales; family Pseudonocardiaceae; genus Pseudonocardia. The sequence continues at coordinate 73,112 of MEGH01000013.1, forward strand.
GCCGATGCCGCGGCTGCGGAACGTCTCGCTCGCGAACCACAGTCCCTCGACGTTCGGCGCCCGCCAGTGCGGCCGGTACCTGCCCACGAGCCCCGGCATCTGGATCACCCCGAAGCTCGGCTCGAACACCAGGTGCCGACGACGCCAGATCGGCTCCGCCATCCCCGGCCACATGGTCTCGACGTCGCGCTCGAACGCGTCCATCGTCGCCCGGCACCACTCCCGGTCGCGGCCCTTCGCGCCGGGGATGATCGCGCCCATCACGTGCAGGTGCGTCCCGGGCGGGGAGCACGACGGGTCCATCGCGGACTGGTCGAACATGAACCCGGAGCAGTCCGTCGACGGCGTCGCGGTCCACGTCGCGAGCTCACGCGGGTCGAACTGCGTGACCGGCTCCTCCGTCGCGATGTACAGGCCCAGCCACGCTATGCGGAACTTGTCCTGCGCCAGGAACTCGATCTGGGAGGCGTACCACTCCGGCAACGCGTTGCGCGGCACCACGTTCAGCACGTTCCACACCGGCAGCGTCGAGATCACGGCCGGCGCCTCGAGGATCTCCTCCTCGTAGAACTCGTTGGGCAGGATGCGCGGCTCGCGCCCGACCGCGACACCCTTCACCGCGCCGTTCTCGATGACGACGCGCTCCACGTTGGTCCCCAGCCGCAGCTCTCCGCCGTGCTCGGTGATCGCGTCGGCCAGATCGCGCCAGATGCCGTCCCAGCCCTGGCCGGGCCAGCACGAGTAGGCGGCGGTGTTGCGCTCCTCGAAATGCATCTTGCGCACGTACAGGTTGTCGCTCGCGGAGTGGTCGTACCAGTTCTCGGTCATGCACTCGAGCACCGAGATGAACTCGAACAGATCGACGACACCCTGGTCGTCGGTGTACTGATGGATCCACTCGCGCAACGACCGGTCGTCCCACTCGTCGAGCGCCTCGTACGGCGTCTCGACCAGCGCCTTGATGACCTTCTTCAGCTCCGTGCGGTCGGTGTAACGGTCGCGGATCGAGCCCCAGCCCTTGCCGTTCTCCCAGATCGGCATGTCGTTGCTGACCTCGCCGTGGATCAGCTCCTTGCCGACGTGGGAGAAGACCTTGGTGATGCCCGACCCGCCGTCCTCGATCAGGTGGCCGCCCAGGTTGACGGTGAAGCCCTCGTCGGGGACGGCCATCGCGCGTCCGCCGAGGTGGGGGCTGCGGTCGAGGACGACGACCCGCTTGCCCTCCTTCGCCAGCAGCGCCCCCGCGGAGAGGCCGGCGGCCCCGGCTCCGATGACCACGACGTCGTAGCTCGGCATGACACCTCTCTCTACCAACCGACCGTTTGACGGTCTCACAGGGCGACGGCTAGCGTCAATCCTGACGAATGGGGGCTCGCGTGGGGACCGTTCTGGTTGTGGGTGGCACCGGGCCGACGGGGCCGCCGATCGTCTCCGGGCTGGTCACGCGCGGGCACGACGTCACCGTCTTCCACACCGGGCGGCACGAGATCGCGGGCGCTCCGGACGTCCCGCACCTGCACGGCAGTCCGTTCGATGCCGACGGGATCGCCGAGACGTTGGGGGAGCGGACCTTCGACACCGTCGTCGCCACCTACGGACGCGTGCGCCTACTCGCCTCGCACCTGGCCGGTCGGTGCGGGCACTTCGTGGCCGTCGGTGGGGTGCCGGTGTACGCGGGCTATGTCGACCCGTCTGCGGTGTTCCCCTCCGGTGTCGCGCTGCCGGTGCGCGAGGACGCGCCGCTCGTCGCGCCCGACGCCCCGCGCTCCGCCGGATACGACGTCGCCCCCATCCGCCGCACCGAGGACCACGTCTTCACCCTCGGCGAGCAGGGCGCGTTCGGAGCCACCTACCTGCGGTACCCGACGATCTACGGTCCCCGCAACCCCTACGCCTGGGAGTGGAACGTCGTCCGCCGCGTCCTCGACGGCCGCCGCACCGTGATCCTCGCCGACGGCGGCCACGGCATCCACTCCCGCATGGCCGTCCGCAACGCCGCCGAGGCCGTCCTGCTCGCCGTCGACAAGCCCGAGGTGGCGAGCGGGAAGGCCTACAACGTCGCCGACGACGCGCTGCTGACCCTCCGACAGTGGGTGCAACTGGTCGCCGAGGTGGCCGGGGGAGAGCTGGAGATCCGGTCGCTGCCCTGGGAAATTGCGGGTCCGGGGCGGGCGATGTCCGCGTTCGGCGGGGCCGAGTCGGCCTGCTGCGTCCTCGACACCACCCGGCTGCGCGAGGACCTGGGCTATCGCGACGTCGTCGGGCTGCGTGAGGGCCTGGCCGAGACGGTCGACTGGATGCGCGCCAACGAGGACCTGCTGCGCAGCAACGGCACCACCGACCCCTTCGACTACGCCGCCGAGGACGCCCTGCTGGCGGCCTACGACGAGGCCCTCGCGGGCCTGTCCGGCGTGGCCGAACCCTTCCGCACAGGCATCGGCCGCATGAAGGTCCCCCAGACGGCCAAAGGCTCCCTGTGAGCAAGGTCTGGGGTCGGCGGCAGCGGTAGGGGTCGCGCCGGCCCCGCGGTGTGGCCTCTCCGCGTGGTGATCACCGGACGTGGTGCCAGGGCGACGTACACGTCGCTCGAGCGCCACGAATGACGATCAAGGAGATTGATCGCCCCGGGACATCGGCGTCACCAGCGACGCTTCCGCAGTCGACGATCGCCCTGGAGCCCGGACAGGTTCTCAGCGGGGTACGCCGCACCTGGTCAGGGGTCGCTCACAGCGAGAGGGCTGCGTCGGCGCCGGAGTTGATCGCGCGGACGAAGTCGGCGGGGGTGTCGGCGTCGCCCAGGACCCTGACCTCGATGTCGTCGAGCGCCAGGTCGGCGGTGCCCGTCGGGCGCCAGCCGATCGCCAGGGCGACGACGTCGGCGGGGACGCGGTGCCGGGCGCCGTCAGGGGACTCCCAGTCGATCCCCAGAGGATCGATTCCCACGACAGTCGCCTTGGTCAGGACCTCGACGCCGTCGCGCTTCAGAGCGCGGACCAGCTGGCGGCGGGTGATCGCCTCGATGCCGCGGCCGATGCTGCCGCGCATCTCGACGATCGCCACCTCGGCGCCCTGGGCGCGGGCGAGCTCGGCGGTCTCGCAGCCGGTGGCACTGCCCCCGACCACGACGACGCGCGTCCCTGGTCCGACCGGTATCTCGCCGCGCAGGATGGCCTGGGCGTCGTGGACGATGGGGCCGTCGATGCCCGGGATCGGGGGGAGGAGGGGGTCGGCGCCGGTCGCGATCACGACGACGTCGGGGCGCTCGCTGCGGATCGTCGCTGCCGACACCGGCGACGCCGTGTGGATGTCCACGCCCAGCGCCGCCAACCGAGCGGCCTGGAAGGCCTTGAACCGCAACACCTCGCGCTTGCTCGGCGCCAGCCCCGCGACCTCGAGCTTCCCGCCGAGGGAGGTGTCGCGCTCCCAGATCGAGACGTCGTGGCCGCGGAGCCGGGCGATCCGGGCCGCTTCCAGCCCGGCCGGTCCGGACCCGACGACCATCACCCGCCGCGGGCGCGCGGCCGGGGCGACCGACCAGGTCAGCTCCCGCCCGACCTCCGGGTTCACCGCGCAGCGGGCCCGTTCGCCGCGGCCGACGAGGTCGACGCAGGCGTTGCAGGCGATGCAGGGGCGGATCTCGTCGAGACGGTCCTGCTGGACGAGCAGCGGCCAGTCGGGTTCGGCGATCAGCCCGCGCCCCAACAGGATCAGGTCGGCCTCGCCGTTCTCGACCAGCTCCGCGGCGAGCGCAGGGTCGTCGAGACGCCCGACCGCCATGACCGGCACGTCGACGGCCTTGCGGACGGCCGCGGCCAGCTCGCGCATGTGCCCGCGCGGCACGGACATCGGGGCGAGGGTCTCCTGCAGCGTCAGCCACGTCCCGGAAGTGACGCTGATCGAGGCGACCCCGGCGTCGGCCAGCACGCGGGCGACGGCGACCGCATCGTCGATCACGAGTCCGCCCGGTTCGGCGTCCGTACCGTTGAGTCGCCACACCAGCGGCAGGTCGACCTCTGCGACGATCGCCCGCGCCACCTCGACCGCGAACCGGGCGCGGTTGACGAGCGATCCGCCGTAGTCGTCGGTGCGGTGGTTGTGCTGCGGGGACAGGAAGTTCGACGGCAGGTAACCGTGCGCGCCGTGGACCTCGAGGAAGTCGAACCCGGCGTCGCGCGCGAACACCGCGGCGCGGGCGTAGTCGGCGACGATCGTCGCGATCTCGGGGACGGTCAGCTCGTGGGGGACGGGCGAGAACGAGTTGAGCGGCACCGGCGACGGCGCGACGGACGGCCCGTCGACGACCTGCCGGCCGGGGTGCATGAGCTGGACACCGACGGTGACGTCGTGGGGACGCAGGGCGTCGACGACGCGGCGCAGCCCGGGCAGGTACTCGGGCCCGCTGATCCGCGGCTCGGGCCCGACGGTGTCGGCCGAGACGAGGCAGCCCTCGACGGTGATCGCGCCGACGCCGCCGCGGGCGCGTCGCTCGTAGTAGGCGACGGTGTCGTCGGTGATGTGGCCGCCGTTGTCGAGGCAGGTGCCCATGGGGGCCATGACCAGGCGGTTCTTGAGTGCCAGCGGTCCGAGCCGGACGGGCTCGAACAGCACACTCACGGTAGGACCCGAAGCGCCCGCGCCGGGCACGACGCGACACCGAGCTCCGCGGTTGCCTCGTCGCCGTCGGGCACCTCTCGGGACGGTCCGACGGCGGAGAAGCCGTCGTCGTCGAGGGGGAAGAGCTCGTAGTCGACGACGCCGCACTGTCCGTGGGCCTCGCACAGCGAGCTGTCGACGGCGATCCTCACAAGTGCCGCACCACCAGCCGGTCCATCGCCCGGGAGGCGAGCACGTCCTTCCAGACGGGCTCCTCCGCGAGCTGCAACGACGGCATCCGCTCGACGATCCGCGCGACCGCGATCCGCGTCTCCATCCGCGCCAGCTGCGCCCCGATGCAGGCGTGGATGCCCTTGCCGAAGGCGATGTGCGGGTTGGGGTTGCGGCCGAGATCGAGGGTGTCGGGGTCGTCGAATCGCTCGGGGTCGCGGTTGGCCGACGCCAGCACGAGGTGGACGCGTTCGCCGGGGGAGATGCGCTTGCCGCGGACCTCGGTCTCGGCGACGACCCAGCGGTTGAGGACCTTGATCGGCCCGTCGAACCGCAGGAGTTCCTCGACGGCGGGGCCGATGAGGTCGGGATCGGCTCGGAGCCGGTCGAGCTGGCCGGGGTGGCGGAGCAGGGCGAGCGTCGCGTTGGCGATCGAGTTCGTCGTGGTCTCGTGGCCGGCGAACAGCAGCAACGCGCACATGGCGACGAGCTCGTCGTCGGACAGCAGGTCGTCGCCGTCGCGAGCCATGAGTGCCGACAGCATGTCGTCGCCGGGGTCCCGGCGGCGGTGGTCGACGAGCGTGTGGAAGTAGGTGTCCATCTCGCGCAGCCCGCGCAGGGCCCGCTCGTGGCGGTCGGCCCGGGCCGCGCCGCCGGTGCCGAACGCGACGAGGGCCAGCTCGTCGGACCATTCGCGGAAGCGGTCGCGGTCGGCGGGGGGTGCGCCGAGCATCGTCGCGATCACGGTGGCGGGCAACGGGTACGCGACCTCCGAGATGAGGTCCTGCTCCCCGGAACCTGCCAGGAAGCCGTCGATGTGCGAGTCGACGATCGCCGTGATCTGCTCGCCCATGACCGCGATGCGCTGGCCCTTGAACGCGCCGGCGGCGAGCCTGCGCAGCCGGGTGTGGTCGGGCGGGTCGGTGACGACCATCCAGCCCGCCAGCAGCCCGAGCACGTCGGAGGCGGCGCTCGGTTCCCTGCGACGGGCCAGCACCGGGCGGACACGATCGTTGGAGAAGGCCTTGTTGCGGAAGGCGTCGGAGACGTCGTCGTAGCGGGTGATCAGCCAGGCGCGGTGGGCCTCGCTCCAGTGCACCGGATCGGTCGAGCGCAACTCCTCGAACACCGCGTAGGGGTCGGCGCTGGCGGCGGGCGCGGTGAGGTCGACGGTCACGATGCGCTCCCGACTGACGTCAGCGAGCGGGTGAGCCCGAGCCGGTCGCGCACCACGTTCCCGCCCACGACCCGGCCGTCGGTGACGTGCACGAGCCCGACCATGTGCAGGGTGGCGGGGCGGCCGACCATGGCCGGGTCGACGTCGAGTCCGCCGCTGTAGGTGCCGGTGCGGGTGACCCGGAACGCGACGTTCGGTCCGGCGGAGAAGAGGTCGTCGACCTGCGACGACGCGTCCACGAGCAGCGACGGGGAGTCGTCGACGGTGACGTTGTCGTCGTCACGACCGATCCACGCGCGCACGACGGCCTCGGCCTCAGGTGAAGGCGCTGCGGCGACCGTGTCCCACGGTGCGGTCGCCGGCGCCTCGACGACCGCGGTCGGTCCGCCGGCGAGTTGCCGTCGGCGGGACAGGTAGTCCTGCTCCACGAAGTTGTCGACGAGCTTGCGCCCGTTCCAGCGGTAGAGCCCGAGGCCCGTCCACACCGCGGCGGCGCCGTCGTGGCGGACCGAGCGGCCGTGCTCGGAGAACCGCATCGCGAGCCGCTCGCCGTTGGTGACGATCTCGTGGACCGTCAGGCACAGGCCCGGGAACTCGGTGAACTGCTTCTGAGCTGCAGGGATGTAGAGCTCGTCGCGGCCCGCGACCTCGTGTGGGCCCATCCGCAGCGTGTAGTCGGGCTCCATGATCTCGGCGCAGACGCTCGTGTCGTGACGGTTGGTGTAGTCGTTGACGTAGCGGCGCATGAGCGCCACGAACGGCTCGGCCATCAGCGCCCCTCGAACTTCGGCGCCCGCTTCCCGACGAACGCCGCGATGCCCTCGGCGGCGTCCTCGGTGGCGTGCAGCGCGGTGAGTGCGGCGGTGGAGTGGTCGAACTCGCCGCGGTCGACACCCCGGTTGACCAGGCCCTTCCCGGCGGCGACGGCGAGCGGCGCCTTCGACGCGATCTCGGCGGCCAGCTCCCGCGCCGCGTTCATGAGCGACGCAGCAGGGACCACCTTCTGCGCCAGCCCGATCCGCAGCGCGGTCTCGGCGTCGACACGCTCACCGGTGAACATCAGCAGCTTCGTCCAGTGCCGCCCGATCACCGACGGCGCGCGCAGCACCCCGAACCCGGGCACCAGCCCGACGGCGGTCTCGGGCATCCCGAAGGTCGCGGTGTCGGCGGCGACGACGATGTCGCAGGCCAGGGCAAGTTCGCAGCCGCCGCCCATGGCGTAGCCGTTGACCGCGGCGATCACCGGCAGCGGTGACTCCTCGACGGCGGCGAAGGTGCGCATGCAGTCGCGTTGGAACTCGCGTTTGGCGGCGGTGTCGGTCAGGGAGGCGAAGCTCGCGATGTCACCGCCCGCGGAGAAGGCCCGGTCCCCGGCGCCGGTGATGATCAGGACGCGGGTGTGGCCGTCGGACTCCAGGCGCGCCAGCGCATCGCGGACCTCCGGCCAGAAGGTGCGGCCCATGGCGTTGAGCCGGGCGGGGTCGTCGATGGTGAGGACGGCGACCGCGTCGTCGTCCTCGACACGGATGTTCATGCCCGGCCTCCGGACGTGATGTCGATGCTCGTCGCGATCACGTGCCGGGTCGCGGCGGGCTCGATGACGTCGTCGATCGAGAGGTGCGCGGCCGCCTCCCACGGCTCGGCCTCGCTGACCCACTCGGCGGTCAGCTCGGCGACGAGCGCAGCGTGCGCCTCGGGCCCCTCCTCGGCGAGCACCTTCTCCAACCGTCGACGGTGGATCGTGCGGATGCCGGTCTCCGGCGCCATGAAGCCCAGCTCGGCCGAGGGCCAGGCGAAGAGGAAGTCGGGCTTCGTCGGGCGCCCGCCCATGGCGAAGTGCCCGCCGCCGTAGGCCTTGCGCAGCACCACGCCCACCTTCGGGACGGTGGCCTCGGCGATCGCGGACACCAGCACCTCGTAGCCGCGCAGGATGCCGCCGCGCTCGGCCTGGGTGCCGATCATCAGGCCGGGGACGTCGTGCAGGAACACCAGTGGGACACCGAACGTGTCGCACAGCCGCACGAACGCGGCCTCCTTGGCCAGCGCGGCGGGGTCGAGCGCACCGGCGCGGACGATGGGTTGATTGCCGATCAGCCCGACGACCCGTCCCTCGATCCGGGCCAGCGCGCACAGCAGCGACGAGCCCCAGCCGTCGGCCCACGGCAGGATGCTCGCGGAGTCGGCGACGGCTGAGAAGACGTCGCGCATGTCGTACCCGGCGCGGGCACCGAGCGGGACGATGTCGGCGAGGTCGGCCGGATCCCGTTGCGGCGGAAGGGGTGGCGCGACCGGCGGGGGCAGTGTCGAGTTCTGCGGCAGGTAGGACAGGAAGGCGGCGACGGCGTCCATCGCGTCGGCCTCGGTGTCGACGACGAGATGCGCGTTGCCCGCCTCGGTCGCGGCGGCGGGCCCGCCGAGCTCGTCGTCGCTGACCTTCTCGCCGATCGCCGGTTCGACCACCGACGGCCCGGACAGAGCGATCGACCCGCTGCGCACCATGACGACGTAGTGCGCCGTCGACGCGTGCAGCGCCGAGTCGCCGTACGACGGTCCGAGCACGGCCGCGACCCGGGGCACGACGGGTTCACCCGGTGGGGGTTTGAGGAACGTGGTGAAGTCCAGCGGCAGTCCGGAGAACCGCCAGCCGGAGACGTCGGGCATGCGGCCGCCGTCGGCGTCGCACAGCAGGACGAGGGGGAAGCCGTGCCGCTGCGCGTGCTCGATCAGCCGGCCCTGTTTGCGCATGCTGATCGGTGCGGTGGTGCCTGCGACGACGCTGGAGTCGATCCCGATGACGCCGACGCGGCGGCCGTCGAGCAGCCCGAAGCCGGTGACGACGGCGTCACCCGGGATGGGCTTCTCGCGGCGCAGCTCGGGCAGGGCGAGGGCGCCGATCTCGAACCAGCTGTCGGGGTCGACGAGCATGTCGATCCGCTCGCGGACGGGCAGCCGCCCGGACTCGCGGTGGCGGCGCAGGCCCTCGGGTCCGCCGCTGGCGTGCGCGGCATCCTGCTTCTCGCGCAACGCGGCGACCCGGTCGGCCATCGTCTCGCTGGATGCGGTCACGGGACCTCCGATCGGTCGTGCAGGGTCCTCGACGACCGACGCTAGACTACCAGACGGTCGATTGGTAGATAGAATGCGACGGTCCCGTACAGGAGGTCCCGTGCAGACAGTGCTCGTCGCCAACCGCGGTGAGATCGCGGTCAGGATCCTGCGTGCCTGCCGGGAGCTGGGCCTGCGCACGGTGGCCGTGTTCAGCGACGCCGACGCCGCCGCACCGCACGTCGGGATGGCCGACGAGGCGGTCCGGATCGGCCCCGCACCGGCCCGGTCGTCCTACCTGGACATCGACGCCCTGCTCCATGCGGCGAAGAGCACGGGTGCCGACGCCGTGCACCCCGGGTACGGGCTGCTCAGCGAGGACGCCGCGTTCGCCGCGGCCGTCACCGCAGCCGGGCTGACGTTCGTCGGCCCGTCCGCCCACGTCGTCGCGCGCATGGGGGACAAGGTCGCCGCCCGCGCGGTGGCCGTCGAGTGCGGGGTTCCGGTCCCTCGGGGGAGTGGCCCGGTCACCGTCGACGGCGCCGCCGCGGCAGCGGAGAAGATCGGGTTCCCGCTCGTCGTCAAAGCCACCCACGGTGGGGGCGGGCGTGGGATGCGCGTCGTCACCTCGGCCGACGGGCTGGCCGACGCCGTGACCGCCGCCGGACGGGAGGCCGCCGCGTCGTTCGGCCGGTCCGAGGTGCACCTCGAGCGCTACCTGGAGCGGCCGCGCCACGTCGAGGTGCAGGTCGTCGGCGACACCCACGGCACGATCCTCCACCTCGGCGACCGCGACTGCTCGGTGCAACGTCGGCACCAGAAGCTGATCGAGGAGGCCCCCGCCCCGGGCCTCGGCCCGTCGCTGCGGCAGGCGCTCGCCGACGCGGCGGTGACCCTGGCCCGGACGGTCGGGTACGTCGGCGCGGGGACCGTCGAGTTCCTCGTCCTCCCGGTGACCGGCGAGTTCTTCTTCCTGGAGATGAACACCCGGCTGCAGGTCGAGCACGGGGTGACGGAGCTGGTCACGGGCCTCGACCTCGTCGCCACCCAGCTGCGCGTCGCGGCGGGGGAGGCGTTGGCGTTCACCCGGGACGACGTCGTGATCCGCGGGCACGCGATCCAGGCCCGGATCGCGGCCGAGGACCCGTGGGACGGCTTCCGCCCGGCGCCGGGCCGCGTCGACGCTCTTGTTCTCCCTCACGGGCCTGGAGTCCGCAACGACTTCGGCCTCGCGCACGAGGGGGTGGTCGCCCCCGAGTACGACTCGATGTTCGGCAAGGTCCTCGCCCACGGCTCCGACCGGGAGTCGGCGCGGCGCCGGCTGATCGGGGCGCTCGACGAGCTGCACGTCGACGGCATCCCGACCACCGCGCCCTACCTGCGATCGGTGCTGGACTCGGCGTCGTTCACCGCGGCGACCCACGACACCGGGTCCGTTGCCCGCGAATGGGTGCCGGACCCCACTTCCCGGCCGCGCCCCCCGGCGCCGCAGGACGGCGGGAGAAGAAGACGGGTCCGCATCGCCACCGACCGCGGCGTCGTCGAGGTCGACGTCCACGGCGGCGGACCGCGAGCGGTCACTCGAGCCGCGCGCGCCACCGGGGTCCCGGCTGCCTCGCGAGCGGCCGCCGGCGGACCGGCCGTCGCCCCCATGGACGCCACGGTCGTCGAGATCCGGGTCGGCGCAGGTCAACAGGTCGCCGCAGGAGACGTCGTCGCCGTCCTCGAAGCCATGAAGATGGAGATGGAGATCCGCACGGACGTCGCCGGCGAGGTCACCGCGGTGCTGGTCGAGGCCGGCGCCCCGGTCGCCGCGGGCAGCCCGCTCATCAGCCTCGGCTGACACGCTGCCCGGCGCGCCGTGATCCGACTGGCCGGACGGGCCGCGCGGCGGGAGCATGGCGACATGACGGTCACGGCCCCCCGCAGCACGCTTCCCGATCTCGTCCGCGGCGCCGTCGTGCTGGTGCTCGCGGTGGTCCAGACCGTCGTCGCCGGGCTCGGTGGCTCCGGCGCGATCGGCGACGGCGTGGGCGTCGTCGCCAACGACAACCCCACCCCGCTGCTCGCCGCCGGCTGGGCGTTCTCCATCTGGGGGCTCATCTACCTGGGGTTCCTCGCCTACGCGGTGTTCGCGCTGCTGCCCTCGCAGCGCTCGCGGGCGATCCACCGGCGTACGGGCTGGTGGCTGGCGGCGTCCGCGGTGCTCAACCCGCTGTGGATCGTCGCATTCGGCACCCGTCACATCCTCGCCGCCGAGGTCGTCATCATCGCCCTGCTCGTCTGCCTCGCGACGGTGTTCGGCCGCCTCTCGCACGAGCCCGCGACGAGTCCGGCCGAGCGCGCCCTGTTCCGCACGCCGATCGCGATCTACACCGGCTGGGTGTCGTTCGCGACGGTGCTCGGCACCGCCGCGACCGGTGTCGCCGAGGGACTCCCGGGCGACGGGGCGCTCGCCCTCGCCGCCGCGATCACCGTGCTGCTGGTGACGGCCGCGATCATCTGCTGGGTCGTCACCACCGGGACCTCGGTCGTCGGCTACGCCGCCGCCACCGTGTGGGCGCTCGTCGGCGTCGCGACCAACGACCGCCCACTCGCCGTGACGGTCACCGCGCTGCTCGCCGCCGCACTGATCGTCTGGGTGACGGCCCGCCGCGTCGGCCGTTCGGTGCAACCGACCCGTCTGGCCTGGGGCTGACCGCCGCCTCGGCCGGTAGTGGCCCGCGGCACGGGGGCTCGGCCGAATCCACCCGGACGGGTAGCGTCGTCGCCCGGCATCCCGGCACGGCGCGAAGGACACAACCATGATCACCGGCAGCATCGTCGCGATCGTCACCCCGATGCGGGTGGACGGTTCCGTCGACATGGACGCCCTCGCCAAGCTCGTCGACCGCACGATCGAGGCCGGGACCTCGGCCGTCGTGTCGGTCGGCACCACCGGCGAGTCGGCCACGCTCTCGGTCGAGGAGCACACCGACGTCATCCGGCACACCATCGACGTCTCCGCAGGCCGCGTCCCGATCATCGCCGGGACCGGCGCCAACAGCACCACCGAGGCGATCCATCTCACCCAGGCCGCGAAGAACGCCGGTGCCGACGCCGCGCTGCTCGTCACCCCGTACTACAACAAGCCCCCGCAGGAGGGCCTCTACCGGCACTTCAAGGCCGTCGCCGAGGCCGTCGACCTGCCGCAGTACCTCTACAACGTCCCCGGCCGCACCGCATGCGACATGCTGCCGTCGACGGTCGAGCGGCTCGCCGAGGTGCCCAACATCGTCGGGCTCAAGGAGGCGAAGGGCGACCTCGACCGGGTGCGCGACCTCGTCGCACTCGGCCTGACCGACTTCGCCCTCTACTCCGGTGACGACGGCACCGCCCGCGCCTCGATGCTCGCCGGGTTCCACGGCGACATCTCGGTGACGGCCAACGTCGCGCCCGAGGCCATGGCCAGGATGTGCAACGCCGCCGTCGCCGGGGACGACGAGACCGCCTCGGAGATCGACGCGACCCTCGCGGGCCTGCACCGCGCCCTGTTCTCCGAGCCCAACCCGATCCCGGTGAAGTGGGCCCTGGCCGAACTGGGCCTGATCGAGGCGGGCATCCGGCTGCCGCTGGTCCCGCTCGACGAGATGCACCACGAGGACGTCCGCGCCGCCCTGCGCTCGGCGGGGCTGCTGGAGTGAGGCACAGGCCCGTCGACCTGCCCGGATTCGCAGCCGCACAGGGTCCGGGGGCGCCGGCGTCGCCGCGGTGACGACGCGACTACCCTGACGCTGCGTGACCTCCGTGTTCCCCGACCTCGAACCGTTGCTGCCGCGTGTCTCCAAGCCGGTGCAGTACGTCGGCGGTGAGCTCAATGCCCAGGTGGCCGACGAGGACGAGTGGGACGCGACGCCGGTCCGCTGGGCGCTGATGTACCCCGACGCCTACGAGGTCGGCCTGCCCAACCAGGGCGTCATGATCCTCTACGAGGTGCTCAACGAGCGCCCCGACGCGCTGGCCGAGCGCTGCTACGCCGTGTGGCCCGACCTCGAGGCCCTGATGCGTGAGCACCGGGTCCCGGCGTTCACCGTCGACGGGCACCGGCCCGTCGGCGACTTCGACGTCCTCGGGGTCAGCTTCTCCACCGAGCTCGGCTACACCAACCTGCTGACGACGCTCGACCTCGCCGGCGTCCCGCTGCACACCGCCGACCGCGACGAGACCCACCCCGTCGTGCTGATGGGCGGCCACGCGGCGTTCAACCCGGAGCCGATGGCCGACTTCGTCGACGTCGTGGCGCTGGGCGACGGCGAGGAGGTCGTCGGAGACATCACCGACGTCGTCCGTGAGTGGAAGGCCGAGGGGCGCCCGGGTGGGCGCGCGGAGCTGCTCGACCGGCTCGCGATCACCGACGGCTGCTACGTCCCCGCCCGCTACGAGGTCTCCTACGGCGACGACGGTGGCATCGCCGCGGTCGAGCCGGTCGGCGGGGCGCCGCGCAGCGTGCAGAAGCGCACCACCCGCGACCTCGACGAATGGCCCTACCCGAAGGCGCCGCTGGTCCCGCTGGCCGAGACCGTGCACGAGCGCGCGAGCGTCGAGATCTTCCGTGGGTGCACGCGTGGCTGCCGCTTCTGCCAGGCGGGCATGATCACCCGCCCGGTGCGGGAGCGGTCGTTGCAGGGCATCGGCGAGATGGTCGACTCGGCCGTGCGGGCCAGCGGATTCGACGAGGTCGGCCTGCTGTCGCTGTCGAGCGCCGACCACTCCGAGATCGCCGAGATCACCAAGGGCCTGGCCGACCGCTACGAGGGCTCCAACACGTCGCTGTCGCTGCCGTCGACCCGCGTCGACGCGTTCAACATCGACCTGGCCAACGAGATCTCGCGCAACGGACGCCGGTCCGGGCTGACGTTCGCCCCGGAGGGCGGGTCGGAGCGGATCCGGCGCGTCATCAACAAGATGGTGTCCGAGGAGGACCTCATCCGGACCGTCTCGGAGGCGTTCGCGCAGGGCTGGCGGCAGGTGAAGCTCTACTTCATGTGCGGGCTGCCCACCGAGGAGGACGAGGACGTCCTCGAGATCGCCGGGATGGCGCACCGCGTCATCAAGGCCGGGCGCGCGGCGTCGGGTCACAACGACGTCCGTTGCACCATCTCCATCGGCGGATTCGTGCCCAAGCCGCACACCCCGTTCCAGTGGGCGGCGCAGGCCCACCCCGATGTCGTCGACGAGCGGCTGCGCAAGCTGCGTGAGGCCGTGAACTCCGACCGGCGGCTGGGCCGCAACGTCGGCATGCGCTACCACGACGGCAAGCCGTCCCTGATCGAAGGGCTGCTCGCGCGCGGCGACCGTCGCGTCGGCCGGGTGGTCGAGCGGGTGTGGCGCGAGGGCGGCCGGTTCGACGGCTGGAGCGAGCACTTCTCCTTCGAGCGCTGGACCGAGTCGGCCGAGGCCGAGCTGGGCCCGCTCGGGGTGTCGCTCGACTGGTTCACGACGCGTGAGCGCGACCGCGACGAGGTCCTGCCCTGGGACCACCTCGACTCCGGCCTGGAGCGCGACTGGCTCTGGGACGACTGGCAGGAGGCCCTCGCCGGTGGCGAGCAGGACGACTGCCGCTGGACACCGTGCTTCGACTGCGGCGTGTGCCCGTCGACGGGTCAGGACATCCAGGTCGGCCCCAGCGGGACGCAGCTGATCCCGCTGACCGTCGCGAATCCCGTCGGCGGGAACCGGTTCGGGAGTGCCTGAGCCCGCATCCGTGTCCGCACCCGGCTCGCAGGGGCCGGGCTCGGCGGCGCGACCGGAGTTCGTCGTGCGGGTCGCCGACGAGCGGGACGTGGAGGCGCTCGCCGCGCTGCGCCGGGCGTGGCTGGAGGAGCGGGCGGGCGCCCGCGTCGACGACCCCGGGTTCGAGGCCGCGTTCGCGCAGTGGTGGCGCACCGAGCAGCCGCGGCGCACGTTCTGGCTGGCCGAGGTCGGGTCCGACCGGGCGGGCTGGACGCCGATCGGGTCGATCAACGTCGTCGAGATCGTGTCGATGCCGCGGCCGGGGTCGCGCGGGGGCCGGGTCGGGCAGGTCGGCAACGCGTTCGTGCTGGCCGGCTTCGCCGACCGGGGGGTGCCGCGCGCACTGCTGGAGGCGGCCGTCGACCACGCGGGGGAGCGCCGGTACCGGCGGCTGATGCTGGCCCCGACGGCGGGCAGTGCGTCGTTCTACCGCCGCGCCGGGTTCGCTCCGGCGGGGGAGACGCTGCTGGTCCTCGACCCGTTCGCCGCCCCGGATCCCGGCTGACCGGGCCCACCTCCGTACCCTTCGGTCCATGGCGCGCGTACGGCCCGGCGAGGCGGCGAATCCGGCACCCCCCACGGTGCAGCGGATTCGTGTGCGCTTCGCCAAGCGGGGCCGGCTGCGCTTCCTGTCGCACCGCGACATCGCCCGGGCGTTCGAACGCGCGGTGCGCCGCGCGGGCGTCCCGGTGTCGCACTCGCACGGGTTCAGCCCGCACCCACGGCTGTCCTGGATCGGCGCCGCGCCCACCGGCGCGGCCAGCGAGGCCGAGTACCTGGAGATCGGGCTGACCCGCGAGGTCGACCCTGCAGAGCTCGTCGAGGCGCTCGACCGCGCCCTGCCCTCGGGGCTCGACGTGCTGGAGGCCGTGGTCGCGACGCCGCCCGCCCTGGCCGACCGGATCGACGCGGTGCGCTGGGCCATCGAGCTGCCCGGGGTGGCCGAGGGCGAGCTCCGCACCGCGGTCGACGCGCTGCTGGCGGAGGAGTCCGTCGTCATCGAGCGTGTCACGCCGTCGGGTCGCAAGCAGATCGACGTCCGGAAAGCCCTGGTGAAGGCCACCGTCGTGACCGCGAGCAACGGCCCGGGGCTCGCGACAGGCACCGCAGCGGTTGCGGGCTGTGCGATACTGACCGCGGTCGTGCGGCAGACGACACCCGCCGTTCGACCCGACGATGTGTTGGGTGCGCTCGACGTTGTCGCAGGCCTCACGCCGCCGGTACCCGCGAGGGCGACCCGGATGGCGCAGGGACTGCTCGACGACTCGGGTGACCTCGCCGATCCGCTCGGCACTGACCGGGTCACCGCCCAGGTCTGAGCGGTTCGGTGCGACGAAGGCGCCCCCGCGCCGCGCCGCGGCCACCGTCGAGATCCACCGCAGCTGAGGATTGCTCCCCGCGCACCGCGCGGGGGGGAGAACGAGTGACGTAGGGCCCCTGCGCGGCCGCCCCCTCACCAGGAGGCGCCCGGGGGCGAAGGAGCTGAATGTCGAACAACGATGCGCCCGCCGGTAGCACCGGCGGGCCGTCCGTGCTGGCCGACCTGCCCGACAAGATGCGGGTGCACGCCCTGGCCAAGCTGATCGGACGCACCAGTCGCGAGGTGCTCGCGACCCTGTCGGAGCTGGGCGCCGAGGTGCGCAGCCCGCAGTCGAGCGTCGACCGGACGCTCGCCGAGCGGGTCGTCACGGCCCTGCTGCCAGATGCGGGCGCCGAGGACGAGACCGCCGTCGCCGACGACGCCTACGAGGACGCGACGGAGACGGTCCCCGCCCCGGCGCTCCCCGACATCCCCGCCGACGTGGCGGCCGCCGCCGCGGCGGGTGAGGCCGCCGTCGCCGCCGATCCCGTCGCCGCCGAGACCGACGAGGCCGCCGCGCCGCCCCGGCTCTTCGCCGCGCCCGTCTTCCAGGCGCCCGCCGCGGAGCGCCGCCCGACCCGGCGCGCTCGCGCCGTGTCGTCCGCCCCCGAGGCGGCCGACCCGTTCCGCGTCGTCGAGCCGCCCGCGCCCACCACGGGCCCCGCCGACTCCCCGGCCGACACCGCCGACGACACCGTGGACGAGACCACCGACGACACGGACACCGACAGCGACGAGGCGACCGACGCCGACGACTCCGACGACGACGCCTCCGGGCGCCGCCGCCGCCGTCGTGGCCGTCGCGGCCGCGGGCGGGGCAAGGGCTCCGACGCCGACAACGGAGACTCCGAGTCGGGCGACTCCGACAGCGAGTCCGACAGCGACTCCGACTCCGACTCCGACAGTGCTGACGCCGCGGCGTCCGGTTCGTCCGACGATGCCGCCGACTCCGCGGCGGACTCCGACGACACCGACTCGGGCGACGACGACGGCGACGAGTCCGACGACGCCTCCGACGAGGCGGGCGGCTCGCGCCGCCGTCGCCGCCGGCGCCGCCGCCGTGGTGGCGGGGACGACGCCGAGTCCTCCGACGACCCGCCCGGCACCGTCACCCGCGTCCGCGCCCCCCGCGACCGCAGCGGCGACGACGAGGCCTCCGACGGCGTCCAGAGCGTCCGCGGCTCGACCCGGCTCGAGGCCAAGCGCCAGCGCCGCCGCGACGGCCGCGACGCCGGCCGCCGCCGCGTCCCGATCCTCACCGAGGCCGAGTTCCTGGCCCGCCGCGAGTCCGTCGACCGCTCGATGGTCGTGCGCGAGCACGGCGACCGCGTCGAGATCGCCGTCCTCGAGGACGACGTGCTGGTCGAGCACTTCGTCGCCGGCGGCTCCAACGACGGCAACGGCCCCTCGGGCTCGTCGATGGTGGGCAACATCCACCTCGGCCGCGTCCAGAACGTGCTACCCAGCATGGAGGCCGCGTTCGTCGACATCGGCCGCGGCCGCAACGCCGTGCTCTACGCCGGTGAGGTCGACTGGGACGCCGCAGGTCTCAACGGCAAGGCCCGCCGCATCGAGCAGGCCCTGTCCACCGGCGACAGCGTCCTCGTCCAGGTCACCAAGGACCCCATCGGGCACAAGGGCGCCCGGCTGACCACCCAGATCAGCCTCGCCGGCCGCTTCCTCGTCTACGTGCCGTCCGGCGGCACCGCCGGCATCAGCCGCAAGCTGCCCGACGTCGAGCGCAAGCGGCTCAAGGACATGCTCAAGGAGATCGTCCCGTCCGAGGCCGGGGTGATCATCCGGACCGCCTCCGAGGGCGTCACCCAGGAGGCGCTGGAGCGCGACGTCCGCCGCCTCCAGGCGCAGTGGGACGTCGTCAAGAGCAAGGCCGACGCCACCGGCCCGAACAAGGTCAAGGCCCCGGCGCTGCTCTACGAGGAGCCCGACCTGCTGGTCAAGGTCGTGCGCGACCAGTTCAACGAGGACTTCACCCGCCTCGTCGTCTCCGGCGACGACGCGTGGGAGACCGTCTCCAACTACATCGGGCACGTCGCCCCGGAGCTGTCGGAGCGGTTGCACCGCCACGTCGGCCCCGGCGACGTCTTCACCGAGTACCGCATCGACGAGCAGCTGCTCAAGGCGCTCGACCGCAAGGTCTGGCTGCCCTCGGGCGGCACGCTGGTCATCGACCGCACCGAGGCGATGACGGTCGTCGACGTCAACACCGGCAAGTTCACCGGGTCCGGCGGCAACCTCGAGGAGACCGTCACCCGCAACAACCTCGAGGCCGCCGAGGAGATCGTCCGCCAGCTCCGGCTGCGCGACATCGGCGGCATCATCGTCGTCGACTTCATCGACATGGTGCTCGAGGCCAACCGCGACCTCGTGCTGCGCAGGCTCACCGAGTGCCTGGCCCGCGACCGCACCCGCCACCAGGTCGCCGAGGTGACCTCGCTCGGCCTGGTGCAGATGACGCGCAAGCGCGTCGGCGGCGGGCTGCTGGAGCACTTCTCCACGCCGTGCGAGCACTGCCGCGGCCGTGGCGTCATCGTCTCGACCGACGGCGATGCCAAGGTCGACAAGGGCGGCGACCACAAGCACGACAAGGGCGGCGACCGGCAGAACGAGCGGGAGGGCCGTCGCGGCCGCAACCGCAACCGTCGCGACGACGCGCGCCCGGAGCAGACCGAGGAGCGCCACTCGGCGTCGGCCGACATCGCCGTCGTCGCGGCGTCGATCGCGGCGGAGAACAAACCGGCATCCGACGACAAGGCCTCCGGCGACAGGCCCTCCGGCGACAGGGCCTCCGGGACCGGGGCCGAGCCGCCCGCGCTGCGGCTCGCGGGTGCCGACGACCCCGACGGCGCCCCGTCGACGCCCGAGGCTCCTGCGGCTCCCGACGCCCCCGCGGCGTCCGAGGCCCCTTCGTCGTCCGAGCACGACGATGCGCCGCGCGGCCGGACCCGCCGGGTCCGGTCCCGCCGCGGTGCGACGAGCCCGGACGACGCCACTCCGGTCGATGCCGCACCGGTCGATGCCGCACCGGTCGATGCCGCACCGGTCGATGCCGCACCGGTCGATGCCGGGGCGTCGGCCGTGCCGGCGCCCGTCGACTCCGCGGTCGCCGGTTCGGCGGCCACCGAGGAGGTGCCCGCCGTGTCCGCACCCGCGACCACCGACGACACCCCGCCCGCGGTTGCCGGCCACGCCGAGCGCAACGGCGCCCCGGCCACCAACGGCGCCGCGGCCCTCAACGGGCACGACACCTCGGCTCCCGCGCCCGCGGCCGACGCCAACGGTGTCGCGTCGCGCGACGAGGACGCGGCGGCCGACGCCGAGCGTCCGCGCCGCCGCCGGGGCCGCGTCACACGCACCGCGGGCTCGCCGAGCGGGGCGGCCGCGGCCGTCATCACCGCTCCGCTGCCCGCACCCGCGTCCGAGGAGTCGGCGGCCGCGCCGGTGACGGTCGCGCCGCAGCCCGAACCCGTCACAGAGCCACGTCCGCGCAGGCAGCGGCGTACCGCATCCCGCCCGGCGGGCCCGCCCTCCGGGACCGACGAGTAGGACGGGGAACAGACCGGGGACCCGGTTTGACCCTGGAGAAATCAGTTCCGTACCCTGGGACATCGGAGCCGCGCCCGCGAAGATCGACGGGATGTGGCGGCGCGTACGCAGCGCGCCTCGTGTCCCCCGATATTCAGGAGTCGTGCGTCAACGATGTACGCGATCGTCAAGACCGGCGGCAAGCAGTACAAGGTGGCCGTGGACGACGTGCTGACCGTCGAGAAGATCGACGGTGAGCCCGGCGCCGAGATCAGCCTGCCGGCCCTGCTGCTCGTCGACGGCGACCAGCTCACCACCGACGCGGACGCGTTGGCCAAGGCCTCGGTGACCGCCACGGTCGTCGAGCACACCAAGGGCCCGAAGATCCGCATCCACAAGTTCAAGAACAAGACCGGGTACCACAAGCGTCAGGGCCACCGTCAGCCTCTGACCAGGGTCCAGGTCACCGCGATCAGCAAGTAAGGAGACCTGGACATGGCTCACAAGAAGGGTGCGTCCAGCTCGCGCAACGGGCGTGACTCCAACGCCCAGCGGCTCGGCGTCAAGCGTTTCGGCGGCCAGGCCGTCAACGCGGGCGAGATCCTCGTCCGCCAGCGCGGCACCAAGTTCCACCCGGGCGACGGTGTCGGCCGCGGTGGCGACGACACGCTGTTCGCGCTGGTCGAGGGTTCGGTCGAGTTCGGCTTCAAGCGCGGTCGCAAGACCGTGAACGTGGTGCCGGTCCAGGTCTGAGGCCTGCACCACCGCGATCTTCAGCAACGGCGGGCTGCCCTGCAGGGTGGCCCGCCGTTTGTGTGTTCATGACGTAGGAGAAACCTGATGTCTCGGTTCGTCGACCGGGTCGTTGTCCACGCGACCGCGGGCAGCGGTGGCAACGGCTGCGCGTCGGTCCACCGGGAGAAGTTCAAGCCGCTCGGCGGCCCCGACGGGGGCAACGGCGGCCGGGGCGGCTCGATCGTCCTGGTCGTCGACCCCGGCGTGCACACGCTGCTCGACTTCCACCACCGCCCGCACGCCAAGGCGCGCAACGGCAAGGAGGGCCAGGGCAGCTTCCGTGCGGGCGCCAACGCCGACGACCTGGAGCTGGCCGTCCCCGACGGCACCGTCGTCTTCGACGAGCACGGCCAGATCGTCGCCGACCTCGTCGGTGCCGGCACCCGGTTCGTCGCCGCCGAGGGCGGCCGTGGTGGGCTCGGCAACGCCGCGCTGTCGTCGGCCGCGCGCAAGGCCCCCGGCTTCGCACTGCTCGGCGAGGAGGGCGAGGCCCGCGAGCTCGTCCTCGAACTGCGGTCCATGGCCGACGTCGGACTCGTCGGGTTCCCGTCGGCGGGCAAGTCGTCCCTGGTCGCGGCCTTGTCGCAGGCGCGCCCCAAGATCGCCGACTATCCCTTCACGACGCTCGTCCCGCAGCTCGGCGTCGTCAGCGCAGGCGACTCCGTGTTCACGGTCGCCGACGTACCCGGCCTCATCCCCGGCGCCTCCGAGGGCCGCGGCCTCGGGCTCGACTTCCTGCGCCACATCGAACGCTGCTCCGTGCTCGTCCACGTCGTCGACTGCGCGACGTTCGAACCCGGCCGCGACCCCGTCGCCGACGTCCGCGCCCTCGAGGAGGAGCTGGCCCGCTACACCCCCGCCCTCGGCGGGGACCTCGCGGAGCGGCCCCGGCTCATCGCGCTCAACAAGATCGACGTCCCCGACGCGGCCGACCTCGTCGAGATCGTCACCGCCGACCTGACCGCCGAGTTCGGCTGGCCCACCTTCGCGATCTCCACCGCCAGCCACGCCGGCCTGCGCGAGCTGACGTTCGCCATGGCCGAGCAGGTCGCCGCCTACCGGGCGGCGCAGCCCGTCCCCGAGGCGACCCGTGTCGTCCTCCGGCCCCAGGCGGTCGACGACGCAGGCTTCACCGTCGAGCCCGACCCGGAGGAGGAGGGCGGCTTCATCGTGCGCGGGCCGCGCCCCGAGCGCTGGATCCGGCAGACCAACTTCGCCAACGACGAGGCCGTCGGCTACCTCGCCGACCGGCTCGCCCGGCTCGGCGTCGAGGAGGAGCTGGCCAAGGCCGGGGCCGTCCCCGGCTGCCCGGTGACGATCGGCGACTACGTCTTCGAGTGGGAGCCCACCACCCCCGCCGGCGTGGCCACCCTGATGTCCGGCCGCGGCACCGACCGGCGCCTCGAGCAGAACGACCGCGTCAGCGCCTCCGACCGCAAGGCCGCCCGCGCCGACCGCCGCCGCCACCGCACCGACGAGGAGCTCGCCGCCGAGGCCGAGGCCGACCTCGGCGACGACCCCGACGACCTGCCCCTCGACGACGACTCCGAGAACCCCTGGGACGAGGGCGTCTGGGCCGACGAGCCCGGTCCGGACGACGCAGAGCAGACGAGCCGGCGATGACCCCACGCGCCGTCCCCACGCCACGCGAGCACCTCGCCGCGGCGCGGCGGATCGTCGTCAAGGGCGGTATCGACCCCACCCGGCTCGACCGGCTCGTCGAGGCCCTCGCCGGGCGCCGCGCGGCCGGGACCCAGGTCGTCCTCGTCTCCTCCGGCGCCATCGCCGCCGGGCTCGCCCCGCTGCGGCTCACCCGACGCCCACGCGACCTCGCCACCCAGCAGGCCGCCGCGTCCGTCGGACAGCTGCTGCTCGCGCACGCCTACTCGGCGTCGTTCGCGCGATTCGACCTCGCCATCGGCCAGGTCCTGCTCACCGCCGACGACATGATCCGCCGCTCGCACTACCGCAACGCCCAGCGCACCCTCGAACGGCTGCTGGGCCTCGACGTGCTGCCCGTCGTCAACGAGAACGACACCGTCGCCACCGACGAGATCCGCGTCGGCGACAACGATCGGCTCGCCGCCCTCGTCGCCCACATCGTCGGCGCCGACGGGCTGATCCTGCTCTCCGACGTCGACGGCCTCTACGACGGCGACCCCCGCGAACCCGGGTCGTCGCTGGTCGCAGAGGTCGACCACCCCGCCGACCTCCAGGCCGTCCAGATCGCCGAGCCCGGCCAGGGCAGCCTCGGCCGCGGCGGCATGGCCACCAAGATCACCGCCGCCGCAATGGCCTCGGCCGCCGGCATCCCCGTGCTGCTCACCTCGGCCGAAGAGGTCACCGCCGCCCTCGACACCTCCGCCGACGGCCCCAAGACCGGCACCGCCTTCCGGCCCTCGGGGCGGCGGATGTCGGCCCGCCGGTTCTGGCTGCGCCACGCCGCCGACGTCCACGGCCGCCTCGACCTCGACGCCGGTGCCGTCGCCGCCGTCATCGGCCGCAGACGCTCGCTGCTGGCCGCGGGCATCCACGGCATCTCGGGCGACTTCGTCTCCGGCGACGTCGTCGACCTCGTCGACCCCGGCGGCGTCGTCGTCGCGCGGGGAGTCGTGGGCTACGACGCGAGCGAGCTCCCCGAGATCATCGGCCGCCGCACCTCCCAGCTGCCCCCCGAGCAGCGCCGCGAGGTCGTCCATGCCGACGACCTCGTCCCCCTGACCTGACACACGCCCGGAGCACAACCTCACTGTCGTGAATCCGGTCCAGGACGACCGTGAGATTGCGCGCAGGTTGGTGGGCCGGCCTCGTGAATCCGGCCCGGGGCGACAGGGAAAGTAGGTGCGGATCGCCCGCCCGTGATCGTCCAGGCTGCCCGGGGGCGCGGGCGGTGGCAGACTTCCGCGGATGGCTTCCGCGCAGGAGGCGCGGGCGCGGATGGTCGACGCGCTGCGCCGCGACGGTCGGGTGCGCTCCGACGCCGTCGCGCGGGCGATGGGCGCCATCCCGCGGCACGTCTTCCTGCCGGGGTCGACCGTCGAGACCGCGTACGCCGACACCGCGGTCGTCACGAAGGTCGTGGACGGGGTGGCGCTGAGCTCGGCGTCGCAGCCGTCGATGGTGGCGATCATGCTCGAGCAGCTCGACCTGCATCCCGGGCAGCGGGTGCTGGAGATCGGCGCCGGGACCGGGTACAACGCCGCGCTGATGGCGCAGCTGGTCGGGGCGGCGGGAGAGGTGACGTCGGTCGACATCGACGAGGACATCGTCGTCGCCGCGGCGGAGCACCTGGTCGCGGCCGGATGTCCCGACGTGGTGCTGGTGACCGGGGACGGCGCGCTGGGGTATCCGGCGGGGGCGCCGTACGACCGGGTCGTGCTGACGGTCGGTGCGGCGGACCTGCGGCCGGAGTGGGTCGCCCAGCTCGCGACGGGGGGCCGGTTGCTGCTGCCGCTGCGGGTACGGGGTAGCCAGCTGTCGGTGGCGCTCGACCTGGGCGCGGACGGGGTGTTGCGCAGTGCGTCGGTGCGGTCGTGCGCGTTCATCCGATTGCGCGGCGCGGGGGCGGGGGAGGAACAGGTCGTCGCGATCGACGGCCGGGGCTGGTGGGCCGAGCCCGCCGAACCCGGGGCGCCGTTGCCGAACGCGACCTCCATGAGGGCGGCGCTCGACCGGCCGGGTGCGGAGATGCAGCTGGGTGTGCGGCTGTCGGTGGCCGACGTCTGGGACGGGTTGGGGTTGTGGATCGCCCTGGCCGAGCCGACGGCGTTCCGGCTGTTGGCCCGCGACGCCGCCGCCGGGTCGGCCGTGGCGGCCGAGCTGGTGGAGATCGGGGGCGCCCGGGCGACGATCGCGGTCCCCGGCGTGGGCGGGTTCGTCGCGCTCGTGCAGGACGAGCACGGTGGCCCGGCCCGGATCCGCTGTCACGGTGACGTGGCGCCGGGCGTCGGCGCGCGGGTCGCGGCGCTCGTCGAGGCCTGGGTGACCGCGGAGCGGCCGCACTCGGCCGACCTGCAGCTCACGGCCTTCCCGCGCGAGCAGTCGACGTCGGCGGCGGCGGGAGGCAGGGTCGTGGGGCTGGCGTCGGCGACCCTGCTCGTCGAGTATCCGAGGGCCCGGGTGGGCTGAGCCCGGGTCAGCCCGCCTGAGCCAGCGCGAACGGCAGCACCGCGGGGGCTCCGGCGAGGCGGACCGCGCGGGCGGCGACGGTCATCGTCCAGCCGCTGTCGATGACATCGTCGACGAGCAGGACCGGCCCGTCGAGCCCGTCGAGCGGGGGCAACGACGAGGCGTCGAACGCGTCGGCGACCGCGGCGAGCCGTTGTGCGGAGTTGTCGCGAGACGGCGGGCGTTCCCCTTGCGGCGCAAGGGTTCCCAGCAGCGGGAGCCGCCCGATGTCGGCGATCCGCCGTGCGAGGTGGTCGAGCTGGTGGGGGCGGGTGCGCGACCCGATACCGACGACCCCCACCGGGCGCGCCGCCCAGTCCCATCCCTTGAGGACGGTGACGACGGCGTCGAGCACGTCCTCGGGGACGGGCTGGTCGTCGCCGGAGACGAGCTCGCGCAGCCGGGTGCCCCACCCGATGTCGGAGAGCCGGCCGATGACGCGGCCCTCCTCGGCGACCTCGCCGGCGGAGATGCGCCCGGCGAGCGGGACGCCGACGTCCTTCATGCCGCTCGGCCACTGCTTGCGCGGGGCCACGACGACGCCCGGCCGGGCGATCCGGGCGGCGGCGGCCGTGGCCGCGGCGGTGTCGACCTCGGGGGAGAACACCTGCCCGGAGCAGACGTCGCAGCGGCCGCAGCGCGGGTCGTCGTCGGCACCGGGGTCGTCGAGCTGGGCGCGCAGGAACGCGAGCCGGCATTGGTCGGTGGCGATGTAGTCGAGCATGGCCTGCTGCTCGATCTTGCGCGCCGCGGCGATGCGCTGGTGGCGTTCGGCGTCGTAGAACCAGGGCTCGCCGGTGGAGATCCAGCCGCCCTTGACGCGCTTGGCCGCGCCGTCGCTGTCGAGGACCTTGAGCAGCATCTCCAGCCGGGTCCGCGAGAGGTCGACGCGGGTCTCGATGGACGCCGTGGACAGCGGGGAGTCGGACAGCACGTCGAGCGTCTGGCGCACCAGCGGTTCGGGCGGGAAGGCCAGCGAGGCGAAGTAGTTCCAGATGTCGCGGTCCTCGCGGCCGGGCAGCAGCACGACCTCGGCGTGGTCGAGCGCGCGGCCCGCACGCCCGATCTGCTGGTAGTACGCCACAGGCGAGGCCGGCGCCCCGAGGTGGACCACGAATCCCAGGTCGGGTTTGTCGAAGCCCATGCCGAGCGCGCTCGTCGCCACCAGTGCCTTGACGCGGTTGCCCAGCAGGTCGGCCTCGGCGGCGAGGCGGGCGTCCGGGTCGGTCTTGCCCGTGTAGGAGGCGACGGCGTAGCCGCGTTCGCGCAGGAACCGGGCGACCTCCTCGGCCGCCTGGATCGTGAGCGTGTAGACGATGCCCGCGCCCGGCAGGTCGTCGAGACGTGATGCGAGCCAGCCCATCCGCTGCGCGGGCGTGGCCAGCGGGACGACCGAGAGACGCAGGCTGTCGCGGTCGAGGGTGCCGCGCAGCACCAGCGGCTCGCCCGAGGCCAGCCCCAGCTGCTCGGTGACGTCGACGACCACGCGGTCGTTCGCCGTGGCGGTGGTGGCGAGGACGGGGATGCCGTCGGGCAGGTCGGCGATCAGGTTGCGCAGGCGGCGGTAGTCGGGCCGGAAGTCGTGCCCCCAGTCGGACACGCAGTGCGCCTCGTCGACCACCAGCATCCCCGCGGACGCGGTGAGCCTCGGCAGCACCCGGTCGCGGAAGTCGGGGTTGTTGAGCCGCTCGGGGCTGACCAGCAGGACGTCGACCTCGCCCGCGTCGATCGCCGCGTAGGTGGCGTCCCAGTCGTCGACGTTCGCGCTGTTCACCGTGACCGCGTTGATCCCCGCGCGGGCCGCGGCCTCGATCTGGTTGCGCATCAGCGCCAGCAGCGGCGACACGATGACCGTGGGACCGGAGCCCTGCTCGCGCAGCAGCCCCGTCGACACGAAGTAGACCGCCGACTTCCCCCATCCCGTGCGCTGCACCACGAGCGCGCGGCGGCGTTCGGCGACGAGGGCGTGGATCGCGGTCCACTGGTCCTCGCGCAGCCGCGCCCCGGGCCCGGCGAGGCCGGCGAGCAGCTCCTCGGCGCGGTCGCGCAGAGCGGGGGCGGTGAGGGGAGCCATGCCCCCATGGTGCCCGTACCCACCGACGTTTCCGCACCGGTCTCCCGCCGGAGCGCGTGAGACACCGGTGACGCCGGCCCTGTGACTCGTGGCACCCGGTGAGACACCCCTGGGCGGATCGGGCGTCCGGAAGGCAGGATGCGAGAGGTGAGCCCACTCCAGTCGCCGTCGTTCGGGTCGGTCGCCGACGTGACCGAGCGGCTCGCGGCGGCCGGCTACCTCGCGTCGACGGCCGTCGCCACCACCGTGTTCCTCGCCGACAGGCTCGGCAAGCCGCTCCTCGTGGAGGGCCCCGCGGGCGTCGGCAAGACCGAGCTGGCCAAGGCCGTCGCCGAGTCGACGAAGGCAGAGCTCGTCCGCCTGCAGTGCTACGAGGGCATCGACGAGGCCCGCGCGCTCTACGAGTGGAACCACGCCAAGCAGCTGCTGCGCATCACCGCGAGCCAGGGCGCGGAGAGCTGGGACAGGACACGTGACGACGTGTTCTCCGAGGAGTTCCTGCTGCCCCGGCCGCTGCTCACCGCGATCCGCCGGGCCGACCCGACCGTGCTGCTCGTCGACGAGATCGACAAGGCCGACGTCGAGGTCGAGGGGCTGCTGCTGGAGGTCCTGTCGGACTACCAGGTGACCGTCCCGGAGATGGGCACGATCACGGCGACACGCAAGCCGTTCGCGCTGCTGACGTCGAACTCCACGCGTGAGCTGTCGGAGGCGCTCAAGCGGCGCTGCCTGTTCCTGCACCTCGACTTCCCCGACGCCGACCTGGAACGGCGGATCGTCGCGAGCCGCGTCCCGGAGCTCACCGACGCGCTGACCGACGCCCTCGTCCGCACGGTCCGCGTGCTGCGTGGGCTGGAGCTGCGCAAGGCGCCGTCGGTGGCCGAGACGATCGACTGGGGCCGCACCCTGCTCGCGCTCGGGATGGACACCCTCGACGACGACGCCGTGCGCGCGACGCTGGGCGTCGTCCTCAAGCACCAGTCCGACCAGGTCAAGGCGGCCGCGGAGCTGAGGCTGAACTGATGGCCCTCCTCGCCCCGCACGGCCTGCCCGGGCACCTCGTCGACTTCGTCGCGGCGTTGCGCAGCCACGGGGTGGCCGTCGGGCCGGGGGAGACGATCGACGCGGCGACGGTGCTGACCGCGCTCGACCTGCTGCACCGCGACCAGCTCCGCGAGGGCCTCGCCGCCGCCGTGCTGCGCCGGTCGGGGCAGCGCAAAGTGTTCGACACCCTGTTCGACCTCTACTTCCCCGCCGCGCTCGGTGCCGGGTCCGGCGAGGTGGAGGTACCCCGGGTCGGTGATGCCGACGACGGTGACGTCGACGTCGACGCCCTGCGCGACATCCTCGCCGACCTCCTGCGCGACGGCGACGACGCCGCGCTGGCCGAGCTGGCCCGCGCGGTCGTCGACGCGCTGGCCCGCACCGGTTCCGGCGCCCAGGGTGACCGGCCGGGCGCGCAGCCGAGCTGGTCGGCCTACCAGGCGCTGCGGGTGCTGTCGCCGGAGACGTTGCTGGCACGGATAGTCGACGCCCTGCGCGACCCCGACATCGAACCGGGCTCGTTCGCCGACGAGGTGCTGCGCCGCGAGATCCGCGACCGCATCGCCCGGTTCCGCGACATGATCACCGACGAGGTCCGCAGACGTACCGCCGAGACCCGCGGCCGCGAACAGGTCGCCCGGACCGCGGTGCCCAAGCAGGCCGAGCAGGTCGAGTTCCTGTCCGCCTACGCCGGTCAGCTCGCCGAGCTGCGCCGCACCGTGCACCCGTTGGCGCGTAGGCTCGCCGCCCGGCTCGCGGTGCGCCGCAAGCACGCCAAGCGCGGCGAGCTCGACATGCGCCGCACCCTGCGCCGCTCGATGTCGACGGGCGGGGTGCCGATGAACCCCGCCTTCAAGGCACGCAGGCCGGGCCGCCCCGACCTCGTCGTGCTCTGCGACGTGTCCGGCTCGGTCGCCGGGTTCAGCCACTTCACGTTGCTGCTGGTCCAGGCGTTGCGCGAGCAGTTCAGCAAGGTCCGGGTGTTCGCGTTCGTCGAACGTGCCGACGAGGTCACGCATCTCTTCGAGCCGGGCGCGGAGCTCTCCGGCGTCATGAACCGGGTGCTGCGCGAGGCCTCCCTCGTCGCGTTCGACGGGCACTCCGACTACGGTGGCTCCTTCGGCAGCTTCGCCGAGTACTGGTCCGACGCGCTCACCCCGCGCAGCTCGCTGCTGATCCTCGGCGACGCCCGCACCAACTACCGCGACCCCAACCTGACGGTGCTGCGCCGCCTCGCCGGGCAGGCCCGGCACACGCACTGGCTCAACCCGGAACCGCGCCGGCAGTGGGGGACGGGCGACTCCGCGGCGCTGCGCTACGCCGACGTCGTCCCCATGCACGAGTGCCGCACGGCCGCGCAGCTGGCCGACGTCGTGGAGTCGCTGCTCCCGATCTGAGCCCGCTGCCCGGAGAACTCCCGAACAGACGACACCAGCGCATATGCCGCTTGACGTATATGCCTGAGGCGGTATGTTCGACGCGTGTCCGAGCCGTTCGCCGTCGTCGCCGACCCGACGCGACGACGCGTTCTCGACCTGCTGCGCACCGGCCCGCGGACCGTCACCGACCTGGTCGGTGCCCTCGGCGTCAGCCAGCCGACCGTCTCCAAACACCTGCGGGTGCTGCGGGAGGCCGGGATCGTGACGGTTCGCGCCGAGGCGCAGCGCCGCTGGTACGAGATCGATCCGGCACCCCTCGCCGCGATCGACGACTGGCTCGCGCCCTACCGCTGGATGTGGGCCGACCGCCTCGACACGCTCGGCCACCACCTCGACCGGATGGAGGACGACCCCGATGCCTGACGCCGTTGCCGAGTTCGGCCCCGACGCCGACCGCTGGGCCCTGCGCCTGGAACGCCGCTACGCCCACCCCGTCGACAAGGTGTGGCGGGCGGTCACGCAGCCCGCGCACCTGGCGCAGTGGTTCCCGTCGACGGTCGAGGTCGACCTGCGGGTCGGCGGCGCGATGACGTTCGGGTTCGGCGACGACCCCGTCGTCACCGGTGAGGTCACCGAGTGCGACCCGCCGAGGGTGTTCGCGTTCACCTGGGGCACCGACGCGCTGCGCTTCGAGCTCGAACCCGACGGCGACGGAACCCGGTTCGTGCTGTCCACGACGTTCGACGACCGCTACGGCGCCCCGAGCTTCGCGGCGGGCTGGGACATGTGCCTGGCCGCGCTGGGGCCGTTCCTGGCGG
Organism: Pseudonocardia sp. SCN 73-27; assembly: GCA_001725415.1. GTDB lineage: Bacteria > Actinomycetota > Actinomycetes > Mycobacteriales > Pseudonocardiaceae > Pseudonocardia. The sequence goes on from MEGH01000013.1 coordinate 103,110, forward strand.
GGGAGCCGGTGCCGCCGTCGGGGCGGGCGGTGGCCCGGCACGAGGAGCTCGTCGTCCGGTTCGGGTTGGACCGCCCGGAGCTCACCGGTGGCCCGGCCGGCTGGTCGGCGCGCTGGGAGCGGCAGCTGACGTGCCCGGCCGAGGTGGCGTGGGACCTGTGCCTGGGTGGCCTCCCGGCGCCGGCGATGGGGGAGCAGTTCCGGGCGCCGGCCGCGCACGAGGTCGTGCTCGGCACGGTCACGGCGGCCGAGCGGCCGCGGGTCCTCGCGTTCGACGTCGCGCCGGCCGAACCGGGCGACACCGTTCGTCTCGAGCTGGGCGACGGCACCGGCCACGGCGTCCGGCTGGTCCTCACGGTGACCGGCGTGGACGCGGCCGAGCGCGACGCGGCCGTCGACCAGTGGGGTGCCGGTGTGGTCGCACACGTCGCCGAGCAGGCCGCGACCTGGACGCCTTCGCACGCCTGAGCGGCCGGGTACCCTCGTGGGGTGAAGATCGTCCCCGTCCGACGTGCCCGGTGAGCTTCCGTCGGCCCAGCCGTGACGCCGCCGCGAAACCCGGCCGCTCCGGTGCTCCCTGCCGTGTGACCGTCTGCCGGGGCTGCTGCTGCGGCACCGAGCGCAAGCACCCCGGTGTCGACCACCTCGGGCAGTTCGACCGGATCGTCGACGGCGTCGGCGACAGCGGCAAGGTCCGTGCGAGCGACTGTCTCGACGTGTGCGACCGGTCCAATGTGGTCGTGGTGTCGCCGTCGTCGGCGGGCCGGGCGGCGGGGGCACGTCCGGTGTGGTTGCGCGACGTGCTCGACGAGGACGTCACCGAAGGCATCGTGGAGTGGGTGCGGGCGGGTGGGCCGGGTGTCGTCGACGCCCCGGACCTGGTGAGCCTGTTCATGTTCTCGCCGTCGCGCAGGGTCCGCTCGCAGCTGCCCGGCTGATCACGCCGGTCGTCCGGCAGGACCGTATCGTGACGCCCGTGGTCACGGTGTCGGTCCTCGGTCCGCTGCGCGCGGACGTCGACGGCCGTCCCGCCGACCTGGGTGGGCCCCGCCAGCGTGCGGTGCTCGCGCGGCTCGCCGTCGCCGGCGGACAGCCCGTGTCGGCCGACCTTCTCGTCGACGACATCTGGTCCGGCGAGCCACCACCCCGCGCGCTGGCGGCGCTGCAGGTCCACGTGTCGCACCTGCGGCGCATCCTCGAACCGAACCGGCCGCCGCGCGCGCCCGCGACGGTACTGGTGAGCGTCGCGCCCGGCTACGCGCTGGCGCTGGAGCCCGACGCGCTCGACTCCCGACGGGCCGCGCGCCTGCTCGACGAGGCCGCCGCGCTGCCCCCGGTCGCCGCGATCGCGCCGCTGCGCGCGGCGCTGGAGTGCTGGGCGGGCGCCGCCTACGCGGAGTTCGCCGACGAGCCATGGGCCGCACCGGAGGCGGCGCGGCTGGCGGAGCTGCGGTTGCAGGCCGTCGAGCGGCTGGCGGAGGCCCGGTTGGCGACGGGGGAGGCGGCGGCGGTCGTCCCGGATCTCGACCGGCACGTCCGCGGCCATCCGCTGCGCGAGGAGGCCGTCCGGCTGCTGGCGCTCGCCCTGTACCGGGCGGGGCGGCAGGCCGACGCGCTGGCAGCGCTCGCGGGGGCCAGGGCTCGGCTGGCCGACGAGCTGGGCGTCGATCCCGGCCCCGCGCTGCGGGAGCTGGAACGCGACGTCCTGGCCCAGGCCCCGCACCTCGCAGCGACCCCCTCAGCCCCCGTGAAGGCGGCGGCCGCCGCGCCGGCGCCGCCCGTCGCGGAACCGCCCGTGCTGCTCGGTCGCGAGGCCGAGCTCGACCGCCTCCGGGCCGCCGCCGTGCGGGCCGGGGCGCCGGGACCGCAGGTCGTGCTCGTGTCGGCCGACGCCGGTGTCGGCAAGTCGACGCTGGTGGAGGGCTTCCGCGCCGAGCTCGCCGCGAGCGGATGGGACACCGTCGTCGGACGCTGCCCGGAGGCCGAGGGTGCCCCGCCCGGCTGGCCGTGGCGCGAGATCGTCACCGCCCTGACCGCCGCGCGGCCGCCCGCACCCGAGCTGGCCGAGCGCCTCGCCCCGCTGCTCGACGCCGGGCCCGTCACTCCCGACCGCACGTTCTGGCTGGCGACGGCGGTCGCCGAGCTCTTGGCCTCGCACACCGCCGCGGCGCCCGTGCTCGTCGTGCTGGAGGATCTCCACCGTGCCGACGGCGAGTCGTTGCAGCTGCTGCGCACCGTCGCGGGAGGCCTTGCGGGGCACCGGCTCCTGGTCGTCACGACGCTGCGGCCCGCTGAGGCCGGCGACGAGCTCGCGGCGACGTTCGCCGCGCTGGCCGGGCCCATCGGCGACCGGATCGAGCTCGCCGGGCTCGACCGCGAGTCCATCGTGGAGCTGCTGCGCCGCAACGGTTCCGGCGAACTGACCGCCGAGCAGGTCACCCGCGTCGCCGAACGTACCGACGGCAACCCGCTGTTCGTCCGGGAGACCGCGCGGCTGGCCGCCGCCGAGGGCTGGTCGACCGCCGCGACCGCCGTTCCGGCCGGGGTCGGCGACGTGCTGCGCCGCCGGCTCGCCCGGCTGCCCGCACAGGCCCGCACGGTGCTGCGGCAGGCGGCGGTGCTGGGGCGCGACGTCGACGTCGACACCCTGCTGGCGCTCGTGGGCGACGCGGGCGAGGACGAGGCGCTCGACGCGCTGGAGCTGGGCGTCATGTCGGGGCTGCTCACCGAGCCCGACCCGGCCAGCGTGCGGTTCGCCCACGTCCTGGTCCGCGACACGCTCTACGAGGACATGCCGCGGCTGCGCCGGACCCGGGCCCACGCGGCGGCCCTGGAGGCCGTCTCGGCCGTGCGGCCGGGGGACCGGAGCGCGCTGGCGCACCACGCGCTGGCCGCCGGTGCGGCCGTCGACGCCGGGCGTGCCGTCGTGCTCGCCTCCGACGCCGCCCGCGCCGCCGCCGCCGCGGGTGCGCACCGGCAGGCCGCCGGGCTGTGGGCCGCCGTCGCCGACCGCTTCGACGCCGCCGCACTCGGCCGCGAGGCCCGGCTCGACGTGCTGTGCGCCCACGTCTCCGCGCTCGCCCACTCGGGTGCGACGGCCCCCGCGGTGCGCCGTCGAGCCGAGGCGCTCGACCTGGCGCTGGCCGGCAGCCCGGTCGCCGACTCCACGCTGACACAGGTCGTGACCTGCTACGACGCCCCCGTGTCGTGGACGTTGCGGGCGGACAACGCCGTCGACACCCGGCTCGTCGGGGTCCTCGAGGGCCTGCTCGACCGCACCGACTCCATCCCCGACCGGGTCCGGCTGCTCACGTCGCTGGTGTTCGAGATCGAGGGGGAGCAGGAAGCGCGGGTCCGGGACCTGACCGCGGAGGCGCTCGCGCTGACCGAGGGCGAGGGCACCGATCCGGCGCTGCGCTGCCTCGCGCTCAACGCCCGCTTCTACGCGATCTTCGGGCCGGACCTGTGGCACGAGATGAAGGGCGTCGGCACCGAGCTGGTCGAGCTCGCCGACCGTGCGGGCCTGCCCGGCTACCGCGCCCAGGGCCTGCACCTGTTGTTCATGGACGCCGCGTCGGAGCAGGATCTCGATGCGGCACAACGCCACGTCGACGCCGCAGTCGCCGCCGCGCCGGGCGGCCAGCTCGGGTTCACCCTCGGCTGGTCGGCGATCTTCGCGGCGCTGCGGGCGCTCGTCGTCGGCGAGTTCGACGCCTCCGAGGCCGCGTACGCCGAGATCGGCGCGCGGCTCGAGGCGGGCGGGGTCACCAACGCGGGGCTGATCGCGATCCTCGGCGGGCTCGCCGTCGCGCACGCGCGCGGTCGCGTCGACGAGCGGTTGCTGGCCGTGTTCGCGATGGTCCACGAGCGGGCCCCGGTGGAGGCCGCGGAGTCGTATGCGCTCGCGCTGGCGATGGCCGGTGACCTCGAGCGGTCCCGGCAGGTGTGGCGGCCCGACATTCCGCAGCGCCGCACCTACTACTGGCAGCTCGGGATGGCGATGCGGTCGGAGACGGCCGTCGCGCTCGGCGACCGGGAGGTCGCCGCCGAGTGCTACGAGGCGTTGCGCCCCTGGGCCGGCACTCTGGCCGGGCTCTCCAGTGGCACCGTCACCCTCGGCCCCGTCGACGAGACCCTCGGCCGGCTGGCGCGCTTGCTGGACCTCCCGGCCGACGAGCACTTCCGCGGTGCGGTCGCCCTCGCCGACCGGCTCGGCGCGCGCCACTGGTCGGCGCGCGCGGCGGCCCAACTGGGCTGAGAGGTCACCCGAACACCAGGCGGACCCGGCGGTTGTGGGCCGGCGTGATCACCTTCAGCAGGGCGATGAGCACCGGCCCGGCGACCTTGCGCATCGCCGCCAGCTCCTGCGGCGTCGTGACGGCCACGATCCGCGGGACCTGGAACGCGACACCCGGGCCACCCTTGCGCTTCTGGACGGCCGCCTCGACGGCCTTCCACTCCGCGGCCGGCACGTACTGCTCGACGATCGGGAAGACGTCGCGCTCCTCGGCCTCGATGTGCTCGTCGAGCTCGTCGCGGATGACGCGCAGCGCCGCAGCCAGCTCCGACGCCAGCGCCGGCTGCTCCTCGGGGCGGCCGTTCGCGAGGGCCTGCGACGCGGCGCGCAGCCGGTCGAGCAGCGGGTCGAGGGCGGCGTGGTCGTCGGAGAGCTCGGTGAGGTCGACGGCCGCGCCGGCTCGCGCGGCGATGACCGGCCATGCGTCGAGGTCCTCGGCGGTGTGGTGGTGGTGGATCTCGTCGCAGAGGTCGCGCACCCACTTGTCGATGGCCTTGGCGCGCTTGGGCGAGCACCCGGTGCGGACATCGGCGAGCCGCTCGGCCATCGCGGTGGTGCGGTGCAGCTCGGTGCGCATCGCACGGTGCAGCAGGCGCAGTCCGAGCAGGTCGGCGGTGGCGGTGGTGGCGGCGGTCATCGGTCTCTCCGGTCCTTCGTGGCTCACTCGTCGTGCTGACGGTGACCACTCTGCGGCGGCCCACTTGCGGCCGACTTGTCGTCGACTTGCGGGTGACCCAGGAGACAGCCTCAAACATTGACCGGCCGGTCAGTCAAGGCGCAGACTCGGGGCATCGTCAGGAAAGAAGGTGATCGCTATGACCACCAGGTCATGGCAACGCTGGCAGGACTGGGCGGCAGTGGTGATCGGCGTGCTGGCGGCACTCTCGCCGTTGGTACTCACCGTCGACGCCGCAGCCGTGTGGGCACTCGTCGTCCTCGGGGTCCTCCTCGCCGCGACCGGTCTCTGGTCGCTCGGCGCGCCCCGGTCCGTCGCGAGCGAGTACGTCCATGCGGTACTGGGCGTGCTGCTGTTCATCTCGCCGTGGGTGCTCGGGTACGGCGACCTCCTCGCGGCGTCGTGGACGTCCTGGGTGGCCGGCGTCCTCGCGGTCGTCGTCGGGCTCACCGCCGTCCCGGCGGCGCAGCACGGCCACTCCGGCCTCACCGCACAGCACTGAGCACCTCGGATCAGCACTGACCGCTCCGAAAGAGCGACGGCCGCGGCCCATCGGGTCGCGGCCGCTGCGTGCGCTGATGGCCCGCGCGGTTGCCCCGCGCGCGAGAATGACCCGATGACCGAGGACGAGCGGCCCGCCCGCGAGCGGATCCTCGACGCCGCCGAGACGCTGTTCGCCGAGTCCGGCTTCGACGCCACGCCGACCTCCAGGATCGCCGACCGCGCCGGCGTGCCCAAGGGGCTCGTGCACTACTACTTCGCCCGCAAGCCCGACCTCCTCGAAGCACTCGTCGAACGCCTTCCCGACGAGCGCGTCGACCTCGCCGACGTGGTCGTCCCGGGCGACGTCACCGAGAGCCTGCACCGGCTCGTCGCCGGCCTCGACGCCTCGCTCGGCTCGTCCGCGCTCCTGTCGCACCTACTGTGGCGTGAGGCCGACACCCATCCCGCGGTGCTCGACGCGCTGCACGCCCGCTTCGACCTCCTCGTCGACCAGATCCGCGACGTCATCGCCGCCGCCCTCCCGCGCTGCGACGCCGATGTCGACAGTGCCGCGCACCTGCTCGCCTCCGCGGTGAGCTACCGCCACTCCGTCGCCCGCCACGTCGACGACGGCGCCGCCGCGATCCGTCGCGAACTGGCCTTCCTGGCATCCGCCCTCGAACGACCCTCCCGATGAATCGTTCGAACTGATGTTCGAATCGGTGTAGCGTCTCCGGCATGGCCATCGATCTCGCGTGGCAGCCGTCGCTGCTCGACGCCGGGCCCGACCCCGCGCCCGCGGCCGACTTCGCCGGCGTCGTCCGGCACGACCTCGGCGACGGCGCCTGGGTCGACCACGGGCCCGGCTGGCTGCACGGCGCCGACCGGCTCTTCGCCGACCTGCTCGACCGGACCCCCTGGTCGGGGCGGAGCGTCCGCATGTACGAGCGCACGGTCGTCGAACCCCGGCTCACCCACCGCTGGACCCTCGACGACGCGCCTGCCCCGCTCACCGGCCTCGCCCACCTGCTCAGCGAGCGCTACGGCGTCGAGTTCAGCCAGGTCGGGGCCAACCTCTACCGCGACGGAGCCGACAGCGTCGCGTGGCACGGCGACCGCGTCGCCCGGGAGCTCCCGTCGGCCGTCGTCGCGCTGGTGTCGCTGGGGGCGGTGCGGCCCTTCCGGCTGCGGCCCACCGGCGGCGGACCGAGCGTGTCGTTCCAGCCCGGCCCGGGCGACCTGCTCGTCATGGGAGGCACCTGCCAGCGCACCCGCCAGCACAGCGTCCCCAAGGTCCGGTCCTGCGCGCCCCGGATCAGCGTCCAGTTCAGGCACGCCTACCCGCGATGATCGGCCCGGGTGCGGCCGCCCCTTAAGCTGCGGCGATGACGCGCAGGATCGGTGTGATGGGTGGGACGTTCGACCCGATCCACCACGGCCACCTCGTCGCGGCCAGCGAGGTCGCCGACCGCTTCGACCTCGACGAGGTCGTCTTCGTGCCCACGGGCCAGCCCTGGCAGAAGACCGCCACCGAGGTCAGCCCCGCGGAGGACCGCTACCTCATGACGGTCGTCGCCACCGCCTCGAACCCCCGCTTCTCGGTCAGCCGCGTCGACATCGACCGCGGCGGCCCCACCTACACCGCCGACACCCTCGCCGATCTGCGCAAGACCAACCCCGACGCGCAGCTGTTCTTCATCACCGGCGCCGACGCCCTCGAACAGATCCTGTCCTGGCGCAAGCTCGACGAGCTGTTCGAGAACGCCCACTTCATCGGCGTCACGAGACCCGGCTACGAGCTCGACGGTGACCATCTCCCCGACGGCGCGGTGTCCCTCGTCGAGGTCCCGGCCATGGCGATCTCGTCCACCGACTGCCGTCGGCGCGTCGCCGAGGGCCGCCCCGTCTGGTACCTCGTCCCCGACGGTGTCGTCCAGTACATCTCGAAGCGCTCGCTCTACCGGAAGGCGACCGACGAGCCCAGCTGAGGGCGTCCCGCCCGTCCTGGGACAATCGTCGACGTCGCGTGGTCCCGATCCCCGGGTCGCGCGGGAAGGGGAACCGTGACGGCGACCGATCAGGCGATCGAGATGGCCCGCGTGGCAGTGGCCGCGGCCGCGGACAAGAAGGCCGTGGACATCCTCGTGCTCGACGTCTCCGAGCAGCTCGTCATCACCGACTGCTTCGTGCTGGCGTCCGCGCCCAACGAGCGGCAGGTCTCGGCGATCGTCGACGGCATCGAGGAGAAGCTGCGCGAGCACGGCGTCAAGCCGACGCGGCGCGAGGGCACCCGTGAGGGTCGCTGGGTGCTGCTCGATTTCACCGACATCGTCGTGCACGTCCAGCACACCGAGGAGCGCGGCTTCTACGGCCTCGACCGACTGTGGAAGGACTGCCCAGTGCTCGACTTCCCGGAGGCCCGGGTCGAGCCCGACGATCCCGAGTCCACCGGCGCGGCCGGGTGAGCCTGCGCCGGGTCGTCCTGCTGCGGCACGGACAGACCGACCACAACGTCGAAGGCCGCATGCAAGGGCACATCGACTCCACGCTCACCGAGACAGGCCTGCGGCAGGCCCGTGACGCGGCGCCGCAGCTCGCCCGGTTCGAGCCCACGCGTCTGATCAGCTCCGACCTCAGCCGCGCCGCCCGCACCGCCGACGAGGTCGCCGCCGTCACCGGGCTCACCGTCGAACACGATCGGCGCCTGCGCGAGACCGATCTCGGCGACTGGGGCGGGCAGTCGATCGTCGAGATCGAGAAGAACACACCCGGCGCGATCGACACCTGGCGTTCCGACCCCTCGTGGCGCCCGCCCGGCGGGGAGACCCGCGTCGAGGTCGTCGCCCGGTCGGTGCCGCTGGTCGAGGAGCTCGACGCCGAGTACGCCGAGGCCGACGCCGATGTCACGGTGCTGCTCGTCGCCCACAGCGGCGTCATCGCCGGCATGGTGTCCGGCCTGCTCGACCTGCCGCAGACCGTGTGGCCTGCCGTCGGCGGCATGGGCAACGCGCACTGGGCGGTGCTCGGCCGCAGGCCCGGCAAGTCGATGTGGCGGCTCACCGCCTACAACATGGGCGTCGCCAGGTGACCGAGGGCGGGTCGGCCCGCACGTCGACGGCGCTGCTCGTCCTCGCCGACTCGCTCGCCTTCCACGGCCCCGAACGCGCCGAACCCGCCGACGATCCGCGGCTCTGGCCCAACATCGCCGCCGCCGCGCTCGGCACACGCACCGAGCTCGTCGCCGGGGCCGGGTGGACCGCCCGCCACGCCTGGCACGCGCTGATCCACGACCCCCGAGTCTGGGCCGCCGTGCCGCACGCCCGGGCCCTGGTCCTCGGTGTCGGCGGGATGGATGCGCTCCCGTCGCCGCTCCCCACGGCACTGCGTGAGCTGATCCCGGTGCTGCGGCCCCCTCGTCTGCGGTCGTTCGTGCGCTCGGGGTACCTGCGCGCCCAACCGAACCTCGCGCGTTCGTTCGCCCGGCTGCCCGGTGGTGGGCCCGTCGCCCTGCCCCCACGCCTCACCGTCTCCCACCTCGAACGCTGCCGTGCTGCAGTGACCGCGCTGCGGCCGGGCCTCCCCGTCGTCGCCGCGCTGCCCGCGCCGCACCGGGCCGCGGTCTACGGCGGCGTCCACCCCGGCCGCGACGCCGCCGACCGCGCCACCCGCCGCTGGGCCGCCGAGACCGGAGTCCGGGTTCTCGACGTCCCCGCCCTCGTCGGCAACCACGTCCTCGGCGGCCACGGCAACCCCGACGGCATGCACTGGGGCTGGTCCGCACACGCCGCCGTCGGCGCGGCGCTGGCCGACCTGATCGACGCGAGCCGCGCCTGATGTGTCCGGATACACCGTCGAGGCACTAGGGTCCGTCGTCGTGCCCGTCGCCGTCGTCACCGACTCGACCGCCTACCTCCCCGCCGGACTCGCCGCCGAACGCGGCATCCGCGTCGTCCCCCTCGAAGTCCGGCTCGGCGACCGCAGCGGTCGCGACGGCACCGACATCGGTCCCGCCGAGCTCGTCACCGCCCTCGCCGACAAGACCCTTGCCGTCCACACCTCCCGGCCCACCCCGGCCGCGTTCGAGGCCGTCTACCGCGAGGCCCTCGCCGCCGGTGCCACCGGCGTCGTCTCGGTCCACCTGTCCCGCGAGCTCTCCGGCACGTGGGACGCCGCACGGCTGGCCGCCGAGGAGGTCGGGCCCGACCGGGTCCGGATCGTCGACTCCCGCGCCGTCGCGATGGGCCTCGGCTACGCCGTCCTCGCCGCCTGCGACGCCGCCGACGCCGGAGCCGACGGGGCCGACGTCGAGGAAGCCGCCGCCGACGTCGCCTCCCGCTGCCGTGTCTTCTTCTCCGTCGACAACCTGGAACGGCTGCGCCGCGGCGGGCGGATCGGCGCGGCCGCCGCGCTGTTCGGGACAGCGCTCGCCGTCAAGCCGCTGCTGCACCTGGCCGAGGGCCGGATCATGCCGCTGGAGAAGGTGCGCACCAGCGCCCGTGCGGCGCAACGACTTCTCGACCTCGCGGTCGCCGCCGCGGGGGAGGGGGCCGACCTGGCCGTCCACCATCTCGGCGCCGCCGCCCGCGCAGAGGAGCTGGCCGCGAAGCTGCGGGAACGACTGCCCTCGGCGGCCCGGCTGCTGGTGTCGGAGGTCGGTGCGGTGATCGGAGCACACGCCGGGCAGGGGCTGCTGGGGATCGTGGTGGTGCCACGGCGCGCGGAAGGCTCGTCGGACTCCGCGGCCGGGGACTGAGCACTGCGCCGGATCGGCGCGCCACCGCGGTGGCCGACGCGCCCCTTCCGAGCGTTGCACAGGGGTCCGACACGAACTGCGCCGTCGGGCCGCGTGGGCGCTGATCTGTCCACATGGCCTCCGACCATCCACAGGGCGCGGCCGGCGACGCCGTGAGCAGGTGATCGACTTCTACGGTCGATCCCGTGGCAGGTGCGGTGGATCCCCGGCGGCGGCTCGCCGTTGCGCTGGGCAGTTCGCCGCAGGAGTACTGGGACGACCGTCCTGAGTGGATCGTCGAGCCCGACACCGTCGAGCTCGCGCCCCCGGCGTCGGAGCCGCCGGCGCGCGGTCGTGCCGGGCGGCTCGGGGATCGGCTGCGGCGTCGGCGGGGCGCCGCGGTCCGGCGCTGGGTTCCCGAGCCGCTGCAGCGCGCACGTCTTGATCCCGGGCGTCCCGGAGCGGTCGCGCTGACGGTCGTCACCCTGCTCGCGGCGCTCGCCGCAGCGGTCGGGGTGTGGCTCGACCGGCCGCGCGCGGACCCGCTGCCGCCCGGGCCGGTGGCGGGTCTGTCGCCGATCGCCGAGGTGCCGGCCGGCTCCCGGCCCTCGGCAGCCCCGGGCGGGGAGCTCGTCGTGAGCGTCGTCGGCACGGTGGCGCGGCCCGGTGTGGTGAAGGTGCCCGACGGGGCCCGGGTTGCCGACGTCGTCGAGGCGGCGGGTGGTGTCCTGCCCGGCACCGAGGTCGCGGGGCTCAACCTCGCACGGCGGGTGTCCGACGGCGAGCAGGTCGTCGTGGGCGCACCGGCTCCGCCTGTCGAGGCGCCCGCTGCGGGGGCGGGGGAGCCGGCGGCCGGGCGTACGACCGCGGGCGGCAAGGTCGATCTCAACTCCGCGACCGTCGCCCAGCTCGACGGGCTGCCCGGCGTCGGCCCGGTCACGGCGCAACGCATCGTCGACTGGCGCACCCGCAACGGCCGCTTCAGCCGCGTCGACCAGCTCCGCGAGATCGACGGCATCGGCGAGCGCAAGTACGCCCAGCTGCGTGAACTGGTGGTGGCGGCATAACGTCCGCGGTCAGGGACAACGCCGAGGACCAGACTGCCGCCCCGCCCGACCTGCGGCTCGTCCCGGCCGCGCTCGCGGTCTGGGCGGTGACCCTCGCCGGGCTGCTCGCCGGAGTGACGGGCGTGGCCGTCGTCGGGGGCCTGCTGCTCGCCGGTGGGGTGGTGCTCGCGCGGCGCGCCCGCGGCCTCGGCTGGGCCGCCGGCGCCGCGGCCGCGCTCGGATGTGCTGCGGCGGCCGCGGTCGTCGTCGGCACCAACGTCGCGATCGTCGCCGGGCACCCGCTCGCAGAGGCCGCGTCGACCGGCGCCTCGGCGACGGTGCGGGTCACGCTCACCGACGACCCACGACCCGTCCGACCGGCCACCGGCCTGCCGATCGCGGCCGGCGGCCAGCTCACGATCGCCGCCGACCTGATCGAGGCCGCCGCTGGAGCCGGCCGTTGGACGACCGGCGGGCGAGTGCTCCTGATCGCCCCCGCCGACGGCTGGTCCGGGCTGCTGCCGGGCCAGTCGGTGCGCGCCGAGGGACTGCTCGCCCCGCCTTCGCGCAGCGACCTCACCGTTGCGGTGCTGCGGGTCCGCGGCGCACCCGTGGAGATCACCGCGCCGCCGTGGTGGCAGCGCGCGGCCGGGACCCTGCGCGACGGCCTGCGGACGGCGTCGGGGGTGTTACCGGAACGCTCGGCGGGGCTGCTGCCCGGGCTCACCGTCGGCGACACCCGTGACCAGACCCCGGAGGTCGCCGACGACTTCCGCGCCGCCGGGCTGACCCACCTGACCGCGGTGTCCGGCGCGAATCTCGCCGTCGTGGCCGGTGCGGTGCTGTTCCTGCTGCGGCTGCTGCGGGCCGGGCCGCGGGTGTGCGCGGCGGGGGCCGGGCTGGCGCTCGTCGGGTTCGTCGTCCTGGCACGGCCGTCGCCGAGCGTGCTGCGCGCCGCTGTCATGGGCGGCGTCGTTCTGCTCGCACTCGCCATGGGGCGCAAGAGGTCCGCGGTGCCGGCGCTGGCGGTCACCGTCGTCGGGCTGCTGCTGTGGGTGCCGCGGCTCGCGGTCGACCCGGGGTTCGCACTGTCGGCCGCGGCCACTGCCGCCCTTGTCCTGATCGCCCCGGGATGGGCGCGGCGGCTGCGCGAGCGCGGGGTCCCGCCCGGCGTCGCGGAGGCGCTGGTCATCCCCGCGGCGGCCGGGATCGCCACCGCGCCGTTGATCGCGGGGCTGAGCGGGACCGTGAGCCTGGTCTCGTTGCTCGCCAACCTCCTCGCCGCGCCGGTCGTCCCACCGGCGACGGTCCTCGGGGTCCTGGCCGCCGTGCTGTCGGTCGTGAGCCCCGCCGCGGCGGAGGTGTGCGCGTGGCTGGCGGGGCCGGAGGTCGGCTGGCTGGTACTCGTCGCCGACCGGGCCGCGGCGGTCCAGGGCGGGGTGGTGCCGTGGCCGTCGGGATGGGCCGGCGCGCTGCTGCTCGTCGCCGTGACCGTGGTGCTCGCGGTACTGGTCCGGTCGCGGCGGCTGCGGGCGTTGCTGGTCGCCGTGCTGGTCGGCCTGCTGCTGGTCCTGGTGCCGACGCGGGTCGTCACCCCCGGCTGGCCGCCCGCCGGGTGGTCGGTCGTCGCGTGCGACGTCGGGCAGGGCGACGCACTCGTGCTCGCCACCGGCTCACCGGGGCACGCGGTGCTCGTCGACGCCGGACCCGACGACGGCCCCGTCGACGCCTGCCTCGCCCGCCTGGGCGTGCACACGCTCGACCTCGTCGTGGTCAGCCACCTGCACGCCGACCACGTCGGCGGCATGTCGGGCGCGCTGCGAGACAGGGCCGTCGGCGGGATCGCGGTCGGGCCGTCACGCCAGCCCGGCACCGCACTGCGGCGCCTCGGGGTGCAGGCCAGGGAGGCAGGGACGCGCGTGGTGGCGCTGGGGCCGGGGCAGCGGCTGACCTGGCCGGGTCTGGTGCTCGACGTGCTCGGGCCCGTCCACCCGGCCACCGACGTCGATCCCGGCGACGGGACCGCCGTCAACGACGGGTCGCTCGTGGTGCGGGCCCAGACGCGGGCAGGGTCGGCGCTGCTGACCGGTGACGTCGAGATCGCGGCACAGGCCGACCTGCTCGCCGCCGGGGTGCCGCTGCGCGCCGACGTGCTGAAGATGCCCCACCACGGCTCGCGCTACAGCCTGCGCGAGTTCCTCGCCGCGGTGGCGCCGCGGGTCGTGCTCGTCTCGGTCGGGGCCGGCAACAGCTACCGTCACCCCGACCCGCAGCTGCTCGCTGTCCTCGGCTCGGCCGGGGTCGCGGTGCGCCGCACCGACCACGACGGGGACACCGCCGTCGTCGCGGGTGCCTCGACGGGCCAGGGCGGCCCGTCGGTCGTGTCGCGCGGTGATCCGCTCCCGGGCCGCCGACGACGTGCGCGGCCCGGGCGGGCGAGGTCAGTCGCGGGCGGCCAGGGCCTCGCGCACGGCCTTGCTCGTGGCCGCGACGGTCGCGCTCGGGGCGACGCGGTCGGCGACGGCGTCGAGCGTCTTCAGGCCGTCACCGGTGATGAGCAGGACGGTCTCGGCGTCGGGGTCGATCTGCCCGGCCTCGATCAGCTTCTTCGCGGTCGCGACCGTGACCCCACCCGCCGTCTCGGCGAACACGCCCTCGGTGCGGGCCAGCAGCTGGATGGCGTCGCGCACCTCGTCGTCGGAGACGTGGCCGATCGCGCCGCCGGTGCGGCGCACCGAGTCCAGCACGTACGGGCCGTCGGCCGGGTTGCCGATCGCCAGCGAGCGGGCGATCGTGTCCGGCTTGACCGGCCGGATGACGTCGTGGCCCTCGGCGAACGCAGTCGCGACCGGGGAGCAGCCGGTGGCCTGCGCGCCGAACATCTTGTACGGGGTGGGCTCGACGAGCCCGAGCTTGCCGAACTCCTGGAAGCCCTTGTCGATCTTCGTCAGCTGCGAGCCGGACGCGATCGGGACGACGATCTGCTCGGGCAACCGCCAGCCGAGCTGCTCGGCGACCTCGTAGCCCAGCGTCTTCGAACCCTCGGCGTAGTAGGGGCGGACGTTGACGTTGACGAACGCCCACTCCTCGTGCTCGGCCGCGAGCTCGGTGGCGAGCCGGTTGACGTCGTCGTAGTTGCCGTCGACGGCCAGCAGGGTGCCGCCGTAGACGGCGGTGGTGAGGACCTTGGCCTTCTCCAGCGACGACGGGATCAGCACGACCGAGTCCCACCCGGCGCGCGACGCGGCGGCGGCGACGGCGTTGGCGAGGTTGCCCGTCGAGGGGCAGCACAGGACGGTGAAGCCGAGCTCACGGGCGGCGGCGAGGGCGACGGCGACGACGCGGTCCTTGAAGGAGTGCGTCGGGTTGCCCGTGTCGTCCTTGACCCACAGGGAGCGCAGGCCCAGGGCGGCGGCGAGGCGGTCGGCCTTGATCAGCCGCGTCATGCCCGGCTCGGTGTTGGGGTGCGACTGCACGCTCGCGGGCACGGGCAGGAGGTCGCGGTAGCGCCAGATCGACTGCGGGCCTGCCTCGATCGACTCGCGCGTGACGGCCGGGAAGTCGTAGGCCACCTCGAGGGGGCCGAAACACTGCGGACAGGCGAACTCCGCCGCGAGGGGCGTCTCGTGGCCGCACTCGCGGCAGGAGAGGGCGCGGGCCGAGCCGAGGTCGAAGCCGGTGGCGCGCGCGGGCGCAACAGAAGTCATCGGAGAATCTCCTCATCTTCCCCGCACGAAGCGGGTCGGAATTGGCACCGTGATCGTCACACGCGATGGTCGTGTGCCGCCGGTTGCCGGGGTGTCAACGGGCCGTTCCCTCTACCCCTCTGGATGAGCCATATTCGATTGTGTGAGCCCTGGACGTCGCAGAGCACGCCTGTCCTCGTGACAACCGTACGACACCTGTCTCCCGGACGTGAAGCCGCGGTCCGGCATCTGGGAGGCGGGTCACGTCCTCGACGGGTGCTGGGCCACGATGAAGGCGTGACCCCACCGGCTGCCGACGCGACGCCTCCGCATCCCGTCCACCTCGTCGTGGGCGAGGAGGAGCTGCTCGCCGAGCGGGCGGTGCAGGACATCGTGACCAGGGCGCGGGCAGCCGATCCCGAGACCGACGTGCGCCGGATGCGCATCGGTGAGATCGCTCCGGAGGACCTTGCCGAGCACCTGAGCCCGTCGCTGTTCGCCGAGGGCCGGGTCGTCGTCCTCACGTCGGCCCAGGAGGCGGCCAAGGGCATGGCCACCGCCGTGCTGCGCTACGCCGCCGAGCCGGCCGACGGGATCGTCGTCGTCCTCGTCCACCAGGGCGGGGCCCGCGGCAAGTCGTTCGCCGACGACCTGCGCAAGGCGGGCGCGGAGGTCGTCCGCTGCGACCGGTTGACCCGCCCGGCCGAGCGTGCCGACTTCGTCCGAGCCGAGGTACGCCGGCTCGGCGGGAAGATCACCGGCGACGCGCTCGAGGTGCTGATGGAGGCCGTGGGGTCCGACCTGCGGGAACTCGCGTCGGCGGCGGGGCAGCTGGTGGCCGACACCGGCGGCGCGGTCGACGAGAAGTCGGTGCGGCGCTACCACCGGGGCAAGGCCGAGTCGTCGGGGTTCACGGTCGCCGACAAGGTCGTCGCCGGCGACCGGGCGGGTGCGCTCGAGGCGCTGCGCTGGGCGCTGGTGCTGGGGGTGGCGCCGGTGCTCGTCGCCGACGCGCTGGCCGACGCTGTGCGGACGCTCGCCAAGGTGGGCGCGGCGGGGCGGGGCGACCCCAACCGGCTCGCGAGCTCGCTCGGCATGCCGCCGTGGAAGATCCGCAAGGCGCAGGGGCAGGTCCGTTCGTGGCGGCCCGAGGGGCTGGCGGTCGCGTTCGCGGCGGCCGCGGAGGCGAACGCCGACGTCAAGGGCGCGGCCGCCGACCCGGAGTTCGCGTTGGAACGTGCGGTCCGCCGCATCATCGACGCCCGCGAGATGCGCTGACCCACCCGCTCGACCACACCGGGTCCTGCGGGACACGAGGGGTCGTATGCGGGTGCGTCCCGTCGGACACGACGACGGCGCCGCCCGCGGGGTGCGGGCGGCGCCGTCGTGGAGAACAGATCCGGCGCTGGGCGCCGGCGGTGTTCAGCTCTTGGACGCGGTGAGCGCGTCGGCGCGCTTGGCGATGGCCGACTTGCGGTTGGCCGCCTGGTTGCGGTGGATGACGCCCTTGCTGGCGGCCTTGTCGAGGGCCTTGGCGGCGGCGCGCTGCAGCTCCACGGCCTTCTCGGTCTCGCCGGCCGCCTCGGCCTCACGGAACCGGCGGATGGCGGTGCGGACCGACGACTTGACCGCCTTGTTGCGCTGGCGGCGCTTCTCGTTGGTCTTGACCCGCTTGATCTGGGACTTGATGTTGGCCACGCGTCTGCCTCGAGTCTTCCTGCCTGGAACGTGTACTGGGGCCGGCGTTACGACCCGTACCGCAGGCCGTGTGACCCGGATCGGACGAGCACGCCGTGCGCTCGGTCATTCATGCTAACAGCGGCCCCGTCGACCCCTCACTCGCCCCCGTCGGGTGACGCCGTGAGCCGGGAGAACGGCGCCTGTGCTGGCTACGGTTCGTCCATGACCGTAGTCCTCGTGCACGGCAACCCGGAGACGGCGGCGATCTGGGGCCCGTTGGTGGATCATCTGGGCGACGAGCAGCCGACGGTGCGGTTGTCGCCACCGGGCTTCGGCGCTCCGGTGCCCGACGGGTTCCCGGCGACGTGGGAGTCCTACCGGGACTGGTTGGTCACCGAGCTGGAGGAGCTCACGGCGGGTGGCGGGCAGGTCGATCTCGTGGGGCACGACTGGGGCGGCGGGCACGTCGTCAACGCGGTGATGGTCCGGCCGGATCTGGTGCGCAGCTGGGCGTGCGACGTCGTCGGCATCTACGACCCCGACTACGTGTGGCACGACCTGGCGCAGCAGTGGCAGACGCCGCAGGTGGGGGAGCAGCTCGTCGCGCGGATGGGGGCGGCTCCGGTCGCGCGTCGCGGGGAGGGGCTCGCGGCGCAAGGGATGGACGCGGCTGTGGCCGACAAGGTGGCTGCGGCGTTCGACACGGCGATGGGCGAGTGCATCCTGTGGCTGTACCGCTCGGCGGCGCAGCCGGCGATGGCCGATCTCGGTGCCGGGCTGGAGGCTGCGGCGCGGGTGCCGGGCCTGGCACTGGTCCCGACCGACGACCCGTACGTCGGCACGCGGGAGCAGAAGCTGCGTGCCGCCGAGCGGGCCGGTGCGCACGTCGAGGAGCTCGACGGGCTGGGTCACTGGTGGATGATGCAGGACCCGGCCCGCGGCGCCGCGGCACTCACCCGGTTCTGGTCGGGCATCTGAGTCAGAGGGCTCGCAGGTCCAGGGTCAGCTCCGACGGCGCGTCGGCGATCAGCCTGACCGGGATGCCCCAGTCCTGCTGGTAGCGGTGGCAGGCGGCGTAGATGCTGTCGCCCTCGTCGCAGGCCGCGGCGGCGACGCTGATCGAGAGCACCCCCTCGGTGACGTCGCCGGAGAGCTCGATCGTCCTCACGAGGCCCGCGGCGGTCCCGGCCCCGCTGACCAGCAGCGACGGCGGCGACGCCGTCACGGTCAGGGAGGTCGGGTCGCCGAAGCGGTCGTCGAGGTGCTGCCCGGTGGGTGGGGTGAAGTCGATCGTGAGTTGCAGCGGGCCGGGCGCGAGGTCGGTACGCGGGCGGCGGACCTTGTGGGCGCCGGCGTCGACGCGGGCCCCGGCCGGGATGGGCAGCCGAACGAGCCGGTGTGCGGCCGACTCGACGACGACGAGGGTGTCGCCGTCGACGATCACGTCCGACGGCTCGGCGAGGTCTCGCGCCAGGGTCGTGACGGTGCGGGTGCCGGGGTCGTAGCGGCGGACGGCGCCGTTGTAGGTGTCGGCCACGGCGACGGACCCGTCGGGCAGGGTGCCGACGCCGAGCGGGTGCTGCAGCAGCGCCTCGTCGGGGGCGGGGCCGTCGCGGAACCCGAAGTCGAAGAGTCCCAGCCCGACGGCGGTGGTGACGGCGGCGCCGACGGCGGGCGCGGCGACGACGGAGCGCAGCGCGGAGGTCTCGGCGTCGGCGACCCACAGCGTGCCGTCGGGGCCGGTGGCCAGCCCGGAGGGCTGGGCGAAGAAGGCGTCGGTGGGCGGGCCGTCGCGCAGGCCTTCGTTGGTGGTGCCGGCGAGCACGGTCACCGCGCCGGTGCGCGGGTCGAACGACCACAGCTGGTGCGACCCGGCCATGGCGACGACGACGCGGCCTTCCCACCAGGCGACGTCCCACGGCGTGGAGAGCTCCTCGGCGGTACCGCCGACGTCGACGCGTTCCCGCAGCTGCCCGCCGGTCCCGGCGACCCTCCGCAGCTCGCCGGAGGCCAGCGAGAGTCCTTGCAGCGCATGGTTGACCGAGTCGGCGACGACCACGTCGTAGCCGACCTCGGCGGCGACGTCGGCGGGCAGCACGACGAGACCCTGCGGCTCCGACAGCGGGCCGCGGCGGCCGGTGCCGAACCGGCGGCGTTCGGTGACGAGGTCGGCGTCCAGCTCGACGAGCTGGTGATGGGCGGTGTCGGAGACGAGGAACGTGCCGAACGGCAGGGCGACGACCTTGCCGGGGAAGCGCAGCGCCGTCTGCGGCTCCGGGGGTGCGACGCAGGGGCCGTCGCCGCGGTGCAGGGTGCCGGCGGCCTCGTGCTCGGCGACGAGCTCGCCGATGAGGACGTCGAGGCCGTGGGCGTGACCTTCACCGGACATCTGCGCGACGACGTAGCCGGTCGGGTCGACGACGACGAGGGTCGGCCAGGCGCGGGCGGCGTAGGCGTCCCAGGTCTGGAGGGTGGGGTCGTCGAGCACCGGGTGCCCGACGCCGTAGCGCTCGACGGCGGCATCGACCGCGGCGGGCTCGCCCTCGTGTGCGAACTTCGGCGAGTGCACGCCGACGACGACGAGCACGTCGGACCAGCGCTCCTCGAGCGGACGCAGTTCGTCGAGGACGCGCAGGCAGTTGACGCAGCAGAACGTCCAGAAGTCGAGCAGGACGATCTTGCCGCGCAGGTCGGCGAGGGAGAGCTCGCGCCCGCCCGTGCTCAGCCATCGACGGCCGTGCAGCTCGGGGGCACGCACACGCATCCGGGTCGTCACGCCGTGATCAACGGGGGTCGGCCCGCCCGTGTTCCACGACGAGGTCGTGAGTGGCAACGGTCGCTGCAGCGACTGTTGCCGCTCACAGGCGCAGGGCGTCGCGGCGCCGCTGTGCCCGGTCCGCACGCTGATCGTGCGTACGCCGCGCGATCCCGGCGCCGCGGCGCGACACTGATCACGTGCCCGAGCTCCCCGAGGTCGAAGCAGCCAGACGCGTCCTGGAGGAGGCGCTGGACCGTCGCATCGTCACCGTCGACGACACCGACGACTGGGTGTGCCGCCCGCATGCACCGGGGGAGATCGCGTCGGTGCTGGTCGGGGGCATGTTGACGGCGGCGCACCGGCGCGGCAAGACGATGTGGTGCGAGACCCGCGACTCGCACGGCGACGAGGGCCCGACACTCGGGGTGCACCTGGGGATGGGCGGGCGGATCGTCGTCGCCGGGTCCGGGGACGAACGGGTGAGCCGCAAGCCCGAGTGGAACCGCTTCACCGTCCGGTTCGAGGACGGCGGCGAGTTCCGGCTGTTCGACAAGCGCCGGCTGGGCCGGGTGCGCCTGGATCCGGACATCGACGCGCTCGGCCCGGACGCCGAGGACATCACGGCGGCGCAGCTGCGGGAACGGCTGGGGCGCAGCCACGCCCCGCTCAAGGCGCGGCTGCTCGACCAGAAGGTGCTGTCGGGGGTGGGCAACCTGTTGGCCGACGAGACGTTGTGGCAGGCCAAGCTGTCGCCGTCGCGACCGTCCGACGAGCTCGACCGCACCGAGGTGAACCGCCTGCATCGCAACCTGGAACGGGCTCTGCAGGCGGCGATCGCGAACGGCGGCGTCCACACCGGACGGATCATCGAGCACCGGCATGCCGACGCGTCGTGCCCGCGGTGCGGGGCGCCGATGGTCCACGGCACCGTCGGCGGCCGGTCGACGTGGTGGTGCGGGAAGGAGCAGGGTCAGCCGGTCGCGGAGTCGACCGGTGCCGGCTCACCCGGCCGGCTGCCCCAGGACCGGCGTGCGACCACGCACACCGCGAGCCAGGTCGCGCCGACGAACCAGCCGGCGACGACGTCGCTGAACCAGTGCACGCCGAGGTAGATGCGGGTCGCCCCGACGGCCACCACCCACACCGTCGCGGTGGCGACGAGCGCGACGCGTGTCGCGGTGCTGCGGCCCGCCCACAGCAGCACGACGAGGGCGCCGATCATCACGACGGACATCGTCGCGTGCCCCGACGGCAGCGACTCGTTGGTCTCGTTCACCAGCCGCGTCGCCACCGGCGGGCGGGGCCGGTCGAAGAGCGCCTTGAGCAGCCGGAACAACGCGCTCCCACCGATCGCGGCGGCCGCGACGAACACGGCGTCGGCGCGGCGCCCGCGCAGCCAGCTCACGACGCACATGGTCACGGCGAGCAGCGCCATCGCGGCGGTGCTGCCGATCGTCGTGACCACCACCGCGGCGGTGGTCAGAGCGGGTTCGCGGACGGCGACGGCGTCGGTGAGCAGCGCGGCATCGGCGTCGGCGGTGCCGCTGCCGGTGGCCCCGAAGTGCAGGAGCAGCCCGGCGGCAGCGGCGAGCAGGGTCACCACGACGACGCCGAGCACCAGCGGGAGCCGGGCGGGCGAAGATCGCATGCGACCAGTCTGGCCGGGGCGGCGGTCCGCCGCACCCCGACCGACCGGCCGGTAGTCCTTCAGGCGCTGCGCCCGCGCAGCTCCCGGTAGTGCTTCACCAGTGCCGTCGACGAGGCGTCGAGACCGTCGTAGGACGGGTCGGCGTCCGACAGGACCGGCACCATCTGCTTGGCCATGACCTTGCCCAGCTCGACGCCCCACTGGTCGAACGAGTCGATGCCCCACACCGAACCCTCGACGAACGTCACGTGCTCGTAGAAGGCGATGAGCTGGCCCAGTACCGACGGGCTGAGCTCGGGCGCGAGGATCGTCGACGTCGGACGGTTGCCGGGCATGACCTTGTGCGGCACCACGTCGGCCCGGGTGCCCTCGGCGGTGATCTCCTCGGCGGTCTTGCCGAACGCGAGCGCCGCGGTCTGGGCGAAGAGGTTGGCGGAGAACAGGTCGTGCATGTCGGCCGCGCCCTCGCCGGGCAGGTCGTGGGCAGGCCGGGCGAAGCCGATGAAGTCGGCAGGCACGAGCCGGGTGCCCTGGTGCAGCAGCTGGTAGAAGGCGTGCTGGCCGTTGGTGCCGGGCTCGCCCCACCAGATCTCACCGGTCGTGGTGGTGACGGGGACGCCGGTCTGCTGCACCGACTTGCCGTTGCTCTCCATGGTCAGCTGCTGCAGGTAGGCGGGCAGCCGGTGCAGGTACTGGCTGTAGGGGAGGACGGCGTGGGTCTGGACGCCGAAGAAGTTCGAGTACCAGACGTTGAGCAGCCCGGCGATGAGCGGCACGTTGCGCTCGGCGGGCGTGGTGCGGAAGTGCTCGTCCATGGCGTGCATGCCGGCGAGGAACTCGCCGAACCGGTCGGGGCCGACGGCGACCATGAGCGAGAGCCCGATCGCGGAGTCGACGGAGTACCGGCCACCGACCCAGTCCCAGAAGCCGAACATATTGGCCTCGTCGATGCCGAAGTCGCGGACCTTTGCGGCGTTGGTCGACACGGCGGCGAAGTGCTTCGCGACGGCCGACTCGTCGCCCAGCGACGCCAGCAGCCAGTCGCGCGCGTTGCGCGCGTTGGTCAGCGTCTCCAGCGTCGTGAAGGTCTTCGATGAGACGATGAACAGCGTCGACGCCGGGTCGAGGTCGCGGACGGTCTCGGCGAGGTCGGTGGGGTCGATGTTGGACACGAACCGGACGGTGAGGTCGCGGTCGGAGTACGCCTTCAGCGCCTCGTAGGCCATGACCGGGCCGAGGTCGGAGCCGCCGATGCCGATGTTGACGACGGCGCGGATGCGCTCGCCGGTGTGGCCGGTCCACTTGCCGGACCGCACGGAGTCGGCGAACGCGCCCATCCGGTCGAGGACCTCGTGGACGTCGGTGACGACGTCCTGGCCGTCGACGGTGAGCGAGGCGTCGCGGGGCTGCCGCAGCGCGGTGTGCAGGACGGCGCGGTCCTCGCTGGTGTTGATGTGGTCGCCGCGGAACATCGCGGTGATGCGGTCGGGGATGCCGGCACGCTCGGCCAGCGCGAACAGGAGCGGCAGCGTGTCGCGGGTGATGCGGTGCTTGGAGTGGTCGAGGACGAGGTCGGCCGCGGTGGCGGTGAAGGCCTCGACCCGGTCGGGGTCGGAGTCGAACAGCTCGCGCAGGTGGAGTGGCTCGACCTCGCGGTGGTGGGCGGCCAGTGCGGCCCACTCGGGCGTCGACGTGATGTCGGCGGGACGGCTCGATGCGCTCACGGCCCCATCATGCCGACACCGGCAACCGTTGAGGAGAACGAGATCGGCCGGGCGGCGCTCCCCAGTGCCGCCCGGCCGGTCGGGGGTTCTCGACACCCCCGTCGACAACCCCGGCCACCTCGTGTCACGGCCCGCTCCCCAGCGGCGGTGACGTGGTGGACGTCCGTGCCGGGCGGGCCCCCCAGGTGCTGCCCTCCCGCCCGGCAACGAGAACTCTGCCGCACGGTGCCGATCGCGACGACCGTGCTGACCCGCCGACCGGGGTGGTGGTAGCCCCACCCCCGTACGGACGCATGCCGTCGCGACGGGCCGCGGGAGCCACGCTTTCGGGTCCGAAGAACGCCCCTGAGTGGTCGTCGAAACTCGAAGCGTCACCTTTTCCGTCGGCGTGCGTTACACGGATGAGTGGTCGATGTGCGACAGCTCACCGCGCAGGACCGTTCGGTCGTCGTCGGATCGGCCGTTCGTCGCTCAGGACAGCGACGTCCGGGCTAACGTCGGCTCCACGACCGCTACGGAAAGCGTCCGGTCGGGCACGCAACGTCGACCGACCAGCGCGTCGCACATGCCCTGCCGGACACGACGAACGATCGATGCACAGGAGGCTGAGATGCCCCGCACGCTCCCCGCCCAGGTCCGCGACTGGACCGAGAACTGGTACCGCGACGTGCTGATCCTCGTCGCGCGCGTCCTCGTCTCGGTGGTGATGCTCGCGCACGTCTGGCAGACGTTCGTGCAGACGGGCTTCGCGTCCACGACGGTGGTGTTCACCAACTTCGGCATCCCGATCGCCATCGCCGCCACCGCGTTCACGCTCGTCGTGGAGCTCACGGGCTCGATCCTGCTGCTGCTCGGCGTGATGGTCCGCTGGGCGGCGCTCGGATTCACGTTCGTCATGGGCGGCGCCGTGTGGTTCGTCCACGCCAAGAACGGAATCTTCGTCAAGAACGGCGGCTGGGAGCTCGTCGGCATGATCATCGCGGTGGTCCTGGGTGTCGCCGCATTCGGTCCGGGCCGGCTCAGCCTGTCCCACGTCGCCGCCGGGTGGCGGGCCCGCGCCGAGGTCCGGCGCGCCGAGCGCCGTTCCGTCGTCGTCACCGTGCACGACAACGGTCGTCCGGCCGCCCCCGCGATGGCCGGCGCGACCGTCACCGAGTCCACCGCCCCCGCGGGTGACGACGTGGCCACCGAGGCCCGCGGGTTCCCGATGCTGAGCGAGACCTTCGTCCCGATGGGGCGCCCGGCCGCGCGCCCGGCCGCCGCACCCGTTGCGGCGCAGGGTAAGCCGTACGACGCGCCGCAGTCGCCCGTCGTCGGGACGCCCGCGCACAGCGGGGCGGGCGCACAGGAGCCGGCCCGCTACGTCCCCGCCTGGACCGAGCCCGAGCCGCACCTGTTCTCCGCCCGCTGAGCCGGCCCCCGGCAGGGTCCCCGCGGACGCCGGACCGCCCCCCGCGGCGCACGCACACCCCGCTCTCCCGCACGACGGCCGTCGGCAAGGATGGTCGTCGAGCGAGAGGACGGGGTGTCGTGCTGCGAGGGGTCACCGCGATCCGCTACGTCACGCCGCTGCGTGAGGGCGGGTCGCTGCCGGGAGGACTGATGGAGGCCGACGACCTCGGCACCTACGTCGTGAAGTTCCACGGCGCGGGTCAGGGCCGCAAGGTGCTGGTCGCCGAGATCGTGGCGGGGGAGCTGGCGCGTGGGCTCGGCCTGGCGGTGCCCGAGCTGCTCACCGTCGACGTCGACCCGCAGCTGGGGCTGGCCGAGCCCGACCAGGAGGTCCAGGAGCTGCTGCGCAACTCGCCGGGCCGCAACCTCGGCGTCGACTTCCTGCCCGGCGCGCTCGACCTCGATCCGCTCGCGTTCGACCCCGGCCCGGAGTTCGCCGGCCGGGTGCTGTGGTTCGACGCGCTCGTCGGCAACGTCGACCGCTCGTGGCGCAACGCCAACCTGCTGCTGTGGCACCGCCGTCCGTACCTGATCGACCACGGCGCCACGCTCACGTTCCACCACGGCTGGTCCGGGCCGCCCACGGCCGACGCCCTCGCCGAGCGCGCCGCTCGCCCCTACGACGCGGCCGACCACGTCCTCATCGGCTGCGCCCCCGACGTCGACGCCGCCGACGCCGGGTCGGCCCCGCGCGTCACGCCCGCACTGCTGGCCGCGGCCACCGCCGCCGTGCCCGACGAGTGGCTCGACGGCGAGCCCGGCTTCGACTCGCCCGACGACGTCCGCGCCGCCTACGTCGCCGCCCTCACCGCCCGTCTCGACGCCCGCGCGACGTGGCTGCCACCGTTGCGCGAGGCCGCGGCCGCCGGTGCCGGACGCCGCAGCCGCCCCGCGGCTGGGCACCCGCCGTGGCTCGCCGGGTGGAGGGCCGGGCGATGACCCTGCACCTCTACGAGTACGCCCTGCTCCAGGTCGTGCCCCGCCCCGACCGCGGCGAGACCGTCAACGCCGGTGTGCTCGTCTACTGCCGGGCCGTCGACTTCCTGGGTGCCGCCGTGCACCTCGACGCCGCCCGGGTCGCCGTCCTCGACCCGCACGCCGACATCGAGGCCATCGCGCTCGCCCTCGACGCGGTCGCCGGCATCACCGCCGTCGGCGCCCCCGCCCGGTCCGACCGGCTCACCGACGGCGCGCTCGCGGCCACCGGTCCGGCCGACGGCGAGGACCTGGGGCGTCGGTTCCGTAGGCTCACCGCACCGCGCTCGACGGTCGTGCGTCCCGGGTCCGTCCACACCGGACTCACCGCCGACCCCGCGGCGGAACCGGCGAGGCTCCTTGCCCGCCTTGTGCTGCCGCTCACGTGACAGGCCGCGGCCGAGGACATTGAATGGGCGGATGAGCCGATCGACGGAGATCGCCACCGACGACCCCGTGCCCGTGGCGCCGCTGGCCCGCTGGCTCGACGCGCACGTCGACGAGGTGTCCGCCGCGTCCGGGACGCTGCGCGCCGACCGCATCGCCGGCGGGCACTCGAACCTGACCTACCGGATCGTCGACGACGCGGGCGCCGCCTGGGCGCTGCGCCGCCCGCCGATGGGCGGCGTGCTGGCGACCGCGCACGACATGAGCCGGGAGTGGCGGTTCATCAGCGCGCTGCACCCGACGCCGGTGCCCGTCGCCCGGCCCGTCGCGTACTGCGCGGACACCGACGTCATCGGCGCGGAGTTCTACGTCATGGGCTACGTCGAGGGCACCGTCCTGGGGGACGACGCCGCCGGCGCCGCCTACCCCGAGGGCTCCCGGCACGCCGCCGGGCTCGCGACCGTCGACGTCCTCGCCGACCTGCACGCCGTCGATCCTGACGAGGCCGGCCTCGGCGACCTGCACCGGCCCGGCAGCTACCTGCAACGCCAGCTCAAGCGTTGGCACACGCAGGCCCACGCCTCGGCGGTCGAGGACCTGACGGGGATCGACGTCGTCCACGACCTGCTCGTCGCCGCCGCCCCCGAGGCCGCGACGACGCGCATCGCGCACGGCGACTTCCGCGCCGGCAACCTCATGTACGGACCCGACGGCGAGGTCCGCGCCGTCCTCGACTGGGAGCTCGCGACGCTCGGCGACCCGCTCGCCGACCTCGGCTGGCTGCTCATGTCGTGGACCCGTCCCGGCGACGCCGTTCCCGCGGGCACCAACAGCCCGTCGGCCCAGCCGGGGTTCCCGGAACGGTCCGAGCTGGTGGCACGCTATGTCGAACGGACGGGAACTCCGCTCGCCGACGACGTCGTCGACTACTACGTGGCCTTCGCCCGGTGGCGTTCCGCCTGCATCGGCGCGGGGGTGTACTCGCGCTACGTCGCCGGTCACATGGGTCCGGGCGCCGAGCAGGGCGCGGCCACCGCGACCCGGCTCGAGGTGCTGCAGGCCCAGGTCGAGGAGGCCCGGCGGATGCTGGGGGGCATCTGACGGATCACTCGCCGAGCCCATCGGTGATCCATCAGATGCCCCCCGGCGGCTGACCCGCGTGACGTCGTCACCGGATCGGAACACTTCCGATGGACGTTTCGAACGCTCCAACTCCGGCGATGTGCGCGACAATCGCGCGACGCGCTGCCGGACCGGCGCGCGCCGCGACGCACTCGGCTTGGGAGACGGACGACGATGACACGGGGATACGGGACCGGGGACGAGTACGGGACCCCGCGCAACCCGTCGCAGTACGACGACCGCACCCGCGAGATGCCCGCCGACTACGGCGACCAGCAGTACGACACCTACGGCCGGCAGCAGTTCAGCGGCGGCCGCCAGACCCCGCCCGGGTCGAAGGCGCCGACCGTCAACGCCGGGCGCCTGTGGGCCGGCGGCGTGGCGACGGCGATCGTCGCGGCGCTGATCGCGCTGGTCGGTGTGCTGATCGCCCGCGCCCTGCCGAAGGTCGAGTTCCTGGGCCCCCTCGCGTCGGGCCCGCTGGGCAGCGGCCAGACCGTGGTGCTGTGCCTGTCGGCCGCCGTGGCCGCCCTGGCCGCGACCGGGCTGGTGCACCTGCTCCTGGTGAGCACCCCGCGGCCGCTGGCCTACTTCGGCTGGATCGTCGCGCTGGTGACGGTCGTCGCGATCCTGCTGGCGTTCCTCGGCAGCGGAGACCTGGGCGTCAAGATCGCGTCGGCGATCATCTACCTGGTCATCGGCATCGCGATCGGCTCGCTCGTGACCGGCGCCGCGATCTCGGCGACCGGCGGGCGCGCAGCGTCCCGCTGACGACCCACGCCTGTGAGCGGTGATGGTCGCTGTCGCGACCATTACCGCTCACGAGCTCTGATCAGCGCTGATGCGCCCCCGCGGGCCTGCCCGCGCCGTGCGCGAACGACGACGACTCCGCACCGCGCTGCGGCGACGGCTGCTTCTCCAACCGCTCCAGTGCCCGGCCCAGGTCGTCGATCAGCAGGCCGGCCAGGTCGTGGGAGAACCCGTTGCGCACCACGATGCGCAGCGCGGCGAGGTCCTCGCGGTCGGCCGGGAACGTGTAGGCCGGGACGAGCCAGCCCGCCTCCCGCAGCGCCGCCGAGAGGTCGAACGCGGAGAACGGCGCGTCGTCGTCGACGGTGAACGCGAACACGGGTAGCTCGGAGCCGTCGGTGAGCAGGTGCAGCCGGTCGAACTCCGCGATCCGCGCCGCCAGCGACGTCGCCACGTCGCGGCAGGTCTGCTGCACGCGGCGGTAGCCGTCCGTGCCGAGGCGCAGGAAGTTGTAGTACTGGGCGATGACCTGCCCGCCGGGGCGGGAGAAGTTCAGCGCGAACGTCGGCATGTCGCCGCCGAGGTAGTTGACCCGGAAGACGAGCTCCTCGGGCAGGGCGGCGGCGTCGCGCCACAGCACCCAGCCGACGCCGGGGTAGACCAGCCCGTACTTGTGCCCCGAGGTGTTGATCGACGCCACCCGGTCGAGCCGGAAGTCCCACTCCAGGTCCGGGTCGCAGAACGGTGCGATCATCGCCCCCGACGCCCCGTCGACGTGCACCTTCACGTCGACTCCGGTGCGTTCCTGCAGGTCGTCGAGCGCCGCGCAGACCTCGGCGACGGGTTCGTAGCTGCCGTCGAACGTGGACCCGAGGATGACGACGACGCCGATCGTGTTCTCGTCGCACAACGCCGCCGCCTCGGCGGCGCCCAGGTGCAGCCGGTCGCCCTCCATCGGCACCAGTCGCGGCTCGACCTCGAAGAAGTTGGCGAACTTGTCCCAGCAGATCTGGACGTTGACGCCCATGACGATGTTGGGCCGGTCGGTCGCCTTCCCGGCGGCCCGGCGGGCGATCTGCCAGCGCCGCTTGAGCGCCAGCCCGCCCAGCATGCACGCCTCCGACGACCCGGTCGTCGAGCAGCCGACGGCGTCCTGCGCGTCGGGGGCGTTCCACAGCTTCGCGAGCATCCGCACGCAGCGGGCCTCGAGGTCGGCGGTGCGCGGGTACTCGTCCTTGTCGATGACGTTCTTGTCGAACGACTCCGTCATCAGCCGCTCGGCGTGCGGGTCGGCCCATGTGGTCACGAACGTCGCCAGGTTGAGCCGCGCGTTGCCGTCGAGCATCAGCTCGTCGTGCACGACCTGGTAGGCGATGTCGGGGTCGAGACCCTCGTCGGGCAGGGCGAACCGGGGGATCGAGATCGGCTCGCGGGCGAAGATCGGGTTGACCGGGACGTCCGACCGGTGGCCACCGGTCTCCGACGGTGGCTGCGCGATGGGCATGGAGGTCAACGTAGGCCAGTTGTCGTTCTTGGCGCGTCGTGCTTTCGAGGTGAAGACTGCCGCGATGGACGCCGACGCCGCCCCCTTTCCCGACGACGCGGCGCAGCGGGAGAAGGTCGTCGCCGAGCAGGCGCTGGCGGTGGCTGCGGCGTGGTCGCCGCCCGGCGCGCCGGAGAGCTGGTGGCTGACGGCCGCGACGCTCACCGCCGTCGCGCGTGACGACGTCCTCCGTGCGCTGGCGGCGTCGATCGCACCGGACCGGCTGCCCGCCCTGCTGGTGGTGGCCGCTCTGTCGCGGCAGGCGGCGTTGCGGCCCGACACCGCGTTCGCCCGCTACTTCCCGCAGCCCGGGGGCATCCAGCCCCCTGACGACGGTGGGTTCCCCGCGGCCGTGGCGGCGTTCGCCCGCGAGGAGCGCGACGCGCTGGCCGCGCTGTGCGCCGGGCACCGCTACCAGATGAACGAGGTCGCCCGCTGCCTCGACGTGCTGCCCGTCCTGAACGGCATCGCCGCGCGCGACAGTCGGCCCCTCGCGCTGGTCGATCTCGGCACCGGCGCGGGACTGGCCCTGCACCTCGACCGCTACGCCTACTCCTACCGCCTCGCCGGGGGTGCGGCGCTGACCTGCGGCGACCCCGAGGCGTCGGTGCAGCTCGACTGCGCGGTCCACGGCGTGGCGCCCGACGTCCCGGAGCGGGTGCCGCCGATCCTGGCCCGCGTCGGTGTCGACGTGGAGCCGCACGACCTGGCCGACCCCGACACCTACGGCTGGCTCGCCGCGTGCGTCCCGCCGGAGGCCGGGGCCGTCACGCGGTTCGCCGCGGCCGCCGCGATCACGCGGTCCGAGGGCGCCCGCGCCGTCCGCGGGGACCTGCTCGACGTGCTGGAGGACGCCGTCGCCGGGCTGCCCGAGGAGGCGACGGTGTGCCTGCTCGACACCTACGTGCACGTCTTCCTGCCGCCCGCGCAGCTCGCCCGGTTCGACGCGCTGCTGGAGCGTCTCTCGCGGACCCGGACGATCGAGTGGATCTCCGTCGACCCCCTCGTCCCGCTCGGCCCCGACGCCGACTCGACGGTGCAGGGGCTACCGGTGCCCGACGGTTGGGTCGAGCACAACCGCGCCGGCGGGGTGTTCGGCGTGATCGGTCACGTCTCGCTGCGCGACGGGCAGCGCACCGGCCGCGTCGTCGGCCGGGCACACCCGAGCGCGGCGTGGCTGGAATGGCTGCCCGCCCGCTGACGGCCCGTAGAGGTCAGGGGAAGACGTACGTGTAGCCCTGCGACGTCAGCCAGGGCAGCAGCCGTTCCAGCGCGGCGACGGTCTGGGCGCGGTTCCCACCACCGTCGTGCAGCAGCACGATCGCACCGCTGTGGATGTTCTTCTGCACCGTCGCGACGACCGCGTCGGCGCCCGGACGGTTCCAGTCGCGAGGATCGATCGACCAGCCCAGCGGCTGCAGGTCGTGGGTCGCGGCGTCGGACAGCATGACCGGCGACCAGAACCCGCCGGGTGCGCGGAAGTAGCGGACGTCGGCGCGCGGGTCGTTGGCGGTGCGGTCGCGGACGTCGGTGATCTCGGCCAGCATCGCCGGCTCGGGACGGGTGGCGAGCGACTCGTCGTGGCTGCGCGAGTGCGAGCACAGTCGCATCCCGGCCCCGGTGACCTGCGCGACCAGCTCCGGATGGCGTTCGATCTGGGTGCCCACCATGCAGAACGTGGCAACGGCGCCGTTTCGCTGCAGCACGTCGAGGACCTTCGGGGTCCAGGTCGGGTCGGGGCCGTCGTCGAAGGTCAGTGCGACTGTCCGGGCGCCCGCGGTGCCGTTCGCGCGGACCTCGGTGATCACCTGCGGCACGGCGGCGAGCCCGGTGGGCGCGACCGCTGCCGGCGGGGGCGGCGGTGCCACCAGCCGGAACGGCGAGTCGGGCGCGCTGACGAACGTGATCATTCCGAACAGCAGTGCGGTGAGGACGGCCGACGTGCGGGTCAGTGCAGGGCGCGACGGGAACGCCGGTTCCCGGGGCGCGACCGGCCAGGGAACGGATGCGCGAGCGGCCGGTGTCCGGCGCGGCGCGGAACGGGTCGCGACGGGGCGGTCGGGGCCACCGTCGGCCGTCTCGTCGTCCGGTGTCCCGACCCGCACCGGTACGTCCTGCACTCGCGTGATGATGACCCGATAGGGGCATCAAGTCCGCAGGACACGCCGGTGCGCGATCAAGCCTTGCCCGACTGGCCACCCGGCGCGTGACCGTCGACCGCGCTCGGCGCAGCGGGGTCCGGTGCGTCGGCGTGCGCGACCGCCGGTCCGAACTCCACGACGGCCGGCGCGGCGGTGTCGACCGCGCGGGCTGCGGGCGGCCGGGCGAGCCAGTCGACGACCTTGTCCCACCGGTTGAGCCGCCCCGGCGGGAACCGCCGCAGCGACCGCTCCAGCTTGCGGGACCCGGGCTTGTACCAGCGGCGCGCCCAGAACGAGCGCGGCCGCGCGAGCCGGCACGTCGCCACGAGCGCGACGACGGGGATGAACACGCCGAGGAGCCCGAGGATGTTGCGGCCCTTGAGGATGGCGAGCGCGGCGAACACCAGGTTGACCGCGATGTTGAGCGCGACGAGCGGCGCCCCGGTGCCGGCGTCGGCGTCGTTGAGCGGGTTGCTGCCGACCAGCAGCAGCCCGCCGACGACGGCGGCCATCATCACGGCGTCGACCGAGCGGCGACCCTCCTCGGCCCAGTAGACGTCGTCGAGGCGCAGCCAGAGCGCGAACTCGTCGAGGGTGAGCGAGGCGCCGGCGCCGAACACGGCGGCGAGGATCTCCGCCCAGGGCGCGTCGGGACGGTACGTGAACATCAACGTCCCGGCGCCGATCATCATGAAGATGCCGTACACCTGATGGTGGATGTGGACGCCACCGATCGTGGTGTCCCGGAACGGTCCGCGTCCGCTCGCGATCATGCGGGTGATCACCCGGGTCACCACGAACGTCACCACGAACGACGCCAGCAGCCAGGCGACCAGGGCGCGACCCTCGCCGACGGTGGGCAGGTCGATCGTGATGTTCACGCGCCGAGCCTGCCATCAGGGTGGCGGCGTGGACCAGCAGCCCGGGGTCAGGCGGGGACGGTCGTCCTCGCCAGCGACACCGGCAGAGACGCGTACCCCCGCAGCGTGCGCGTCGGGCGGCGACGTCCGGGCCCTGCCGCGGTGAGGTCGGGGAAGCGCTCGAACAGTGCCCGCAGCGCGACCTCGCCCTCCATCTTCGCCAGCCCCGCGCCGAGGCAGTAGTGGATGCCGCTGGAGAACGCGATGTGGTCGGCGGCGTTGGCGCGCAGCACGTCGAAGCGGGTGGGTTCGTCGAACACCGCGGGGTCGCGGTTGGCCCCGCCGAGCTGCAGGATCACGACCGACCCCGCCGGGAGCCGGGTGCCCGCGACCTCGACGTCGACGTCGGCGACCCGGCCGGTGCGCTGGACGGGAGAGTCGATGCGCAGCATCTCGTCGATCGCGTTGGTCCAGCGCGACGGGTCCTCGTGCAGCAGGGCGAGCTGGTCGGGGTGCCGCAGCAGGAGGGCTGCGCCGCTGCCGATGAGGTTGACCGTCGTCTCGAACCCGGCGGCGAGCAGCAGCATCGCGATGCTCGACAGCTCGTCCTGCGACAGGCCGCCCTCCTCGTCGTGGACGCCGACGAGCGCCGACAGGATGTCGTCGCCCGGGTTCGCGCGGATGCGGTCGAAGTGGCCGAGCATCCAGGCGTGCAGAGCGTCGATGTCGCGCTCGGTACGTCGGAACTCGGCGAAGGTGAGACCCATGTCGAGCGAGAGCGCGCCGCCCTCGCCCCAGCGCAGGAACTGGTCGCGCATCTCCAGCGGCGCGCCGAGCATCTCGGCGATCACGGTGGCGGGCAGCAGGGCGGCGTAGTCGGCGACCAGATCGGCGTTGCCACCGGGGCGGGCGGCGAGGTCGTCGAGCAGGCCGGTGGCGATCTCCTCGGTGCGGTGGCGCAGCGCCGCGACCTGCTTGGCGCTGAACGCGCGGGTCACGAGCTTGCGGTAGCGGGTGTGGTCGGGCGGGTCGGCCGAGAGCATCGACGGCGGCTGCGCGGGCCCCAGCGACCACGTGCCGCCGGCTCTGAGCGCGAGCCGGATGGGGCCGGGCAGGTTCTCCGGCATCCTCATGCCGACGCCGAAGTCCTTGCTGCGCAGGATCTCCAGGGCCACGGCGTGGTCGACGGTGGTGAGGGCGAGCCCGGTGTCGACGAAGCGGCCGCGGGCGCGGACCTGTTCGTAGAACGGGTAGGGCTCGTCGAGGACGGTGGGATCGAGCATCAGGCGGGCGCCGAGCTCGCCCGCGGCGGCCCGCTTGCCGACGGCGCGGCGCACCAGCCCGTGCCGCAGTGCCCACCGGATGAATCGTCGTGGTCCGCCCGAAGCCGCCATGCGGCCAACTTACTGCTGGTAACTTAGGTGCGTCCAGAGGTGGGCCCGCGCACGCCACCCACACCGGGGCGATCAACCGGGGTAGGACTGTGCGGGTGTCCGCCCCCCGCGTCCTCGCCGTCAGCGACCTGCACGTCCGCCACCCCGAGAACCGCGAGACCGCCGCCGCGCTGCGCCCGACCGACCCCGGCGACTGGCTGATCGTCGCCGGCGACGTCGCCGAGCAGGTCGAGGACACGGTGTCGACGCTCGCGTCGCTGCGGCAGCGGTTCGCGACCGTGATCTGGGTGCCGGGCAACCACGAGCTGTGGACGCGGCCCAAGGAGGAGGGCGCGCCGCGCGGGGTCGCGCGGTACGAGCGGCTCGTGGAACGTTGCCGCGAGATCGGTGTCGTCACCCCCGAGGACCCCTACCCGGTGTGGACGGGGGCGGACGGACCCGTGGTGGTCGCCCCGCTGTTCCTGCTCTACGACTACACGTTCCTGCCGTCGGGTACCTCGACGTTCGAGGAGGGGATCGCCGCGGCGCAGGCCGCCGGAGTGGTGTGCACCGACGAGTTCCTGCTCCACCCGGACCCCTATCCGACGCGGCAGGCCTGGAGCGCGGCACGGATCGCCGCGACGGAGCGCCGGCTCGACGCGATCGACCCCGACCTGCCGACGGTGCTGGTCAACCACTGGCCGCTCACCCGCCGTCCGACGCGCATCCTGCGCTACCCGGAGTTCTCGTTGTGGTGCGGCTCGACGCGCACCGCGGACTGGCACGTCCGCTACCGGGCCCGTTCGGTCGTCTACGGCCACCTGCACGTGCCGCGGGTGACGTGGGAGGACGGGGTGCGGTTCGTCGAGGCGTCGCTGGGCTACCCGCGGGAGCAGAGGTTCCGTGCCGAGCGCGGCATCGTCACCGAGTCGCTCCCGCGCCAGATCCTCCCCGTCCCGGCGCCGGAGCCCGATCCGTTGGCCAAGTACGACAAACCCCTGTGAGCTGCTGCGCCCACAGGGGTTCGTCGGGTCTCGGGTCAGTGGCGCCGGTCGCCGTAGCGGCGGCGGAACTTCTCGACCGCACCGGCCTCGTCGAGCACGCGCGTCGTGCCCGTCCAGAACGGGTGTGAGAACGACGTGACGTCGACCTTCACGACGGGGTAGGTGTTCCCGTCGGACCACTCGACCGTCTCGGTCGAGGTCTCCGTCGAGCGGGTCAGGAACGTGTCGCCGGTCGCCCGGTCCTGGTAGACGACTGGCCGGTACGCGGGGTGGATTCCGGTGCGCATCGTGGGCTCCTTCCGTGGTTGCTGTCGCCTTCAACGTACATGACAACCATTTTCATTCCTGTTCCCGAGCATGTGTCGACCGCCCGCACAGGCCATGCACAACCGCCCCACAGGAACGCTCCGCACGCTGGACGGCGACCACCTCGCCGACCGACGGAGACCCCGTGAGCACATCGACGCTGTCGCCCCCGCGCCCGCCGGCGCCCGTCCCGCCGGGCCGGCACCGCCCACCCCGGCGCCGCGTCCGCGGGGAGACGATCGCGTTCGGCGTGCTGCTCGTCGGCGCCGCAGCGCTCTACCTGTGGAACCTCTCGGCGTCCGGGTACGCCAACGAGTACTACGCCGCCGCCGTGCAGGCCGGCACGACGTCGTGGAAGACGTGGCTGTTCGGGTCGCTCGACTCCGGCAACGCCATCACCGTCGACAAGCCACCCGCGTCCCTCTGGGTCATGACGGCGAGCGCCCGGATCTTCGGCTTCTCGTCCTGGAGCCTGCTCGTGCCGCAGGCGCTCATGGGCGTCGCCGCGGTGGCGCTGCTGCGCGCGGCCGTCCGCCGCTGGGCCGGGCCCGCCACCGGGATCGCCGCCGGTGCGGCGCTCGCGCTCACCCCGGCCGCCGTGCTGATGTTCCGCTTCGACAACCCCGACGCCCTGCTGACGTTGCTGCTGGTCGCGGGCGCCTACGCGATGGTGCGAGCCGTCGACGCCGCCTCCACCCGCGCCGCCACCTGGTGGGTCGTCGCCGCCGGCGCGGCCGTCGGGTTCGGCTTCCTGACGAAGATGGGCCAGGCCCTGCTCGTCCTGCCCGCGTTCGGGCTGGTGTACCTGCTCGCCCGGCCCGGCCCGCTGCGGACCCGGCTGTCGGGACTCGGCGCCGGCCTGGTCGCGACGGTCGTCTCCGCCGGCTGGTTCGTCGCCCTCGTCGAGCTGTGGCCCGAGGACTCCCGGCCGTACATCGGTGGGTCGACGACGAACTCGCTGCTCGAGCTGGCATCGGGCTACAACGGCATCGGCCGGCTGCTCGGCGGCTCCGGCAACGGTGGAAGCGGGGTCGGCGGCGGGGGAGGGGCCGGTGGCGGGAACTCCGGCTTCGGCGGCGAGGCCGGCATCGATGCACCCGTACTACACGGTCGCGCTCGCGCCGGGGATCGCCGCGCTCGTGGCCATCGGTGCCGTCGCGCTGTGGCGATCGCGGTCGCGACCGGCCGCGCGGGTCGGGCTCGCACTGATGCTGGTGTCGACGGCGGCCTGGAGCGCGGTGCTGCTGCTGGGCTCGGGCACGTCGTACGCCTGGCTGGGCTGGGTCGTCGCCGGGCTCGCGGTGCCGGGCCTGGTCGCGGTCCTCGTTCCCGGCGGTTCACGTCGGCTGGTCGCGACGGGCGTCCTCGCCGCGGTGCTCGCCGCGTCGGTGGGGACGGCGTCGTACGCGTTCGCGACGGCCGCCACCGCGCACTCGGGGAGCATCCCGTCGGTGGGGTCGTCGTCCTCGATGTCGTTCGGCGGTTCCGGTGGGGGTGGCTTCGGCGGCGGCGGGACACCGCCGACCGCGGCCGCCGGTGATGCGGCGCAGTCGGGGCCCGGCGGCACGGGCGGCGGTGGCGCGATGGGCGCCGGGGGAATGGGCGGCGGTGCGACGAGCGAGGAGCTGGTCGCGCTCCTCTCGGCCACAGACAGCACCTGGTCGGCCGCGGTGTCGACGTCGCAGTCCGCCGCGTCGCTGGAGCTCGCGACCGGCACCGCCGTGATGTCGACGGGCGGCTGGAGCGGCTCCGATTCGGCGATCACGCTCGCCGAGTTCCAGGCCGAGGTCGCGGCCGGGAACATCCACTACTGGATCGGCGACGGCCAGGGCGGGGGACCGGGCGGGGGTTCGGACAGCACGTCGTCGCAGATCGCGGCATGGGTCGAGGCGACCTTCACGGCCACGACCGTCGGCGGGCAGACGGTGTACGACCTGACTGCGTGACCGGCGTCCCGACGTGTCACCAGCGCTCTCACACAGCGCTGGTGACACGTTCGCGTGCCGGGCTCGTCGCGTGCCGGGCTGCTCGCGTACCGGGCTGCTCGCGTACCGGGCTAGGTGCCGAGCAGACGCTCCAGGTCGTCGAGGACCCGGCCCGCGCCGATCGGTCCGAGGCCGAGGAACCACGTCTCGTCGTCGACCGGGCGCACGTGCCCCGCCGTCACCCCGGGCAGGCCCTTCCACAGCGCGCTGTCGAGCACCGTGGCCTGCGCCGTCCGCTCGGGCGGGCCGTAGCTGGAGTAGAAGATCCAGCCACCGTCCGCCTGGTCGATGCGCTCGGCCGACACCTCGGTGGCGAGCTCGTCGAAGTTCTGTGCGGCCGGCCGCGACAGCCCTACGTCCTTCAGGACGACGCCGATGAACGACAGGTTGCCGTAGAGCCGGATGCGGCCGGGCATGAAGCGGACCATCGAGATCGTCGGCGGGTCGCCGGAGACCTTGTCGCGCACGGCGTCGGCGCGGCGCTGGTAGCCGTTGAGCAGGTCGACCGCCTTGGTCTCCTCGCCGGTCGCGGCGCCGACCAGCAGCAGGTTCTCCTTCCACGGGAACCCGGGCCGGATGCTCAGCACGGTCGGGGCGATGGCGGAGAGCCGGTCGTAGAGCTGGTCGGCGCGCAGCTTGCTGCCGAGGATCAGGTCGGGCTTCGCGGCCGCGATCGTCTCCAGGTTCAGCGTGCTGACGTCGCCGGCCGTCGGGATCCCGGCGGTCTTGTCGGCGAGGTAGGACGGCGCGGTGTTGTTGGGGTTGGCCATGACGACGGGCGTGAGGCCCAGCGCGATGACGTCGTCGAGCTCGCCGCTGTCGAGGACGGCGACGCGTTCGGGCTTCTTCTCCAGCCGGGTCGTGCCGTTGGCGTGGGTGACGGTCCGCGGGAAGACGCCCGGCGCGGTGTCGGCACCGAACTTCGCCGTCGCCTCGTCGGCGGTCGAGAACTGCGTGCCGCCGGTGGCGACATCGGTGTTGCCGGGGCGGACGTCCTGGGACTGGCCGGAGCACGCCCCGGCGACGAGCGCCACGGCCAGGACGACCGCCGCGGCGCCCCATCCGGGACGCCGGCGCAGTCGGTTCGTCGGAAGCATCCAGTGAGGTTAGCCTGCCCTGGCTGTCAGTGGGCGTGGTGCGCGTGGACCACCGCGTGCCCGCGGCCGCGGCTGATCATCCAGCGGTTCACCGGCGTCGTCAGCAGGAACGCGATCACGAGCGACCCGGCGAGCGCGCCCCAGAACAGGCCCGACGTGAGTCCGGCGTCCATCGCGCCGGGCACCGTCGCCATGACCGTGTTGTCGACGATCTCCATGACGATGATCGACACCGTGTCGGCGGCGAGCGCGATGCGCAGCGCCTGCCGGAACCCGATGCCCGCGCGCAGCACGCCGCGCATGGTCAGCGCGTAGCCGAACACGAACGCCAGCGCGATCGACAGCACGATCG
This sequence comes from Pseudonocardia sp. SCN 73-27, assembly GCA_001725415.1. Taxonomy (GTDB): domain Bacteria; phylum Actinomycetota; class Actinomycetes; order Mycobacteriales; family Pseudonocardiaceae; genus Pseudonocardia. The sequence goes on from MEGH01000013.1 coordinate 141,186, forward strand.
TCGCGGCGTTGTGCAGCCCGAGCGCGGTGCCGATCACCATGCCGAGGATCTCGCCGATCGCGCAGCCGGTGAGGCAGTGCAACGTGGCCTGCGCCGCGGTTCCCCAGCTGACCTGTGTGCTCATCCCGAGCACCTCCCTCCGATACCCCCGGTAGGTGTACGCCGGTCGCTCTGATACCACCAGGGGGTATATGGGTGACGTCCGTCGCTGTCGCCGCCCGCCCGTCTCCGCCAGAATGACCGGACATTCGTCAGCCGAGTTCGAGGAGACGACCGTGGCCCACGGGCCGTCCGAGCGCCGACGCGAGCCGAAACCGTTGCTGCGCAACCGGATCGCGTCCGGCCGGGGCGCCATGGAACAGCCCAACGCCACCGGCGACGGCGACGTCCCGCTCACCGTCCGCTTCTGGATCGCGGTCGTGCTCACCGGGATCGGGGCCGGTTTCGTCGGCGTCGCGCTGATGTTCGTGCTGTTCTCCGTGCAGGGACTCGCGTTCGGGGCCTGGGGCCCGACCGCCGACGTCGAAGCCGCCGTCGCCGCCGCCGGCCCCCTGCACCGCGTCCTCCCGCTGCTCGCCGCCGGGATCATCGCGGGCGTCGGCTGGTACGTGCTGCGCCGCACCACCAGCGGCCCCGCCGAGGTCGACGACGCGATCTGGCGCGGCGACGGCAAGCTCTCGGTCGCCCGCAGCACCGGGACGTCCGTGCTGTCGGAGATCGTCGTCGGCCTCGGGGCGTCCCTGGGCCGGGAGGCCGCGCCCAAGCTCATGGGCGGCGTCTGCGGCAGCGTCCTCGCCGGACCCCTCGGCCTCACCCCCGCGCAACGCCGGCTGCTCGTCGCCTGCGGCGCGGGCGCCGGCGTCGCCGCCGTCTACAACGTGCCGCTCGCCGGGGCCCTGTTCACCGCCGAGGTGTTGTGCGGCACCGTCCGGCTGCCGGTGATCCTCCCCGCACTGGCGTCGTCGGCGACCGCGACGTTCGTCGGCTGGGTCTACCTGCCCACCGGACCGATCTACCCCGGAATCCCCAGCTATCCCTTCCACGTCTCCGAGATCGTGTGGGCGCTGATCGCCGGGCCCATCATCGGGCTGGCCGCCGTCGGGTTCGTGCGGTTCGTCGCGTGGGTGTCGCACCACCGCCCGCGCGGCCGCTGGGAGCTCGTCGCGCCGCTCGGCGCGTTCGCCGTCCTCGCCGCCCTCGGCCTGCTGTGGCCCCAGCTCTACGGCAACGGGCAGGGCATGGCCCGCGACGCGTTCCTCGGCGTCGGTGGCATCGGCCTGTTCGCGATCCTGATGATCCTCAAACCCCTGGTCACGACGCTGTGCCTCGGCAGCGGCGCCGCCGGCGGGCTGCTCACCCCGACGCTGTCCACGGGGGCCGTGCTCGGCGGGTTCCTCGGCTCGGCGTGGGCGCTGCTGTGGCCGGGCGCGGCCGTCGGCGCCTTCGCGATGATGGGCGCCGCCGCGATGCTCGGCGCCGGGATGCAGGCACCGCTCGCCGCGCTCACGCTCGTCCTGGAACTCACCCACAGCGGCTTCGAGATCATGGTCCCGGCCGTCGTCGCCACGCTGATCGCGACGGCCGTGGCCCGCTGGGTCGACGGCTACTCGATCTACTCCGCGCGGCTCTCGGAGGTGCCGTCCCCGCGCTGATCCCCCTTGCCCCACTTCAACGTACAGCGCGCCGGGGGTCTTGCCGCAAGCCCCCGCCGCTGCCGCACAATCTCCCGGCCGAACGTTGTGACCTGCAGGAACAGGTGCGACGACCCGACCGACGGATGGGCGGTACATGTACGACGTGATCATCGCCGGTGGCGGCCCCACCGGCATGATGCTTGCCGGGGAGCTGCGCCTGCACGGCGTCTCCGTGCTCGTACTGGAGAAGGAGGAGACACCCCCACCGCACGTCCGGTCCCTCGGACTGCATGTGCGCAGCATCGAGATCATGGACCAGCGCGGCCTGCTGGAACGGTTCCTCGCCCACGGTCGGACGCATCCGATCAGCGGCTTCTTCGCCGGGATCCCCGCGCCCGCCCCCGAGAACCTCGACACCGCGCACGGCTACGTCCTCGGCATCCCGCAGCCGCTGACCGACCGGCTGCTCAGCGAGCACGCCGTCGCCGCCGGAGCCGACGTCCGGCGTGGCTGCGCGGTCGCCGGCCTCGACCAGGACCCCGATGGCGTCACCGCCACCCTCGCCGACGGGACCACCGTCCGCGGGCGTTGGCTCGTCGGGTGCGACGGTGGGCGCAGCACCGTCCGCCGCGTCGCCGGGATCGCCTTCCCCGGCGAACCCAGCCGCGTCGACACCCTCCTGGGCGAGATGGAGGTGACCGCTCCCGTCGACGAGATCGCCGCCGTCGTCACCGAGATCCGGAAGACGCAGCTGCGCTTCGGGCTCGGACCCATGGGTGACGACGGCATCTTCCGCGTCGTCGTCCCCGCCGCCGGGGTGGCCGAGGACCGCCGGGCCGCGCCGACGCTCGACGAGGTCCGCGTCCAGCTCGTCGCGTACGCGGGCACCGACTTCGGGGTGCACTCGCCCCGCTGGCTCTCCCGGTTCGGCGACGCCACCCGTCAGGCCGAGCGCTACCGGGCCGGTCGCGTCCTGCTCGCCGGGGACGCCGCCCACATCCACCCGCCGATGGGCGGGCAGGGCCTCAACCTCGGGATCCAGGACGCGTTCAACCTCGGCTGGAAACTCGCCGCCACCGTCGCAGGCTGGGCACCCGACGGCCTGCTCGACACCTACGAGACCGAACGCCACCCCGTCGCCGCCGCCGTCCTCGACAACACCCGCGCCCAGCTCGTCCTGATGACCGACGAACCGGGCCCCCGAGCCGTCCGCAGGCTCGTCGGCGAGCTCATGGCCCTCGACGGCGTCAACCGGTACCTCGTGGAGAAGATCACCGCCGTCGACGTCCGCTACGACCTCGGTGGCGGCCAGCCCCTCGTGGGGAGGCGGTTGCGTGACATCGCCCTGAAGGAGGGCCGGCTCTACGAGCGAATGCACACCGGACGTGGACTACTGCTCGACCGCACCGGTGCGCTGTCGGCCGGCGGCCGGGTCGATCACGTCGTCGACCCGGGGGCGGACCTCGGCGCGGCGGCGGTCCTGCTCCGCCCCGACGGGCACGCCGCCTGGGCCGGTGATGATCAACACAGCCTCGACGAGGCAGTGGCGAGGTGGTTCGGCGCCGCCTGAAAGTCCCGGGAGAGGCGAAGGCCCCCTGTCCGGTGTGGACAGGGGGCCTTCATCGGGCTGGTGGGCGATACTGGGATTGAACCAGTGACCTCTTCCGTGTCAAGGAAGCGCTCTCCCACTGAGCTAATCGCCCGAGGCGGAGGCGGGAATCGAACCCGCGTACAGGGCTTTGCAGGCCCTTGCCTAAGCCACTCGGCCACTCCGCCCGATCCTCCGGATCGCTCCGGTGGTTCGAGACCTGGAGGTCCAGACGTTGACTCGAGGTTCCTCCGAGCGGACGACGGGATTCGAACCCGCGACCCTCACCTTGGCAAGGTGATGCGCTACCAGCTGCGCTACGTCCGCATGTGCACCGTGTCGGTGCGATGGGGAAACATTAGCGCAAGCCTGGAGGGCCGGTGCAAGCACCCCCCTCCAGGACCTGCGCGCGGCCCCTGATCAGCGGAATCAATCCATGGTCTTCTCGAGGAGGTCGGTGAGCGCCGCGTCGAAGTCGAGCCACGAGTACTCCGCACCCGCCGGGACGGCCGCGTAGGTGTGCTCGAGGAAGTCCGACAGCACCGTCGCCGACGCGTGGAACCGCGCATGACCCGACGGCGACGTGAGGACCAGCTCGACCTGGTCCCGCTCGATCGGGGCGACGGTCACGTCGCCGTCGCCCGAGGCCTCCGACAGACCGTCGGCCAGCAGCTCGCGCGCGAAGACCCACACGACCGGCTGCGCGTTACCCGTCCGGAACGACGCCTCGACCGCGAACGGGTCTCGGAACGAGTACGTGAGCTCGACGTTCACCGAGACAGTCGAGTCGGGAGCGATCAGCTCGAACACCGTCTGCTTGCAGATGATGTTGGTTACGTCGCGCATCGTGCTCCTCTTCCTGGGGTCCCGCGTGGTCCGTCATGCACAAAAACGAGCGTGTCGCGAAGATGTGACGGGTCGACCACGGCGAGTCCGCCCGAAAGATCGGTGAAATCCACCCGGGAGGGTGCCCCGGAGCCCGCGACAACGCCCCGACCTGCATGATCGCCGCGCGGAGGCTCCGGGAAAGAACATAGGGTGAACCGGGCACCGGGTGCGGTGCGAACGACGAGCGTGAGGAACACCCTGGTGGCCGACCCGACCGACGAGCGCGGCGCGTCGGGTCCCCGTGGCCGGTCGCAGGACGGCCCCACCCGCCCACGACGCGCCGTCGCCGAACCCGCCGACGGCCCCGCCGACGACGCCCTCGTCCGCCGCATGGCCGGCGGCGACTCCACCGCGCTCGCCGCCCTCTACGACCGCTACGGCCGGCCCGCCTTCTCCCTCGCCCGCCGCATCTGCGCCGACGAGGGCATCGCCGAGGACGTCGTGCAGGAGGTCTTCCTCGCCGTGTGGCGCGACCCCGCCCGCTTCGACCCCCGGCGCGGCGCCTTCGGCTCCTGGCTGATGACGCTCGTCCATCACAAGTCCGTCGACGCCGTCCGCCGCGAGAGCGCCGTCCGCCGCCGCACCGTCCCCGCCGGCGACGACGGCGACGACCGCTCCGCACCCGCCGGACCGGGCGCCGACCAGGCCGCCCTCGGCGCCGTCGTCGCCGGACAGGTCCGCGACGCCCTCGGCGCACTCCCCGACGAACAACGCGAAGCCCTCGCCCTCGCCTATTTCGGCGGCTACACCCAGCGCGAGGTCGCCGCCCTCATCGGCGTACCCCTGGGCACCGTCAAGTCCCGCATGTTCACCGGCATCCAGAAACTGCGCGGCAAACTCGGACCGCTGTTCGGCGACGTCCCCGGCGACGTGACCGGAGGTGCCCGGTGACCGGTCCGGCCCGGCCGGGCTGCCCGCGCGTCGAGCAGGCGGTCGGCCTCGTCCTGCACACCCTCGAACCCGACGAGGAGCTCGAGGTCCTCGCCCACCTGCCCGGCTGCCCCGAGTGCATCGCCGCCGTCGGCGACGCCGAAGCCGTCCTCTCGACGCTCGGGACCTCCGTCGAGCAGGTCGACCCGCCCGCGCGGCTGCGCGACGCCGTCCTCGACGCCGCCGCGTCCACCCCGCAGGTGGCGCCGCCGCCTCGCCCGGCCTCCACCCCGCCCCTCCGTGCACCCCGGCGTGAACCCGCGCCGACGCGGCCCGGTGGCCCCTCGCGGCCGCCCGCCGCCCACCGGGCCCCCCGGCGGCGCACCCGCACCCTTCTCGCCGCCGCGCTCGCGCTCATCGTCGCCGCAGGCATCGGCGGGCTCGCCGCCCGCACCGTCCAGCTGCAGAACCAGCGCGACGCCCAGATCCAGCAGACCCAGACGATCGTCGACATGGTCGCCCAGTTCGACCGCCCCGGCGTCCAGCACGCCTGGCTCGCCGCCGCACCCGGCCAGAACCCCGTCGCCGCCGTCATGGTCGACGGTGCCACCCGGGCCGTCGTCACCGTCGGCCTCCCCGCCAACTCCACCGCCGACGACACCTACGTCCTCTGGGGAATGGGCGACGGCGACCCCCGCGCACTCGGCACCTTCGACGTCGGAGCCGCGCAAAGCGGACCGCACGACATAGGATCGGGCGCGTCGGCGGTGACGTACGCCGGGTACGCGATCTCACTCGAACCCGGCCGAGGCCTCCCCGCCGTACCCACGAAGGTGGTCGCGACCGGGCAGGTGGAGATCTGAGCGAGAAGACCGACGAACGCGGTGAGCCCACGGGCGTCGCCGCGTTCCGCGCACGGATCGAGGAACGACCCACCTGGCGGCGAGCCTGGAAGATCGGGGTCGGCGTCCTCGGCACCGCCGTGCTCGTCGCCGGGATCATCGCCATCCCGTACCCCGGCCCCGGCTGGCTCATCGTCTTCGCCGGCCTCGCCATCCTCGCCACCGAGTTCACCTGGGCCAGACGCGTCCTCACCTACGCGCGCGGCAAGTACGACGCCTGGACCGACTGGCTCGGCCGCCAGCACTGGACCGTCAAGATCCTCGTGCTGGTCGCCACCGCCCTCATCGTCGTCGCCACGCTGTGGCTGCTGAACGCCTTCTCCTTGGTCGCCGGCTGGGTCGGACTCGAACACTGGACCTGGCTGAGGAGCCCGATCTTCGGGTGATGTAGGGTTGCCGACGGCAGCGGGCGATTAGCTCAGGGGGAGAGCGCTTCGTTCACACCGAAGAGGTCACTGGTTCGATCCCAGTATCGCCCACAGCCGAACGGCCTGGTCAGAGGCTCATCGCGAGTTCTGAGACCAGGCCGTTCGTCGTTTCCGGGAGTTGCGTCCCGCCTCGAGCTCTGTGCCTGAGGCTGCCGCGCGCCGTTGGGTCAGCGGCGGCGGGTGCCGCGGCGGGGTGGGGTGCGTCGGGCGGGGGTCTTCTTCGCCGGCCGGGTGTCGCGCTTCGCGGGCTCGGCCTTCTGCGTCGGCGTGCGGGTGCTGTTGACCGTCCGCCCACGGACGACCCCGATGAACTCCTCCATCAGCTCGGAGTTCTCCGCATCCGGCCAGGTGAGGACGACGGTGGAGGTGGGGGCGTCGGTCAGCGGGCGGTAGGTGAGGTCGCGGCGGTGGTGGAGGCGGGCGAGCGACTGGGGGAGCACCAGCAACCCGACGCCCGCGGCGACGAGCTCGACGGCCTCGGCTGTCGTGGGGGGCTCGTACGCCGCCCGCTGCCCCGGACCGGCGCCGGGCCATACGAGCGAGTCGTCGGCGGGTCGGAGGACGACGGCGTCGGCCAGCTCGTCGACAGAGGTCTCCTCGGCCGCGGTGAGGAGATGGTCCTTGGGGACGACGACCACGGTGGTCTCGGTGTAGAGCGGGATGGCGCGCAGCCCGGTCCGGTCGATGGGCAGCCGGACGAGGCCGGCGTCGAGCGCGCGTTCCCGGACCTGTTCCACGGCCTCGCCGGTGGTCGCGGAGACGAGCTCGAGGGGGACGTCGGCGCGACGGTCGGCCCAGATCCGCGCCCACTTGCCCGGCGTGACGCCGGGGACGTAGCCGAGCCGGAAGCTGACGGGGGCACTCACCGGTCCAGGCTATCCGCCCGCACGCCCCCGATATCCTGGGCGTATGGCGCGTCAGAGGTCTGTCCAGACGATGAAGCCCGCGACAGCGGCGAAGAAGCTCGGCATCTACCTCGAGGCGGCGCCCGCCGAGTTCCGCGACGGCGTCGTCTCGCGCGAGGAGCTCGACGCGCTGCAGGCCGATCCGCCGCAGTGGCTGCGTGAGCTGCGGGCCAACGGGCCGCACCCGCGTCCGGTCGTCGCCGACCGGCTGGGGGTGTCGATCTCGGGGCTGGCACGGGCTGAGATCACCGAGCCGCTGACCACCGCCCAGATCGCGGCGATCAAGGACGAGCAGCCGGAGTGGTTGCGTCGTGAGCGCAACATCCGGGCCGAGGCCCAGCGCGAGGAGGCGCGGCTCAAGGCCGGGCGGTCCACCGAGGCTGCCCAGCGTTCCGGCCAGGGCTGAGAGGTCGTGAGTGGCAATGGTCGCCATGGCGACCATTGCCACTGACAGGGCCGGTTGGCGGCTGCAGTACGTCTTCGTGCTGGCCGGGGAGATTCTGGGGACGGTCGAGGGCGAGGAGCGCCGGTTCGGCCCGGGACGATCTGTCTGTCGGAGGACACCCACGGCCCGGGGCACGGCCTGACGGCGCTGACCGACCTCACGACGGCGGTCGTGCGCCTCTGGGCCGCTCCCGCGCAGAATTCGCAGTTTGACCCTCATACTCGCGGCGTCGGAAACGCTATTCTGGACTCGTGGGGGAATTCGACGCAGGCGTGCCCGAAAATCGTCCGACGGGGCCGCCGCGGCGTCGTTCGCTGCTCGTCGACGTGGGGCCGCTGCGCGACAGTGCCGCGTTCCGGTTCCTCTTCGTCGCCCGCGTGGTCCTTCTGCTCGGCGTCGGGCTCGTCGCGGTCACGGTCCCGCTGGAGGTGTACGCGCTCACCGGCTCCACGCCGACGGTCGGTGTGGTCGCGGCCGCGGAGGGGTTCGCGTTCTTCGCGGGCTACCTCGCCGGTGGGGTGCTCGCCGACCGAGGGGACCGATGGCGGCTGATCGTCCGGACCTGGCTCGTGTGCGGGGTGAGCTTCGCGGGCCTGGCGCTCAACGCCCTGTTGCTCGACTCCGTCTGGGCCGTGTTCGGGTGCGTGGCGCTCAACGGGGTGTCCGGGTCGATCTGCATCACTGCGATGATGGCGGTCCTGCCTGACCTCGTCGACAGGTCCCAGCTCCACGCCGTCGGCGCGCTCAACACGCTCGCGATGCGCCTGGGCACGGTCGTCGCCCCGGCCGCAGGGGGTGCGGTCATGGCCGTCGCCGGGCCGGAGTGGAGCTACGGTGCGGGCGCCGTCGCCGCGCTGACCACGTGGGCTGGGCTCGTCGTCGCGTGGACGCGGATCCGGCCGGAACACGATGGAGTGCAGGTAGCTCCTGCCGCGGAGGGGCCGTTGCGCTCGCTCGCGAGCGGCTACCGGTTCGTCGCCGGCGAACCGGTTGTGCGGGGCGTGATGATCGCCGGGGTCGTCGGTATGTGCGGCGGCGGGTCGCTGGTTCTCGTCCCGGCGTTCGTCGACGCCGAGTTGGGCGGCGATCCCCGGGTTGTCGGCCTGATGTACTCCGCACTGTCCGCGGGGCTGATCATCGGCGCGGTCGGCAGCGGGCGGCTCGCGGGCGTGGCCCGGCCCGGGCGGCTGCTGCTCGTCATGATGATCGTGAGCTTCCTCTGCTACGCCGCGGTCGGGTTGTCGTCGACGGTTCCGATCGTGGTCCTGATCGTCGTCGCCGCGGGGATCAGCGTGTCGGTCGAGGAGGTCCTGCGCTACGCGCTGCTCCAGCTCCGCACCCCCGCCGCGATGCTGGGCCGGGTCAACAGCTTCTTCGGGGCGCAGAACATGTCGGGCGCGGCGGTGGGGGCGCTGGTGGCCGGCGTGTTCGGTGGGGCGTTCGGTCCGGCCCGGGCGTTCTGGGTCTACAACGCGGCGATGGCCGTCGTCAGCGTCGGCGTTCTCGCGGCACTTCCCGGGCTGCGCCGCGCCGAGATCGGGGACCCGCAGCAGAAAGCGTGACAATTGCGGGCGAATTCCATCGGCAAATGGTGTGTCATTTCGTGCAAGGATCCTGCGGTACCGTCGGCAGGTGCTGAGTCTCGACAAGATCCTGGAGACCGCGATCGCCCAGGGGCTCGACCGGTTCAGCATGGTCGCCGTCGCCCGCGAGCTTGGGGTGACCGACATGGCGCTCTACCGGTACGTCGGGTCCCGCGAGGAGCTGTACTCCCGCGCCGCGGCCCGTGCCCACGCCACCCAGCCGCTCCGGACGGAGCAGACCGGGTGGCGCGCGCACCTGCTGGAGATCGCCGAGCAGACGTGGCAGCTCGCCCACCGGCACCCGGGCATCGAGCGCTACCTCCTCGACGGCCCCTATCACCCCGAGACTCTGCAGATCTTCTCCGAGAGCATCGCCCGGTTCCAGGCGATGGCCCCGGAGTTCACGCAGGACCAGGCCTACGTCCTGCTCAGCCGCGTCGTCTCGGTCACCCTCGCCGCGGCCGACAACGCGCTGAGCCGGCGGTGGCAGACCGACCCCGACGCCCCGAGCGATCTCTTCCGGTGGACGGTGCGGGCGCTCGTCGACGGCATGGTCGCCGGCCTCGACGACCTGCCGGGCGACGGATCGGCGCGCGCCCTCGGCCCCGAGAGTGCCGTCAGCCCGTAGCGGTGCGCAGGAACGGCAGCATCGCGTCGACACCGTGGGGGATCGACAGCACCGACGGTGCCGACAGGGCGAGGTCGGGCAGGAAGTACGCGTGCCCGTTCTTCACCGCGGTCAGGTTCGCGAGGCCGACGTTGCCCGCCAACACCTCCTCGCGGCTGGCGCCGAACCCGTAGATGAGCAGGACGTCGGCGTCGATGCGGGGGAGCAGCTCGGCGGAGACGGCGCTCTGGGTCTCCGAGGCGGGCATCGCCTCGACGTACGGGGTGTTGACGAAACCCAGCTCGCGCATCGTCGCCACCACGGTGGCCTCCTTGCCGCCGACGTAGGACTCGCCCGACACGACGTCGAGATAGGTCACGGTCTTGCCCGCGAACGCCGGGTTCCCGGCCGCGGTGCGCTGCAGGTAGGCCTCGGTGTCGGCGACGAGCCTGTCGCCGTCGGCCTGCTTGCCGAGGGCCTGCGCGATCAGTCGGGTCGAGTCCTGCCAGCGGGGGGAGTAGGGCTGGGCGCCGGCCGGTAGCGCGATGGTCGGGGCGATCCGGGAGAGGGTGTCGTACTCGGTGCGGTCGCCGCCGGAGGCGACGTTGACGATCAGGTCGGGGCGCGCGGCGGCGATCGCCTCGTACGAGAGTTCGCGGCCGCCGGTGACCGCCGGTGTGGCCGTCCCGATCTTCGCCTCTGCCCAGGGTCCGACGCCGCGTTCGAACCCGTAGCGACTGTGGATCGCGACCGGCACGACGCCGAGCGCGAGGACCGCGTCGGCGTCGGACGGCCCGAGCGTGACGACGCGGGTCGGTGCCGCGGGGACCGTGGTCGAGCCGAGGGAGTGTGTCACGGTCACCGGGAATGTCGCCGTCGTGGCGGCCGGTTGCTCCGCCGCGGGGGACGCGGTGCTGCAGCCGGCCAGCACCAGGACGAGGGCGGCGGCGCCCAGGAGTCGCTTCATAAGGGCATCCTAAGTCACTGTTTGGATATCAAACAACGGTGACCGCCGGATCATGGCGACTCCGCGACCCTTGCCTGCGACGACGAACCCGGTGCGGCTGCAGAGGCGGGCCAGCCGGGTTCCGGATGTGGACGCTGAGTGCGAGGTGGCGGTGACCCGCGGCAGCGGCGTGGTCGGCGAGGGCGTCGAGAAGGTGCGGCCGGTACCGCGGCCGCGCCCGTGCGGGGCCACCGCGACGACGAGTTCGGGGACGCCGGCGATCACCGGGTCAGCGGGGACGTGCCACCACGCGGCGCCGACCGGATCGTCGTCGACGGCCACGAGCGCCTCGGCCGGAGACGTGGGGAGCATGCCGATGACGTCGGGGTCGTCGGGCGAGGGCAGCGGCCGGTCTTCGATCACCGATGCCAGCCGGGCCATCTCGACGATGAACGGCACGTCTGAGGGGACGCTCTCGCGGATCCGCACGTCAGCCGCCGAGCGGATCGGTGAGCAGCGGGTCGAAGGCGTACTCGGCGGCGCCGAGCAGGATCGCGTCGTCGAGGGCCGGGCTGGTCAGTGGCGCGGTGCGCAGCAACGTCCGGGACCGGACCTGCTCGACCAGCGGCTGCGTGCGCAGCAGTTCGCCGGGCAGGCCCGCCAGGATCACCAGGTCGGGGTTGAGGATGTTGACCAGGCCGACGAGCGCGGTCGCCAGGTGCGCGGTGACGCGGGCGACGGCGTCACGGTCGGCGGGGGCGTCGGAGGTGATGACGTGCCGCGCCGCGCGGTCCAGGTCGCCGATCGGGAGCACGGCGGGGTGGACGAGGGCGGCGGCGTCGGCCTCGACGACGAGGCAGCCGCGGTTGCCGCAGTGGCAGGGCCGGCCGCGGGGATCGACCGTGAGGTGGCTGAGCTCGCTGCCGGTGCCGGCGTGGCCGCGGTAGGGCTGGCCGTTGGTCACGAGTGCGCCGCCGATGCCGCGGTCGGCGGAGGCGAGGTAGAGCAGGTGGCGGGCGTCGCGGCCGGCTCCGCGGCGGTGCTCGGCCAGCGCGGCGCAGTCGGCGTCGTTGTGGACCGCGACCGGAACCCGGATCCCGACGGCGTCGAGCGCGTCGCCGACGAGGCCGCGGAGGGGGACGGGGCTGTCCCAGCCGAGGTAGTGGGCGGCGAGCGCGCGGCCGTCGCCGTCGACGGCCGAGGCGACCGCGACCGCGGCGGCCCGCAGCGGACGTGGCTCGTCCGCGGTCAGGGTGCGGGCGAGGCCGGCGGCGATCCGGGCGGCGACCTTGGGTGCGACAGGTGTCGGGAGCTCTTCCGATCCGGTCGCGACGATCGTGCCCCCGAGCGCGACGAGTGCGACGGCCACCTGGCGCGCCGAGATGCTCGTCGTCAGCGCGAGCGGCGCCTGCCGGGCGGGTCCGACCAGGTGGGAGGGCCGGCCGCGGCTGCCGGAGGGCGTCGGCCGGTCGTCGACCTCGACGAGCCCCGCCTGCTCCAGCTCGGCGAGGACCTTGGCGCCGCCGGTCCGGGTCAGCCCGAGGCGGCGGGTCAGCTCGGCCCGTCGACCGGTCCCGGTGTGGACGAGCATCAGCGCCCGGCCCGCCGTCGTCGCCATGGGGGTGTCCTCCGTCTCTGGCGGCAGGGCGTGCATGGCTCCTATCCTGCTTTTGTGAACCGAGATGACAAAGTACAGGATGCCTTGTTCTCCCGGACGCGCACCACGTGGCTGCTCTACGTCGTCACCGGGTGCTTCGGTTATCTCCTCAACGGGCTCGGCGCGATCCTGCAGCCGCTGGGCGACCAGCTCGGGGTGAGCGAGAGCTGGGTCGGCGCCTATCCGACGCTGCTCGCCGCCGGGCTGCTGCTGGTCGGGCTCGTCGGCGACCCGATCGCGCGGCGGCTCGGGCGCGACCTGACCCTGCGCGCCGCGATGGTGCTGCTCGTCGTCGGCGTGGTCGTGCTCTGCGTCCCGCACCCGGTCGTCTCGATCGTCGGGGCCGCGGTCGCCGGTGCCGGGGGAGCCCTGCTGATCCAGACGACCCCGACCGCGCTCGCCGCCGCCCACCCCACCGCAGCGCCGATCGCGATCGGCGAGGCCAACGCGCTGAGCAGTATCGCCTCGGTGCTGGCGCCGCTCGCCGTCGCCGCCGGGCTGGCCACCGGGCTCGGCTGGCCGGTCGGCTACCTGCTGCCGGTGCCGTTCCTGCTGGTGGTCGTCGTCCTGCTCCGGTCGGACCGTGGGGTCGCGCCGACGGCCACGCTCGACGTCGCCCGGGGAGCAGGTCACTTCGGAGCGCGCTGGTTCGACGTGCTGCTCGCGGTGAGCGTCGAGTTCTGCCTGGTGTTCTGGTCGGCGACCGCGCTGCAGACCTGGACCGGCATGGCGCAGAGCACTGCCATCGCGCTGAGCAGCGCGTTCCTCGTCGGCATGGCGGTGGGGCGCACCGTGTCCGGGCCCGTCCTGCGCCGGCTGCGCACCGACCGGAACGCACTGGTCGCCGCCTGCGCGACCGCGCTGGCCGGGTTCGCCCTGTTCTGGTCGGGGGCCGGCTCGGTGCTCACCGTGGCCGGCCTGCTCGTGACCGGCCTGGGCGTCGCCCTGCTCTACCCGGTCACGCTGGCGCGGGCGATCGCCGCGCGTCCCGACGACCCCGACCGCGCCGCGGCCCGCTGCGCCCTCGCGTCGGGCCTCGCGATCGGTGGGGCGCCGCTGCTGCTCGCTCTGCTGGCCCAGCACGCCGACCTGCGCGTCGCGTACCTGATCGCCCCGGTGTTGCTCGCGGTCATCCTGATCAGGACGGTCGTGTCGCGGGTCCAGCGCGCGACCGTCCCCGCGTGAGCCGCGCTCACCACGCGTCGGGTTCGAACTCCGCCGTCATCTCCCGCCACGACACCGGCTCGCCGCAGTGTGCGCACGACATCCGCGGCTCGGCCGCGTGCCCGCACCCGCGATGGACCAGCCGCACGGGCGGGACCTCGTTCTCGTACTTGTCGCCCCACGCCATCAGCGCGAGCAGCACGGGGTAGAGGTCGGCGCCCTTCGGGGTGAGCCGGTACTCGTAGCGGTCGGGACCCTCCTGGTAGCGGACGCGGTCGAGCACACCCTCCGTGACCAGGACACGCAGCCGGTCGTTGAGGATGTTGCTGCCCAGCCCGAGCTTCGACCGGAAGTGGTCGTAGCGGCGCTCGCCGCGGAAGCACTCGCGCAGCACGAGCATCGTCCAGCGCTCGCCGATCACCGACCAGGTGCGGGCGACCGAGCAGTAGACGTCCTGGAGCTCGTCGTGCTTCACCGGCACAGAGTAGGACATCTTTCGAGTCCTATGAGGTTGTGGGGCTCACGCGGCTCGCCTACCGTCGGACTCGAATCGAGTTCCACGACACCGGAGGTCGACGTGCCCTACTACCGGTTCACGGTCCCGACCGGCGGGGCCACGCTCGTGCACAAGGCGGAGATCGCGGCCGCGGCGACCAAGGTCCACAGCGAGGTCACCGGGGCGCCCGGGACGTACGTCCACTGCGCGTTCGTCGAGGTCCCGCCGGGCAGCATCTTCGTCGCCGGGGAGGCCGCCGAGGGGGCGCGGCTCGTCGGGCTCATCCGCGAGGGCCGCTCCGCCGAGGTCCGCGGCCGGCTGATCAACGGCCTCGCCGACGCCTGGTGCCGGATCACCGGCGACGCCAAGGAGGACATCGCGATCTTCCTGCACGAGGTGCCGGGCGCCAACGTCATGGAGGGCGGCGTCATCCTCCCCGAGATCGCTGACGACCCCGGCGCGATCTACTGAGCGTCCTCCGACGGGGCGTCGTCCCGGGTGCGCCAGCGCATCTCGGCGGCGCGCCACTCGTCGGCGAGACGCGTCGCGGCGCGGACCCGGCCGGCGTGGCCGAGCAGGAGGAACAGCAGGACCAGGGCCGCGCCGCCGATGACCAGCACCTCCGCTGCGCGGACCACTCCGGCGGTTCGCGCCTCGGACGGGACCGCGGCGGTCGTGAGCCGGCCGTCGGAGTCGAGGACGACGTGCGTCGACGACCCGAGCTCGAGGTCGCCGGCGCCCAGGACCGTGCCCAGCTCGGTCGCGCCGTCCACGCCGGACCAGGTCACGGTGGCGGTCCCGGGCTCGGTGGCGACGACGGTCGCCACCTCGATGTGGAGGCCGTACCGGGCGCTGACGTCGTTCTGGTGCAGCGCGCCCGCCGTCACCGCGGCGACGAGGAGAAGCACCGCCAGCGCCGGGACGACGACGCGGCGGGCCGCGGCGAGGGCGCGCTCGACGACGTCGGCATCAGGGCTGGTTCCGTCCACCCCGCCAGCGTCCGCGATCGGGCACCAGCCCGACAATGCGGAAGTTCGCGGGTCAGCCTCTGCATGAAAGAGAGGCTGCGGTGCGCACGTGCCCGGCCAGCTCCTCGACCGCGGCCGCTCCCGGCGACGACGGGTCCACCGCGGCGCCCCGGCACAACGTCAGCCGCCTTCGCGCCCACGGCTCACGCAGCTCGCAGACGTCGAGCTCGTCGCCGCGACGACCACCCGTCGCACGGCGCGGCACGATCGCCAGCCCCGCCCCGGCCGCCGCGAGCGCCACGACGGTCCGCAGGTCCATCGCCCGCGTCCGGTGCCGTGCCACCGGCCCCGACGGGCCGACGTTCAGCGCCAACGCGACCTGCAGCGGCGCCCCGGCCTGCAGTCCGACCATCGGATGCTCGACGACCTCGGCGTAGGTCAGCGACCGTCGGTCGGCCAGCGCCCCGCCGGCCCGGCAGATCACCACGAGCGAGTCGTCGCACAACGGCTCCGCCGTCAGCCCCGCCTCCGCGGCCGTGTGCTCGATGACGAGCCCGAGGTCGGCCTCCCCGTCGAGCAGCATCCGGGCGGTGACGACACTGCGGTGCTCGGCCACGTCGACATCGAGATCCGGGTTGGCCAGCAGGAACGACGTCACCGCCCGCGGGACGAGATCGTGCATCGCCGAGCTCCCCGCGAGCAGCGACAGCGGCTTCCCCTGCGGGCGCGCGTACGACGCGATCGCCCCGTCGAGCCGTGCCGCCCGGTCGAGCACCTCGCGCGCATGCCGGGCCAGTGCCGTCCCTGCGGGCGTGGGCCGGACCCCGCGCCGACCCCTGACCAGCAGCTCGACGCGGGCGTGCCGCTCCAGGGTGCGGATGCGCGCACTCGCCGACGGCAGGCTCAGGTTCGTACGCTCCGCGCCGGCGGTGATCGAGCCCGCGGCGACGACGTGCAGGAACAGCCGGAGGTCGACGAGGTCGTACTGCACCCGCGCAGCCTATGCCGGGAACGGAGTCTCGACGGTCGTTCCTGATGTCGGGTTTGCCCTCGTCGATACGGGGGCGCACTCGATCCACATTCGCGCAGCAAACGGGCAAAGTTCTTCTCAGCAGAGGAACACCACAAACCGAGAAGGAGCCCCCAGATGTTCAAGAGCACCTGCCCCTCCAAGTCCTCCGACCACGACAAGTGGGGCGGCTACGGCGGCCGCGAGAACGACAAGTGGGACAACGACAAGTGGGGCGGCTACGGCGGCGGCAAGGACAAGTGGAACGACTGCGACGACAAGTACGGGAAGTACGACAAGTACG
>MEGH01000014.1 GCA_001725415.1 Pseudonocardia sp. SCN 73-27
ATCGTAATAGCGCAGCAGCAGATGGAAGAGCGTCGACTTGCCGGCGCCGGAGGGGCCGACCAGGGCGACCTTCTCGCCCGGCGTGACGGTGAGGTCGACGCCGTCGAGGACGCCGCGATCGGGCGCGCCGGGATAGGCGAAGCGGACCGTCTCGAAGCGGACCTCGCCACGCGGCGGCGTCGGCAGGGCGACCGGGTTCGCCGGGGCGGCGATGGTGGGGGTCTCGGCGAGGAGCTCGGAGAGGCGCTCGGCCGCGCCGGCGGCCTGGGAGATCTCGCCCCAGACCTGGGAGAGTTCGCCGAGCGCACCGGCGGCGAAGACCGAATAGAGCACGAATTGCGACAGCGTGCCGGGAGTCAGGCGCCCGTCGAGGACGTCGCGGGCGCCGGTCCACAGCACCGCCACGACCGAGCCGAACACCATGAAGATGGCGACGGCGGTCAGCAGCGCGCGCGCCTTGGTCGAGGAGCGGGCGGCCTCGAAGGCGCGCTCGACGGCGGCGCCGAAATGGGAGACGGCGGCGCCCTCGTTGCCGAAGGCCTGGAGCGCGCGGATGCCGCCGATGCTCTCGGAGGCGAAGGCGGCGGCGCCGGCGAGCGTGTCCTGGGCGAGGCGCGAGCGGGCGCGCACCTTGCGGCCGAAGGCGACCAGCGGCAGCACGATGAAGGGAATCGCGAGCAGCACATAGGCCGACAGGCGCGGGCTGGTGACGACCATCATCGTCACCGCGCCGAGGAAGAGGAAGAGATTGCGCAGCGCGATCGAGGCGGAGGCGCCGACGGCGGCCTTGATCTGGGTGGCGTCGGCGGTCAGGCGCGAGACGATCTCGCCGGAGAGCGAGCGGTCGTAGAAGTCGGCCGAGAGCCGGGTCACGTGCGCGAAGACCTGGCGGCGCAGATCGGAGACGATGCGCTCGCCGAGCCAGGTGACGAGATAGTAGCGGGTGGCGGAGGCGAGGGCGAGCGCGCCGGCGAGAACCATCAGCACCGCGAAATAGCGATCGATGACTGTCGGCGGCGGAGAAGCCGTGGTCGATCATCCGCCGGACCGCGAGCGGCAGGGCCAGCGTGACGCCGGCGGCGGCGATCAGGGCGGCGAGGGCGGCGAAAGCGTGTCCGCGATGACGCGCCACGAGGGGGAAGAGGGCCTTGAGGGGGCGGACGGAACGGCGCTGAGCGGGCCGGCCGGAGGCATCGGTGGTGTTCGCGGATCTCGCCACTGTCTCAGGGTCCTCGTCGAGGGCGCCCGAAGTCGGCTCGGAGCGCGGGAAGGGTTTTCCTTGAACTCTTCGAAGCGTCGGATCAAGTCCCGACACCGTGATTTCGGCGCCGGCCCGGGGCGAACGCCTGCGGAACGGTGCGTTCCTAGCGTCGACGGCGTGCATCCGAGCAGACCGGATGCCCTGTCGGGAAGGAACGACCGTGACCGCGAGCCCGCAACTGACCACCTCCTTCGACGACCTGGCCGCTGCCCTGCGCGGTGAGCTGATCCGGCCGGACGACGCCGGCTACGACGAGGCCCGGGCCGTCTACAACGGCATGATCGACAAGCGGCCGGCGGCGGTCGCCCGCTGCCGCGACACCGCCGACGTCATCACCGCGGTGCGCTTCGCCCGCGCGCACGGGCTGGAGATCGCCGTCCGCGGCGGCGGCCACCACGCCGCCGGGTTCGGGGTGTGGGACGACGCGCTCGTCGTCGACATGTCGGCGATGCGCAGCACGACCGTCGACCCGGCCGCCGGCACCGTCCGCGTCGACGCCGGGTGCACCTGGGGCGATGTCGACCACGCGACCGTCGCGTTCGGGATGGCGACCCCGTCGGGCTTCCTCGCCTCCACCGGCGTGGCCGGGCTGACCCTCGGCGGCGGGATCGGCTACCTGTCCCGCCGCTTCGGGCTCACCATCGACAACCTGCTCTCCGCCGACGTCGTGCTCGCCGACGGCACCTTCGTCACCGCGAGCGCGACCTCGCACCCCGACCTGTTCTGGGCGCTGCGCGGCGGCGGCGGCAACTTCGGCGTCGTCACGTCGTTCGTGTTCCGCTGCCACCAGATCGGCGAGGCCGGCACCGTCATCGGCGGGCCGGTGCTCTACGACATCGCCGACACCCCCGAGGTCATGCGCTGGTACCGGTCGCTCGTGCCGTCGCTGCCCGAGGAGCTCAGCGGCTGGATCGGCCTGATCACCATCCCGCCCGGGCCGCCGTTCCCCGAGGAGCTGTGGGGACGCAAGGCCTGCGCGATCGTCTGGTGCTACACCGGACCGCACGACCGCGCCGACGAGGTGCTGGAGCCGGTGCGCTCCTTCGGGTCACCGCTGATCGTCGGGCTGCAGACGATGCCCTTCACCGCCCTGCAGAGCGCGTTCGACCCGCTCTTCCCGGCAGGCCTGCAGTGGTACTGGAAGGCAGACTTCTTCCGCGAGATCTCCGACGCCGCCATCGAGGTCCACCAGCGCTTCGGTGACCTGCTGCCCACCGGGCAGTCGACGATGCACCTCTATCCCATCGACGGCGCCGCCTCCCGCGTCCCGTCGGACGGCACGGCGTTCGCCTACCGCGACGGCGGCTGGGCCGGGGTCATCGTCGGCGTCGACCCGGACCCGGCCAACGCCGACCTGCTGGCCGAATGGGCCCGCGGCTACTGGGAGGCTCTGCACCCGACCTCGGCGGGCAGCGCCTACCTCAACTTCGTGATGGACGAGGGGCAGGAGCGGGTCCAGTCGTTCTACCAGGCCAACTACGAGCGGCTGACGCAGGTCAAGCGCCGCTACGACCCGGACAACACCTTCCACGTCAACCAGAACATCCGGCCCGCGGCCGGCTGACCGCCGCGGCGGCGCGGGTCCCGCCCCGCGCCGCCCGCCCCGCCCGGCACGGCGGGCACGTGACGCAGGCCGCTGCCGGAGAGCGGAAGGGGCGCTGGTGCGCCGGGGGCGGCGGCGCGCAGGATCGTCCGGTGACGAGCGAGACCCGATCCGTCCCCGCCCCGGAGCGGACCCGGCCGCCGCTGCGGCAGGTCCTCGCCCTCGGCGGGCTGTCGATGTTCGGTCCGCTGTCGATGGACCTGTACCTGCCCGGTCTGCCCGAGCTCACCGACGATCTGCACACCACCGAGGCGACCGCCCAGCTCACGATGTCGCTGTGCATGGTCGGGCTCGCCGTCGGCCAGCTGATCGCCGGTCCGCTCTCGGACCGCCGCGGCCGCCGTACACCGCTGCTCGTCGGGGTCGCACTGTTCGCGGTGACGTCACTGGCCTGCGCGTTCGCGCCGTCGATCGAGGTGCTGCTTGTGCTGCGGCTGCTCGGCGGGCTCGCGGGCGCCGTCGGGATCGTCGTCGCCCGCGCGATGGTGCGCGACCAGTGGGAGGGCCGCGCCGCCGCCCGGGTGTTCGCGATGCTGATGGTCGTCAGCGGCGCCGCGCCCGTGCTCGCCCCGGTGATCGGCAGCCAGCTGCTGCGCGTCACCGACTGGCGGGGCGTGTTCGTGGTGCTCGCCGGCATCGGGGTGGTGCTGCTCCTCGCCGCGGTCACCCTGCCCGAGACGCTCCCGCCCGCCCGGCGGCGCACCGGCGGGGCACGGGACACCCTGCGCGCGCTGGGGACCGTCGCCCGCGACCGGACCTTCCTCGCCCCGGCCGCGGTCCTCGCGCTCGGGTGCTGCTCGATGTTCGTCTACATCGCGATGGGCAGCTTCGTGCTGCAGGGCCCCGAGTACGGGCTGTCCCCGCAGCTCTACGGCGTCGTGTTCGCCGTCAATGCCATCGGGATCGTCCTCGCCGGCCGGCTGTCGGCGTGGCTCGTCGACCGCGTCGGACCGCGCCGGCTCCTCGGCGCCGCGGTCGTCGTGGCGCTGGTCGCGGCGCTCGTCCTCGTCGCCGGGGTGCTGCTGACCCGCTCGGTGTGGGCGGTGCTGCCGCCGCTGTTCGTGATCGTCGGCGCCGTCGGGATGATCATGCCCAACGCCACCGCCCTGGCCATGTCGGGTCAGGGCGCCGCCGCCGGTGCCGCGTCGGCGCTGCTCGGATTGGGCCAGTTCCTGACCGGCGCGCTGATCCCGCCCGCGGCGTCGGCGGGTGGGGTCAGCCCGCTCGTCATGGCCGTGACGATGGCGGGCACCGCCGCCGCGGCGGTACTGCTCGCCGTTCCGGTGCTGCGCTCGCGCGACCCGGAACCGGCGGCCGCTGCCGTTGCCGACCGGGCCGCGCCCGACCCGCAGACCCCGCCGAGCTCGTCGTGAGAGCTGTCTCCCGGCAGTGTGACGTCGAACTCGGCGTGATCGCGGGTTGGCCGTACCGGGACCGGGTATCCGGTGCCGTTCGGTCCACGCGGCGACATCGTCGCGACGAGAGGAGTACCCGATGGGCATCATCATCGCGCTGCTGGTCGTCTGGCTGGTGCTGGTCGTCGTCGGGTTCGCCGTCAAGGCGCTGCTCTGGCTCGCGATCGTCGGGATCGTCCTGTTCGTGATCACCGGGATCGTCGGCGCCGTCCGCCGCCGTGCCGTGCGGTAGCGCTCGGGCTCAGTTCAGCTTCGACTGCCAGTCCGCCGGGACCCGGCCCGCCGGGCCCGGGGCCGGCTGGTCGAGTGGATGGTGCTGCGGATCGGCCAGCACCGGGCCGCCGACGGCGCGGTTCGCGCCGAAGTCCCAGAACCAGTCCTCACCCGGCTCGTAGCTCTGCATCACGCGGTGCCCCGTGGCGGCGGCGTGGCCGCTGGCGTGCTGCGACGGCGACGAGTCGCAACAGCCCACGTGCCCGCACGCCGCGCACCGGCGCAGATGGAACCACCAGCCGCCGGCCTCGTCGCACTCGACGCAGCCGGGCCCCGACGGTGCCACCCCCGGATCGATGTCGGTCATCCCGTTGCCTCCTCGGCTGCCTCGTCCGCACTGGGCTGCAACGGCAGCCGTACCTGGAACCGGGTGTCGCCCGGCACCGACTCGACGGTCATGTCGCCACGGTGGCGGTTCACGACGATCCGCCAGGAGATGTCCAGCCCCAGCCCGGTGCCCTCGCCGAACGGCTTCGTCGTGAAGAACGGCTCGAAGATCCGGGACCGGATGTCGGCCGGGATGCCGGGCCCGGTGTCGCCGATCTCGACGAGCGCCCGGTCCCCGTCACGCGCCGTCCGCACCGTGAGGGTGCCGGTGCCGCCCATCGCGGCGACCGCGTTGTCGATGACGTTCGTCCACACCTGGTTGAGCTCGGCGGCGTAGACGGGCACCGGCGGCAGCGACAGGTCGTAGTCCTTCACGACGCGGATGTCGCCGATCTTGCGCGCCAGCATCACGAGCGTCGAGTCGAGCAGCTCGTGCAGGTCCGTCGTCCGGTACGGGGCGCGGTCCATCTGCGAGTACTGCTTGGCCGCGCCGACGAGCGTCGACACCCGGGTCGTCGAGTCGGCGATCTCGTTCATCAGCAGCTCGGTCTCGACCGTGTAGTTCAGCCAGCGGACCGCGCCCTCGAGCGCACCCGACAGCCCCGCCGCGTCCGCCCGGGCCACGACCTGCTCGAACCAGTCGACGTCGAGCCCCGCCTGCACGAACGTCGGCGACAGGTCCCAGCCGTCCGCGATGCCGTGGTCGTCGAACCAGTCCGACAGGGCGTCCTCGCGGTCGCCCGCCTCGATCGGGGTGAGCGTCGGCGCCTTCGCGACGCGCTCCGCCGCCTCCTCCTGGATCTCGGTCAACGCCTGCAGCGCGACCCGGTCGAGCGAGCCGCCCGCGATCATCCCGAGCTTGTGGCGCATCCCCGCCACCCGCTCGCGCAGCAGCGCCGTCGCCCGTACCGCCGCGGCCGCGGGGTTGTTGAGCTCGTGGGTCAGCCCCGCCGACAACGACCCGAGCGCCAGCAGCCGTTCACGCTGGCTCACGGCCTGCTGCGTGTTCTGGATGCCGAAGAACAGGCCCTCCAGCAGGTGCAGCGCCATCGGGAACCACTGGCGCATCATCTCCTGCAACGCCGTGGCGTCGAGCACGAAGAACGTCGACGGCCGCGTCACCCGCAACGTGTTGTTGTAGGTCTGCGGCACCCGGTCGCCCAGGTAGGCGTGCCACGCCCCGGCGTACACGCCGGGCTGCTCGGTGCGCTCCACCTCGACGTCCTCGTCGCCGGAGCGGCGCTGCAGCACCACCGCGCCTTCGACGAGCACGTAGAAGCACGTCGCGACGTCACCCTCGGTGTAGACGGGCCCCACCGGGTAGCGCTCGACCGAGCCCTCCCGGCACAGCCAGTCGAGCTGCTCGTCGGACAGCTTCTCGAACAGGAACAGCCCGCGCAGCAACGACGGCGTGCACTCGGGCACCACCTGCTCCGGGGCGCTCACGACCGCTCCAGGTACCGGTGCACCAGCGACACGGCCATCGCCCCGTCACCCACCGCCGACGCCACCCGTTTCACCGACTCCGCTCTCGCGTCACCGGCCACGAACACCCCCGGCTGGCTCGTCTCCAACAGGTACGGGTCGCGGTCCAGGGGCCAGCCCGCCGGGCGCGACCCGCCCGACATCAGGTCCGGCCCGGCGAGGACGAACCCGGCCCGGTCGCGGGCGACGAGCCCGTCGAGCCAGTCGGTCCGCGGCGCCGCGCCGATGAACACGAACAGCCACGGCGCGTCGACGACCTCCTCCGCACCCGACGTCCGGTCGCGCAGCCGCAACCGCTCCAGATGCCCGTCGCCCTCCGCCTCGATCACCTCGGTGCCCGTGCGCACCGTGATCTCGGGGATGCCCGCGATCTGCTCGATCAGGTAGTGCGACATCGACGCCTCCAGCGACGGCCCGCGCACCAGCAGCGTCACCGACTTCGCGTGCCGCGAGAAGTACACCGCCGCCTGCCCGGCCGAGTTCGCGCCGCCGACGATGTACACGTCGTCGCCGGTGCAGCTCGCCGCCTGGCTCAGCGCCGACCCGTAGTAGACGCCGCGTCCGGCCAGCTCCGCGAGCCCCGGCGCGCCCAGCTCCCGGTACGACACGCCCGTGGCCAGGACCACCGCGTGCGCGGTGATCGCCGAGCCGTCGGCGAACCGCACCGTGCGCCCCGACCCGTCGACGTCCAGGCCGACGACGTCACGCGCCGTCAGCACCTCCGCACCCATCCGCACGGCCTGGCGCCGGGCCCGGTCGGTCAGCTGGGCGCCGGACACGCCGTCGGGGAAGCCCAGGTAGTTCTCGATCCGGGAGCTCTGCCCGGCCTGGCCACCCGTCGCCGTGCGCTCCACGAGCACCGTGCGCAGCCCCTCCGACGCCCCGTACACCGCCGCGCCCAGGCCCGCCGGGCCACCGCCGATCACGACGAGGTCGTAGAACTCCGACGCCGGCGTCGTCGACAACCCGACACGTTCGGCCAGCTCCGCGTCGCCGGGGGCGACCAGCGTCTCGCCCGCCGGGGTCACGACGACCGGCAACGTCTGCCCGTCGAGACCCGCCGCGGCCAACAGCCGCGCCGCCTCCGGGTCGTCGCACGGGTACCAGCGGTACGGCACCTGGTTGCGGGCCAGGAAGTCCCGCACCTCGTTCGACCGCGCCGACCAGCGGTGCCCGATCACCCGCGTCTCGCACACCGGGCGCCGGTCCGCCGACCGCCACGCCTCCAACAGCGCGTCGAGGACCGGGTAGAGCTTCTCCTCCGGCGGGTCCCACGGCTTGAGCAGGTAGTGGTCGAGATCGACGACGTTGATCGCCGTGATCGCCGCATCCGTGTCGGCGTAGGCCGTCAGCAGCACCCGGCGCGCCACCGGGTACAGGTCCATCGCCGCCTCCAGGAACTGCAGCCCGTCCATGCCGGGCATCCGGAAGTCGGCCAGCAGCACGGCGACCTCGTCACCGCGCAACGTCATCTCGCGCAACGCCTCCAGCGCCTGTTCGCCGGACTCGGCGCGCACGATCCTGTGGTGCTCGCCGTACCTGCGTCGCAGGTCGCGGGCAACGGCACGGGACACCGAGGGATCGTCGTCGACCGTGACGATCGCGGGCCGGGCCGGGATCAAACTCGCCGTCATATCGTCGAGTCTGCCAAGCCCGTCCAGTCCCCGGACGGACGAGCCCGCGCGGCCTGCTCAGACCCACCGCGCGGCCGGGCCGGCGGCGCGCTCAGGTGCCGAGGCGGTCGCGCAGGCCCGAGGCCCGGCCGACGGGGCGGGCGACCGCGGCCCGCACCGCCGCCTCCGACCCGACGACCCGCACCCGTTCGATCGCGCGGGTGACCGCGGTGTAGAGCAGCTCGCGGGTGAGCAGCGGCGACTCCGGCGGCGGCAGCACGACCGTGACCTGCGAGAACTGGCTGCCCTGCGCGCGGTGCACCGTCATCGCGTGAACGCTCTGCGGCTGCGACAACCGCGCCGTCGCCACCCGCAGCGGTGCTCCGCCGCGGCCGAACACCGCGCGGGTCCGGCCGTCCTCGCGGACGAGGACCCCGGTGTCGCCGTTGTAGAGGTTCAGGTCGTAGTCGTTGGTGGTGACGAGGACGGCACGGCCGGGGAACCACTCGCCGTCGTCGGGACCCGGGCCGACACCGGCGTCGGCGAGCCAGCGCTCGACCTCCCAGCCCCACCGGGTCACCCCGTAGGGGCCGCGGCGGTGCGCACACAGCAGCCGGTGCCGGTCGAGCGCCTCCAGGGCCTTGTCGACGTCGCCGACACGGGCGTGCGCGACCAGCGTCGCGTTGGCGGCGACGACCTCGGACCGGACGGCGTCGAGCCCGGGCGGATCGCGCAGCTCCAGCGTCGGGGCCTCGACGAACTCGACCGCCCCACCCTCGCCCGACCGCAGGGCTGCGACGGCGGCGTCGGCGTCGCCCTCGCGGATCGCCCGGGCCAGCGCGGCGATCTCCGCGCCGAAGCGCCACGTCCGGTCGAGCGTGACGACGCCGTGCACGATCGGCGTGTCGTCGGGAGCGAGCACGTCGAGCGAGCGCAGCGTCGCGTCGAGCGCGGGTTCCACGGCGCCCGGGGCGCGGGCGAGGTCGCCCAGCACCGCGCCCGCCTCGACCGACGCGAGCTGGTCGGGGTCGCCGACGAGCACGACCCGGGCGTCGGGACGGACCGCTTCGAGCAGCCGGGCCATCATGGTCAGCGACACCATCGACGTCTCGTCGACGACCACGACGTCGTGGGGGAGCCGGTTGGTGCGGTCGTGGTGGAACCGGTTGGTGTGCCCGGGCTTGAAGCCGAGCAGCCGGTGCAGCGTCGAGGCGGGGAGGTCGCCGAGGCGTTCGCGGTCGGCGTCGGGCAGCCGGCGGACCTGTTCGCGGACGGCCTCGGCGAGCCGGGCCGCAGCCTTGCCGGTCGGTGCGGCGAGCGCGATGCGGGGCGGGGGGCCGGGCTGGTCGCGCAGCAGGGCGAGCAGCCGGGCGACGGTCGTGGTCTTGCCGGTGCCGGGCCCGCCCGCGACGACGGTGACCCGGCGTAGCGAGGCGACAGCGGCGGCGAGGCGCTGCCGGTCGGGGCCCTCGGCGGCGAACAGCCGTCGCAGGCCGGCGCGGAGCCGGTCGACGTCGATGCGGGGCGGCTCGGTGGCGGCGCGGTCGCGCAGCTCGACGCGGACCTGCTCCTCCTGCCGCCAGTAGCGGTCGAGGTAGAGCAGACCGTCGGGCATCCGCAGCGGGGCCGTTCCGGACAGCGGTTCGGTCGACACCAGTGGGCTCGCCAGGCACGCGGCCCGCCACGCGGGCGGGTCGGGCCAGGGCAGCGCGGAGACGTCGACCAGCTCGTCGCCCTCACCGAGCACGGTGGTGCCGACCTCGTCGAGGTCGACGCACACCGAGCCGTGCCGCACCGCCCGCACGGCCAGCGCCGCGGCGAGCAGGACGGTCTCGTCGGTCTCGCCGCCGAGGCGCCCGAGCCGGGTGGCGACGTGCACGTCGGCGGCGGCGAGCACCCCGGCGGCGTTGAACCGGGCGAGGAGACCGTCGGAGCCGCGGACGAAACGCGGGTCGTGCGGGTCGACGCCGAGGGCAGGAGAGGTCACGGGGCCCCCTCGTCGAGCAGCCGCGACAGGTCGGTGACCAGCGCGGGCGGCGGCGCCCACGAGAAGACACCGGCCGGGACGCCGTCGACGGCCGGGGTGTCGGGCCCGCACATGCCGCGCAGGAACAGGTACAGCGCCCCGCCGAGCTGGGTGGCCGGGTCGTAGCCGGGCAGCCGCCAGCGCAGGTAGCGGTGCAGCGCCACCGCGTAGAGCACGGCCTGCAACGGGTAGTGCGACGAGATCATCGCGTGCGTGAGGGCGGTGGGCGAGTAGTGCGCCGACGTCAGCGGCAGGTGCCCCTCGGGCCCGGACGGGCCGAGCCAGTTCGTCTTGTAGTCGACGACGACGTATCGGCCCCCGATGCGCAGGACCGCGTCGATGCTGCCGGTGAGGTAGCCGCGCAGCGGCTGGTCGGCGAGCAGGGGCGCGTCGAGGTGGTCGGGGTAGCCGGCGAGCGGGTCGCCTGCCGGAAGGTGGGTGCGCAGGAGCCGGGCGACGTCGGCCAGGACGGGGGAGGGGCCCGGCCGGTCGCCGCCCGCGAGGGGGAGCTCGAAGTCGAGCTCGCTGAGTCGGTCGGCCGGGGCGACGTCGGCCAGCGTGGCGCCGCCGACGAGCGGCCCCAGCGGTGTCCGGGCGACCGGGACGAGGGCTGCGGCCAGCTCGTCGGGGTCGACCGGGGCGGGCCGGCGGGCCAGCTCCGCGCGGGCCCGGGCGGCGAGCTCGCCGTGCAGGTCGGGCGCGGTGGTGTCGGCCGCCTCGAAGACGGCGTGCACGAGCGTGCCGAACGCGGTGCCCATCGGTAGCGCGGCCATCGGCGACGGCACCGACTGCCGCGCAACGGGATCGGCCGAACCGAACTGCAGGGGGTCCGGTGAGGCGGGCTCGTCGGCGATCCCCGGGTCCTCGGGCTCGCTGACGACGGTCGGCGTGTGCGGGCCGGCGTCGTGCGCGGCAGCGGTCAGCGCGCTGTAGGAGGTGCGGCGCCAGTCGAGGTCGATGTCGCGGTCGAAGAACGCGGCGCCGAGGACGGGGACCGCGGCCACGGGCGGGTCCCACGGCGCGGGCACGTCGTGGCCCACCCGCTCCACCACGACGTGGGGGCTGCCGTCGGGGGCGCGGCCCGCCCGCTCGACGAGCGCGCCGAGCATCGGCCCGGGATCGCGCGGCACCGCGCACGTCTCGCGCGGCGTCTCGCCCGGCAGCGCGCCGCCCGCGAGCATCCGGTGCAGCGACGACTTCGACGTCGTCGTCGCCGGCACCCACCAGGTCAGGATCTGGGAGCGGGCGCGGGTGAGCGCGACGTAGAGCAGCCGCAGGTCCTCCCCGGCCTCCTCGGCGAGGTGGACGCCCTGACGCTCCAGGAACCGCGGCCCCGACGGGCCGCCGACGTCGAGCACCCGCTGCTGCTCGGCGCCCTCGTGCAGGCGGGCGAGCTTGGGGTCCTGCACGTTGCGGTCCCACGCGAACGGCACCGCGACGATCGGGTACTCCTGGCCCTTGCTGCGGTGCACGGTGACGATCTGGACGGCGTCGGCGTCGGACTCCAGCCGGCGGCTGCGTTCGGCGCCGGTGTCGGAGCCGGCCTCGTCGATGCGCCGGCGCAGCCACTCGACCAGCGCGGACGGGCCGAGGTGGTCCTGGGTGGCGGCGTGGTGCAGGGCCTGACCGATGTGGCGCAGGTCGGTGAGGATGCGGTCGCCGTCGGTGCGGGCCAGCAGCCGGCGGGCGAGGTTGCGCCGCTCCGACACGGCCTCCAGCAGCGCGGCGACGCCGCGCCCACGCAGGGCGCCCGCCCAGTCGCGCAGGTCGTCGCCGAGCTTCTCGACGACGGCGTCGGCGTCGTCGCCGCACAGGTCGGCGACGGTGACCCCGGCGAAGCAGGTGAGCGCGGCGGCGCGCAGCCGCAGCCCGCTGTGGGGCTGTTCGAGCGCCTCGAGCAGCGTCAGCCAGTCGGCCGCGACAGGGGTGCCGAAGACGCTGCGCGTCCCGGTGACGACGGCGGCCACCCCGGCGTCGCGCAGCGCGCGGTTGACGAGCTCGGCCTGGTCGTTGGTACGGACGAGGACCGCGATGTCGCCGGGCTGGACGGGCCGTTCGCGCCCGTCGGCGGGGGTGACCTGTGCCCTGCTCGCGAGGAGCCCGGCGATCTGCGCGGCGGTGTCGGCGGCGACCTCCGGGCGGGCCACGGCGACGCGGCCGACCCCGGACGAGAGCTTGCCGAGGCGTTCGGTCCCGACGATCCGCACCCGCAACGGCGCGTCGCACGCGGATCCGCGCAGCGTGCGGCCCTGCTCCACCGCGGTGACCGGGTGGACGACGATGTCGGCGTCGCCGAGCGCGGCCCCGTTGAACACGGCGTCGACCGCTGCAAGGACGGCCCGGTCGCTGCGGTAGTTGTCGGCGAGGGTGAACCGCTCCCCGGCGCCCGCGGCGGCCTGCAGGTAGCTGACGACGTCGGCGCCGCGGAACGCGTAGATCGCCTGCTTGGGGTCGCCGATCAGGACGAGCGTGGTGTGCCCGTGGAACGCCGCAGACAGGATGCGCCACTGGACCGGGTCGGTGTCCTGGAACTCGTCGACGAGCACGACGCGGTAGCGGCTGCGCAGCCGGGCCGCGGCCGCCTCGCCGCGGACGGGGTCGGACAGCGCGGCGTCGAGGCGGGTGAGCATGTCGTCGTAGCTGAAGATCTTGGCGGCGCGCTTGCGGCGGTCGACCTCGCGGCGCACGGCCTCGGCGAAGCTGCGCCGCGTCGCCGCGATGGAACCCCTGTCGGCGTCGACGGGTTCGATGCGCGCCTGCGGATCGCCGACGACGGCCCGGGCCAGCTCGAGGGCCTCGTCGCGGCCGAACGCGGGCCGCTCCGCCCCCTTCGCCGCGTACTTGCGGACGTAGAAGTCGTCGACGACCTCCTCGACGAGGTCGTCGACCGACTCGACGAACAGCGCGTCGGGGTCGGCGTCGCCCAGCACCCCGAGCCCGGCGAGCATCCGCTGGCAGAACTGGTGGGTCGTGGCGATCGTGGCCGCGTCGAACTCGGCCACGGCCAGCCGCAACCGTTCCCGGCGCACCGCGACGTCGGCGTCGTCGCCGGTGGCGAGGTGGCGCAGCACCACGTCGGACGCGATGCGGGCGACCGCGGGGTCGGCCAGGGCGCGTTCGGCGGCGGTGAGCCGCTCACGGACGCGTTCGCGCAGCTCGTGGGTGGCCTCTCGGCCGAACGTGACGAGCATCAGTTCCGACAGCGTCGCGACGCCCTCGGCCACGTAGCGGGCCGCGAGCGCGGCGATCGTGTACGTCTTGCCCGTCCCGGCGCTGGCCTCCAGCACCGTCGTCTCCCCGGTCGCGGGCAGCGGACCGCACACCTCGAAGCGGCTCGTGGGCAGCACCATGGTGGTCACGGCAGGCTCACCTCCTCGGCCGCGAGCAGCGGCGTCCAGACCCGCATCGCGAGCTCACCGAACCTGCTGGGTTCGTCGCCGCTGCGCGCCGGTTCGGCGAGCAGCACGTCGAGCGCCGTGCCGGCACCCCACACCAGGGTGTGGGCGGCGTCGTCGCGTTCGGGCCCGAACCGCCCGGCCCACTGGTTGCGGGCGGCCTCGACGGCGTCGTCGGTGGTACGCCCCCGCATCCGACGACGGTGCGCGTAGGCGTGGGACGACTTGAGCACCAACGGCAACGCCGCGCACAGTCCGTCGCGGTGCAGGGCCAGCAGGTCGGCCAGCAGGGAGGCGGCCCGGCCCTGCTCCAGCGGGCCGAGCACCGAGCGTTCCGGCCCGTCGGACCCGCGGCCGATGGTGACCGCCCGCCACGTCGTGTCGGGGCGGGCCGCGGTGAGCGCGAGCAGCCGCGCCCACGCCCCGATCCGCTGCTTGGCGCCGAGCCGGGAGAACCCGGCGGCCACGACGTCGCCCGTCGCGCCCGGCCCGGACCCGGTGCGCACCACCCCGCCGACGGTCCCGACGAGCCGCACCCCGGCGATCGTGGCGGTGACGTCGAGCGACTCGGGCGGTGACGTGCGCAGCGGCACCGTCGCGGCCACGAGCGGTTCGACCTGGGCCACCACCTCGTCGAGGATCCGGCGACCCAGCGCCCCGGGCGGCAGGGTGCCACGGCGCCACTCGGCCGCGCGGCAGGCCTCCAGGTCGTGCCCGGCGAGCCGGTCGGCCAGCAGCCGCGCCCCGATGTGCCAGCGCTGCAGCTGGTCGAGCTCGACGGGCAGCGCGTCGTCGGGGTCGTCGTCGGCGGCGAACACCGACACCCCGACCCGTTGGCGCAGGAACGCCTTGGCCGGACCCTCCAGGAACCTCACGAGATCGTCGAGCTCCACCTCGGGGGCCGGGGGGAGCGTGGGCAGCGGCCCCGGCAGCAGCGGGGGAGGCGGTGTGCGGGAGCCGGCTGCGGCGATCGCACCGGCGAGGGCGGCCCGGTCGAAGCTGAACGGCCGCGGCCCGCCCAGCGCGGCGCCGGTGAAGTTGAGGGAGTCGAAGGGCTGCAACGGATGTCGGACCACCACGTGGTCGCGCGCCCGGCCGCCGGCGGGCCCGACGGCGACGGTGTCGAGCGCGTCGAGCAGCTCTCCGACCGGCACCGACGGCGGCCTGCGCACTCCTGTGCGCTCGTCGGCGCCCGAGTGCACGACGACGAGGTGCTCGGTGGCGGCGCCGATCGCGTCGAGCAGCAGCTGACGGTCCTCGCTGCGCGGGTCGCGCTCGCCGACACGCGGGTCGCGGGCCAGCACGTCGTCGCCGTCGGGCTCGCCCGCGCGGGGGAAGGCGCCGTCGTCGAGCCCCAGCAGGCACACCACGCGGTGCGGCACCGAACGCATCGGCACGAGCGTCGCGACGGTGAGCGTGCCGGTGCGGAAGTTCGCCCGTGTCGGGCGCCCGCGCAGCCGGTCGGTGAGCAGGCCCCGCACGTCGGGCAGGCCCAGCGGCACCGTTGCCGCGTGCGGGCCCGCCGACGCCGTGACCTCCGCCAGTTCGGCGCGTGCCTGCGCTGCCTGCCACGCGTCGGTCGGCGTCGTGGTCGTCAGCGCGTCGAGGCCCGCGGCGAGCGCGGCACCCCACTGCGCCAGCGTGCGCTCGCCGCGCAGCCCGGCGAGCACCGCGGCGAGCCGCTCGACCAGCTCGGCGAACCGTCCGACCGTGTCGACGTCTGAGCTGCCGACGTCGTCGAGCGGCAGCGCGGTGCCGAGGTGGTGCCGGCCGGCCTCGTCCATCGCGACGCCCAGCAGCATCCGGTCGAGCCCCGCCGACCACGTGTTCTGCGGGAACCCGCCGAGCGCGAACGGGCCGCGGTGCTCGGCGTCGAGCCCCCAGCGCACCCCCGCGTTCACGACGAGCTCGCGCAGCCGGTCGAGCGCGTCGTCGTCGAACCTGAAGCGCCGCCGCACGGGCTCGGTGCCCGCGAGGTCGAGGACCTGGGTGGCGGTGAGCCGGGCGTCGGCGAGCTCCAGCAGTGTCGCGACCGTGTCGAGCAGCGGGTTGACCTGGCGCAGCGCCCGGTCGGCCAGCCGGATCGGCAGCCGGTGGCCGGGATGGCCCGCGTCGTCGCCGCCCTCGGTGTCGGCCGAGCCCACGGCCAGCCCGAACGTCGCCGAGATCAGCGGCGCGAACGTCTCGATGTCGGGGCACATGACGACGACGTCGCGCGGTTCGAGCGTCGGGTCGTCGGCCAGCAGTCCGAGCACGACCTCACGCAGCACCTCTACCTGCCGGTCGGGGCCGTGGCAGGCGTGGACCTGCACGCTACGGTCGCCCGCG
Source organism: Pseudonocardia sp. SCN 73-27 (assembly GCA_001725415.1). Classification (GTDB taxonomy): domain Bacteria; phylum Actinomycetota; class Actinomycetes; order Mycobacteriales; family Pseudonocardiaceae; genus Pseudonocardia. The sequence continues at coordinate 15,727 of MEGH01000014.1, forward strand.
TCGAGCACCGCGGGCGGGGCGCCGGGGGGCGTGTCGTCGCGCAGCGCCCGCTGCAGCGTGCCCAGCAGCGTCGCGGGCGGCGGGGCGCCCTCGTGGTGGACGTCGGCGCCGACGGGCAGTCTCAGCTGCAGCTCCCGCACGTCGCGCCCCAGCGAGGCGAGCAGCGGGTTGGCGACCGCGGCCGCGCTGGTGTCGTCGATCCGCCGGGGCGCGGTGCCCGCCTGCGCCGACAGCGCGCCCCACAGCGCCGGCGACGGGTGCGCGATCCACAGGTGGACGTCGCGGTGCGCGGCCAGGGCGTCGAGCACCGCGAGCCGGCTCGCGGCCAGCCGGGTGGGGCCGAACACCGACAGCCGCGGCGGCAACGCGGTCCGGCCCGGCTCCTCGCGCAGCACCGCGCAGGCCGTCTCGACCCGCTCGGCCGGCCCCGGCGTGCCGATGTCGGCGCGCAGCCGCCGCCACAGCTCGGCCTGCCAGCGCAGGTCGGGCGCCAGCTGTGCACCTGCGGGTCCGTCGACATCGGCACCCGCGAGCCAGGCCCCCAGCATCCCGGGCCGGTGCGCGGCGTAGGAGGAGTACAACTCGGCGAGCCTGCGCGCCAACGCGTACCGGCGGCCGCGGCGGTGCGAGTCCGTGGCCCCCGTGCCCAGGTGCGCCCCGAGCAGCGCGAAGCCGGCCTCGCCAGCCGCCTCGTCGATCAGCTCCAGCAGCGGCCACACCGCGCGGGCGGGACGCCACGGGTCGTCGTCGGGGTCGGTGCCCGTCGCGGCGCACACCGCGGCGTCGACCACCTCGGCGGGCGACGGGAACCGGACGTTGGCGCACACCCCGTCGCCCCGGCCCTCGCGCGTGCCGAGCCGGTGCGCCAGCCGCTGCGCGAGCCAGCGCTCGACACCGCGTTCGGGCACCGCGACGACCTCCGCGGCGAACGGGTCGGCCGGGACCTCGGCGAGGATCGCGGCCAGCGCGTCGGCGAGGGTGTCGGCGCGTTCGGCGCGGTGGACGTGCAGCACGCCCGGCACGTTATCGACCACCACCGACGATCTTGCGGACCCGCCCCCGACTTGTCCGTGACCGGCCGCGTGTCACCAGTTGGACGGCTCGTAGTCCTTCAGGAAGCAGCCGTGCAGGTCCTCGCCGGCCTCGCCGCGCACGATCGGGTCGTACACCCGGGCCGCGCCGTCGACCAGGTCGAGAGGGGCGTGGAAACCCTCCTGCGCGAGCCGCAGGCGCAGCGGGTGCGGCCGCTCGTCGGTGATCCACCCGGTGTCGACGGCCGTCATCAGGATCCCGTCGGTCTCCAGCATCTCCTTCGACGACGTGCGCGTGAGCATGTTCAGCGCCGCCTTGGACATGTTGGTGTGCGGGTGACCGGGGCCCTTGTAGGCGCGGTGGAACTGGCCCTCCATCGCGCTCACGTTGACGACGTAGGTGCGCCGTGCGGGCGAGGCCGCGAGCGCGGGCCGCAGCCGCGAGATCAGGATGAACGGCGCCGTCTGGTTGCACAGCTGGACCTCGAGCAGCTCCAGCGGGTCGACGTCCTCGACCGGCTGGGTCCAGCTGTTGACGTGCGCGGTGTCGGGCAGCAGGCCGCCGGCGTCGATCGACACGATGCCGGCTTCGACCCGCTCGGGGTCGGCGCTGCCCGCGGTGAGCGCGAGCTCGGTGAGCGCGTGCGGCGACAGCGCCGCCGACTCCAGCGTGGCCGGGCGCAGCGCCCCGGTGAGCGCCGCGGGGTGGGCGGCCGACACGTCGCCGAAGCGCACGACCTCCGGCACCGTCCCGGCGGGCAGCGCCTCCTGCTCGGCGGCGACCAGCGCGGAGTACGCGCCGGGGGAGCGGCGCACCGTCTGCGCAGCGTTGTTGATCAGGATGTCCAGCCGGCCACGGGCGGCGACGTCGTCGGCCAGGCGGACGACCTGCGCCGGGTCGCGCAGGTCGATACCCACGATCCGCAGCCGGTGCAGCCAGTCGGCGCTGTCGGGCATCGCCGCGAACCGCCGGGCCGCGTCGTTCGGGAACCGGGTGGTGATCGTGGTGTCCGCGCCGTCGCGCAGCAGCCGCAGTGCGATGTACATGCCGATCTTGGCGCGGCCACCGGTGAGCAGCGCGCGGCGACCGGACAGGTCGGTGCGGGCGTCGCGGCGCGAGCGGTTCAGCTCGACGCACGGCGGGCAGAGCTGGTGGTAGAAGGCGTCGACCTGCGTGTACCGCTGCTTGCACGTGTAGCAGGACCGGGCGCGCCGCAGGGTGCCCGCGATGGCGCCGGGCGCCGCCGAGACCAACGGGACGCCGCGGGTCTCGTCGTCGATGCGGCCGGGGGCGCCGGTGGCAGTGGCCTCGGTGACGGCCCGGTCGGCCTGGGTGACGGCGTCGCGCTTGGCCTTGCGCCTGCGCACCCGCACCGACTTCCAGATGCCCGCGGTGGCCCGCCGGATCGCGACGGCGTCGGGGTGCTCGGTGTCGAGCTGGTCGACCTGGGCGAGGACGCGTAGGCAGACGGCCAGCTCGGCCGGGTCGATGTCCTCGGGCGACGGCAACCCGGTGGGCGGGGTGAGCGCGGTGGGCGCGGTGTCGATCGCGGTCACGTCGATGCTCAGGCGAACTCGGCAAGCGCCTTGCGGGCCTGCTCCAGCTCGGCCTCCAGGGCGGCGACGCGGGCCTCGCGCTCGGTGCGCGCGGCGGACACGATCTCCTCGATCGGGCCGGCGAGGTCGGCGTGCAGCTCGGCGGCGGCCCGCGTCACCGCGGTGGCGGTGACGGGCAGCGCGCGGGCGATCCAGTCGGTGCCGCGCTTGAGGTCGGCCTGCCACTCGCCGTCGGCGCTGCCGCTGACGGTGAGCGTCAGCTCGATCAGGCGCGTGCGGCGGGCCGTGGAGGTGGAGCCCTTGGGGCGGCCGCGGCGGCGCGGCGCAGCCACCTCGGCGCCGGTGTCGGCACCGGCCTCGGCCGAGTCGGGGGTGGCCGTCGGGGTCTCGGGCCGGGGGTCGTCAGGGGTCGTCACGTGCACGCCTCTCGTGGTCGCTCCACCGAACAGAGTGATGGTAGAACGGGTGTTCGAATCGTCCGGATGCGGGTACGTGGCGCGGATCGCACCCGCTCAGCCGTCCGCACCGTGCATTTACATCATGAGCTGATGTAAATTCCGGTCATGCCCGCAGCCACCGATGCCCGCACCGGCGACGCTCTCGAGCTCACCCGCCTCGCCGTCACCCTGGAGCAGGTGAGCAGCTGGGTGCGCCGCACCAGCCCGCCCGCGGAGTGGAACCTCGTCGCCCTCTCGACGCTCGACTGTCTCGACCGTGCAGGCCCGCAACGGGTCTCCGACCTGGTCGCCCGCGAGTCGATCTCCCAGCCCGGCATGACCGGGCTCGTCGCCCGCCTCGAGACCGCAGGCCTCGTCACCCGCTCGCCCGACCCCACCGACGGTCGCGCCACCCTCGTCGCCCTCAGCGACGCCGGCCGCGACTACATCCGCGAGCGGCACCGGCTCCGCGCCGACGCCGTCGTCACGCACCTGCGGTCCCTGTCCGCGGGGGAGCGCCGCGCCCTGCTCGCCGCAATGCCCGCCCTCGGCCGGCTCGCCGACCAGGTCACCGAACCTCCGGAGGAGGAATCCGAATGACCGCGCACGCCGGTGCGAGCCCGTTCCGTCAGCCCAAGGCGGTCTGGGCGGTCGCGTTCGCCTGCGTCATCTCGTTCATGGGGATCGGGCTGGTCGACCCGATCCTGCCCGCGCTCGCCGGCCAGCTGGACGCCAGCCCCACCCAGGTCGAGCTGCTGTTCACCAGCTACCTCGTCGTCACCGCGGTCGCGATGCTCGTCACCGGCTGGGTGTCGAGTCGTATCGGTGCCAAGAAGACCCTCGTCGCCGGGCTGGTGCTGATCGTCGTCTTCGCCGCCGCGGCCGCGCTGTCCGGCTCGATCGGCGGCATCGTCGGCTTCCGCGCCGGCTGGGGCCTGGGCAACGCCCTGTTCATCGCGACGTCGCTCGCCGTCATCGTCGGCTCCGCCAGCGGCGGGTTCGCCGGCGCGATCGTGCTCTACGAGACCGCGCTCGGCATCGGCATCGCCGCCGGCCCGCTGCTCGGCGGCCTGCTCGGCTCGATCAGCTGGCGCGGCCCGTTCCTCGGCGTCTCCGTCCTGATGCTGATCGCCCTGGTCGCGACCGTCGTACTCGTCGAACCCACCCCGAAGCCCGCCGGAACCTCCCGGCTGCGCGAACCGATCACCGCGCTGCGCCACCGCAGCCTGGCGACCACCAGCGTCACCGGACTGCTCTACAACTGGGGCTTCTTCACCCTGCTCGGCTACTCGCCGTTCCTGCTGAACCTCTCGGCCCTGAAGCTCGGCGCGGTGTTCTTCGCGTGGGGCATCCTCGTCGCGATCTTCGCCGTGTTCGGCGCGACCATGCTCAAGAACCGCTACGGCACCCTGCACTCCCTCGACGGCGCGCTCGCCCTGATCGCTGTGATCCTGCTGCTCATCGGGCTGTTCCCCGGCAACCGGCTGCTCGTCATGATCGCGGTGATCGCCTCGGGTGCCGCCGTCGGCCTCAACAACACCCTGGTCACGACGGCCGTCATGAGCATCTCGCCGGTCCCCCGCAACATCGCATCCGCGACCTACGGCTTCGTCCGCTTCATCGGCGGTGGCCTCGCGCCCTTCGTGGCCGGGCTGCTGGCCGAGCACGTCAGCGTGACGCTGCCGTTCCTCATCGGGGCGGGCGCGGTCGTCGTCGGCGCGGTCCTGCTGCACACCGTCGAGCGCGCGCTCGACGACGCCGATGCCGAGGCCGCCCGCGTCGCCGAGGACGCCGCCGCGGAGGAGGCGGTGACCGAGGTGCCCGCCGTGGAGGAGGAAGCCATGCTCGCCGAGGACGCACTCAGCAGGAACGCGCGGTCCGCGGGCGTCCGCGACGGCCACGCCCTGGGTGGGCGGACGAGGTGACCGACCCGCCGTCCGACCCGGAACGCGACCGGGAACGTGACCCGGAGCCGCCGCGCCATCTCGACCGGCCCCGACCGGTACCCGCGGCCGCGCACGGGTTCGAGCTGGGGTGCGACGGCCCGTCGACCCTCGTCGTCGGCATCGACGGGTCCGACACCGGCTGGCGTGCGATGTACTACGCGGTCGGGCAGGCGCGACGGCAGCGCAGCCGGGTCGTCGCCGTCTACGCCGAGCGGCAGACGCCGCTGATGGCGACGCCGACGATGGTCCCGATCGTCGACGGCGAGGCCGACGAGGAGTTCCGCCGGTCACTGGCCGCGACGGTCGCGGAACTGGGCGAGGAGTTCGGCGTCGCGACGGAGCTCGTCGTCATGGCCGCAGACCCGGTGGTCGCGCTGCTGCAGGTCGCGGAGCAGGTGCGGGCCGACGCGATCGTCGTGGGCGCGAGCGAGCAGACGGGGCACAAACTGTTCGGCTCGGTCGCCGTGCGCACGGTGAAGACGGGCCACCGCCCGGTCACCGTCGTCCCCTGACCGGACACCCCCGGCGTCGTCCCGTGGGGAGGATCAGGTCGGCGGTGTGGCCGGCGAGCCCGTGCTGGGCGTGGCGCCAGGGGCGGCCGGCTGCGCGCGGCGGCGCATCAGCGCCGGGACACCGAAGACGAGCAACGCGGTGACACACATCGCGAGCAGCTCGGCGGCGGCGACGCCCAGCCCGCCCAGCAGGATCGCGGCCACCAGCAGGCCCACCGCGACGACGCCGGCCAGCGCGAGCTCGGGCTTCGGTACGAACCGATGTCGTCGGCGTCCACCGCGCATCGCGTCGTCGAGGTCGGGGAACTGCACGACCAGTTGACGTTCCAGCTGTTCGAGACGCTGCCGCTCCGCGGAGCTCAGCGGCGTCTCCGGTTCCGGGGGAGTCACACCTTCCTCTACCCCGTTCGGAGGCTGTTCACACCTGGTTCGCCGACCATCCTCGGCAGCGCGGGCGCCGTCGTCGTACGGTCGGCGGACCGCCGCTGCCGACGATCACCACGCAGGAGATCACCGGGCAGCCGATCACCGCCGGGGGGACCATGAGTACAGCCGCCGACGCCACACGGGTGGAGGAGGTGGCCGGACGGGTCGTCACCGATCACGACCCGCGCCGCGTCCCGGTCCAGGAGTTCCTCGGCGCGTGTTTCGACGCCGGGCTGTCGTGGGTGCACTTCCCGGAGGGCCTGGGCGGGCTCGGGGTGTCGCGGGGAGTGCAGGCGTCGGCCGACGCGGTGTTGCAGGCCGCGGGTGGGCCCGTCCCGTTCTGGCTCAACCCGATCGGCTACGGGATGGCCGCGCCGACGCTGTCCGAGCACGCGCGCTCACCCGAGCTGGCCCGGTCCTGGCTGCGGCCGCTGGCGACGACGGAGGACATCTGGTGCCAGCTGTTCTCCGAGCCGGGCGCCGGGTCGGACCTCGCGGGCCTCGCGACGAGCGCCGTCCGAGACGGTGACAGCTGGGTCCTCAACGGCCAGAAGGTGTGGACGAGCCTTGCCCACCGCGCGCGCTGGGCGCTGCTGCTGGCTCGCACCGACCCCGACCAGCCCAAGCACAAGGGGCTGACGTACTTCGTGCTGGACATGCAGGCCGACGGGGTGCGGACGCGCCCGCTGCGCCAGATGACCGGCCAGGCCGAGTTCAACGAGGTGTTCCTCGAGGACGTGCGCATCCCCGACGAGCACCGGCTCGGCGCGGTGGGCGACGGCTGGCGCGTCGCGATGACGACGTTGATGAACGAGCGGTCGGCGATCGGTGCGGGCGGTGCGGAGCGCGGGTCGGGGACGATCGCCGACGCGCTCGCGCTGTGGGCGGACCGTCCGCACCGCCGGACCCCGGTGCTGCGCGACCGGCTGGCGGCGCTGTGGACGCGCTCCGAGGCACACCGGCTGACCGCGGCCCGGGCCCGGCGCACGGCCACCGCGGGCTCGCCCGGCCCCGAGGGCTCGATCAGCAAGCTGGTGACGGCCGAGTTCAACCAGGACGTCTACGAGTTCTGCATGGACCTGCTCGGCCCGGAGGGCACGTTGTACGGCTCGTACGAGGTGCGCCGCGAGGGCGGGCGCGAGGCCGACTGGCGGGGCGCGGTGCAGCAGCGGTTCCTGCGGTCGCGGGCCAACACGATCGAGGGCGGCACCTCGGAGGTGCTGCGCAACATCCTGGGCGAGCGGGTCCTGGGACTGCCCGGTGACCTGCGCGCCGACGCGGGCAAGGCGTGGAAGGACGTGCCGCGTGGCTGACACGGAGGTGGGCACCGAGGTGAGGCCCGAGGTGGGCGCCGCTCCGGCCGAGTTCGACGTGACCGAGGAGCAGCGGGAGCTGCGCGCCGCGCTCCGGCGGTTCTGCGCGCAGCAGTCCGACGCGGCGGCGGTGCGCCGGCACATGGAGTCGGACACGGGATTCGACGCGACCGTGTGGTCGCGGCTGGGCCACGAGCTCGGCGTGCTGGGGCTTGCGGTGCCCGAGGAGCTGGGCGGCGCCGGGGCCGGGCTCGTCGAGCAGGCGATCGTCGTCGAGGAGCTGGGCGCGGCGCTGCTCTGCGGGCCGGTGCTGGGGACGATCGGGCTGGCGCTGCCGGCGCTGGTCGCGTCGTCGCCGGGGCCCTTGCGCGACGAGCTGGTGCCTCCGCTGGTGGAGGGTGTACGCACCGCGACCCTGGCCGCGCCGGAGCGGGCCGGGCTGTTCGACCCGCACGCGATCACCGTCGGCGCGGTCCACGCGGGCGACGGGTGGGAGCTGACCGGGGTCGTGCCGCAGGTCGTCGACGCCGCGGGCGCCGACGTGCTGCTCGTCGCCGCGAGCGGGCCCGAGGGCATCGCGCTGTTCGCGGTGTCGGGCACGGCGGAGCAGGTCGAGACCGATCCGTTGACCACGCTGGACCTGACCCGGCGGCAGGCGACCGTCCGCTTGCGGGAGGCGCCTGCCCGGCTGCTGGCGGGTGCCGACGAGATCGACGCCGTACTCGGCCACGCCTTCTACACGGCCTCGGCGCTGCTCGCGGCGGAGCAGGTCGGTGGCGCGCAGCACCTGCTCGACGTGACCGTCGGCTACGCGAAGGAGCGGCTGCAGTTCGGCCGCCCGATCGGCTCGTTCCAGGCCGTCAAACACAGACTCGCCGACATGCTGGTCCTGGTCGAGCACGCCCGCTCGGCCGCGGAGCACGCCGCGTGGGCGCTGCAGACCGGCTCCGACGACCCGTTCCTGGCCACGAGCATCGCCCAGGCGACGTGCTCGGACGCCTACTACCGGGTCGCCGCCGACGCGGTGCAGCTGCACGGCGGCATCGGGTTCACGTGGGAGCACGAGGCGCACCTGTACTTCAAACGCGCGGTGACCGACGCGGCGCTGCTGGGCGGGGCGGAGATCCACCGCGACCGCATCGCGGCGGCGGTGCTCGACCACGTCCGCGCCACACCCGGGGTGCCGCCGGTGGCGGACGGGCGCGCATGACCGTGCTCCCGAGCCGTGTCCTGGTCGCCAACCGTGGCGAGATCGCGATCCGGCTCCTGCGCTCCTGCGCCGAGCTGGGCGTCGAGGCCGTCGCGGTGTTCTCCGGTGACGACGCCGACGCCCCGCACGTGCGCACCGCCGCCGAGGCGGTGGCGCTGCCCGGTGAGGGCCCGGCGGCCTACCTCGACGTCGACGCGGTCGTCGCCGCGGCGCGGGAGTCCGGCTGCGACACCGTGCATCCCGGCTACGGCTTCCTGTCCGAGAACCCCACGCTCGTGCGGGCCTGCGGCGAGGCGGGACTGACGTTCGTCGGCCCGTCCGCCGACGCCCTGGAACACTTCGGGGACAAGACCCGCGCCCGTTCTGTCGCGGCCGCGGCAGGTGTGCCGGTCCCGGAGGGCACCGACGGCCCGGTCGACCTCGACGGTGCGACGGCGTTCCTCGACGGCCTCGGTGACGGTGCGTCGGTGGTGCTCAAGGCCGTGTCCGGCGGCGGCGGGCGCGGCATCCGGCCGGTGCACGACCGCGCCGAGCTGCCCGCGGCGTACGCGTCGGCGGCCCGGGAGGCGGCCGCCGCGACCGGTGGGGGCGGCGTCTACGTCGAGCGGCTCGTCGTCGACGCCCGGCACGTCGAGGTGCAGGTCGCGGGCGACGGCGAACGTGTCGTTGCGCTGGGCGACCGCGACTGCAGCGTGCAGCGCCGCCACCAGAAGCTCGTCGAGATCGCGCCCGCACCCGGGCTGTCCGGTGCCGTCCGGGAGCGGCTCGCCACGGCCGCGGAGGCGATCGTCGGGAGCGGCTACCGCGGCCTGGGGACGGTCGAGTTCCTGGTCACGGCTACCGACGAGGTCTGGTTCCTCGAGGTCAACCCCCGGCTGCAGGTCGAGCACCCCGTCACGGAGGAGGTCACCGGGCTCGACCTCGTCGCCACCGGGCTGAGGCTGGCCGCCGGCGCGACGCTCGCCGACCTCGGCCTGTCCGCGCGACCGCCCGCGCCGCGCGGCAGCGCGATCCAGCTGCGTGTCACCACCGAGACCGTCACGCCCGACGGCCTGTACCCGGCCGCGGGCACGATCACGGAGCTGGCGCTGCCGTCGGGACGTGGGGTACGCGTCGACGCCGCCGCACACCCCGGCTACGCGACGAGCCCGCGCTTCGACCCGTTGCTGGCCAAGGTGATCGCGCGCGGCGCCGACCTCGGTGCGGCACTGGCCGTCGCCCGGCGGGCGCTCGCCGAGACCGTCGTCGGCGGCGTCGACACGACGGTGGGGCTGCTGCGCGCGCTGCTCGACGACCCGGCCTGGGCGCCGGGGGAGTCGGGGACGGACTTCCTCGACACGCACCTCTCCACGTTGGCGGCCGGGCTGGGCGTCGAGCCGGTCCCGGTCCCGGAGCCGGACGGGACCCGAACCGTCACCGTTCCGACGACCGGCACCGTCGTGACCGTCGACGTCGGCGAGGGCGACGAGGTCGCGGCCGGCACCACACTGGTGGTGCTCGAGGCGATGAAGATGGAGCACCCCGTCGTCGCACCCACCGCCGGCATCGTCCGCCGGATCGACGTCGCGGTCGGCGACACCCCGCTCGCCGGCACCGCGGCCGTCCATCTCGAGGAACGCGAGACCGCCGGCGACACCGCCGCCGACGTCGCCGAGTTCGGCCCCGACCACGTTCGCGACGACCTCGACCAGGTGCTGCGCCGGCGGGCGATCGGGCTGGACGCCGCCCGTCCCGACGCCGTCGCCCGGCGTCGCCGCACGGGCAGGCGCACCGCCCGGGAGAACCTCGACGACCTCGTCGACCCCGGCACGTTCGTCGAGTACGGGGCGCTCGCGATCGCCGCGCAGCGCCGCCGCCGCACGGTCGACGACCTCGTCGAACGCACCCCCGCCGATGGTCTCGTCGCCGGCACCGCCGACGTCAGCGGCCACCAGGTCGTCGTGATGTCCTACGACTACACCGTCCTCGCCGGCACCCAGGGCGCGCACAACCACAAGAAGAAGGACCGTCTCTTCGAGCTGGCCGAGCAGCGGATGCTCCCGCTCGTCGTGTTCTGCGAGGGCGGCGGCGGCCGGCCGGGCGACACCGACGGCAGCTGGGTCTCGATGCTCGACGTACCCGCCTTCCACCTGTTCGGCCGGCTGTCGGGGCGGGTGCCGCTGGTCGGGATCGTGTCCGGCTACTGCTTCGCGGGCAACGCGGCGCTCGCCGGCTGCTGCGACGTCGTCATCGCCACCGAGGACGCCAACCTCGGTATGGGCGGCCCGGCGATGATCGAGGGCGGCGGGCTCGGCGTCGTCGAGCCCCGCGAGATCGGCCCGATGCGCGACCAGGTGCCCAACGGCGTCGTCGACGTCCTGGTCGCCGACGAGGCCGAGGCCGTCGACGTCGCGCGTCGCTACCTGTCGTACTTCCAAGGGCCGCAACAGGTCTGGGAGGCGCCGGACCAGCGGCTGCTGCGCCACGTCGTCCCCGAGAACCGGGTGCGGGTCTACGACGTGCGCGCCGTGATCGACGGGCTGGCCGACACCGGGTCGGTGCTGGAGCTGCGCCGAGGGTTCGCCGCCGGGATCGTCACCGCGCTCGTGCGGGTCGAGGGCCGCCCGATGGGGCTGCTCGCCAACGACCCCACCCATCTCGGCGGGGCGATCGACCGCGACGGCGCCGACAAGGCCGCCCGCTTCATGCAGCTCTGCGACGCGTTCGGGCTGCCGATCGTCTCGCTGGTCGACACCCCGGGGTTCATGGTCGGGCCGGAGTCGGAGCGGACGGCGACGGTGCGGCACTTCTCGCGGATGTTCGTCGTCGGCGCCAACGTCGACGTCCCGATCGGGATGGTCGTGGTGCGCAAGTGCTACGGCCTCGGCGGGCAGTCGATGGGCGGCGGCTCGACGAAGGCGCCGCAGTTCTGCGTCGCGTGGCCGACGGGCGAGTTCGGCGGGATGGGCCTGGAGGGCGCGGTGCGGCTGGGCTTCCGCAAGGAGCTGGAGGCCGTCGACGACCCGGTCGAGCGGGAGGCGTTGTACCGCAAGCTCGTCGCCGAGATGTACGAGCAGGGCAAGGCGACCAACACGGCGAGCGTCTTCGAGATCGACGACGTCATCGACCCGGTCGAGACGCGGCGCTGGATCGTGCAGGGCTTCCGCGGCTACGAGCCGCAGAGAATGGGTGCACGTCGCCCCAACGTCGACACCTGGTGACCCGACGACGCCGAGTTCGACGTCGGACCGGTCCGGACCATGATCGAACCAGCCTCGAGGTCGAACTCGGCGTGTCCCGTCGCTGTTCAGGCGATGATCAGGTACAGGCCGTAGCCGACGATCGCGGCGGCTGCGAGCAGGCAGACCGCGGCGATCGCGGTGCCGGCGGCCGGGCTCAGGCCCGGCTCGGCGCCGTCGTGCGGACCGCCGACGGGCTGCTTCGCCCGCGCCGAGAGCCCGACCAGGGCGACCGAGAGCAGGACGACGACGGCGACGCCGGCGGCCAGCGAGACGAGCGAGACGATGCCGAGGGAACCCCAGGCGATACTCATCGCGAGAACCTCCGGGCTCAGGACGCCGTCCCGGCGGGGACCTTCTCGCCGGGGGTCGGGACGTCGTTGACGTTGTCGGCGGTGACGGGCTTGCGACGCGAGATCGCGTAGATGCCGAGGCCGACCGCGAGGGCGACGACCGCGACGATGATCGTGCCGACGGTGCCGGTCGACGCGAGCCAGGCGGCGACGGCGCCGACGGCCGCGGCGGCGGGCAGCGTGAGCAGCCACGCGATCGCCATCTGCCCGGCGACGCCCCACTGGACCGACGCCAGCCGGCGCCCGGCCCCTGCGCCGAAGATCGAGCCGGTGGCGACCTGGGTCGTCGACAGCGCGAAGCCCAGGTGCGACGAGGTCAGGATGACCGCGGCGCTGGCCGACTCGGCGGCGAAGCCCTGCGGGGTCTGGATGTCGCTGACCCGCTTGCCGAGGGTCTGGATGATGCGCCAGCCGCCGAGGTAGGTGCCGAGCGCGATGGCGAGACCGGACGCGAGGATGACCCAGAACGGCGGGCCGGAGTTCGGCGCGAGCACGCCCGCGGTGATCAGGGTCAGGGTGATGATGCCCATCGTCTTCTGGGCGTCGTTGGTGCCGTGCGCGAGCGCGACCATCGACGCGGAGACGATCTGGCCGAGCTTGAATCCCTTGGTGACGGTCCGTTCCTCGCCGCGCTTGGTGATGCGGTAGGCGAGGTATGTCGCGATGAGCGCGATGACGCCGGCGAGCAGTGGCGACAGGATCGCGGGCAGCACGACCTTGGTGACGACGGTGCCGAAGTTGACCGCGCTCGCGCCGGCAGCGACGAGGGTGGCGCCGATCAGGCCGCCGAACAGGGCGTGCGAGGAGCTCGACGGCAGACCGAGCAGCCAGGTGAACAGGTTCCACAGGATTGCGCCGACGAGCCCCGCGAAGATCACCACAGGGGTGATCCTGGCTTCGTTCACGAGACCGCTGGAGATCGTCTTGGCGACCTCCACGGAGAGGAAGGCGCCGACCAGGTTGAGCACACCGGCCACGGCGACGGCAACCTTGGGGCGCAGGGCCCCGGTGGCGATGGAGGTGGCCATCGCGTTCGCCGTGTCGTGGAAGCCGTTGGTGAAGTCGAAGATCAACGCGGTCACGATGACCACGACGACGATCACGGACAGATCCACGGAACCTCCCTCATTCGGGTACAGCGGGACGCTACGGACGGTGGGGGAACGGAAGGTGAACAGAGGGCGTCTTCCGGATGCCCGTCGGGCCGGGATCGAGGAACCGGACCCGTTGGGGCGCAACGAAATATGCCCGATATACGAGGATTGCCCGGTTGACCTGTGGTGGTGAGCGGGCGGGGCGGGTGGCACGGTGTGCGGATGCGCTCGCTGCTGCTCTCGAGACGGGATCTCGACTTCCTGCTGAACGACTGGTTGCAGGTCGAGAAGCTGACGTCGCGACCCCGGTTCGCAGCCCACGACCGCGACACCTTCTCCGCCGTGCTCGACCTCGCCGAGGAGGTCGCGACCGAGCACTTCGCGCCCCACCGCAAGCTCTCCGACACCAGCGAGCCGGAGTTCGACGGCGAGCGTGTCCACCTGCCCGCCGAGGTCGGTGACGCCCTGCGCGTGCTCGCCGGCACCGGGATGATCGGCGCGGCGATGGACGAGTCCATCGGCGGCATGCAGCTGCCGCAGGTCGTCGCCCAGGCGTGCTTCCTGTGGCTGCACGCCGCGAACGTCGGCACCGCCGCCTACCCGTTCCTCACCGTCGCCAACGCGAACCTGCTGCTCGCGCACGGCTCACCCGAGCAGGTCGACACCTGGGTGCGGCCGATGCTGGAGGGCCGGTTCACCGGGACGATGTGCCTGTCGGAGCCGCAGGCCGGCTCGTCGCTGTCCGACGTCACCACCCGCGCCGAGGCCCGCCCCGACGGCACCCACCGCGTCACCGGCACCAAGATGTGGATTTCCGGCGGCGACCACGAGCTGTCGGAGAACATCGTCCACCTCGTGCTGGCACGCATCCCCGGCTCACCGCCCGGGGTCAAGGGCATCTCACTGTTCGTCGTGCCCCGGTTCCTCGTCGGCCCCGACGGCGCGGTCGGCGAGCGCAACGACGTCGTCCTCGCCGGGCTCAACCACAAGATGGGCTACCGCGGCACCGTCAACACGCTGCTGAACTTCGGCGAGGGCCGGTACACCCCCGGCGGCGAGCCCGGCGCCGTCGGCTACCTGGTGGGGGAGCCGAACCAGGGGCTCGCCCAGATGTTCCACATGATGAACGAGGCGCGCGTGGGCGTCGGAGGCGGCGCGACCGCGCTCGGCTACGCGGGGTACCTCCACGCCCTCGACTATGCACGGACCCGGCCGCAGGGCCGGCTGCCCGGGGCGAAGGACCCGACCTCGCCGCAGGTCCCGCTCGTCGCGCACGCCGACGTCCGACGGATGCTGCTGGCGGCGAAGAGCTGGGTCGAGGGGGCGCTCGCGCTCGTCCTCTACTGCGCGCGGCTGCTCGACGAGGAGCGCACCGCCGATGACGCGGCCGACCGCGCCCGCGCCCACCTGCTGCTGGAGGTGCTGACGCCGGTCGCGAAGAGCTGGCCGTCGCAGTGGTGCCTGGCCGCCAACGACCTCGCCATCCAGGTCCACGGCGGCTACGGCTACACCCGCGAGTACGACGTCGAGCAGCTCTACCGCGACAACCGGCTCAACGCCATCCACGAGGGCACCCACGGCATCCAGGCCATCGACCTGTTGGGGCGCAAGGTCGTCATGCAGGGCGGAGCCGGGCTCGCGCTGCTCGCCGAGACGATCCGGGCCACGACCGCGCGGGCCGCCCACGCCGACGGGACCGCCGCCGAGCTCGCGACGGCCCTCGACGCCGCGGTCGCCCGGATCGTCGACGTCACCGCGACGCTGTGGGCCGCAGGCGATCCCGAGGTGTCACTGGCCAACGCCTCGGTGTACCTGGAGGCGGTCGGACACGTCGTCGTCGGGTGGATGTGGCTGGAGCAGTTGCTCGCCGCCGGGGACCGGCCCGGGGACTTCCACGACGGCAAGCGCGCCGCCGCCCGCTTCTACCTGCGCCACGAGCTCCCGCGCACCGGCCCATGGCTCGACCTGCTGGCGAGCGTCGACCGGACGACCGTAGACATGCGGGACGAGTGGTTCTGAGGGAGCTACCCCGCGGCGTCGAGGTCGCGCTCCACGCGGTCGAGTGCCGTGCGGATCGTCTCGCAGTAGCCGGCGGTCGCCTCGTCGTCGGGCAGGTCGCCCATCCGGGCCCGGGCGGCCTCGACGTGCTCACGCGCACGCTCGTGGTCGCCCAGGCGGCGCAGCACGTCGGCCAGGTTGAGGTGCAGCGACGGGTAGAACCCGGCGATGCGCAGCGACGGGTGGTGGGCCTGGGCGCTGTCGTCGCTCGCGCCGGCCGCCGCGGCGAGGGCCCGCTCGTCCCACATCAGCTCGGCGTGCGGGTCGGGCTGCACATCGGCGGCGTAGTGGGCGAGCACGCAACGGTGGAAAGGGTCGCCGTCGGGCCCGGTCAGCTCGTCCCACAGCGCGTCGAACTCCGCCGCGGCGGCCTCGACGTCGCCGCGGCGCGACCGCTCGACCGTCGCCGTGATGCGGTCCATGATCGGCGCGCCGGCTGTCGCTGTCTCGTCCATGCTGCGGACGCTAGCGAGCACCCCCGACAGAACCGACGATCACCGCTCCCGTGCCAGCTGCTGCGCGATCACGCCCTGCAGGTGCTGCAGCCCCGGCGTGCCCAGCCCGCCGATCTGCGACTCCAGCTGGCGCAGCAGGTGCGGGTCGTGCACGCCGGCCTCGCTCGACTGCAGCAGCACCGTCCCGGCGCCGGTGAAGTCGAACTGGCGCTCCTCGCCGGAGCTCGACCCGAGGAAGCCCATGGCGGACTGCAGGAACCCCGTCATCCAGGTCGCGTCGTAGTGGTGCGACGGCGACGGGCAGTCGGCCCAGCCGACGAGCGCCTGCGGGTCGACGCGGATCGGGGGCTCGGCGAAGATCACCGGCCCCGAGCTCGACGCCAGGAACTTGCCGGTGCCGATCAGCGTGAGGAACCCCGGGACGATCGACTGCTTGAGCTCGAGGGTCTCGTCGAAGGCCAGCAGGTTCGACGCACGCAGCGTCAGGTTGCCGTCGTCGAGGTCGTAGCTGTTGATGTCGTAGCCGCGGTCGCCCAGGATCAGGTGCCCCGTGCCCGTCGCGACGACCCAGTCTCGGGTGTAGAGCGGCGCGGAGAACCGCGTCGCCACCAGGCCGCCGATGCTGGCCGACGACAGGGGCTCGAAGCGGATCGGCTGCCCGCCGCGTCCGGGGTAGTACGCGATCATCCGGCCGGTCTGCATGAACAGCCGCCCGTCGAGGCGCACGCAGTAGGCGTAGTGGTTGCCGGGGACGTTGTCGTTGTCGGGCAACGTGTCCGGCGACAGGGGAGTGGTCGGGGTGCTCATCGGGGGACCCTCAGATCTTCTGCTCGGACGCCTGGACGAACACGGTGCCGTGGCCGGTGAGCTTGAGCTGCACGGCCTCGCCGGAGCCGCGGCCGACGGCGTCGCGCCAGCTCGCGTTGAGTGAGATGTCGGCGGTCACCTGGCCGACGTGGGCGACGAACGCCTGCGGGTCGACGGTGGTGGTGACGCCGGGGCGGACGTCGAGGGCGATGGTGCCGCCGTGGGAGAGGACCGCGGCGGCGCCGACGCCGTGCAGCTGCGTGGTGAACAGGCCCTGCCCGCTGACCGCGCCGCGGACGGCGCCGCGCAGCCCGCCCTGGGAGCCGAGGAACACGACGGCCGACTGCAGGTGCGCGTCGTGGGCGACGAGCCGGTCGGCCTCGACGGTGAGCGGCCCGGACCCGTCGAGCTCGACGACGGTGACGTGCAGTCCGCGGTGCCCGTAGTAGACGGTGCCGGTGCCCTGGGCGACCATCATCGGGACCTTCTCGCCGGACATCATGCGCCCGGCCATGCCGCCGAGCCCGCCCTGCGCGGTGTGGACGGGTGCGAACCCGACGGCGCCGGTGTAGGCGAGCATCGCGCCGCGGCGGGCGAGGACCTCGCGGCCCGGGGCGACCTCGGCGGCGACGACCTTGTGGTTGATCTCGGTGAAGCCCACGCTCAGCGCTCCTCGGGCTGGATGAAAACAATGCCCTTGCCGTCGAAGCGCAGGGAGAACGCCTCGCCGGATCCCTCCCCGACGACCGTGCGCCAGGAGACGTCGGTGACGAAGGTCTGGTCGAGGTGGCCCTGGCTGGCGATGAACGCGTCGGGGTCGACGACCAGCGGGTACTGCGGGGAGACCTCGAGCGCGATGGGTGGGCCGCCCGCCGAGAGCAGGGCGGCCGTGCCGTGGCCGGAGACGGTCGTCGTGAACAGGCCCTGGCCGGAGCTGGCGCCGCGCAGGCCGGAGAACGCGACGTCGGTGGACAGGCCGTCGGACAGTGCGAGGAGGCGCTCGGACTCGGCGCGCAGGGTGTCGCCGCCGAGCTCGACGAGCAGGATCTCCATGGCGTCCTTGGCGAACCGGACGACGCCGGTGCCGCTGCACTGCATGAGGGAGATCGACTCGCCGGTGGCGCGGCGCTTGAGGGCGGCGCGCAGGCCGTCGCCCCCGCCCATGCCGGCGCTCTTGAAGGTCACGTCGCCGTCGTAGGCGATCATCGATCCGGTCGCCGCGCGGACGGAGCCGCCGCGCAGGTCGACCTCCAGGATGCGGGTGCCGTGGAGCCGGAAGGGCTGCATGCCCGCGATCCTGGCACGGCCGTCCGGTTCGTCGCGGACGTCCCGCTCCGGCTGCGCCCACACGGGTGTTTGTGAGGGCCGACACCGGCGGAAACGGACCAATCGCATCGCTCGCTGATGCATTTTTTCTTAGTGTAAAGCAACTAAATGTTCGTGACGTAGGAGTTGGTGACACGTGGCGCCTGCACGGTCGACGGTGCGGGAGATGGATCCCGGAGCCGCGGGAACGAGGGGGGACGGGGCCGAACCCGATCCCCGCTACAAGTGGATCGCGCTGTCCAACACGACACTCGGCCTGCTGATGGCGACGATCAACTCCTCGATCGTCCTCATCGCGCTGCCGGACATCTTCCGGGGGATCGGCATCGACCCCCTCGGCCCCGGCAACACCAGCTACCTGCTGTGGATGATCATGGGCTTCCTGGTCGTCACCGCGGTGCTGGTCGTCGGCTTCGGCCGGCTCGGCGACATGTACGGCCGCGCCAGGATGTACAACCTGGGCTTCGCCGTCTTCACGATCTCGTCGATCTTCCTGGCCGTGACCTGGCAGCACGGTGACGCCGCCGCTTGGTGGCTGATCATCTGGCGCATCATCCAGGGTGTCGGCGGCGCGTTCCTGATGGCCAACTCGAGCGCGATCCTCACCGACGCGTTCCCCGTCCGCCAGCGCGGCATGGCGCTGGGCATCAGCGGTGTCGCCGCCATCGCCGGCTCGTTCCTCGGCCTGGTCATCGGCGGCCTCCTCGGCCCGGTGAACTGGCACCTCGTCTTCCTCGTGTCCGTGCCCTTCGGCGTCTTCGGCACGATCTGGGCCTACATCAAGCTGCGCGACACCGGCGAGCGCAAGCGCGCCAAGATGGACTGGTGGGGCAACGCGACCTTCGCGGTCGGCCTCATCGCGGTGCTCGTCGGCATCACCTACGGCATCCAGCCCTACGGCGGCCACACCATGGGCTGGACGAGCCCGCTCGTGTTGTCCTGCATCATCGGCGGCGTCGTCGTCCTGATCGTCTTCGGGATCATCGAGACCCGGGTCGCGGTGCCGCTGTTCGAGCTGTCGCTGTTCCGCAACCGCGCGTTCACCCTCGGCAACATCGCGAACCTGCTGGCCTCGCTCGGCCGCGGTGGCCTGCAGTTCATGCTGATCATCTGGCTGCAGGGCATCTGGCTGCCCCAGCACGGGTACTCCTTCGAGGAGACGCCGCTGTGGGCGGGCATCTACATGCTCCCGCTGACGATCGGTTTCCTCGTCGCCGCGCCGCTGTCGGGCGTCCTGTCCGACCGCTGGGGCACCCGCTGGTTCACCAGCGGCGGCATGATCATCTCGGCGGCGACGTTCCTGCTGCTGGAGCTGCTGCCCGTCGACTTCGACTACTGGGCGTTCGCCGCGCTGCTGCTCGCCAACGGCGTCGGCATGGGCCTGTTCTCCTCGCCCAACCGCGCCGAGATCATGAACAGCCTGCCCGCGGGCTCCCGCGGCGCCGGCGCCGGCATGACCGCCACGTTCCAGAACTCGGCGATGGTGCTCTCCATCGGGCTGTTCTTCAGCCTCATGATCGCGGGCCTGGCGACCAACCTGCCCGGCGTCATGCAGTCCGGCCTGCTCGAGCACGGCGTCCCGGCCGCGGACGCCTCGAACATCGCGAACCTGCCGCCCGTCGGCGTCCTGTTCGCCGCGTTCCTCGGCTACAACCCGATCCAGCAGCTGCTCGGCAACGTGCTGGGGTCCATCCCGCCGGACCAGGCCGCATTCCTCACCGGGCGCAGCTTCTTCCCGAACCTCATCTCGCAGCCGTTCTCCGACGGCCTCGCCGCCGCTTTCCTGTTCGCCGTCATCGCCTGTGTCGTCGCCGCCGTGGCGTCGTTCTTCACCGGCAGCCGGCGGGCGACCGAGGCCCGGCACGCCCAGGCCGCCCAGCGGGAGACCATCGGTGCCGAGCTCGCCGCCATGGCGGGCGAGGCCGTCGGCGGGCCGAGCGAGATCGTCGACGGGTCCCGGCCCCGGCCTCGTGGCCCGATCCCGGCCGGTGAGCTGGTCGGACGGGTGCTCGCCGCCTACGGCACCGAGATCGGCGACGGCGTCGTCGTCGTGACCGCGGGCGACGGCAGCCAGGTGGGCCGTGCGGTGGTCGCGCCCGACGGCAGCTACGCCCTCAGCGGGCTCGCCCCCGGCACCTACACCGTCGTGGCGACGGCACCCGGCTTCCAGGCCGACGCCGTCGCGGTCACCCTCAACGGCAGCGGCGTCGAACGCGACTTCAGCCTGCAGGGCGGCGGCACCGTCCGTGGCGTCGTCCACCCGGTGCTCGCCGGCGAGCCCGCCACGGTGCTGGCCACCGACTCGGCCGGGCGCGTCGTCGGCCGGGCCACCACGGAGGCCGACGGCACGTTCGCCCTTGCGGGGCTGCCGTCGGGGGAGACCACGCTGACCGCGAGCCTGCCCGGGCGGCGGCCCCGCGCGGCGACGGTACGTGTGGGCACCGGTGCCCCCGCGACCGTCGAGCTCGAGCTGGCCGACGCGCTCACCCGCCTCGGCGGCGTCGTCACCGGACCCGGCGGCATCCCGCTCGGCGGTGCCACGGTGACGGTGACCGACGACGACGGCCACGTCGTCGCCGCCGTCGCCAGTGGCCCGGGTGGGGAGTACGAGGTCGAGGGCCTGCGCCCGGGCTCGTACACGGTCACGGCGTCGTTCGGCGGTCCGGCGGCGCAGCGCGTCGACCTCGCCGGTGACGGTCCCGCCCACCTCGACCTGCGGCTCGGCGCCACGCCGGCCGCCGCAGGCTGAGGCGCGGGCCATGGGTGTGGTGCCGGCGACGAGGCCGGCCACCACCTCGCCCGACGGGGAGACCGTCGCCGAGCTCGCAGGGCGGCTGCGCATCGCGCTGAGCAGGCTCAGCCACGCGCTGCGGGCCCCCGACGACCAGGAAGGTCTCACGCCGACCCGGATCGCGACGCTGTCGATCCTCGAGACCGCGGGTCCGTTGCGGGTGGGCGCGCTGGCCGAGCGGATCGGGATCAGCCCGCCGACGATGACCCGGCTCGTCGACTGTCTCGGCGAGCTGGACATGGTCCGCCGCGACCCCGATCCCGACGACCAACGGGCCACCCGGGTCAGCCTGTCCCCGCACGGGGCGGCGCTGCTCGTGGGGTTGCGGCACCGGGGGACCGGGATGCTCGCCCAGCGGATCGCCGACCTCGACGAGGACGCCCTCTCCACACTGGGCGACTCGGTCCCGCTCCTGGAACGTCTCGCGGAGTCGATGCTCCCGCACTAGACGACGTCACCCGCGCGCAACCTCACTGCTGTGATCGCCCCCGGGGACGACCGTGAGGTTGCGCGCGGTTCGTCATGCGCGCCGGGAACCGTGTTGCCGCCGGCCGCGTCCGACGTCACAGTCAACGCTGACTGTTCGGCTGCTAGCGTCGGGCCCGGCGGCGCGGCGGACGCCGCCGACACGGCTATGCGGTAGGAGGCGGACGTGCGCGATGCGGTGATCGTCGAGGCGGTACGGACCCCGGTCGGCAAGCGCAACGGAGGACTGTCGGGCGTGCACCCGGCCGACCTGTCGGCACACGTGCTGCGGTCGCTCGCCGAGCGTTCCGGCGTCGACCCCGCGGTCGTCGACGACGTCATCTGGGGCTGTGTCTCCCAGACCGGTGAGCAGACCTTCGACATCGGCCGCACCGCGGTCCTGTCGGCGGGCTGGCCCGAGACCGTCCCCGGCGTGACCGTCGACCGTCAGTGCGGGTCGAGCCAGCAGTCGGTCCACTTCGCGGCCGCCGGGTTGATCGCCGGTCAGTACGACGTCGTCGTCGCCGGTGGTGTCGAGTCGATGAGCCGGGTCCCGATGGGCTCCACCTTCGCCGACGCGAGCCCGTTCGGGGCCGACTTCGACGCCCGCTACGGCGGCGTGTTCCCGAACCAGGGCGTCGGCGCCGAGATGATCGCCGAGCGGTGGGGCTTCTCCCGCACCCAGGTCGACGAGTTCGCCCTGGTGAGCCACGACAAGGCCGCGACCGCGCAGGCCGACGGCCGCTTCGACGCTCAGATCGCCCCCGTCACCACGCCCGACGGCACCGTGATCTCGGCGGACGAGGGCATCCGCCGCGGCGGCACCCTGGAGAAGCTCGGCCAGCTCAAGACCGTCTTCAAGGCCGACGGCGTCGTCACCGCGGGCAACGCCTCGCAGATCTCCGACGGCTCCGCCGCCCTGCTCATGACCACCTCGGAGAAGGCCGCCGAGCTGGGCCTGACCCCGATCGCCCGCGTCCACACCGCGGTCCTCGCCGCCGCCGACCCGGTGATCATGCTGACCGCGCCGATGCCGGCCACCGAGAAGGCGCTGAAGCGATCCGGGCTCTCGCTCGACCAGATCGGCGTCTTCGAGGTCAACGAGGCGTTCGCGACGGTGCCGCTGGCCTGGCTGGCCGACATCGGCGCCGACCCCAAGACCCTCAACCCCAACGGCGGGGCCATCGCGCTCGGTCACCCCCTCGGCGGCTCCGGCGCCCGGATCATGACCACGATGGTCCACCACATGCGCGACAACGGGATCCGCTACGGCCTGCAGACGATGTGCGAGGGCGGCGGCCAGGCCAACGCCACCATCATCGAGCTGCTCTGACGCCGACGAACCGGAAGTAGGACACCACATGGACGTGAACGGATCCGTCGCCCTGGTCACGGGCGGCGCGTCGGGCCTCGGCCTGGCCACCGCGGAGAAACTGCTCGACGCCGGCGCGAAGGTCGTCATCCTCGACCTGCCCAACTCGCCGGGCGAGCAGGTCGCCGAGAAGCTGGGCGACAGCGTGCGGTTCGCCGCTGCCGACGTCCGCGACGAGGCCGCCGTGTCCGCGGCGCTCGACGTCGCCGCCGAGCTGGGCACGCTGCGCGTCGCCGTCAACTGTGCGGGCATCGGCCCGGCGGCCAAGACCGTCGGCAAGAACGGCCCGTTCCCGCTCGACCTGTTCACCCGCGTCATCGAGGTGAACCTGATCGGCTCCTTCAACGTCATCCGGCTCGCCGCCGAGCGCATGACGGCGGCCGACCCGGTCGACGGCGAGCGCGGCGTCATCATCAACACGGCGTCGGTCGCCGCGTTCGACGGCCAGATCGGGCAGGCCGCCTACTCGGCGTCGAAGGGCGGCATCGTCGGGCTGACGCTGCCGGTGGCCCGTGACCTGGCGAGCGCGATGATCCGTGTCGTGACGATCGCGCCCGGCCTGTTCGACACCCCGCTGCTCGCGAGCCTGCCCGAGGAGGCCCGGGACTCGCTGGGCAAGCAGGTGCCGCACCCGTCCCGGCTGGGTTCGCCGTCCGAGTACGGTGCGCTGGCCGCGCACATCGTCGCCAACCCGATGCTCAACGGCGAGGTGATCCGCCTCGACGGCGCGATCCGGATGGCCCCCCGCTGACCTGCTGTTGCTGCTGACCCTCTTGCACTGCTGACCCCGGACCGAGGAGGACCGCGATGAGGCGCACCCTGTTCGAGGACGACCACGAGGCGTTCCGCGACTCGTTCCGCAAGTTCGTGCAGGCCGAGATCGTGCCGCACCACGACGAGTGGGAGCAGGCCGGGATCGTCCCGCGCGAGCTGTTCGCCACCGCCGGGAAGTCGGGCTTCCTCGGGATCGAGATCCCCGAGGAGTACGGCGGCGGCGGGGTGCGCGACTTCCGGTTCAACGCAGTCATGGACGAGGAGCTCATGGGCTGCGGCGCCGCCGCGGCGGGGCTGGGCCTGTCGTTGCACAACGACATCTGCCTGCCCTACTTCATGGCCTACTGCAACGACGAGCAGCGGGCCCGGTGGCTGCCCGGCATCGCCTCCGGCGAGCTGATCACCGCGATCGCGATGACGGAGCCGGGCATCGGCTCGGACCTCGCGTCGATGTCGACGACGGCGATCCGTGACGGCGACCACTACGTCGTCAACGGCGCCAAGACGTTCATCACCAACGGCATCAACGCCGACCTGGTCATCACCGCGGTGAAGACCGACCCGGCGGAGAAGCACAAGGGCATGTCGCTGGTGGTGCTCGAGCGCGGCATGGAGGGCTTCGAGCGGGGCCGCAACCTCGACAAGCTCGGCCAGCACGCCCAGGACACGGCCGAGCTGTCGTTCACCGACGTCCGCGTGCCGGTGACCAACCTGCTGGGCGACCAGGAGGGGCAGGGCTTCGCCCAGCTCGTCGGCAACCTGCCGCAGGAGCGGCTGTCGATCGGTTACGCGGCCGTGGCGTCGGCCCGCTATGCGCTCGACCTGACGCTCGAGTACGTCAAGGAGCGCAAGGCGTTCGGGAAGCCGATCGGGTCGTTCCAGAACTCGCGGTTCGTGCTCGCCGAGCTCGACACCGAGATCGACATCGCCCAGCACTACGTCGACGCGTGCGTGCGCGCCCTCGACGCGGGCGAGCTGACCGCGGCCGACGCCAGCAAGGCGAAGTACTGGTGCACCGAGCTGCAGGGCCGCGTCGTCGACAAGTGCCTGCAGCTGTTCGGCGGCTACGGCTACATGACGGAGTACCCGATCGCCCGGGCGTTCGCCGACGCCCGCATCACGCGGATCTACGGCGGCACCACCGAGATCATGAAGGAAGTCATCGGGCGGTCGCTGGGCCTGTGACCCCTCCGCCGCCCGACGCCGGCCCCCTGCTCGACCCCGCTGCGGCGGGACCGGGCACGGGGCTGCGCACGCGCGCCCAGCGCGCGGAGGACGGGCGGGCCCGGATTCTCGACGCGGCCGTCGGCTGCCTCGTCGCGGAGGGCTACGCCGGCGCGTCGACGCTGGCGATCCAGGCGGCGGCCGACGTGTCGCGCGGGCGGCTGCTGCACCACTTCCCGTCGCGGGACCTGCTGCTGGTCGCAGCGGCGCAACACCTTGCGACGCAACGGGTCCGCGACACCGAGGACCGGGTCCTC
Source organism: Pseudonocardia sp. SCN 73-27 (assembly GCA_001725415.1). Classification (GTDB taxonomy): domain Bacteria; phylum Actinomycetota; class Actinomycetes; order Mycobacteriales; family Pseudonocardiaceae; genus Pseudonocardia. The sequence goes on from MEGH01000014.1 coordinate 40,353, forward strand.
GCGCTCGTCGGGTCCGAGGTGCGCGGCGGCGACCGGATCGACCGAGTCGTCGAGGCGCTCTGGGCGTCGTTCCACGAACAGCACTTCTGGGCGGCCCAGGAGCTCTGGACGGCCGCCCGCACCCACCCCGAGATCGCCGCCGCGTTGCTGCCGGAGGAGCGCCGGCTCGGCGGGGTGATCCGGGCATCCATCGCACGGATGCTGGGGGAGCCCTACTCCTCGCATCCGCGGTTCCGCCAAGTGCGTGATCTTCTGCTCACGAGCATGCGCGGCGCGGCCCTCACCTACGCCTTCGACAGTCGCGACGCCGCCTCGGATCCGATGGTCGCGCAGTGGCAGGACCTGGTCAGGACGCTGCTCTCCGACTGAGCCCCGACTCCCGTTCCTCGTGCACGGTCGGTGACGGCTCGTGTCGTCCTGTGGAACAGGTCACTCGGATGGCTCTCGGAGTGGTCCCCCTGCTTTAGTTAGCCTGCCCTTAGGCAAGGAATGGCGACCATGCCCCGTTCGTCCTGAACGGGTCGCGGAAGGATGGCGATGTCGACCTGTGCTCCCCCAGGTCCCGCCGGCCGGTTGCGCATCGGCCGCGACTACCGCGTCGAGACCGACCCGGAGCTGCGCGGCGCGAGCTGAGCGGCGCACCTGCCGAACCTCGGCGGGCCCGGCATCCCGGGCCCGCCGTCGCACGTCCCGGTACCGCGCCGGGGCCGAGGAACGAGGAGATGTCCGCATGCGCGTGGTGTGCTTCGGCTACATGACGTGGGGGCGCCGCACCATCGAGGCCGTGCTCGACGCCGGCCACGAGGTGCCGCTGGTCGTGACCCACCCCGACGGCACCGACGCCTACGAGAAGATCTTCAACGAGTCCGTCGCCGAACTCGCCGCCGACCACGGCATCCCGCTGCTGGTGCGCAACCGTGCCGAGGACGTCGAGGTCACGGCAGCGATCACCGCTGCTGAGGCAGACGTCATGGTGGTGTCCAACTGGCGCACCTGGCTGCCGCCCGAGGTCTACTCGATCCCGCGGCTGGGCACGCTCAACGTCCATGACGCGCTGCTGCCCGCCTACGCCGGGTTCGCGCCGTTGAACTGGGCGCTGATCAACGACGAGGCCGAGGTCGGCGTCACGGCGCACATGATGAACGCCGAGTTCGACGCGGGCGACGTCGTGCTGCAGTGGGCGACCCCGATCAGCGACGACGACACGATCGTCGAGCTGTTCGACCGCACGCTCGCGATGTTCGGCCCGATCACCGTGGAAGGTCTCGCGCTGCTGGAGTCGGGGCGCACCGACTGGCCGGCGCAGGACCGCCGTCGCGCCTCGTACTTCCACCGGCGCACCGACGAGGAGAACCGCATCGACTGGGCCTGGCCGGCGCGTGACATCTTCAACCTGGTCCGCGCCCAGGTCGACCCCTATCCGAACTCGTACTGCTACCGCGGTACCGAGCGGATCCGCATCCTGTCGGCGTCGGTCACCGACGACGCGGTCGGCGGCACCCCGGGCCGGGTCCTGATCCGGCGCGGGACGGGCGTCGTCGTCGTCGCGGGCGCCGACGCCCGCCGCGGCCGCAACCCGGGGGTGCTGATCCACCGGGTGCGGCTCGACGACGGCCGCGAGCTCGACGCCGCCGACTACTTCCCGCGGATGGGCGAGTACCTGACCGCCCACCCGCGGGAGTAGCTCAGGTTCCCTGGTAGGCCTGGGCCAGCTGGGGGACCACCGCGTCGAGTGCCGTCGGCAGGCTCAGCGGGCTGCCGAAGCCGAGCGCGGACGCCACGTCGGTGTCGAACCCACCGAGGTAGACGACGTGGCCGTTCTTCACCGCGTTCAGGCCCTGGAACAGCCGGTCGCCCGCGAGCTGCTCGCGGGTGGGCCCGAAGACGACGATCGCGTCCTTGTCGATCTCGGAGATCCGTTCCGGGCTCAGCGGCGTGGGGTCGCCCTTGCCGCCCACGTCGAGACCGAGGCCGGTGAACACCTGGGTCCGCAGGTCGTCGGTGCCGAGCTTGTAGATCTGACCGTCGATGACGAAGTCGATGCCGAGGGTCTTGCCGGCGAACCGAGGGTTGTCGGCGCGGGCCTTCGCGAACCGGGCCTCGACGTCGGCGACCGCCTGCTCGGCCTGCGCGCTGCGGCCCAGGACCTTGCCGGTCAGCCGGGTCTGGTCCTGCCAGCCCATCGCCGCGTTGTCGGCGGTGGGCTGGGCGACGACCGGCGCGATCCGCGACAGCGTGTCGTAGTCGCTCTGGGTCATGAACGAGTAGATGCCGAGGATCAGGTCCGGCTGCAGCGCGGCGACGCGTTCGACATCGATCTCGGTGCCGCCGACCTGCGGCGGGTCGGCGCCGTTGAGCGCGGCCTGCGCCCAGGGGCGCTTCGACTCGTCGTACTCGCCGATGTTGTCGCGGACACCGACCGGCACGACCCCGAGGGCGAGCGCGAAGTCGACGTCGTTGAACCCGACGGTGACGACGCGCGTCGGCTCGGCGGGGATCGTGGTCTCGCCGAAGGCGTGCCGGATGGTCACGGGGAACGTGGCGGCGCCGGGTGGCGCGGAGCCGGGTGGTGCGGTGCTGGGCTGTTCGCTGCTGGAGCAGGCGGCGAGCGCGACGGCCAGGACGGCGGTGAGCGCGGCCGCCAGCAGGCGGACGGGGGAGCGGGTCATGGGGCCTCCCATCGACGGTGAGTGGTTCGTCCCTTCCGTCCGCTGAAGTTAGCCTGCCCTTATGGCTGTGGTGGCACGCAGGTCCCCCGAACCGCCGCGGCCTCGGCCCGCAGCCGGTCCCACAGGGCCTCGACGTGCGGCGCCTCCGTGGCGACGCCTCCGACGGCGATCCTGATCACGTACCGCTGGTCGAGGACCGTGTGGGTGACGAACGCGGCACCGGAGGCGTTGACGCGTTCCAGCACGGCCCGGGTGGTCGCGTCGTCGGCGTCCCCGTCGGCCGTGGTGAACCGCAGGCACACGAGCCCGAGGGTCGGCGGCGCCGCGAGGACGACGCCCGGCTCGGCGCGCACCCGGGCAGCGAGGTCGACCGCGGCGGCGACGTGCCCGCGCAAGTGCGCCCGCAGCCCCTCCAGTCCCAGCGCGTGCACGACCGCCCACAGCTTGAGCGCCCGGAACCTCCGGCCCAGCGGCACCTGCCAGTCCCGGAAGTCGACGACCGCGCCCGACTCCGACGCGGCGTTGCGCAGGTACTCCGGCGTCACCGACAACGCCGCGGGCAGGGCCGTCGCGTCGCGCACCCACAGCAGGGACGCGTCGAACGCCGTGAGCAGCCACTTGTGGGCGTCCGTGCAGAACGAGTCGGCCAGATCGACCCCGTCGATCACGTGCCGCAACTCGGGGCACAGCCCGGCGACACCCGCCCACGCGGCGTCGACGTGCAGCCACGCGCCGTGGGCCGCCGCCACCGGCGCGATGGCGCGGACCGGGTCGACCGCGCCCGTGCCCGTCGTCCCGACGGTCGCGCACACCAGTACGGGGCGCAGCCCGGCGGCGACGTCGGCGGCCATGGCGTCGGCGAGCGCCGCGGGCGACATGGCCTGCGTCCCCGCCACGGCGTCGACGACGCACAGCGCCCGCGCCCCCAGTCCTGCGACCCGCACAGCCTTGGCCAGCGACGAGTGCGTCTCCGCGGTGACGTAGACGCGTTCGCGGCCGTCGACGCCCGTGTCCCGCCAGCCGGGGGCCGCGCGGTGCAGCGCGGCGAGCAGCGCCACGAGTGCCGCCGACGACGCCGAGTCCTGCACGACCCCGCCGCCCCCGCCGGCGACGGTGAACGCCGCGCAGAGACCGAGGGCGTGGGCGAACCCGTCGAGCAGGACCTGCTCGGTCTCGGTGGCGGCGGGGGAGGTGGACCAGAGCATCCCCTGGGCGCCGAGGCCGCCCGAGAGCAGGTCGCCGAGCAGCGACGCCATCGAGGCGTTGGCGGGGAAGTAGCCGAAGAACGCGGGGTGCTGCCAGTGAGTGCTGCCGGGGACGACGACGCGGTCGATCTCCCCGAGCAGCGTCTCGAGGGGCTGTGCCGCCTCGGGCAGCCGGCGGCCGGGGAACGCCGCCGCGGGTCCGGTCAGTGCCGCGGCGACGTCGCCGGGCGCAACGGGCGGGACGACCGGGAGGCCGGGCAGGGCGTCGCGGTGGTCGGCGATCCAGTCGACGAACGCGTGGCCGAGGCGGCGGAACTCCTCGGGCGTCAGGTCCCGCGCGGGCACGGTCACGGTGATCACTCCGGACGGTCGATGGTCGGCGCAATGGTTAGGGTTGCCAAGTGTCCGACACGTCCGGAGGAGCCGTCGATCCGGACGTCCCCGACGGTGCCGCCCGGCTCCGGCTGCTCCAGCTCTCCGCGCTGACCAGCACCGTCGACCGGTTCGCCATCGCGCCACTTCTCGTCGAGATCGCCCGCGGGTTCGACGCCTCGCTCGTCGCCGTCGCCGGCGTCGCCAGCGGCTACTTCCTCGCCTACGGCCTGATGCAGCTGGTCTGGGGCCTGCTCAGCGACCGGCTCGGGCGCGTCCGCGTCATGCGCGTCGCGCTCGCCGGGCTGGCCGTCGCCGGGCTCGCCTCGGTCCTCGCACCGAACCTCGCGGTGCTCGCCGTGTCGCGGGTCGTCGCCGGCGGTACCGCCGCCGCTCTCATCCCGACGACGCTCGTCTACGTCGGCGCCACCTGGCCCATTGCGGTCCGCCAACGGCCGTTGTCCGACCTGCTCGCCGCCTCGGCCGTCGGGACCGCGGTGGCGACGATCGGCGCCGGCCTCGTCGCCGAGCTCGTCGGCTGGCGGGCCGTCTTCGGGCTGACCGGCGCCGCCGCCGTCGTCCTGTGGTGGGCGCTGCGCCGCCTGCCCGAGCCCGACCGCCCCGACCCCGGGCCGCCGCTGCGACCGCTCAAGCTGGTCGTCCGGAGTGGCTGGGCCTGGGTGGTGCTGACGCTCGCGCTCGTCGAGGGTGCCGTCGCGCTCGGCACGCTCACCTACCTCGCGCCGTCGCTGCAGGACCAGGGCTGGTCGCCGGCGGTGGCGGGGCTCGTCGCCGCCGGCTACGGCATCGGCGCCCTCGCCACCTCACGGGTGGTGCGCCGCCTCGTCGGCCGGGTGCCACCGGCCGGGCTCGCCGCCGTCGGCGGTGCCGTGCTGGCCGTCACCTGGGTGCCGACGACGATCTCCGTGACCGTCGTGACCGTGCTCGCGTCGGGCCTGCTGCTCGGTATCGCGTGGGCGTTCCTGCACACCACGCTGCAGACGTGGGCCACCGAGGTCGTGCCGCAGGCCCGGGCCGCGGCCGTCGCCCTCTTCGTGACGGTCCTGTTCCTCGGCAGCTCCGTCGGCACCGCGGTCGTCGCCCCGCTGGCCGACGCCGGCGCGTTCGGCACCGTCTTCACGATCGCGCTGGTGGTGTCGGTGCCGCTCGCGGTCGTCGCCGTCATCGCCCGGGCCCGCTACGCGCGGGTCGCGTGATCCGGGTGGGGCGTCTCACGACGTGACCCGCGCCCGGGTCCGGCAGAGTGGCCCCATGATCGCAGCACAGAACGAGCGCAGGGTGGCGCTCGTCACGGGCGGCTCCCGCGGGATCGGACTCGACATCGCGCGCCGTCTCGCCGGGGAGGGCTTCGCCGTCACCGTCGCCGCCCGCAAGGAGGCCGGTGTCGCCGCCGCCGTTGCGCATATCGAGGACGAGACCGGGGCACCCGCGTTCGGCGTCGCCGCCGACATGGCCGACGAGGGCGCCCTCGGCAGGCTCGCCGCGCAGCACACCGACCGCTTCGGGCGCCTCGACGTCCTCGTCCTCGCCGCCGGGCTCGGCGCCGAGGAGCCCGTCGCCGCGATCCGCACGAAGGCCTACGACCTCCAGATGAACGTGAACCTGCGCGCGCCCGTGCTGCTCGTGCGCGAGCTGCTGCCGCTGCTGCGCACGACAGCCGCCGCGCACCCGGAGCGCGGCAGCCGCGTCGTGGCGCTCTCGTCGATCACCGGTGTCGCCGCCGAGGCAGGTCTCTCGGTCTACGGCGCGACGAAGGCGGCGTTGCTCTCGTTCTGCGAGACGTTGTCGCTCGAGGAATCCGGGAACGGCGTGAACGCAACCGCCGTGGCCCCCGGATACGTCGACACCGACATGACGTCACATCTGCACGGACGGATCGAACGCGAGTCGATGCTGGGGGTCTCCGACGTCAGCGAAATGGTGCTCGGGCTGACGCGACTCTCGGCTCGCGCGGTGGTGCCGAGCATCGTGATCAGTCGAGCAGGTTCACAGCTCTGGCGCGCCTGAGAACGTGACCGCCGGTAACACCCACGTACCGCGGATCGGTATTTGCTCGGTGAATGAGACGTACCGGTGCGCCGATGTGTGCGCCGGATCGGTTCAGTGGTTCTTGCGGTAGGCCTCGAGAACATTGGTGGGGATCCGGCCGCGCTCGGAGATCTTCATACCCTGCCCGAGGGCCCATTCGCGGACCGCCTGGTTCTGCTCACGGTCGGACGTGGGCCGCGCCACGCTCGACCCCGAACGCCGCGACGGAGCACGACGTGCGGCATTGATGAACGGGTCGAGAGCAGCACGCAGACGCTTCACGTTCGCGGAGGACAGGTCGATCTCGTAGGACTTCCCGTCGAGGGCGAACTCGACCTGCTCGTCGGCCTCGGAGCCGTCGAGGTCGTCCACCAGCGTCACCGTCGTCTGCTTCGCCACGGGTAACCCTTCACGATGTAACAGGGCATGCAGACAACTCCGGGCGGAACGGGGTTTCCAACGGAGTGCTGTGCATGCGCATGATTTCTTCCTCGGGTAATCGTAATGGAGTCCGCTGCCGAATGTCGAATGGGGGTCGGCCCGACTCGCCGAGTCCTGAGTGCGCGTGGCCGGCATCCGTGCGGAGCGCGACTGTTCTGTACCGCGTTCCCGCAGGAAGTCACCCGGTGCGCGGCACAGAACACCCCGCGTACCGGAGGTGTGCCGCGTCACGCGCACCGAGCGCATCCGGCTAATCCGGATGAATGGCGGCGCGGACCCCGGGAAAGGGTCAGCCGATCGTGGTCCACCAGTCGTCGATGCGCGGCGGGTCGAGCAGGTCCACACGTTGTCCCGGGCGCGGCACGACCAGCGGGATTCCCGCCGATTGCGCCGCACGTGACAGCCGCCGCACGGGCTCGGACCAGCCGTGGAATGCGAGGTTGAACGTCGCCCAGTGGACGGGGACGAGTAATCCGCCGCACAGATCGGCGTGTGCGCGAACGGATTCCTCCGGGTTCATGTGGATGTCGGGCCAGCTCGCGTCGTATGCGCCCACGGGCAACAAGGTGGCGTCGAACGGGCCGAAGCGGACACCGGCGTCGGCGAATGCCGTGGTGTATCCGGTGTCGCCGCCGAAGTAGACACGCCGCGTCGGTCCCGCGATCGCCCACGATGCCCATTGCGTCGTGTTGCGCGCGAACAACCGTCCCGAGAAGTGCCGTGCCCGCGCACACGTGATCTCCAGGCCTGCGACATCCGTCGCGGCGTCCCAGTCGAGCTCACGGACCCGGTCGTCCGGGACGCCCCAGCGCCGCAGGTGTGCGCCGATCCCCAGCGGCACCACGAACACCGCCGACGTCCCCCGCGCCAGCCGCACCACCGTCGCCATGTCGAGGTGGTCGTAGTGGTCGTGCGACACCACGACGACGTCGACCGGCGGCAGCGACTCCAGCGGCACCGGCACCGGGTGCAGCCGCCGCGGTCCGACCCGCGACGACGGCGACACCCGTTCGCCCCACACCGGGTCGGCCAGCACACGGACCCCGTCGACCTCCAGCAGCGCCGACGAGTGTCCGAACCAGGTCACCGCCAGCTCGCCCGCCCGGGCAGGGGCCGGCTCGTCGACCAGCGGGACAGGGCCCGACGGCGTGCCCAGCGACCCGCGCGTCGCCACCTTCACCAGCAGCGACCGGACGCTGCCCGGCGCGATCTGCACACCCGGCTCGGCGTTGGCGAACCGGCCGTCGCGGGCGTGCGGGGACGACGCCGCGCGAGCGCGCAGCTCCGCGTCGGGCGCGCCCACCGCGAGCGGGACCCCGCGGGCGGCGCGGACGGTGCGGGCAGCCCCGACGAGCAGGCCACCGACGAGCAGTGTTCGGACGACGGCCGGCACCGGCCGGCGACGCGCGGGGGTCACGCGGATCAGCCTACGGACGCGCGACCCGCGGGCCGCGGCCGTCAGCGGCCACCGACGCTCACGGCGATCTCGCCGCCCAGCCGGAAACCCCCCGTCAGCGGGAGCCGGTCGCCCGACCAGAACCGGCCCGGGTCGTACCAGTTCGGGCGGCGCTCGGAGTCGAGCAGCCCCATCTCCTCGTAGGTCACCGCGACGACCTCCGCGCAGTACGCGGTCTCCAGGCCGGGCTCGGCGAGCGCCACGTCCGGGGCAGCGCCGTCGAGGGCGTCGGTGTCCGCGTAGGTACGGCGCAGCACGTCGAGCACCCGGCCCTGCACCAGGTCGCGCAGCGTGGCCGTGGCCTCGTCGCGGGCCCGCGCCACCGCCTTCGCCGCACCCGGCATCCGCCCGCGTGCCCACCGCGTCGCGAGCCGCGCCGTCGACGGGAACGGGGTGCCGTCCAGGCGCGCCACCGTCCGAAGCGCCGCGTCCTCGTGCTCCCGGCCGAGCATCGGCTCCAGCTGCCGCAGCCAGGCCCGCTGCCCGTACCGCTCGTGCCAGGTGACGACGGCATCGCGCAGGTCGTGCAGCTGCACACCCCGCTGGTGGCGGCCCGTCCACACGTCGGGCAACGACCTGCCCAGCTCGGCGTGCCACATCAGCGGCGGCAGGTCCTCCACCACGATCGCCATCCCGACGTGGTTGACCGGCGAGTTCGTGAGGTTCTGGATCGCGCGGTCGGCGCCGCTGCGGCCCCGGAACAGCCACACGTCCCCGGTGCGGGTCAGGTCGACGGCGCTGCCGAGGGAGATCATGGTGCCGGTCACGGCCGCATACCCTAGGGCCCGGAGGTGTCGATCCATGCGCTGGTGGAAGTGGGCAGGACTGGCCGGGCTCGCCGGGGTGGCCGCGACGGGCGTCGTCGCGGCACGTGACGAACGGCGGCGCCGCGCCTACACCCCCGACGAGATCCGGGAGCGGCTGCAGGCCCGCGTCGCCGAGGCCGTGGAGAGGGACCCATCGGAGACCCCGCCGGAACGGTGAGGATCACATCCGGCAGGGGCCCGCGATTCTGGCAGTGTCCGGAGGATGCAGCCCGACCTCTCGTTCGAGCCGTTGACACCGGTGTCCTACCTCGATCGGGCCGCCGCCGCGCACGGTGACCGCGTCGCCGTCGTCGACGGGGACCTCCGGCTGACCTACCGGCAGCTCCACGACCGCTGCCGCCGCCTCGCGGGCGGGCTCGCCCCGCTGGCCGAGGGCCGGCCGGTCGCGTTCCTCGCGCCCAACACCCATGTGCTGCTGGAGTCGAACTTCGGGGTGCCGTGGGCCGGGTCGCCGCTCGTCGCGATCAACACGCGACTCTCGGCGGGCGAGGTCGCCTACATCCTCGAGCACTCCCGCGCCGCGGTGCTGGTCCACGACCCCGTCTTCGACCCGCTGGTCGACGACGCGTTCTCGCGGCTGTCGGGGACGGCGCCGGCGCGGGTCCGGGCGGGGGAGGAGTACGAATCCCTCCTCGCCGGGGCCGACCCGCTCGCGCGCACCCCCGACGACGAACGGTCGCTGCTGTCGATCAACTACACCTCCGGCACGACCGGGCGGCCCAAGGGCGTCATGTACCACCACCGGGGCGCCTACCTGCAGGCATTGGCGATGGTCGGGCACACCGGGCTGTCGCCGTCGACGGTGCACCTGTGGACGCTACCGATGTTCCACTGCAACGGCTGGTGCTTCCCCTGGGCGGTCACCGCCGCCGCGGGAACTCACGTGTGCCTGGAGAAGGTCGACCCCGCGCGGGTGTGGCAGCTCGTCCGCGAGGAGGGCGTCACCCACCTGAACGGCGCCCCGACCGTCCTGTCGATGCTCGCCTACGCCGACGAGGCCGGCGACGGGGTGCCCGGCGACCGCGTCGTCAAGGTCGCGACCGGTGGGGCGCCGCCCTCGCCCGCGATCCTGCGTCGGATGGCCGAGCTCGGTTTCGACGTCACCCACCTCTACGGCCTCACCGAGACCTTCGGGCCGGCCATGATCTGCGACTGGCGCCCCGAGTGGAACGGCCTCGACGGCGGCGAGCAGGCCCGGCTCAAGGCCCGCCAGGGCGTCGGCAACATGATCTCCTGTGCGATCCGCGTCGTCGACGAGAACGGCGGCGACCAGCCCGCCGACGGGAGCTCGGTCGGGCAGATCGCCTTGCGCGGCAACAACGTCATGCTCGGCTACCTCGACGACCCGGAGGCCACCGCCGCCGCGGCCCCCGACGGCTGGTTCCGCACCGGCGACCTCGGCGTCATGCACCCCGACGGCTACGTCGAGCTCCGCGACCGCTCGAAGGACGTGATCATCTCCGGCGGGGAGAACATCGCCAGCGTGGAGGTCGAGCAGGCCATTGCCGAGCATCCCGCGGTGCTGGAGGTCGCCGTCATCGCGGTACCCGACGACCGCTGGGGCGAGGTCCCCGCCGCCTACGTCACCCTGCACGCGGGGGCCTCGGCGACCGAGGAGGAGATCGTCGAGCACGTGCGCGACAGGTTGGCCCGGTTCAAGGCGCCCAAGACCGTGGTGTTCGGGGAGCTGCCCAAGACCTCCACCGGAAAGATCCAGAAGTTCGTACTCCGCGACAAGGCCTGGGCCGGCGTGGAGCGGCGTATCCGATGACGGGCCTGTGAGGCGCTCACGGCGCCTGCGCCGTTGCGCTGATCGGAACGGGCGTTCCGCGGATCCGGGCCCGCGGTGAGAAGGTGGGGACGCCGTCACGACGACGTCGACGGCGTCCCGACCGGCGAGGTGGACGCATGACCCTGCAGGACAGCGGGCCGCGGGAGACCGGGCCGCGGGAGACCGGGCCGCGGGAGACCGTGGACTTCTCCCTGACCGACCGCTACCGCCCCGGCACCGGCCCCGTGCTGCTCACCGGCGTGCAGGCCATCGCGCGGCTGCTCGTCGAACAGCACGCCGCCGACACCCGCGCGGGGCTGCGCACCGCGTCGTTCGTGTCCGGGTACCAGGGCTCCCCGCTCGGCGGCCTGGACAAGACGCTCGCCGCCGCGCCGGAGCTCGTCGACACCGCTGGGCTGACGTTCGTGCCGGGCGTCAACGAGGAGCTCGCCGCCACCGCGATCTGGGGCAGCCAGGTCGAGGTGCCCGGCCACGGCCGGACCGTCGACGGGGTCGTCGGCCTCTGGTACGGCAAGGCCCCCGGCGTCGACCGGGCCGGCGACCCCATGCGCCACGGCAACATGTGCGGCGCCCACCCGGCCGGCGGCGTCCTCGTGCTGGCCGGCGACGACCCGAGCTGCAAGTCGTCGACCATCCCCTGCATCTCCGAGCGGACTCTCTTCGGCTACGGCCTGCCCGTCCTCTACCCCGAGAGCGCCGCCGACATCGTGCGGCTCGGCCGCTACGGCGTCGCGCTGTCGCGGGCGTCGGGCATGTGGGTCGGCATGAAGATCACCGCCGACGTCGCCGACGGCGTCTGGACGCTCGACGCCGACTGCGGCGACGTCGACATCACCGTGCCGGCCATCGAGTGGGAGGGCCGGCCCTGGGAGTACCGGCAGGTCCCGGCGCTGGTCCCACCCGGCTCGCTCGACGCCGAGGCGCAGCTGTACGGGCCGCGGCGCGCCATGGTCGAGGCGTTCCTCGAGGCCAACCCGGTCAACACCGTCGAGCTCGACACTCCCGATGCGTGGCTGGGGATCGTGGCCGCGGGAAAGGCGTTCACCGACATCCACCAGGCGCTGCGCGACCTCGGGCTCGACGACGACGGCTGCCGCCGCGCCGGCATCCGGCTGCTGCGCATGGGCATGGTCTCGCCGGTGCAGCGCAGCATCGTGCGCGAGTTCGCCGAGGGTCTCGACACCGTGCTCGTCGTCGAGGAGAAGACGCCGTTCCTCGAGACGGGGGTGCGGGACGCGCTGTACGGGTCGGCGTCGGCGCCGGTCGTGGTGGGTTCTCTCGACGGTGACGGCCGCCCCCTGGTGCCGGTCGCGGGGGAGCTGACCGCGGGGGTGCTGGCGGGGCCGTTGCGGCGGGTGCTGTCTCCCCGGGTCCCCCTCCCGGCTCCTGCGCGGGTCCCGGCCCCGCTCGAGCTGCTCCCGGTGGCCCGCACTCCGTACTTCTGCTCGGGTTGTCCGCACAACCGGTCGACGGTCGTCCCCGAGGGTGCGGTCGCCGGTGGCGGCATCGGCTGCCACGCCATGGTCGCGTTGACGCACCGGCCGGTCAGCGAGGTCTCGTCGATCACGCAGATGGGCGGCGAGGGCGCGCAGTGGATCGGGCAGTCGCCCTTCACCGACGCCAGGCACATGTACCAGAACATGGGCGACGGAACCTTCGCCCACTCCGGGCAGCTCGCCGTCCAGGCCTGTGTCGCCGCCGGGGTGTCGATCACCTACAAGCTGCTCTACAACCGCGCCGTCGCCATGACCGGCGGGCAGGACGCCGAGGGCGGGCTCGAGGTCCCCGCGCTCGCGGCGAAGCTGCTGGCCGAGGGCGTCTCCAGGGTGCTGGTGTGTGCCGACGAACCCGCCCGCTACCGCTCGCTCCCGCCGCTGCCGCGCGGCGTCGACCTCTGGCACCGCGACCGCTTCGACGAGGCCCAGCGCGTGCTGGGGGAGACCGAGGGCGTCACCGTCCTGATCTACGACCAGCGGTGCGCCGCCGAGTCCCGGCGCCTGCGCAAGCGCGGCGAGCTCGCCGTCCGGCCGATGCGCGTCGTGATCAACGAGGAGGTGTGCGAGGGCTGCGGCGACTGCGGCGTCAAGAGCAACTGCCTGTCGGTGCAGCCCGTCGAGACCTCGCTCGGGCGCAAGACGCGCATCGACCAGTCGTCGTGCAACACCGACTACTCGTGTCTCGACGGGGACTGCCCGTCGTTCGTGACCGTCCTGTCGTCCGGGACCCGCGCCGCTGCCGGCGAACGGCCCACGCCGCCCGCAGTGCCGGATGCCGTCCTCGCCCCGGCCGGGGACGTCTTCCTCGCCGGCATCGGCGGGACCGGGATCGTGACCGTCAACCAGGTCCTCGCGTCGGCCGCCGTCCATCAGGGCCTGGCCGTGCACGGCGTCGACCAGACCGGGCTGTCGCAGAAGGCCGGACCCGTCGTCTCGCACCTGCGGGTCGCCGCGTCGGAGGCCGCGCTCGGGCCCGCCAACCGCGTCGGACCCGCCCAGGCCCGCTGCTACCTGGCGTTCGACGCGCTCGTCGGCGCCGACGCGCGGAACCTCGGGTACGCGTCCGTGGACGGGACGACGGCTGTGGTCTCGGTGTCGCCGATGCCCACGGGGGCCATGGTTCGCGACGCGTCGGTCACCGCCCCTGACGTGGAAGCCCTCGTCGCGCGGATCGCCGGGCGGTGCGCCGACGTCGTGCGGCTCGACGCCTCCGGGGCCGCCGTCGCGCTCTTCGGCGACGCCATGCCCGCCAACATGCTGCAACTCGGCGCCGCCTGTCAGGCCGGTGCGCTGCCCATCAGCGCCGAGGCCATCGAGTGGGCGATCCGGCTCAACGGTGTGGCCGTCGCCGTCAACACCGCCGCGTTCCGCTGGGGACGTGTGGCGGTGGCGGACCCGGCGGCGTTCGAGGCCGCAGTCCGTCCGTCCTCCGAGGTGTCCCCGCCCCGGGTGCCGCCGGCCGGGCTCGGCCTCGACGCGCTCCCCTCCTCGGTGCGCGAGATCGCCGAGGACCGGGCCGCGCGGCTCGTCGGCTTCCAAGCGGCGCGGACCGCCCGCGACTACGCGGCCGTCGTCCGCGAGGCGTGGGAGGCCGAGCAGGCCGCCGGGGGAGGGGGTGCGTTCGCCGAGGCCGTCGCCCGCGGCCTCTACAAGCTCACCGCCTACAAGGACGAGTACGAGGTCGCCCGGCTGCTCACCGACCCCGCCTTCGAGGCGGCCCTCGCCGCCGAGGTCCCGGACGGCACCGGCATGCGCTACCGGCTGCACCCGCCCGTCCTGCGCGCCGCGGGCCGGTCGAAGAAGATCGCGTTCGGGCCGTGGATGCGGCCGGTGCTGCGGACGCTCGCCCGCGGCAAGGTGCTGCGCACGACACCACTCGACCCCTTCGGCCGGACCGCCGTCCGCAGGGTCGAACGCGCCCTGCGCGACGAGTACCGCGCGACCGTCCGGGGGCTCGCCGCGTCACTCACCGCCGAGTCGCTGCCGACGGCCGTCGAGGTCGCCCGCACACCCGATCTCGTCCGCGGGTACGAGGACGTCAAGCTCGCCGCCGTCGAGCGCTACCGGGCGCGACGGGCCGAGCTCGGCCATCCCGTCTCCCGACTTGACGGGGGCGACCCGGCCCGTTCCTGATCTCGCGCAGGTCAGCACCACGACCGGTTCACGGACGACGACCGGTCGTCCGGTGTGGCGCCCGTCCCGTCAGTACTGCAGAGGGCAACCGATCGTCACTCTGCGTACCTGTGAATCGGCGCTTTACCCACCCTGAAACGGTGAACGGCCGGGGAATGCGACGGCGTGTCTGCTCGACGCGCCGATCCGGCCGCTCACCGCGTCACTCGATCCGGTTGCCTCAGCAACGTCCCGGATCGGCAACCAGCCCGGTCTGCCCGGGCTAACGTCCCTCTCGGATCGCATCACGGCGCGGTCACGGAACGGACACGGATCGAACCCCCGATCGATCCACCCGCCCCCACGGGACGTCCGGCCGCGGCGCAGGATCCGGAAGGAAAGTCGTGTCACGGCATCGCTCCCCCAGTGGCCGTCGCGCGCACCCGAGGTCCCCGTGGCCCGTCCTCGCGACGGGCCCGGGGGCCGGCGGTGCGCACCGCGCCACGTCCATGTCAGGCGCGCTCCCCGCGCGTATCCTCGCGACCGTCGTCGCCGGCGGCGCCGTCGCCGTCACGGCCCAGGCCGTGCACAGCGGCGCCCTGTCGCCGCCCGACGTCACGGCGCTGCTGCGCACCGGTACGTCCGTCGGTGGCTCCTCCGGCGCCCTCGGTGCGGACGAGCCGGCCGCCGTCTCCGCGCCCGTCACCGGTGCCGACGTCGTGGCGCTGGCCTCCGACGACACGCCCGCGATCTCGCCCGACGTCCTGCACGTCGTCTCCGAGCGCGGTGCCGACCTCGTCGCCTCCACCCAGCAGCAGGTCGACGCCGCCCTGGCCCGGCAGGCCGCCGCGCAGCAGGCCGTCGCCGCGAAGGCTGCCGAGGAGGCCCAGGCCAAGGCGGAGGAGGCCGAGCGCGCGGTGCAGATCGTCACCGGCCGCGTCAGCTCCGGCTTCGGCATGCGCGGCGGCGTGATGCACGCGGGGCTCGACATCGCGGCGCCCATCGGCACCCCGATCCGCGTCCCGCTCGACGGCGTCGTCATCAGCTCCGGGCCGGCCAGCGGCTTCGGCCTCTGGGTCCGTGTCCAGCACGCCGACGGCACGATCACCGTCTACGGCCACATCAACCGGTCGATGGTGCAGGTCGGGCAGAAGGTGACCGCCGGGCAGCAGATCGCCGAGGTCGGCAACCGCGGCCAGTCCACCGGCCCGCACCTGCACATCGAGGTCCAGACCCCCGGCGGGCAGAAGATCGACCCCCGCGGCTGGCTCAACTCGCACGGTTTCCGCTACCAGTGACGGTGGCTCCCGCCTCCCGACGGGCGCCGAGTTCTGCGTGAGGATGGTCCGGCGCGGCGCGTGACCGGCGTGGTGTCGAGTTGGGCGCGTCCTTCGCGGTGTCAGGGGCGGGTCGCCGCAGGGTGGGCGCAGTCCCCCTCGCAGCTCACCAGCGCGCACCGACACTCTCCGGTGCGACCCGCACCGGACGACCCGGATCATCCACATCGCGGGTCTGGCGGCCGTCCGTGACCCGGTTGTCCACAGGGGCCTCGACAGCCGGCTGCGGGCGTCGGCCGGCGTCCGCACGATGGCGCCATGACCTCCGCAGGACCCTCCCGTTCGGCCCGTCATCCCGCCGGCCGCCGCCGTGCGCCCACCTCGGTACGCGGGCCGGGCGAGCTCGTCGCCGCCGTCCCCGTGCTGCTCGGGTTCCATCCCGAGCGCTCGCTGGTCGTGGTCTCCACGCACGGCCCGGGCCTGCGCACCGTCGGGGTCACGCTGCGCGCCGACCTTCCCGATCCGGCCACGGCCGACGACGTGGGTGAGCTGTGCGAGATGGTCGCGCGCAGTCTCGTCGACGCCGCCGGTCCCGGGCCGCTCGGCGCGGCCGTCGTCGTCGTGGGCGACCCGGTCGACGGCGGCGCCCCGCCGGGCGTGCCCGCTCTCGTCGAGACAACGGCGGGGGCGCTGCTCGCCGCCGGGGTGAGCGTCGTCGGGACGCGGGTGTGGGCCGCCTCGACCACCGCCGGTGCGGCGTGGGCCTGCACCGCGCCGTGCGACTGCACCGGGACCGTCGCCCACGCCGACGCGCTGCCGCTCACCGCAGCGGCCGTCGTCGTGGGCGCCGTCGTGCGCGCCTCCCGGGCGGAGATCGTCGCCTCGCTGCAGGCACCCGACGCCGACGGGCTGCGCCGGCGCGCCGCGCTGTTCGACCGCGAGCTGGAGCTGCGCGCGGCGCGCCGCGACGAGACGGCCCGGACGGCCACGCTGGAGTCCGCGCTCACGGCCACCGCCGCCGGCACCCTCGTCCTCGACGACGCAACCGTGCTCGACCTCGCCGTCGCGCTGCAGACGCCGGGGGTGCGCGACGCGGCACTGCGCGACTGCATCGGACCCCGCGCGGCGGTGGCCGAGCAGCTGTGGGCCGCGCTCGTCCGCGAGATGCCCGAGCCGGAGTCGGCCGAGGCGGCGGCGCTGCTCGCCGTCGCCGCCCTCGGCCGCGGCGACGGGGCGCTCGCCAACATCGCGGTCGACAGGGCCCGTCAGGCATGGCCCGGGCACCGGCTCGCCGAGGCGCTGGCCGAGGCGCTCGGCAACGGTTTCGGTCCGGGCCTGGCTGGCCGACGGCCTGTCATGACCCCTGCGACGGTCCCGCGCCCGGAGAGCGTGCAGGGTTCAGGCCTGCTGCCGCTCCTGTGCGAAGCGCCATGCGTCGCCGACCATGTCGGCCAGCGTGGTCCGGGTGGGTGCCCAGCCCAGCTCGGTGCGCGCCCGCTCGCTGGAGGCGACCAGGACGGCCGGATCGCCCGCCCGGCGCGGCGCCACGGCGGCCGGGATCGGGTGCCCGGTGACCTCGCGGCAGGCCTCGACCACCTCGCGCACAGAGAAGCCGTGACCGTTGCCCAGGTTGTAGATCGCGTGCACCCCCGGCGTCGCCCGGTCCAGGGCGCGCAGGTGCGCGTCGGCCAGGTCGTCGACGTGGATGTAGTCGCGCACGCAGGTGCCGTCCGGGGTGTCCCAGTCGTCGCCGAACATCTGCACCGACTCCCGTGCCCCGGCCGCGACCTGCAGGACGATCGGGATCAGGTGCGTCTCGACGGTGTGCCGCTCGCCGAACCGGTCGTGGGCGCCGGCGACGTTGAAGTACCGCAGGCTCGTCGCGGCCAGGCCGTGCGCGGCCGCGTAGGAGCTGATCATGTGGTCGATCGCGAGCTTGCTGGCGCCGTACGGGTTGGTCGGGCGGGTGGGGGAGTCCTCGCGGATCGGAACGCTCTCGGGCTCGCCGTAGGTCGCGGCGGTCGAGGAGAACACCAGCCGCGGCGTGCCGTGGGTGCGGATCGCCTCCAGCAGCCGCAGCGTCGTCACGACGTTGCCCTGCCAGTAGATCTCCGGCTTCTGCACCGACTCCCCGACCAGCGAGCGCGCCGCGAAGTGCAGCACCCCGTCGAAGCCCTCGCCCAGCAGGTCGCCCGCGGCCTCAGCGAGGTCGGCCTCCACGAACCGGGCGCCGTCGGGGACGGCGTCACGGTGCCCGGTCGACAGGTCGTCGAGGACGACGACGTCGTGGCCGGCCTCCAACAGATGGGCGGCGCACACGCTGCCCACGTAGCCCGCCCCACCCGTGACCAGCAGCTTCACACGATCCTCCTCGCACGGCGACACCCGGAGGCCGTCGTCCGCGCGAACGGGCCGGCGACGGCGCACGCAGACGCTCTCACGCCGCGGCGACGACCCACCGGCGGGGGACCGCAGCCCTGTGCCGAGCCGCAGCTGCGCCCGGCCCACGGTCCTCGGAGGTCAGCGTGCGCGGACGAGCACCGCGTGGGCGATGAGCGGCGCGACCGACGACTCCTCGTCGTCCGCCACGACCGGGACCGAGTCGCCGAAGCGGGAGATCGAGCGCACCTCGACCTCGCGGCCGGGGACGATCCCCGCCAGCTTCAGCTCACCCATCAGGTCGGCGTCGACCTGGACGTGCTCGGCGATCCGGCGCACCTCGACCTTGCCCCCGCCGCGACGCGCGAACTCGTCGAGACGCTGCAGCCCGACTTCGAGCGGCGGCGGGGCCGCAGCGTTCGACGGGCCCGTCAGATCCTGCGGCTCGGACAGCTCGCCCAGCCCCGGGATCGGGTTGCCGTAGGGGGAGATGGTCGGGTTGTCGAGCAGCGCGATGAGCTTGCGCTCCACGGCGTCGCTCATCACGTGCTCCCAGCGGCACGCCTCGGCGTGGACGAGCTCCCACTCCAGACCGATGACATCGGTGAGCAGGCGCTCGGCCAGGCGGTGCTTGCGCATCACGGAGATCGCGCGCGAGCGTCCGGACTCGGTCAGCTCGAGGTGACGGTCGCCCGCCACGACGACGAGACCGTCGCGCTCCATCCGCGCCACGGTCTGGCTGACGGTGGGACCGCTCTGCCCGAGGCGCTCGGCGATCCGCGCGCGCAGCGGGACGACACCCTCTTCCTCGAGCTCGTAGATCGTCCGGAGGTACATCTCGGTGGTATCGATCAGATCGTTCACGGGTCGGCCCCTTCGTGTCCGGTGGCCATACTATCGGTGCAACGTCGTCGGCAGCGTCGGCGCATCCCGGCCGGTCAGCCGCGACTTCCGGCGCGTGGGCCGAGCCGTCGCGGCGCGGCTGGCATACGGTCGGCAACCATGAGCGCCAGCAGCGCGGCAGTCGTGTGGACCCCGGGGTTCCTCGACTACCAACTCTCCGAGGACCATCCGCTCAATCCCGTCCGTCTCGATCTCACGATGCGCCTCGCGCGCGGCCTCGGAGTGCTCGACGACGTCGAGCTCCTGGAGCCCGAACCGGCCACCGACGACGACCTCACGCGCGTGCACTCGCCGTCCTATCTGACCGCGGTGCGTTCGGCCCCCGAGCTGCCCTTCGGGGTCGGCCACGGCCTCGGGACCAGCGACAACCCGGTTTTCTTCGGCATGCACGAGTCGAGCGCGCTCATCGCGGGCGGGTCGCTGCTCGCGGCGCAGCGCATCGCGGCGGGGGCCGACCGGGCCGTCAACATCGCGGGCGGGCTGCACCACGCCATGCGCGACCGGGCCGCGGGCTTCTGCGTCTACAACGACTGCGCCGTGGCCATCCAGTGGCTGCTCGACCAGGGCTACGAGCGGATCGCCTACGTCGACGTCGACGTCCACCACGGCGACGGGGTCCAGGCGGCGTTCTACGACGACCCGCGCGTGCTCACGGTCTCGATGCACCAGCACCCGCTCACGCTGTGGCCCGGCACGGGCTGGGCCAGTGAGCTCGGCACCGGCGACGGCGCCGGGTACGCGGTCAACGTGCCCCTCGCACCCGGCACGGGCGACGCGGGCTGGCTGCGGGCGTTCGAGGCGATCGTGCCGTCGCTGCTGGCGTCGTTCCAGCCGCAGGTGCTGGTCAGCGAGTGCGGCGCCGACACCCACTCCGACGACCCGCTGGCCAACCTCGAGCTGTCGGTCGACGGGCAGCGCGCGATCTACCGGCGGATGCGCGAGCTCGCCGACACGACCGCAGGCGGCAAGTGGCTCGTCCTCGGCGGCGGCGGGTACTCGCTGTTCCGCGTCGTGCCGCGGTCGTGGACGCACCTGCTGGGGGTCGTGCTCGACCGCGACGTCGAGCCGAACCGGCCGTTGCCGGCCGACTGGATCGCCCACGCCGCGACCCTCACGGGCCGCCCGCTGCCCACCGACATGAGCGACGGCGCCGACCCGTCGTTCGAACCATGGGGCGGCGACTTCGCCGCCGTCGACCCGACGATCGTCGAGGTCCGCCGCGCCGTGTTCCCGCTGCACGGCCTCGACCCGGACGACCCCCGTGACTGAGCCGACCGCCGGCACGGCGAGCGACCCCACGGTGACGCCCCCGTTCGGCACGCCCGTGACCGATCCCGGCTACCCGCGACACTGGGAGGCCGACGTCGTCGCCTCCGATGGCGGCATCCTGCACCTGCGCCCGATCCTGCCCGCCGACGCCGACGCGCTGCTCGCCTTCCACGCCCGGCTGTCCGAGCGCACCCGCTACCTGCGCTACTTCGGCCCCTACCCGCGCATCCCCCAGCGCGACCTCGAACGGTTCACCACGGTCGACCATCACCGCCGCGTGGCGTTCGTCTGCCTGCTGGGCGACGAGATCGTCGCCGTCGGGCGCTACGAGGGACTCGGCGACGCACCGGGCGGGTCGGCCGAGGTCGCGTTCGTCGTGCGCGACGACCATCAGGGCCGCGGCCTCGGCTCGATCCTGCTGGAGCACCTCGCCGCGGCGGCCCGGGAGAGCGGCGTGCGCCGGTTCGAGGCGGAGGTGCTCGTCGAGAACCACACGATGGTCCGGGTGTTCCGCGACGCCGGCTACCAGGTCAGCCGCGCCTACGACGGCGGCGTGCTGCACCTGGAGTTCGACATCGACCCCACCGAGCGGTCGCTCGCCGTACGCGACGCCCGGGAGCAGGCGGCCGAGGCGCGCAGCGTGCACAACGTGCTGCACCCGCGCTCGGTCGCGGTCATCGGCGCCTCGACCGACCCGTCGAAGATCGGGCACGCCGTCTTCCTCAACCTGTTGCGCGGCAACTTCGGCGGAGCCGTCTACCCGGTCAACCCGGACGCCCCGTCGGTGCGCGGGGTGCGGGCCTACGCGTCGGTCACCGACATCCCCGACGAGGTCGACCTCGCCGTCGTGGCCGTCCCCGCGGCCGGCATCGACGAGGTCATGGACTCCTGCCTCGCGAAGGGTGTCAAGGCGCTGATCGTCGTCAGCTCCGGGTTCGCCGACGCAGGCACCCACGGTCTCGTCGCCGAGCGCCGCATGGTGCAGTCCGCGCGGGCGCACGGGATGCGCGTCGTCGGGCCCAACGCGCTCGGCGTCGCGAACACCGCGTCGTCGGTGCGGCTCAACGCCACCCTCGCCCCGACCCTGCCCGGCGCCGGCCGGGTCGGGTTCTTCTCGCAGTCCGGTGCGCTGGGCATCGCGCTGCTGCAGACGGCCACCCGTCGCGGCCTCGGCTTCTCGACGTTCGTCTCCGCCGGCAACCGCGCCGACGTCTCCGGCAACGACCTGCTGCAGTACTGGCAGAGCGACCCCGACACCGACGTCGTCCTCCTCTATCTGGAGACGTTCGGCAACCCGCGCAAGTTCGGGAGGCTCGCCCGCCGCCTGGCGCGCACCACCCCGGTGGTGGCGGTGAAGAGCGGACGCCGGGTGCCGCTGCCGCTGCGGTCCTCCCGCGCGGTGCCGATCGACGACTCCAGCGTCCAGGCCCTGTTCGAGCAGTCCGGCGTGATCCGGGTCGAGACGGTCGCGCAGCTGTTCGACACCGGACTGCTGCTCGCGCACCAGCCCCTGCCTGCGGGGCCGCGGGTCGCCGTCGTCGGGAACTCGACGGCGCTCGGTGTGCTCGTCGCCGACGGTCTCGCCGACGAGGGCCTCGACCTCGTCGGCGACCCGGTCGACGTGGGCGCTGCCGCCCGGCCGGAGGAGTTCGCGGCCGCGGTGTCGGCGGCGATCGGCTCCGACGACGTCGACGCGCTGGTCGCGGTGTTCGTCCCACCGGTC
This sequence comes from Pseudonocardia sp. SCN 73-27, assembly GCA_001725415.1. GTDB lineage: Bacteria > Actinomycetota > Actinomycetes > Mycobacteriales > Pseudonocardiaceae > Pseudonocardia. The sequence continues at coordinate 62,323 of MEGH01000014.1, forward strand.
GCGACCGACGGCGCCCCCTACGCGCGGGCGCTGCGGGAGGCCGTCGCGGGATCGGGCAAGCCGGTGGTCACGACGTTCCTGGCCGGCGACGAGATCCCCGACGAGCTCGCCGAACGCGGCATCGACGGTTCGCCCGGCCCGGGCTCGGTGCCCAGCTACGCGAGCCCGGAGCGCGCGGTCGCGGCACTGTCACGCGTGGTGCGCTACGCCCGCTGGCGGGCCACGCCGCTCGGCGAGTTCGTGACCCCGGAGGGCACCCGCACCGACGAGGCGCGCGAGCTCGTGGCCCGGTTCGGCGCAGCCACCGGCCCCGGCCCGGACATTGCAAGCCCGGACACTGCAAGCCCGGACACTGCAAGCCCGGACACTGCAAGCCCGGACGCTGCAAGCCCGGACGCTGCAGGCCCGGACGCCGCAGGCGGCGGTGTGGGTGCGGGGGTCGAGCTGGCCGACGACGAGGTCATCGCGATCCTCGACTGCTACGGCATCGGTGTCGCGCCGTTCCGGCTGGTGTCGTCGTCCGACGAGGCCGTCGCCGCGGCGGGCGAGCTCGGGTACCCGGTGGCGATCAAGTCGGCGGCGCCGCGCTGGCGGCACCGCTCCGACCTGGTCGGGGTGCGGCTCGACCTGGACGGGCCCGACGCCGTCGGCGCGGCCTACGCCGCACTGGTCGCCGAGACGGGGGAGCATCAGGTCTACGTCCAGGTGATGGCGCCGCGCGGTATGTCGTGCGTGCTGGAGGTGGTCGACGACCCGTCGTTCGGCTCGCTGCTGTCGTTCGGCCTGTCGGGGCTCGCGACCGAGCTGCTGGGCGACCGCGCGTTCCGGGTGCTGCCTGTCTCGACTGCCGACGCCGCCGCGCTCGTCCGCGCACCCCGCGCCGCGCCGCTGCTGGCCGGCTACCGCGGCGACCCCCCGGTGCGGCTCGAGGCCCTGGAGGATCTCGTGCTGCGGCTGGGGACGTTGGCCGAGCAGCTGCCGGAGGTCCGGTCGGTGGTGCTCGACCCGGCGATCGCGAGCCCCGACGGTGTCGTCGTCACGGGCGCCCGGATGGTGCTGGGCCCGCCCCCGACGCGTGACGACGGGGGTGGTCCCCGCCGCCTCGGCTGAGTCCGGACGTACACGTCGTGTGGGCGACCGGGCACGCCCCGTTCTGTACCGTGTGTCCGTTCCCAGCCAACCTGTCCGTTTCGTATGAGTTGTTCGCGTGGGGCACTCAATCGGGTGAGCCGCACGTTCCCCGGGCATGGCGATCCGACAGCCCCTCGAGCTGCTACTCGTGGGGCGAGACGGTGATCTCGGCACGAGACGTCGTCGCGGTGTACGACGACGTGCTCACGGGGCTGTCACCGGCGAGCCGCGCCGTGGTCCTCGACGCGCTCGGTGCCGCGACCCCCGAGGGCGCGGACGGGTTCGACCAGGCGTTCGGCCTGCTCGACCCGGAGCAGGGCGGCGGTGCCGACGCGAAGCAGGGCTGGATGTACCTCGGGACGGATCTGTACCTGCACAGCACGGGGCTGGTCGGGACGGACGACCGGTTCGTCGTCGCGGTGCTGACGGTGGGCCCGGCGTCGGCGGGCGCGGACGTCGGGCGCAGGGTCGGCGACCAGGCGGTCGCGGCGGCCCTCGCACCTCTGGACGCCGCCTGACCAGTCCCTCCCCGGGTTCGACCTGACGCTGGTCCCGGGACGGGGACCAGTCCGACGTCGAGCTCGGCGAGCGTCGCCGCGCGGCGCGACACGGACCGCCTGCGGTCGGCTACCCCCAGCCGGCCGCAGGCACCGTCACGTCGGAAGCGCCGTGGGCGCCCGTGCGTGGAGAGCCGTCAGCGGCGGAAGCCCACCTGCAGCGTGGGCTGCGAGGTCGAGGCGAAGAAGTCCTCACCCTTGTCGTCGACCACGATGAACGCGGGGAAGTCCTCGACCTCGATCTTCCAGACCGCCTCCATGCCCAGCTCCGGGTACTCGAGCACGTCGACCTTGCGGATGCAGTCCTGCGCGAGCCGGGCGGCGGGGCCGCCGATGGAGCCGAGGTAGAACCCGCCGTGGGCGGCGCAGGCGTCGGTGACCTGCTTGGAGCGGTTGCCCTTGGCCAGCATGACCAGTGACCCGCCGGCGGCCTGGAACTGTTCGACGTAGGAGTCCATGCGGCCGGCGGTGGTGGGGCCGAAGGAGCCGGAGGCGTAGCCGTCGGGCGTCTTGGCCGGGCCGGCGTAGTAGACGGGGTGGTCGCGCAAGTACTGCGGCATCGGCTCACCGGCGTCGAGACGCTCGGCGATCTTGGCGTGCGCGATGTCGCGGGCGACGACGAGCGGACCGGTGAGCGACACCCGGGTCTTGACGGGCAGGGTCGACAGCTGGGCGCGGATCTCGTCCATGGGCCGGTTGAGGTCGACGCGGACGACCTCGTCGGACAGGTCGTCGGCCTCGGTGTCGGGCAGGTACCGGGCGGGGTCGCGTTCGAGCTGCTCGAGGAACACGCCGTCGGCGGTGATCTTGGCCTTGGCCTGGCGGTCGGCGGAGCAGGAGACGGCGATGCCGACGGGCAACGACGCGCCGTGGCGGGGGAGCCGGATGACGCGGACGTCGTGGCAGAAGTACTTGCCGCCGAACTGGGCGCCGATGCCGAAGTTGCGGGTGAGCTCGAGGACCTGCTGTTCGAGGTCGCGGTCGCGGTAGGCCGAACCGTCGCCCGGCGCCTCCGACGGCAGCGAGTCGAGGTGGCGGGCCGAGGCCAGCTTCGCGACCTTCAGCGTGAACTCCGCCGACATGCCGCCGACGACGATCGCCAGGTGGTAGGGCGGGCAGGCGGCGGTGCCGAGGGAGCGGAGCTTCTCGTCGAGGAACCGGGCGAGCTTCGCCGGGTTCAGCAGCGCCTTGGTCTCCTGGTAGAGGAAGGTCTTGTTGGCCGAGCCGCCGCCCTTGGCCATCACCAGGAACTCGTACTTGGGCTTCTCGCCGGGCGCCGAGTAGAGCTCGACCTGGGCAGGCAGGTTGGTGCCGGTGTTCTTCTCGTCCCAGAACGACGTCGGCGCCATCTGCGAGTAGCGCAGGTTCAGCTCGTCGTAGGCCTCGTAGATGCCGCGGGAGATGGCGCGCTCGTCGTCACCGCCGGTGAGCACGGTCTCGGTGCGCTTGGCGACGACGATCGCGGTGCCCGTGTCCTGGCACATCGGCAGGACGCCACCGGCGGAGACGCAGGCGTTGCGCAGCAGGTCGGTCGCGACGAAGCGGTCGTTGGCCGACGCCTCGGGGTCGTCGACGATCGCGCGCAGCTGGGCAAGGTGCGAGGGGCGCAGCAGGTGCTGGATGTCGGTGACGGCCTGCTTGACGAGCGAGGTGATCGTCGTGGGGTCGACCTGCAGGAACGTGCGGCCGCCCAGTTCGGGCGCGGTGACCACGGTCCCCGGGTCGAGGTCGAGCCGTCGGTACTCGGTGTCGTCCGGGCCGAGCGGGAGCACGTCGATGTGGTGGAACTCGGGCATGGGAGGACCGTACTCAGCAGAACGGGCCGGCGACGTGGTCGGGAGGTCGGACCGGCCCCCGACCGGTCCGACCTCCCAGGGGACGCGACCGCCGGGGTGGGCCGGAGTCGCGGTGTCCGCGGGCGGATCGCCCTGTGCCCCACCCTCCCTGACCTGGTCCGAGCCGTCAACCCGGCCGGTGTGGTGCAACAGGCACGGCCGTGACGGGGATCCGGTCGTAATGTGCGACACATGGCTGGATCCCTGCTGGGCACCGCAGTCCGTCGTGTCGAGGACCCGGAACTGCTCACCGGTCGCGGAACGTACGTCGGCAACCTTCCGATCGAGGGGTTGCTGCACGTCGCTTTCGTCCGTTCCCCACTCGCTCACGCCGTCGTGACCGGGATCGACACGTCGGAGGCCGCTGCGGCCCCGGGTGTCGTGGCGGTCTACACGGCGTCCGACATCGATCTACCGGCCCACCACGGGCTGATGCCGGTCAACCCGGAGATTCCGCGGCCACCGCTGGCGACGGACCGGGTCAGGTTCGTCGGCGAGGTCGTCGCGATGATCGTCGCCGAGTCGAAGGCGGCGGCGGTCGACGCCGTCGAGCTCGTCGAGGTCGACTACGACCCGCTCGACGCGGTCGTCGACCCCGAGGAGGCGCTGGAGGCCGGTGCGCCGCTTGCGTTCCCGGAGCGCGGTACCAACCTGACGACGGGGTTGCGCTCGGGCGGGGCGGACCCGCTCGACGGTGCCGACGTCGTCGTCCGGGCACGGATGGTCAACCAGCGCCTGGCCGTGGTTCCCATGGAGGGCAACGCGATCGTCGTCGATCCGCGTGGCGACGAGGGCCACGACCTCGTCGTGCACGTGTCGACGCAGATGCCGCACGGCTTCCACGCGCAGCTGTGCGGGCTGTTCAAGCTGGACAAGGAGCGGACCCGGGTCGTCGCGCCGCACGTCGGCGGCGGGTTCGGCGGCAAGGCGGGCATGATCGCCGAGCACACGGCGGCGGTCGGGGCGGCTCTCGCGCTCGGGCGTCCGGTGTCGTGGGTGGAGACGCGCTCGGAGAACCTCGTCTCGATGCCGCACGGGCGCGACCAGATCGGCTACTACGAGCTGGGCGTGACCCGCGAGGGCCGCTTCACCGGGATGCGGGCGAGGGTCGTCGGCAACGGCGGCGCGTACGCGTGGTTCGGCGGGGCGCTGCCGATGAACATGACCTACGTGATGGCGCCGGGCGTCTACGACATCCCGGCGGTGGGCTACGACTCGGTCGTGGCGATGACGAACACGACGCCGATGGGCGCCTTCCGTGGCGCGGGCCGGCCGGAGGCGGCGGCGCACCTGGAGCGCATCGTCGACATCGCGGCTGCCGAGCTGGGCATGGACCCGGCGGAGCTGCGGCGGCGCAACTTCCTCGACCCGGACGCGTTCCCGCTGACGACGGTCGTCGGCGCGGCGTACGACGTCGGCGACTACGACCTGCCGCTGCGGGAAGCGTTGCGGTTGGCCGACTACGAGGCCCTGCGTGAGGAGCAGAAGCTCCGGCGGGACTCGGGCGACCCGGTGCAGCTGGGCATCGGGATGAGCGTCTACGTCGAGATCACGGCTGGTGGTGGCGGCACCGAGTTCGGCTCGGTGCGGGTGCACCCCGACGGCAGCGCGACGGTGTCGGCGGGTACGTCGGGTCACGGCCAGGGGCACGCGACGGCGTTCGCGATGATCGCCTCGGACACACTCGGGATCCCGATGGAGCGCATCAGCTTCGTGCAGTCCGACACCGCGCTGGTCCCGCGCGGTGGCGGTACGGGCGGGTCGCGGTCGCTGCAGATGGGCGGTTCCGCGGTCTCCGCGGCGGCCGACGACGTGCTCGTCCAGGCCCGGCGCCGGGCCGCGGAGCTGCTGGAGGCGGCCGCCGACGACGTGACGCTCGTCGACGGCAACGGCAGCGCGTCGGTCTTCGGCGTCGCCGGGGTGCCGACGGCGACGGTGTCGTGGGACCAGGTCGCCGCCGCGGCGTCGGATGCGGGGGAGGAGCTCTTCGCGGGGCTGGACGCCCGCCAGGAGGGGGCGACGTTCCCGTTCGGGGCGCACGTGTCGGTCGTGGAGGTCGACACCGACACGGGACGCGTCACGATGCGCCGCCACATCGCCGTCGACGACTGCGGCCGCATCCTCAACCCCCTGCTCGTGGAGGGCCAGCAGCACGGCGGGCTGGCTCAGGGCATCGCGCAGGCGTTGTACGAGGAGATCGTCTACGACGACCAGGGGCAGCCGACCACGGCGACGCTCGCCGACTACCGGATGCCCACGGCGGCCGATCTCATCAGCTTCGAGACGGCCACGACCGAGACCCCGACGCCGATGAACGTGCTGGGGGCCAAGGGGATCGGCGAGTCGGCGACGGTCGGGTCGACGCCCGCGGTGCAGAACGCCGTCGTCGACGCGGTGAGTCACCTCGGGGTGCGCCACATCGACCTGCCGTGCACCCCGGAACGGGTGTGGCGGGCCGTGCACGACGCGAAGGCCGGCAACGCGGCCGACCCGTGGCGCGAGCCGCCCGCGGTGTTCGCCGACCTCCCGGTGCGTGGCGGGGAGGCGGAGGAGACGGGCGCGATCTGAGCGGTCCGCGTCCGCGGGGCGAGCTGGGTCGATCAAGGCGGCGCGAATCACACAGGCCTCGCGCCGGGCTCTCGCGCGGGCGGCCGTGAAGCCGTACGCGTGTCCTACCAGGACGTCGCCGGTCGGGACCACGTCCCGACCGGCGGTCCGGGGTGCCGCGGACCGCCGGTCGAAGATCGTCGACGGCCACCCCTCCTCGGCAGGAGGGCCTCAGGAGGGGGAGACTGCCGGGCGTCCCGCACCGAGGAGGAACGATGAGACTGGCCACCATCCGCACCGCGACGGGGACCCGCGCGGTCCGTGTCGACGAGAGCAGTGCGGTGGAGACCGGGGACGCCGACGTGCGCGCCCTGCTCGAGCACCCGGACTGGGCCCAGCGTGCCGCGACCGCGGCCGGCCCGTCGCACCCGGTCGCAGAGCTCGACTACGCGCCGCTCGTCCCGAGCCCGGAGAAGATCATCTGCGCCGGTCTCAACTACCGCGACCACGTCCTCGAGATGGGCAACGAGCTGCCCGAGTACCCGACGCTGTTCGCCAAGTACGCGCCCGCCCTCGTCGGCGCGCACGACGACGTCGTGCTGCCCGCGGTGTCGGACAACGCCGACTGGGAGTGCGAGCTCACCGTCGTGATCGGGTCGTCGGTGCGCCACGCCGACGACGCCGCCGCGGAGGCCGCGATCGCCGGCTACACCGTGATGAACGACGTCAGCATCCGCGACTACCAGCGTCGCACGGGACAGTTCCTGCAGGGCAAGACGTTCGAGCGCAGCACCCCGCTGGGCCCGTGGCTCGTCACCCCCGACGAGCTGCCGGCGGGCGGCTGGCGCATCACCACCGAGCTCGACGGCGAGACCGTGCAGTCGTCCACCACCGACCAGCTCGTGTTCTCCGCGGTCGACCTCGTCAAGTACGTCTCGGCGATCATCACGCTCAACCCCGGCGACGTCATCGCGACCGGCACCCCCGGCGGGGTCGGCGCGGCGCGCACCCCGCAGCGCTGGCTCGTCGACGGCACGGTGATGGTGACGACCGTCGCGGGCGTCGGACAGCTGCGCAACGTGTGCCGCAAGGAGACGATCTCGTCGTGACCCCGCCGGTCGAGGTGTCGCTCGCGTGGGCGGGCGACGGCGCGGCACACCTGCGTGGCCTGATGAACCGGCTCGGTGACGACGCGTTCGCCGCGCCGTCGGCGCTGCCGGGCTGGACCCGCGCGCACGTGCTCACCCACGTCGCCCGCAACGCCGACGCCATGATCAACCTGCTGACGTGGGCGAAGTCGGGCGTCGAGACGCCGGCGTACGCGAGCGACGACCAGCGCGACGCCGACATCGCCGCCGGTGCCACGCGCACCCCGGCGGAGATCCGTGCCGACGTGGAGGAGACGTCGGACCGGCTGTCGCACGTCGTGAAGAAGATGCCGGAGGAGGCCTGGTCGGTCACCGTGCGCCACCGCGACGGCACCGAGCTGCCGGCGAGCCGGGTCCCCTGGATGCGGGCCCGCGAGATGTGGGTCCATGCGGTCGACCTCGACGCGGGCGCCTCGTTCGCCGACATGCCCGTGCCCATGGCCGTCGAGCTGGTCGACGATGTCGCGGCGGACCTGTCGCGTCGTCCCGGCATCCCCGCGATCCGGCTCGTGGCCGCCGAGGACGGCCGCGAGTGGACGGTCGGGGACGTGTCGGGCCCGGCGGTGCGGGTGGTCGGGCCGCTGGCCGACCTGGCGGCCTGGCTGTCCGGGCGCGGCCGCAGCCGCGCCGTGCGCCGCGACGACGGCACGGCCCCGCCGGACCTGCCCGGCTGGCTGTAGGGGCCCGGAGGACACGACGCGGCCCGTCCCTGCGCCCGGCGACCAGTCGGGCGCGGCGACGGGCCGCGTCGTTCGTGCTCCTGAGCCGTTCCCCGCCGTCGGCGTCACCAGTGCCGACGGCCGGACTCAGGCGCCTTCCTGCTCGTCCGACTCGCGGGTGCGGGTCAGGTCGTCGAGACGCTTCTGCACCTCGTCGAGCCTGGCCTGCAGGAGCGCGAGCTCCGCGCCGAGGACGGCGACCGCCCCCGACGACTCCGCGCCCACGAGGGACTCCGCGCCGGGGAGACCTGCGAGCGGGGCGACCGGTCCCGCCGCGCTGGGTTCCGCCGTCACGGTGATCGTGCCTCCGCTGAGCCTGCCGAAACCGTCCGCGGTGAGGACGGGCCGGTCACCGACGCAGGTCGAGCAGATCGGGAGCAGCTTGCGCCACCCGAGGCTCCCCGTTCCGGAGTCGGACAGGACCGAGGCGGATCGCCCGCACTCGCACCTGCCCAGCTCGACCGTCCGCACCCGCTGACGCGAGTAGCGCAGGCCGCGCTCGTACCGGCGGTACCTGCCGGAGACGGCGACCTCGAGGAGGACGGCTCCGCGGTAGTCCGGTTCGCACGCCAGGTCTCGGGCGGCCCCGGCGTCGCTGAAACAGTAGAACCCGCAGTCACACCAGCGGGACGGGCAGCTGTGCCGGGATCCGTGCACGCAGATGGCGTCGTCGATCGCGCGGTAGACATGTGCGCGACCGAGTGTCACCCCGCTGAAGCCGGTCGCGGTGCCGTCTGCCGACAGCATCGGGTAGGCCAGCTTGAATCCCGGGAGCGGCTTGTCCGACTGTTCGCGTGGGACGCGAGCGGCCGGCCACACCATGTGGATCAGACCCTGGCGTGCCGCTCGACGCGAACGTCGGTCCGCTCGTCGGTGGCAGGGGCCTCGGTGCGCGCGTTCTCGGGCTCGGTGTGGGCCTCGGCGGACACGACCTTCGGCTCGGCGTCGAGGTCGACGGCCACACCCTCGGCGATCTTGCGACCCAGCTTCATGATTCCTCCTGAGACCAGAACGATATTGCTTCGTGACCTCAATGTGGACCCGTCCCGGGCACTTGTCCAGTCGGGCGCGACGCGGCCCACTTCTCGTCCGGACAGGGCGCCCACCTGGGAACCTTCGCCCGCGGGGATACGCCCCCGGGAACCGGCCCGGCACCCCGACCCGCGGTCGGGGCCGTGATGATCTCGTGACCGTTGCGCCGCAGCAGGACCTCGCCCGACGTCGGTCGACACGGGCTCCGGCGCCGGGGCCGGACGCCGCCGTGCACGGGCCCGCTCACCGCACCGCCTCATCGGGCCGGTGATCCGCGACACGCTGTGCGACACGCCTGTGTCGGCGCACCGCGCCCGGGCGTGTCGCAGGCGCTCGACGACACGCCGGGAAGGGCCGGACGCGCATGGCGTGTCGCCCGGCCGCTGATCGTGACACCCTCGCGCCGTGCCCGCCGAGCCCGCCGCCGCGACCGTGCAACCCGACTTCGACGCCGTGCGGGCGGAGTTCGCGCTGCCCGCGGAGTTCCCCGCCGACGTCCTCGCCGAGGCGTCCCGCGCCGCCGCCGACGGCGTCCCCACGGTCGGGCCCGGCCGCCGCGACGCGACCGACGTCGAGCTCGTGACGATCGACCCGCCCGGCTCGAAGGACCTCGACCAGGCCGTCGGCGTCGTGGCGCACGGCGACGGCTTCCGGGTGCACTACGCGATCGCCGACCTGGCGGCCGTCGTCGCCCCGGGCAGCGTGCTCGACGAGGAGGTCCGCCGCCGCGGGCAGACCGTCTACCTGCCCGACGGTGCGGTGCCGTTGCACCCGCCCGTGCTGTCGGAGGGCGCGGCCAGCCTCCTCCCCGACGGGCCGCGCCCCGCGGTGCTGTGGACCATCGACCTCGACGCGACCGGCGAGCGGACCGCCGTCACCGTCGAGCGGGCCGTCGTGCAGTCGCGGGCACAGCTGGACTACGGCGGCGTGCAGGCCGAGCTGGACGGCGGTCGTCCGCTCCCGGAGGCGATCGCGTTGCTGCCCACCGTCGGACGGCTGCGTCGCGAGCTGGCCGTGGAGCGCGGTGCGGTCGAGCTGGAGCTGCCCGAGCAGGAGGTCGTTCCCGACGGCGCCGGGGGCTGGACGGTCCGCGCCCGCGTGCGCGTGGACGTCGACACCTGGAACGCGGAGATCTCGCTGCTCACCGGGACCGCCGCGGCCTCGCTCATGCTCGACGCGGGCGTCGGCGTGCTGCGCACGTTGCCGGCCCCGGACGCCGACGCGGTGGAGGCGTTCCGTGCCGTCGCCGCCGCGCTGGGCGTCGACTGGCCCGCCGGCACCACCCCCGCCCGGTTCCTCGCCGGGCTCCCGCTGGACACGCCGCACGGGCTGGCGCTGCGCCGGGCCGCGACGACCTTGCTGCGCGGCGCCGGCTACGCGGCCTTCGACGGCCCCGACGCGCCCCCGCCCGCCGATCCGGGGCACGGCGGCATCGGCGCCCCCTACGCCCACGTGACCGCGCCTCTGCGGCGGCTCGTCGACCGCTACGGCACCGAGGTGTGTCTCGCGGTGGCCGCGGGCGAGCCCGTGCCTGGGTGGGTGCGCGAGGCGCTGCCCGGCCTACCCGCGCTGATGGCCGCGTCGGACACGGTGGCGGGCAAGGTCGACCGGGCCTGCGTCGACCGCACCGAGGCCGCGCTGCTGGCTGGGCGCATCGGTGAGCGCGTCGAGGTCGTCGTGCTGCGCGAGGAGCCGGGCGAGGTCTACCTGCTCGACCCGCCGGTGCTGGCGCGCTGCCACGGGACGCTGCGGCTGGGGGAGCGGATCGCCGCGCGGCTGACGACGGCCGAGCCCGCGACGGGCCGGGTCGAGTTCACGGCGGAGTGAGTCTCAGGTCAGCCAGGTGATCGCGGGCTCGACGACGGGACGCGGCGCCGGCCGTGTGGTCGGCGTGCCCAGGTAGATCCAGCCGGTGACGTCCTCGTGGTCGGCCAGCCCCAGGTGGGCCCGGACCTTGGGTGCCTCGCCGAACCAGCCGGTGCGCCAGATCGCGCCGTAGCCGAGCTCGTCGGCGGCCAGCACGACGCCGTGCGCGACACACGCCGCGGTGGCGCGCTGCTCCCACGCGGGGATGGTCGGGTGCGGCTGCGGGGCGGCCACGACGACGACGATCGTCGGCGCCCGGTGTGCCTTGGCACGCACGCGGTCGAGCTCGGCGTCGGTGGCGTCGGGCTCGCGCTCGGCGTGGGCGTCGGCCAGCGCGTCGCCCAGTGCGGCGCGCGCCGCACTGTCGACGACGATGAAGCGGTACGGCTTGAGCCGCCCGTGGTCGGGGGCCGACATCGCGGCCGACATCATCGCCCGCAGCTCGCCGGGGGCGGGCGCGGGCGTGGTGAGGCCCGCGCTGGACCGACGCTCGCGCAGCCCGGTCAGCACGGCCTCGGCAGGCGCCGAGGTGGGCTCGTCGCTCCTCGGCGCGGTTCCGGCTCTCGGTCCGGTGTCGGCTCTCGTCACGTGTCGTGCTCCGGTCGGTCGGGAGAAGCTCGTGCGCCGCAGGGGGGTGCGGCAGGGCGTCGCGTGCGGTGTCGCGGCTGGTCCCGCCGCGCCCCGGCGCTGTGTCCGGCCGGTGGGCCGAACGCCGGCGCCGCCCGGGATCGTGGCCCGGACCGACACGCGTGTCCGGCTGGGTCCCGCCGGAATAGCGTAAGGCTACCCTTAATTTCCGCTGGGTGCGTCATTCCTGCGCGTGGTCACCGTCCGGGCGCGTTCTGTGGCCACTTTCGTCCCATCAGTCCCACCAGTCCCATTGGTCCCACCGGTCGTGCACCGGTGGCTGCTCTTCGAGGAGTTCCGGGTGGTCCGACACCCGTCCGAGCGTTCCTTCCGTTACGGGATCGAACACGAGTGCGCGCTCCTACGCGCCGACGGCACCTTCGCCGATTTCACCCGGCTGGGGTTCGACGAGGCACAGGCCCTCGTCGATGCCCTGCCGGAGGACCCGGCCGACCTCGCCGACCTGCGCGTCGGCGACCAGGGCATCAAACGGAAGCGGTGGTACGTCGAGGGATTCGAGCGCTTCGACGACGACGGCGGGCTCGTCCGCTGCGACCCCAAGGGCATCGAGATCCGCACCCGCATCCACGACACCGTCGACGGCGCCGTCGACGCCCTGCGGGCCGACCAGCGGGCACTCGACGACGTCGCCGCCGCGGCCGGCTTCACGACCGTCGCCATCGGGTTCAACCCGCTGCGCTCCAGCTATCCCGTCGTCCCGCCCTACAACGCCTGGGAGCTCCGCCACCGGACCGGCTCGCCGGAGGAGCGCACCGCCCACCTGCACATGGTCACCTACGGCCCCGACCTCAACCTGTCGTGCGAGGGCATCGGCGTGGACGAACTGGTCGACGTGGGCGCCAAGCTCACCCACTACAGCCCGTGGCTGGTGCCGCTGTCGTTCTCGTCGCCGTTCCGGGACGGCGCCGTGTGGGGCGGACTGTCGGCGCGCACCGCGGTGCGCACGGGTGCGCGGCCGGCGGCGATGGTGTTCCTCGACGGCGTGGCCGACCGCGACCGGATGCTCGACACCGACCCGTCGCTGACCCAGCCCGCGCGGCTGCCCGCCGAGGTGGGGCGCATCGAGTTCAAGGCCTTCGACGCCTGCCCCGACCCGCAGCTCTACGGCGAGCTGCTGAGCCTGCTCACCGGCCTGGTGCTGGACACGACGCTCGACGGCCGCGCCCTGGTCCCCGACACGGCGGCCCACCAGCGCGCCGCCGTCGCGGGGCTCGCCGACCCGTGGGTGGCCGACGGCACCGCGGCGCTCCTCGCGGCGGCCCGGGCGGCGCTGGCCGGCCGCGACGACGACCTGGCCCGGCTCGACCGCCTCGACCGGCGGGTGGCGGCGAAGAACTGCCCGGCCGTCGACATGTTGGCGTGCTTCGCCGACGGCCACCCCGTCGCAGGCCTGCGTCCGTAGAGCCTGTGAGCGGTAATGGTCGCCGGAGCGACCATTACCGCTCACGAGGGTCAGCTGTAGGAGTGGTCCGCGTCCGGGTACTCGCCGCCGCGGACGTCCGCCGCATACGCCTTCGCGGCGTCCAGCAGGATCGAGCCCATGTCGGCGTAGGGCTTCACGAAGCGCGGCTTGTGCCCACGGTTCATGCCCGCCATGTCCGACCACACCAGGACCTGCGCGTCGCAGTCCGGGCCGGCGCCGATGCCGATCGTCGGGATCACGAGCTCGGCCGTCACGCGCTTGGCGACATCGGCGGGCACCATCTCCAGCACGACCGCGAACGCCCCGGCCGCCTGCAGCGCGAGCGCGTCCTCGATCAGCCGCTCACCCGCGTCGCCGCGGCCCTGGATGCGGAAGCCGCCCAGGGCGTGCTCGCTCTGCGGGGTGAACCCGAGGTGGGCCATGACCGGGATGCCGGAGCCGGCGAGCGCGTCGACCTGCGGGGCGAACCGGGCCCCGCCCTCGAGCTTGACGGCGTGCGCGCCGCCCTCCTTCATGAACCGGATGCCGGTCTCCAGCGCCTGGCCGGCCGAGACCTGGTAGCTGCCGAACGGCAGATCGGCGACGACCAGCGCGTGCGGCGCCCCACGGACGACGGCCTTCACCAGCGGCATCAGCTCGTCGACGGTGACGGGGATGGTGTTGTCGTAGCCGTAGACGTTGTTGCCGGCGGAGTCGCCGACGAGCAGGACCGGGATGCCGGCCTCGTCGAAGATCTCCGCGGAGTAGCGATCGTAGGCGGTGAGCATCGGCCAGCGCTCGCCCCGCTGCTTCATCTCGGCGAGGTGGTGGAGGCGGGTGCGCTTGGGGCGGGCCGTGGTGCGGTAGGGCGACTCCTCGGCGGGTTCGCCCGCTCGACCGGTCGCAGGGGTGTGCTCGGCAGCAGACATCGTCGTCCGTCCTCCCTCGAGGCCCGCGTCACGGGTCCCCGGGTCGTCAGGGGCTGGTACGGCGAAGCCTGACACCGCGGACGTCCCGGGCGCTGCGCCGGGCGACCCAGGTCACACAGTGACCTGCACCCCTCGGCGACCTGCACCCCTGCGCCTCGCTCCCTCGGGGGACGTGGTGGGGGAGTCGCCACGGTGCGCAGCCGGTCGCTGGCATGCTGGCACGGTGTCGTCCCCGGTACCCCGTCGCGCACTCCGTACGCCCCTCGGAATCCTCGCCGTCCTGCTCGCGGCGGTGCTGACCGCGGCGTGCACCAGCGCGACGACCGGTGCCGCGTCCGACGCGGCGGCGGGCAGCGACCCGGTGCTGAAGTCGTTCTACGACCAGAAGCTGTCGTGGGGCTCGTGCGCCCAGTTCGCGTCGTCGGCCGACCAGGAGAAGACCTTCACCGCGCCGGGGCTCGACTGCGCGGCGCTGCGTGTCCCGCTCGACTACGCGAACCCGGACGGCCGGACCGCCGACATCGCGGTCCTGCGGCACAAGGCCACCGACCAGGCCAACCGGATCGGCTCGCTGCTGGTCAACCCCGGCGGCCCGGGCGGCTCGGGCATCGAGTTCGCCGCGTCGCTGGGCACCGGCGCGAAGACGCCCGCGTCGGTGCTGGCCCGGTTCGACCTCGTCGGGTTCGACCCGCGCGGCGTCGGCGCGAGCACACCCGCGATCGACTGTCTCGACGACAAGCAGAACGACGCCGAGCGCGCCGACGACGACACGGACCCGTCGCCGGCGGGCGTCGCCGAGACGGAGGCGGAGAACAAGCGGTTCGTGCAGGGCTGCGTCACCAAGACCGGTGTCGACGTGCTGGCCAACGTCGGCACGCGTGACGTCGTCAAGGACATGGACGTGCTGCGCGCGGTACTGGGCGACCAGAAGCTCACCTACGCGGGCTTCTCCTACGGCACCCGGATCGGCTCGACCTACGCCGAGGCGTTCCCGCAGAACGTCCGCGCGCTGGTGCTCGACGGCGCGCTCGACCCGCAGCAGACGACGATCGACCGCACGGTCGACCAGAACGCGGGCTTCCAGGGCGCGTTCGACGCCTTCGCGAAGTGGTGCGCCGCGCAGACGACGCCGTGCCCGCTGGGACAGGACCCGGCGAAGGCGACGACGGTGTGGCTGTCGCTGGTGCGTCCGCTGATCGACGACCCGCTGCCCGCCGGTGCCGGCCGCACGCTGGGCTGGAACGACGCGCAGACCGGCATCTCGCAGGCGCTGTACGTGTCGGCGGCCTACCCGATCCTGTCGCGCGGCATCGCCGACCTGGCGCGGGGCAATGGCACGATCCTGCTGCGCCTGGCCGACCTGTACTACGACCGCGACGCCTCGGGCCACTACTCCAACATGCTGGAGGCGTTCACGGCGATCAGCTGTGTCGACGAGCAGCAGATCACCGACCGCGCCCAGATCGACGCGCAGAACCGCAAGGTCGACGAGGTGGCGCCGTTCCGCAGCACGGGCAAGGGCCCGGTCGACGCGCTGGACCCGTGCGCGTTCTGGCCGGTGAAGCCGACGAGCCAGCCGCACGTGCCGAAGGTCGACGGCCTGCCGCCGACGGTCGTCGTCTCCGTCACCGGCGACCCGGCCACGCCGTACCAGGCCGGTGTGGACCTGGCGAAGGCGCTCGGCGGGCGGCTGATCAAGGTCGACGGCGACCAGCACACGGCGTCGCTGCAGGGCAACGCGTGCGTCGACAACGCGGTCGCGGCCTACCTGACCGACCTGACGTTGCCCGCCGAGGGCCTCGAGTGCAGGCTGTCGTGACCGCCGGGCCACCCCGTCGGCGTGATGTCGCCGGGACCGACCGGCGACGAAACATTCCCGTAACAGCCCGTTCCTAGGCTCGGTGACCATGGATCGTCAGCAGGAGTTCGTGCTCCGCACGCTCGAGGAACGCGACATCCGCTTCGTGCGGCTGTGGTTCACCGACGTGCTCGGCTACCTCAAGTCGGTGGCCGTGGCACCGGCCGAGCTCGAGGGCGCGTTCGCCGAGGGCATCGGTTTCGACGGCTCCGCGATCGAGGGCTTCGCCCGGATCTACGAGTCCGACATGGTGGCCCGCCCCGATCCCTCGACGTTCCAGGTGCTGCCGTGGGAGACCGCGAGCGGTGAGCACTACTCGGCGCGCATGTTCTGCGACATCGCGATGCCCGACGGCTCGCCGTCGTGGGCCGATCCGCGCCACGTCCTGCGCCGGGCGCTGTCGAAGGCCGGCGAGATGGGCTTCACCTGCTACGTCCACCCCGAGATCGAGTTCTACCTGCTGCGCGACCTGCCGTCCGACGGCACGCCCCCCGTCGCGGCGGACAACGGCGGCTACTTCGACCAGGCCTCCCACGACGTGGCGCCGCATTTCCGGCGCAACGCGATCGAGACGCTGGAGTCGATGGGCATCTCCGTCGAGTTCAGCCACCACGAGGGCGGGCCCGGCCAGCAGGAGATCGACCTGCGCTACGCCGACGCGCTGACGATGGCGGACAACATCATGACGTTCCGCTACGTCGTGAAGGAGGTCGCGATCACGCAGGGTGTGCGGGCGTCGTTCATGCCGAAGCCGTTCTCCGACCACCCGGGCTCGGCGATGCACACCCACTTCTCGCTGTTCGAGGGCGACCGCAACGCCTTCCACGACCCGGACGACCCGTACGAGCTGTCCGACACGGGCAAGGCGTTCGTCGCCGGGGTGCTGCGGCACGCTCGCGAGATGAGTGCCGTCACCAACCAGTTCGTGAACTCCTACAAGCGGCTGATCACCGGTGGCGAAGCGCCGACGGCGGTGTCGTGGGGGCACGCGAACCGATCGGCGCTGGTGCGGGTGCCGATGTACTCGCCGGGCAAGCAGTCGACGCGGCGGGTGGAGATCCGCACGCTCGACAGCGCCTGCAACCCGTACCTGGCGTTCGCGGTGATCCTCGGGGCCGGGCTGCAGGGTGTGCAGAAGGGCTACGAGCTGCCGACGCCCACCGAGGACGACGTCTGGTCGCTCACCGAGACCGAGCGGCGCGCGATGGGCTACGAGACGTTGCCGCAGAACCTCACCGAGGCGTTGACGGCGATGGAGCACTCGGAGCTGGTCGCGGAGGTCCTGGGCGAGCACGTGTTCGACTTCTTCCTGCGCAACAAGCGTCAGGAGTGGGACGGGTACCGCCGCCAGGTCACGCCCTACGAGCTGGCGACCTACCTGCCGATCCTCTGACGGAAATGGATGGCCCCGGCGCCGGTCGCCGGGGCACCATCCGGTCCGTGGACGTCAGGCTGCACGACACCGACGATGCCGGCACCGAGGGGTGGCGGCGGCTCGCGCTGCCGGTGCTCGAGTCCGACCCGCACGCCAACACCGTCGCGCTCACGGCGCTGGCCGAACCGGCGGGCGGCGGGCACGGTGTCGACACGCTGCTGACCGTCCACGACCGAGACCGGGTCGTCGGTGCGGCGCTGCGGTTCGCCGGGTTCGCGCTGCTCGTGTCGGGCCTCCCGCCGCAGGCCGCCGCCGCGGTCGCCGACACCCTCGGCGACACCCCGATGGCCGACCGCGGCCTGTTCGGCGCGGCACCGGCCGCCGACGCCTTCGCCGCCGCGCGCAGCGCCCGCACGGGTGAGACCCCGGTGACCGACGTCGAGATGCGGCTGTGGGTCCTCGATGGCCTCGTGCCGCCCGCCGGCGTCGGCGGAACCGCGCGGGCCGCCGTCGACGGCGACGGCCCGATGCTCGCGCAGTGGTTGCGCGCCTTCGCCGCCGACGTCGCCGTCGACCACCCCGGACGTCCCGACCCGGACGGCGACGAGGCGCCGGCGGACGGCCCGGACCCGGCGACGCTCGTCGCGGAGCACCGGGCCATGGGCCGTGACGTCGTCGTGTGGGAGGACGCGGGGACGCCGGTGGCCTTCGCCGTCGGCCGGGGGCCGGCGGCGGGCGCGGCGCGGATCGGGCCCGTCTACACCCCGCCCGAGCACCGCGGTCACGGTTACGCCTCCGCAGTCACCGCCGCGGCGACCGCACGGGCGCTCGCCGCGGGCGCGCGCGACGTCGTGCTGTTCACCGACGTCGCCGCCGACGTCCCGAACCGCATCTACGCCCGCATCGGCTACGTCCCCGCCGGGCTGCACCGTGAGGTGCGGCTGGTCCCGGCACACGCTCCCGCGCGATAGGGCAGGATCGGCGATCGTGGCGGATCGCAGCGGCGGCACCTCGCTGGCCCGGCTCGGGCTCGTCGAGCACTGGACGGCACCGACGCTGGAGAAGCTCGGCTGGTGGTCCGGCGACGGGCCCGTCGCCGGGGCCGAGGAGATCATGTGGGCGCTGGCCCGCAGCCCCGATCCGCATCTCGCGCTGCGCACCGTCGAACGCCTCGCCGACGCCGCGTCCACCTGGTCGGCGATCGACGCAGAGCTGCGCACCGACGTCGGGCTGCGGGCGCGGCTGTTCGCGCTGATGGGGTCGTCGACGGCGCTGGGCGACCATCTCGTGGCCCATCCCGACCGGTGGACGCTGCTCGCCGACACCCCGGACCGCCAGGACCCGCCGCCGGACCGGGCGCGGCGCACGGCGAACCTGTTGCGCGCCGTGGGCGCCGACCCCGACGCGACCCCGGCCGGCGCCCCGGGCGGGTCGGCGGCCGCGCTGACCGGGTCCGACGCCGTCACGGCGCTGCGCACCGCCTACCGTGACGAGCTGCTCGGGCTGGCGGGCGCCGACCTCGCCGCGGTCGGTGACGCGTCGCTGCCCGTCATGGAGGTCGACGACGTCGCGGCCCAGCTCGCCGACCTGGCGCTGGCCGCCCTGCACGCAGCCCTGGCCGTCGCGGTCGCGGAGAACGAGCCCGAGCCCGACGCCCGGCTCGCCGTCATCGCGATGGGCAAGACCGGCGGCTACGAGCTCAACTACGTCTCCGACGTCGATGTCGTGTTCGTCGCCGAACCCGCCGACGCCACCGCGACCCGCATCGCCAGCCGGATGATGCGCGTCGCCGGCGAGGCCTGCTTCGAGATCGACGCCAACCTGCGCCCCGAGGGCAGGCAGGGCGCGCTCGTGCGCACCCTGGAGGGCCACGCCACCTACTACCGGCGCTGGGCCAAGACCTGGGAGTTCCAGGCCCTGCTCAAGGCCCGCCCGGCCGCAGGCGACCCCGAGCTGGGCCAGGCCTACCTCGACACCGTGTCGCCGATGGTGTGGAAGGCCGCCGAGCGGGAGGACTTCGTCGTCGACGTGCAGGCGATGCGCCGCCGCGTCGAGGAGCACGTGCGCCCCGACCACGCCGAGCGCGAGCTGAAGCTGGGCCGCGGCGGGCTGCGCGACGTCGAGTTCGCGGTGCAGCTGCTGCAGCTCGTTCACGGCCGCACCGACACCGAGATCCGCTCGCCCTCGACGCTGAAGGCCCTGGAGGCGTTGGCGGGCAACGGCTACATCGGCCGTGACGACGGCGCGAACCTCGCCGCCTCCTACCGGTTCCTGCGGCTGCTGGAGCACCGGCTGCAGCTGCAGCGCATGCGCCGCACCCACCTCCTGCCGGCCGAGGACGACACCGAGGCGCTGCGCTGGCTCGCCCGCGCGGCCCGGCTGCGCCACGACGGCCGCCGCGACGTCGTCGGGGTCCTGCTCGACGAGTGGCACCGCAACGCGCGCCGGGTGCGCAGGCTGCACGAGAAGCTCTTCTACCGTCCGCTGCTCGACTCGGTGTCGCGGTTGCCCGCCGACGCCGTCACGATGTCGGCCGACGCCGCGAAGGCCCGGCTGCAGGCACTCGGCTGGGCCTCGCCGGAGGGCGCGCTCAACCACCTGCGCGCCCTGACCGGCGGGGTGTCGCGGGCCGCGCAGATCCAGCACACACTGCTGCCGGTGCTGCTGGAGGACCTCGCCGACAGTCCCGATCCCGACCGCGGTCTGCTGTCCTACCGCAAGGTCTCCGAGGCGCTCGCGCTCACTCCCTGGTACCTACGGCTGCTGCGCGACGAAGGTGCTGTCGCGCAACGGCTCATGCGGCTGCTGGGCACGTCGCTGCTGGTGCCCGACCTGCTGGTGCGCGCGCCGGAGGTGCTGCGGCTGCTCGCGCTCCCGGGCGCCGGGCGGCCCGACGAGCTCACGCGCGACCCCGCCGACGTCGCCGCCTCCCTGCTGACGACGGTCGGTCGGCAGAACGCGCTCGACCAGGCCGTCGGGTCCGCGCGGTCGCTGCGCCGCCACGAGATGCTGCGCGTGGCGTGCGCCGACCTGCTCGGCCTGCTGCCCGTCGGTGACGTGTGCGAGGCACTGTCGTCGGTGTGGTGCGCGGTGCTCTCCGCGACGCTCGACGCCGCGGTCAAGCAGCACACCACCTCGGGTCCCGCGCCCGCGCGGATCGCCGTGATCGGCATGGGCCGCCTCGGCGGTGCGGAGCTGGGGTACGGCAGCGACGCCGACGTGCTGTTCGTGTGCGAGTCCCTCGACGACGGGTCCGACGCCGACTCCGCCGCGGTCAAGTGGGCGACGCAGGTCGCGGAGACGGTGCGGCGCAGCCTCGGCTCGCCCAGTCCCGACCCGGCTCTCGTCGTCGACGCCGACCTGCGCCCCGAGGGCCGCCAGGGCGCCCTGGTGCGGACGTTGCGTTCCTACCGCGAGTACTACGCCCGCTGGGCCGAGGTGTGGGAGGCCCAGGCTCTGCTGCGGGCCCGACCCATCGCCGGCGACCGGGGGCTGGGGGAGCGGTTCGTCGAGATGATCGACCCCATCCGCTACCCGGCCGACGGCCTGCCCACCGCCGCGGTCACCGAGATCCGGCGGATCAAGGCCCGTGTCGACGCGGAGCGGCTGCCCCGGGGCGCCGACCGCAGCACCCACACGAAGCTGGGTCACGGCGGGCTCGCCGACGTCGAGTGGACCGTGCAGCTGCTGCAGCTGCAGCACGCCGGCGACGTCCCCGAGCTGCGGACGACCTCCACCCTCGCCGGGCTGCGCGAGGCCGCCGCCGCGGGGCTGCTCACCGCCGACGACGCTGCCGAGCTCACCAGCGGCTGGACGACGGCCACCCGGGCCCGCAACGCCGTCATGCTGGTCAAGGGCAAGCCGGGCGACCAGCTGCCCCGGTCCGGGCGTGAGCTCGCCGCCGTCGCCAGCGCGCTGGGCTACCCGCCGGGCGGCGACCCCGGCGTGTTCCTCGACGACTACCGCCGCACCACCCGCCGCGCGCGCGCCGTCGTCGAACGGGTCTTCTACGGCTGGTGAGTCGCCCGGCACGACAACCGGGCGCAACCTTCATTGCTGTCCCGGGGCCACCCGGACAGCAATGAGGTTGCGCGCGTCGGGGGGCCGGTCGGGTCAGCAGTTGCAGTCGCAGCAGTCGCACGAGCAGTCCCCGCAGTCGGAGCACCCGTCGCAGCAGTCGCAACAGTCGCAGTTGTGACACAGGCCCTGGCGCGGCTGACCGCTCCACGGGCCGGGGAACTCGTCGGCACAGCACACCTGGCAGGTGCAGAACAGACCGATCGCGGCGGCGCAGCCGGCCAGCAGCCCCCGGCGGTCGCCGAACCTGTTGCGGTCGCCGGGCTCGTCGGGGCCGTCGCGGTGCTTGGTGAGGTCGACCTTGTCGGGATCGGTACCCGGCCCGCCGCCCGCGTGGGCGAACGCGTGGCCCACCGCCCGGTCGAGCTCGTGCACCAGCAACCGGTGCGTGAGCCGCGGCCGCGCCCACTCGACGTCGTCGAGCGCGAGCCGCACGCCCAGCACGGCGTCATCGGCGAGCCGGCGCGCCGTCACGAGATCGGTGCCGGTGGCGGTCAGCGGGTTCCAGGCGCCGACGGCGTCGTCCTCGGCCTTGTCGGACACCGCGTCGAGCAGGTGCGCGAGCCGGCCGAACAGCCGACCCGCCTCGGCCAGCGGCGCGACGTTGCCCGGACGGTCCGCCAGGATCGCCGTGTGCGCGAACGCCGCCCCCGTCGCGGTCTCGGTCGGTTCGGTCGCGGCGAGCAGCCCCGCCGCACCCCGGCCGGCCGACAGCTCGACGGCGGGCTGGCGCGCGACCGCGTCCAGCAGGACCCCCGCGTCGAACCCGAGCGCGACCGACCCGCTGCGCGCCTGGCTCGCCCAGCGCCGCGACAGCGCCGTGGCCGCCGTCGCGACCGGGCGCCGGGCCATCGCGCCGTCGCCGTCGGCCGCGTGGTCGGCGAGCTTCGCCGACGCCAGCACCAGCGACACCGCCGCCGCCAGCCGGGCCCCGTCACCGTTGGCGACACCCGCCGTGCGGAACCCGCGCAGCGGACACGGCCCCGCCGTGCGCCGTCGCGGCTCGGACGGCGTCTGCGCGTCGACGAGGACCGAGATCACCAGCCCGTCGTAGTTGGTGACGGTGCGCGCCAACTGGCCGTGCTCGTCGCGCAGGGCGAGGCACAGGCCGCACAGATGACCGGTCCAGTCCGCCTTCAGCCCACCGGGGAGGCTGTGCCGGCACGGCCGCAAGATCCCGAACACCGGCGCAGCATAAGCAGCACCGACCTCGCACGACCGACGGTGCGCCCACCGGTAAGCGCGTCGCGCCGGGCGCCCGGCCGGGGCTACCGTGCGGGACGTGCCGACCCTCGGGAACTCCCTCGCCTTCATGCTCGGCGCGCTCGTGCTCGTGGTCATCCCCGGGCCCAGCGTGCTGTTCATCGTCGGTCGCGCGCTCGCGCACGGACGCCGCGCCGCGCTGCTCTCCGTGGCCGGCAACGGCACCGGCGTCGCGGTCCTCGTGGTGGCAGTGGCGTTCGGGGCGGGCGAGATCGCCGAGCGGTCCGTCGTCGCCTACACGGTCCTCAAGCTCGCCGGCGCGGCCTACCTGATCTACCTCGGCGTCCGCACCTGGCTCTCCCGTGGCGACGTCATGGCCGCGATGACCGGCACCGGCGGGGGAGCGGAGGCCGCCGCGCACCGGCGCGTGTTCCTGCAGGGCGTGCTGGTCGGCGTCACCAACCCCAAGGCGATCGTCCTGCTCGCCGCGGTGCTGCCGCAGTTCACCGACCCCGCCGCCGGCAGCCCCGCGGCCCAGATGCTGGTCCTCGGCCTGGCCTTCGTGGTGCTCGCGGCCGTCTGCGACAGCATCTGGGGCCTCGTCGCCGGCGCCGCCCGGACCTGGCTCGCCACGTCACCCGCTCGCATGCGCCGCCTCGGCGGCACCGGCGGCGTACTGATGATCCTGATGGGCGCCGGTCTCGCGATCAGCGGCCGCAAGGACTGACGGCCTCAGGCGACCGCGCCGCCACCGCCCTGGGCCTGCGCGGCCGAGAT
The DNA here is from genome assembly GCA_001725415.1 of Pseudonocardia sp. SCN 73-27. Taxonomy (GTDB): domain Bacteria; phylum Actinomycetota; class Actinomycetes; order Mycobacteriales; family Pseudonocardiaceae; genus Pseudonocardia. The sequence continues at coordinate 85,427 of MEGH01000014.1, forward strand.
CTCGCCGTCGGCACGGGCCTTCTCCTTCGGGTCGACGTCGCCACCGCGCGGGGAGCGGCGGAGCCGTCGCTCGAGCAGGTGCGCGATGCCCGACAGGATGAGGCACAGGATGATGTAGATGACCGCGATGACCATCGCGACCTGCAGGATCGGTGCGCCGAGCTGACCCTGGCTGCCCAGGAAACGCGCCTGGTAGAGCAGCTCCGGGTACAGGATGATGAACCCCAGTGCCGTGTCCTTCAGGACGACGACGAGCTGGCTGACGATCGTCGGCATCATCGCCCGCAGCGACTGCGGCAGCAGGACGTTCGTCATGACCTCGGTCTTGCGCAGGCCCAGCGCGTAGGCGGCCTCGCTCTGACCACGCGGCAGCGCTCGCACACCGGCGCGGAAGACCTCCGCGAGCACGGAGCCGTTGTAGAGCATCAGGCCGAGCACCAGCGACCAGTACGTCGACAGGTTCAGGCCGAGGGTCTGCGAGACACCGAAGTACAGGATGAAGATCAGGATCAGCAGCGGGACGGCGCGGAAGAACTCGACGATCGCCGTCGACGGGCCTCGCAGCCACGCGTGCTCGGACAGCCGGCCGGCGGCGAAGAGCGCACCGAAGGCCAGCGACAGCACCGCCGCCACCGCGAAGGCACTGAGCGTGTTGAGCAGCGCCTCCAGGATCAGGACCTGGATGGCCTTGAACTGCAGCCACTCCCACAGCCGCGGGTCGAACTGGCCCGTCGCGGCGAGCCGGTAGACGACGAAGGCCAGGATGCCGAGCACGACGACCGTGCCGACGACACCGATGATGCTGTTGCGGACCTTGGCGCGGGGGCCGGGGACGTCGTACAGGACCGAGGTCACTTCGCCACGCTCCAACGGCGGTCGAGGTTGCGCTGCAGCAACGTCAGCGGGACGACGAGGATGAGGAAGCCCAGCGCGATCCAGAGCAGGCCGACGAGGACGTTGTAGCCGTTCTCCGACAGCTCCTGGTAGATGCCGCCCGCCTGGAACACCGAGAAGCCCGACGCGATCGTCGTGTTCTTCAGCAGCGCGATCTGGACGTTGGTCAGCGGGGGGACGACGGCGCGGATCGCCTGGGGCATGACGATCACCGTCAAGGTCTGGCCGAAGCCGAACCCGAGCGCGCGCGAGGCCTCGGCCTGGCCGACCGGGACGGTGTTGATACCCGACCGGAGCACCTCGCACACGAACGCGGCCGTGTAGATGATCAGGCCGATGCTGGCCCGGGTGAAGAACGAGAGGTCGACGATCTCGAGGCGCGGGTAGGCGAACGCGAAGAAGAAGAGGATCAGCGTGAGCGGGGTGTTGCGGATCAGGTTCACGTAGATCGTGCCGAAGGCCCGCAGGATCGGCACGGGACTGACCCGCATACCCGCCACGATCGCGCCCAGGATCAGCGACCCCACCCCGGCGATCAGGAAGAGCTCGATCGTGCCGAGGAAGGCGCGGCCGTACAGGCCAAGGTTGTCGAGCAGGACGTTCATCGACGCATCGGCTCCTCACGCCGGAGGCGGGGNNGGGGCCGGGCCGCGAGTGCGACCCAGCCCCGCCGGTGTCCGATCAGTACCGCTGCAGCGGGGGCGGCGAGCCGGCGGAACCGGACTTGCCCAGGGTGGAGTCGTAGATCTTCTGCCACGTGCCGTCGTCGTAGGACTTCTGCAGGATGTCGTTGATCTTGCCGCGCAGGGCGGCGTCGTCCTTGTTCAGACCGATGCCGTAGGGCTCGGTCGAGAACGTGTCGCCGACGACCTTCAGCTTGTCGGGCTGCTGCGAGGCGTAGCCCTTGAGGATCGCGTCGTCGGTGGTGACCGCGTCCACCTGCTTGGCGAGCAGCTGGTCGACGCACTGGGTGTAGGTCTGGAACTCGACGATGTTGCCCGGCTCGGTCAGGCCCTGGTCACGCACCCGCTGGATCGGCGTCGAGCCGGTCACGGAGCAGACCTTCTTGCCCTTGAGCGTGTCCTTGCCGGTGATGGCGGTCTCGTCGGAACGGACGAGGATGCCCTGGCCGGCGATGAAGTACGGGCCGGCGAACGACACGCGCTGCTTGCGGTTGTCGTTGATCGTGTACGTGCCGACGTAGTAGTCGACCTCGCCGCGGGAGATCGTGTCCTCACGGGCGGCCGACGGGACCGTCTTGTAGTCGATCTTGTCGGCGGCGAAGCCGAGCTGGGCGGCGACGAGACGGGCGATCTCGATGTCGAAGCCGGAGTACTGACCGGTCGTCGCATCCTTGAAACCGAGACCGGGCTGGTCGTCCTTGACACCGATGACGACGCGACCGCGCTGCTGCATCGCGGCGAAGGTCGACGATCCCGGCACCTGGACGTTGGCGACGGCCTCCTGGGTGACGCCGGAGCCCTCGCTGCCGGGCGCCCCCTCCTTCCCACATGCGGTCAGTGCCAGGGCGGTGGCCATCAGGCCGACCACCAGGGTGCGCAACTTCATCGGTTCTCCGTCTCTGCTGTCGGGACGTCGGTCGTGCAGGTCGTGCTCTGCCGGTGCGCTGCCGGGGCGGCAGCCCCGTGTGGTGGGTGGCTCTCCGGCGCGGCCCTCGGTGGGGTCCCAGCGCGGTCTCGGTGCGGTCTCAGTGGGTGAGGATCTTGCCCAGGAAGTCCTTGGCGCGGTTCGACCTCGGCGCCGTGAAGAAGGTGTCGGGCACGGAGTCCTCGACGATCTCGCCGTCGGCCATGAACACGACGCGGTTGGCGGCGCGGCGGGCGAAGCCCATCTCGTGGGTGACCACGAGCATGGTCATGCCCTCCTTGGCCAACCCGGTCATGACGTCGAGGACCTCGTTGACCATCTCGGGGTCGAGTGCGGAGGTCGGCTCGTCGAACAACATGACCTTGGGCTTCATGGCGAGCGCGCGGGCGATCGCGGCGCGCTGCTGCTGGCCACCGGACAGCTGGGCCGGGTACTTGTCGCGCTGGTTGGCGATGCCGACCCGCTCGAGCAGCGCGATCCCGTCCTTCTCGGCAGCGGCCTTCGCCGTCCTGCGCACCTTGAGCGGCGCGAGCGTGACGTTCTCGAGGATCGTCTTGTGCGCGAACAGGTTGAAGCTCTGGAACACCATGCCGACGTCGGCGCGCAGGCGCGCGAGCTCCTTGCCCTCGGCGGGCAGGGTCTTCCCGTCGATCTCGATGACGCCGCTGTCGATCGGCTCGAGCCGGTTGATCGTGCGGCACAACGTCGACTTGCCCGAGCCCGAGGGGCCGAGGACGACGACGACCTGTCCCTGGGTCACCTCGAGATTGATGTCGCGCAGGACGTGCAGCTCGCCGAAGTGCTTGTCGACGCCCGCCATCCGGACCATCGGCGTGGTATCGCTCACAGGAGAACCTCCGGGCATGGCGGGACGCTAGGGCGAATCGGACACCCGAGTCCACCACCTTGGGGAACCTTTAGGGTTGCAGGCTCATAACGCTCTCGGTTTCGGAGCGCTCCCGGGGGAGGCTCGCGGCGTGCACATCCTGCTGGTCGAGGACGACGACCGGGTCGCCGCCGCGCTACGACCGGCGTTGCACCGACACGGTATGACCACGACGCGACTCGCGCAGGGTCGCGGCGCGGTCGACCACCTTCCGGGTGTCGACGTCGTGCTGCTCGACCTCGGGCTCCCCGACGTCGACGGCGTCGACGTCTGCCGGGCCATCCGGCAGGTGTCCGACGTGCCGGTGATCGTGGTGTCGGCGCGCGGTGAGGTCGACGACCGCATCCTCGGGCTGCACTCCGGCGCCGACGACTACCTCGTCAAGCCCTACGACATCGGCGAGCTCGTCGCCCGCGTGCACGCCGTCTGCAGGCGCCGCGGGACCCCGGCCGCTGCGGGGCCCGCCGGGGGCGAGGTCGTGCTCGACCGCGTGCGCATCGACCTCGACCGGCACGTCGTCACCGTCGACGACGCCGAGGTGGCGTTGACGCGCAAGGAGTTCCAGGTGCTGGCGCTGCTCGCGGCGGCGGGCGGCACCGTCTGCACGCGCAGCCGGATCGTCGCCGAGGTGTGGGGCCGCAGCTGGCCCGGCGCCAACCGGACGCTCGACGTGCACGTCGCGACCCTGCGCACGAAGCTCGGACGGGCCGACCTCGTCCAGACCGTCCGCGGGGTCGGCTACCGGCTCGGCGTCCCTGCCCCGACCGCCGAGTAGCCGCGGTGCGCAGCAGGCTGCTGGTCACGGTCCTGGTCCTGATGGGACTGCTCGCCGCGGGCCTCGGCGTGCCGCTCGCGCTGGCCGACACCCGCTCGGCCCAGCAGGAGCTGTTCACCGACCGGCTCACCGACACGATCTTCTTCGCCTCCATCGCGCAGCGCCCGATCACCGAGGCCGACGCCTCCGGGCTGGCCGCGGAACTGGCCCGCTACCAGGAGGTGTACGGCGTCCAGGTGGCCGTCCTCGACCGCACCCAGCGGCTGCTCGCGACGTCGGCGGGCGACCTGGCCCTCGACGAGGACGGCCGCGAACGTGTCCGACTCGCCCTGGCCAACCGCCGCTCCGAGCCCTACCCCTACCTGCTGCCGTGGGACGAGCGGCCCGTCGTGCTGGCCGAGCCCGTCCTCGTCGACGGGGAGGTGCGCGGCGCGGCCGTGACGGTCTCGCCGACCGGGGCACTGCGGGCCCAGGAGCTGCGGGTCTGGGGCATCGTGGCGGCCGCGTTCCTGCTGGCCCTCGTCGTCGGGACGCTCGTGGCGCTGCCCGTCGTCCGCTGGATCCTGCGGCCGGTGCACCGCCTCGACGAAGGCACCCACCGCGTCGCGGGTGCAGTCCTGGCCGGGGAGCCCGCCGACCCGGTCGCCGACGGGTCCGGCCCGCCCGAGCTGCGCCGGCTCACGACCTCCTTCGACGAGATGGCCGAGACCGTCATCCAGGCCCTCTCCGCGCAGCGCGCGTTCGTCGCCGACGCGAGCCACCAGCTGCGCAACCCCCTGACCGCGCTGCGGCTGCGGCTGTCCAACCTCGACGGCCACGTCGCCGGACCCGCGGCCGAGGACCACGTCGCCGCGCTGGAGGAGGCCGAACGGCTGTCCGCGGTGCTCGACGGGCTGCTCGCACTCGCCCGGGCCGAGCGGGTGTCGGTGAGCGAGACCGTCGACGTCGACACGGCCGTCGACGACCGCGTCGACGCCTGGCGCCCGCTCGCCGAGCACACCGGTCTGACCCTGTGCCGCACCGGCTCCCGGGGGCTGGCGGCCCGCGCCCCGGCCGGGGGCATCGAGACCGTCCTCGACGCGCTGCTCGACAACGCCGTCAAGTTCACCCCCGCCGGCGGCCGCATCGACGTCGCCGTGCTCGGGATCGACGGGACCGTCGAGATCGGGGTGCGCGACACCGGCCCCGGCATCGCCGCCGACGACCTCGACCGCGCCACCGACCGCTTCTGGCGGGCCCCGGACCAGAGCAACGTCGAGGGCTCGGGGCTCGGGCTGGCGATCGCGGCGCGGACGGCCGAGCTGGCCGGCGGCGCGCTACGTCTGGAGTCGCCCGCCGACGGAGGCCTGCGCGTCGTGGCGAGCCTCCCGACCCCGGAGCCCTGAGCAGCGTCCTCAGAGGGCCTTCGTGGAGCGGTAGAAGCGTTCGGCGCCGGGGTGCAGCGGGACGGGCTGGGTGCCGATCGCGGCGCGGGCGTCGATCGTCAGCGCCGCCGCGCTCGCCGCCGCCAGCCGCGGCTGCTCCGCGAACAGCCCGTCGACCAGCGCCGCGGCCACGTCGTCGGGCATCGACGCCGGCACCACCAGCACGTTGCGCACCAACAGGGTCGTGATCGGGTCGGGGATGTCGTAGGTCTGGGCGGGGACGGTGCCCGTCGAGTAGACGGGGTAGGCGCCACGGACCCGGGGGAGCACGTCGCGCAGGTCGAGCAGCCGCACCGGGACCGTCGCCGCGAGCGTGGACACCCCGAGCGTCGGCACCCCGCCGGACCAGAAGAACGCGTCGATACCGTTGTCGCGCATGGCCGCGACGGAGTCGTTGATACCCAGCATCGCCGGCCGCACGTCGCGGTCGGGATCGAGTCCCGCGCCGCGCAGCAGCCGTTGCGCGATCGGGGTGACGCCCGAGTTGGCGGCGCCGATCGACACCCGGGCCCCGCGCAGGTCGGCGAGTGTGCGGTACGGCGAGTCGGCCCGGACGACGACCTGCGTCGCGTCGTCGTAGATCCGGGCCAGCGCTCGGGGCGAGCGCGGTCCGGTCGGCGTGGCGGCCAGGGCGTCGGCGGCCGTGTCGATCTGGGAGAACGCGATGTCGGCGCGGCCGTCGGCGAGCAGCGCGAGGTTCTGCCCCGACCCGTCGGTGGCCAGCACCTCGGGCCGCGCGCCGAGGCTCAGGTGGTCACGCCACACGTCGGCCAGCGCGCCGCCGAGCGCGTAGTAGACCCCTTGCGTCGCACCGGCTGCCACGGTCAGCCGTACCTCCGCCCAGGCGGAGGTGCAGGCCGCCAGCACCGCCGCGAGGCCCACCGCCCCGGAGACGCGCAGGAACCCCCGGCGGTCGAGGGTGTCCGCAGCGTCCGGCACCGGCGCATCCTCTCCCGACCCGCCGCCATCGGTCGACCCCTGCCGGTGCGTCACGCCTGCCGCCGACGGCATACCCTCGGGCCGTGACCCGCAGCTACACCATTCGCACCTACGGGTGCCAGATGAACGTGCACGACTCCGAGCGGATGGCGGGTCTGCTGGAGTCGGCCGGCTACGTGCGCGCCGAGGAGTCCGACGACGCCGACGTCGTCGTGTTCAACACCTGCGCCGTCCGCGAGAACGCCGACAACAAGCTCTACGGCAACCTCGGCCACCTCGCGCCGCGCAAGGCCGCGAAGCCCGGCATGCAGATCGCCGTCGGGGGCTGCCTGGCGCAGAAGGACCGCGACACGATCGTCACCAAGGCGCCGTGGGTCGACGTCGTGTTCGGCACCCACAACGTCGGCGCGCTGCCCACCCTGCTGGAGCGGGCGCGGCACAACGAGCGCGCCGAGGTCGAGATCAAGGAGTCCCTCGAGGTCTTCCCGTCGACGCTGCCGGCGCGGCGCGAGTCCGCCTACGCCGGCTGGGTGTCGATCTCTGTGGGCTGCAACAACACCTGTACGTTCTGCATCGTGCCGTCGCTGCGCGGCAAGGAACGCGATCGCCGCCCCGGCGACGTCCTCGCCGAGGTCTCCGCCCTCGCCGCCGACGGCGTGCTCGAGGTGACCCTGCTGGGTCAGAACGTCAACGCCTACGGCGTCGAGTTCGGCGACCGGGAGGCCTTCTCGAAGCTGTTGCGCGCCTGCGGCGACGTCGACGGCCTGGAGCGTGTCCGGTTCACCTCGCCGCACCCGCGCGAGTTCTCCTCCGACGTCATCGCCGCCATGGCCGAGACGCCCAACGTGTGCCCGCAGCTGCACATGCCGCTGCAGTCCGGCTCCGACCGCGTCCTGCGCGAGATGCGCCGCTCCTACCGGTCGTCGCGGTTCCTCGCGATCCTCGACGAGGTGCGCGAGTCCATCCCCGACGCCGCCATCAGCACCGACATCATCGTCGGCTTCCCGGGCGAGACCGAGGAGGACTTTCAGGCGACCCTCGACGTCGTCGAGCGCGCCCGGTTCGCCCAGGCCTTCACGTTCCAGTACTCGCAGCGCCCCGGCACCCCCGCCGCCACACTGCCCGACCAGCTGCCCAAGCAGGTCGTCCAGGAGCGCTACATGCGCCTGGTCGAGCTGCAGGAGCGGATCTCCTGGGAGCAGAACCGGGCGGTCGAGGGCCGCGAGGTCGAGGTGCTGGTGTCCACGGGCGAGGGGCGCAAGGACGCCGAGACCCGCCGCATGTCCGGCCGCGCCCGCGACGGACGCCTCGTCCACTTCGCGCCCGGCGACGCCCCGGTCCGCCCGGGCGACGTCGTCACCGTGACCATCGGCTACGGCGCCCCGCACCACCTCGTCGCCGACGACGGGCTGCTCTCGCACCGGCGTACCCGCGCGGGCGACGCGTTCGAGGCCGGCGCCCGCCCCAGCGGTGCCCCGACCGGTCTGGGCCTCCCCGGCTTCGGCGCACCCGCCGCGGTGCCGGCGGCGGCGGGGTGCGGCGGGAACTGATGGCCGACGAGCCTTCGGGTGACGAGCGCTCGCACGGCGAGCGCCCGGCTGGTGACGGACGTGAGGAGCATGGGATGACCGAGGGGCTCTCCGAGCTCGACCGCGAGCTGCGCGACGTCGCACGCCGCGTGGAACGCCGCATCGACCCCGGTGCCACGGCCATGGTCGTCGCCGTCGCGGTCCTCGTTCTCATCGGCGCGTTCCTGTTGCCCTGGATCGGCGACGAACGCGGCTGGGACCTCCTCGTCGGCGAGGGCGCAGGCTACGGCGTCCTCCCGCGGCTGTTCACCTTCGCCGCACTGATCTTCGGCATCGCCGCCTCCGGTGTCGCCCTCGCGACGCGGATCTGGGCGCTGGCCTGGGTCTGCGCCGCCGGCTGCGGCATCTCGACGATCACCGGGGTCTGGGCCGTCTGGTCGCGCCAGATCTCGGTCCCGCAGGGCGGCCTCGGCCCCGAGGTCGGGCTGGTCCTGGCGCTGCTCGCGATCGTCGTGCTCGCCGCGACGTGGGCGCGCATCGCCTTGCGCCGCTGACGTCCCGGGCGGGTTCGCGGGACTGTCGTGGACCGTCGCTAGGGTCGTGCGGACCCGCATCCCGAGTCGCTGAAATCGTGGGAGGACCGTGCCCGAGTTTCCCGTGGACGAGCAGCAGGACGTCGGCTCCGTCGTCGGCCGCGTCGTCGGCACCGAGGACTCCACGCCGCTGGAGTTCGCCGTCGCGCTCGCGCCCGGCGCCTACCTGCAGCTCGACGACGTCGTCGCCACCGAACGCGACGTCCCCGGCGTCGGCACGGTCGTCACCAGCGGCGTCGTCACCGAGGTCCGCGCCCGCCACGAAGGCGCGTCCTTCGGCTCCGACGTCTTCCTCATCGCCGACGGCGTCCTGCCCGCCCAGGTGCAGGAGATCGCCGAGGTCATGACCACGCGGGTCGAGCCCGAGTTCTACGTGCCCCCGCGCCCCGGCGAGCTCGTCCGCCGTGCCACCGGTGAGGAACGCGCCCGTGCCCTCTACTTCGACCGGATGGAACATCAGGTCGCCGCCGGGGTCGGGCGCGACGGCGAGCCCGTCTACGTCAACCTCGAGTTCCTCGACGGCACCCGCGGCGGGCACGTCTCCATCTCCGGCATCTCCGGCGTCGCCACCAAGACGAGCTTCGCGCTGTTCCTCCTGTACTCGCTGTTCACCGGCGGGGCGCTGGGCCGGCGGGCACTCAACTCCAAGGCGCTCGTGTTCAGCGTCAAGGGCGAGGACCTGCTGTTCCTCGACCGGCCCAACGTCCGCCTCGACGACGACCTGCGCGCCGACTACGCACGCCTCGGCCTCACCGCCGCCCCCTTCGGCTCCGTCGGGTTCTTCGCCCCGCCCATGCCCGACGACCCCTCCGGCCGGCCCCACGTCGTCGGCCGCACCCACGGCATCGCCGCGTTCTGGTGGACCCTCGGCGAGTTCTGCGCCCGCGAGCTGCTGCCCTATGTCTTCGCCGACGCCGAGGACGAGCGCAACCAGTACACGATGGTCATCCACCAGGTCGCGTCCCGGCTCAAGCGCGAGGTGTCCGCCGTCGGCGACTCCGGCTCGGTCATGATCGAGGGCCAGGTCCTGCGCACCTACGACGACCTCGTCGAGTTCGTCTCCGACCGGCTCACCGACGAGGACTCCCGCCGCGACTGGGCCGGACCCGTCACCGGCGTCGGCACCGTCAACGCCTTCCTGCGGCGCCTGCGCTCGAGCCTGAAGCCGTTGCGCGGCATCGTCCGCGGCGACCTCGCCGACACCCAGGGCCGCCGCGTCACCACCGAGCACAGCCAGCTCACCGTCATCGACCTGCACAACCTGCCCGAACGCGCCCAGCGCTTCGTCGTCGGTGTCACCCTCGCCGCCGAGACCGCCCGCAAGGAGCAGGCCGGCCCCGGCGGGCTGCTCTTCACGATGATCGACGAGCTCAACAAGTACGCCCCCCGCGAAGGGTCGAGCCCGATCAAGGAGGTCCTGCTCGACATCGCCGAACGCGGACGCTCGCTCGGGATCATCCTGGTCGGCGCGCAGCAGACCGCCAGCGAGGTGGAGCGGCGGATCGTCTCCAACTCGTCGGTGAAGATCGTCGGACGGCTCGACCCCGCCGAGGCCGGCCGGCCCGAGTACGGCTTCCTGCCGCCAACCCAGCGCGCCCGCGCCGTCCTCGCCAAACCCGGCACCATGTTCGTCTCGCAGCCCGAGATCCCGGTGCCGATCGCCGTCGAGTTCCCCTTCCCGGCCTGGGCGACGCGGGAGTCCGAGTGCGCCGCGCCGGCCGCCGCGCCGGCCGGAGGGGTGGGGACCAACGGCGGCCGCCCCCGCGACCCCTTTGCCGGCCTGCCGGGCAGCGACGATCCGCCCCCGTTCTGACGAGGAGCCTCATGACCGAGATCGACGGCCTCACCGCCGTGGCGTCCTCGCACCCCGTGGCCGAGACGGTCGACCGGCTCGCCGCCGTCGTCGAGAAGGCCGGGCTCGCCGTGCTCGCGCGGATCGACCACGCCGCCGCGGCCGCGAAGGTGGGAATGGAGCTGCGCCCCACCACGGTGCTGCTGTTCGGCCGCCCGGAGGGCGGGACCCCGCTGATGCAGGAGCGTCAGACCGTGGGCATCGACCTCCCGCTCACGGCACTGGCCTGGGAGGACGCCGACGGCCAGGTGTGGCTGGGCTGGAACGAGCCCTCCTGGATCGCCGCCCGCCACGGCCTCACGGAGTCGGGCGCGGCTGTCGACACCCTGACCGGCGCCCTCGCGAAGTTCGGCGCCGCGGCGACGGCCCACTGAGAACCCGCCGACCTCGACCTGAGACTGGGTTCGCGGCAGCCGGGAGCAACGTGGTGTCGAACCGGGCGGGTGGGCGGTGATCTTGTCGGGGGTGGCGAATACCGTTCCCGACGATGCGCATCCTGCACACCGCCGACTGGCACGTCGGCAAGACGTTGAAGGGGCACAGCCGGCTCGACGAGCAGCGGGCGGTGCTGGGCGAGATCGTCGGCGTGGCCCGCGAGCAGGAGGTCGACCTCGTCGTCGTGGCGGGCGACCTCTACGACACCGCGGCCCCCAACGCCGCGGCGCAACAGCTCGTCGTGCAGGCGCTGACGGCCCTGGCGGAGAGCGGGGCGAAGGTCGTCGTCATCGGCGGCAACCACGACCACGGCGCCACCCTCGACGCCTACCGGCAGTTCGCGGCCGCGGCGGGGGTGACGATGGTCGGCACTGTGCGCACCAAGGAGCAGGGCGGCGTCGTCGAGATGGTGACGCGCGGCGGGGAGAAGGCGAGCATCGCCGCGTTGCCGTTCCTGTCCCAACGGTATGCGGTCCGGGCGGCGGAGCTCGTCGCGAAGCTGCCGGCCGAGCACAACGCCGACTACGACGAGCAGCTGCGCGGCATCGTCAGGTCGCTGACCGACGGGTTCGCCACCGACTCGGTCAACCTGGTCGCGGCTCACCTCACGGTGCTCAACGGCCAGTTCGGCGGGGGCGAGCGGATGGCTCAGTCGATATTCGAGTACGCCGTTCCGGCGGCGATATTTCCGGCCGACACGCACTACGTCGCGCTCGGGCACCTGCACCGCCGGCAGAAGCTGGCGGCGCCCGCGCCGGTGCACTACTCGGGGTCGCCGCTGGCGGTCGACTTCGGGGAGCAGGCCAACACGAGCGTCGTCTGCCTGGTGGAGGCCACGGCGACGACGCCGGCGCGGATCACCGACATCCCGATCACGTCGGGCCGGGGGCTGCGCACGGTCACCGGCACCGTCGACGAGCTGGCGGCGCTGCGCGACGCGGTGGGCGACGACTACCTGCGCGTCACGGTCCGGGAGGCGGCGCGGGCGGGGCTGCGGGAGGACGTGACGGCGCTGCTGCCCAACGCGCTGGAGGTGCGGATCGACCCGGAGTTCGCGGCGCAGGTCACGGCGTCGCGGCCGGAGGGCGGGGGGACCGACCGGAACCCGTCGGAGCTGTTCGGGGAGTACTGCCGCGACCGTGCGGTGGCCGACCCGCGGCTCGACGCGCTGTTCGCGCGCCTGCACGACAAGGTCACCAGCGCGGACGCGGGGGGGCGGGAATGAGGCCGGTCCGGCTGGAGATGAACGGGTTCGCGGCGTTCCGTGAGCCCGCCGTCGTCGACTTCACGGGTGCCGACTACTTCGCGCTCGTCGGTCCGACGGGCGCCGGGAAGTCGACGGTCGTCGATGCGCTGTGCTTCGCCCTCTACGGCTCGGTGCCGCGCTGGGACGACCGGCGCGCCGTCCGGCTGGGCCTGGCACCGCACGTGTCGCGCGGGGTCGTGCGGCTGGTGTTCGACGTGGCCGGCGCGCGCTACGTCGCGGCCCGTGAGCTGCGGCGGTCGGCACAGGACAAGGTGACGGTGCGCAGCGCCCGGCTGGAACTGCTGGCCGACCCGGACGAGCTCGACGGCGACAGCCGTGTCCTGGCCGCCGACTCGGGGGTGACGCCCGAGGTCGAGCGGCTGCTGGGGTTGCCGTTCGACCAGTTCTGCCAGTGCGTGGTGCTGCCGCAGGGCGCGTTCGCGGAGTTCCTGCACGCCAAGCCGGCCGACCGGCAGAAGATGCTCGTCCGGCTCCTGGGTCTCGACGTCTACGAGGCGATCGCCCGGGAGGCGAACCGGGAGGCGGCGGCGTCGGGGGAGCGGGCCGATGTGCTCGCCGGTCAGCTGGGTGCCTACGACGACGCGACCGCCGACGCCGTGGCCGCCGCGACGGCCCGGGTCGACGCGCTGGGTGCGCTGGCCGACCGGGTCACCGCCGCGACCGAGCGGCTCGGCGGGGCTGCGGCTGCGGTCGTCGCCGCCGAGTCGGCGGTGGCGACGTCGGAGGGCGAGCGGGCGGTGCTGGCCGGGATCACGGTCCCTGCGGATGCGGCGGATGTCGACGCGCGTCGCCGGTCGGCGGCCGAGGCCTCGGCCGCGGCGGCCCGGGCGGTGGCCGAGGCCGGTACGGCCGACGCAGAGGCCCGCTCGGCCCGCGACGCGGCCCCGTCCCGTGGACCGCTGGAGCAGGCTCGCCGCGACCATGCCGACCTCGCCGCGGCCCGCGACGCCCGCCCCGGCGCGGCCGCCGCGCACGAC
>MEGH01000015.1 GCA_001725415.1 Pseudonocardia sp. SCN 73-27
CGCACCCACCGCGACACCGTGCCCGCCACCGAGTCGATGTCGGAGTCCAGCGGGGCGTCGTAGACCTTGTGCGCCGTCGAGTGGTCACCGACGACGGTGACCACCGGCGTCCCAGCGCGGCGGGCGTTGTGCAGGTTGGCCAGACCGTTGCCCAGCCCCGGGCCCAGGTGCAGCAGCACCGAGGCGGGCCGGCCGGTCATCCGGCCCCAGCCGTCGGCGGCGCCGGTGGCGACGCCCTCGAACAGGGTCAGCACCGGGCGCATCGCCGGCACTCCGTCCAGGGCCGCGACGAAGTGCATCTCCGACGTGCCCGGGTTGGCGAAGCAGACGTCGACACCCGCGTCGACGAGGGTGTGGAGCAGCGCGTGCGCACCCCTCACCGCGTCGCTCCCGTCACGGGTCGGGCGTGGGCCGGCCGCAGCCTGGTGGCGTCCATCACCTCATCGTGCCGCGCAGGACGGACCGTCCGCAGCCCGGCCCGGGTGGGCGAGACGTAGGCTCCCGGCGTGGCCGACCCCTCCTCCGCGGACCGGGTGCTCACCGTCCCCAACGCGCTGAGCGTGCTGCGCCTGCTCGGAGTCCCGCTGTTCCTGTGGCTGCTGCTCGGCCCGCGCGCCGACGGCTGGGCGGTACTCGTGCTCGCCGTCGGGGGTCTCACCGACTGGCTCGACGGCAAGCTCGCCCGGCTGCTGAACCAGTACTCGCGCCTGGGCGCGCTGCTCGACCCCGCGGTCGACCGGCTCTACATCCTCGCCGCCCTCGTCGCCCTCGGGGTGCGCGATGTCGTGCCGTGGTGGGCGGTGATCGTGCTCGTCGCGCGCGACCTGGTGCTGGGGGCGTGCCTGCCGATCCTGCGCCGCCGCGGGTACGGCCCGTTCGTCGTCACCTACCTGGGCAAGGCGGCGACGTTCCAGCTGCTCTACGCCTTCCCGCTGCTGTTGCTCGGCCAGGGGCACAACTGGTTCGCCGATCTCGCACGACCGTTCGGCCACGCGTTCGCGGGCTGGGGTGTGGCGCTCTATCTGTGGACCGGGCTGCTCTACCTGGCGCAGTTCGTCGCGGCGATGCGCACACCGGTGCAGGACGCCCCGGGTGAGGTCGGAGCCGACGCCGGCGGCGAGGTCGGGGAGGGGGCCGGGACGGTCCGGAACCCGGGTCCGGCCGGGCCCGCCTGAGGTCTACGCTTCTTCACGAGCCGAACCGCCACCGGCGGCGCCGCCGGACCCCGGTTCGGCCCGGCCGTCGTCGGCCCGGCACGGTAGGTTCCCCCGCGACGCGGACCACCTCGGTCTGCGTCCCGCACCACGCAGGAGGAGAGCCCGAGGTGACCACGAACGACGGCCCCGGTGTCCCGCCGGAGCGCGCACCGGAGACGACCTCGGTCTTCCGTGCCGACTTCCTCGCCGACGTCGAGCAGCCGGTGGAGGACAAGCCGGTCTCCGGTCTCGACGCGCTGCCCCCGGGCTCGGCGTTGCTGGTGGTCAAGCGCGGGCCGAACGCAGGATCGCGATTCCTGCTCGACCGTCCGACGACGAGCGCGGGCCGCCACCCCGACAGCGACATCTTCCTCGACGACGTGACCGTCTCCCGGCGGCACGCGGAGTTCCGCCGCGACGGCGACTTCGTCGTGGTCGACGTGGGCAGCCTCAACGGCACCTACGTCAACCGCGAGCCCGTCGACACGGCGGTGCTGGCCAACGGCGACGAGGTCCAGATCGGCAAGTTCCGGTTGATCTTCCTCACCGGTTCGCACGACCCGGGCCGCGGCTGACGCAGGTCCACGAGTGTCCCGACGGGGGTGCAGGCCATCACGCCCGGCGCCCCCGTCGCACGTCACGACCGGTCCGCCGGCCGCGTCACGACCGGTCCACCGGCAACACGCCCGGCCGCCGGTGGTGTGACGGTGCACCCGGACGGCGGTGGCGCCCGGGGCGGTGACGAGCCACGGAATCCACGTGACGGCGCGACCGGACCGACACGTGTGCGCGGATGGCCCGTCCGGAGGCGCGCGTGGGCGAGGCGGCCCGTGTAGCGTCATCATGGTCAGACGCCGCACGGTCCGACGGACGACGGAACCGGTTCCCCCGGCCCTGTCCGGCAACGAGCGGAGTGCCGACGCACGACGGTGAGGAGGCGACGTATGAGCGAGATGCGCGTCGTGGGAGTCAGGGTCGAACTTCCCGCCAACCAGCCCATCCTCCTGCTGCGGGAGACGAGCGGCGACCGCTATCTGCCGATCTGGATCGGGTCCGTCGAGGCCACGGCCATCGCGCTGGAGCAGCAGGGTGTCAAGCCCGCCCGGCCGCTGACCCACGATCTGCTCAAGGACGTGATCGGTGCGCTGGGCAGGCGGCTCGAGCAGGTGCGGATCACCGACCTCCAGGAGGGCACCTTCTACGCCGAGCTGATCTTCGACGGCGGCGTGAAGGTGTCGGCGCGGCCGAGCGACTCGGTGGCACTGGCGCTGCGGATCGGGGTGCCCATCCATGCCGACGAGAGCGTGCTCTCCGAGGCGGGTCTGGTCATCCCCGACGAGCAGGAGGACGAGGTCGAGAAGTTCCGCGAGTTCCTCGACTCCGTCTCGCCGGAGGACTTCCGGGGCGCCCAGCCCGGATGACGGGCAGGTCACGATCGGGCCGACACGCCCATGATCGGGTGACCCGATCGGCGCGGCGCGTTGACCCAGCGCATGGACTTGCTTACGGTCAGCATCGTTCTTATGGGTGAGGGACGGGCCCGCGGTCTCCGCGACCCGAGGGAAGGAGAGCCGTGGACGCGTCGCCGCCCGACGCGCCCGAGCAGGGCGAACTCTTCCCCGACCCGCTCGTCGGCGAGGGCCTCGACGGGATGCCCGACCAACTGGTCGGCTTCCGTGGTCCCACCGCGTGCCAGGTCGTCGGCATCACCTACCGGCAGCTCGACTACTGGGCCCGCACCGGGCTCGTCGTGCCGTCGATCCGCGGTGCGGCCGGTTCCGGCAGCCAGCGGCTCTACTCCTTCAAGGACGTCCTCGTCCTCAAGGTCGTGAAACGCCTGCTCGACGCCGGCGTCTCGCTGCAGAACATCCGCGTCGCCGTGGAGCACCTGCGCCGCCGCGGGATAAGGGACCTCGCCGGCATCACCCTGTTCAGCGACGGCACGACGGTCTACGAGTGCTCGTCGCCCGAGGAGGTCGTCGACCTGCTGCAGGGTGGCCAGGGTGTCTTCGGGATCGCCGTGTCCGGTGCGATGCGCGAGATCAGCGGCTCGATCAAGGACTTCCCGGTCGAACGTGCCGACGGCGGCACCGTCGACGACTCCCCGGAGGACGAGCTCTCGCGTCGCCGGGCTCGTCGCGCCATCAGCTGACACCGCGCCGCAGATTTCCCCGTGCGTCACCCGTTCGGGGATAGGATCGCGCGCGTAGTCGTCGACCCCACGCGGGAGAGACCCGGCCGAGGAGCGTGCTCCTGGACCCGGGCGCCGAAGGAGCAACTCCTCCCCGGAACCTCTCAGGCACCAGGACCGCGTGGGCGAGGCACCTCTGGAAAGCGACACCGGCCCGGCCGGTGCCCGCCGACGGGGAAAGCCCGCTCCAGGGCGGGTGAATCTCTCAGGCGCCCCGACGACGGGGCGGGACAGAGGGGGAGGGCAGTACTCGGGCATGCCCGGGAGTGCCCGCCGCCCCGCTGTCGAGAGGTCGCCGCCATGAGCCACACCCCGTCCTCGATCGAACCCCTGGCGTCGCTGGAACGCGGCCGTCCGTTCGCCGACCGGCACGTCGCCCCCTCCGACGCCGACCTCGCCGCGATGCTCGCCACGATCGGGGTGGCCTCGCTGGACGAGCTCGCCGACACCGCCGTGCCGGCCGCGATCCGCGACACCGACCCGGTGCCCACGACGATCCCCGCGCCGGCCACCGAGCAGGAGATGCTCTCCGAGCTGCGGGCACTGGCCGCCCGCAACACCGTGACCGTCCCGATGATCGGGCTCGGCTACGCCGGGACCGTCACCCCACCGGTCATCCGGCGGCACGTGCTGGAGAACCCCGCCTGGTACACGGCGTACACGCCGTACCAGCCCGAGATCAGCCAGGGCCGTCTCGAGGCGCTGCTGACGTTCCAGACGGTCGTCACCGACCTGACCGGCCTGCCCGTCGCGGGTGCGTCGCTGCTCGACGAGGCGACCGCCGCGGCGGAGGCGATGACGCTGCTGCGCCGCGCAGGCAAGGCGAAGAGCCCGCGGTTCGTCGTCGACGCCGACACCCTGCCCCGGACCCTGGAGGTCCTGGCCACCCGGGCTGCGCCGCTGGGCATCGAGCTCGTCGTCGCCGACCTCACCGACGGGCTGCCCGACGGTGACCTGTTCGGCGTGCTGCTCAGCTACCCGGGGGCCTCGGGTGCCGTCGCCGACCCGTCGGCGCTGATCGAGGCCGCCCACGAGCGGGGCGCGCTCGCGGCCATCGCCGCCGACCTGCTGTCGTTGACACTGCTGCGCCCGCCGGGCGAGCTGGGTGCCGACGCCGTCCTGGGCACCACCCAGCGCTTCGGGGTGCCGCTCGGGTTCGGCGGCCCGCACGCGGCGTTCCTGTCGGTGCGCCAGGAGTTCTCGCGGCAGCTGCCGGGACGGCTCGTCGGGATGTCGCGCGACGCCGACGGCAACCCCGCGTTGCGGCTGGCGCTGCAGACCCGCGAGCAGCACATCCGCCGGGAGAAGGCCACCAGCAACATCTGCACCGCGCAGGTGCTGCTCGCCGTCGTCGCCGCCTGCTATGCCGTCCACCACGGCCCGGACGGGTTGCGACGCATCGCGTCGCGCGCTCACCGGATGGCCGCGGTGCTCGCCGCCGGGCTGCGCGCCGGGGGAGTCGAGGTCGTCCACGACTGGTTCTTCGACACGGTCGCCGCGCGGGTGCCGGGCCGCGCCGGCGCGGTCGTCGACGCCGCCCACGACGCCGGGATCGCATTGCGCCGCACCGACGACGACACCGTCGGCATCGCGTGCTCGGAGCTGACGACGGTCGGGCACCTGCGAAGCGTGTGGGCCGCGTTCGGGGTCACGGTCGACGACGTCGCCGTCCTCGACGCCTCCACCGGCGACGCGCTTCCCGCCGGGCTGGTCCGCGAGTCGGAGTACCTCACCCACGACGTCTTCCACTCCCACCGCTCCGAGACGTCCCTGATGCGGTGGCTGCGCCGCCTCGCCGACGCCGACCTCGCGCTGGACCGCACCATGATCCCGCTCGGTTCCTGCACGATGAAGCTCAACGCCACCGCGGAGATGGAACCGATCACCTGGCCGCAGTTCGCCGACCTGCACCCACACGCCCCGGCCGCCGACGCCGCGGGCACGTTGGAGATGGTCGCCCAGCTCGAACGGTGGCTCGCCGAGCTCACCGGGTATGCGGCGGTGTCGGTGCAGCCCAACGCCGGCAGCCAGGGCGAGTTCGCCGGGCTGCTCGCGATCGCGGCCTACCACCGCGACCGCGGCGAGGCCCACCGCACGGTCTGCCTCATCCCCGCGAGCGCCCACGGCACCAACGCCGCATCGGCGGTCATGGCGGGGATGCGGGTCGTCGTGGTGGCCACCGGGCCGGGCGGCGACGTCGACCTCGACGACCTGCGCGCCAAGATCGACGCCCACCGCGACGAGCTCGCCGCGCTGATGATCACCTACCCCTCGACGCACGGGGTGTACGAGGCGGCGGTCCGTGACGTGTGCGAGGCCGTGCACGAGGCGGGCGGACAGGTCTACGTCGACGGGGCGAACCTCAACGCGCTCGTCGGGATCGCCCGACCCGGCGCCTTCGGGGGCGACGTCAGCCACCTCAACCTGCACAAGACGTTCTGCATCCCGCACGGCGGCGGCGGACCCGGCGTCGGCCCGGTCGCGGTGGCCGAGCACCTCGCGCCGTACCTGCCGGGCCGCGGGAAGGTCGGCGCAGTGTCGGCGGCCGAGCACGGCAGCCCCGGCGTGCTGCCGATCTCCTGGGCCTACATCCGGATGATGGGCGTCGAGGGGCTGCGCCGCGCCACCCTCACCGCTGTGGCCGCGGGCAACTACGTGGCCTCGCGGCTGCGCCAGCACTACCCGGTGCTCTACGCGGGCGAGAACGGCCGTGTCGCCCACGAGTGCATCCTCGACCTGCGCCCGCTCACAAAGGCCACGGGTGTGACGGTCGACGACGTCGCCAAGCGGCTCGCCGACCACGGGCTGCACGCGCCGACGATGTCGTTCCCCGTCGCCGGGACGCTGATGGTGGAGCCGACCGAGAGCGAGGACCTCGCCGAGATCGACCGGTTCGTCGACGCCATGATCTCCATCCGGGCCGAGATCGACCGGGTCGCGGCGGGGGAGTGGCCGGTCGACGACAACCCGCTGCGCGGCGCCCCGCACACCGCGGCCTGCCTGACCGACAAGTGGGACCACCCGTACCCGCGCGAGCTGGCCGCCTACCCGCGCGGCGGCACGCCGGGCGTGCACGACCGCAAGGTGTGGCCGCCGGTGCGGCGTATCGACGGCGCTCACGGCGACCGCAACCTGGTGTGCTCCTGCCAGCCCGTCTCTGCCTACGCCTGACGCCTGCCGGTGAGCGACCCCGCCGAACCCACCCGCTCACAGGGCCCGTAGGGCTCAGGGCTCGCGGGGCGCACCGGGCCGTCAGGCGGCGCCCAGCGCGTGGCACTGTGCGATCAGCTGCGCGCGGAGCGGGGCGGCGCGCTCGGCGAAGCCCGCCTGCAGGCGCGCGTACTCGGCCCGGCCGGCGGGGGTCTCGATCCTGACCGGCTCGTAGCCGTGCGCGGCCAGGTCGTAGGGGCTGGCCCGCATGTCGAGCTCGCGGACGTCGACGGCCAGCTCGAAGCAGTCGGCCAGCAGCTCCGACGGGCAGCCCGGCGCCAGTTTGTAGGCCCACTTGTAGAGGTCCATCGTCGCGTGCAGGCAGCCCGGCTGCTCCAGGGCGACCTGCGTCTCCCGGGTCGGGGTGAGCGCGTTGCGCGGCCGCGCCGCGTCGGTGAAGAAGCGGAACGCGTCGTAGTGGGTGCACGTCACCGGCAGCGACTCGACGACGGCGTCGGTGCCCGCGGCGCCCAGCCGCAGCGGCACGGCGTCGTGCCGGGGGGCGTCGGTCCGGTAGACCATCGCCCACTCGTGCAGCCCGAAACAGCCCAGCCGCGCGGGCCGCGACGCGGTGGCGGTGAGCAGGCCGGCGACGAAGCCGGCGGTGGTGCGCAGCCGGGGCAGCGACGCCGGGTCGAGGACGACGCCGTCGGGGGTCTCGACGTACCCGGGGCGACCGGCGAACTCCGCGGCGTCCCTGAGCGCGACGCCCGGCCCCGGATCCCAGCGTTCCAGCTGTGCCGGGCGCAGCGAGTAGTAGGTGAACAGGAAGTCAAGCACCGGGTGGGGCTCGCCGCGGCGGCGTCGCTCCCGGTGCGGCGCCGTCCAGCGCGACACCCGCTCCCGGTGCGCCGCAGCGCGTTCCCGCCACTGCAGCCCGTCGAGCGCACGCGTGGAGGCGTGGGTGTCGGGCAGGGCGGTCACCCCGCGACGGTACCCGCCGCGGCCGGGGTGTCCGGGCGGTGGACCCAGCGGTTGCCCGGGCCGTCGTCGTCGATGCCGTAGGACAGGACGCGCACTGGACGGATGCGGATCACCCCCGGCGCGGCCCCCGGGAACGCGCCCTCGGGCAGCACGTCCGGCAGCACCTCGGCGGTGCCGCGGATCTCCAGTGCCCGCGGGTTCCACCCGCCGAGCCCGGGTCGAGGTCAACCACCGGCCCGAGGGGTGTGCGTGGAGTCGCGCACCGTCCCGACGTAGGCCTCCAACAGGTCCTCCATCGCGACGACCCCGACTGTCCGACCGGTCGCGGTGACCGCCCGGGCCAGGTGGGCGCGGGCGCTGCGCAGCGCGGCGAGCGCCTCGTCGAGGCGGGCGTCGGCGGGCACCTCGGGCAGCCCTCGGACCCGTGAGGCGGGCACGACCGCGTCGGGGTCGTCGACGACGTCGAGGATGTCCTTGACGTGCAGGTATCCGGTGAGGCGGCCGTCGTCGGCGCGCAGCGGGAACCGGGAGAAGCCGGTGTCCTCGACGGCCGCGGCGACCTCCCCGACGGTCGGCGTCGGCGACAGCGTGACCAGGTCGGCGAGATGGACGACCACGTCGTCGACCGTCGCCTCGGCCGAGCGCAGGGTGCGGGAGAGCCGGCTGGACTCCTCGTCGTCGAGCAGGCCCTCGCGGCGCGAGTCGGAGATCATCTCGGCGATCTCGCCACTGGTGAACGCCGACTCCAGCTCGTCGCGCGGCTCGATGCGCAGCAGCCGCAGCACGGAGTTGGCCATCCAGTTGAACATCGACACGAAGGGGCTCGCGATGCGCGTCCACACCAGGAACGGCGGCACCAGCAGCGCGGCGGTGCGTTCGGGGCCGGCGATCGCGATGTTCTTGGGCACCATCTCGCCGAGCACCATGTGGGCGATGACGACGATCACCAGCGAGATCGCGAACGCGATGGGGTGCAGCAGCCCCTCGGGCAGACCGAGCAGCCCGAAGGGCTCCTCGATGAGGTGCGCGACGGCGGGCTCGCCGAGGCGGCCCAGCAGCAGCGACGCGATCGTGATGCCCAGCTGGGACGCGGCGAGCATCCGCGACAGGTCGGCCGACGCGGCGAGCACGGTGCGGGCGGCGGCGTCGCCGCTCTGCGCCATGGCCTCCAGCCGGTCGCGCCGCGCCGAGATGAGCGCGAACTCGGCGCCGACGAAGAACGCGTTGGCCAGCAACAGCAGGACGGCGGCCAGCAGGGACAGAACGTCACCGCCCATCGAGGGCCTCCTCGGCGGCGGGGCGACGGGCCAGCCGCAGCTCGGCGATGCGGTGCCGGTCGCGGCGCATCACCGTCAGCCGCCAGTCCCCGACGGTCAGGTCGTCGCCCACGTCGGGAATGCGGCCCAGCCGCAGCAGGACGAGCCCGGCAAGGGTCTCGTAGTCGCCCTCGGGCATCTCGAAGCCCGTGGCGTCGGCGACCTCGTCGGCGCGCAGCAGCCCCGACACCACCCACGAGTCGCGGCCCAGCGGGCGGACGGTCGGCTGCTCGGCGCGGTCGTGCTCGTCGCGGACGTCGCCGACGATCTCCTCGACGAGGTCCTCCAGGGTCACGATGCCCGCGGTGCCGCCGTACTCGTCCACGACGACGGCCATCTGCAGGCCGGAGTCGCGCAGCCGCGTCAGCAGCGCGTCGCCGTCGAGTGACTCGGGCACGGTCGGCGCGGCCTGCACGAGCTCGCGGACCGGGGTGTGCGGCCGGTCGTGGGCGGGCACGGCGAACGCCTGCTTGACGTGGACGAGGCCGAGGACGGCGTCGGGGTCGCCGTCGTGGACGGGGAAGCGGGAGAACCCGGAGGTGCGGGAGAGCAGGACGAGGTCGGCGACGGTGTCGTCGGCGTCGAGGGCGTCCATCCGCACCCGCGGGGTCATGAGGTCCTCGGCGACGCGGTCGGTGAACCGCAGCGAGCGATCCATCAAAGTGGCGGTGCCCTCGTCGAGGGTGCCGTGGGCAGCCGACGCCCGGACCAGTGAGCTGAGCTCGTGCGGGGCGCGCGCCGAGCGCAGCTCCTCGGCCGGCTCGACCCCCAGCTTGCGGACGACACCGTTGGCGGCCCGGTTGAGCCCGACGATGAGCCACCGGAACGTCGCGGAGAACCCGGCCTGCAACCAGACGACGGCGCGGGCGGTGGCCAGCGGGCGGGCGATCGCGATGTTCTTGGGCACCAGCTCCCCGAACACCATCGACAGCGCCGTGGCCAGGACCAGCGACAGCGCCGTCGCGAGGCCGGCGGCCCAGCCGTCGGACATGCCGGTCGCCGACAGCCCGGGGCGGATCAGCTCGGCGATCGCGGGCTCGGCGATGTAGCCGGTGGCCAGCGTCGTCACCGTGATCAGCAGCTGGGCGCCCGAGAGCTGGAACGACAGCCCGCGGTGGGCGCTCTGGACGACGGTCGCGCGCCGGTCGCCCGCGCTCGCGACGTGGGCCTCGACCTGGCTGCGTTCCAGCGCGGTGAGGGAGAACTCCGACGCGACCGCGACGGCGGTGCCGAACGTCAGCGCCAGCACGGCGACGAGGCCGAGCACCGAGAGCAGGACGCTCACCGCGGCGCGTCCCGGCCGGGGCGGGGGGAGGGGGGCACTGCTGCTCCTGGACGTTCGTCGACGGGCGTCGCACCGGCAGCGGTGCCCTGGTCACAGCCGGTCCGGTGCGGCGGACCGAGTGTAGGACGTGGCGGGCGGTCCGGCCGGGGCACCGCAACGCCGTACCCCCGGCAGCGCCCACCCAGTCGGCGATCAGTCGACGGTCACCGTCGCGTCGGCCACACCACGGACCGCGGCCAGCCGGGCCGCCTCGTCGTCGAGGACGGTGCGTTCGGCCCTCGTCGGGCGCCGGAACGCCGTCACGGTGAGCTCCAGGGTGCGTTTCTGCCGGGTCCGCCACACCCCGAGGGGCTCGGTGCCCGCGAGGACGAGCCCCGGGTTGCCCAGCGGCCGCCACACCTCCTTGCGGTGCGCCTTGTCGGGGACGAGCAGCTCGCGGTCGCGCGCGGACAGCAGCGGGTCGGACGGGCCCAGCAGCCGCAGGACCGGCACGTCGACGGGGCCGGCGCGCACCGCGTCGACGTCCTCGGCCCGGGCCAGACCGGGCCGGCCGCCCACCGAGACCGCGACCGGCCCCTCGACCGGGTCGTCGGTGACGACCGCGCGGGGCGCGCCCAGGAAGTCGGCGACGTCGGCGAGCGAGCCGCCCGCGAACAGCCGCAGGTAGGCCAGCTGCAGCGCGTCGGTCGACCCGGCCTGCGCGGGGACGCCGGGCCAGCCGGGGATCGCCTCGAACGTCAGCGGCCTGCTCCCCGCGACCAGCCGGGCTCCGCCGGCGAGTGCCGACAGGCGCAGCAACTGCTCGCCGACGTGGTGGACCCCGCAGGGCTTGCAGAACGGCGACAGCTCCTCGCGGATCCGTCCGGTGACCGCGGAGCTGAGCTGCGACTTCGTGACCGGCCCCCGCTCGGCGAGCACGCCCGCGACGGCACCGGCGACCTCGCGGTACACCTCGTCGCCGGTGACGCCGGCATCGACGAACCGCGCGCGCTGCCACGCGAGCCGCGACAGGGCGTCGGCGTCGTCGCGGGGCCAGCCCGCCGCGGCGATCATGGGGAGGTCGGCGGTGCGGTGCAGGTGCGGCGCCCCGCGGAACGACCACACCAGGGTGAGCGCGCCGCCCGCGGTGACGTCGGCGTCCGGTGCGAGCGGTGCCGCCGACCGGGCCGAGACCGCCGCCCGCAGCGCCCCGGGCGGGGTGTCCTGCACCCCGAGGTCACACACGGCGAGATCGGCGACAGCGGTGTCGGCGCGGTCGGTGAGGCCGTGCGCGGCGATGCGGTGGGCGAGGACGGCCCGCGGGTCGAGCTCGACGACGGTCATCGCGCCATCGTGCCGGGCACCCCCGACATCCTCCCGGGCGCGTGGGGCGGGCCCCACTCCCAGGCTCGTCGGGGCCCGGCGGCGGTGCGACCGATGTCACGACGCCCATCGCCGGGCTCGGCGTCTAGGTTTGACGACCATGTCGACCTGTTCGTGCCGACGGTGGCCGACGGAGGCGCCGAGGTGACCCGCTCGGCGGGGGTTCGCGACGGCGTGGGGTCCTCGCCGTTCGTCGACTTCGACCGCGACGCCTGGGCGCGGCTGGGCGCGACGACGCCGCTGCCGCTGACGGCCCACGAGCTGGAGCAGGTCCGCAGCCTCGGTGACTTCGTCGACCTCGACGAGGTCCGCCAGGTGTACCTGCCCCTGTCGCGGCTGCTCACCCTGCACGTCCAGGAGGGCGGGCGGCTCTACCGGGCATACCGCAACTTCCTCGGCGGCACGACGGCCCGCACCCCGTTCGTCATCGGGATCGCCGGGTCGGTGTCGGTGGGCAAGTCGACGACCGCGCGTCTGCTGCGGCTGTTGCTCGCCCGCTGGCCCCAGCACCCCCGCGTCGAGCTGATCACCACCGACGGGTTCCTCTACCCCAACGCCGAGCTCGAACGACGCAACCTCATGCAGCGCAAGGGCTTCCCCGAGTCCTACGACCGGCGCGCGCTGCTGCGGTTCATCACCGAGATCAAAGCCGGCCGCCCCGAGGTCCACGCGCCGGTCTACTCCCACCTCGTCTACGACATCGTCGAGGGCGAGCGGACCGCCGTGCACAAGCCCGACATCCTCATCGTCGAGGGCCTCAACGTGCTGCAGCCGGCCCAGCCGAGCCTGTCGCGCGGCGGGGCGCTCGCGGTCAGTGACTTCATCGACTTCTCCGTCTACGTCGACGCCGCCACCGAGGACATCCGGCAGTGGTACGTCAACCGGTTCCTGCGCTTGCGGGAGACGGCGTTCCGGGACCCGGCGTCGTACTTCCGCCGCTACGCCGCGCTCGACGAGCCCGCCGCGATCGAGCGGGCCCTGTCGATCTGGGCGGAGATCAACGGCCCCAACCTGGAGGAGAACATCCTGCCGACGCGGGGGCGGGCGAGCCTGGTGCTGCGCAAGGGACGCAACCACGCCGTGACCGGGATCCGGCTGCGGAAGGTCTGACGGGCAGGTCGCCGCACGTCACGGGCGAGCCGCCGTCGTCGGTAGTGGACGGTGCTGGCACGATGAACGGATGCAAGGCGGTGCCGACGTGGCGAGCCCGGAGGTGACGGGCGGCATGGACGAAGCTGACGAGATGCGCGCAGCCGAGGAGTCCCCGACACCCCTGGCAGCACGCCTCGGGCTCGTCGTGGGCCGGCTCAACCGGCGCATCCGCATCGACGGCCGGCAGTCGGTCCCGCCGCTGCAGCTGTCGACGTTGGTGACCGTCGAGCAGAACGGCCCGCTGCGCCTGTCCGACCTCGCCCGCCGTGAGGCCGTCACGGCGCCGACGATGAGCCGAGTCCTCACCGCGCTCGACGAGCAGGGCCTCGTGGTGCGCACCGTCGACCCCGACGACGCTCGCGGCGTGCTGATCACGTTGTCCGACAAGGGCGCCGGGGTGCTGTCGGAGGTGCGCAACCACCGCACCGCGCTGCTCGCCCGCCGCCTGCGCCGCCTCGACCCGGCCCAGGTGGCCGCGCTCACCGAGGCGCTGCCCGCGCTCGAGGCGCTGCTCGTCGACGACTCCGACGCCGGTGCCGCGGTCCGACCGGTCGGCCCGGACGGCCGCTGACGTCGGCCGACGGGCCGGGCACGCTCGCAGCGTGCCCCGCCGAGCCGAGTACCGCGCTGCTGACCGAGGCCTACGACCTCGACGAGCCCACCGCGCCGGGAGGCCGAGCTCGCGTCCTGGCGCGCCGCGATCATGCGGGCGGTGGTGTCGGGGCGGGCCGAGCCGGTCCTGGAGCTCATGTGCGGCAGCCGCCCGGCGGCACCGGGTGCTCGAGGTGGAGACCGCCGCCGCCCGCCTCGACGGCGACGTCCTCGCCGTCGTCGCCGTCCTCGCCGTCGTCGCCCATCGCGCCCGGGGTCAGTCGGCGACGACCGTCAGCTCCTCGTGGTCGAACGACAGCAGCCCGGCGATGCGCGCCGACTCGGGCAGCGGGTCCGGGTAGGTCCACGCGGCGTTCTCGAGGAGACGTCCGTCGGGCAGCCGCACCCCGCGGTAGGAGGCCTCGCCCTTGTAGGGACAGCGCGTGCGGGTCGGGCTCTCCTCCAGCGGCAGCACCACGTCCTGCTCGCGCAGGTACCAGCGCCACGGCAGCCCGGTCTCGCACAGCAGCGTCGCGCTGTCGCTCTCGGCGACGACGACGTCGCCGCAGCGGACCTGCACGTGCCGGCTCGTCGGCCGGATGTCGACGCGCGTGTACGGGTCGGTGAGGTGGGCGAACACCTGCTCGTCCTCGTCGAACCAGGCGTCGGCGGCATTCCAGTACAGGGCGGCGCGCCCGGCAAGCCACGGCACCGCGGGCCGGGGGTCCGGGTAGGACCAGACGGCGTTCTCGACGACCCGGCCGCCCGCGCGCAACGAATGGTAGGAGGCGTCGCCCTTGAACGGGCAGAACGTCGTGTGGTCCGACGCCACGAGCACGTCCGGGTCCAGATCGGCGAACGGCACGTACAGCACCGGGAGCAGCGCGGTCTCGTGCAGCAGCAGCCCGTCGCGGGTGTCGAGGACCGTGCGCCCGGCGAACTCCGCCCGGACCCGACGCTCGAAGGGGTGCGCGAGCAGCTTGTGCGGCGGGCCGGCGATCGCGTAGTTGACGGTGTCGGGCGCGGTCGGCGACAGCGGTCCCCAGGTGCGGGTCAGACCCACGGGAGCTCCTTCGGCGAATCTCGCCGAGGTTCGGCGAGGGGCGCCTCCAGCCTGCACCCCCGGCGGGTGTCGCGCCCCTCCACGCCGAGCTCGGCACGCACCGCCGCACGGGTCGTCGCACGCCAGACCCCCACTGACGGGTACGGCCGCGGATGCCACGGCGTACGGTGCGCCGCGCCCGCCCCTGCGCCTGACATAGTGGACGGGACGGACCGGGGGAAGGCAGGGAGTCGTGGACACGCTGGCCGCGCTTCTGGCCGGGTTGCTCAACAACCTGCGCAGCATCGGTCCCGACGTGTGCCCAGGCCCGTGGGCGTGGGCCACCACCGTCCTCGGCATCGCCGTCGGGCTGCTGCCCACCGTCGGCACCGTCGGCGTCGCGCTCTGGCGCAAGCGCATCGGCTCCCGCTACAACGCTGCCCAGGGCGGCGCCCTCGCGCTCATCGGTGTCGTCACCGCCGGGCTGCTGCCGCTGCTCGCGTTCGCCGCCGTCGGGCAGGTGTTCTCCGCCGCCGCGGCCGGTGGCGGCGTCCCCGGGCTCACCACCGCCCAGGTCCGCAACCTCGGCACCCAGGTGTGTGTGGCAGGTGCGCAGTCGAAGTACCTCGGCGCCGGGTCGGTCGGCGACGCCTTCGACCCGTCCGATCCCGTCGCGCTCGGGCTCGCGGTGCTCCTGCTCGTCGTCGTCCCCATCGTCGCGACGCTGTTCGTGCTGGCCCAGATCCGGCTCGCGCTGCGCCGCGGGCCCGCGTGGCCGTCGCGGTTCTTCTGGCTGCCGTTCCTCGCCCTCGGGCTGGTCACCGTCGGCACCCCGGCCGGGTCGTCGGAGCACCTGTGGATCGGGGTGAGCATCGGCGCGTTCGTCGGCATCGTGCTCACCGCCATGGTCGGGACGCCACGGCCCGAGGTCGTCGCCCGCTCGCTGAACCCGGGACCGGCCGCCGACCGGCGCAGCACGGCGACCCGCGGGGCGCAGCCCGTCCCGGCGCAGCGCCACGACCCGGCCCCGCAGTCCCGGCCGGTGCAGCCGCCCGTCCGGCCGCCGTCGACGCAGACCCGCGTCCCGCCGCCGCGCACCCTGGTCGCGCCCGCCCCCACCGGCGGCGCGCCCGTGCCGCCGCCCGCGTTCCCCGCGGCCGCCGTGCAACGCCCCGTGCGGGGCAACCGGTTCTCCCCGATCCGGCGCATCGGCGCCGGCGGGTTCGGCCGGGTCGTCCTGGCCCACGACGCCAAGCTCGGGATGACCGTCGCCCTCAAGGCCGCGCACGCGCCCGACGCCGAGACCGAGGAACGCATCCGCCGCGAGGCCGCTGCGCTCGCCGCGGTGCGCCACCCCAACTGCGTGCGCATCCTCGACCTCGTCCACGCCCGCAGCGACCCGGGCCTGGCCGGGCTCGACGGCATGGTCATCGTCATGGAGTACGTGCAGGGCTCGTCGCTGGGTGAGCTGGTGCAGCAGCGCGGCCCGCTCGACGACGTCGCCGCCGCCCGCGTGTGGTCCGGGGTCGCCGGGGCCCTGCACGCCGCCCACACCCGCGGCGTGCTGCACCGCGACGTCAAGCCCGGCAACGTCATCGTCGACCCGGCGGGCATCGCCCACCTCATCGACTTCGGCATCGCCCGCCGCACCGGCGACGCCACCCTCACCATGGCCGGCTACGTCCTCGGCACGCCCGACTACCTGGCGCCCGAGGTCGCCGGCGGCAAGAAGGCGAGCCCGGCGTCCGACTGCTGGCAGCTCGCCGCGACCGTGTCGTACGCGTTGGCCGGGTTCCCGCCCCGCGGCGGCCACCCCGACGCGGTGTCGGGCCTGCGCGCCGCCGCGGCCGGGGCCAAGCTCACCCACCTCCCGCGGCGCAGCGCGCACCTGTCGCTGCTCAAGTCCGCGATGCGCAACGAGCCGGCAAAGCGTCCCGACCTGCCGACGATTCAGCGCGGCCTCGACGACTGGCTGCGTCGCCACGGCGGCGCCACCACGGGCGCGGTGACAGCCGGCACCGGCCGGCGCTGAGTCAGAAGGCGTCGATCGCCAGCTTGACCGCGAGTCCGATGCCGGCCAGACCGATCGCGGTGCGCAGCAACGTCGTCGGAATGCGACGGGCCAGCGCCGGACCCACCCACGACCCGGCCAGCACACCGACCGCCATCGGCGCCACCGCGGCCCAGCGGACGTCGCCGAGGAACGCGAAGGCGATCGCCGCCGTCCCGTTGGACAACCCCAGCAGCGCGTTCTTGAGCCCGTTGGCCTGCAGCAGCGACACCGGCAGCCCGATCAGCAGCAACGCCAGGATCAGCACGCCCGCCGCGGCCCCGAAGTAGCCGCCGTAGACGCCGACCAGCCCGATCCCCGCCAGCACCAGCACCCGGGAGCGGCGCGACGGCTCCACGCCCGCCTCGGAGGCGACGGCCGCGCTGATCCGCGGCTGCAGCAGCAACAGCGCCGACGCCACGGCCACCAGGAACGGCACCACCTTCTCGAACCCGCCCGGTGGGGTGAGGAACAGCAGCCCCGCCCCGAGCGCACCCCCGCCGACGACGATCGGCGCCATCGTCCGCACCCGGTGGCCCTGGCCGGCGAGCTCCGGACGTGACCCTGCCACCGACCCGATCGTGCTCGCCATGAGCGCCACCGTGTTCGTCATGTTCGCGGTCGTCGGTGGCAGCCCCACGGCGAGCAGAGCCGGGTAGGAGAACAGCGACGCGAGCCCGGCCATCGACCCGGACAGCCCCGCCCCGACACCGGCGACGAGCAACAGCAGCAGGTCGCCGACGCTCACGACCGCCGACCCTAACCCCCGGTGAGTACGCTGCGCCGGGACCGGTCGGACGATCATGTACTGCGATGTTCGGCCCAACCGTCCGACGTTCTGGAGCAACCCTTCGTCGCGCCGAGCGTCGTTGTAGGTGACGGACGATCACACGGGGGAGATCGAAAATGCGTAAGCGCCACAGGCGAATCGGGATATTCCTCGCAGTCTGCGCAGGCGCGGCCGTGCTCGCGGGATGTTCCGGCGGCACCGACGAGGTCAACGGTGGCACACCCGCCGCGACGACGGCGCCGCCGACAGCGTCGGCGAGCACCACCGCGGGGACGACGCCCGTCGCCGACTCCGGGAGCGGAACCGGGAGCCGGGCCGACGGGGGCGGCACGGGCGGGGTGCCGCGCTGCACCTCGGCGGAGCTGTCCCTGACGCTCGGGCAGGGGGACGCCGGCGCCGGATCGGTGTACCGGCCGCTCGTCTTCACCAACAAGGGCACGCGCACGTGCGAGCTGACGGGCTTCCCGGGCGTCTCCTACGTGGCGGGCGACGACGGGCACCAGGTCGGCCCGGCCGCGGTGATGAACGGGCCGCACGGGCCGGAGATCGCGATGGCGCCGGGCAGGTCGTCACAGGCGCAGGTGCAGTTCGTGCAGGTCGCCAACTTCGACGCGGCCGTCTGCAAGCCGACCGCGGTGCGTGGCCTGCGGGTCTACCCGCCGGGGGAGACCGCGTCGATGTTCGTGCCGATGGACGGCACGGGCTGCGCCGGCAACCCTCCGGGCCCGCAGCTGTCCGTCCGGACGATGACCGCGGCCTGACCGATGAGTCCGGGGCCCTCCCGTCGTCGTACCCGGTGACAGCGGCGGTACGGCGACGGTGAGGAGCACCGAGATGACCGACGACACGCGCACGACGTTCGTGCTGGTCCCCGGCGCGGGCGGCGAGGCATGGTTCTGGCATCTGCTGGAGCCGGAGCTCCGGGCTCTCGGTCACGACACGGTGGCCGTCGACCTCCCCGCCGGCGACGAGCGGGCGGGCCTCGACGAGTACGCCGCGGTCGTGCTGGCGGCGTTCCCGCCGGCGGGTGGGCGAACCGTCGTCGTCGGGCAGTCGATGGGCGGGCTGACCGCCACGCTCGTGGCGTCGTGCGCACCCGTCGACATGCTGGTCCTGCTCAACGCGATGGTGCCGCGGCCGGGGGAGACGCCCGAGGAGTGGTGGGAGAACACCGGCTTCGAGGCCGCCCGGGAGGCCGAGGCGGCCCGGCACGGAGACGATCCCGGCGACATCATGGCCGCGTTCTTCCACGACGTGCCCGACGCGGTGCGGGTGGCGGCGCAGGAGCGCGGCGACCCGGAGCAGACCATGACGCCGTTCGTGCTGCCGTGGCCGCTCGACGCCTGGCCGGACGTGCCCACGCGGTTCCTGCAGGGCCGCGACGACCGGTTCTTCCCGCTGGCGTTCCAGCAGGCCCAGGTCGCCGACCGGCTCGGCATCGCGGTCGACGAGATGCCGGGGGGTCATCTCGTCGCCCTCAGCCGCCCGGCCGAGCTGGCCGCACGGCTCGACGCCTACGCCGCCGAGCTCACCGACCCGGTGCGGTCCGCTCGAACACCGTCCTGACCTGCGGTGTCGGCACCGGCGGCCGACGGCACAGCGGTGCTAGCGTGAGAACCGACATGGCCGACCATCCGGGCATCGACGCCACTCAGACCGCCTGCGTCCGGGCCGACGCGGCCCTCGGTCGTGCATTCGCGTTCCTCGGCAAGCGCTGGAACGCCGTGCTGCTGCGGGCGCTGCAGAGCGGGCCCGCGGGGTTCCGCGAGCTCGCCCGCGAGGTCTGCGGGATCAGCGACTCGGTGCTGTCGGACCGGCTCGCCGACCTCGCCGAGGCCGGCCTGATCGTGCGCACGGTGAGCGCGGGGCCGCCGGTGTCGGTGTCCTACGCCCTCACCGCGCGCGGTGAGGCGCTCATGCCCGCACTCGCGCAGATCTCGCGGTGGGCGCAGGAGCACCTGCCCCCGGAACCCGTCGACGGGGTGCTCAGGCCCAGCTGACGACGTCGTCGTGCGCGAGGCGGGGGAGCCGGTCGAACCACGGGTTCTCACCGGGCAGGCCCAGGTTCACGACGAGCAGCGTGCGGTAGCGGCCGCCCGGGAAGAACTCGGCGGTCACGGCGTCGGCGTCGAAGCCGGCCATCGGGCCGGTCGCGAGGCCGTGGGCGCGGGCGGCGAGCAGGAAGTACGCCGACTGCAGGGTGGCATTGAAGCGCGCCATCGACTCCCGGCCCTCGACGCCGGCGGCGTCGAAGTTGGCCTTCATCTCCGGGCGGACCGGGAAGGTCTGCTCGGTGAACTCGTGGAAGTCGACGTCGGCGGCCAGCAGGGCGACGACGGGCGCGGCCTCGGTCTTGGCGCGGTTGCCCTCGTTGAGCAGCGGCAGCAGCCGTGCCTTCCCCTCGGCGCTGCGCACGAACGTCACGCGCAGCGGCTGGGTGTTGGCCGCGGTCGGCGGCCACTTCGCCAGCTCCCAGACCGCGGCGAGGGTCTCGTCGGACACAGGGTCGGGGGCGAAGCTGTTCGCGGTGCGCGCATCGGTGAACAGGAGGGCACGCGCGTCCTCGTCGAGGACGGGGAGCATGGCGCCGGACACGGGAGCGTCCTGGAGTGCGGTCATGGTCCCTGCAAGCTCAATCACCACTTCGAAATTCCTAGCAGCCCCGGTGCAGTGAGTCACCGGACAGGTGGGAACCCGTGCAGCAGCACCACGACCGGGCCGCCGTCGGGGCCGGCGACCCGCACGTCGAACACGAGCCCCGCGCGGGCCACCTCGAGCTGCACCGGCCCAGCATCCTCACCCCGCGGTGATCGCGTCCAGCTCCCGACGCTCGTCGTCGGACAGGACGACGTCGGCTGCGGCCAGGTTCTCCCGAAGGTGCACCACCGACGAGGTGCCCGGGATCAGCAGGATCGTCGGCGAGCGGTGCAACAGCCACGCCAGCGCCACCTGCTGCGCCGACGCGCCGACCCGCGCGGCGACGTCGTCGAGCACCCCGGCCTGCAACGGGGAGAACCCGCCGAGCGGGAAGAACGGCACATACGCGATCCCCGCGTCGGCGCAGAGGTCGACGAGCGCGTCGTCGCCACGGTGGACGAGGTTGTACATGTTCTGCACACACACGATCGGCGCGACCTCGCGGGCCTGCGCCACCTGCTCGGCCGACACGTTGCTCAGCCCGAGGTGGCGGACCAGCCCCTGCTCGTGCAGCTCCGCGAGGACACCGAGCCGGTCGGCGACGGGCGCTCGGTCGTCGTCGGCGATCCGCAGGTTCACCACGTCCAGGGCGTCGACGCCCAGGTGCCGCAGGTTGTCGTGGACGGCGGCGACGAGCTCGGCACGCGACGCGGCGGGGTCCCACGAGCCGCCGGGCCCGCGCCGGAACCCCACCTTCGTGACGATCCGCAGGTCGGCCGGGTAGGGGTACAGGGCCTCGCGGATCAGCTCGTTGACGGTCACCGGTCCGTAGAAGTCGCTGGTGTCCAGGTGCGTCACGCCCAGCTCGACGGCGGTGCGCAGCACTGCCACCGCCGCGTCCTTGTCGCGCGGCGGGCCCATGACGCCGGGGCCGGCCAGCTGCATCGCGCCGTACCCGGCACGGCTCAGGACGAGGTCGGGGGAGAGGGCGAGGGTGCCGCCGGGGGCGGTGCGGGTGTCGGTCATGGCATCGATCGTGCGTCGCGGACGACGCCGCAGGGAGCGACGGCTCGTCCTGGGAACAGCGGTACCAGGCAGCACCGGGCGGGTCGCGGCACGATGGTGCCGTGAGCGACTCCGCAGCACTGGCCGACGCGCTGCGCGGCTGGCGCGACCGCACCCGTCCCGCGGCGGTCGGCCTGCCCCGCAACGGGCCACGCCGCGCACCGGGGCTGCGCCGCGAGGAGCTCGCCCTGCTCGCGGGCATCTCCGTCGACTACGTCGTCCGACTCGAACAGGGCCGCGCAGGGTCGCCCTCGGCGCAGGTGTGCGCGTCGCTCGCCCGCGCGCTGCAGCTCAGCGACGACGAGCAGGCCCACCTGCACCGCCTCGCCGGGCACGCCCCGCAGACCGGGCGGGTGCCGCGGGTCGTCCCGTCCAGCGTGCGGCGCATCGTCGACCAGCTCGACCGCCATCCCGTCGCCGTCTACGACGCCATGTGGAACCTGCTGTCCTGGAACGCCATGTTCGCAGCGACCCTCGGTGACCCCTCGGACCTCGCCGCCACTGACCGCAACACCCTCGTCCGGCACTTCGCCGGGACCCCGATGGGCCGGGTGCGCCACACCCCGGAGGAGGAACGGGCCTTCGAGGAGTCGATGGTCGCCGACCTGCGCGCCACCACGGGCCGCTACCCCGACGACCCCGACCTCGGCGCGCTGGTCCGGCGGCTGTGCGCCGTCCCGCGGTTCGCCGCGCTGTGGGAACGCGGCGCGGTCACCCACCACGAGCAGGCCCGCAAAATCGTCGAGCATCCGCAGGTCGGCGACATCGCCGTCGACTGCGACGTGCTGTCGAGCCAAGGCAGCGACCTGCGGGTCGTCGTGTTCACCCCGCGCCCCGGTACCGACGCCCGGGGCAAGCTCGACCTGCTCGCCGCCGTCGGCACACAGGACCTGACCCCTACGGCCTGACGAGCCCGTTGCGATAGGCGAACGCGACGGCCTGCGCGCGGTCGCGGGCGTCGATCTTCGCCAGCAGATGGTTCATGTGGCTCTTCACCGTGCCCTCGCTGACGACGAGCCGCGCCGCGATCTCGCCGTTCGACAGCCCCTCCGCGACGAGGACGAGCACCTCCAGCTCACGGACCGTCAACCCGGCAGGGCGTTCGTCCTGAACCGATGGCGCCTGGGGAGCGGCCGCCAGCGCGTCGACGAGGTGGTGCTGCACCGCCGGGTCGATCGCCGCCCGGTCCTGCAGCACCCGCTCCAGGGCGTCGCGGATCTCCGGGCCGCCCGCGTCCTTGGTCAGGTAACCGCGGGCACCGGCGCGCAGCGCGTCGACGACCGAGCGATCGTCGGAGTACGTCGTCAGTACGACCACCCGCACCGCCGGGCACCGGTCGCGCAGCAGCCGGGTGGCCTCCACCCCGTCGCAGCGCGGCATCCGCAGGTCCATCAGCACGACGTCGGGGGACAGGTCCTCGGCCAGCGCCACCGCCTCGGCCCCGTCGGACGCCGCACCGACGACCTCCACGCCGACCAGCAGGCCCAGCACCATCGACAGCCCCTCGCGGACGACCCGCTGGTCGTCGGCCACCAGCACACGGATCCGGTCGCTCACGCCGGCAGCTCCAGGACGACGCGGAACCCGTCAGCGGTCGGGCCGGCCGCCAGTGTCCCGCCGAGCAGCTCCGCCCGCTCCCGCATCCCGGTGAGCCCGTACCCGCCGGTTCCCGCTGCGGACGCGGGCTCGCCGACGTCGCACACCGTCAACCGGGTCACGCCGTCGTCGTAGGCCAGGGCGACCTCGACCCGCTGCGGCGACGCGTGCCGCACCACATTGGTCAACGCCTCCTGCGCCACCCGGTACACCGCGAGCCGGGCCTCCGTGCCCAGCTCACGCGGCGTCCCGGTGACGGTCAGGGTGCACGGCACCCCGTTGTCGCGCGTGAACCCGTCGACGAGCACACCCAGCCGCTCCGGGCCCGGCAGCTCGTCGTCGCGCAACGTGCCGATCGCCCGGCGCGCCTCCTCCAGGCCGTTGCGGCACAGGTGATGCGCCCGCTCGATGACCTCCGGGAGCCGCGGATCGGCCGGGTCGTCCGCAGCCAGCATGCGGGCACCCTCCAGCTGCAGCACCAGCCCCGACAACGAGTGCGCCAGCACGTCGTGCATCTCCCGGGCCAGCCGCTGCCGCTCCGCCAGCGCCGTCGCCCGCGCCCGCACGTCCTCACGATCCCGCAGCTCCGCCAGCAGCCGCTCGGCCTCCCGGTTCGCCTCCGACAGCCGATGCGCCAGGAAGATCATCCCGTAGACGGCGGCCAGCGCGCCCAGCACGGCGATCGTCACGAACTGGCGGCCCGTGACGCCCTCGAACACCTCCAGGCCGACGAACACCACCACGAGCAGCGGCACCCCCACCCGGGCGGGCAGCAGCCGGGCCACGCACAACCCGCCCAGCAGCACTCCCGCCGCGCCCGGGCCGTCGGGCTGCACCCACATCAGTGCCACCGAGGCGACGACGATCAGCCCGACCCACACGACGTGTACCCGGCCGAGGCTCGACGCCGTCGCGTTGCGCCCCAGGACCGCCACGACGAACACCGCGGTCCCGACCGACACCACCAGCGCCCCGCCCGAGACCCCGAGCCCGGGGGCGGCGAGCCACGACGCGACGACGAACAGCACCAGGAACACCGGTGCCAGCACCGCGAGCCACCGGATCAGCGACTCCTGGCCGCCCCGCACCGACCGCAGCCGCTCCAGCACGGGCGCGGCGGCGTGATCGGTGCTCACCCCGCCGACCCTACGGCCGCGCACCCGCCCCGGCATCGCACCGAGGGTGGAGATCGGACCTCCGCCCACGGGTGCAGGCGCCCACGTCAGGAGATCGACCCGCGCGCCGATGCGCCCGCAGGGAGTCGCGGCGCAGGCTCGC
This sequence comes from Pseudonocardia sp. SCN 73-27, assembly GCA_001725415.1. Taxonomy (GTDB): domain Bacteria; phylum Actinomycetota; class Actinomycetes; order Mycobacteriales; family Pseudonocardiaceae; genus Pseudonocardia. The sequence goes on from MEGH01000015.1 coordinate 23,686, forward strand.
CGTCATGGAAATGTCGAAGGGGGACACCATGACCAGGCCCGTCACCGAAACCCAGTCCACCCGGACGTGGAACACCGTGGTCGGCCTCGCGGTCGGCTACCTCGCCGTCAGCGTCGTCGCCGTCGTCGTCACCGCGGTGCTGCGCGACGACCCTGCTGTCGCGACGACCGCCGCGTGGGTCCGCGAGATCATCGTCGTCGTCAGCGCCGCCCTGACCGTGGCCTTCGCCCGCCGCGCCGCCGGCGGCTCGACACGCGCGTTCCTGCGGCTGCGGCTCGTCACCGCGATCATGGCGGCCGCGATCGTCGTCATCGTCGCCGTGCCCGGGGCGTTCCCGGTGTGGCTGCGAGTCGAGCAAGCAGTGTGCGGTGTCCTGCTGCTCGGGATCGTCGCGCTCGTCAACGGTGCGACGCTGCGGCGTGCGATCACGGCGCGGAGCTGACACTTCCGGGGGGTGGCGGTGCGGACCGATCTGCGGTAGTCCGGGAGCCTGCACCGTTCACCGGGAGGGCGCCCCGTGGTCAACGAGATCATCGCCCACATCCGCAGGTCCGTCGCTGTCGGCATCGACGGGTCACCGGCGTCGCTGCAGGCCGCCCGCTGGGCCGCGGGCGAGGCGGTCCGCCGCGGGGGACCGCTGCGCCTCGTCGCTGCGGCCATGTCCCCGATGCTGCAGCCCATGGGCGTCGAACAGGTCGCCCCCGCCCGCACCCGCGACGCCCTCGCGGGCGCGGCCGCCGAGGCCCTGGCCGACGCCGCCGCGGTGGCCGCCGAGGTCGCACCCGGGCTCGAGATCGTCCGCGAACTCCGCGGCGGCTCCGCCCCGCTGGTGCTGATGGCCGAGTCGGAATGGGCGGGGGTGCTCGTCGTGGGGACGCGGGGGAGAGGCCGGATCGGGGCCTTCCTCTCCGGCTCCATGGCCGTCGCCGTCACCGCGATCGCCATGTCCCCGGTCGTCGTCGTCCGCGGTGACCTCGACGAGGCCGGCCTGCCCGGCGCACCGGTGATCGTCGCCGCCGACGGGTCCGCGGCCGGCAGCGCCGCCCACCGCTTCGCGGCCGACGCCGCGGCGGCCCGCAAGGCGCCGCTCGTCGTCGTCCACTCCGGGACTGCACAGGTCCCGCTCGACGAGGCCGTCTCCGTGATGAGCCCGCCGGTCGAGCACGTCGCCCGGGCCGAGGACGCCCGGCAGGTGCTGCCGGAGCTCTCGCACGGCGCCGCGCTGGTCGTCGTCGGTGTCGGGTCGCGCGGTCGCCGTCTCGACGGACCCGCCGCGCCCGTCGTCCGCGAGCTGCTGCGGACCTCGGCCTGCCCGGTCGCGGTCATCCGGCACCTGCCGTCGCGCTGACCACCGCTCGTTGGTCTCGGCCCCATGTCGTGTCGTCGGTACGGGCCTCAGTACGGGCTGGTCGTCAAGCGGTCGAGCATCGCCCGCAGCGGCTTCAGGTCCCCGTCGGCGGCCGCACGTGACCGTCGGCCACGTCGCGCATGACAGACTCGCCGAGCTCGATCAGCTCGAGCCCCTCGGCACGCGTCGACCCGATCGCCCCGGCGACGGCGGCGCGCCGTTCGTCGGCCAGCAGCTGGGCGTACCGGTCCGCCGAGAGGAGCACGAACACAACGTAATGTCATAACGTCGATTATCGGATCACGGCGTAAGTCTGAGAGGGCGCCGCAACTGTCGATTTTCCTCCAACCCACATTGCAGCCTGATTGGCCGGGAGTTGGAGACGCGCGGCAGAAGCTCCGGAGGTCGGCACCGCAGGGCGCGGCGCCACAGGACGAAGGAGCCTCAACATGCGCCGCACGATCATCGCCTCCGGAGCCGCCGTCGCCGCGGTCCTGGGCATCGGGATCGCCACCGCCGGGCCGGCCACCGCCGGCCCCGGTCTCGAACCGGTCGTCATGGGCTCGGCGACGTCGCTGGCACAGCTGCACATGACCGCATCCATCCCGGCCCAGACGGTGCAGGCGACGGTCCAGCCCAACGCCTCGCAGAACATCCTGATCCCGGCCCCGGCGAACAACGACTTCACGAAGCTGCCGTACGTCACGTCGGACAGCCCGAACCTCGTCGTCGCCAGCACGTCGTACAGCGGTGACCAGAAGGATCTGATGGTGTCGGTGATGAACGTCGACCCTGACGACCCGACGTCGGGCAACCTCACCGTCGACGGCTGGGGCACCTACCCGATGACGGTCGCTCCCAACCCGAGCCAGGTGGTCCTCGTCCCCCTGCCCTCGCCGGATTATGACACCACCAGGTTGCCGTACGTCGTCAGTCAGACCCCGAACCTGCAGGTCTTCTCCACCAGCTACTACTACGTGAACGGGGTGCAGGAGCTCGCCGTGAACCTCGGCAACCCGTTTCCGTTCGACGCCGTGACCGGGCCGATCGTCGTCGACTGGTGAGTTCGCCGCCACGTGGAGCGGGAGGCGCCCGCCCGCTCTACCATCCCTCGATGGCCACGAGCGACGACGATCTGGGCCGTGCGGACGGCCTCCCCCTCTCCGACGACCAGCGGGCCGAGCTGCTCGCCCGCCAGGCGCGCCTCGACGAGGCGCGGGCCGCGGTCGAGTCGGCCCAGGCGGAACGCGACGCGTATCTCGTCCAGCTGGACGACGCCGGCGTCGGGGTGTCCGAGTCGGCTCATGCACTGGGGCTGCTCCGGGCGGCCGTCGAGACGGTGCTGACCACCCACCGCAAGGCCGAGGTCGTCGAACGCCTCGCCGCAGACGTGCCGCAGGCGGCGGCGCGTTCGGCGCTCGACCGCGCGCAGGAACGCGTCGACAAGGCGTTCGACGACCCGGCCGGATAGGCCTGCGCGGGTCGGTCGGCTCAGGCCCCCACGTAGTCGGCCAGGTGCTGACCGGTGAGCGTCGACCGGTCGGCCACCAGCTCGGCCGGCGTGCCCTCGAAGACCACCTTGCCGCCGTCGTGCCCGGCGCCGGGGCCGAGGTCGACGATCCAGTCGGCGTGTGCCATGACGGCCTGGTGGTGCTCGATGACGATGACCGACTTGCCGTCGTCGACGAGCCGGTCGAGCAGGCCCAGCAGCTGCTCGACGTCGGCCAGGTGCAGGCCGGTCGTGGGCTCGTCGAGGATGTAGGTGCCGCCCTTCTCCCCCATGTGCGTCGCGAGCTTGAGCCGCTGACGCTCACCGCCGGACAGCGTCGTGAGCGGCTGCCCGATCGTCAGGTAGCCGAGACCGACGTCGACGAGACGTTCGAGGATCTTGTGGGCGGCGGGGACCTTGCCGTCGCCCGCGGCGAAGAACTCGGCGGCCTCGGCCACGGGCATCGCCAGGACCTCGCTGATGTCCTTGCTGTTGTCGGGGCCGCCCAGGTGGTAGTCGAGCACCGCGGAGTCGAAGCGCTTGCCCTCGCACACCTCGCAGGTGGTGGCGACACCGGCCATCATCGCGAGGTCGGTGTAGATGACCCCGTTGCCGTTGCAGTTGGGGCAGGCGCCCTCGGAGTTGGCGCTGAACAGGGCGGGCTTGACGCCGTTGGCCTTCGCGAACGCCTTGCGGATGGGCTCGAGCAGGCCGGTGTAGGTGGCGGGGTTGCTGCGCCGAGAGCCGCGGATTGCGCCCTGATCGATGGCGACGACCCCGTCGCGGCCCGCGACGGAGCCGTGGATGAGCGAGCTCTTGCCGGAGCCCGCGACGCCGGTGACGACGACGAGCACGCCGGTCGGGATGTCGACGTCGACACCCTGCAGGTTGTGCGTGTCGGCGCCGCGGATCTCGATGGCACCGGTGGCGGTCCGGACCGAGTCCTTGAGGGTGGACCGGTCGTCGAGGTGGCGGCCGGTGAGGGTGCCGCTGGCGCGCAAGCCCTCGACGGTGCCTTCGAAGACGATCTCTCCCCCGCCGCTGCCGGCGCCGGGCCCGATGTCGACGACGTGGTCGGCGATCGCGATGGCCTCGGGCTTGTGCTCGACGACGAGGACGGTGTTGCCCTTGTCGCGCAGCTGGCGCAGCAGGTCGTTCATGCGCTCGATGTCGTGCGGGTGCAGGCCGACGGTGGGCTCGTCGAAGACGTAGGTGACGTCGGTGAGCGACGATCCGAGGTGGCGGATCATCTTGGTGCGCTGTGCCTCGCCGCCCGACAGCGTGCCGGAGGGGCGCTCCAGCGACAGGTAGCCCAGCCCGATGTCGACGAACGAGTCGAGGGTGTGGCGCAGCGTCGTGAGCAGCGGCGCGACCGACGGCTCGTCGAGGTCGCGGACCCACTCGGCGAGGTCGCTGATCTGCATCCGGCAGGCGTCGGCGATGGAGACGCCCTTGATCGTCGACGACCGCGCGGCCTCGGACAGCCGCGTCCCGTCGCACTCGGGGCACGTGGTGAACGTGGCGACGCGCTCGACGAACGCGCGGATGTGCGGCTGCAGGGCGTCGATGTCCTTGGACAAGTAGGACTTCTGGATCGACGGGATGAGCCCGGAGAAGGTGAGGTTGATGCCCTCGACCTTGATCTTCGTGGGCTCCTTGTGGAGGAGGTCGTTCAACTCCTTCTTGGTGTACTTCGCGATCGGCTTGTCGGGGTCGAAGAAGCCGCAGCCGCGGAAGATGCGCCCGTACCAGCCGTCCATGCTGTAGCCGGGGATCATGACGGCGCTCTCGTTGAGCGACTTCGTCTCGTCGTACAGGGCGGACAGGTTGATGTCGTTGACCGAGCCGCGGCCCTCGCAGCGCGGGCACATGCCGCCGGTGATGGAGAACTCGCGGCGCTCCTTGACCTTCTGGCCGGCCTTCTCGATGGTGACCGCGCCTGCGCCGCTGATCGAGGCCACGTTGAACGAGAACGCCTGCGCCGAGCCGATGTGCGGGGTGCCGAGGCGGCTGAACAGGATGCGCAGCATGGCGTTGGCGTCGGTCGCGGTGCCGACGGTGGAGCGCGGGTCGGAGCCCATCCGCTGCTGGTCGACGATGATCGCCGTGGTCAGGCCGTCGAGGACGTCGACGTCGGGGCGGCCGAGGTTGGGCATGAAGCCCTGGACGAACGCGCTGTAGGTCTCGTTGATCAGCCGCTGGGACTCGGCGGCGATGGTGTGGAACACGAGCGAGCTCTTGCCGGAACCGGAGACGCCGGTGAACACGGTGAGGCGTCGTTTGGGGAGCTCGACGCTGACGTCCTTGAGGTTGTTGACGCGCGCGCCGTGCACGCGGATGAGGTCGTGGTTGTCCGCGGGGTGGTCGGCACCCGTCGCGGGCGGGGTGTCGGTCCTCGTGGCCGTGCTCATCGTGTCTCCCTCGTGTGTTCGGGGTGCCGTCGTGGTCGCGCGGGGCGACCACGACGGCGGGCGGCCGGAGTCGGGGCCGGCCGCGTCACCGCAACGGTCGGCGCCGCAGCGCAGTTCCTGACAGGTTCAGCGCAGTTCCTCGGACCTCAGCGCATTTCCTGGATCCGGACCATGTTTCCCGCGGGGTCCCGGAATGCGCAGTCGCGTACGCCGTAGGGCTGCTCGGTGGGCTCCTGCACGACCTCGGCGTCGGTGGCCTGGACCTTCTCGAAGGTGCCGTCGAGGTCCTTGGTGGCGAGCAGGACGCTGGCGTAGGTGCCCTTGGCCATCATCTCCTCGATGGCGCGCTTCTCGTCGTCGGTGAGGCCGGGGCTGGCCTGCGGCGGGTAGAGCACGATCGAGGTCGACTGCCCCACGGGGCCGACGGTGATCCACCGCATGCCCTCGTAGCCGACGTCGAGGCGCACCTCGAAGCCGAGTGCGTCGCGGTAGAAGGCCAGCGCGGCCTCCGGGTCGTTCTGCGGGAGGAAGCTGGAGTGAATGGTGATGTCCATGCCGGTCACGCTAGGGCTGCCCCGGTCGCGGGTGCTTCTCGATTCCTGACCGGTCTGGTGACCTGCTTGGAGACGCAGGGCACCATGCCCTCGGTCGCGCTGCCCTGGCTGCGCCGGTAGACGCTCGGCGGCATTCCGACGAGCTCGGTGAACCGGGTGCTGAACGTGCCCAGCGAGGCGCAGCCGACGGCGAAGCACACCTCGGTGACCGACATGTCGTCGCGGCGCAGCAGTGCCATCGCACGCTCGATGCGCCGGGTCATGAGGTAGCTGTAGGGCGACTCGCCGTAGGCGCGGCGGAACTCGCGGCTCAGGTGGCCCGCGGACATGTGCACGCCGCGGGCCAGGGCCTCGACGTCGAGCGGCTGGGCGTAGTCGCGATCGATCCGGTCGCGGACACGGCGCAGCCGCGCGAGGTCGCGCAGGCGGTCCGGGGACGGTCCCGAATGCCCAGACGGTTCGGCCACGCGCCGATCGTGCCACGTGACGGTATCGGCTGTCGCCGCCCCGATCAGGGAACGGCCGGACGGCTCACCTGCCGCGGCCGGTGGCGTCCTGCAGCTCGTCGATGCGCTTGGAGGCGTCGGCCTTGGTGAGCGACTCGAGGTCGTCGGGGCGCTCCTGCCCCGCCTGCTGCAGCAACGTCTCGAGGTAGGACAGCTGCGGGCCGGTGATCGGCTCGTCGCCGGTGGCCCACTCGTCGGGGTCCTTGGTGGCGGGGCCGACGGTCTCGTCATGGGTGGTCTGATCGGTCATGCGTTCGAACATATCTTCGAACGACGGAGCCCGCCCGCTGAGGCGACCCAGCGGACGGGCTCCGGAGAACGTGGTGGGAGTGCGTGGCGGTGGATCAGCCCGGGTTCGGCGGCTGGTCGACGAGCTGGGCGAGGTAGAGCTGCTCGCCGAGCCGGTCCATCAGCTCCAGGTTGGTCTCGATGTAGTCGATGTGGTGCTCCTCGTCGGCGAGGATCTCCTCGAAGAGGTTCGCCGTCGTGATGTCGCCCTTGGAGCGGCACATCGCGACGCCGGGGCGAAGCCGCTCCACGACCTCGAGCTCGATGGCGAGGTCGGACTGCAGCTGCTCGCGGACCGTCTGGCCGACGCGCAGCTGGAAGAGCCGCTGGTAGTTCGGCAGGCCCTCGAGGAAGAGGATGCGGTCGGTGATCTTCTCCGCGTGCCGCATCTCGTCGATCGACTCGGCGCGCGTGTAGGCCGCGAGTTTGGTGAGGCCCCAGTTCTGCTGCATCTTGGCGTGCAGGAAGTACTGGTTGATCGCCGTCAGTTCGCTGGTGAGCTGCTCGTTGAGCAGAGAGATGATCTCGGGGTCGCCGCGCATGAGAGGCAGGTTAGTGACTCCCGAACCGCACGATCCGTGCAGGACGGACTACTGCAAACGTAGGCTGACCTTGGTGATCGGTCGACACACCTAAGCGGTCATGGGGAGCTGGGACAGCTCCGACGGACAGACGGCCGCAGCCAGGAAGACGTCGATCGTGTCGACACAGCCGCCACAGTTGGTACCGGCACCGCACGCCTCGCCGATCTCCTCGACCGTGCGCGCGCCATCGTCGATGTACTCGAGCAGCTCGGTATCGCTGACGGCTGCACAGATACAGACATACATTGAGGTGACCCTTCGCGACGGTCAGGTAAGGCTATGTTCTCACCCGGACGTGCTCCGGGCAATAGCCCTGACACACCTCCGACACCTCGTACCACCACCCCCACCGGACCCCTCCGGCTCTAGCCTGGCCGCGTGCCCCTCGACGAGTACCGGCGCAAGCGCGACCGGGCGAAGACGCCCGAGCCCGTCCCCCACGACGACCCGGTCGTCGACGGCTCCGACCACGACGGCGGCCGCTTCGTCGTCCAGGAGCACCACGCGAGCGCGCTGCACTGGGACGTCCGCCTCGAACGCGACGGCGTCCTCGTCTCCTGGGCGGTGCCCAAGGGGCTGCCGGTCGACACCGAGACGGTGCGCCTCGCCGTGCGCACCGAGGATCATCCGATGGAATACCTCGACTTCTCCGGCGAGATCCCGGCGGGCGAGTACGGCGCCGGGACGATGACGATCTGGGACACCGGCACCTACGAGACGGAGAAGTGGTCGTCGCGCGAGGTCGCCGTCGCGCTGCACGGCGAGCGGGCTCGCGGCCGGTTCGTGTTCGTGCGCAGCGACAAGGAACGTCGCGACGGCTGGATCGTGCGCCGGTCCGCCGGCGGCGAGGGCCGCGACCCGCTCCCCCGCGACGCGCTGCCGATGCTCGCCGACCCCGGCCCGCTCCCCACGGGCGACGGGTGGTGGCTGCAGGTCGGGTTCGGCGGCAGGCGTGTGGTCGTCCGCGTCGACGGCGGCCGCGCCCGGTTCACCGACGTCGACGGTGCCGAGCTCGAGGTACCCGCCCTGCGCGCGTTCGGGCCGTCGGTCGGGGCGACGCCGCTGCTGGTCGACGCCGAGCTCGTCGGCAACCCGCGCCGCTCGGCGGTGCTGTGGATCGGCGATCTGCTCCACCTCGACGGCCGCGACACCCTCGACGTGCCGTTCGCGCAGCGCCGCGAGCTGCTCGAGGGTCTCGACCTGACCGGCCCGGCCTGGCGGCTCGCACCGACCTATCCCGGCGCCGGACAGGAGGTCGTCGACGCCGCGGCCGAGCAGGGGCTGCCGGTCGTCGTCGCCAAGCGGGGCGACTCCCCGTACCGGCCCGGCACGCACAGCGACGACTGGGTGGAGGTCGCGACGACGGCGCCGGCCCCCTCCCGTGAACCCGCTCCCCCGCCGCCGCGCGAAGGCGTCGGCCGGGCCAGGCTCACCAATCCCGACAAGGTGCTCTACCCGCTGACGGGGACGACGAAGGCCCAGGTCCTGGGCCACTACCTCGCCGTCGCCGAGGTGATGCTGCCGCACCTGCGCGACCGGCCGGTCACGATGGTGCGCTGGCCCGACGGGGTGGAGAAGCAGTCGTTCTTCGAGAAGGACGTGTCGCGGCATGCGCCGTCGTGGGTGCGCACCGCGCGGGTGGGGACGCCCGGCGGCCGCTCGGAGTCCGCCGACTTCCCGCTGCTCGACGACGCCGAGGGCCTCGCGTGGGCGGCCAACCTCGCCGCGCTGGAGCTGCACGTCCCGCAGTGGACGGTCGGCCCCCGCGGCGGGCGCAACGTCCCCGACCTCCTCGTGTTCGACCTCGACCCCGGCGAGGGCACGACGATCGTCGACTGCTGCCGCGTCGCCGAACGCATCGTCGAGGTGCTCGCTGACGACGGCCTCGCCGCCCACCCGCGAACCAGCGGCAGCAAGGGCATGCAGGTCTACGTTCCCGTCACGGTGTCGGACGCCGAGCGCACCGCCGAGTACGCCCGTGACGTCGCCGAGACGCTGGCCGCCGACATGCCGCGCCGCGTCACCGCCGTCATGGCCAAGGCCCGCAGGCGCGGCAAGGTGTTCGTCGACTGGAGCCAGAACAACCCCGCGAAGACGACGATCGCGAGCTACTCGCTGCGCGGGCGGGCCCGCCCCACCGTCGCCACCCCGGTGACGTGGGACGAGGTGCGGGCCTGCCGGGCCCCCGACGACCTCGTCTTCACCCTCGACGACCTCCCCGCCCGCATCGCCGAGCACGGCGACCTGATGGCTCCGCTGCTGGCGTCCGAACGGCCGCGGCTGCCCCGCCGCAGCTGAGGCCTGTTCACCCGACGGCCACGTCGGGCTCGTCGCGCCGGGGGGTCGGTCCTGGCAGGGTGGTCGCGTGTCCCGCCACCCCTACCTCGACGGGCCCTACCCGCGCGCCTACGCCCACCGCGGCTGGCACGTCGGCGAGCTCGCCGGCTGCGAGAACACCCTCGCCGCGTTCCACCGGGCCGTCGACGAGGGCTTCGGCTACCTCGAGATGGACGTCCACGCCAGCGCCGACGGCGTCGTGATGGTCCATCACGACCGCTCGCTGGACCGCACCACCGACGGTCAGGGCCTGCTCGGCGCGTTGCCCGCCGTCGAGATCGAACGAGCCAAGGTCGCCGGCAAGGAACCCGTGCCGCGGCTGGAGCAGGTCCTCACCCAGCTGCCCGACACCCGCATCACCATCGAGATCAAGTCCGCCGCCGCCGTGCTGCCGACCCTCGCCGTCCTCGACCGTGCCGACGCCTGGCACCGCGTCTGCCTGGGCTCCTTCGACGAACGCTGGCTCCGGCAGGCCCGAGGGGCGGCCGGCGACCGGCTGCTGACGTCGATGGCGCAGCTGTCCGCCGTCGGCCTGCGCGGCCGCGCCTGGCTGGAGGCCCTGCCCGTGCCCCTGTCCCTGCTGGCCCGGGTGCCGCTGCTGCCACCGGTCCTCGGCGGGCTCGCACAGCTCCCCCGCCGCTTCGGTGCGCTCACCGTCGTCGACGCCGCACTGCTCGCCATCGCCCACGCGACCGAGCGCGAGGTCCACGTCTGGACCGTCGACACCGCCGACGAGATGGGCGAGCTGCTCGACATGGGTGTGGACGGCCTGCTGTCCGACCGGCCCGACGTCCTGCGCGACGTCCTGCAGCAACGCGGCGTGTGGGCGGCGTGAAACCGGGTCCGACCCGGGCTCCCGCCGCTACGCTGCGCGCGTGAGTGCTCCTGTCCCGACCGGACCGTCCGTTCCGGCGCGGGTCCCCCGGCGCCAGGTCGCGGCGTGGGGGCTGTGGGACACCGGGTCGTCGGCGTTCAACGCCGTCATCCTCACCTTCGTCTTCTCGGTCTACCTGACCGACTCCGTCGGCAAGGACCTGCCCGGCACAGTCAGCGCGAACAGCTGGCTCGGCTGGTCGCTGGGCGTCTCGGGCCTGTTCATCGCGCTGCTGGCGCCCGTCATCGGGCAACGCGCCGACGGTGGCCGGCGCAAGGTGTCCGTCGCGATCTGGACGGCGGTGACCGTCGCGTCCATGGCCGGGCTGTTCGCCGTCAAGAGCGACTGGCACTACCTGTGGCTCGGCCTGGTCCTGCTCTCCGTCGGCTCGGTCTGCTTCGAGCTCGCGTCGGTGTCCTACAACGCGCTGCTGCGTCAGGTGTCGACGCCGGCGACGATCGGCCGTGTCTCCGGCTTCGGCTGGTCGATGGGCTACTTCGGCGGCATCGTCCTGCTGCTCGTCGTCTACGTCGGGCTGATCTCGGGCGAGGGCGGCGCGCTCGGGGTGAGCACGGAGGACGGGCTGAACATCCGGCTCGTCGCGATCGTGGCCGCGGCGTGGTTCGCGGTGTTCGCGATCCCGCTGTTCCTGACGGTGCCGGAACCGCCCGCCCGAGCCCGCGAGGTGCGCCTCGGCGTCGTCGCGTCCTACCGGCGGCTGTTCCTCGACCTGCGCGACCTCTACCGGCACGAGCCGCACACCCTCTACTTCCTCGGGGCGAGCGCCCTGTTCCGCGACGGTCTCGCCGCGATCTTCACCTTCGGCGCCGTGCTCGCCGTGACCGTCTACGGCATCGACGCGAGCGACGTGCTGATCTTCGGGGTGGCCGCCAACGTCGTGTCGGCGATCGGCGCGCTCACGGCGGGGTGGATCGACGACAGGATCGGGCCGAAGGCCGTCGTCATGGGATCGCTCGTCGGGCTGCTGGTGTTCGGTACGACGCTGGGTCTGCTGTCGGGGCCGACGATGTTCTGGATCTTCGGGCTGGGGCTGTGCCTGTTCGTCGGGCCGGCGCAGGCGTCGGCGCGGACCTACATGGCGTTGCTGGCGCCGCCCGGGCGTGAGGCACAGCTGTTCGGCCTCTACGCGACGACGGGCCGCGCGGTGTCGTTCCTGGCGCCGACGCTCGTCGGGCTGTTCACCTTCGTGTTCGGCAGCGACCGCGCGGGCATCATCGGCATCCTCGTGGTGCTCCTGCTGGGGCTGATCGCCATGTGGCGGGTGCGTCCGCCGAGCCGTGATGTACCTGCGGATCCTGCGCGTTCCGCGACGACGCGGTGACGGCCGGATCAGCTCCGGTAACCGCATATTTCGGCGGCGTGAACAAGTGGCCGAACGAGGGTGAGCTAAGTCACATCTGGCTGACGCGTCACAACTGCGTGTGTCAATGCGTCGGATAGTGGACACTCTGCTGTCGGGGCGTCCGTGGTCAGGCGACGGTCAACAGTGACCGACACCTGGGCGGGCGCCCGTCGATTGGGAATGGACGCCTGTACCGGTGACGTTACACCGCGTGGCAGGTACGCAACCGTCGAGGGCAACGTCCCTCGGCTGAGGACGGGAGGGTGACGCATGGCCGACCGCGTGCTCCGTGGCAGCCGGCTCGGGGCTGTCAGCTACGAGACCGACCGCAACCACGATCTCGCACCGCGGCAGATCGTCCGCTATGTGTCCCCGAACGGCCACGAGTTCGAGGTGCCTTTCGCCAACGACGCGGAGGCCCCCGCCACCTGGGAGTCTCCCCAGGGTGGCCTCGGCAAGCGGGTCGACGGGGCTGAGCCGGAGCAGAAGAAGACGAAGCCGCCGCGCACCCACTGGGACATGCTCCTCGAGCGTCGTTCCCTGGGTGAGCTCGAGGAGCTGCTCTCCGAGCGTCTCGAGCTGCTGCGCGAGCGGCGCGCCGAGATCGCCTGACATCGCGTCCGCCCCGTGACAGGGGCGAGCCGGTGCGGCGACCGCCGCGGAACCAGCCGGAGCCGGGCCACCTCCCGTGGGGCCCGGCTCCGGCTTTTCCGTGTCTTCTGTGCGCGGGGGTGCCGGTCAGGCGGTGCGTGCCGGGCGGCGGAACCGCCGGAACCGGTGCGCTACACCCCACGTCGCGATCCGGTACAGCGCCTCGAGCATCACCTCGACGCTCATCTTGGACGCGCCGAGCTCCCGCTCGGTGAACGTGATCGGCACCTCGCGCACCCGGAACCCGGCCTGCTGCGTGCGCCACGCCATGTCGACCTGGAAGCAGTAGCCCGTCGACGCGACCGTCGAGATGTCGAGGTCCTCGAGCACCTGACGGCGGAACGCCCGGTAGCCACCGGTGATGTCCTTGATCGGCGCGCCCAGCGCCAGCCGCGCGTACAGGTTCGCCCCGCGCGAGAGCAGCTGCCGGTGCGCCGGCCAGTTCACGACGCGCCCCCCCGGCACGTAGCGCGACCCCAGCACGAGGTCGGCTCCCCCGCCGGAGTCGAGCGCCGCGAGCAGCTCCGGCAGGTCCTCCGGGGCGTGCGAGCCGTCGGCGTCCATCTCGACGATCACCTGGTACGGCCCGGCGAGCGCCTGCCCGAACCCGGCGACGTACGCCGCGCCCAGCCCGGCCTTCTCGGTGCGGTGCAGGACCTTGACGCGCTCGTCGGCGGCCGCCATCTCGTCGGCGAGCTCCCCGGTGCCGTCGGGGCTGCCGTCGTCGACGACGAGGACGTCGGCCTCGGGTACCGACGCGTGGACCCGCTTCACGATCAGGGCGATGTTCTCGCGCTCCTGATAGGTGGGGATCACCACGAGCACCGGCCCGGCGGGCTCAGCCATGTCCGTCCTCTCGTGCGGCGGGGGCCACGTCGTGCGGTCCTCCCGTTGCGGTCCGGCTGCGGCGGCCGCGGATGACCGCGGCACCGATGGCCAGGACGCCGACAGCGGTCAGCACCCACTCGGGAGCCGACCGCAGCCGGGTCGCAAGCGTAGTCGTGTGCTCCAGAACGGTTCGATCGACCAGGACTCCCGGCACGAACTGCCCGGTCCGGGCCGTGACCGTGCCGTCCGGGGTGATCGTCGCGGAGACGCCCGACGTCGTCGCCACGATCACCGAACGGTCGTGCTCGACGGCCCGCACCCGTGACATCGCCATCTGCTGGTAGGTCATCTCCGACAGCCCGAACGTCGCGTTGTTGCTGGGGACGGCGAGCATCGTGGCGCCGGCGTCGACGCTGTCGTCGACGAGGTCGTCGAAGGCGATCTCCCAGCAGATCGCGACGCCGACCTGCACCCCGGCCATGTCGACGACGCCCGCGCCCGGGCCGGGCACGAAGTTGCCGGCCCGGTCGACATAGGACGAGAAGATCCGGAAGAACGACCGCCACGGCATGTACTCGCCGAACGGCATCACCCGGCGCTTGTCGGTGCGTTCCACGACCCCTGCCCCGGCCTGCCACACCAGCGCCGAGTTCGACGTCGTCTTCCCGTCGGGGTTGATCAGGACGGCGCCGACGAGGATGGGCGCCTTGATCGCGGCGGCGGCCTGGTCGATGCGGGTGGCGGCGTCGGGGTTGCGCAGCGGGTCGATGTCGGAGGAGTTCTCCGGCCAGATCACGATGTCGGGCTGCGGTTGGCGGCCCGCCGCGACGTCGGCGGCGAGCTGTTCGGTGACCGCCACGTGGTTGTCGAGGACGGCGCGGCGCTGGGCGTTGAAGTCCAGGCCCAGGCGGGGGACGTTGCCCTGGACCGCGGCGACGACGGCGGTGGTCGACGGCGCGGTGCTGGTGACGGGCACGAGCAGCGACAGCGGCCCCGACGCGATCGCCAGCACCAGCAGCACCGCGGGCCACGCGGCGCGCCGGCGGCCGGTGGGCTCCGCGAGGCGGCGCGCGGTCTCGGCGACGGCGAGACCGGCGAGGACCGTCACGAAGCCGAGGATCTCCACGCCGCCGACGGACGCAGCGGGCAGCAGCAGGCTGTCGGCCTGGCCGAACCCGATGCGCCCCCACGGGAACCCGCCGAACGGGACGCGGCTGCGGACGGCCTCCCCCGCGATCCACACCGCGGCCGCCCACAGCGGCCCGGCGGGCAGCATCGACACCTTCGCCATGCCGGCGGCGGCGACGCCCATGAACACCGCCTCGGCCACCGAGAGCGCGATCCACGGCAGCGCGCCGACGTAGCCACCGGTCCAGTGCAGCAGCGGCAGCAGGAAGCCGAGGCCGAAGACGAACCCGAGCAGGAACCCGGCCCGGGCGCGCCGGCCCCGGAGCACGGCGCCGAGCAGCGCGAACGCGATCGGGGCGAGCCACCACAGGGTCCGCGGCGGGAAGCTCTCGTAGAGCAGGACGCCGGCGCCGGCGGCGACGAGCAGCCGCAGCAGGGCGTCGAGGCGGGCCCGGCGGCGTGACGGTGCGGGCGGCTCGGACGCCCGCCCGGCGGTCACGGTGGGTGCGGCCACGCGCAGAGCCTACGGCCCGCCCGGGTGGGGCTGGGATGAGGTCAGGCGGCGGCCGGCACGCCGGCGAAGAAGTGCGCGTTGCCGAGGGCGTCGAGGAGGCCGGGGGCGCCGCTGCGGAGGAACCACTCGTAGCCGTAGGCGGGCGCGAGATCGGCCGGCAGGTGCTCCGGGCCGATCTGCGACGAGTGCGCGGCGATCGCGTCGCGCTTGATGTCGAGGTGGCGCTGGTCGCCGGTGACGGCCAGGGTGATCTCGGCGGTGGTGCGGCCGAACGCGACCCGCGCGGAACGGGCCGCACCGTGCACCAGGTGCCCGTCGGGGGCGGCGAGGTGCAGGTGCTCGCGGTCGACGGTCATCCGGTAGCTGGTGGCGCCCACGATGTCGGCGGCGATGGCGCCGATGGTGTGCGACATGCGGTGGTCCGGGTGGCCGTAGATGCCGGACTCGTCGTCGTAGATGAGGGTGTCGGCGCCCTCGGCGGCGGCGATGTCGGCGACGCGCCCGGCCAGCGCGAGCGGCTGGGCGGCCGCCAGGGCCAGCGGGTGGTTGTTGCTGGCCCAGCCGGGGAGGCCCGAGTCACGACGGTCGAGCATGACCAGCCGGTCGACGCCCAGCAGCTCGGCGGAGCGCTCGAGCTCGGCGGTGCGGCGCTGGGCGATGCTCTCGCCGGCGGCGAGCCCGGTGCGGGACTCGCCCATGTCGCCGTTGGTGGCCATGACCAGGACGACGCGGGCACCGGCGTCGGCCAGGCGGCGGAGCGTGATGCCGGTGAAGATCGACTCGTCGTCGGGGTGGGCGTGAAGGGCGAGAACGGTGTGACCGGAGAGGTCGGGGGTGCGGATCATCGGAAGCTCGCAGGGTGTGAGGTGCCGCGCTCGCGGCAGGGTGAACGGGTCCGGGGGGGTCAGCTGCGACAGAGACAGCGACAACAGCCCGGACAGCAGGCGCCCTGGGGGCGAGTGCTCGTCCACGTGTTCACGAGGAAGATGATGGCACAGCAGGAGGCGGCTCCGGAGTGGGGTGCACCCCACGAAACCGCAGGTGGGGTCATCCCCCGGCGAGCGGCACCCACTCGTCGTCGCCGAGCGCGTCGAACAGCACCCGGCCCCGTTGAACGGTCCGCAGGCAGCGACCGGCGGCGCCGTCGGTCGGGTCGCCGTCCCAGAGCGCCAAACCGGCCCGGGCGCCGGCGACGATCCGCCCTGCGAGGGGGTCGGTGCCGCGTGCCGCGTGGTGCCCGCCGGTGACGTGCGCGGCGAACGCGACGTCGACGCCGACGCTGCCGGCGGGGGTGCGGTGGGCCGCGGCGGCGCGGACCGCCCCCCACGGGTCGAGGGCGGTGACGGGTGAGTCCGAACCGAACGCCAGCGTCACCCCGGCGGCGTGCAGTGCGGCGAACGGGTTCATCCCGGCTGCCCGGTCGGCACCCAGCCGCCCTGCGTACAGGCCGTCCGGGCCGCCCCAGGCCGCGTCGAACGCCGGCTGGACGCTGGCGACGACGCCGAGGTCGGCCAGGACCGCCAGCCGGGCGGGGTCGGGCATCTCCAGGTGCTCGATCCGGTGCCGGGCGTCGCGCACCATCTGCACCGGCACGGCCTCGGCCGCGGCGGCGAGCCCGTCGAGGACCCGGTCGATCGCGGCGTCGCCGATCGCGTGGAACCCGGCCTGCACCCCCGCCGTCGAGCAGGCGACCAGGTGGGCGGCGACGGCGTCGGCGGAGACGAAGGTGCGCCCGCAGTGGTCGGCGTCGCGGTACGGCTCGCGCAGGGCGGCGGTGCGCGAGCCCAGCGAGCCGTCGACGAACAGGTCCCCCGCCAGGCCTTGCGCCCCGGTCGAGGCCAGCAGCGCCCGCGCGTCACGCGCGGAGTCGACCGCCTCACCCCAGTAGCCGACGACCTCGACCCCGGCGTCGACGGTCAGCAGCGCGGCGAGATCCTCGCGCCCGGACACGAGCGGGCCGGCGCACTCGTGGACGGTGCCGATCCCGGCACGGGCCGCCGCGGCGAGGAACGAGCGCTGCGCGCGGTCGCGCTGGTCGCGGCCCACCGAGGCGAGCGCGGCGCGGCGCACGTGATGGTGCGCGTCGGCCGACAACGGGCCCGACGACGACCAACCGCCGGCGTCGACGGCGTCGCGCGCGCGGTCGACCAGTGCCGACGACACCAGCGCGGAGTGCACGTCGACGCGGGTCAGGTAGGCGGGGCGGCCGCGGGTGGCGCGGTCGATCGCGGCCCGGGAAGGCGGCGTGGGGTCGACCCAGCCGTCCTCGGCCCAGCCGTGCCCCCACACGACGTCGCCGTCGTGGTCCGCGGCGTGCGCGGCGAGGGCGTCGAGCAGTTGCGTGGCGCTGCGGCAGGCACCGAGGTCGAGGCCGTCGAGCAGCAGGCCCGACGAGGTGGCGTGGACGTGGGCGTCGACGAACGTCGGCGTCAGGGTCGTGCCGGGGACGTCGAGGACGTGCGCGCCGGCCGCCCGCTCGGCCGCGTCGGCAGCGGGGCCCACCCACGTGATGGTGTCGCCGTCGGTCTCGACGACGGCCGGTCCGTCGACGGACGGGCCGGCGGGATCGAGGACCCGGACGCCGACGAGCAGGCTGCGCACCGTTCCAGGTCTACCCGACGGGTCGTGCGGCGCCGCCGACCGCCCCCCGCGGCCGGCGGCGCCAGGTCCGTCACCAGCCTCGCCGTCACCAACCGCGGCGCGGGATGAGCACCCACAGGACCAGGTAGACGACGAACTGCGGCCCGGGAAGCAGGCAGGACAGCAGGAACAGCAGGCGGACCGTGCCCACGTTCCAGCCGAAGCGGTCGGCGAGCCCTGCGCACACTCCCGCGATCATCCGGCCGTGTTCAGGGCGGGTCAGGGTGGCGGTGGTGGTCACTGGTGCTCCTTCCAGGTGCGGCGTGTCTCGCCGTCTGACCTCCACTCTCCTGCCGCGCGAGGCCCGTGCCCTCGGGGAAGGCCCGGAGAACGACCCGGAGTCCGCCCCTGGTTGTCCACATGCACGCTCGCGATCCACAGGTTGCGCCGATCCGGCGTCGGGGGTGCGTCGCCGGTCGTAGCGTCCGGCGGGTGATCGACTTCCGTTCCGGCCTGCGGCTCTGCGCGGCCCTCCTGCTCGCCGTGGGTGTCGCCGCGGCCCTCCGAGCCGCGCCGGCCGCGGCCTCGCCCCAGGAGGCCGTCGTGGCCCTCGGGGACAGCACCGCTTCCGGTGAGGGCGCCGGCGACTACGAGGCCGGTACCCGCGGCGAGGGCGGCAACTGGTGCCACCGCTCCCCCGCCGCGTACGTCCACCGCAGTGGCCTCGCGCCGGTCACGGTGAACCTCGCCTGCTCGGGGGCCGACACCGCGTCCGTCCGCCTCGCCGGCGGCCCCGGCTCACAGGCGGCGCGGCTGGCCGCCGTCGCCCGCGCCCACCGGGTCACCGCGGTGACACTCCAGATCGGTTCCAACGACGACGTCGCCCTCACCACCGTCCTCGCCGGCTGCATCCGGGCCTTCCTCGACCCACGCCAGGGCCCGTGCCGGGACGCCGCCGTCGCCGCGTGGCCCGCGCGGCTCGCCGCGACCGTGCCGAAGGTCGAGGCGGCCGTCGCCGACGTCCGGGCCACGATGCGCGACGCCGGTTACGCCGACGACACCTATGCGCTCGTCCTGCTCTCCTACGCCTCACCCGTGACCGAGCGGATGGGCCGCTTCCACAGCACCCGCGGCTGCCCCTACCACCGCGCCGACGCCGAATGGGCTCGCACCGTCGCGCTCCCCGAGCTGTCCGGGGCGCTGGCCGGCGTCGCGGCCCGCACCGGTGCGCGGTTCCTCGACCTCTCGCGCGCCACCGAGGGCCGCGAGGCGTGCAGCCGCGACGACCCGTCGGCGGAGTGGCAGCGCCGGCTCACCGTCGCTCCCGAGGCGCTGCGCCACGGCCGGTTCGGCGGCCTCGGGGTGCCGATGGTGCAGGAGTCGTTCCATCCCGACGCCGCCGGGCACGCGGCGATCGGAGGGTGCCTCGGTGAGTTCGTCCGCAGCGGCGCGTCCTCGGCCGCCTGCCTGCCGACGGCCGACGGGCCGCTGCAGCCGGTCAGTCCAGGACGACCAGGTCCCGCGGCCGCGAGTTGAGCCGCTCGCAGCCCGTCTCGGTGACGACGACGATGTCCTCGATCCGGGCGCCCCACGCCCCCTCGATGTAGATGCCCGGCTCCACGCTGAACGCCATGCCCGGCTCCAGCGCGATCGCGTTGCCACCGACGATGTACGGGTCCTCGTGCACGTCGAGCCCGATGCCGTGGCCGGTGCGGTGCACGAACTTCTCCCCGAAGCCCGCGTCGGTGATGGGCTCGCGGGCCGCGGCGTCGACCTGCTCGGCCGTCACCCCTGGTTTCACCGACGCCACCGACCGCTCCTGGGCGTCCTGCAGCACCGCGTAGGTCTCGGTGATCTCCGCCGACGGGGCCGCGCCCACCGCGTAGGTGCGCGTCGAGTCGGAGAAGTAGCCGCCCGGCAGCGGGCCGCCGATGTCGATGACGACGACATCGCCGCGCTCGACGACCCGGTCGGACACGTCGTGGTGCGGGCTCGCTCCGTTGGGGCCGGACCCCACGATCACGAACGCCGCGCTGGTGTGGCCCTCCTCGACGATCGCGGCGGCGATGTCGGCGCCGATCGCGGCCTCGGTGCGGCCCGGCTTCAGGAACTCGCCGATGCGGGCGTGCACCCGGTCGATCGCCGCGCCGGCGTCACGAAGCTGCGCGACCTCGGCGGCGTCCTTGCGCATCCGCAGCTCCCGGATCACCGGCCCGGCGAGCTTCTGGGTGATGTCGGGCAGCGCGTCGCGCACCCCGAACACGTGCACGGCGGGCATCGTGTCGGCCACCGCGACCCGGGTCGGGCCGCCCGCCAGGTCGCTGACCAGCAGGTACGGGTCTTCGCCGTCGGTCCAGGTCACGACGTCGACGCCCAGCTCCTCGAGTGGCACGCCCGCGTAGCCGGGGGCCTCGAGCTTCGGCACGACGATCGCGGGCGGTGCCCGGTGGCCCGCCGCGGGCACGACAAGACACGTCAGACGTTCGTGGGACTCGCCGCCCGCGCCCAGGAGGTACCGGAGATCGGTGCCGGGGGTGATCAGCAGCAGGTCGATGCCCTGCTGGGCGGCGACCTCGCCGGCGCGGCGGAGCCGGTCGGCGAGCAGCGCGGTGGGGACGGCCGGAGTCATGGGCGCAGCCTATGCCGCCACAGGCCGTCACCGGAGCGGGTGCCGGTCGGGTCGGCGCGCCCGCCACCCGGCCGATCCGGACGACGGCGCGCAACCACACTGTCGTCCGGCGGCGGGCTCCCGACCGTGAGGTTGCGCGCGGGGTCTGTTCGGGTCCGGCGCTGCGGGTGGACCCGACCTGGCAAGCTGCCTGATGTGACGCCGCCCCCGACGCTGATGCTCCTCGACGCCGCGAGCATGTACTTCCGCGCCTACTACGGCGTCCCGGAGTCGATCACCGCCCCCGACGGCACCCCCGTCAACGCGATCCGCGGGTTCACCGACATGGTCGCCCGGCTCGTGTCCGAACGGAAGCCGACGCGGCTCGTCGCCTGCCTCGACCTCGACTGGCGGCCCCGGTTCCGGGTGGAGGCGCTGCCGTCGTACAAGGCCCACCGGATCGCGGGCGGCGAGCCCGACACCGCGCCCTACGGTATCCCCGAGGAGGTCCCGGACACCCTCTCGCCGCAGGTCCCGATCCTGCTGGAAGTGCTGGCCGCGGCAGGGATCGCGGTGGCCGGGGCGAGGGGCTACGAGGCCGACGACGTCATCGGCACCCTCGCCGCCCGCGAGCGCACCGACGCGGTGTCGGTCGTCAGCGGCGACCGCGACCTGATGCAGTGCGTGCGTGAGGACCCGACCCCGGTCCGGCTGATCTACGTCGGCCGCGGGCTGGCCAAGGCGGAGACGATGGGGCCCAAGGAGGTCGCGGACAAGTACGGCGTGCCCGTCGACCGGGCCGGCGAGGCCTACGCCGAGATGGCGATGCTGCGGGGCGACCCCTCCGACGGCCTGCCCGGCGTGCCGGGTGTCGGCGCGAAGACGGCGGCGACGCTGGTCAGCCGCTTCGGGTCGTGGCAGGAGCTGCGGGACGCGATCGTCGACACCGACGACAAGCGGCTCAGCCCGCCCGTGCGCGGCAAGCTCGCGGCGGCCGCGCCCTACCTGGCCGTGGTCGAGCCCGTCGTGCGCGTCGCCCTCGACGCTCCGGTCGAGTTCTCCGGCGACGACGACGTGCTGCCCGCCGAGCCGGCGAACCCCGCCCGGCTCGCGGAGCTGGCCGAGACGTGGGGGCTGTCCGGCTCGGTCGACCGGCTCACCGCGGCACTGGCCCGCTGACGCGTCGAGTTCGACACCAGACTGGTTCGATCATGATCGAGAGCGGCCTGATGTCGAACTCGGCGGAACGACGGTGGGTCAGACTCTCCCGACCTCGAAGTTGCCGCTGCTGCTGGTCACCCGGATCGGGATCTGGGTGTTCGGCTCGCCGTCGACGGTCGCGGAGCAGGTGAAGGTGTCGCCCTCCTTGACCGCGCGGTCGGCGGGGCAGGAGACGGCCGAGACCTGGTGGCCGTAGTCGGTCGTCAGGACGCGCTCGACGCCGGACTGCAGGCCGGCCTGGTCGAACACCCGGGTCACGACGAACCCCGGCTTCCAGAACAGCAGGACGGCCGCGACACCGAGCACCACGACGACCGCCGCCACGACGATCCACGGCAGCGCGCTGCGCTTGCGGGTCGGCGTCGTGGCCGACGGGCCCGGCTGCCACGGCCCCTGCTGCTGCGGCTGCGCGGCCCAGCCGGCGGTGGACCCGGCGGCCTGCGAGCCCCACGGCGCCTGCTGGCCCTCGGGCTGCGGCGTCCACGGCTGCTGCTGGGCCTGCTGGTCGCCCTGGCCCCACGCGCTGCCGGCGCCGGCGCCCCAGGCGGGCTGCTGCTGGCCACCCCACTGCTGCTCGGCTCCGGGGAGCTGAGCGGTGGACTGCTGGGCCTGCTGACCCGCCTGCCCGGGCTGGCTCCACGGCGACGCGGCGTCGTCGCCCTGCTTCGCGGCGCCGCCGAGGTGCTGGGTGGCGCCGGCGTCGAAACCGGCGGCCGCGTCGCCGCCGCCGGCAGCGGCGGGCGGGTCGGCCGGCGCGTTCGGTGCCGCCCAGGGGGAGCCCGCCCCCGCGTACTGGGTGCCGGCGTCGGCCGAGGCGCCCCACTGCGGGGTCTGCTGCGACGAGTTGTGTGGCGCGGTCGGAGGCTCGCCCTGCGTCTGCGGGGGCTGCGTCTGCGGGGGCTGCGTCTGCGGGGGCTGCGCCCACGCGCCGGTGCCGCCGGGCTGCGCCCACTGCTGCTGTTGCGGGGGCTGCTGCCCCCACTGGCCGGGCGGAACCTGGCCGGGCTGCTGCCACCCGGGCTGCACCCACTGCCCGCGCTGCGCGTCCCACACCGGCTGTGCCTGCGGCGGGTACTGCTGCCCCTGCTGCGCGTAGGGCTGCTGCTGAGCCCACTGACCGCCGGGCTGCTGGCCCCACTGCGGCTGAGCGGGCTGCTGGCCCCACGCGGCGGCGGCCTGCTGGTCAGCCGGCGGGTGCTGCTCGGCGGGCGGGTGTTGCTCGGCGGGCGGGTGTTGCTCGGCGGGCGGCTGCGGGGCGGGCTGCGCCGCGACGTGCTCGGCCGGGGCCTCGGCGGCAGGTTCGGCCGCCGGCGGTGCCTGCTTCTGCAGCGACGGCGGCTGCGCGTGGAGGACGTTCGTCGACTCGGTCGCGGACGCGCCGTCGGCGGGCTGCTCGCCCGCAGGCGTGGCCGGCTTGTCGGAGGCAGCGGCCGGGGTGCCGGATGCGGGCGGCGACTGCGGCGAGGACGACTGCTCGGCCGGCGCGGCGGCCCCGCCCCGCTCCGCGTCGTCGCTGTGCGGGGGATTGCTCATGGGGAACCTTCCTCGTCGCGACTGTGCCCTCGTGCCCGCCCCGGCGGGGCGCCCGTGCCACCGGGGTATGACCCGGCGATCAAAGCACAGTGCCCACCGCCCCGGCAGGACCGGGCGAACCGGCCGTCCGGGACGACCGTCCGAGCCCACCGGTCGGGTGCCGCATCAGGGTCCTACACCACCCCGGCCGCCACGACACCGCGGCGTACCGAGGCCGCCGCCTCCTTGGCGACCTGCCCGAAGGGGGTGGATCGGCCGACGACACCGGCGATCTGGTCGAGCAGGTCGAGGACCTGGCGGCACCAGCGAACGAAGTCGCCCGCCGAGAGCTCGTGGCCGTTCTGCTCGGCCGCGGCGAGGACCTGGGCCAGCGACTCGCCGCGGGCCCACCGGTGCACCGGCCAGGCGAAGCCCAGGTCGGGTTCGCGGGTGCGGTCGATGCGGTGGCGGCGCTCGTCGGCCTCCAGGCCGGCCCACAGCCGGACGGTGTCGGCCAGAGCCTCCGAGACCGCGCCGGTGGGTACCCGCGGGACGGGGCCGTTGTCGCGGCGCGACTCGTAGACCAGCGCGGACACGACCGCGGCCAGCTCGGGCGGGGTGAGGTTCTCCCACACCCCGTGGCGCAGGCACTCCGCCGCGAGCAGGTCGGACTCGCCCCACAGCCGGGCGAGGCGCTCGCCGTGCTCGGTGACGGCGGCCTCCCCGTCGGCGCCCGGGACGACGTAGCCGCGTTCGGCGAGCAGCGCCCGGATGCGGTCGAACGAGCGGGCCAGCGAGTGCGTCGTGGCCCGGACCTTCTGCCGGATCTGTTCGGTGTCGCGGGAGAGCCGGTGGTAGCGCTCGCCCCAGCGGGCGTGTGCCTCGCGGTCGTCGCAGCCGTGGCAGGGGTGGGCCCGCAGCGCGCGGCGCAGCGCGGCGAGCTCGGGGTCGTCGTGGTTGTTGCCGCGCCGCCGCGTCGGGGCCGGGGCCTGGATTCCGGTGTTGCGCAGCGTCGAGGCCAGGTCGCGGCGCCCGCGCGGGGACCGGACGTCGACGTTGCGGGGCAGCCGGATCCGGCCGAGCGACTCGACGGGTGTCGGGAAGTCGGCCGTCGAGAGCCGGCCCGACCAGCGGTCCTCCGACAGCACGAGGGGGCGGGGGTCGTCGTCGCCGTCGACCCCGGGGTCGATGACGACGGCCAGCCCGGACCGTTTGCCGGACGGGACGGCGATGACGTCGCCGGGGCGCAGTGCGCGCAGTGACTCGGCGGACGCGGCGCGCCGGTCGGACACGCCTTGGCGTGACAGGGCCTTCTCCCGGTCGGACACCTTGCGGCGCAGGTCGGCGTACTCGGCGAAGTCGCCGAGGTGGCACTGCATGGACGTCGCGTAGCCCGCGAGGGTCTCGTCGTTGCGTTCGATGCGCCGGGCCAGCCCGACGACGGACCGGTCGGCCTGGAACTGACCGAACGACATCTCCAGCAGCTCGCGGGCGCGCTGCACCCCGAGCCGGGCGACGAGGTTGATCGCCATGTTGTAGCCGGGCCGGAAGGAGCTGCGCAGCGGGTAGGTGCGGGTGGAGGCGAGGCCGCCGACGCGTTCGGGATCGACCCCGGGCTGCCAGACGACGACGGCGTGGCCCTCGACGTCGATGCCACGGCGCCCGGCCCGGCCGGTGAGCTGGGTGTACTCCCCCGGTGTCAGCTCGACGTGGGCCTCGCCGTTGTACTTGACGAGCCGTTCGAGGACGACGGTGCGGGCGGGCATGTTGATGCCCAGCGCGAGGGTCTCGGTGGCGAACACACACCGCACGAGGCCCTTGACGAACAGCTCCTCGACGGTCTCCTTGAACGCGGGAAGCAGGCCGGCGTGATGGGCGGCGATGCCGCGTTCGAGGGCCTCGCGCCACTCCCAGTAGCCGAGGACGCCGAGGTCGGCCTGCGGAAGGTCGCCGGTGTGCTTCTCGATGATCTGCCGGATCTCGGCGATCTCGTCCTCGGTGGTGAGCCGCAGCCCGGACCGGACGCACTGGCCGACGGCGGCGTCGCACCCGTTGCGGGAGAACACGAACGTGATCGCGGGCAGCAGGCCGTTGCGGTCGAGCCGGTCGATGACGGTGGTGCGCGACGGCGGGCGGAACCCGACGCGGCGCGGCGGGGGCGCTCCGCGGCTGCGCCGGCCGCGGTCCCACACGGCGGTGGACGACTGCCGGTCGAGCTCGCGGGTCTGGCGGACGAGGTCGGGGTCGACGCGCAGCTCGGCGCCGCCGGTCTCGCTGCCACCGGTCCGGGTGAACAGGTCGAGCATCCGGTTGCCGACCATCATGTGCTGCCACAGCGGCACGGGCCGGTGCTCGTCGACGACGACGGTGGTGTCGCCGCGGACGGTGACCAGCCAGTCGCCGAACTCCTCGGCATTGGACACCGTGGCCGACAGGCTGACCAGGGCGACGTGCGCGGGCAGCTGGAGGATGACCTCCTCCCAGACGGCGCCGCGGAACCGGTCGGCGAGGTAGTGGACCTCGTCCATCACGACGTAGCCGAGCTGGTCGAGGTTGCGCGATCCGGCGTAGATCATGTTGCGCAGGACCTCGGTGGTCATGACGACGACCTGCGCGTCGCCGTTGACCGAGGTGTCCCCGGTGAGCAGCCCGACCGCGGACTCGCCGTGGCGCGCGACCAGGTCGGCGTACTTCTGGTTGGACAACGCCTTGATCGGCGTCGTGTAGAAGCACTTGAGGCCCTGGGCGAGCGCGAGGTGGACGGCGAACTCGCCGACGACCGTCTTGCCCGCACCGGTCGGGGCGCACACGAGGACGCCGTGCCCCTCCTCCAGGGCGTCGCATGCGGCGCGTTGGAACCCGTCGAGCCGGAAGGGCAACCCGGCCGTGAACTCGGTCAGGTGCGGGCGAGCGACTCGGGACTTCGCTGCGGCGTACGCCTCAGCCGGACTGCTGGACACCGCACCAGGCTGTCACATCCGACCGACGATCTCCGGGAGAACGGGTCCGCCGCAGGTCAGAGGCCGGTCAGGTGACGTCGTCGAGGCGTTGCGACTGCGGCGGCGGCGTGGCGGCGGGCACTGCGGACGGGGTGACCGGTGCGGCCGGGTCGATGCGGCTCGGGGTGGTGTCGATGGGCGAGGGCTCGTCGGGGTCCCAGGTGTCCCAGCCCTCGGCGGCACGTCTGCGGGCCTTGCCGCGGTCGTGGACGCGGGCGATCTGGATGGCCATCTCGAACAGGATCGTCAGGGCGACGGCCAGCGCCGTCATCGAGATCGGGTCCTGCCCGGGGGTGGCGATCGCGGCGAACACGAACAGCCCGAAGATCAGGCCGCGGCGCCACTTGCGCAGCTTGTCGTAGGTGAGGACGCCGACGCGGTTGAGCATCACCACGAGCAGCGGCAGCTCGAAGCTCACCCCGAAGATCAGAAGCAGCGCGATGACGAAGCCGAAGTAGGAGTCGCCGGTCAGCGCGGTCGTCTGCACCTCGCTGCCGATGGTGAGCAGGAACGCGAGGCCCTGGGAGACGACCAGAAAGGCCAGGACGGCGCCGGCGGCGAACAGCACGGCGGCGATGGAGACGAAGGTCAGCGCGAACTTGCGCTCCTTGGCGTACAGGCCCGGGGTGATGAAGGCCCACAGCTGGTACAGCCACACCGGGCAGGCCAGCACGATGCCGGCCGTGGTGCCGACCTTGAGCCGCAGCATGAACTGGTCGAACGGGCCGGTGCCGAGCAGGGTGCAGGACCCGTTGGCGGTGAAGACGGCACGCGAGGAGTCGGGCAGCGAGCAGTAGGGCTCCTTGAGGAGCTCACCGAGGCTGGGGATGCCGAACATCGCGACCTCGAACCAGATGTAGCCGAAGATCGTCGTGACGAGGATCGCGAGGATCGAGATCGCGAGACGGCGACGCAGCTCGAAGAGGTGCTCGATGAGCGTCATCGTGCCGTCGGGGTTGACCGCCCGACGGCGACGAGGCAGGAACCTGGCCACCTGCGTGGGTCAGGCGGTGGTGTCGGTGCGCCCCTGGGTGCCGGGCGCCGGCGTGGACTCGCCCGCCTGCGGCGGCGTGGACGGCGGCGGCAGCTGGGCGGGCGGCGGCGGGGTCGCCTGCGAGGTGCCCTTGGCCTTCGCCTCGGCCTCGTCGTCGCTCTTCATGCCCTTCATCTCGCCCTTGAAGACGCGGGCGGACTGGCCGACGGAGCGCGCCATGTCCGGGAGCTTCTTCGCGCCGAAGAGCAGGACCAGGACGCCGATGATGATGACGATCTCCCAGCCACCGAGGCTGCCCATGGGGTGGTCCTTCCGACGCGGTGCAGAGACGGACGGCCGGTTGCCGTGCTGTTACGTCGTCCGGCCGATCCCGACGGTACCGGACGGCGTCGCTCAGCGGTCCGGCGTCCCCCGGCGGGCCCGGCCCGCGGCCACGGCCGCGGTGATCGGCCCGGTGGCCGCGGAGATCCCGGCGCGCACCGACCCGGCGTCGCGGGCGAGGCGGCGCAGCCGCAGGCCCAGCGAGAGGGCGAGGGCGGCCATGGTGAGCAGGCCGACGCCCGCGAGCACTACGGCGATCCAGTAGGCGGTGGTCATGCGGTCCTTCCCGGGGGTGCGACGGGGACGTCGGCGGCGGCGAGGGCTGCCGCGGCGCGTTCGGCGACGGCGTCGCCCAGCTCGGGGGGCTCGACGATGCGCGCTCCCCCGCCGAGGCCGAGCACGAGCCGGACCAGCCAGCCGGGGTCGGCATAGCGCAGGCTCACGGTGGCCCGGCCGTCGCCGGAGGGGTCCTCGACGACCTCCTCGACCGGGTAGTACTCGGCGAGCCAGCGGGCCTCGGGCTGCAGCTCCAGCACGGCGGTGAGGTGGTCGTCGCGGGCGGTGAACACGCCGTCGGAGACGTCGGTGGGTTCTGCGTCGGGCGGCGGGGCGGCGGGTTCGTCGAGCTCGGTGACGTCCTCGACGCGGTCGAGGCGGAACATCCGCACGCCCTCGGCGCGCCGGCACCAGGCCTCGAGGTAGCCGCGGCCCTCGACGAGCAGCAGCCGCATGGGGTCGATGGTGCGGCGGGAGACGGCGTCACGGCCCGCGGTGTAGTAGGTGATGCGCAGGGCGTGGCCGCGTTCCAGCGCGCCGCGCACGGCGGCGGTGGTGGCCTGCTCCTCCGGGGAGAGCTCGACGGCGACCCCGGCCAGCCCGGCGTCGCCGACGGCCTTCTCGATCTTGAGGGTGGCGCGGCGGACGGCGGCGGTGTCGACGATCCCGGGCACGTCGCCCAGCGAGCGCAGCGCCACCAGCAGGGCGGTGGCCTCGGCCGTGGTGAGCCGCACCGGGCGGCGCATCCCGGCGTCCTCGGTGACGGTGACGGTGTCGCCGGAGAACGAGAGGTCGACGAGGTCGCCCGGCCCGTAGCCGGGGAGCCCGCACATCCACAGCAGTTCGAGGTCGCGACGCAGCTGTCGCTCGGTGGTGCCGAAGTCGGCGGCGGCGTCGGCGATCCGCACGCCGGGCCGGGCCAGCAGGTACGGGACCAGCGACAACAGCCGCGGCAGCCGTTCGGCGATACCGGTCATGCGCGAGCCTGCTCGTGCACGGCGGCGGCCGCCTTCCAGCGGTCGCGGACGGCTGCGGCGAGCTCGGGCGGGTCGAGGACGACGACGTCGGGGCCGTGCCCGGCGAGCCAGCGGGCGACGATGTCGACGCTGCGCAGCTCCAGCTCGAGCTCCTCCCCCGCACGGCCGTCGTGGTCGCGGGCGGCGACGACGTGGCCGAGGCGGCGCAGGCCGTGCGCCTGCCCGGAGGGCAGCCAGATGCGGGCGGTGCCGGTGGCGGGCCCGTGGTCGAACCCGGCCTTCACCCGGGCCAGCAGGTCGACCCCTTCGGGGACGGCGACGGCGCCGGCCGGGCCGATCGCGGTGACCGGTTCGAGGATGCGGGAGATCCGGAAGGAGCGGACTGCGTCGCGGCCGCGGTCGTGCCCGACGAGGTACCAGCGTCCGCGCCACGACACGATCCCCCACGGTTCGACGGTGCGGCGCACCACTTCCCCGGTCGGGCCGCCGCGGCGGTGGTCGAAGGTGACGGCCCGCCCGGCCTGCACGGCGGCCATGAGCGGCCCGAACGCCGGGTCGGTGGCGCGTACCCGGGGCTGGACGGGGCCGCCGGACTCGTCGACGTCGATGCCGGCGGCGCGCAGCTTCACCAGGGCGCCGTGCGCGGCGCCTGCCAGCTCCGGGGAGTCCCACAGCCGGGCGGCGAGCGCGACGGCGGCGGCCTCCTCGGTGTCGAGGTCGATCTCGCCGAGCTCGTAGTCCTGGCGGGCGATGCGGTAGCCGTCGGCCGTGTCGAACGTCGAGCGGCGCCCGGTCTCGAGCGGGATGCCCAGTTCGCGCAGCTCGGTCTTGTCCCGCTCGAACATCCGGAAGAACGCCTCGTCGCTGGGGGCGTCGGCGTAGCCGGGGACGGTGTCGCGGATCCGCTCGGCCGACAGGTACTGCCGGGTCGAGAGCAGGCAGAGGACCAGGTTGACCAGTCGCTCGGCACGTGCAGCGGACACGTCGGGCATCGTACGGCCGTGGGTGGGCCCGCATGCCGCGACGGGCGGAAACGGTCACGACCGCACCGGCCGGTGCCTGCAGCACAACGGATCGCCGCTCCTGCCGGGCCGCGCGCAACCCCATTGCTGTCCGGGTGCCCGCGCAACGACCACGAGGTTGCGCGCCGGGGGTGTCTCATGTTGCGACGCCGCGCCACCTTGACGCCCGGGCCCCGCGGAGAAAAGGTCGTGTGACCCGGGGCACGTCGGAAGATCCCGGACGAACGGTGAGTGAGGACGCGCGATGAGCGAGGCGGACACCCAGGAGACCTTCAACCCGTGGAGCGTCGTCAACCTGGTGTTCCATCACCTCGCCGACCTGGGCCTGCACCCGGTGCTGGGCGAGAGCGGCGACCCGGCCAAGGCGGCCTCGGAGCTGTTGACGGCGATGGGCATCGGCTCGGCGCCCGACAGCGCGGGCCCGGCGGCGGCGCCCGTCCAGGACATGCTCGCCGACCTGCGCCGCAAGATGATGCCCGGCATCGAGTAGGGCTCCGGCCGACAGCTCTAGGCGAGCAGCAGCAGCACGATCCCGATCGCCGCGGGCGCGGCCTGCACGAACAGGATGCGCCGCGATGCGGTGAGCCCGCCGTAGAGGCCTGCGACGAGCACGCACGCCAAGAAGAACAGCGCGACGGCGTGCCCGAGGTCGCCACCGGCGATCAGCGACCAGATCAGCCCGGCGGCGAGGAATCCGTTGTAGAGCCCCTGGTTGGCTGCGAGCGTCGCGGTGGCGTCGGCGAACTCCGGCGTGGTGCCGAACGCGGCCCGGGCCCGCGGCGTACGCCACAGGAACATCTCCAGCACCAGGATGTACAGGTGCAGCAGCGCGACGAGCGCTACGACGACGACGGCGAGCACCTCGACGACCATCGGCAGATCATGCCGGTGACCGTCGCGGTGCCCGTCGTCGGCGCGCGGAGAAGCGTCAGAGCGAGGCGATCAGCCGGTCGACACGCTCGTCGACCGCCCGGAACGGGTCCTTGCACAGCACGGTGCGCTGCGCCTGGTCGTTGAGCTTGAGGTGCACCCAGTCGACGGTGAAGTCGCGCCCGGCGGCCTGGGCGGCGGCGATGAAGTCGCCGCGGAGCTTGGCCCGTGTGGACTGCGGCGGGGTGTCCTTGGCGGCCTCGATCTCGCCGTCGTCGGTGACGCGGTCGACCATGCCCTTGCGCTGCAGCAGGTCGAACAGGCCGCGGCCACGGCGGATGTCGTGGTAGGCCAGGTCGAGCTGGGCGATGCGGGCGTGGGCCAGGTCGAGGTTGTTGCGCTCCTGGTAGCGCTCGACGAGCCGGTGCTTGATGGCCCAGTCGATCTCGCGGTCGATCAGCGAGAGGTTCTGGGACTCGACGGCGTCGAGAACCCGCCCCCAGAGCTCGACGACGCGCTCCATCGCCTTGTCGTCGCCCTCGCGGGTGCGCATGTGCTCGACGGCGCGGGCGTGGTACTCGCGCTGGATGTCGAGCGCGCTGGCCTCACGGCCGCCGGCGAGGCGGACGGTGCGTCGGCCGGTGAGGTCGTGGCTGATCTCGCGGATGGCGCGGATCGGGTTGTCGAGGGTGAAGTCGCGGAACTGGACGCCCGCCTCGATCATCTCCAGCACCAGCGTCGCCGAGCCCACCTTGAGCAGGGTGGTGACCTCGGACATGTTCGAGTCGCCGACGATGACGTGCAGCCGGCGGTAGCGCTCGGCATCGGCGTGCGGCTCGTCGCGGGTGTTGATGATGGGCCGTGAGCGGGTGGTGGCGCTGGAGACGCCCTCCCAGATGTGCTCGGCGCGCTGCGACAGGCAGTACACCGCACCGCGCGGGGTCTGCAGGACCTTCCCGGCCCCGCAGATGAGCTGGCGCGTCACCAGGAACGGGAGCAGGACGTCGGCGATCCGGGAGAACTCGCCCTGGCGGGCGACGAGGTAGTTCTCGTGGCAGCCGTAGGAGTTGCCTGCCGAGTCGGTGTTGTTCTTGAACAGGTAGATGTCGCCGCCGATGCCCTCGTCGACGAGCCGGCGTTCGGCGTCGACGAGGAGGTCCTCGAGGATGCGTTCGCCCGCCTTGTCGTGGGCCACGAGCTGGGTGAGGGAGTCGCATTCGGCGGTGGCGTACTCGGGGTGGGATCCGACGTCGAGGTAGAGGCGTGCCCCGTTGCGGAGGAAGACGTTGGACGACCGTCCCCAGGACACGACACGCCGGAACAGGTAGCGCGCCACCTCGTCCGGGGAGAGCCGGCGCTGGCCGTGGAAGGTGCAGGTGACCCCGAACTCGGTCTCCACACCGTAGATCCGACGCTGCATGCCCTTCAGCGTAAGCGGAGAAGCGCCTCTAGGGTCACGTCTGTGTGGGACAGGTTGCGGCGCGTCGACCCCCGGGTGAAGGTCGCGCGCACTCCGCCGCTGCGGCGCATCGACGTGTGGGACCGCGAGATATCCCGTCGGATAGCGGCCCGGCCGCCGGGTGCGGTGGACACGGTGATGAAGACCCTGTCCCCCGCGGCGAACCACGGCGTGCTGTGGTTCGCGGTGGCGGCGGTCCTGGGCTCGCGCAGGGGCGCGGGCCGCAAGGCGGCCCAGCGCGGTGTGCTGAGCATCGCCGGGGCGAGCCTCACCGCCAACGCGGTCCTCAAGCCGCTGCTGCCGCGGCGGCGGCCCGCGGCGCGTGAGCTGCCCGCGTACCAGACCATCGCCGACCCGCCGACGTCGTCGTCGTTCCCGTCGGGGCACGCCGCGTCGGCGGCGGCGTTCGCGACGGCGGTGGCGCTGGAGAGCCCCAGGCGTGGGCTGGTCGTCGCACCGCTGGCCGCGGCCGTCGCCTACTCGCGGGTCCACGTCGGCGTGCACTGGACGTCCGACGTGGTGGTGGGTGCCGCCCTCGGATCGGGTGTCGCGCTGCTGACGCGGCGCTGGTGGCCCGTGCGGGGCACCGACGAGGCGCGGGCCCGCCCGGTCGACAGCGTCGATCCGCTGCCCGACGGCGAGGGCCTGGTGATGATCGTCAACCCGCTGTCCGGTGAGGAGGGCGTCGACCCGGGAGACGACATCGAGGCCGCCCTGCCGCGGGCGCGCGTGCTGCGCACCGAGAAGGGTCTCGACGTCGGCGAGCAGCTCGAGGAGGCGCTGTCGCGGGCCGACGGCTGGGTGAAGGCGGTCGGTGTCGCCGGCGGCGACGGGACGGTCGGCGCGGTCGCGGCCGTCGCGAACCGGCGCGGGCTGCCGCTGGTGCTCGTCCCGGCGGGCACGCTCAACCACTTCGCCCGCGACGTCGGCGTCTACGACCTGCAGGAGGCCGTCGACGCCTCGCAGGCCGGTGAGGCCGTCGCGGTCGACCTGGCGCTCGTGCAGGCCCACCCCGGCAGGGGTGAGGACCCGGTCAGCGACGAGGTCACCCGCACCTGGTACTTCCTCAACACCTCCAGCATCGGCTCCTACCCGGAGCTGGTGCGGCTGCGGGAGAAGTGGCAGCCGCGGTGGGGCAAGTGGCCGGCGTTCGTCGCGGCGCTGGTGACCGTACTGCGCAAGTCCGAGAAGGTCGATGTCAAGATCGAGGACCGCTGGCACACGGTGTGGTTCCTGTTCGTCGGCAACGGCCCCTACCACCCGCGTGGCATGGTCCCGGCGTGGCGGCCGACGCTGGACTCCGGGCTGCTCGACGTGCGCTGGATCCGCGCCGACATCCGGTTCTCCCGGCTGCGGGCGTTCCTCGCGCTGATGCTGGGAGCGTTGGGGCACAGCAAGGTCTACTCCCAGCGCGAGGTCGACCACCTCGACGTGGAGCTGCGGGTGCCGGGCATACTGGCGACCGACGGCGAGGTCGTCGAGGAGGCCGGCCGCTACACCTTCCGCGTCGCGCCGAAGCCGATCCCGGTGTACCGCCGCGACGAGGAGCAGTGGTCGGGCCGCGACCGGCCCTTCGTCGGATAGCAGACGAGGGCGCTGAGCACCCTCCTACAGGTTCTGCACGTGTTGGAACCCGAAGCGCCCCTTCACGCACAGGTGCCCATGGGTCACCGAGTGGTCCGACGGTGAGGTGACGTTGACGATCGAGTTGTTCTGCACGTGCAGCTCCAGGTTGCAGCCGACGCCGCAGAACGAGCAGATCGTCGTCGTGACCGTCTCCTCCTCGGGGTGCCAGTCGCCGTCCTCGCGCAGCTCGTGCTCGCGGACCGACTTGAGCGCCCCCGTCGGGCACACCCCGATGCAGTTGCCGCAGTAGACGCAGGCGGAGTCGGGCAGCTCGGCGTCGTACTCGGTGGCGATGCGGGCGTCGAACCCGCGGCCGGCGGCGGCGATGGCGAAGGTGAACTGGGCGTCGGTGCCGCAGGCCTTCACGCACTTGTAGCAGAGGATGCAGCGCGAGTAGTCGCGCACGTAGAGGTCGTTGTCGATCTTCACGGGCTGGGCGACGGTCTCGGCGTGCGACCCGTCGGGGGCGTGATGGTGCCCGGCGTGGCGGCGGTCGCGCTCCCCCTCCGCGGCAGGGGCTGCGGGCGGGCCGTAGCGGTCGGCGTCGACCCCGTACTCCGTCATCCAGCGGGCCACGTCGTCGCCGGCCTGGCTCATGTCGACCGACGACGCCAGCAGCTCCAGCACCATCTTCCGGGAGTGCCGGACCTTCTCCGAGTCGGTGCGCACCACCATGTCGTCCTCGACCTTGCGGGCGCACGAGGGCACGAGCACGCGCGAGCCCTCGACCTCGACGACGCACACCCGGCACGCGTTGATCGGCGCGAGGTTGGGTGCCCAGCACAACGTGGGGGTGTCGGCCTGCTCGGGCGTGCCCTGTTCGTGAAGGGCCTGCAGGATCGTCGAGCCCTCGGGGACGCGGACCTCGCGGCCGTCGACGGTCAGGGTGACGACGCGCTTGATCTCGCCGAGCATCACCGGCGCGGATGTCATGTGGTGACCTTCCTGTGGCCGTTGGTGGACGGATCGGGCGGCGACGACAGCAGCCGCAGCGCCAGCGCCGACTGCACCGCCGCGGGTGCGGTCTGCCCGAGCCCGCAGATCGACGCGTCGCGCATGACGCGGGCGAGGTCGTCGAGCAGCGCCAGCTCGGTCTCGCGGTCGCCGATCGGGGCGCCGCGCTCCAGCCGGGCCAGCGCCTCCTCCTGGCGGACGGTCCCGACCCGGCAGGGCACGCACTGCCCGCACGACTCGTCGCGGAAGAACGCCGCGATCCGGCGCAGCGTGCCGACGAGGTCGGCGTCGGTGTCGAACGCCAGCACCACCCCCGAGCCCAGCGTCGCGCCGATCTCGCGGGCGCCCTCCAGCGTCAGTGGGACGTCGAGCTGGTCGGGCATCACGAACCCGCCCGCCGCGCCGCCGAGCAGGATCGTGCGCAGCTCCCCGCGCAGCCCACCGGCGAGGGTGAGCAGCTCGCGCAGCGTCGTTCCGAAGTCGACCTCGTAGACGCCGGGGGTCACCACGGCCCCGGAGACGCAGAACAGCTTCGTACCCGTCGACCGCTCGCGGCCGATCGAGGCGAACGACGGCCCGCCCGTGTCGAGGACGGGCAGCACGTTGTAGAGCGTCTCGACGTTGTTGATGACGGTGGGCTTGCCGAACAGGCCCGACACACTGGGGAACGGCGGCTTGTTGCGCGGCTCGCCGCGGAACCCCTCGATGGAGTTCAGCAGCGCGGTCTCCTCGCCGCAGATGTAGGCGCCGGCGCCGCGACGCAGCTCGATGTCGAACGTGAAGCCCTCGCCCATGACGTCCTCGCCGAGGTAGCCGCGTCGCCGTGCCTCCTCGATCGCGTGCTCCAGACGCCGGGTCGCGAGCGGGTACTCGCCGCGGATGTAGAGGTAGCCGCGTTCGCAGCCGGTGGCCCAGCCGGCGATCGTCATGGCCTCGACCAGCCCGAACGGGTCGTACTCCATGAGCACACGGTCCTTGAAGGTCCCGGGCTCGGACTCGTCGGCGTTGCACACCAGGTAGTGCGGGCGCACCGGGGCGGAGGCCACGCCGTCCCACTTCACACCCGTCGGGAACGCGGCGCCGCCGCGGCCGGTCAGCGACGAGTCCTTCAGCTCCTGCACCACTCGCGACGACCCGAGCCCGACCGCGCGGCGCAGGGCCTCGTAGCCGCCGTGGGCGCGGTAGTCGTCGAGGCTTGCGGGGTCGACGACCCCGATGCGGCGCAGCAGCGTCAGCGTCTCCCCGCGCGGGGTGCGGGTCTGCGGGACACTGACGCCGGGATCGGCGAACGCGGCGTCGGCGCTCCGGGCGTCGCCGGTCCCGCGGGCCGCGGCGACGACCTCGGACGGGGTCGCCGGGGCGTGGCTGAAGTCCGGCTCACCGGCCAGCTGGAACATCACCGCGGGCGCTCGCTCGCACAGCCCCAGGCACGGGCTGCGCACCCAGCAGGCCTCCTCGCCCCGGCCCTCGGGGCCCAGCTCGGCCGTCAGACGCGTCACGATGTCCTCGCCCCCGTAGGGGCCGCAGGCCACGTCGTCGCACACGTGGACCACCCGTGGAGCCCGCGGCTCGACGGCGAACATCGCGTAGAACGTGGCGACGCCGTACACGTCCGCAGGCGGCACGGAGAGCCGGGTGGCGACGTGGTTCAGCGCCCCCTCGGACAGGAACCCGACCGCGTCGGACACCGCGTGCAGCGCCGGCAGCAGCAGGTGCCGCCTGCTGCGGGCCTCGTGCCCGGAGTCGGGGCCCGCGCGGTCGTCGGCCGCGCGCGGCCCCAGCGGCGGGTCGAGCAGGGCGTCGACTGCCGCCCGTTCCTCCGCGGTCGCCTCGGCTCCCGACAGACGCAGGTCCACGTGCCTCCCTACTCAGCCTCCGGCGGCGGGCAGCCGAGGCTCCCCCGAGTCCGCCAGCTTCTCGATCCGGATCGCGGTCGCCTTGAACTCCGACGTCCCCGACTTGGGGTCCCACGCGTCGTTGGTCAACACGTTCGTGTCGACCTCCTCGGAGAAGTGTGGGGTGAACGAGGCCAGCCCGGGCCGCAGCGACGGGTCCAGCGCCACCGGCGCCTCGACCGCACCACGCCGCGACACCACGCGGACCTTCTCGCCGTCGACGATCCCGAGCCGCTCGGCGTCGTCGAAGTCCATCCGCAGCGACTCCCGGCGGCGCATCGGCGACGAGTAGCCGCCGGTCTGGACACCCGAGTTGTAGGCGTCGAGCAGCCGGACCGTCGTCAGCCGGATCGGGAACTCCTCGTCGAGCGCGTCGACGGGCGGCACGTGCTCGACCGGTGTGAACGGTGCGGGCGTCCCGATCTCGGCCGGGTCGTCGGCCCACAGCCGGGCGTGCATCAGCGGCGTGCCCGGGTGGTCCTCGGTCGGGCACGGCCACTGCAGGCCACCCAGCTCGTCGAGGCGGGCGTAGCTCATGCCGTGGTGCCAGTTCAGCGACAGCGACCGCAGCTCGTCCCACACCTGCTCGGCCGTCGGCCGGCCCCAGTCGTGGCCGAGGCGTTCGGCGACCGCGCAGATGATGTGCGTGTCCGGCCACGCCTGCCCCGGCGGGTCGATGGCCTTGCGGACCCGCTGCACCCGCCGCTCGCTGTTGGTGACGGTGCCCTCGTACTCGCACCAGTCCGCCGCCGCCGGCAGCACGACGTCGGCCAGGTCGGCCGTCGCCGTGCGGAAGATGTCCTGCACCACCAGGTGGTCGAGGCCCTCCAGCATGTGCCGGGCGTGCGTGGCGTTGGCCTCCGACTCCGCCGGGTTCTCCCCGATGCAGTACAGCGCCGTGAGCGTGCCGGCCTCCATCGCCTCGAACATCTGCGACAGGTGCATGCCCGCCTTCGGCGAGACCGGAGCGCCCCACGTCGTCTCGAACCGGGCGCGGGCCTCGTCGTCGCCCAGGTCGTAGCCGCCGGGCAGCTTGGCCGGGATCGAGCCCATGTCGCCGCCGCCCTGCACGTTGTTCTGTCCGCGCAGCGGGACCAGGCCCGACCCGTAGCGGCCGACGTGCCCCGTCAGCAGCGCCAGGTTGATCAGCGCGAACACGTAGTCGGCGGCGTTGTGGTGCTCGGTGATGCCGAGCGTCCAGCAGATCTGGGCGCGGTCGGCCCGGGCGTAGGCGTGCGCCAGCTCCTTGATCAGGGCCGCGTCCACACCCGTGATCTCGGCCGCCCGCTCCAGTGTGTACGGCTCCACCGACTCCGCGTAGTCGGCGTACCCCGTGGTCGCGCGGTCGACGAACGTGTGGTTCACCAGGTCGGAGTGGATGATCTCCCGGGCGATGGCGTTGGCCAGCGCGATGTCGGTACCGACGTCGAGGCCCAGCCAGCCGTCGGCCCAGCGGGCGGTGGAGGTGCGCCGCGGGTCGACGGAGTACATGCGCGTGCCCTTGCGCAGCCCCTGCAGGACGTGGTGGAAGAAGATCGGATGGGTCTCACGCGCGTTGGAGCCCCACAGGACGAGAAGGTCGGCGTCTTCCGCCTCGACATAGGCGGAGGTGCCGCCGCCGGCACCGAACACTGCCGTCAGACCGACGACGCTGGGAGCGTGTCAAGTCCTGTTGCAGGAGTCGACGTTGTTGCTCCCCATCACCACCCGGGAGAACTTCTGGGCGGTGTAGTTCATCTCGTTCGTGGCCTTCGAGCAGCTGAACATGCCGAACTCGTCGCCGCTGCGGCCCCGGAACCCGGCGGCCGCGCGGTCGAGGGCCTCGTCCCACGTGGCGGGTCGCAGCACCCCGTTCTCACGCACCAGTGGCTCGGTGATCCTGACGTGCCGGGGACGGCGGGGCATCGGTCCTCCACGGGTCGTCGACGTCGACCCGTCCACGATATGCCCGCCCGCGTCGTCCGTCAGGTCCGGCGGGACGCTGTGTCTCCTGCGACCACCCCTGCCGGGCCCGGGGTGACCCGCACGGCGAGGACGTCGCCGGGCACGAGCGGGATGGCGGGATCGACGGCGTCGACGGCCCCGGCCAGCACGATCCGTGCCGCCGGGCCGTGCCGGGCCGCGAGCAGGGCGGTGGCCTCGCCGAGGGTGCGGGCGGCCACCGGTGGGCCCTCCGCGACGGCGACCTGCGGTGCGGGCCGGGCGCGCACCGCGGCCAGCTCGTCGGGGGTGTTGACGCCCCGCAGCGAGTCGATCTGCGGGTCCACCCGGGCGAGCTCGGCGCCCGCCAGCAGCTCCTCCTCGTCGGGGCGCACCACCCGGCACCGGGTGAACAGCTCCGGCGGGCGGCGCACACCCTCGCTCACCAGGCTCGTGACCAGTGGGGACAGCGACACCCGGTAGGCGGCGGCGAGCGGTTGCGGGAAGTCGTGGACCTGAGGGACGACGACGTCTGCGTCCTCGTCCAGCATCGCCAGCACCCGACGGACGTAGGCGGGATGCAGCAGCGGCAGGTCCGTGGCGGTCACGAACGCCGCCCCCGCCCGGCCCGCGACGGCCTCCAGGCCGACCGCGATGCCCTGCAACGGACCCCGCCCTTCGACGGGGTCGTCGACCACCTCGACCCGCGCCGGCAACGGCGGCAGCCCCTGCCCGGGGGCGCGCACGACCACGACCGGCCCGTCGACCGCCCGGCCCACCAGCCCGGCCACCCGGGCCAGCAGCGGCACGCCGAACCAGTCCAGCGCGGCCTTCGACGTCCCCATCCGCGACGACCGGCCCCCGGCCAGGACGATCCCCGCGGCCCGCGCGGTCCCCGACAGCCCGCTCCTCATGGGCGGCGATGCTACGACCGCGTGCCGAGATGCACCTCGGCGCGGTCCGCCCGCTCCGTGGCGACCCCGATGTGCATCTCGCCGTCCGGTCAGGCCGCCCGCCCGGCCGTATCCTGGAGACCGGCGCGACCGACGTCGGTGCGCCGGACAGGAGTGGACATGGGCCGGGTCACGGTGCGACGTCCGGTGCTGCGGCTCGGGCCCGGCGGGCAGGAGCGCCGCCGCCCCGACGCGCTCGCCGCCGAGGAGCCGCTGGAGATCCGCGTCGACGGCAAGCCGCTGTCGGTCACGATGCGCACCCCGGGCCACGACGTCGAGCTCGCCCACGGCTTCCTGCTCACCGAGGGCGTCATCGGCTCCTCCGAGGACCTGCTGTCCGCCCGCTACTGCGACTCCCTCGACGACCAGGGCCGCAACACCTACAACGTCCTCGACATCACGCTGGCCCCCGGCGTCGAGCCGCCGGACACCTCGCTGGAACGCAACTTCTACACGACGTCGTCGTGCGGGGTGTGCGGCAAGGCGTCGCTGGACGCGGTGAAGCTCAAGTCCCGGTTCTCCCCCGCCGGCGACCCGGTCCGGGTGCACTACCGCACGATCGTCGGGCTGCCCGACGCGCTGCGCGAGGCGCAGAAGGTGTTCTCCTCCACCGGCGGGCTGCACGGCGCCGCGCTGTTCACCGCCGACGGCGAGCTGATCGTCGCCCGCGAGGACGTGGGCCGGCACAACGCCGTCGACAAGGCACTCGGGCGCTGCCTGCTCGACGGCCGCATCCCCGCCGCGGGCACCGTGCTGATGGTGTCGGGGCGGGCGTCGTTCGAGCTGGTGCAGAAGGCCGTCATGGCCGGGGTGCCGATGATGACGGCGGTGTCGGCGCCCTCGTCGCTGGCGGTGGAGCTGGCCGCCGAGGCCGGGATGACGCTGGTCGGGTTCCTGCGCGGCGAGACGATGAACGTCTACGCGGGTTCCGAGCGGATCGACCGGTGAAGGTCACGGCGTTCGACCACGTCGTCCTCGTCTCGGCCGACCCGGAGCGGCTCGTCGCCTGGTACGGCGAGGTGCTCGGGCTGGAGGCGCTGCGGCTGGAGGAGTGGCGCCGCGGCGAGGTGCCGTTCGCGTCGCTGCGGGTCAGCGCCGACACGATCATCGACGTCCAGCACGGTGTGCGCGACGGGGAGAACATGGGGCACATGGCCCTCGTCGTCGAGGGCGCCGACCTGGCCGCGCTCGCCGCCGAGCACGGGGTGGCCGCACCGCGGTCGCTGTTCGGCGCCCGCGGCCAGGGCCAGGGCATCTACCTGCGCGACCCCGACGGCAACGGCGTGGAGCTCCGCAGTTACCCGTGACCTCGCGCGCGGGGTCACGCGTACGGGGTCGTGAGGACCTCCAGGTTGTGGCCGCTCGGC
Source organism: Pseudonocardia sp. SCN 73-27 (assembly GCA_001725415.1). Taxonomy (GTDB): domain Bacteria; phylum Actinomycetota; class Actinomycetes; order Mycobacteriales; family Pseudonocardiaceae; genus Pseudonocardia. Next base: position 64,115 of record MEGH01000015.1, read on the forward strand.
GAGTCGAAGTACATGCCGCGGCCGCCGTTGCGCGTGTTGTGCCCCGGCGTGCGGCGCGGCCATGCCCACACCGTGCGCCCTCGACCCGGGTTCAGGTCAAGGGCGCACGGTTGTCGCGGCGTCGGGCTCAGGACTCCGGCGACGGGTCGGCACCGGCGGCGGCGGGGGCGTCGTCGCCGCCGACCTCGGGCTCGGCGTCGTCGGCACCGCGGTTGGCGGCGGGCAGCAGCTCGCGCAGCGCGGCGCCGGTGATGCGGCGGAACGACCGGCGCGGGCGGGCCCGGTCGAGGACGGCGACCTCCAGCGCGCTCACCCCGAGGATGCGCTCCTCGGTGGCCGCGCCGTTGCCGGGGGCGCCACCGGCCTGCAGCCCGCCGACGGCCACCGCGATGGCGTCGGCCAGCTCCTGGCCGGGCTCGAACGTCTCGCCGAGCTTCGCGCTGATCGGCTCGGTCTGCCCGCCCATGACGACGAAGCGCGGCTCGTCGGTGATCGACCCGTCGTAGGTGATGCGGTAGAGCTGGTCGGCGCCGGCGTCGGCACCGACCTCGGCGACGCACAGCTCCACCTCGAACGGCTTCTGCTGCTCGATGAAGATGGTGCCGAGGGTCTGGGCGTAGACGTTGGCCAGCCAGCGGCCGGTGACGTCGCGACGGTCGTAGGAGTAGCCGCGGACGTCGGCGGCGCGGATGCCGCCGGTGCGCAGGTTCTCGAACTCGTTGTAGCGGCCGACGGCGGCGAACCCGATGCGGTCGTAGATCTCGGAGACCTTGTGCAGGGCCGTCGAGTGGTTCTCCGCGACGAACAGGACGCCGCCCGCGTAGGTGAGCACCACGACGCTGCGCCCGCGGGCGATCCCCTTGCGCGCCAGCTCCGAGCGGTCGCGCAGCAGCTGGTCGACTGAGGAGTAGAACGGCATCGTCACGGGGAGCGCTCCAGGGTCGTGATGAGGTGCGGGGTGCTGGGTGCAGGCACGGTCAGCCGCCCGGCTTCTCCGTGCGCCCGGCGATCACCTGGTCGACGACGGCCGCGACCTCCTCCTCGGAACGCCGGACGGCGCCCTCGGCGGTGATGCTGACGACGATCGGGTAGATGCGGCGCACGGTGTCCGGTCCGCCGGTGGCGGTGTCGTCGTCGGCGGCGTCGTAGAGCGCCTCGACGGCGGTGCGGATCGTGCGCGCCAGGTCGTGCGAGGGGTCGTGCAGCTTCTTCATCGACGACTTCGCGAACACCGAGCCGGAGCCGACGGAGTGGTAACCGAGCCACTCGTCGTAGCGCCCACCGGTGGGGTCGTAGGTGACGATGCGGCCGGCCTTCGAGGCGTCGGCGGCGTCGGTGTCGTAGCCGACGAACAGCGGGACGACGACGAAGCCCTGCATGGCGGCGCCGAGGTTCTGCCGGACCATCCCGGCGAGCTTGTTGGCCTTGCCGTCGAGCGAGAGCGGGACGCCCTCGATCTTCTCGTAGTGCTCGAGGTCGACGGTGAACAGCCGCACCATCTCCAGCGCGATGCCCGCGGAGCCCGCGATGCCGACGGCGGAGTAGGAGTCGGTGACGAACACCTTCTCGATGTCGCGCTGGGCGATGACGTTGCCCGCGGTGGCGCGCCGGTCGCCGGCGATGATCACGCCGTCGGCGCAGACCAGCGCGACGATCGTGGTGCCGTGCGGCACGTCGAGACCGGCGGCCGCGTGCGCGCCGGCCTGGGCCGCGGTGGAGCGGCCGGGCAGCAGGTGGGGGGCGGTGGTGGCGACGTAGTCGGTGAACGACGCGGTCGCCGGAGCGGTGAACGGGTCGAGCAGGCCGGGGTGTCGTGCGTCGAGCGGCGACCGGTGGTCCATGGTCGGGTGCGTACCTCTCCCTCGTTCGGCCGACTCGCCCTGGGGCGGGCCGATCCCTGTCGTGACGTCTCGTGGGACACCCGGTGTCGGCGTCACACCGCCCGGCGGACCGGTCTCGTGGACCGGTCCACCGGGCGGCACGGTACTGCGGGCGACCGGGCCGGCGCACGCCGGCCGCGGTCGGTCGGGGTGGCTACTCGCCGCCCTTCTGGACGTAGGCGCGGACGAACTCCTCCGCGTTCTCCTCGAGGACGTCGTCGATCTCGTCGAGGATCGTGTCCACGTCCTCGCCGAGCTTCTCGCGACGCTCCTGACCCGCGGCCTCGGCGCCGGAGCCGTCCTCGTCGTCCCCGCCGCCACCGCCCTGACGTTTGGTCTGCTCCTGCGACATGGCCGTCTCCTCCTCGCTCACCCCGCGTTCGGGGCTGGGTCTCGGCCGACACCCCTGCGCAGGGGCGCCGGGCCGAGGTCCGGTCCCGTCAGGATACCGACCGGAAAGCCGACACGCCCGTGATCGACGTCGGTGTCGTCGGCGCGTCCGGACCGGGTCCCACCCTTCGGACGGGTCCGCCGGCGACGGTGGGCCGCAGGTCAGCCCCGGGTGAGGGCCTCGACGAGCTCCTCGGCGGTGCGGGAGCCGTCGATCAACTCGCCGACGTGCCGGCGGGTCCCGCGCAGCGGCTCCAGCGTCGGGATCCGCACCAGCGACTCCCGGCCCAGGTCGAAGATGACCGAGTCCCACGACGCGGCGGCCACCTCGGCGGGGTAACGCTCCAGGCAGCGGCCGCGGAAGTAGGCACGGGTGTCGTCGGGCGGGGACTGCACCGCGGTGGCGACGTCGTCCTCGCTGATCAGGCGCTTGATGGAGCCGCGGGTGGCGAGCCGGTTGTAGAGGCCCTTGCCCATCCGCACGTCGGAGTACTGCAGGTCGACGAGGGCGAGGCGGCCGGCGTTCCAGTTGAGGCCGTCGCGCTCGCGGTAGCCCTCGAGCAGGCGCAGCTTGGCCGTCCAGTCGAGCCGGTCGGCGGTGCTCATGGGGTCGCGCCCGAGGTCGTCGAGGATCTCGCCCCACAGGGTGAGGACCTCGACGGTGGCCGGGTCGACGTCGGAGCCCTGTGTGTTCTCGACGTGCGCGCGAGCCTTGTCGAAGTAGATGCGCTGCAGGTCGAGCCCGGTCATCTTGCGGCCGTCGAGCAGCTCGACCGTGGTCTTCAGGCTCGGGTCGTGGCTGATCCGATGCACGGACTTGACGGGTTCGGCCAGCCGCAGGTCGTCGAACCGGATGCCCTTCTCGATCATGTCGAGGACGAGCGCGGTGGTGCCGACCTTGAGCAGCGTCGAGTACTCGCTCATGTTGGCGTCGCCGATGATGACGTGGAGCCGGCGGTACTTGTCGGCGTCGGCGTGCGGCTCGTCGCGGGTGTTGATGATGCCGCGCTTGAGCGTGGTCTCCAGGCCGACCTCGACCTCGATGTAGTCGGCGCGCTGGGAGAGCTGGTAGCCCGCCTCGTCGCTCGACGGGCCGATCCCGACCCGGCCCGACCCGCACACGACCTGGCGGGACACGAAGAACGGGGTGAGGCCGGAGACGATCGACGGGAACGTCGTCTGCCGCGACATCAGGTAGTTCTCGTGGGTGCCGTAGCTGGCGCCCTTGCCGTCGATGTTGTTCTTGTACAGCTGGATCCGCGGCGCGCCGGGGACGGTGGCCGCCCGCATGGCGGCCTCCTCCATGATCCGCTCCCCCGCCTTGTCCCAGGCCACGACGTCGCGCGGGGTGGTGACCTCGGGGGTGGAGAACTCGGGGTGCGCGTGGTCGACGTAGAGCCGGGCGCCGTTGGTGAGGATGACGTTGGCGGCGCCCAGGTCGTCGAGCTCGGAGTCGTTCTGCGGGCTCAGGGTGGGCGCCGACAGGTCGAAGCCGCGGGCGTCGCGCAGCGGGGACTCCACCTCGTAGTCCCACCGGGCGCGCCGCGACCGCGGGATCTCCTGCGCGGCGGCGTAGGCCAGGACGACCTGGGTGGAGGTGATGACCGGGTTGGCGGTCGGGTCGCCCGGGACGGAGATCCCGTACTCGACCTCGGTGCCCATGATGCGGCGGGCGGTCACGAACCGGCCCCGGAGGCGACGTGGGAGTGCATTGCCCGAGCCTATCCCCCGTCGTCGCCGGGGTGGGCGGGGTGAGACGGACCCCGCCGGCTGCCAGACTCGGCGGTGTGCCCGGCCCCGCCCCCGATCCCGCCGCCGAGATGATCGCCCTCTACGACGCCGCGGGCGCCCAGATCGGGGCCGCCCGCCGCGGCGAGGTGTACGCGCGGTCGCTGTGGCACGGCAGCGCCGGGGTCCTGCTGCGCAGCGTCGACGGCGAACGCGTGCACGTGCACCGGCGCGCCGACACCAAGCTGGTCATGGCCGGGGTGCACGACTGCGTCGCCGGTGGCGTCGTCGACCCCGGCGAGACGCCCGAGCAGACCGCGACCCGCGAGCTCGCCGAGGAGCTGGGGGTGCGCGGGGTGGCGCTGATCCCGGTGCACGCGACAGCCTGGGAGTCGGGCCCCGGCCCGGGCCTGGGCGGGCCGGAGGGGCTGCGCTGCCACCTGTACGCGTTCGAGGCCCGCTGGGACGGCCCGGTGGTCACCCAGGCGTCCGAGGTCGCGGAGAGCTGGTGGATGCCCGTCGACGAGCTGCGGGCGCGACTGGCCGATCCCTCGTGGCCCTTCGCGCCCGACAGCAGGGTGCTCGCCGAGTGGTGGCTGGCCCGTCTGTGACGGGCCCGCGGATCAGAAGTTGATCATGTGGCCGGTCAGGCCGTGGATCGCCTCCTGCAGCGCCTCCGACAGCGTCGGGTGCGCGTGCACGTTGCGCGCCAGCTCGTGCGAGGTCAGGTCCCACTTCTGCGCCAGCGTCAGCTCGGGCAGCAGCTCTGTCACCTCGGGGCCGACCAGGTGCCCGCCCAGCAGCTCGCCGTAGGTCTCGTCGGCGATCAGCTTGACGAAGCCCGACGCGTCGCCCAGGCCCTGGGCCTTGCCGTTCGCGGTGAACGGGAACTTGGCGACGACGATCTTCCAGCCCTTCTCGTCGGCCAGCTCGCGGGCCTGTGCCTCGGTGTAGCCGAAGCTCGCGACCTGCGGCTGGCAGAACGTCGCACGCGGCATCATCACGTACTCGAGCTCGACGGTCTCGGCACCGGCGATGGTCTCGGCGGCGACGACACCCTGCGCCTCGGCGACGTGGGCGAGCATCAGCTTTGCGGTGACGTCGCCGATCGCGTAGACGCCTCCGACGTTGGTGCGCATGTGGTCGTCGATGGCGATGGCGCCGCGCTCGGTGAGCTCCACGCCGATCTTCTCCAGGCCGTAGCCCTCGGTGCGGGGCTTGAAGCCGATGGCCTGCACGACCTTGTCGGCGGTGAGCTCGCGCTCGCCCTTGGCGTCGGAGACCCGGACGGTGACCTGGTCGCCGCTGTCGTCGATCGACTCGACCTTCGTCGAGGTCAGGACCGTGACGCCGAGCTTGCGGTAGTGCTTGGACAGCTCCTTGGACACCTCGGCGTCCTCGAGCGGGAGCAACCGGTCGAGGTACTCGACGATCGTCACGTCGACGCCGTAGTTGGCCATGACGTAGGCGAACTCGACGCCGATGGCGCCGGCGCCGGCGATGATCACGCTGCGCGGGAGGTCGCGCGTGACGATGTGCTCCTCGTAGGTGACGACGCGCTCGGACAGCGAGGTGCCGGGCAGCAGCCGGGTCTCGGTGCCGACGGCGATGATGACGTCGTCGAACGTGACGGTCTGCGTGCCTCCGTCGTTGAGCGCGACCTCGACGGTGTGCGCGTCGACGAACGTGCCGCGGCCGTCGATCTCGGCGATCTTGTTCTTCTTCATCAGGAAGTGGACGCCCTTGACACGGCCGTCGGCGACGACGCGGGAGCGGTCGAACGCGGCGCCGTAGTCGAACGTGGCCTCGCCCGAGATGCCGAACGTCTTCTTCTCGTGGGTGAAGATGTGTGCCAGCTCGGCGTTGCGCAGCAACGCCTTCGAGGGGATGCAGCCCACGTTGAGGCAGACCCCTCCCCAGTACTTGTCCTCGACGACCGCGACGCTGCGCCCGAGCTGGGCGGCGCGGATCGCGGCCACGTAGCCGCCGGGGCCGGCTCCGAGGACGAGGACGTCGACGTGCGTGTCTGCCATGGTCTCCAGCCTAGGACGGTGGTGGGTGACGGTGGTCGTGCGGTGACGAGCGCCGCGTGCGCTCAGCCGTTCTCGTCCGCGGCGACGGGGGCGGCGGCGGGGGCGCCGACGCCGAGGGGGTGCGCGCCGTCGGCGAGGGCGGCGACGATCGTCTCGGCGGCGTCTCGCAGCGCGGCCTGTTGTTCGCGGGTGAGCGGGTCGAAAACGGCGGTGCGGACGGTCTCGACGTGCCCGGGGGCGGCGGCCTCCAGGGCGGCCATGCCCTCGTCGGTGAGGCGGGCGAAGGAGCCGCGGCGGTCGGTGAGGCAGGCGCTGCGCTCGACCCAGCCGGTCTCCTCCAGCCGGGCGACGGCGTGGGAGAGGCGGCTGCGCGAGGACAGGGCGGTGTCGGCCAGCGTGCTCATGCGCAGGGTGCGGTCGGGCGCCTCGGACAGTCTCACGAGCAGCTCGTAGTAGGTCTGCGGGATGCCGGACTCCTGCGACATCTGCCGTTCGACGCGGTCGAACACGAGCCGGGTCGCGGCGAGGAACGCCCGCCAGGTCTTCTGCTCGTCCTCGTCGAGCCACCGCGTGTGGTCCACGTCACCCTCCCTATGGTTGAACTGTCAAGTGCACCGGGTCTAGCGTAGCTCTCAACAGATGAGCGCTCAACAAATCGTACGGAGGACGACATGACTGCCGCCACCACGCAAATCCCCGGTTACATCGCGGGTGTCTGGGACATCGACGCGTCGCACTCGGACATCTCCTTCAGTGTCCGCCACATGATGGTCAGCAAGGTGAAGGGACGCTTCGGCACCTTCAGCGGCGTCATCACAACGGGTGAGACCCTCGAGACCTCCAGCGTCGAGGTCACCATCGACGCCAACTCCATCGACACCAACCAGGAGCAGCGCGACGCCCACATCCGCTCCGCCGACTTCTTCGAGACCGAGGCCCACCCCGAGTGGACCTTCCGCTCCACCGCGGTCCGCGCGGGCGGCGACGGCCTCATCGTCGACGGTGACCTGACCATCAAGGGCGTCACCAAGCCCGTCGCCCTCGACGTCGAGATCGGCGGCTTCGGCCCCGACGCCTTCGGCGGCACCCGCGTCGGCTTCAGCGCGAGCATCACGATCAACCGCAACGACTTCGGCGTCGACATCGCCATGCCGCTCGACGGCGGCGGCGTGGTCGTCGGCGAGAAGGTGCAGATCGGTCTCGAGATCGAGGCCGTCCTCCGCACCGCCTGATACCCCGGTACGACCTCTTCCTCCCCGCAGCGCTCCGGCGGTGTCGGTGCACGCGGCTACGGTCACCCGTGTGACCGGATACCGCGAGCGCCCGGCACCGCCGTCGCTGCGTGTCGAGGTCGAGTGCGGCTGGCGCGCGGGCGTGCCCGCAGGCGCCGCCCCCACCAGCGGAAGCGTCCTGCCCGACGGCTGCATGGACCTCATATGGATCGACGGCCACGTCGTCGTCGCCGGGCCGGACACCGCGGCCCACCCCGTCCACCGCTCCGCCGGCAGCACCGCCCACGGCCTGCGCCTGCACCCCGGCGCCGCGCCCGCCCTGCTCGGCGTCCCCGCCACCGCACTGCGCGACCAGCGGGTGCCCCTCGCCGAGATCGCGCCCGCCGCCGCCCGGCGCACCGCACGGTCTGTCGACGACGGCCGCGACCCGCTCGCCGCCCTCGCCGCGCTGGCCTGCGAGCTGCGCGCCGAGCACGGCGCCCCCGACCCCGCGGTCCGCGTCGCCGCCCGGCACATCGCCGCAGGCCACAGCGTCGCCGACACCGCCGACGCGATGGGCTGGACCGTCCGCACCCTGCACCGGCGCGCCGGCGCCGCATTCGGATACGGGCCCGCCACCCTGCGCCGGGTGCTGCGGTTCCGCGTCGCCGTCGCGCTGCTCGCCGCCGGCCGCGCCCCCGCCGACGTCGCCGCCCACGCCGGGTACGCCGACCAACCCCACCTCAGCCGCGAGATCCGCGACCTCGCCGGCGTCACCGCGGCGTCGTTACGGCCCTAACCGTTCGCGGAGAGCGGCGCGAACAGGTCGACGCCGTTGCCGTCCGGATCCAGCACCGTCGCGTACCGCTGCCCCCAGAACGCGTCGAACGGCTCCAGCTCCCCGTGATGGCCCGCGGCGGTCAGCTCGGCGTAGGCGGCGTCGACCGCGGCCGGGTCGTCGAGCAGGAACGCCAACCCGATCCGCCCGCCCGGCGCGGGCGGGGTGAACCCGGGGACGAACGAGGCGATCGTCGCCTCGGTGTCGAACGCCAGCCGCAGCCCACCGGGCAGCGACGCCTCGACGTGCGGCTCGCCGTCGGCGTCGGCCGGGATGTCGACGCCCAGCATCCGGTAGAAGGCCAACGCGGCGGCCATGTCCGCGGTGATCATGCCGATGACGTCCAGACGTGCGGAGATGCTCATGGCCACACACGCTAGGAGGCGCACCGCCGGACCGTCGTGAACGGATCGGACACCTGCCATGCTTCCGGGCATGCCGCGCGTGGACCTGCTCGTGGGCCGCACCGCCGAGATCGCCGCGCTCACCGCGGACCTCGACGGCGTCCGCGGCGGCGCCGGCGCGACCGTGCTGCTCGCGGGCGAGCCCGGGATCGGGAAGACGACGCTGGCCGCGGCCCTCGCCGCACGCGCCCGTGAGGCCGACGTGCCGGTGCTGACCGGCCGGGCCAACCCCGAGGTCGGCACCCCGCCCCTGTGGCCGTGGTGGCAGGCCCTGCACGGGCGCCCGGAACACGACGTCCTCGCCGCGCTCCCCGCCGCCGACGGCGACGCCGCCGCCCTGCAGGGACACCGGCTGCGCGCCTTCGAGGCCGTCGCCCGCGGCCTCGCCGAGCGGCCCGGCGGGCTGCTCGTCGTGCTGGAGGACATGCACTGGGCCGATGAGGCGACCCTCGCGCTGCTCGCCCATCTCACCGGCCGGCCCGGCGTACTCGCCGTCGGCACCTACCGCAGCACCGAACGTCCGCCCGCGCTGCGCCGCGGGCTCGTCGCGCTCGACCGGGCCGGGGCCCGCCGGCTCGACCTCGCCGCGTGGACCGGCACCGAGGTCGCCGCCGTCGCCGACGACGTCCACCCCGGCTGGCACCCCGTCCTGCTGCACACCTCCGGCGGCGTCCCGCTGCACGTCCGCGAGCTGGCCGCGAGCCTGCGCGCCGCCGGCATCGCCACCGACCCGCCCACCGGCCCCGGCTGGCCCCTCGGAGTGCCCGCCAGCCTCGCCGACATCACCGCCGACCGCCTCGACCGCCTTTCCCCCGCCGCCCGCGACGCCGTCGGCGCCACCGCGATCGCCGGTGGCGAGGCCGGGTGCGCCGAGCTCGCCGTCCTCTGCGGCCTCGACGCCGACACCGCCCTCGCCGCGCTCGACGAGGCCACCGCCGCCGGGCTGCTCACCCGCGCCGGACCCGCCCCCGACCGGCACACCTTCCCCCACGCCCTGCTGCGCGACGCCGTCCACGCCGGGCTGCCCGCCGCCCGCAGGCTCGCCGGGCACCGCGCCGCCGCGGCCGCCATCGCGTCCGGGGCCATGGGCGGCGAGGCCGTCACCCACCTGCTCGCCTGCGCGACCGACGCCGCGAGCCGCACCGCCGCCGTCCACGCCTGCCTGGCCGCGGCCGCCGCGGCGCGGGCCGCCCCCGACCGGGCCGTCGCCGTCCTCGACGCCGCGCTCGCCCTGCCCGGCGTGCCCGTCGCCGACCGCTGCGCCCTGCAGCTGGCCGCCGCCGAAGCCGAGTTCGCGGCCGGGCTCGCCGAGGCGGCGCTCGCCCGCTGCAGCACCGTCGCCGACCTCGCCGACGGCCCCGAGCTCGACGGCCCGGAGCGCGCCGGCGCCCTCGCCCGCGCGAGCCTCGTCGTGCGCGGGCTCGGCGGGCCCGTCAACGCCACCGTCCTCGACCTCGCCCGCCGCGCACTCCCCCAGCTCGCCGCACACGCCCCCCACGACGACGCCACCCGCGCCCGCGTCCTCGCCCAGCACGCACTGGCCGCCGCCGAGGCCATCGGCTTCGACGAGCTCGGCGACGACCCCGCCGAGGCGTTCCGGCTCGCCGAACGCTCCGGCGACCCCCTCGCCCTCTTCGACGCCCTCCGGGCCCGCCAGCACGCCGCCAGCGGTCCGGACGGCGTCGCCGAACGTCTCGACATCGCCCGCCGCATGGCCGACCTCCCCCGCCCACCCGACGCCGAGCTGTGGGGCACCCTGTGGCGCATCGACGCCGCGTTCCAGCTGGGACGCATCGCCGTCGCCGAGACCGAGCTGGCGCGTCTCGCCGTCGTCGCCGACCGGCTCGGCTGGCCGATCGCGCACTGGCACCGCCACCGTATGGCCGCCGCCATCGCGCTGCTGCAAGGGCGGCTCGACGAGTGCGAGCACCAGGCCGATGTCGCCCTCGACCTGGCCCGGCGCACCGAGGACGTCAGCGCCATCGCCATCGACGGCGCCCTGCGCGCAGAGCTGCGTCGGCTGCAGGGCCGCTCCGCGGAGATGCTCCCCGTGTTCGCCGCCGCCCGCGCCGCCGAGGCGCTGCCGATCTTCTGGTCGTCGGTGGGGGTGTCGATGCTCGCCGTCGGCGACGAGCACGCCGCCCGCTCACGGCTCGCCCAGATCGCGCCCGTCCTCGCCGGACTCCCCCGCGACGGACGCTGGCTCCCGACGGTCTGCGACTCCGCCGAGCTCGCCGCCGGCCTCGGCGACGCCGACGTCGGACGCTGGTGCCACGAGGCGCTCGCCCCGTTCGCCGGCTACTTCGTCGCCGGCGGCTCCGGATCGGTGCGCTGCGACGGCTCGGTCTCCCGCGCCCTCGGCCACGCCGCCGACGCCGCAGGCGACACCGACACCGCGCGCCGCCACTTCGCCGACGCCGTCGACGCCGAGGACCGCGCCGGCGCCCTGCCCTACCGCACCCTGTCCGAGCTGCGCCTCGCCGAACTGCTGCTCGCCGGCGGGAACGACACCACCGACCTCGACACCGCCGCCGCCCACGCCGCCCGGGCCGCTGCCACCGCCCGCCGCATCGGCATGCCCGGCGCGCTGCGCCGCGCCGACGCCACCCTCACCGCGGTCGCCCGTGCCCGCAGCGAACGCACCGGCCTCACCCCACGCGAACGCGAGATCGCCGCGATGCTCGCCGAGGGCCGCACCAACCGCGACATCGCCTCCCGGCTCGTCCTGTCCGAGCGGACCGTCGAGACCCACGTCGCCAACGTCCTCGGCAAGCTCGGCCTCGCCCGCCGGGCCCAGGTGGCCGGCTGGGTGGCCGAACACGGACCGGTTCGGTAGCCGGATACGTACCAGCACGGATCCGGCGCCCACCCCGGCGGCGTGATCGTGGGTGCACGACAGCGAGGGCGCCCGACGCCCCGCCCGCACCCGGAGGACCACCATGTACGCCACGATCCTGCCCACCGACACGACATCGCCCGCCGCCGCCACCGAGGAGTTCGCGCTGCGCCAGATCGCCGGCCCCCGTGACGTCGTCCTGCGCCTGCACGACGGTGCCCCCACCGGCACCGACCACTGGGACGTCGAGATCGACACCCCGCTGGGCCCACCCGGCGGGAAGACGGCCGTCGCCGCCGTCGTCACGTTCTCCGGGCCCATGCCGCCCGCCGTGCGCGAGGCCGCCGACCGGGCCGAACGCGACCGCATCGGCCCCGCCATGGCCGCCCGCGCCACCAGCACCGGCCGCGTGCTGCGGCTGTGGCAGGCCGACCAGCAGCGCAAGGTCGTCATCGTCTTCGCCGTCGACCAGCCGACGCTGCAGGACGGGTTCCGCACCGTCGAGAAGCTGGAGCTGCTGCCCGGCGAGGACCTCGCCCTGCTGCCCGGCCCCGACCACGTCGAGATCTTCGAGGTCACGGCGGTGACGTCGTGACGACCCGCGCGGTGCCGCTCGCCGCGCGCGGTGGGTCCGGGGTGCGAGGGGTCCCCCCGGGCCACTACCGCGTCGCACCCACCCGCAGCACCGTCGCGTTCCGCGTCACCTCGCTCGGGCTCTTCGTCGTCGACGGCACGTTCGCCGTCACCGAGGGCGACGTCGAGGTCGCCGAAGGCCGCGCACGCGTCCGGGTCGACCTCGACGCGGCATCGTTCACCACCGCCAAGCGCCGCCGCGACATCGACGTCCGCGGTCCCCGGTACCTCGACGCCGTCCGCCACCCGGTGCTGAGCTGGGAGGGCGAGCTCGCCGACGGCACCGGCACCGCCGCCGGGACGCTGCGGGTCCGCGACACCGGGACGCCCGTCGTCGCCGAGGTCGCGACCGTCGAGGCCGGCCGGTCCGTCGTCCTGGTCACCGCCCGGCTCACCGTCGACCGTGTCGCCGCAGGCGTCCGCGGTGGCGCCGGCCTGATCGGCCGCGACGTCGAGGTCGACGTGTCGCTCACCCTGCTGCGCGCCTGATCCCGGACACACGAGGGCCCGCCGGATCGCGTCCGGCGGGCCCTCGTCGTGAACAGCGTCCAGAGGTGCGGCTACAGGTACTGGCCGGTGTTCGAGGCCGTGTCGATCGCCCGGCTCGTCTCCGTGTTCTTCCCCGTGACCAGCGTGCGGATGTAGACGATCCGCTCGCCCTTCTTGCCCGAGATCCGGGCCCAGTCGTCGGGGTTCGTGGTGTTGGGCAGGTCCTCGTTCTCGGCGAACTCGTCGACGATCGCGTCGAGCAGGTGCTGCACCCGCAGGCCGGGCTGGCCCGTCTCCAGCACCGACTTGATCGCCGACTTCTTCGACCGGTCCACGATGTTCTGGATCATCGCGCCCGAGTTGAAGTCCTTGAAGTACAGGGTCTCCTTGTCACCGTTGGCGTAGGTGACCTCGAGGAAGCGGTTCTCCTCCGACTCGTCGTACATCCGCTCCACGACGCGCTGGATCATCGCGTCCACCGTCGCCTTGCGGCTGCCGGCGAACTCGGCCACGTCGTCGACGTGGATGGGCAGCGTGTCGGTGAGGTACTTGGAGAAGATGTCCTTGGCCGCCTCGGCGTCGGGACGCTCGACCTTGATCTTCACGTCGAGCCGGCCGGGGCGCAGGATCGCCGGGTCGATCATGTCCTCGCGGTTGGAGGCGCCGATGACGATGACGTTCTCCAGACCCTCGACACCGTCGATCTCCGCCAGCAGCTGCGGCACGATCGTCGTCTCGACGTCGGAGGACACACCCGAACCACGCGTCCGGAAGATCGAGTCCATCTCGTCGAAGAACACGATCACCGGCGTGCCCTCGGACGCCTTCTCACGGGCTCGCTGGAAGATCAGCCGGATGTGCCGCTCGGTCTCGCCGACGAACTTGTTCAGCAGCTCCGGGCCCTTGATGTTCAGGAAGAACGAGCGGGCCTCGTCCGGGTTGTCGCCGCGCATCGCCGCGATCTTCTTGGCCAGCGAGTTCGCGACCGCCTTCGCGATCAGCGTCTTGCCACAACCGGGCGGGCCGTAGAGCAGCACACCCTTGGGTGGACGCAGCTCGTACTCCCGGAACAGCTCCGAGTGCAGGAACGGCAGCTCGACGGCGTCGCGGATCATCTCGATCTGGCGGAACAGGCCACCGATGTCCTCGTAGGAGACGTCGGGCACCTCCTCCAGCACCAGGTCCTCGACCTCAGCCTTGGGCACTCGCTCGTAGGCGTACCCGGCCTTGGTGTCGACGAGCAGCGAGTCGCCCGGCTTCAGCGGCACGAAGTCGGGGTCGCCGGTCTCGAGCGTGAGCGGCGCCGCCAGCCAGACGACGCGCTCCTCGTCGGTGTTGCCCGAGATCAGCGCGCGGCCGGCGAGCCCGTCCTCGGTGGGACCGGACAGCACCTCCCGCAGCGCGCACACCTCGCCGATCCGCTCGAAGTCACCCGCCTCGACGACCGTGAGCGCCTCGTTGAGCCGCACCGTCTGCCCCGCGCGCAGCTCGCCCGTCTCGACCGCCGGGGACACCGCCACACGCATGCGGCGGCCGGACGTGAAGACGTCGACCGTCTCGTCGGGGAAGCGGCTCAGGAAGACGCCGTAGCCGCTCGGCGGCTGCGCCAGCCGTTCGACCTCCTCGCGGAGCGCGACCAGCTGGGTGCGGGCCTCGCGCAGCGTCTCCTGCAGCTTCTCGTTACGTGCGCTGAGCTGGGAGAGCCTGCTGGCCGACTCGGCCAACCGCTGCTCGAGCACGCGGGTCTGTCGCGGGGATTCGGTGAGCTTGCGGCGCAGCAGCGCGACCTCTTCCTCCAGGAAGCGGATCTGCGCGGCGGCCTCTGCGGGGGTCAGGCCCCCCGGATCACCCGCACCGTGCCTGCCGGGACCGTCGTAGGGGTTCACGGCATCCTCCCTCCGTGTTCCGTTTCCATACGGTACCTGGTGGGGTGGCTGATGCGTGTTGCGTCGAATCGGTGATCCCACACTCAGCCGGTCGGCAGCTTGACGTCATGTCGATGTCCTGGCCCAGTAATCGGGCCGTCGACAGGCGTTGCGCCGACCGTCGTCAGCGACTGGTCGGTCTGCGCTGCGGACGCGGCGGGACGACCCCGTCGGCCAGCCTCCGTGCGGTGACGAGGAACGCTGTGTGACCGATCATCCGGTGCTCCGGGCGGACCGCCAGCCCGACCACGTGCCATGGTCTGACCAGCGACTCCCACGACTGCGGCTCGGTCCAGCACTGCATCTCGCGCAGCGCCTCGGTGAGCCGTGACAGCTGCGTGGTGGTCGCTACGTAACCGACCAGGACCCCGCCCGGGACGAGCGAGGCGCGAACCGTCTCCAGCACCTCCCACGGCGCCAGCATGTCCAGCACGACGCGGTCGAACTGCTCCGCATCCGGGTCGTGGTCCTTCACGTCACCCAGGCGAAGTGTCCAGTTGCTGGGACGGGAACCGAAGAAAGTCTCGACGTTCTTCTCGGCGTGTTGCAGATGATCGTCGCGGACCTCGTAGGAGACGACGTGCCCCTCGGGCCCCACCGCCTGGATCAGCGAGCAGGTGAGCGCCCCGGACCCGGCGCCCGCCTCGAGGACCCGCGCGCCCGGGAACACGTCGCCCCACATGAGGATCTGCGCCGCGTCCTTGGGGTAGATGACGGCGGCACCGCGCGGCATCGACAGCACGTAGTCGGCGAGCAGCGGGCGCAGCGCCAGGTACGGGGTGCCGACCGGCGAGACGACGACGCTGCCCTCGGGCTTGCCGATGAGATCGTCGTGGGCGAGCCCGCCGCGGTGGGTGTGGTATTGGCCACCCTCCTCGAGCAGGAGCGTGTACTTGCGACCCTTGGGGTCGGTGAGCTGCACCCGGTCGCCGGCGCGGAACGGTCCTCCGCGGGCCCGGCCGCTGCCGCCGGGGGCCGGGACCGGCTCCCGCTGCGAGGGGGCGGCGTCGTCCACGACATCGTCCACGACGCCGGGGACGTCGGCGTGGACGGACGGGGCGGAATCGGTCAGAGCGGGGTCGGGCACGGGGCGCAACGGTATCCGGTGCCCGTTCGGCGACCCGCCCCGGCCGAAGGATCAGGTTCGCCGCCCGCCGGGACACCCGCACGCAACCTCACTGCTGCGGCCGGCGCGGTGGATTCAAGGGATTGTCGCAACACCCTGACTGTTCAGGGGTGATGTTCATGATCGGTCCGCCGAGAGTGCCGCGTGAGCGTGTCCGCCAGTTCTGG
>MEGH01000016.1:0-6055 GCA_001725415.1 Pseudonocardia sp. SCN 73-27
GCCGCGCCATCAGCCCGCGGCCGATCGCCAGCATCTGCTGCTGGCCGCCCGACAGCGTGCCGGCCGCCTGCCGGCGCCGCTCCTTGAGGATCGGGAAGTAGGAGAACACCATCTCCTGGTCGTCGCGCACGCTCGCCGCATCGCGGCGGGTGTAGGCGCCCATGGCAAGGTTCTCCTCCACCGTGCGCAGCGGGAACACCTCGCGGCCCTCCGGCACGTGCACGATGCCGGCGCGGACGACTTCATCGGGCTCGGCGCCGGCGATGTCGCGGCCGTTGTAGAGGATCTCGCCCTTCTCCGGCTCCATGACGCCGGAAATGGTCTTCAAGAGCGTCGTCTTGCCGGCGCCGTTGGCGCCGAGCACGGTGACGATCTGGCCGTCGCGCACGTCGAGGCTGACGCCGCGGATCGCCATGATCGGCCCGTAATAGGTCTCCAGGTTGCGCACCGACAGAACGGCGTCGGCCGCGCCCAGCACGATCCTTTCCTGCGTCAGCGTCATGCCATCACCTTCGACCTGCCATGGGCGCCGATATAGGCCTCGATGACCCTGGGATGGCCCTGCACCTCGCGCGGCGTGCCGAGCGCCAGCATCTTGCCGTCGGCCAGCGCCAGCACGCGGTCGCAGACCGAGGCGACGAGGTGCATGTCGTGCTCGACCATCAGCACGGTGATGCCCATCTGCGTCTTGATGTCCTCGATCCAGAAGGCGACGTCCTGCGTCTCCTCGACCGACAGGCCGGACGCCGGCTCGTCGAGCAGGAGCAGCGTCGGCTCGATGGCCAGCGCGCGGCCGAGCTCGACGACCTTGCGCACGCCGTAGGGCAGGCCGGCGATGTACTGCTCGCGATGGGCCTGCAGGTCGAGGAAGTCGTTGAAGTAGGTCGGGCCGTTGGGAAAGGTCGCCTTGTCGAGCGAGCGTTCCACCGCGTACTTGACGTCCTTGCTCGTGACGGGGGTGCCGTCCTCGAACTTGACGCCCTTGCGCAGCGTGTAGGTCCAGGTCTTGCCGCCGTCGGACGACTTGCCGAGCGACTCGGCGAGGTCGGGGACGAGGGTGGCGCCGTCGGCTCCGGGTGCCGACTTGAACATCACCAGCGCGCGGCCGTAGAGCCGCACGAAGTTCCACGAGTAGGCGTAGTAGGTGTCGGCGGGGTCGAGCGAGTCCCAGTCGCCGGAGTTCGCGTAGCGCAGCGTGCCGCCCCTCGCGTCCGACGGGTTGTGGATGCCGCCGTCGCCGGTGCCGCCTCCCGTGCCGCTGCCCGAGGTCCCCCCGGACGGCCCGCCCCCGCACGCGGCGAGCACCAGCGCGGCGACCGCGCCGACGGCGGCCGCGGCGAACCTTCGCCTGTGCCTCATGGAACCACCTCTCGAATCTCGCAGTGAGCTGTTGTGTTCTCGCGTCCGGTGTCGTCGCGCCACGCAGATCAGCGCGCCCGAGGGTCGAGGGCGTCGCGCAGCCCGTCGCCGAAGAGGTTGAAGGCCAGGACGGTCACGAAGATCGCCAGACCGGGGAACAGCATGAAGTTGGGCGCGATCTGGAACCAGTGGGTGGCATCCGAGAGCATCCCGCCCCAGCTGGGGGTGGGTGGGCGGATGCCGACCGACAGGAAGCTCAGCGCGGCCTCGAAAAGGATGTTGGTGGGGATCAGCAGGGTCGCGTAGACGAGCACCGGCGCGATCAGGTTGGGCAGCATCTCGGTGAGCAGGATTCGCGGGGTGCGGGCGCCGAGGCTGCGTGAGGCGTCGATGAACTCGCGTTCGCGCAACGACAGTGCCTGGCCGCGGATGATCCGGCCGATGTAGGGCCAGCTGGTGAACCCGATGATCGCGATGATGACGACGATGCGCAGGGTGTCGCCGGACAGGCCGAACGAGCCGTCGGGGATGACGCCTGCGAGCGCGAGCGCGAAGAGCAGCACCGGGAACGCGAGGAAGACGTCCATGGTGCGGCTGATGACCGAGTCGACCCAGCCGCCGTAGTAGCCGGCGACGATTCCCGCGACGGTTCCGATGATCACGGCGACGAGCGTGGCGAGGAATGCGACCAGCAAGGAGATCCGGGCGCCGTAGACCACGCGGGAGAAGATGTCGCGGCCGTTGACGGGTTCGACGCCGAACAGGAACTCGCGGCTGACGCCACCGAAGGGCTTGGGCGAGATCTGGAGGTCCGGGTCGATCTGGTCGTAGTGGAACTCGAGGGGATCGTGCCCGAAGAGCGCGACGATCACCGGCGCGAATATCGCGACGAGGACGAGCAGGACGATGACGACGCCGCCGGCGAGCGCAACCTTGTCACGACGCAGCCTCCGCCAGGCGATCTGCCACAGCGAACGCCCTTGGATGGCGCGACCCATCCCCTCGGTGACCGCCTCCGGTGCCGCTTGTTCCGCGGCGCCCGGAACGTCGAGCGGTGCCGTCATGCGCGAGTCCTCCC
Source organism: Pseudonocardia sp. SCN 73-27 (assembly GCA_001725415.1). GTDB lineage: Bacteria > Actinomycetota > Actinomycetes > Mycobacteriales > Pseudonocardiaceae > Pseudonocardia. The sequence continues at coordinate 2,438 of MEGH01000016.1, forward strand.
GACCGGTCCGACCCTGGATTCGGTCACTCTCGAATTCAGGACACTAACGGGTGACCGATCATGTGGAAGGCCTCGGAAGTTCCTTCTTCTATAACGATCCGTACACGACCGAAAGGTCAGCCTAACCTTTTGATCGATAATCGGCTCAATCGGATGTTCCGTATGTATCGGACATCCAGCAATCCGCTGGTGGACACGCATTACTCGCGAGTAGCGGACTCCGGAAGAGTGCATTCGAGTGAGTGCGCGCGGCACCCGTTCCGCATGTTCCTCTCGCGCGCGAGAGCCCTCCGAGGGCCGCCGCGGAGGCCGCGTGACGGCGCCCGTCCACGATCTTCGACGACGTTTCCGCACCTCGGCGAATGGGTAGCCCGAGTCGCCCGGACGGCCCCGTGGCCGTTGCCCGTACGTCGTGGAGGAGTACTCGTGGACACCAGCAGGAAGCTGCAGGCGAGCAAGGTCATCGACGCGCCCGCGGACAAGATCTTCGCGCTGCTGTCGGACCCGAGCCGGCATGTCGACCTCGACGACGCCGGAATGGTCCGCGGTCCGGAGGGCGATGCACCGCCGATCGGTGGCATCGGTCAGGTCTTCACCATGAACATGCACCAGGACGCGCTCGGGGATTACCGCATGGTCAACACGGTCACCGCGTACCAGCCGACCAGCCGGATCGGGTGGGCACCGGCGATGGACCCGTCGTGCGACCTCGCGTCGAAGCTCGGCGACATGGACGCCAGTGGGCACACGTTCACCTACGACCTGGCCGAGGTCGACGGCGGCACCCGCGTCACGCAGACATACGAGTGGATGAGCGTGCACGACGAGGAGTTCCTCAAGCTGTTCCCCGTCGTCAGCGAGAAGGACCTCGGCGCGACCCTCGATCGGATCGCCTCCCAGGTCGCGTGACCCGGTGACGGGCGGGACGGGGCCGCCGTCCCGCGCGCGGCCCCCGCCCGCCCAGCCGCCGGGCTTCAGCCCGCCATCGTGAGTCCGCCGCTGACGCTGAGCACCTGCCCCGTGATGTAGGACGCGGCGTCGGAGGCGAAGAACAGCACCGCGTCGGCGACCTCCTCCGGCCTGGCGAGGCGGCGGAACGGGATCGCCCTGATCAGCGCCTCCTTGAGCCGCTCGTCCTGGGCGGCGAACAGCGGCGTGTCCGTCGGCCCGGGGCACACGACGTTGACGTTGATCGCGTGCCGGGCCATCTCCCGCGCGAGCGACTTGCTCATCGCGATGACGCCGCCCTTCGCACCGGCGTAGATCGTCTCCCCCGAGCTGCCGACGCGCCCCGCGTCGCTCGCCACGTTGACGACCTTCCCGCCGTCGCCCGCCTCGACCATGCCTGGCAGGAACGCCCGGCACATGTGCACCTGGCCGAGGTAGTTGATGGCGACGATCCTGTCCGCGAAGTCCGGCGTCGAGTCGAGGAACTTGCCGGTCCGGTCCCACCCCGCGCAGTTGACCAGCACGTTCGTGGTGCCGATGTCGGTGGCGACCTGGCCGGCGAGCGCGGTGACGGAGTCGGGATCGGCGACGTCGACGGCCAGCGGTGTGATTCCCTCGGCCTCGCGGGACACCGCCATGGCGCCGTCGAGGTCGAGATCGGCGGCGACGACCCGCGCTCCGGAGCGGGCAAGCCCGAGGGCGACGGCCCGTCCGATCCCCGACGCCGCGCCGGTGACGACCGCGATCCTGTCCGTCATGAGCCCACTTCCCCGTTCCCGAGCGAGGCGACCAGCCTCTCCCGCAGCTTGAACTTCTGGATCTTCCCGGTCAGCGTGCGCGGCAACGCCTCCAGCAGTTCGAGACGTTCCGGCAGGTAGTTGGTGGCGGTGCCCTGCGCGCGCAGGTGGTCGGTGAGCTCGGCGAGGGTCGGCTCGGTCCCCGGCGCGGGCACGACGAACGCGCACGCCCGCTCCCCCAGCCGCTCGTCGGGCATCGCGACGAGCGCGACCTCCGCGACGGCCGGGTGCGCGTAGAGCAGGTTCTCGATCTCGACGACGGGCACGTTCTCGCCGCCACGGATGATGATGTCCTTGGAGCGGCCGGTGATCCTCAGATACCCGTCGGCGTCGACGCGGGCGAGGTCGCCGGTGTCGAACCAGCCCTCGTCGTCGAGTCCGCGCAGCTCGGGGCGGTGCAGGTAACCGCCGAACAGGCTCGCGGCACGCACGAGCAGCCGCCCCTCCTCGTCGTGGCCGGCCTCGTCCCCGTCGACGCCGGCGATCTTCAGCCAGACCCCCGGCAGCGGATGGCCGTCGGTCTCGAAGACGCGGGAGCCGGGATCGTCGGGGCCGGTGATCGTCACCGCACCCATCTCGCTCATCCCCCACCCCGAGCTGATCCGCGCCGACAGCGCTTTCGTGGCGCGCCGGACGAGGTCGCGCGGCACCGGAGCGCCGGCGCACAGGAACAGCCGGAACGTCGTGAAGGCACCGGGATCGGCCTCGGCCTGCGCGGTGAGGTCGGCCAGGAACGGGGTGGAGGCCATCGTGAACGCGACGCCCTCGTCGCGGACGATCTCGGTGGCCCGGGCGGGCTTCCAGACGTCCTGCAGCACGGCGGTCTGCCCCCGCATGATCGGCATCATCAGGCCGTAGAGGAAACCGGTCTGGTGCGCGAGCGGGGACGCCATGAGCAGGACGTCGTCTGTCGTGAGGCCGAGGCGGTCGGCGAAGTCGCGGACGTTGCACAGCGCGACGTCCGGGGTGATCAGCACGCCCTTGGGCTCGCCGGTGGTGCCGGAGGTGTAGGCGAGCTGGACGACATCGCCGGGCCCGGGGGCGCGGTGGGCGAACTCGGCGCGGTCGGCGTCGGTGGGGACACGGCCGAGCAGCAGGTCGTCGAACGTCCCACCGCCGCCAGGCCGCACGGACACGATGTGGCGCAACGCGGGCAGCCCCGCGCGGAGCTCGTCGGCGAGGGCGAGGTGGTCGAGCAGTGTGCGGCCGGGCCAGTACGGCGACATCTCCGCGCGGTAGGCCGCGTCGAAGTCGCTGGTGAGGGTCGTGACAGTCATCGTCGACTCCCGTCCTCGGGTCCGGTCTCCGGTCAGAGCGAGTTCGCCATACGCTCCCGCACGCGGGCCAGCCTGCGGAACTGCTCCAGCGGATCCGACGCCGCCGGCATCAGTACGAAACCCTGGACCCCGGCCGCGACCAGTTCGTCGAGCCCCTTCGCGACGTGGTCGGTGTCGCCGACGAGCACCCACCGTTCGAGGCGCTCGACCGGCAGCCCGTACTGCCCCTTCACGAACCCGGCGACCTCGGCGCGGCCCGCGTCCAGCCCGCGCGGGCCGTCGGTGACGTGTACGAACACCATCAGCAGCGGCGTCGGCGACGGGCGGCCGTACTCAGCCGCGAACCCGTCGAGCTGGGCGCGGACCGCGGCGACCCGGTTGGCCGACATCCACACGCCGAGCCAGCCGTCGCCACGACGGGCGGCGCGGCGCAACGCCGCCTCCGAGCGGCCGCCGACGACCAGCGGTGGCGGGGTCACCGGTGCCGGTTCGAGGGCGGGCGAGCGCGTCGGCAGCAACGGGCCCGGATGATCGACGGCCTCGCCGCGCAGCAGCGCCGCCACGATGTCGAGGCCTTCGTCGAGGCGGGCGCCGCG
>MEGH01000016.1:6105-17715 GCA_001725415.1 Pseudonocardia sp. SCN 73-27
CGTCGTCGCCCCGGCGGCCTCCCACTCCGCCGGGTTCTCCCCGCCGACGCCGACCCCGAACAGCAGCCGGCCCGGCGCCAGCGAGTCGATCGACGCGAGCTGCTTGGCCGTCCACACGGCGTTGCGCATCGGCAGCAGCAGCACGCCGGTACCGAGGACGAGCCGCTCGGTGCGGACGGCGGCGGCGGTGAGCGCGGTCAGCGCGTCGAGAAGGGGTGGGTGGAAGCTCAGGTGGTCGCCGACCCAGCCGGAGTCGAACCCCAGCTCCTCGGCCAGCACGGCCCCCTCGACCACGGGCGTTCTGCCCCGACGGAAGGGATCGAAGCTGGGGAGCATGACCCCGAAGCCGGCATCGGACGGCTCGACCACCAGCACCTCCGGACGTCGTCCGCCGGACGCCTCCGTTGACGCCCGACCCGGATTGAACGTAGCTTCAATGTCAAGAGAAGGCCCGTTCAATGGTGCGCCGGGGAGGCTGCCGTGCCGGACCCCGAGGAACAGGTTCGTCGCGACATCCGCGACGTGCGGGCCCGGTGGCGCACCCGGCAGGTCCTCGACGCCGCCGTCCGGCTGATCAACAGCGGTGGCCTGCACGGCATGTCGATGCAGGCGCTCGCCAAGGAGGCCCAGATCAGCGTCGGCCTCATCTACAGCTACTTCGGGGGCAAGGAGGACGTCGTCGTCGCCGTGGTGGCCGACCTGGCCGAGCAGATCCGCCGCGAGGTCGACGCCGGCATCGCCGCCGCCGGTGCCGACCCGGTCGAGCGGCTGGCGGCCGGGTTCGGCGGCTACTGCGTCGCGATGGACGCCCACCGCAACGCGGGCCTGCTCACCTACCGGCAGTCGGCCGAGCTGGGCGCGGCCGCCCGTGAGCGCCTCAAGGAGGCCGAGCGTGAGACGTTCGTGCCGCTCACGGCCGTCGTGCGCGAGGCCGCCGACGCCGGGCTCCTCGCCGACGGTGTCTCCCCCGAGATGCTCGTCTTCGACCTCACGGTCCTGGCCCAGGTCTGGGCGCTCAAGCACTGGCACTTCCCGGAGGGCTACGGCGTCGACCGGTTCGTCGCCGACCAGGTCGCGACGCTCGTGCGCCCGGCCCTCACCCCCACCTCGCAGAAGGGCACCCGCACGTGACGGATTTCGAGGACATCCTCTATCGCGTCGAAGGGCCGACGGCCGTCGTCACCATCAACCGGCCCGAGCGCTACAACGCCTTCCGCGGCAAGACCGTGGAGGAGCTGATCACGGCGCTGCGCACGGCCTGGGCCGACAAGGCGGTCCGCGTCGTCATCCTCACCGGGGCCGGCGACAAGGCGTTCACGACGGGTGGCGACGTCAAGCAGCGCGCCGAGACCGGCGACTACGGGCCCACCGAGAGCGGCCTGTTCGAGATCGACGCCCTGCACAAGCTCATCCGCGACATCCCCAAGCCCGTCATCGCCGCGGTCAACGGCCTCGCGATCGGCGGCGGCCACGTCCTGCACGTGTTGTGCGACATCTCGATCGCCGCCGACACCGCCCGGTTCGGCCAGGCCGGGCCACGCGTCGGGTCGTTCGACGCCGGGTTCGGGAGCACGTATCTCGCGCGCGTCGTCGGCGAGAAGCGGGCGCGCGAGATCTGGTACCTGTGTCGGCAGTACGACGCAACGACCGCCGAGCGCTGGGGCCTGGTCAACGCCGTCGTCCCCGCCGCCGATCTGATGACCGAGGCACTGGCCTGGGCCGCCGAGATCGCAGCCAAGAGCCCCACGGCGATCAAGTTCCTCAAGCACTCCTTCAACACCGACACCGAGCACCAGGCCGGGCTGGCCAACGTGGCGTCGGCGGGGCTGGCGCTGTTCGTCGAGTCCGAGGAGGGCATGGAGGGCGCGCACGCCTTCAACGAGAAGCGGCAGCCCGACTTCACCGGCTACGCGGCGCAGTAGAGGAGGCGACCATGGACTTCGGGCTCAGCGCCGAGCAGGAGGCCTTCCGCCAGGAGGTGCGCGCCTTCGCCACCGCCGAGCTCGCGCCGCACTACCGTGCCGACGACCTCGCGGCCGCCCTTCGCCCCGAGCTGGCCGGCGACCTCGCGTCGCTGGGTCTGACCGGGCTGCGCGCCCCGGAGCGCTTCGGCGGCCAGGACGCCGACGCCGTCACCACCGGCATGGTCGCCGAGGAGGTCTCCCGCGCCGACTTCAACGCCTGTTACCTCGTCCTCAACTCGGCCCTTGTCACCGACATCCTGCTGGCCGGCGCCACGGAGGAGCAGCTGGCGCGGTGGGTCCCGCCGCTCGCGTCGGGCGAGCACATCCCTGCCCTGTGCCTCACCGAACCCGGGCAGGGGTCCGACGCCGCGCACCTGCAGCTGCGCGCCGAACCGGACGGCGACGGGTGGCGGCTCTTCGGGGAGAAGACGTCGATCTCGCTGGGCATGTACGCCCACGTCGGCGCCGTGTTCGCGCGGACCGGCGGCGAAGGGGCGCGCGGGGTGTCGGCGTTCATGGTCGACCTCTCCGACCCGAACCTCGCCCGCAGCCCGCTCGACGACCACGGCAGCCGCGCCATCGGCCGCGCCAGCCTGTACTTCGACGGCGTGCACGTCGGCCGCGACCAGCTCATCGCCGGCGAGGGCGAGGGCTTCGTGTCCGTCATGCGCGGTTTCGACTACTCCCGCGCCGTCATCGGGCTGATGTGCCTGGGCATCGCGGGCGCGGCACTCGACGACGCGTTCGCCTACGCCCGCGAGCGCGAGGCGTTCGGCAAGCCCATCGGCCGGTTCCAGGGGCTCGCGTTCCCGCTCGTCGAGGCCGCGACGCACCTGCGCGCAGCCCGGCACCTCTGCTACGAGGCGTTGGCCCTCAAGGACTCCGGGCAGGACCCGGCCGTCCCCGCCAACATGGCCAAGTGGTGGGCGCCCAAGCTCGCCGCCGACATCGTCCACCAGTCGCTGCTCACCTTCGGGCACGCCGCCTGGTCGACCGACAACCCCCAGGGCCAGCGGCTGCGCGACGTCATCGGGCTGGAGATCGGTGACGGGACCGCGCAGATCGCCAAGCTGGTCGTCGCCCGGCACCTCCTGGGGCGGGCCTACGCGCCGTAACGGTTGAGGTGACTCTCGCCCGGGACACTGGCGTCACGGCCCCGAGTCGTGGGTACCCTGTCCTATGTCCACATCGAACGCCGCGGAGCCGACCCCGACCCCGACACCGGTGACGGACGGCACCACCACAACCCGAACCGGACGTGACGCCGTCGGCGGGCCCGGGTGGGCCGTGAACAGCCACGACGGGCAGAGCACTCTCAAGCTCCACGCCGGCATCTCGATCATGGCAGTGGTCCTGTGCCTGTTCGTCACGTGGATCTTCATCCACCTCGGCACGATCACCCCGGCGATCATCTTCGGTGTCGTCGCGCTGATCTGCCTCGGCATCTTCGTCGGCTGCCGGGCCCGCCTCGCCAAGGTCCGCGGCAGACACTGACCCCTGTGAGTGGCGATGGTCGCCATGGCGACCATCGCCACTCACGAGGTGCGTTCAGTAGGTCTTCGCGCTGTTCCAGCCGCCGTCGACGAACAGCGTCGTCCCGTTGACGTAGTCCGACTCCGGCCCGCACAGGAACGCCACCGGGCCCGCGATCTCCTCCGGCTGCGCCCAGCGCTTCATCGGCGCGTTGCGCTCGATCGACTCCCGCATCGGGCCCGACCGGAAGTACTCACTCGTCATCGGCGTCTCCACCACGCCCGGGCCGATCGCGTTGCACCAGATGCCCCGCGCCGCGAACTCCAGCGTGATCGTCTTGGTGAGCATGATGATCCCGGCCTTCGCGACGCAGTACGCCGACCGGTCGGCGAACGCCAGCTCCCCCGTGATCGACGCGATGTTCACGATCTTGCCGCGGCCCTGCTCGATCATCCCCGGGATCGCGGCCCGCGAGAGCACGAACGGGGCCGTGAGGTCGACGTCGAGGGTGTGGCGCCACTCGTCGGGCGTCAGGTCGAGTATCGACGCGATCTGCCGCACGCCGGCGTTGTTGACCAGCACGTCCAGGCTGCCGAGGCGGTCCCGCACCTCGCCGGGGAGCGCCTCGGTCCGAGCGTCGTCGGTGAGGTCGACGGCGAACGTCGCGGCGTCGTCCCCGAACTCGGACGCCGCGTCGGCCAACCCGGCCTCGTCACGGTCGACGAGCGCGAGCCGGGCACCGGCGGCGTTCAACCGCCGTGAGATCGCCCGGCCCAGCCCGCCCGCCGCGCCGGTCACCACGGCGACCTTGTCGCGCAGCACATCCGGGCTCCCCTGTGGTGACGTCATCGTCGTCCGCTCCGTTCGTCGTGGGATCCCGAGGATCGTCGCGGATCTCCCCGGGCACCGCCGGGCGTGACGTGCCGGGTCAGTGGTCGCGCAGCGCCTTCCTGAGCTCGGACTTGCTCATCGACGACCGGCCCTCGATGCCGACCTTCTTCGCCCGCTTGTACAGCTGCTCCTTGCTCATGTCGTCGTAGCTGCCCGACTTCCCGCCGCGGGCGGAGACCTTCTTCTTGCCCTCGTTCGCCGACGCGTTCGCGATGCGCGCCGCCTTCTCCTTCGATCCGCCCTTCTTCCGGATCTCCTTGTAAGTCTTCTCGTCCTTGATGCTCGAGTTGGGCACGACAGCGCTCCTTCCTGAGGTTCTCGACCTCGCATGCCCGGTGGTGTGGGCCCCGAAACCGATCACTACCGTCGACGACCGCACCGTGTGGTGCCGACCGATCGGAGGGTCCGTGCCGTCGCACGTGTTCGTCGTCCCCGGAGACCTGACACACCTCGCCCTCGACGCCTGGCTGCTGCCGACCGACTCCCGCCTCGACATCCGCCCGTACTGGCGGACGGCGGAGATCGACGAGGCGGTGCGGTCCCTCGGAACGGCCGCCGACGACTTCTGCGCGCGGCGCACCCACGCTCTCCCGCTGCCGGACTGGCCGGACACGTCGCCGCACCCGGTGCTCGTGGCCGTCCCCCGGTACGGCGTCGCCGACGCGGACGACGTCGTCGAACCGCTCACCGAGGGGTTGCGGGCAGCGGCGGCCGTCGCGAGGCAACGCCCCGGCCCACGGAGGTATCCGCTGGTCGGAATGCCCCTGTTCGGCGCCGCCGGTGGCGGTGGGGACCAACTGCGGGGGCGGCTGCTGCAGGTCGCGCTCGATGTCGCGAGCCGGGTCGGCACCGAGGAGGAGGTCGACGTCGTCCTCGTGCTGCGTGAGGGCCACGACCTCGCGCAGGCCCACGCCATCGGGCTCGCAGAGAAGGCCCGGGGCGGCACGCTCGTACCCTTCCTCGGGGCCGGGATCTCGGTCTCGGCCGGGCTGCCGACCTGGGCCGAGCTGGTCGAGCGCCTGACCGCCGGCACCGACCTGCCTGCCGGGGAGCGCGACGCGTTCGGCAGGCTGCCGGTCCTCGACTAGGCCCACGTGCTGCGGATGCTGCACCCCGACCGGGACGCATTCACCGAAGCGGTCGCCGCACACACCAGCGCCGAGCGCTACGGCCTGGCACCTGCGCTGCTCGCCGGCCTCCCGACCACCGAGGCCGTCACACTGAACTACGACGAGCTGTACGAGAAGGCGTGCCACGACGTCGGCACCCCGCTCGCCCTCCTCCCCCAGCAGGCCGTGCAGCCCGGCCAGCGGTGGCTGCTCAAGTTGCACGGCAGCGTGTCCGCGCCGGAGACGATCGTCCTGACCCGCGAGGACTACCTCGGCTACGGCCGCGGGCGGGAAGCCCTTTCCGCGCTGGCCAAGGCACTGCTGCTCACCCGGCACCTGCTCTTCGTCGGGTTCGGGCTCACCGACGACCACTTCCACGAGCTCGTCCACGACGTCCGCGAGGTGCTGCCGCCCGAGGCACGCGACGGCAGGCTCGGGACCGCACTGGTGCTGTCGGCCGACGCGCTGCGCTCCCGGCTCTGGGGCTCCGACCTCGACCTTGTCGCCATGGGCGGCGCCGGTGTCCCGGAGCAGGCCCGACGGACCGAGATCTTCCTCGACTGCATGCTCGCCCACGCCGACCGCGGGCTGTCGTTCGTCCTCGACCAGCGGTTCGCCCATCGGCAGACGGACGCCGAGGCCGCGCTGCGGGCGCGGCTGCTCGCGCTCGAAGCCGCCGCCGGAGCCGACGAGCGCGCCACCGACGCCTGGTCAGTCGTGGCCGACGCGCTGGCCCGTCTCCGACCGCAGCCGGTCGAGCGCCGCGTCCAGCCCGGCGACGAGTGATGCCCGCGGGCAGGCCGAGGGCAGCACGGCGACGACCCGGGCCAGCACGTCGGCAGGTGCGTCGCCGGTGACCAGCGCGCCGTAGGCGGCGGCCACCGTCGGGGTGCGGCTCTGCGCGTGCACGCAGTGCAGGAGGACCGTCTTCCCCTCGCAGCGCAGGTCGGCGACGACCGATGCCGCGTCGGCGAGGACCCCGGGGACGTCGAGGTTAGAGTCGTCGGCGTCGACGAGCCAGATCTCGACCGTGTCCCGGGCCTCGATCCCGTCCACGCTGGTCTACGCGGCGCCGAGCCGGCACAGCGATACGACGGCGTCGGCCACCCCGGGCCGCCGCGACCCGACGGCGCCGAGCAGCACGCCGGGGTCGTCGGGGTGGGCGACTGTCCCGGTCCGCGCCCCGCGGTAGGACGGGAGCGTCGCGGCGAGCGGCCAGCCCTCGGGGTCGGTGCGCCCGCCGCGGACGGCGAGGACGGCGAGCCGGGTGAGGTCGGCGGCCCGCAACCCGGGCCAGCCGTGCAGCATCCGGCGCCACCTCGCGGGGACGGCGCTGCCGCCGTACTTCGCACCGAGCAGCGCGCCCGCGATGGCGGCGACGGTGTCGGTGCCGGCGGTGCGGCCGGTGCGGGCGTGCAGCTCGGCGGCCATGGCGCGCATGGGCGCGGCGCCCGGGGTGCCGACGCCGCCGAGGACGCGGCGGGTCTGCACGCCGACGTCGGTGGGGCCGGAGTCGTACCAGCGCCGGAAGCCGGCGGCGACACGGTCGAGCGCGGCCTCGGAACGCAGGTCGGCACCCTGGGCGGCGACCTCCAGGACGGCGCAGGCCATCGCGGTGTCGTCGCTCCAGCCACCGGGCGGGAACCCGCCGAGGCCGCCGCCGAGCATCCGCGCGTGTTCGCCCGGGCCGGGCTGCGCGCGGCTGCCGTACTCGTAGGGGACGCCGAGCGCGTCGCCGGCGGCGCCGCCGAGCAGGACGCCGGCAGCCCGGTCGAGGGTGCGGGACCGCAGCCGGGCGCTCACGCCGTCACCAGCTCGTGGCGGACCGACACGGCGCTGGTGTGGACGGCGCGGTCGCGCCACCGCAGCGTCGTGACGCGGGCGTGGTGCGACTCCCCCTGCTCGTGGACGGTGCCGGACTCGTCGATGCCGCGAACGGTGTCGATCGCGGCGACGCGGCCGGTGAAGCGGCGGGCCCGGCGGCCGGGCGTCGGGATCGCGGGGGCGGTGACGGCGTCGAGCGCGACCGCCTGCAGCAGGGCGTCCCAGACGTCGGCCAGGGTGCGCGGCGAGTCGAACACCTCGAGCAGCACCGGCTGGCCACCGATCCCGATCAGCACACCGTTCTGGAACGGCAGCGGCCGCAGGCCCGCGACCAGCGCCGCGGCCCGGGCCTCGCGGCGGCCGACGGTTTCCGGCAACGAACCGGTGGCGCCGGCGCCGTAGCGCGCGACCCGGCGCCACACCTCGGCCTGGCCCTGCGCCGACCGGACGGTGACGGGCGCGCGGCGGCCGGCGCGGACGTGAGCACGCCCGCCGGACCAGCGGCCCTGCTCGACGCAGCGCACCGGCAGCACGACAGAGGTGTCGGGCGCGACGAGCGCCGAGCGCGCCGCGACGCGGTGCTGCTGCCCGCCCTCCAGCAGCTCCCCCTCCAGCACCAGCACCGGGCGGACGCCCTCGTTGGTGACGACGAGCTCCTCGACGACGGCCGATCCGGCGCGCTCGGCGACGGTCAGCGTGTCGGTGCGGGTGTCGTAGCCGCGGGTGGCGGCGGCGTGGGCGGTGAAGACCGGGAAGACGGTCCGGCCGGCGCCGGCCGGACCCTCGCCGACTACGACCGTCCCTCCGTCGCGGTCGACGTCGCCCTCCTGACCGTCGCCGACGACGCCCTCGCCGTCCTCCTGCACGAGCGGACCGGCGAGCACGAGACCGGGCGCTGGGCGCTGCCCGGCACGTTCCTGCACGTCGACGAGACCCTCGCCCAAGCCGCGCTGCGAGCCCTGCGCGACAAGGCGGGCGTCACCGGGCACCGGCCCGACCAGCTCGGCGTGCTCGACCGGGTCGACCGCGACAGCCGGGGCCGGGTGCTCAGCGTCGCCCACGTGGACCTCGTGCCCGTGGGCTCGCTGCCCACCATCGACGACGGCCGGACACTTCGCCCCGTCACGGAGCTCGTCGACGGAGGCCTGCCGTTCGACCACGACGAGATCGTCGCCCGGGCCGTGCGCTGGGCCCGCGACCTGCATCGCCTCGACCCCGACCCCCGCGGCCTGCTCGGCCCGGAGTTCACCCTGCTCGAGCTCCAGCGCCTGCACGAGGCCGTCGCCGGCACCGAGCTGCAGAAGGACACGTTCCGGCGCACCATGATCGGCGCCCTCGACGAGACCGGGACGCTCAGCCGCGGCGGCGTCGGCAAACCCGCACGGCTGTTCCGCAAATCCTAACCGCGGCGCTGCAGCGCCCACTCCCGCAGCACAGCCGCGCGGATCTTCGCACCGTTGGTGCCCGACGTCGTCGGCATCTCCCGTACGACGTGCACCGTCTCCGGGATCTTGAAGCGCGCCAAGCCCTGCGCGCACCACTCGCGCAGCTCGGCGGGGTCGGGCGCCTCCCCCGGCGCGGCCGTGACGAACCCGATCGCGATCGTGGCACCATCGTCGGCGGTGATGCCCACGACCTTCGCCGTGTCGACGCCCGCGTGCGCGGCGAGCCGCACCTCGATCTCGGCGGGATCGACGAGGAAGCCGCGCAGCCGCAGTGCGTCGCCCATCCGGCACACGTAGACGAACGCGCCCTCGTCGACGAGGACGCCGAGGTCACCGGAGCCGAACCAGCCGTCGGCCCTGCGCACGGCCGCGGCGCGGTCCGGGTCGCCCAGGTAGGCGTCGACGACGCACGAGCCGCGGAACTGCAGCTCCCCCTCGGTACCGTCCGCGACGGGCTCGCCGGTCTCCGGGTCGGCGACACGGACCTCGATCCCTGGGTGCGCGACGCGTCCGCCCGCGCGCCAGCGGTCGGGCGCCGGTTCGGCGTCGGGCCACATCGAGAGCAGCGCGAACAGCTCGGACGCACCGTAGACCCCGGACGTGACGACGCCCAGGTCCGCGGCCCATTCGGCGAGCTCGCGCAGCCGGCCCTGGAAGTCCGCGGCACCCCACCAGCGCCACGCCGACAGGTCGCGCGGGCGGGCGTCGTGGGCGGCACGCAGCCGCAGGACCATGTCGTCGCCGGCCGCGACGTGGGTGACGCGGTGTGCGGCCATGAGGTCGACGACGACGTCGGCGTCGAAGACCGGCACGAACAGGCACACCCCACCTGCGGCCAGTGTCGCGGTGGTGGCGTTGAAGCCGTAGACGCCCGACAGCGGCAGCGCGCAGAGCATGACGTCGGTGTCGCGCAGCCCGATCGCGGCGGCGTCGGCGGCCGCGTGGTCGAGCACGGCGCGGCCGCTGTGGGCGGCGAGCTTGGGCATGCCGGTCGAGCCGGAGGTCGTGAAGGCGACGGCGAGCGCCCCCGGGTCCGAGGGCGCCGGGTCGGGGGCGGTGCCGTCGGCCGACGGGGTCCAGGAGCCGGCGCCGACGTCGGCGGGACCGGGGTCGGGCGTCTGCTCGCCCGGCCCGGCGACGAGCGCGACCACCGGCGTCGCGACGTCGGCGGCGGCCGGGTCCGCGAGGGCGGCGCGCAGCCGGCCGAGCAGGTCCAGGCCGTGGAAGTCGTGGGCGACGACCACGAGTGCGGGCCGCGCGCGTTCCAGCACGTGGGCGACCTCGTCGACGTTGTAGCGGGTGTTGATCCCGACGACGTGCGCCCCCCGCGCGGCGACCGCGAACTGCCAGGCCAGGACGTCGGACCAGGTGGGCAGCCAGATCGCGACGCAGTCCCCCGGGCCGACGCCGTGGGCGGTCAGCTCGGCGGTGAGCCGGCAGGTCCGCGCCCACAGCTGCCCGCGGGTGACGACGACGGTCCCACGGGTCTGCGTGTGGTCGAGCGCGACCGTCACGGCGGGGTCGCGGCGGGCGAGGTCGCCGAGCAGCGACGGCAGGTCCGCGAGTGGCGGACCGCTCGGGGCACGGTGCGCCGCAACGGGATGTGGGACCACGGGAGCCGCGTCGTCGCGGGGATCTTCGGCCACGTTCCCGGACGCTACCGGCGGACCCGGGTCCGCGGCAGGGCTCAGGACCGCCAGGCGCCCCGGGCGTAGTTCGGCGGGTAGTGCGCCTCCTCGGCCGGGATACCGAGCTCGTGCGCGGCCCGCCACGGCCAGGCCGGTTCGCGCAGCGCCGCCCGGGCCAGCAGCACGACGTCGGCGTCGCCGTCGTCGAGGACCCGCTGGGCCTGCGCGGGATCGGTGATGAGGCCGACTGCGGCCGTCGTGACCTCGGCCTTCTCCCGCACCGCGCGGGCGAACGGCACCTGGTAGCCGGGGCCGATCCCGATCTTCTGACGGGGATCGAGCCCGCCGGAGCTGACGTCGACGAGGTCGACACCCCGACCGGCCAGGACCTGCGACACCTCGCAGGTCTCCTCCAGCGTCCAGCCGCCCTCGACCCAGTCGGTCGCCGACAGCCGCACGCACAGCGGCTTGCGCTCCGGCCACACCGTCCGGACCGCGTCGACGATCTCGCGCAGCAGTCGCGTCCGGTTGTCGAAGGAGCCGCCGTAGGAGTCGTCGCGCAGGTTCGACAGCGGCGACAGGAACTGGTGGACCAGATAGCCGTGGGCGCCGTGCACCTCGACGGTGTCGAACCCGGCGGCGTCGGCGCGCACGGCCGCGGCGGCGAAGGCGTCGACGACCTCGCGAATGCCGGCGGCGTCGAGGGCGTGGGGCACCACGAAGTCGTCGAAGGCGGCTGCGGAGGGCGCGACCGCGGTCCAGCCGCCGTCGGCGGGCGCGACCGGGGTGCTGCCGCGCCACGGCGCCTCCACCGACGCCTTGCGGCCCGCGTGCGCGAGCTGGACGCCCGCCGCGGCGCCGCGGTCGTGCAGGAACCCGACGATCCGCGCCCACGCGTCGGCCTGCGCGTCGTTCCAGATGCCCGCGTCCTGGGGGCTGATCCGGCCCTCGGGCACGACGGCCGACGCCTCGGTGAACACCAGGCCGAACCCGCCGGTGGCGCGCGCACCGAGGTGGACGAGATGCCAGTCGGTGGGGACCCCGTCGCGGGCGTCGACGGCGTACTGGCACATCGGCGCCAGCCAGATCCGGTTCCGGACGGTCAGCCCGCGCAGGCTGACCTGGTCGAACAACGACGGCATCGGTGTGCTCCTCCAGTGCTGCGACACGCGGCCGCTCCGGTGCGCCCGCCCGTCGGTGATATCAGGCCGCGGCGCCGCCGTGACGCCGGAGTGCCCAATGTCGCCCGCACGCGACGGCGGCCGGTCCCTCGAGG
>MEGH01000016.1:17720-175742 GCA_001725415.1 Pseudonocardia sp. SCN 73-27
GGGACCGGCCGCCGTCGTCGCTCACATGACGCCGTCGAGGGCGTCACAACCAGACTTTTCGTCCACCAACCGGGCGGCCGACGCTACCGAGCACGAGCAACACGATGCCGATCAACAGCAGGATTCCGCCGATGTAGTACAGCACCGGGATGCCGACGATCAGACCGATGACCAGGAGAATGAGTCCGAGAATGATCATTCTTCCCACTTCCTTTCCGGGGGCCGGGACGAACTGATCGAGAGTGCGCAGCGCAGCGATCCGCCAAACCAGGGAATCTTTTTTCACACCGTTCGTCGTAACCGCGAGGACCGGTCGCCTCGTGCGCGTCACCCGAAAGGCGGCGAATTGGTCACGAAATTGTCACGGTGGTGCGGGGTTTGAACTCGTCGAGAACGGTGACCCCGCCGGAGTCCCCGGCGTGTGCCCGGGCACCGGAGCCGACGCGCGGCCCCACCACCACGAGGAGATGACGCACGTGACCGACCAGCGGGTCCCCCCGACGACGACCGACGCCGGCATCCCCGTCGAGAGCGACGAGCACTCGCTGACCGTCGGCGCCGGCGGCCCTATCCTGTTGCAGGACAGCTATCTCATCGAGCAGATGGCCCAGTTCAACCGCGAGCGCATCCCGGAGCGGCAGCCGCACGCGAAGGGCAGTGGGGCCTTCGGCCGGTTCGAGGTCACGGCCGACGTCTCGCAGTACACGAAGGCGGCTCTCTTCCAGCCCGGTGCCACGACCGACCTCGCCGTGCGATTCTCCACCGTCGCCGGGGAGCGCGGCAGCCCCGACACCTGGCGCGACCCCCGCGGTTTCGCGGTGAAGTTCTACACGCCCGAGGGCAACTACGACATGGTCGGCAACAACACGCCGGTCTTCTTCATCAAGGACCCGATGAAGTTCCAGCACTTCATCCGGTCCCAAAAACGGCGTGCCGACAACAACCTGCGTGACCACGACATGCAGTGGGACTTCTGGACGCTGTCTCCGGAGTCGGCGCACCAGGTGACGTGGCTGATGGGTGACCGCGGCATTCCGCGCACCTGGCGGCACATGAACGGCTACACGTCCCACACCTACATGTGGATCAACGCCCAGGGCGAGGAGTTCTGGGTCAAGTACCACTTCAAGACCGACCAGGGCGCTGAGTTCTTCACCCAGCACGAGGCCGACCAGATGGCCGCCGTCGACACCGACTACCACACCCGCGACCTGTTCGAGCACATCCGCGACGGCGAGCACCCCAGCTGGACGCTCTACGTACAGGTCATGCCCTACGCCGACGCCGAGTCCTACCGGTTCAACCCCTTCGACCTGACGAAGGTCTGGCCGCACGGCGACTACCCGCTGCAGGAGGTCGGGCGCATGACGCTCGACCGGAACCCCACCGACAACCACAGCGAGATCGAGCAGCTCGCGTTCCAGCCCAACAACCTCGTGCCCGGCATCGGCCCGAGCCCCGACCGCATGCTGCTCGCCCGGCTGTTCTCCTACGCCGACGCCCACCGCCACCGCCTCGGCGCCAACTACACCCAGATCCCGGTGAACACGCCGGTCTGCCCCGTGCACTCCTACTCCAAGGACGGCGCGATGCGGATCCAGAAGGTGTCCGACCCGGTGTACGCGCCCAACTCCTACGGCGGGCCCGCCGCCGACACGTCCCAGCACGTCCCGACGTGGCAGGCCGACGGCGCGATCATGCGCAGCGCCTACGTCGACCACGCCGAGGACGACGACTGGGGCCAGGCCGGGACGCTCGTGCGCGAGGTCCTCGACGACGAGCAGCGCGAACGGCTCGTCGACAACATCGTCGGGCACCTGCTCAACGGCGTCAGCGAGCCGATCCTGGAGCGCGCCTTCGAGTACTGGCGCAACGTCGACAAGGACCTCGGCAGCAAGGTCGAGGCCGGGGTCCGGGAGAAGGCCACGGAGAAGGACCCGAAGGCCGACGACCAGGGCAACCCCGCCCGGAGCTCGATGCAGGCGAAGGCCTGATCAGACGCCTGCCCGCAGGGCGGCGTGCCGGCACTTGAGCGCGCCGTCCTTGTTGAGGGGGTTCTGCGCCTCGTCGGGCTCGACACCCGCCGTCGTGGCGATGGAGTTCATCTCCGACACCATCGTCACGACGTGCGCGAGCCGCGCCTCCGACGCGTCGACAGGCTGCTGACCCCGCAGGATGTCCAGCGTGCGGTCGACCCACAGCATCTCGGCGTGCATGCCGGCCGTGTGCAGCACGTCGCGCATCCGGTCGGCCAGCTCCCGCGGCTCGAGGCCCAGCCAGCCGTCCAAGGTGCGCGCGTCGAGCGGGAAGAGCTTGTCGTGCCCGCGCAGGTACACCAGCTCGAGGGCGTAGGCGTTGCCGAACGCGCAGTAGATGCAGCCGTTGTGCAGGGAGACGACCACCGCCGCCAGGTGCGTCCGCGCCGGGCCGAGCACCTGCATCGTCGTGAGGTAACGGGGCATGTTGGCGGCGAACCAGCGCAACGCACCCCCGGCGCCCTTGCGCGCCACGATGTGCGGGATCATCCGCGGGGCGAAGCCCCACATCTGACGGCATCCCCACTGGAGCAGACCGGTGACGGTCCGGTCGACCGCGCGGCCGCCCATGGTCGACTCCTTGCTCTCAGTGAGTGAGAGATTACGCGGCGAACACCATTCCTGGTGGGTTTCCGATGAACCGCCCCTCCTGCGACACGGAGAGTGCGCCGAACGGCCGCGTCCCGCTCGACCGAATGACGTCTGCTCCGACTGACCGTTCGGCGCCGATCACCACCGCACTCCCGATCACGGCTTGCAGCGGAGCTCACGATGTGCCGGGAGCGGCTCAGTCCAGCAGGTCGGACACCTGGTCGGCCGCGGCGACGGCGAGGGCGCCGAGACGGGGGGCGTCGGCGGAATCGAAGCGGACCGTCGGGATGGAGAGCGCGAAGGCGGCGAGCGGCCGGCCGATGGAGTCGGTGATCGCGGCGCCGATGGCGGCGACGTGGGGCCGCCACCAGCTGGCGGCATTGACCGCGTAGCCGCGGTCGCGGGTGGCGGCGACCTCGGCGCGCAGGGCGTCGGCATCGACGATCGTGCTGTCGGTGTGGCTCGCGAGCCCGGCGGCGATGACGGCCTCGACCTCGGCGTCGGGGAGCTTCGCGAGGATCGACAGGCCGCTGGCGGTGCCGTGGATGGGCGCGACGGTGCCCAGTTCGACGTAGGTGCGAACCGTCTGGGTCCCGTCGCGGCGGGCGACGATGACGAGTGAGTTCTCGTCGCGCATGGCCAGGTGGACGGTCTCGTCGGTCTCCCGGGACAGCGCCCGCATGGCCGGCAGCGCGGCTTCCCGGAGCCCACCCTCCCCCGCGGCGCGCAGGCCGATGCCGATGGGTTTGGCGGTCAGGCCCCAGCGGGCGCGTTCGGGGTCCACGATGCGCAGCCAGCCGGCTTGTTGCAGGGTGGCGAGGTAGCGCTGGACGGAGCTCTTGGGCATCTCGGCGACCCGGGCCAGCTCGGAGACGCCGACGGGCTGGCGGCGCGCGACCTCCTCGAGGATGCGCAGCGTGCTGAGGGCGCTCTGAACGCCTGTCTCCCCGGCTGCGCGTGACATGAGCCCCTCCCGCCTTGACGCCTCTCGGGCGCCGTGCCGAGAATCGTACGCACAGCCGATACGTCGTTCCAACCGTCGGAACGACAGGAAGGGGCATCGTGGCCCTCCGCCGGAGCTACCGGAGCGTCCTGTTCGTCCCCGCGGACCGCACCGACCGGGTGCTGTCCGCACCGTCCCGCGGTGCCGACGCGATCGTCGCCGACCTGGAGGACGCCGTCGCCCCGGACACGAAGGCCGGGGCCCGCACGTCATTGTCGGAGCTGCTGGTCACCGGCCGGGTCGAGGGCCGGGCACTGGTCCGGGTCAACGCCGCGGGCACCCCGTACATCGCCGACGACGTCGCTGCCCTCGCGCCCGCGTTCGGGTCGCTCGAGGCGCTGGTACTTCCCATGTCCTCGCCCGACGGTGTCGCCGAGCTGCACCGGCTGCTCGACGAGCACGGCGCCCCGGACGACCTCGCGATCGTCGCGATCGCGGAGACCGCGGCCGGCATCCTCGACGCCCGCGAGATCGCCGCCGCCTCGCCGCGGGTGACGCAGATGCTGTTCGGTCCGGCCGACCTGTCGGCGGAGCTGGGTGTCACCGTCACCGCCGGCGGCGCCGAGCTCTCGCACGCCCGCGCGCACCTGGTGCTGGCGTCGGCGGCGGCGGGCCTGCTGCCGCCGGTCGACGGGCCGTACCTCAACGTCGACGACGCCGCCGGCCTGGTCAGATCGGTGCGCGTGGCGCGGACGCTGGGCTTCGGCGGAAAGGCCGCGATCCATCCGGCGCAGCTCGGCGCGATCCACGCCGAGTTCGCCGCCGACGAGGCCACACTCGACTGGGCACGTGAGGTCGTCGCCGCCGCGGAGGCGGCCGCTGCCTGCGGTTCCGGTGTGGCACGGCTGGCCGACGGCACGTTCGTCGACGAGCCGATCACCCGGAGAGCCCGCGCGCTGCTCGCGGGAGCGGGCTCGTGAGCGCCCGGCTGACGCCCGCCCTGGCGGAGTTCGTCGCCGACCCGGCGCGGCACGCGACCGACGAGATCGCCGCGCTCGCGACGGCGGCGGTGCTCGACACCGTGGGGTGTGCGCTGGCGGCGACGTCGGAACCCGCGGTGACGCGGCTGCTCGACGCGCTCGGCCCGCTGCCCGACGGCCCGTCCCGGGTGCTCGGCGCGAAGGACACCCGTACCGACGAGCGGACCGCCGCGCTGGTGAACGGCACGGCCGGGCACGCGCTCGACTTCGACGACGTCGACGACGCCCTCACCGGCCACCCGAGCACGGTGCTGGTACCGGCGCTGCTGGCGGTCGCGGAGTCGCTCGGCTCGCCCGGCCCGGACGTCGTGGAGGCGTACTGGCGCGGGCTCGTCGTGGAGCGGGCACTCGCGGCGGGGCTCGGGATCGGTCCGCACTACGCGCGAGGCTGGCACTCGACCGCCACGCTCGGGGTGCCCGGCGCGGCGGCGGTCGCCGCGGTGCTGCTGGGGCTCGACGCGGCGACGACGCGGCACGCGCTCGGGATCGCGGCGTCACGGTCGGCGGGCAGCCGTCGCAACTTCGGGTCGATGACCAAGCCGCTGCACGCCGGCGCGGCCGCGGCCGACGGGGTGTTCGCGGCCCGGCTCGCGGCGGCCGGCTTCACCGCCGATGCCGACCAGCTCGACAGCCCGCTCGGCTACCTGGCGCTGTTCTCCGACGACGGTCTCGACCTCGCGGCTGCGTCCGCTCGCGCCGAGGCGGTGCTCACCGATCCCGGCCCCGCGGCGGTCAACGTCAAGCTGCACGCCTGCTGCTACGCCACCCACGCCCCCGCCGACGCCGCGCTCGACCTTGCGGCACAAGGGATCCGGGCCGGCGACGTCGAGTCCGTCGCGGTGCGGGTGCCCCCGGGCGGGCTGCGGCCGCTCATCACCCGGGCGCCGACGACCGAGCTGGAGGGCAAGTTCTCGATGGGCTATGTCGTGGCGGCGTGCCTGTCCGACGGTGAGCTGCGGCTGTCGTCGTTCACCGACGAGGCGGTCACCCGGCCCGCGGTCTCCGACCTGGCGGCACGGGTCGCCTCGGAGGAGTCGTTGCCGCTCAGCGGGTCCGGTGACGGGTTGGAGTTCAGCGCGGAGGTCATCGTCCGGACGAGGGACGGCGCGGCGCACACCGCGCACTGCTCCGCGCCGCGCGGGCACGCGACCCGACCGGCCGGGACCGACGCGGTGCGCGCCAAGTTCGACGACTGCCTCGCCCGCGGCGGCCACGCCGCCGACGCCGACGCGTTGTGGGACAGCCTGTCCGACCTCGCCCGGACGGGTCTGCGATGACGGTCCGCCCGCTCGCCGGGGTCACCGTCGTGACGGTGGAGCAGGCTGTCGCGGCACCGTTCGCGACGCGGCAACTCGCCGACCTGGGCGCCCGCGTCGTGAAGATCGAGCGGCCGGGTACCGGCGACTTCGCCCGGGCCTACGACCGCACCGTGGGCGGCACGTCGAGCGTCTTCCTGTGGCTCAACCGCGGGAAGGAGTCGCTGACGCTCGACCTGAAGTCCGCCGAGGGCCAGGACGTCCTGGAACGGCTGCTCGCCGACGCCGACGTGTTCGTCCAGAACCTCGCGCCCGCCGCGGCCCAGCGGGCCGGGCTCGACACCGCGGCGGTGCAGGCGCGGCACCCGCAGGTCATCGCATGCGGGCTGTCGGGCTACGGCACGGGCGGCCCGATGCGCGACGCCAAGGCCTACGACCTGCTCGTCCAGGGCGAGACCGGGATGATCTCGATCAACGGTGTCCCCGACCAGATGGCCAAGGTGGGCATCTCGATCGCCGACATCTCCGCCGGTATGTACGCCTACTCCGGCATCCTCGCCGCGCTCGTGCACCGCGACCGCACCGGCCAGGCCCTGCCCGTCGACGTCGCGCTGTTCGACTCGCTGTCGGAGTGGCTGGCCTATCCCCTGTACTACGCGATGTACGGCGGGAGGACGCCGCCGCGGATGGGCACCACGCACCCGACGATCGCCCCCTACGGCGCCTTCCCGACGGCTGACGGCACCCCGGTGCTGGTCGCGGTGCAGAACGACCGGGAGTGGCGACGGCTGTGCGAGATC
This sequence comes from Pseudonocardia sp. SCN 73-27, assembly GCA_001725415.1. GTDB lineage: Bacteria > Actinomycetota > Actinomycetes > Mycobacteriales > Pseudonocardiaceae > Pseudonocardia. The sequence continues at coordinate 24,387 of MEGH01000016.1, forward strand.
GTGCTCGGCGACCCCGCGGTCGCCGACGACCCGCGCTTCGCGAGCAACCACGACCGCATCGGCAACCGCTCCGAGCTCGACGCCCTGATCGGCGCCCGGTTCGCCGCGCTGCCCACCGCGGACGCGCAGGCGTTGCTGGACAAGGCGGGCATCGCGCAGTCACGGCTCAACGACCTCGCCGACCTGCCGACGCACCCGCAGCTCGTCGAACGTGACCGCTGGGTCGACACCGACACCCCCACCGGGCCGGCGCGCACGCTGTTCCCGCCCGGCCTGCCCGGCGGCGCCGACGAGCGGCCCGACCTCGGCTCCGTCCCCGCCCTCGGCGCGCACACCGACACGGTGCTCGATCGCCTGGGCCTCACCCCAGACGAGATCGCGGCCCTGCGCGACCGCGGCGTCGTCTGACGACCTCACCGGAAGGGAACCCGACCGCCATGACCGCCACCGACTCACTCACCACCGAGAGCGAGGTCCGCCGGGACCTGCGCGAGCTGATCGACCGCGTCTGCCGCGACCACCCCGACGCCTACTGGCGCGAGCTCGAGGAGACGCACTCCTACCCGGAGGCGTTCGTCGACGCGCTGACCGGCACCGGCGTGCTCGGCGCGCTCATCCCCGAGGAGTACGGCGGCCTCGGGCTCGGGCTCGGCGACGCGACCGTCATCGTCGAGCAGATCAACCGCAACGGCGGCAACTCCGCGGCGGTGCACGCCCAGCTCTACACGATGGGTGCGGTGCTGCGGCACGGCAGCCGCGAGCAGCGCGAGAAGTACCTGCCGGGCATCGCGAACGGCTCGATCCGCCTGCAGGCCTTCGGCGTCACCGAGCCCGGCGCCGGCACCGACACCACCAAGATCCGGACGTTCGCGCGCCGCGACGGCGACTCCTACGTCGTCAACGGGCAGAAGGTGTGGACGTCGCGGGTCCAGCACTCCGACCTGATGCTGCTCCTCGCCCGCACCACCCCGCTCGACCAGGTGCAGAAGCGCTCCGACGGCATGTCGATGTTCCTGATCGACATGCGAGAGGTCGAGGGCATCACCGTCAAGCCCATCCGCGCCATGGTCAACCACGAGACCAACGAGGTGTTCTTCGACGACGCCCGCATCCCGGCGAGCTCCCTGGTCGGGGAGGAGGGCAAGGGCTTCCGCTACATCCTCGACGGCATGAACGCCGAGCGGATCCTGATCGCCGCGGAGTGCATCGGCGACGGCCGCTGGTTCGTCGAACGGGCCTCGAGGTACGCCACCGAGCGCGTCGTGTTCGACCGGCCGATCGGGCAGAACCAGGGCATCCAGTTCCCCATCGCCCGCGCCCACGTGCACGTCGAGGCCGCCGACCTGATGCGCTGGAAGGCCGCCGACCTGTTCGACGCCGGGCAGCCCTGCGGCGCCGAGGCCAACATGGCGAAGCTGCTGGGCGCCGACGCGTCGTGGGAGGCCGCCAACGCCGCCCTGCAGACCCACGGCGGGTTCGGCATGGCCACCGAGTACGACATCGAGCGCAAGTTCCGCGAGACCCGGCTGTACCAGATCGCACCGATCTCGACGAACCTCATCCTCGCCCACGTCGGCCAGCACGTCCTGGGCATGCCGCGCTCGTTCTGACCCCGTTCCCCGAGCCCCAGGAGGGCGCTTCCCGTGACCGTGCACCACACCTCGACCGGCCACTTCTTCGAGGACTTCGTGAAGGGCGACGTCTACGAGCACGGCGTCGGCCGCACCATCACCACGACCGACAACATCTGGTTCACCCTGCTCACCCAGAACACCGCGGCCGCGCACCTCGACCACCACTTCGCCGCGCAGACCGAGTTCGGCAAGCCGCTGGTCAACTCGACGCTCACGTTCGCACTGGTCAACGGCCAGAGTGTCCGCGACATCTCGCACAACGTCATCGCCAACCTGGGCTGGGACGACGTCAAGATCCCCAACCCGGTCTTCGAGGGCGACACCGTCTACTCGCGCACGGAGATCGTCGACAAGCGGGAGTCGAAGTCGCGGCCGCACGCGGGGCTGCTCACCGTCCGCACCGAGGGCTTCAACCAGGACGGCACGACGATCATGACGTTCCAGCGGACCGTGATGGTCTACAAGAAGGGTCAGCGGCCCAGCACCGCGGGCGACGCCGGCTCCGACGGGACGACCTGACCCCCTGTGAGTGGCAATGGTCGCTGTAGCGACCATTGCCACTCACGACCCCGTCAGGCGGGCTCGTTGTCCTCGGCGAGGGTGTGGGCGACGAGCGCGTCGGCGTGGCCGTGGCACCCGACCGCCGCCGCGTCGAGCGGGCGCGCGGAGCTGTACCTGATGTGCGACGACGTGACCGCGACCGTGGCCGAGCCGGCGGGCAAGGGCGTGGAGTTCACCTCGCCGGTGGCCGACCGCGGCTGGGGCCTGGTGACGTCGTTGCGGGTCCCGGATGCGGGCGAGATCGGCCTCTGCGAACCCCGCCATCCGACGGCCCTGTGACCGGCAGTCAGCCCTGTGAGCGGCGGAGGTGTCAGGCGCTCCCGGCGGCCTTGACCAGCCGGCGGGCCTCCTGGATCTCCGGTGGCGCCGGGATGTCGGGCAGCACCCGGGTCGCGGTGCGGAGGGTGCGCAGGGCCGCGGCCGTTGCGAGGTCCGTGGTCGGCAGGCCCGGCAGACCGTAGAGCCGGCGGGCCCAGCGGGGCAGGGTCGCGACGGCGAGCGTCGACACCGTCGAGATCGCGGCCTTCGTCCACCGCGGCGCCTCACCGCGCGGGGCGAGCAGGTTCGCGACGCCGCGGGTGGCCTCCTCGGTGAGCCGCAACGTGGGGCGCACCGAGGTGAAGTAGTCGTCGAGCTCGGCGCGCGAGCGCGGCGCGAGATCCGGGTCGATTCCGATCACCTCGGCGGCGCGGACGCTCTCCGCGATGTAGGTGTCGACCTCCGCGGCGTCGAGCATGCCGGAGCGGCGGGCGATGTCGACGTAGGAGTCGATCTCCGCGCAGTGCACCCACAGCAGGCCCGCGGGCGCGTCGACACGGAAGCGGCGGCCGGTGTCGGGGTCGTAGCCGGTGAGCGACGAGTGCAGCCTGCGCACCCGGGACGCGGCGGCCTCGACCTCGGCGACGCTGCCGAACGTGCGGGTGCCGACGAACTCGACGGTCCGCTGGAACCGCGGGTAGGCCTTCTTGGGGTCGAACAGTGCGGAGTTCTGCCAGGTCGCACGCATGACGTCGGGCTGCAACGACTGCAGCAGCAGCGCCCGCATCCCGGCGATCCACATGACCGGTTCCAGGTGCACCCTCCACGTCACCGACGTGGGGCCGAACAGGCCGTGGTCCGTGAGGTCGTGCATGGGATCCAGCATGCCTCCAGGACACCACTGCGCGCCGCGCCCGGCGACCGGAGCGCCCCCGATGTGACTCAGCCCGCCTCGTCGACGACGCGCAGCCCGTCGGGACCGGCTTCGGCGAGGTAGAGGTGGCGGCCGAGCAGGTCCCGTTCGCCGATCGCCGAACCGGAGCCGTCGGGCGCCAGCAGGGCGCGACCCTGGTGTGCCGCATCGGCGTCGGGGTCGTGGCGGACCGCGCGGGCGTAGCGCAGCACGGCCTCGTAGACCGTCTCGGACAACGACGAGATCGGCGGCGCCCACGGCCCGAACCGGTCGCGGTAGCGGCGGACCAGGTCGACGTTGCCGGCGGCGGGGTCGTCCTGGAAGTAGCCGAGCGCGGTGACGACACCCTCGGCCGCGGCGGCGCCGATGTGCTCCCACGTCGACTCGTCCATCACCAGCGACATCGCCTTCGTCGACGCCCGGAGCCCGGCGGCGGCGCACTGGCGCTGGAACGCGACCTCGTCGGCACCGACGAGCGACGACATGACGATGTCGGCGCGGGAGGCGGCGACCCGCTCGACGACGCCGGCGAAGTCGGTGGTGCCCAACGGGACGCACGCCTCCCCGACGACGCTGCCACCGACCCCGCCGAGGACGCGGCGCGCGGCGTGGTGGGCTCCGAACGACCAGCTGTAGCGCTGCCCGACGAGGAACCAGCGACGGCCCCCGGCGGCCCGCATGAGCGGGCGGGCCAGCGCGGCGACCTGGGCGCCGGGACGTTCGCCGAACCGGACGACCGACGCCGTGCGCGAGACGCCGCCCTCGTTGATGACCGAGTGCACGAGCAGGACGTCGTCGCCGCGAACGGCATGGCGCAGCGCGTCGAAACTGCTGGAGGTGGTGCAGGCGAAGATCGCGCGGCAGCCGGCGCGGACCAGCCGGGCACCCTCGGCGGCGGCGAGCGCGGGGTCGGTGGCGTCGTCGGCGACCATCAGCTCCATCCGCCTGCCGCCGACCCCGCCGAGCGCCTCGACCTCGGCGACGGCGAGCTCGGCGAGGTACTGCGTCGCCGACGCGTAGACCGCACCGGGCCCGGACTTGGTGGTGAGCAGCCCGATGCGCACGGCGTCGGTGGGTGCGGGGTCGGGCAGGGCGATGCCGCCGCGGCGGATGAGCCAGTCGACGCCGGAGGCGGTGACGTCGGCCCGCACCCGGATGCGGGTGCGGTGGGGGCCGTCGGCGTCGAACGCGAGCCGGATCCGGCCCCGCCACGGCTGGTCGTGCTCGACGACGATCCGCGAGTTGGGGCGGACCGCCGAGATGCGCCCGAGCAGTTCGACGCCGTGCCGGCCGGAGCGGCGGTCGTCGCCGTCGATGGGCAGTCGCATGCGGACGACGCTGCCCGCCGCGACGCGTTCACAGCGCGCGTCGAACAGCCATGCCTCGGCGCGGCCGCTTCCGAACAGGGCGAAGGTGTCGGCGACCGGGAGGTCGACGACGGACTCGGCGCTCAGGGTGGCGGTCGAGTCCACGGCGGGTCAGCCGGCTTCACGCCTGGACGTGTCCGGCCGGTCCTGCTCCCGGCCGGGGACCCGGACGCTGCTCTCCAGGAGCGCCTGCAGGAAGTTGAAGGCGTCGCGGACCGAGCCCTCCGCGTCGAGCGAGTAGTAGCGCAGCCGGCCGTCGCGGCGCTCGGTGACGATCCCGGACGTCCGAAGCACCCGCAGGTGGCTGGAGACGGTGGTGCGGCCGACGACGCCGACGCGGTCGGCGATCTCGGTGACGGTGAACTCCCCCTCGCCGAGGATCGACAGGATCCGCCGGCGCACCCGGTCGGACAGGGCGTCGAACGCGAGGTTCTCGTTGGCCGAGGTCACGCGGCCAGGCTAGCACCCGTCGACATCTGTCGACATGTCACATCCTCCGAGGACGTGCCGAATCGCCCGGATCGGAGCACCCTGGAGGTGTGGCATCCGACCGTCCGGACTTCGGCCCCTTCGACGACATCGTCGACCGGCTGATCGACAACCTCGGCTCGACGCTGGGCACCTCGCTCGGCGAGCCGCGTGACGACACCCCGCGGCAGGAGCGGCCGGCCGGAACCGGGACACGACCCCGGGCCGGGGTGCGCACCCCGCGGCTCGACCGCTTCGGCCGCGACCTCACCGCCGCGGCCGCCGCCGGCGAGCTCGACCCCGTGATCGGCCGCGACGACGAGATCGCGCAGGTCCTGGAGGTGCTCGCGCGGCGCACCAAGAACAACCCGGTGCTCGTCGGGGACCCGGGCGTCGGCAAGACCGCGGTCGTCGAGGGCATCGCGCAACGCATCGCCGACGGCGACGTACCGCCCGCGCTCGTCGGGGTGCGGGTGGTGTCGCTCGACCTCGCCGGCCTGGTCTCCGGCACCCGCTACCGCGGCGACTTCGAGCAGCGGCTCACCCGCGTCATCGACGAGGTCGTCGCGGCCCGGCGCGGGATCGTGCTGTTCGTCGACGAGCTGCACGCCGTCGTCGGCGCCGGGGCGGCCGAGGGCGGCGCCATGGACGCGGCCACGATCATCAAGCCCGCGCTGGCCCGCGGCGAGCTGCAGCTGGTCGGGGCGACGACCGTCACCGACTACCGCCGCCACATCGAGCGCGACGCCGCGCTGGAACGGCGCCTCGCGCCGGTGCGGGTCGGCGAGCCGACCGTCGCGCAGACGGTGACCATCCTGCGCGGCCTGCGCGCCCGCTACGAGGCCCACCACGAGGTCTCGATCGACGACGCCGCGCTCGTCGCCGCGGCCGAGCTGTCCGACCGTCACCTCACCGACCGCTTCCTGCCCGACAAGGCGATCGACCTCGTCGACCGCGCCGGGGCCCGGGCCCGCATCCGCGCCTCGCGCCCTGAGGGGACCGACTCCGCCCACGTCGAGGGGCTGCGCCGGGCCCGCGACGTCGCCGTCGACGCCGAGGACTACGAGCGGGCGCTGCTGCTCACCCGGGAGATCGAGGAGGCCACGGCCGCCGGCCGGGGACCGGGGTCGCTCACCGTCACCGCCGACGACGTCGCCGCCGTGCTCGCCGAGAGCACCGGCATCCCCGTCGCCCGGCTCACCGCCGACGACAGGCGACGCCTGCTCGACCTCGAGGACGTCCTGCACCGGCGGATCGTCGGCCAGGACGAGGCCGTGTCCGCGGTCGCCGACGCGGTCCGGTCCGGCCGCGCCGGGCTCGCACACCCGGGCCGCCCGGTGGGCTCGTTCCTGTTCCTCGGACCGACCGGCGTGGGCAAGACCGAGCTCGCCCGCGCGCTGGCCGACGCCCTGTTCGGTAGCGAGAACGCGTTGCTGCGCTTCGACATGAGCGAGTACTCCGACCGCGCCGGCGCCTACCGCCTCGTCGGCGCGCCGCCCGGGCACGCCGGGTTCGACGAGCCCGGCCAGCTCACCGAGGCGGTGCGCCGCACCCCGTACGCCGTGGTGCTGTTCGACGAGATCGAGAAGGCCCACGCCGAGGTCGTCGCGACACTGCTGCAGGTGCTCGACGCCGGCCGGCTCACCGACTCCCACGGGCGCACCGTCGACTTCACCCGTGCCGTCGTCGTCATGACCAGCAACCTCGGGGCGCCGCTGCTGCCGGGGATCGGCGACCCGACGCGCGAGACGCTGCTCGCGGCGGCCCGGATGCACTTCCGGCCCGAGTTCCTCAACCGTATCGACGACGTCGTGCCCTTCCACGCGCTCGGCGAGGCGGAGCTTCGAACCATCACCGGACTGCTGCTCGCCGAGACGACCACGCGGCTCGCCGTGCAGGGCATCACGCTGGAGGTGGCCGACGGGGCGCTGTCGTGGCTGGCCCGTCATGGCCACGAGCCCGGCCTGGGGGCGCGGCCGTTGCGGCGCACCATCGTCCGCGAGCTGGAACGGCGGCTGGCCCGCATGGTGATCGCGGGCGACGTCGCGCCGGGCGGCCGGGTGCGCGTCGACGCCGCGAGCCCGGAGGACGCGGCACTGACGTTCGGCGCCGGCTGACTCGTGAGTGGCGTTACCGGTCATGGCCGGTAACGCCACTCACGAGGCTCAGCCCAGCACCGTCCCGAACAGCAGGCCGAGGCCGTAGGTGACGCCCGCGGCGACGGCGCCGATCAGCAGCTGACGCAGCCCGCGGCGCAGGGGTGGGCCGCCCGAGAGGAGCCCGACGATCGCGCCCGTCGCGAGCAGCGCCAGGCCCACGAGGACCGCCGAGACGACGTAGGCGATCGCCCCCGAGCCGCCGAACACGAACGGCAGGATCGGGATCGCCGCCCCTGAGGCGAAGAACGCGAAGCTCGACGACGCCGCCGCCAGCGCGGTCCCGATCGTCTCGTGCTCGTCGTCGGCCCCCGTCCCGCCGCCGCGCAGCCCGACGGCCGGGTCGAACGTCCGCAGCATCTCTCGCGAGCGGACGACGGCCTCGTCCTCCGAGAGCCCCCGCGCCCGCATCACCAGCGCGAGCTCGTTCTCGTCGATGTCGAGGTGCGGCAGCACCTGCGGGGCGTCGGACAGCTCCGGGGCCGACACCTCCAGCAGCTCGCGCTGCGAACGCACCGACACGTACTCCCCCGCGCCCATCGACAGCGCGCCGGCCAGCAGCCCGGCGATGCCGGTCAGCAGGACGGTCCGCGCGGTCGCGCCGCCACCGGAGACGCCCAGGACGAGCGCCAGGTTGCTGACGAGCCCGTCGTTGGCCCCGAACACCGCGGCCCGGAACGTCCCCGACACCCGGGCCCGGCCCCGCGCCGCCAGCCCGCGCAGGACCTCTTCGTGGATACGTTCGTCGGCGGCCATCGTGGCGGTCGCCTCGGGGTCGGTCGCGTACGGCGAGCGGCTCTCCGCGCGCTGGGCCAGCGCCAACACGAACACCGACCCGAATCGCCGGGCCAGTACGGCGAGGACGCGGCTGCGCGGGCCCGGTCGTGGGATGCGTCCGACGTCCGGGCCGAGCATGCGTTCCCAGTGCGCCGCATGGCGTTCCTCGGCCTGAGCGAGGCCGAGGAGGATCGCGCGGTCCTCGCCGGTGCGCCGCTCGGCGAGGTCGCGGTAGAGCCGCGACTCGGCCCGCTCGTCGGCGAGCATCCGTCGCCACCGCCGTACCGAGGCCTTCGACGGTGCCCCACCTGCGCCGGGCATCCGATCGACCGTCATCGCGCACCACCTTCCAGCGCCCCGCAGCGATCTGGCCGGGCGCCGGTCAGCAGGCTGCCACCACGCGGCCCCGACCGCGATCTCCGGGCGGTGTGGCGCGCTGCTCCTCACATCGGGAACGGCACGAAAGGGTCAACCGGGGCGGGACCGAAGAGGTGCACAGCGAGGTGCGCCACGCGGAGGGAGCCGGGATGCGGGTTCTCGCCGGCTACGACGGCGCGCTCGACAGCTCCCGCGCGGCCGCCGACCTGGGCTGGTCGGCGCAGTACCCGCTGTCACGGGCGGTGCCCACTACCTGGACGCGCTGGCGCGCTTCGAGCTGGTCGCGGCGAGCAGCTGAACCTCAGGCGACCACCATCCACGACAGGACGGGTGTCGACTGCAGGTAGACGAGCACACACATGAACACCAGGAACGCGATACTCCACCACAGGACGCGCCGGAAGATCTCGCCCTCGCGCCCGCCGAGCCCGACGGCGCCCGCCGCGATCGCGAGGTTCTGTGGGGAGATCATCTTGCCGAGGACACCGCCGGAGGAGTTCGCGGCGGCCATGAGCGTCGGTGACAGATGGGCCGACGTCGCCGCGCTGACCTGCAGCGCCCCGAACAGCGAGTTCGACGACGTGTCCGACCCCGTCACGGCGGTACCGAACCAGCCGAGGATCGGCGACAGCAGCGCGAAGAGCGCGCCCGCGCCGGCCAGCCACAGGCCGAGGGTCTGGGTCTGTCCGGACTCGTTCATGACGAACCCCAGCGCGAGCACCGCCATGACGGTGACGATCGCCGCCCGCAGCTGGACGAGGGTGCGCCAGTAGGTGCGCACGGCGTGCCCGAGACCGATCTTCAGCACGGGCAGGGTGAGCAGCCCGGAGATCAGCAGGAGGGTCCCGGCGGCCGAGAGCACGTTGAGCTTGAACGTCGTCGTCACGGGTGTGCCCTTCTCGCTGACGACGTGCAGGCCCGGCCAGTTGTAGATCCACGTCGCGGCCTCGAGACCGGTGCCGGTCTGCCCGGGTTTGGTGGGCGCGACGCCGGTGATGAACGGGACGCGCGTCGCCAGCACGAAGACCACGATGATGATCAGATAGGGGGCATAGGCGCGGAACACCTCGGACCGACTGTCGGCGACTCGTTCCTCGACCGCGGTCGCCCGTCCTCCACCGGTCGGCGACGGCGACGTGGTCGTGTCGGTGGGCGGAGTCACGCCACCGCCGGCGGACTCGGTGTCGGGGGCGGCGTCGGCGTCGGGCGCGTCGACCGCCGGCTTCCAGACGCGCGTGAACGCCAGCACCGCGAACGCCGAGGCGAGGGCCGCGATGACGTCGGTCAGCGGGATCGACAGGAAGTTGGACGCGACGTACTGCGCGATGCCGAACGTCAGCCCGCACACCAGCGCGGCCGGCCACACCTGCCGCAACCCGCGCCTTCCGTCGACGATGAACACCAGCGCGAGCGGCACGATCACCGACAGGACCGGGGTCTGCCGGCCGACCATCGCACCGAGGTCGTCGACGGGCAGCTTGGTGACGGTCGCGAGCGTCGTGATCGGCACCGCCAGCGCCCCGAAGGCGACAGGCGCGGTGTTGGCGACCAGCGCGATCGCCGCCGCCTTGAGGGGTCGGAACCCGAGCGCCAGCAGCATGACCGAACTGATCGCGACCGGGGTGCCGAACCCGGCCAGCGCCTCCATGAGCGCACCGAAGCAGAACGCGATGATGATCGCCTGGATGCGTTGGTCGTCGCTGATCGAGGCGAAGGAGCGGCGCAGGACGTCGAAGTGCCCGGTGTCGACGGTGAGGTTGTAGACCCAGATCGCGTTGATGACGATCCACATGATCGGGAAGAACCCGAACGCGGCGCCGAGCAGGCCGCTGTTCAGCGCGTCACCGATCCCCATCCCGTAGACGGCGATCGCGACGACCAGTGACACGGCCAGGCCGATGGCCGACGCCAGCCACGCCCGCATCTTCACGACGCCGAGCAACAGGAACAGCACGACGAGCGGGAGCACCGCGAAGATCGACGACAGCCCGAGCGAGCCGCCGACGGGGTCGTAGTTCTGGGTGTAGGCGGCGAGCACGATTCCGCTGGTCACAGCGACCACCCCCTACCGGCGGCGACGCTGCCGCCGGGTCACCGGTGTGTCGGCCGCGGGGATCCGTCGGCCGCGCCGGGGAGGATCCGCCCGTTCGCACCGCTCCGCACGACGGAGCGGGCCCGGCCACCCGAACGGCCCAGGCGTCGGGCCCCGGCGGCGTCCGTGTCGCGGGTGCGGGTGGCATCCCAGCGGTCCCGGTGCACGATCTCCTCGACGGGCCGGCGACGCGGCTGGGCCCAGCGGCCGCGGGTGGGCCATCCGATCGGGATGAGCGCCATGGTGAGGGCGTCGCCGGGCAGGCCGATGAGCTCGCGCAGCTCGTCCTGGTGGCCCCGGTGGAGGGTGGTGAGCGAGGTGCCGAGGCCGGGGGGGCGGGCGGCGAGGCACTCCTCGTGGACCACGACAACCGTGCCGGGGCCGGGTTCGCGTGCTCGGGTTCCTGGACCTGCTCGGCCCCCGTCAGAGGGTGCCGGCCCTGCGCGGCGGCGCCACGACGTGCGGGGTGCGGCGCAGCGCGCTGCGGGCCACCGACAGCTCGTGCGCCACCTCGGCCGCGACCAGCTCGGCGTGCAGCGCGTCGTGCAGACCCGGCTCGTGCGGGGCGAGGGCACGGTGCCGCTCGACCAGGGCCTCCAGCCGGTCGAGCAGGTCGTCGGCGATCTGCAGCCGACGTGCCGTGCGGCTGTCGTGGTGCGGGCCCGCGGGATGCGGGCTGGGGGTCCGAGGACGGTCGTTGCGGGTCGAACGGTCGAGCGGGGACATGCGTGTTCTCCGGGATGATCGAGGTGCGCGCGAGCGCGGAGGAACGGGACGTGGACGTGCCGGGGGAACGGCGGGTCAGCGACAGAGCGCGCCCTGCGTCCGGCACAGGTCGACGTGGCGTCGGCGCGACCACGCCGCGGCGGGCGGGGCGTCGGCGGTACTCGGCCTCACGGTGTGTTCCTCCCCCATCGGTCCCGGCGGAAGCACCCCGCCCGAAAACCGGACGTGGTTGCTGCGGCGTCGACGAGCCAGGTCTCTCGGCCGCTCTGGATGGCACGACCAGTGAACCGGGCGGCCGCGCCGCGGGTCAAGCCGGCGCAGCGCCCGTCACACCCGCCCCGGGTCGCGCACTCCCTGTACCCGGTGCGCTACGTTCCGCGCATGCGGCTCGGGTACCTCACACACGTCACCGGGCCCGCCGGCCCGGCCGCCGCCTACCGCGACACCGTCGCCGCGGCCGTCGCCGCCGAGGAACACGGCTTCGACACGTTCTGGGTCGCCCAGCACCACGCCGACGAGGCCCGCGGCCTCCTGCCGTCACCGCTGGTACTGCTCGCCGCGGTCGCCACCGCGACGTCACGGCTCCGGCTGGGCACCGGCGTCGTCGCCGCCCCGCTGGAGGACCCGATGCGCCTGGCCGAGGACGCCGCGGTCGTCGACGCGCTCAGCGGCGGCCGCCTCGAGCTCGGCGTCGGCGCAGGTGCCGACGCCGCGGCCTCGGCAGCGTTCGGGCGTGTCCACACCGACCGCCACGACGACACCGTCGCGCTCCTCGACACCCTGCGCACGATCCTGCGCGGCCCGCGGCTCGTACCCGCCGCACCCGACGTGGCGCACCGGCTCTGGTGGGCGACGGGATCCACGCCGTCCGTCGACGCCGCCGCCGCGCGCGGAATGGGCCTGATCACCGGGCGGCCCACCGACGTCCCCGGCTCTCCCGTCGCTGCCGACCTCGCCCGCTACTGGTCCCGCGCCGTCGGCGTACCCCGGGTCGCGGTGTCGCGCATCGTCTCCGCGGGCGAGCCGGCCGCCGACGTCGTCGCCCGGCTGCGCCGCGATCCTGCGCTCGGCTGGGCCACCGAGCTCGTCGTGCAGACGACACCCGGCGGTGCAGGCCTTACGACGCATGTCGCCACCATGCGCGCCGTCGCCGACGTCGTCGCCCCGGCCCTCGGAGCCCGCCGTGCCGACCGTCGGACGGACCGCCGACCGGCCCCGGCGGCACCCGCATCGGCCGCCGGGAGGCCCTGAGCCGCAGCGCGAACGGACGATTCGTCCGGCCCCGTCCGAAGGAGAGTCGTTAGGCCTTTCCCGACGCATCTGTCGTGGCCGTACGATGCCCTCGTGGAGCGGGTGCTGACGGCCAAGGGGACGGCGACTCGTCGTCGGATCCTCGAGGGTGCCGCCGAACTGCTCCGCCGCAACGGCACCGCCGGCGTGAGCCTCGACCTGATCTGCAAGGACACCGGCTCGAGCAAGAGCCAGCTCTTCCACTACTTCCCGGCCGGCCGCGCCGAGCTGTTCGCGGCCATCGCCCGCTTCGAGGCCGACCGGGTCATCTCCGACCAGCAGCCGCACATCCAGGACCTGTCCACAGCGGAGTCCTGGCAGGCCTGGCGGGCCGCGGTGATCGCGCGCTACGTCGAGATCGGCCGTTACTGCCCGGTCACCGCGCTGGTCGTCGAGCTGTCCCGGACGGGCCCTGTCGCCGAGGGCATCGTCATCGACATGCAGACACGCTGGCACGCGCTGATGACGCAGGCGGTCGCCCGGCTGCAGGCCTCCGGCGGGGGCTGCCGCGACGTCGAGCCGGAGGCCGCCGCGTCGGTCGTGCTGGCCGCGGTGCAGGGCGGGGCGTCGATCTACCAGGCCACGGGCGACTTCGTGCACCTCGAGCGCGCGCTCGACGGCGTCCTGTCCTACGTCGGCGTCGCCTGACCTCGGTCCAGGCGCGCGCTTCTACGCCCGGCCGCGGTGAGGCGATCCGTGCGGTCCGCCCTCGGTTGCGCCGCACGTCCACGGCGTGAACGCCTGCAGCGGACTGCCGGGCGGCGACTCGCCCCGGTAGACGAGCGGCTCCAGCCGCACCGCGGCCGCCGTCTCGTTGCGGGTGCCGAGCCACAGGTCGATGTACTGGTACGCCTGCCCGGACAGCGTGACGACGGTGCGGGCCTGCCCGCCGCACGACGTCGCCGAGATCGCCCGGCGTCCCGACGGTGGCGCACCCCAGTCGGGGTTGGTGTTGGGCGGGGCGGTCCAGGGTCCGGCGAGCGAGGTCGCCGTCGCGTAGCCGGTCGGGGCGCCCGCGCAGTAGCCGCAGTTGGGGTCGCTGTAGGTCATGATCCAGATGCCCGTCGACGGATCGCGGTAGGCGCCCGGCGCCTCGGTGTTCGTGAGTCCCGCGAGCCGGCGCGCCCCACCCCCGGCACCGGCTGTCCCGGCCGGGGTGAGCCGTTCCGACGCGAGCGTCTGGTCGGCCATCGTGCACAGCATCATCGGCGGCCGTGGCGCATCGACGACGATCGAGAAGTCGCCGTTGTCGGTGCAGTCGTACATCGACGGCTTCGTCGTCGCCCGCCCGGGCCCGCCGCACGGGCCGGTCGGGCCCGCGCACTCCATGGAGTAGTAGGCGTTGGCGCGGGACCGGTTGAAGTCGTCGGGGGCGTTGAACCACAGGATCCAGGCGCCGTCGTCGGCACCCCAGCCGCTGCGCTGCACCATCCGCGGGTTGAAGCAGCCGGCCCCCGAGTCGCCGCAGATCGTCTGCCACACCGCACCCCGGAACGGGCTCACCGAGGTGGGCGCGAACAGCCGCGTCGGCGCCGACCACGGTCCGGACAGGCTCGTCGCCTGCGAGACCCCGAACCCGCACCACGGCGATGCCACGCCCCACGCGAACCCGCAGCCGTACATCGTCCCGTAGAGCAGGTGGACGCCGTCGGCCTGCAGGATCATGCCGTCGTGCAGGTCGACCCCGGCGATGGTGGCACCGTGCTGCGTGGTCGATCCGGCAACCGGGGACGGTGTGGTGGTCGCGAGCGGAAGCGGGACCTCCGGCGCCGCCGATGCCGCCGGTGCCGTGGCCACGAGGATCCCCGCCGCCACGAGCCCGGCCAGGACCGCCGCGACGACCCGCCCGACAACCGACGTACCCCTCCCGGCCCCCATGGGCGACCACCCTGGCAGCCCCTCGCCCCCGGGCCCGGCACCTCACCCGATCGAGGGCGACGCCCGGGACTCCGGAGAACCCGGCGCAGCGCGGTGTCATCGGCTAGGAAGAGAACGTGACCGACGCCAGAGCAGCCGTCCTCACCGAGTACCGCGCCCCCTTCACCGTCGAGACGTTCCCGCGCCCCGAACCCGAACCCGGGGCGCTGGTCGTCGACATCGAGGCCGCCACCGTCTGCGGCTCCGACGTGCACGTGTGGGCCGGTGACCTCGAAGGACGCCTCCCCATCTCCCTGCCCCTCATCCTCGGCCACGAGATGGCCGGCCGCGTCACCGCCATCGGCGCGGGGGCCGAGGTCGACAGCCTCGGCAACCCCGTGCGCATCGGCGACCGGGTCGTCTGGGCGCACACCCCGTGCGGGCGCTGCCGGCAGTGCACGCTCGACAAGGAACCGACGCTGTGCCCGCAGCGCTACATCGGCTACATGTCCGACTGCAGCCGCCCGCCCCATTTCACCGGCACCTTCGCCGAGGTCGGCTACGTCGTCCCCCGCGCCGGGCGCCTCGTCGTCCCCGACGGCGTCGAGAGCACCTGGGCCGCCGCGGGCAGCTGCGCGGTCCGCACCGTCGTCCGGGCCATGGACGTCATGGGGCGCATCGACTTCTCCGACACCGTCCTCGTCCAGGGCGCGGGGCCGGTCGGTCTCTTCACGACGGCGCTGGCCTCGCTGCACCAGCCCCGCACGCTGGTCGTCGTGGGCGGGCCCGCCGACCGGCTCGCCGTCGCGCAGGAGTGGGGCGCCACCGACGTCGTGTCGGTAGAGGAGCACCCCGACCCCGCTGCCCGGGTCGAACTGGTCCGCGACCTCACCGGCGGCGGCCCGAGCGTCGCGTTCGAGATGGCGGGCGCACCCGGCGCCGCGGCCGAGGGCGTCGACATGATGGGGCGCAACGGCCGCTACGTCCTCATGGGCACCCTCGGCGGCGCGCGCCAGCAGGTCGACGTCGCCCGCATCGTCGGGTACGGGCTGCGGCTGCGCGGCTCGATGAGCGGCGACATCGGCGACTACGCCGTCGCCCTCGACGCGCTCGACCGCTTCTCCGACCGCTTCGACTGGAACCGCATCCTCGGCACGACCTACGGCCTGTCCGAGCTCGACCGCGCGATGGACGCCATGCGCGCCATGACCGAGATCAAGCCCGTCCTCGACCCCCGGCTCCCGTGACCGCTTTCGTGAACGCGCAGGGCTCCACGTACGCCGGCCTGCGGGTCGTCGACTTCACCGCCATGATCGCCGGGCCCTTCGCCGCGATGATCCTGGCCGACCAGGGCGCGGACGTCGTCAAGATCGAACGGCCCGGCGGCGACGACTCGCGTCGCCTCGCGCCGTTCGCCGACGACGGCATCTCCACGATCTTCACGACGTTCAACCGCAACAAACGCAGCGTCGTCCTCGACCTGACCACCCCCTCCGGGCGGGAGACCGCGCTGCGGTTGTGCGACAGCGCCGACGTCGTGATGGAGAGCTACCGGCCCGGGAAGTTCGACAAGCTCGGGCTGTCGTGGGAGACGCTCTCGGCCCGCAACCCGCGGCTCGTCTACTGCTCGGTGTCGGCGTTCGGGCGCGGCCCGCTCGGCGCCGAGCTGCCCGGCTACGACCCCGTCGTCCAGGCGTTCACCGGGATCGTCGACGCCACCGGCCACCCCGGTGGGCCGTCCGCGCGGGTGCCGGCGTCGGTCGTCGACATCACGACGGGCATGTGGGCCGCGATGGGCATCATGGCCGCGCTGGCCCGCCGCTCACGGTCCGGCCGCGGTGAGCGGGTCGAGGTCGCGCTCGTCGACTCCGGGTTCGCGCTCATGTGCCACCAGATGGTCAACCTCGTCGCCACGGGCCGCCCGCCCGTCAAGACCGGCGCCGTCACGCCCATGGCCGCCCCCTACGAGACCTTCCGATCCTCCGACGGCGAGCTGATGGTGGCCGCGGGCAACGACGCCATCTTCCGACGCATGTGCGTCGCCCTCGACGTCCCCGAGGTCGCCGACGATCCGCGGTTCGGGTCCGTCGGCGAACGCGTCAGCAACCGGGAGGCACTGCACGCGCTGATGGAGGCCCGCACGTCGCTGCACACGCGGCGCGACCTGGAGAAACTGCTCGGCGACGCCAAGGTCCCGGTGTCGGCGGTCAACCGGCTCGACGAAGCGTTGGCGACGCCGGTGGCGCAGGAGCGCCGGATGCTGGTCGACCCGGTCGACGCCCCGACCGGCGCCCCCGCCCTGCCGCGGCTGCCGTTCCTCTCCCCCGACGTCGTGCTCCGCAACCCGCCGACGCTGGGCGAGCACACCGAGGAGGTGCTGCGCGAGCTCGGTTAGGAGGTGGCGGCGTCGAGGTACTGCAGCAGCTCGTGCGCGGCGAGCTCGATGTCCTTGTGCCGCCACTCCGCGGCCCGGTAGTGGCAGGCGATGATGCCCATCCGGTGGATGCGCCGGAAGTCGCCGAACACGAACGCGTACCGCGCCTTCGTCCCGTCGGCGGCGCCCTCGGTGAGGCCCAGGTGCCAGCAGGCGTACTCCTCCCAGGAGTGCCGGTCGAGGTAGTCGTTCTCCTGCTCGGCGCCCGGCTGCACGTCGCCCCAGCGGCTGGTCAGCACGTACTGCCGCGAGTCGATCAGCCGCCGCGCATACGCCGGCGCATCCGGGTTGACCGTGTACGACGCCATCACGTCCTCCTGTGAGCGGCAATGGTCGCTGTAGCGACTGTTGCCGCTCACGACCCCGGGCAACCCTGCCCCACATCCGCACGCAACCCCACTGCTGCTTCGGCGCCGATCCGCGACCGTGAGGTTGCGCGCGGCAGCTCGCGCGCAACCTCGTTGCTGTTGTGCGGCCGGAGGACAGCAATGAGGTTGCGGCCGGAGCCGTGGGGCAGGATGCGGGAGGTGCAGTTCGGCATCCTCGGACCGCTGCAGGTCCGGACCTCCTCGGGTGAGGACGTCGCCGTCGGCGGTCCCCGCCCGCGGGCGTTGCTGACGATGCTGTTGCTGCAGGCGGGCCGGGTCGTGAGCGTGGACGCGCTGGTCGACGGTCAGTACGGCGAGGACCTCCCCGCCGACGCGGCCAACGCCGTGCAGGCGCAGGTGTCGCGGCTGCGACGGGCGTTGCCGCCGGGGACGATCGAGTTCGCCGGCGGCGGGTACCGGGTCGTCGCCGAGCCCGACGACGTCGACGCGCTGCGGTTCACCCGCCTCGCCGCCACCGGTCGACACCTGGTCAGGAACGTGCGCGCCGCCGACGCCGCCGCCGTCCTGCGGGAGGCGCTCGCGATGTGGCGCGGCCCGGCGCTGCCCGACCTCCCGCCCGGCCCCGAGACGACGCGGCTCGACGGGCTGCGCCTCGACGCCCAGGAGGATCTCGCCGAGGCCGAACTGGCGCTCCCCGGCGGCACGACCGTCGCGACCCTGGAGGCGCTCGCGGCGGAGCACCCGTTGCGGGAACACCTGCGCGGCCTGCTGATGCGCGCCCTGCACGCCGCGGGCCGCCCGGCGGAGGCACTCGAGGAGTACGAGAAGGTCCGCAGGCTGCTGCGCGCCGAGCTGGGGGCCGATCCGTCGCCCGAGCTGGCCGACGTCCACACCGCGATCCTGCGCGCCGAGCACCCCGCCCCACCCCGGCGACGGACGGCTCCGGCGCAGCTGACGTCGTTCGTGGGACGGGCGGCGGAGCTCGACCGGCTCGCCGCGCTCGACGCCACGCGGCTCGTGACGATCCTCGGCCCCGGCGGCATGGGGAAGACGCGGCTGGCCGCCGAGTACGTGGCCGGTGACGGTTGCTGGGTCGAGCTCGCCCCGCTCGGGCCGTCGGCCGACCGCGACGCTGTCGCCACCGCCGTCCTCGCCGCGCTCGGGGCCCGTGACTCGCCCACCGGCCCCACGTCACCCCTCGACCGGCTCGTCGTCGTGCTCGGCGAGCAGCAGGACGTGCTGTTGGTGCTCGACAACTGCGAGCAGGTCGTCGGCGCGGCGGCCGCCGTCGTGCGGGACGTGCTGGCGGCGTGCCCGGGCGTGCGGGTCGTCGCGACCAGCCGCGAGCCGCTGGCGATCACCGGCGAGACCCTGCTGCCCCTCGCTCCTCTCCCCGACGCGGTGCGGTTGTTCGCCGAACGCGCCGCCGCGGTCCGACCGGGTTTCGTCGTCGAGTCCACGAATGCGGCGACGGTCGAGACGATCTGCGCGGACCTCGACGGCCTGCCGCTGGCCATCGAGCTGGCGGCGGCGCGGCTGCGGCAGTTCGGCGTCGACACCCTGGCGCGCAGGCTCTCCGAGCACGACCGGTTCCGGGTGCTCTCCCGCGGCGACCCCACCGCCGACGCCCGGCACCGCACCCTGGAAGCCGTCGTCGCGTGGAGCTGGGACCTGCTCAGCGACGAGGAGCGGACGCTCGCGCGCCGGTTCGCGGTCTTCGCCGGCGGGGCTCCGGCCGAGGCGGTCGAGCCGGTGTGCGGGGTGCCCGAGGACGTCCTCGACGACCTCGTCGACCGATCGCTCGTCGAGACCGACGGCGAGCGCTACCGGATGCTGGAGACGGTCCGGCTGTTCTGCCTGGCCCGGCTCGACGAGGCCGGTGAGCACGAGGCCACCGCCGCCGCCCACGCCCGCTACCACCTGGGGCTGGCCCGCGAGGCCGATCCGGAGCTGCGCAGAGCCGAGCAGCTGCAGTGGCTGGCCCGTCTGGAAGCCGAGGACGGGAACCTCACGGCTGCCCTCGGTTGGTCGGCCCGACACGACCGGCCGACGGCGTTCGCGCTGGTCGCGGCCCTGGCGGCGTACTGGTGGCTGTCCGGCCGGCACAGCCGACCCGGTCCGGTCGCGGCGTCACTGCTACGAGAAGGCGAACCACCCGACGGGATGGAGGAGGAGTACGCGGCCGTCGTCGCCCATGCCGTCCCGCGGGCGGCGCCGGAGCACTGGGAACGTGGCGAGGCGATCATGCGCACCCACGGCCGCGCGCTGCGGCACCCGTTCGGCGCGGCGCTGTGGGGCATGGCGGCGGGACCGCCCGCGGACGAACCGGACCCCCGGCTGATCGGCACCGATCCGTGGAGCATCGCGCTGGACCGGCTCAGCTCCGCCCTTCTCGACCTCCTCCACGGCCGGCCCTCCGACACGAGGCTCGTCGCGGCCCGGGACGCGTTCGGTGAGCTGGGCGAACGCTGGGGAGGGGCGCAGGCGCTCGACTGGCTGGCGCTGACCGCGAGCCGCCGGGGCGAGTGGGCGCGGGCGCACGAGCTGTGGTCGGAGGCGCTGCGGCTGCAGGACGAGCTGGGCGCGCTCGACGAGTGCGCCGAGGTGCTGTGCCACCGGGCGATGGGACTGCTGCGCCGGGGTGACGTGGACGCCGCGGCGGCCGACGTCGCGCACGCCCGCGACCTCTGGACCGCCGCCGGTCGTTCCCCGCTGCCCGCGGAGGAGCACCTCGCGGAGGCGGAGATCGCGATGGCGCGCGGCGACGACACCGCCGCCCGCGCGGCACTGGCCGGCGCCGGTGAGGGTGCCGCCGCGCTGACGGCCCGCGGCCGCGTCGCCGAGGATCCCGAGGAGGCCCGGCGGTTCCACACGGAGGCGATGAAGGCGGCACCCCCGCTGGCCTCCGCGCGCGCCGACGCCCTCGAGGGCCTGGCGTCGACGGTCGCCCCCGAGCGGGCCGCGTTCCTGCTCGGCGTCGCCGTCGCGCTCCGCGGGACGACCGTCGCGGGCGACCCGCACGTCGCCCGCGTGGCGGCGAGAGCCCGCGACGCCCTCGGCCCCGACGCCTTCTCCGCCGCCTGGTCCCGCGGCGCCGCCCTCCCCCGCGCCGAGGCCCTCACCACCCTGTGAGTGCCGTTATTGGCTATGGCCAGTAACGGCACTCACGACCCCTGACCTGCGGCTCGCCCCCTCGCTCACGGGCTTCGACCTGCGCAGACGGCGGCTGTCAGCGGACTGCCGGCCGGTTGTCAGCGACGGCCGCGACCTTCGGGGCATGACGAACACCGACCTGACCGGCACCACCGTCCTGATCTCCGGCGCCAGCATCGCCGGCCCGGCCCTCGCCTGGTGGCTCACCCGCTACGGCGCGACCGTCACCGTCGTGGAGCGGGCGCCCGGGCTGCGGACCGGCGGGCAGGCCGTCGACTTCAAAGGTGCGGTCCACCGCGCGGTCCTCGACCGGATGGGGCTCTGGGACGAGATCGAGCGCCGCTCCACGGGCGGCCACGACCAGACCGTCATCGACGCCGACGGCCGCCCGATCACGGTCATCCCCGGCGACTTCACCGGCGGCGACGTCGAGATCCGGCGCGGCGACCTGGCCGCGATCCTCTACGAGCGGACCGTCGAGGACTGCGCGTACCTCTTCGGCGACACCGTCACCTCGCTCACCGAGACCGCCGGCGGCGTGCACGTCACCTTCCGCGACGCCGCGCCGCGCACGTTCGACCTCGTCGTCGGCGCCGACGGCATCCACTCCGCGGTCCGCCGCGTCACGTTCGGCCCCGAGGCCGACTACGTCCGCCACCTGGGGTTCCACTACGCCCTGGCCGACGTGGGCGAGATCGAGGGCACCGCGGGCGCCGTCATGTACAACGAGCGCGGCCGGATGTGCGCGGTCGGCGGCCCGAAGGCGCCCGCGTTCTTCGTCTTCGCGACGACGGACACCGCGGCACAGCTCGACGCCGTGCGCGACGACGCCCCCGCGCAGCAGCGGATGCTCGCCGACGCGTACCAGGGCGCCGGCTGGCGGGTCGGTGACGTCGTCGAGAAGCTGCCGGGGTCGGCGGGCTTCTACCTCGACTCGATCAGCCAGGTCCGGATCGACCGCTGGTCGTCGGGGCGGATCGTGCTGCTCGGCGACTCGGCGTGGGGCAACACGTTGGGCGGCTTCGGGACGGGCCTCGCGGTCGTCGGCGCGTACGTGCTCGCCGGCGAGCTGTCCGCCGCCCGAGGTGACCACGAGGTGGCGTTCGCGGAGTACGAAGAGGTCATGCGCCGCTACGCGAAGATCGCGAAGAAGGGCAACGCCGGCCCGTTCCTCGCGCCGCGGACCCGCCACGGGATGTGGGTGCGCAACGCCCTGTTCCGGTTCCGGCCCATGCTCTGGCTCATGATGCGGATGACCGACGACTTCGCCACCGACGTCGACCTGCGCGACTACCCGGCGCCGCGGACCGCCGCGTGAGCGGGCCGGAGGGCGTCGCCCGCACCTACGGGCGGCGCTGGTCGACGGGCTCGGGGGCCCGGGCCGAGCACTACGCGCTGATGAGCGCGCCGGCCTGGGAGGTGGTCGCCGACGCAACCGGGATCGGCGACGGCATCGCGGTGCTCGACGTGTGCTGCGGCAGCGGGGAGTTCCTGACCCTCGTGAGGGAGCGCGGCGCGCATGTCGCCGGGATCGACGCCGCCGAGGGCATGGTCGCGCTCGCCCGGCGGGTGGACAGCGCTGACGTGCGGCTCGGCTCCCTGGAGGCGCTGCCCTGGCCGGACGCGACGTTCGACGTCGTCACCGGGTTCAACGGCTTCCAGTTCGCTCCCGACATGGGCGACGCGCTCGCCGAGGCGGCACGCGTCGTCCGCGAGGGCGGGCAGGTGGCCGTCTGCAACTGGGGTGGCGACGGCCCGCAGGAGCTCATGGCGGTCACCGAGGCCGCGCGATCGCTCGGCGAGGACACGACGCTCGTGCCACGTCTGCCCATCGGCGAGCCCGGCGTCGTCGAGGCGATGCTCACCGCGGCGGGCCTCACCCCGACCGCGGCGGGGGACGTCGCCGTCCCGTGGGCCCCGCCCGACGACGCGACCCTGCTGCGGGGGCTGATGTCGGCGGGCAGCCTCGTCCCGACGATCGAGCAGATCGGCGCCGACGCCGTCCGCGCCGCGATCCTCGACGCCGCCGCACCCCATCGCGCCGCCGACGGGTCCTACCTGTTCGCGAGCACCTTCCGGTGGGTCGTCGGCCGGTACTGACCCGTCAGGCGGGCGTGCCGCAGTTCCCGCAGAACCGGGTGCCCTGCGACGGGGCGCCGCAGCCCCGGCAGTTCGGCGGCGCGAACGCGGTGCCGCAGTGACCACAGAACCGGCCCGAGCCCGGTGCGCCGCAGGTGGTGCACGTCTGGCCGCCGGCGGGCGCGCCGTAGGAGTGGTACCCCGGCGCGGCGTTGTACGAGGGGACGCATGTCGTGCAGGTGTTGGCCCGGTTGTCCCAGCACTGGTGCCGGCACACCCAGTCCGTGCAGGTCAGGCACTGCCGGAACTCCCCCGCGACGTCCTCCGACGCCTCGAGCAGCCGCTTGTCGTTGGTGACGCCGCGCGTGCCAGAGCGGTCCCACTGCGCGATGTAGCCGACCTCCTGGATCTTGTTGCCGACCTCCCCGCCCAGGATGCTGCCGCCCAGTGCGGCGAGCCGGCCCCCGAACCCGGTGACCGACGGCCGGAACCGCGACCGGAAGCCGTTGCCGCAGCGTTGGCAGCGGAACTCGAACTGGTACCCCTCGTTCGTACTCATGTCGGAGAAGTTGCTGGTGAAGGGAATCAGCTCGGTCATCTCGTCCCGTTTCGCTCGGCGGTCTGACGAGTAGTCGCGCGACGCGGGCCCGGCGCTACCGACCCACGTTCGTTTCGCCCGGAATCGGCATGAACATCCGGAGATCGGCGACGGGCGCCGAGATGGAGCGGATGGTTGGCTGTCGGCGTGGATCCGATCGAGGAGTGGACGAACGCGCAGCGCCGCGTCGTCGAGTTGATGTCGGGGCTCACCGCGGAGCAGGCGGAGACGACCGTCCCGGCGTGCCCGGACTGGACGGTGCGCGACCTGTTCTCGCACATGGTGGGCCTGGGTGTCGATGTCGTCGCCGGCGACGAGCCCGACGACCACAACGCGACCTGGACGCAGGCGCAGGTCGTGGCGCGCCGCGGCCGGGACGTGGCGTCGCTCGTCGCGGAGTGGGACGAGGTCGCCGAGCCGCTGCGGGCGTGGATGCGTGCCAACGGCCCCCGCCCCCTGGGCGACGTGATCATCCACGAGCAGGACCTGCGTGGTGCGGTCGGTGTCCCGGGCGGCCGGGACACTCCGGGCCTGTTCGCGATCCGCGACCGCTTCCTCCCCCGCTTCGCCGCGGCGATCGAGGGCATGCCGCCGGTCGCGCTGGCGGGACAGACGTGGTCGTGGGAGTCGGGTGTCGACGCGAGCGTCGTCGTCGAGGCCTCCGACTTCGACCTGGCCCGCGCGCTGGTGAGCCGCCGGTCTGCGGCGCAGCTGCGGTCATGGACGACCCGCGGTGACGTCGAGCCCTACCTGTTCGCCTTCGCCACACTGGGTGGCCTGCCCGGCCGTGACCTGACGGAGTCCTGACCGGGGTCCGACCGATCGCACTTGGTCAGAGGTCGTGAGCGGCAATGGTCGCTGTAGCGACTGTTGCCGCTCACAGGAGCCGAGCGGGCTCACAGCTCCGCGACGACCGCCTCGGTGAACGACGTCGTGGCGGCGGTGCCGCCGACGTCACGGGTGCGGGTGCCGGCGGCGAGGGTGGCGTCGACACCCGCGCGGACCCGGCGGGCGGCGTCGGTGCAGCGGGTGTCGCTGTGCCGCTCGCCGAGCCAGTCGAGCATCATCGCGACCGACAGGATCATGCCGACCGGGTTGGCGAGGTCGCGGCCGGCGATGTCGGGGGCGCTGCCGTGGCAGGGCTGGAAGACGGCGTGCTCGCGGCCGATGTCGGCCGAGGGGGCGAGGCCCAGTCCGCCGGTGATGCCCGCGGCGAGGTCGGAGACGATGTCGCCGAACATGTTCTCCATGACGACGACGTCGAACCGCTCGGGTTCGCGGACCATCATCATGACGCCGGCGTCGACGTAGACGCGTTCGGTCTCGATGCCGGGGTGGCGCTCGGCGACCTCGTCGAAGATCCGGCGCAGGAACGCCTGGCTCTTGAGGACGTTGGCCTTGTCGAACAGCGTGACCCGCCCCGGTCCGCCTGCGCGGCGGCGGGCCGCGGCGAGGGAGAAGGAGACCTCGAACAGCGTCTCGCTGGCCGCGCGCGTGATGGTCATGCGGTCGTGCTCGACGTCGGGGTCGTTCGACGGCGGGTCGGTGCGGCCGGCGAACAGCCCTTCGGTGCTCTCCCGCACGGTGACGAAGTCAACCTTCGGTGCATACAACACCGGGTCGATGCCGGGGAGCAGGGTTGCGGGGCGGACGCCGGCGACGAGGCCGAAGCGTTCGCGGAGGTCGAGCTGCGGGGCGATCTCGGTCCCGTCGTCGCGACGGACGTCGGGCAGGCCCATGGCGCCGAACAGGATGGCGTCGGCGTTGCCGGCCGCGGTCATCACCGACTCGGCGATCGCCACGCCCGTCTCCTTGTAGGCCCCGGCTCCGGCCTGGTGGAAGTCCAGGTCGAAGCGCAGGCCCAGCGGCTCGGCGACGGCGCGGAGGACGGCGACGCCCGCGTCCATGACCTCGACCCCGATGCCGTCACCGGGCAGGACGACGACCTCGTAGGAGGCAGGGGCAGGCGTCGTGGCCATGCGGGCTCCGTTCGCGATGAACGCGCGGGACGCGCGGGAAAACGGGAGGAGAGCCCGCGGATTGTATGCAGTCAGCTCGCTTCGACGGAAGCAGGACCGAGCAGCTGCTCCCGCCCCTCGAGCAGCCGGGACTTCGCCGAGTAGACGTGGGCGAGCATCACGGACTCGGCCCACTCGGGGCTGCGCGCCCGGAACGCGGCGAGGATCTCGCGGTGGTGGCGGTTGCTGCGCTGCTGGTCCTCGCGGGTGTAGTCGTGCACGGTGCGCAGCACCAGCGGGCCGATGACGACGCTGCCCCGTACCGCCGCGAAGATCTCCCCGCCCGCGGCACGGGCGATGGAGCCGTGGAACTCGCGGTTGAACTCCGCGGTCAGGTCGATGAGCTCGGGGTCCCCGAGCGCGAGCTCGGCGGTGCTGCGTTCGACGGTGTCGCACAGCCCTGACAACCGGTCGATCTCGGCGTCGGGCATCGTGACCGCGGCCCGGCGCACGAAGAAGCCCTCGACGACGGCGCGGAGGTCGTAGATCGCGGCGATGTCGAGGGAGCGCCAGTCGACCACGCGGGCGCCGCGGTGCGGCAGCGCCTCGATGAGCCCTTCGGACTGCAAGCGGCGCAACGCCTCTCGGACCGGGGTGCGGGACAGGCCGTAGCGCTCGGCCATGTTGGCCTCGCCCAGCCGGGAGCCGCCCTCCAGGTCACCGGACATGATGTCCGCCCGGATCATGCGGTACGCCCGGTCGGCCGCCCGTTCGTTACTCGACGTCACCCGGCGAGACGGTACAGGTCGGATCGGCCAACACCACCCACTCGGGCTCCGAATCCCCGAAAATCGCCGAACTTTGTGCACAGTTCGCGGCACCCGATCCACACGACTGTTTCCGGAGGGTTACGCGCGGCTGGGGCTGCTGGCTGCGGATTCGGGGCCAGAAGGGTCCTTCCGGCCGTTGACGCCATGAGCGCGGGTTGCATACAGTTTGCGACGGCCGCGCCGGGTCGGCGGCTCCCCTCGACGACAGGAGGTCGGGCGTGCAGCTCCCCGATGACCGTGCACCGCTCGGTGGTCCGCAGGGCTGGGACACCGCGCACGCGCGGTATCAGGAGGTCGACGACCGGGTCCGGGCCGTCATCACCTGGGTGGACTCCTCCCGTGCCGACGCCGAGGCCGCCGCGCAGCGCCGCGCCGACGGGGCGTCGCTGGGCCCGCTCGACGGGGTGCTGGTCGCGCTGAAGGACAACATCGACGTCGCGGGCGTGCACACCACCGCGGGCGCTTCCTTCCTGTCCGACAACGTCGCGACCGACGACGCGACCGTCGTCCGACGGTTGCGCGCGGCCGGGGCGGTCGTCAACGCCAAGCTGAACATGGCCGAGCTGGCCTGGGGCGCGACCACGCAGAACCTGACCTACGGCGCCTGCCGCAACCCGTGGGACCTCGACCGCATCCCCGGCGGCTCGTCCGGCGGTTCCGGCGCGGCGATCGCCGCCGGCTACTGCGACCTCGCCCTGGGCACCGACACCGGCGCGTCGGTCCGCATCCCCGCCGCGCTCAACGGCGTCGTCGGGCTGCGGCCCAGCGTCGGCGCCATCTCCATCGACGGCGTGCTGCCGGCCGCGAAGACGCAGGACACCGTCGGCCCGATGGCCCGGTACGCGGTCGACGCCGCCCGGCTGACCGAAGCGCTCATCGGGTTCGACCCGGCCGACCCCTACTCGGTGGCGTCGACGGGCGCCCCCGCCACGTCGGCGATCGGCAAGCCGCTCGACGGCCTCACCGTCGGCGTCGCGCGCGCGTTCTTCTTCGACGACCTCGACGACGGCGTCGGCGAGCGCATCGAGACGTTCCTCGGCTGGCTGTCCGACCAGGGCACCACCACCGCCGACGTCCCCGACTTCGGCGCGACCGGCGCGCACGAGCACTGGACGCGCATCGTCGGCTGCGAGGGTGCGTCGTTCCACCAGGAGCGGCTGCTCGCCCATCCCGACCACTTCTCCCCCGACGTGTTCGGCCGCGTCACCGCCGGGCTCGACATCCCGGCCGTGGACCTCGTCCGCTCGCTGGCGTTCCGGGCCGAGTACCGGACCCGGCTCGCCCGGGTGTTCGCCGACCTCGACGTCATCGTCACGCCGGTCGTTCCCGTCGACGTCCCGATGGCCGGCGGTCCCGACTCCCGCGCACAGACGTTGCAGCTCGGCCGGATCACCTACCCGTGGGCCCTGCACGACGGGCCGACGCTGAGCCTGCCGATCGGCTTCCACCCGCGTAGCGGCCTGCCCGTCGGGATCGCGATCACCGCACCCCGCTTCGGCGAGGCCGTCCTGTTCCAGATCGCGTGCGCGTATCAGGACGTCACCGACTGGCACACCGCCCGCGCCGTCGTCCCCACCCGCTGACCAGCGCCCACGCCCGCCAGGGCAGACCGGAAGGTTGTCATGACAGAGCACACCGTCGACGTCTCGGCGCTCACGCCCGTCGAGAAGGGCCGCGGCGCGCTCGAGGGCCTGCGGGTCCTCGACCTGGCCACGATGATGGCGGCGCCCTGGGCCGCGACGTACCTCGCCGACTACGGCGCCGACGTCGTCAAGGCGGAGCTGCCGGGTACCGGTGACCCGGTCCGCAAGTGGGGCACGCAGTTCGAGGGCATCTCGCTGGCGTGGAAGACGTTGGCGCGCAACAAGCGCCTCATCACCTTGGCGATGAACAAGCCCGAGGGCCAGGAGCTGGTGCGGCGGCTGGTCAAGGACTTCGACATCCTCATCGAGAACTTCCGGCCCGGTGTCATGGAGCGGTGGGGGCTGGGCCCCGAGGTCCTCCAGGAGATCAACCCGAAGCTGATCATCCTGCGTACCTCCGGCTACGGGCAGACCGGCCCGTACGCCGAACGCCCCGGGTTCGGCACGCTGGCCGAGGGGTTCTCAGGCCTGGCCTACATCACCGGTGCCGACGACCGGCCGCCGTCGATCGCGGGCTACCCGCTGGCCGACGGTGTCGCCGCCCTGACCGGCGCGATGGCCGTCCTCGCCGCTGTCTACTGGCGTGATGTCAACGGCGGCAAGGGCCAGGTCATCGACAACGCGATCACCGAGGCCACCTACCGGCTCATCGACTACACGATGCTCGACTGGGAGAAGCGCGGCGTCGTCCGCCAGCGTTCCGGGAACCGGCTGGCCGACCTCGCGCCGCGCAACACCTACCAGTGCTCCGACGGGCACTGGATCTCGATCTCCGGCGGGACCCAGGCCATCGTGGAGCGCATGTTCCGGGTCATGGACCGCCCCGAGCTCATCACCGACCCGCGGTTCCTCGACAACGAGACGCGGCTGCGCAACGTCGCCGACCTCGACGAGGCGATCGCGGAGTTCGTGGCGAAGCACCCGCAGGAGGAGGTGCTGCGCCGCTTCGAGGAGGCCCGGGTCGCCGCCGCGGCGGTGCACGACATCAAGCAGGTCGCCGAGCACCCGCACTTCCAGGCCCGCGAGCTGCTGCAGCGCATCGACGACCCGGAGCTCGGCCCGACGTCGGTGACCCACGTGCACCCGCGGCTGTCGGAGACGCCGGGCGGGGTCAGCCACCTCGGTGGCGTGATGGGGCAGGACAACGAGAGCTTCTACCTCGACGAGGTGGGGCTGTCGCAGGAGGAGTACCAGAAGCTCAAGGACGTCGGGGCCATCTGAGCTACAACCCACCGCAGGGCAAGGGAGCGAGAATGTACGACCTCATCGTCACCAACGGGCTGGTCGCCGACGACCGCACGGTGCAGCCCCTCGACATCGCCGTCAAGGACGAGAAGATCGTCGCGGTCGGCACCCACGGCCAGTTCACCGACACCGGTGCGGCGACGGTCGTCGACGCGGCCGGCAAGTACGTGCTGCCGGGCGGTATCGACAGCCACGTGCACTACGACCTGCAGATCTCCGAGGCCATGAAGGCGCAGTCCTCGGAGGCCGGCTCCCGCGCGGGCCTGTGGGGCGGCACGACCACCTACATCGACTTCTCGATCTCCTGGGGCGAGGAGGACCTCGTCGAGTCCATCCAGTCGAAGATGGAGAAGACGAACTCGCAGAACCTGTACAGCGACTACGCCCTGCACGCGATCATGACCGGCAACTGGCCGCAGTCCAACGCCGACCGGATCCGCGAGGCCATCAGCGGTGGCGTCACGTCGTTCAAGTTCTTCACGACGTTCGCGGGGTCCGAGGCCATCGGCGGCATGATGACCGACGACGGCCGTATCTACTCGGCGATGCTGGAGACCGAGAAGCACGGCGGCATCGTGATGGTGCACTGCGAGGACGACTGCGTCATCGACTACAACGTCCGCAAGCTCTACAGCCAGGGCCGCGAGCACTTCTCCAACATCGGCGAGGCCCGTCCCCCGCTGGCGGAGGAGGCAGCGGTACGCCGCATGCTGCTGCTGTCGCAGCGCACCGACTCACCGCTCTACATCGTCCACGTCTCGGCCAAGGAGTCGGTCGACGCGATCGGCGAGTTCCGTGAGAAGGGCACGCACGCGTTCGGCGAGGTCCTGCACCCCAACCTCGTGTTCGACCCCGAGCTCTACAAGCGGCCCAACGGCCAGCGCTACATGAACTACCCGCCCAACAAGACGGTCGAGCACCGCGACGCGCTGTGGGCGGCGTGCGAGTCGGGCGACCTGCACACGCTGGCCAGCGACGACTACACCATCCCGTGGGACAACAAGATGATGGGCGACACCGTCGACAACGTCACCGGCGGGACGAACTCCGTCGAGACGCGCATGTCGGTGTTCTGGTCCGAGGGTGTGCGGGCCCGCAAGCTGTCGGTCCCCCGCTTCGTCGAGCTGACCGCGGCCAACCCGGCGCGCCTGTTCGGCATCTACGGCACCAAGGGCGTGCTGCGCCCGGGCGCCGACGCCGACATCGTGATCATGGACGACGGCTTCACCCACACCTACAAGCAGGGCGAGAACCTGCACTCGGACTGCGACTACAGCAACTGGGACGGCTGGGACGTCAACGGCATGCCCGTGACGACGATCCTGCGCGGCAACGTCATGATCGACAAGGGCGCGTTCGTGGGCCCGCAGAACGTCGGCAGGTTCGTGCCGGCGACCACGCCCGAGACGTTCTGATGACGGTGACCGAGAGCGGGCGGGCCGCGATCGACGACGCCACACTCGACGACTACGCCTCCCGCGGAATGCGGCAGCGCACCGGCTTCGGCAACTCGCCCTGCGTACTGGTGATCGACTTCCAGTACGGCATGACCGACCCGGAGTGCCCGCTCGGCTCGGCCAACCAGGACGCGCCGATCGAGGTCACGAGGACGATCCTCGCGGCGGCCCGCGAGGCCGGCGTGCCGATCATCTACACCCGGGTCGCCTACCGCCCCGACCTCGCCGACGGCGGGCTCTTCGTCGAGAAGTGCCCGGCGCTGGGCGCGCTCACCCTCGGCAGCCGCTGGGTGGAGATCGACGAGCGCGTCGCGATGCAGGAGGGCGACTACCTGCTGACCAAGCGGCACAGCAGCTCCTTCATCGGCACCGAGCTGCAGCAGGTGCTGCAGCGCCGCGGGATCGACACGGTCATCAACGTCGGCTGCTCGACGTCGGGCTGCGTCCGCCAGACCGCCGTCGACGCGCAGGCCTACGGGTTCCGCTCGGTCGTCGTCGCGGACGCCGTCGGTGACCGCAGCCCCGAGCAGCACCGCGCCAACCTGATCGACCTCGACGGCAAGTACGCCGACGTCGTCAGCAGCGAGGAGGCGATCACCGCGATCTCCTCCGTGACCGCGGGGGCGTACCGGTGAAGGCCGTCGTGTTCGACACCTTCGGCGGCCCGGAGGTCCTGCGCTACACCGACATGCCCGACCCGGTCGCAGGACCGGGCGAGGTCGTCGTGGACGTGAGGTTCACGGCGCTCAACCACGTCGACATCGACATCCGCGAGGGGGTGTCGCGCTTCGACTTCGAGATGCCGCACATCCTCGGGCTCGAGTGCGCGGGCGTCGTGTCGTCGGTCGGTGAGGGTGTCGAGTCGCCGAAGGTCGGCGACCGCGTCGCCGTCTCCTACATCCGCACCTGCGGGTACTGCGAGTGGTGCAAGCGCGGACAGGACAACCTGTGCGAGAACCGCAAGCTCTACGGCGAGCACATCCGCGGCGCCTACGCCGAGAAGCTGCTCACGCCGGCGAACCACTGCCTGCCGCTTCCCGACGGGCTGTCGTTCGCCGACGCCGCCGCCTCCCTGACGGCGTTCGGCACCGCCTACCACGCTCTCATCCCGCGTGGTGACCTCAAGCTCGGCGAGACGGTGCTGATCCACTCGATCGGCTCCGGCGTCGCGTCGGCGGCCCTGCAGATCTGCAAGTCCGCGGGTGCGACGGTCATCGGCACGGCGAGCCAGGACGCGACGCTCGAGCGGGCCAAAGCAGACGGCGCCGACCACGTCATCAACTACAGGACCTCCCCCGACCTCTACGCCGAGGTGCTCGACGCCACCGGCGGCCGTGGGGTGGACCTGGTGTTCGACGTGGTCGGCGGCGAGGCGTTCGGCAAGTCGATGCAGGTCATGCGGCCCTACGCCCGCCTGATCAGCATCGGCGCCCACGCCGGTGAGGTCGTGCCGTTCGACATCATCGAGTTCTTCCGGCGGCACATCTCCTACATCTCCTCACACACGCAGACGCGCGACGAGATGACCAACGTGCTGCGGCTCGTCGCCAACGGGACGTTCTCGCCGCGGGTGCACTCGGTGTACCCGCTGGCCGAGGCGGCCAAGGCGCAGGAAGAGCTCGTGGCGCGCAAGCACTACGGGAAGATCCTTCTGGACGTGGGCGGCGAGTAGCCGCCCTGCCGGTGCCCGGGCCCTCGCGGTGGGGGGGTCCGGGCACTCCCATGTCCGTCCCAGCTCAAGCCCTCGTGAGTGGCGTTACTGGCTATAGCCAGTAACGCCACTCACGAGGGCCGATGCGTGCAGCCCCACACCGCTCACAGGGGTTGGAGCACGCGGCGGCGGGCCTCGCGCACAGCCAGGACCGACGCCGCCAGCACCAGGGCTGCACCCGCGCAGAGCCAGGCCACGGTGTAGCCGGCGCCGGTCGCGACCAGGCCGAACAGCACCGGGCCGGCGACGCCCCCGGACGCGGCGCCGACCATGATCGCGGCGGAGGCACGGGCGGTGGCCTCGGGGTGCGAAGCGACGACGTCCTGGGTGAGCAGCCCGTTCCAGCCCCAGCCCGCGCCGCAGGCCAGGACGGTGGCGGCGGCGAGGCCCGCGGTCGCGCCGGTCAGCGCGAGGCCCGCGGTGCCGATGCCACCGGCGGCCATGAGCCCGGCACAGACGAGCAGCGGACGCCGGGCCGTCCCGAACCGCCAGGACGCGATGAACCGGCCGCCGATCCCGCAGACGCCGCCGAGGGCGAGCAGGAACCCCGCGGTCGGGGCAGGCGTCCCGCCGGCGACGGCGGCGACGACGTAGAACCCGCCCGTCGCCGACACGGCCGCCATGGCGAGACCGACGGCGACGGAGACGGGCACGAGCCCACGCGGCTTCACCGCGCGCCGCGGCGCCGGATCGGTGGCGGTCGCGGCGACGGGAGTGTGCGACCGGGGAAGTTTGCGCGGCAACGCGATCGCCGCCGGGATCGCGAGCAGCGCGGCGACGGCGAACGCCCAGCGCCACCCGACGGTCAGCACCACGAGCGGGACGCCGAGCCCGGCCAGCAGCGACGCAGCGGGCAGCGACGCCTGCTTGACGCCGTAGGCGAGGCCACGCCGGTTCGCGGGCACGACGGCGAAGATGGCCATGTCGCCCGCGGGGGTGGCCAGCGCCGTCGCGATGCCGCCGACGACGGCGAACACCACGAGCAACGGGAACGATCCGGAGGTTGCGAGGCCGGCGAGCGAGACGACGCCGATCCCGATGCCGATCAGCGTCGTCGGTCGGGCGCCGAGGGTGTGGGCGACGTGCCCGCCGGCGAGCCCGGCGACGGCCATGGCGATCCAGAACGCGGAGACGGCGAGGCCGAGGCGGCCGGCGTCGAAGTGCAGGTCGGCGGCGAGGCCGGGTGCGGCGGCGCCGAGGAGGAAGACCGGCAGCATCGTCAGCGTGGCCGAGCAGGTGACGGCCGTGAGCACCCGGCCCCATCCCACGCGCACTTCCGTCACGAACGCTCCAATTGTATGCGAGTTCGACTGCCTGACCATGGCTGCAGGCCCACCCTCGCACATCGGCGCACGTTGAGAAAAGCCTGATCTACAGGCCGTTTCAGCAACCAGGACCACGCCTGGAAAGCATGGTCACGGGCGCCCGGATCGTATACATTCAGCGGGAATCACATCCCACCGAGAGGACGCCCGCATGGCCGAGGAGCCCCAGGCCCGCATCGTCGAGGTCCTGCTGCGCGACGGGCTGCAGACGATGGTCTACGAGTCGGACTGGCACGTCCCGACGACCGAGGAGAAGCTCGAGCTCATCGAGATGCTCGCCGACGCGGGCATCCCGGAGCTGGAGGTCACGGGCTTCGTCCACCCGAAGGTCATCCCCATGCTGGCCGACGCGAGCGAGGTCGTGCAGCGGCTGCCCGACCGTCCGGGCACGGTCTACCGGGCGCTCGTCCCCAACCTGCGCGGGGCCCAGCGCGCGATCGCGGCGGGCTGCACCAAGCTGTCGGCGCTGATCGTCGCGAGCGAGACGTACAACAAGAAGAACTCGAACATGACGCTCGCCGAGAACGTCGAGCAGATCCGGCTGATCACCGAGCTGGCGAAGTCCGAGAAGGACGTCGTCGTCAACGTCAGCATGGGCTGCTGCTTCCTGTGCCCGTACGAGGGCGAGCAGACCGAGGAGCACATCCTCGGCCTGATCGAGACGTTCGTGGGCTTCGGGATCACCGAGATCAGCATCGCGGACAGCATCGGGATGGCGAACCCGCGGATGGTCGGCACGCGGGTCAAGGCGATCACGTCGCGCTGGCCGGAGCTGACGCTGGGCATGCACATGCACGACCGGACGGGCATGGCGCTGGCCAACATCGTGGCCGCGTTCGACAACGGCGCCACCCTGTTCGAGACGTGCGCGGGCGGCTACGGCGGCGGCATCTCGATGCCGGTCTCGGTGCTGGGCATGGGCAACGTGCCGACCGAGGACGTCGTCAACATGTTCGACGAGATGGGCATCTCGACCGGCGTCGACCTGGGCGCGGTGCGCAAGGCCGCCGAGCGGACGGCCGAGATCATCGGCCTGCCCACCTACGGCCGGGTGTCCAAGTACGGCACCTACCAGGAGTTCCACGAGCTGGCCCTGCAGCACATCGACGCGCCGGCCCGCGGGAACTCCGCCCTGCAGAAGTAGCCCGGCCGACACGAGATCACTGGATCGCGTCGCCGGTCCGGAACCGCGCGGTCAGGGCGTCGAGCTCGGCGAGCAACGACTCGTCGAGCTCGGCGAGCAACGACTCGTCGAGCTCGACGTCCGCGGCCGCGGCGGCGAGGTCGAGCTGGTCGGGGCGGGTGGCGCCGAGGATCACCGACGTCACGCCGGGCCGCGACCGCAGCCACGCCGTCGCCAGCACGGGCATCGTCAGACCCGCGGCCTCAGCCAGCTCCCGGATGCGGTCGACGGCGTCGAAGGCGTCGTCGTGCCAGTACCGGCCGCGATAGAGCGCGCCCGCGCCGGCGTCGGCGAAGCGGGTTCCGTCGGCAGTGCCGCCCTCGCGGCGGTGTTTGCCCGTGAGCATCCCGCCCGCCAGCGCGTTGTACGCCAGCACGCCCAGGCCGTCCTCGCGGCACAACGGGAACAGCTCGCGCTCGTGCTCGCGGAACAGCAGGTTGTAGCGCGCCTGCACCGACACGAACGTCGCCCAGCCGTGCAACGCGCTGCGCCCCGACGCCCGCGCCACCTGGTAGGCGAGGAAGTTCGAGCACCCGACGTAGCGGACCTTCCCCGCGGTGACGAGGTCGTCGAGCGCGTGCAGGGTCTCCTCGATCGGCGTCGCCGGGTCGGGGCGGTGCAGCTGGTAGAGGTCGATTCGGTCGGTGCGCAGCCGCCGCAGCGACGCCTCCGCGGCCTCGACGACGTGCTTGCGCGACAGGCCGCCGTCCCACGGCCGCGGGCCGGTGCGCCCGTGCAGCTTCGTGGCCAGCAGGAACCGGTCGCGGCGGCCGTCGGCGAGCCAGCTCCCGACGATCTCCTCGGTGACGCCGGCACGGTCCCAGTCGCTGCCGATGGGGTACTTGTCGGCGGTGTCGAGGACGGCGATGCCGAGGTCGTCGGCACGGTCGAGGATGGCGTGCGACTCCTTCTCGTCGCACTGCCCGCCGAAGGTCGCGGTGCCGAGGGTGAAGCGGGTGATCGGCAGTCCGGTACGGCCCAGCAGGGCCCAGTCCCGGTCGACGACGGTCATGTCTTCTCCGCAGGTTCGAGATCGGTGACGGGGACGGCACGCGAGGCCGCGACGATGCCCGCCCCGGCCAGGTTCAGCACCGCGCAGACGGCCCAGCCCCAGGCCCAGTGGCCGGCCAGCGACACGACGAACCCGATGAGCAGCGGGCACGCGACGGCACCGAGGTTGATCAGCACGAGCGAGGCGCCGGTGGTGCTGCCGACCTCGCCCGGTTCGGCGGCCTCGGCGATCGCGGCGACGTAGACGCCGTTCCAGCCGACGGCGCACAGCCCGACGACGAGCAGCGCGACCGGCAGTAGGGCTGCGGGCACGACCCAGAGCAGGGTGACGGCGACGGCTCCGAGCACGGACACCACCTGCAGGTGGCGCAGCCGCAGCTCGGGGTGCAGGTCGGAGAACCAGCCCCACAGCGGGCGCCCGCACACCCCGCCGACGAGCAGCAGCGCCACCCCGAGCCCGGACTCGGCGACCGAGAGGCCGCGGTCGGCGACGAGATAGACGGTGGTGAAGGCGAAGATGCTGACCTGCGCCCCTGCCATCACGAACCCGTAGCCGTAGCCGTGGGGCAGACGCATCCGCAGGTCGGGACGCAGCAGCGTCGCACCGGACCCTCGTGCCGAGGACCGCACCCGGCCGCGCGCGGCGATGAGCAGCCCGGCCAGCGCGCAGGTCGCGAGGGGGACGACGGCGGCCCAGCGCCACCCGTGCACCGAGCCGATCGCCGGGAGCACCGCACCGGCGAGGATGCCGCCGAGCGGCACGCCCGCCTGCTTGACGCTCATGACGAGGCCCCGGCGTTGCGCACGGCCGGGGTTGGCGAGGACGTTCGTCGGCGGGTTCACGATGCCGTAGCCGAGCCCGGCGACGGCGATACCGGCGTAGAACATCGCGGCGGCGGGCGCGGTGGCGACGACGGTGACGCCGGCGGCCAGGACGAGCAGGCCCGTCGCGAGGACGAGCGTGGGCCCGAACCGGTCGGTGGCCCGGCCGGCGGGGCGCGCGGTGAGCATGGCGCCGAGGTAGGCGACCGACGCGATCGCGCCGACCCCCACCTCGGACAGCCCGAGGTCGGCCTGGATCAGTGGTGCGTTGGCCGAGGCGCCGACGACCGCGAAGCCGCCGGCAGCCAGGGCCAGCACCGAGAGGGCGACGCCCTCACGTAGTGCGAAAGGTGGACGTTCCGGCACCTCGTCAGATGCCGCGCTTCATCCGGCGGCGCCGGATGATCTGCGAGAACGACACGGCGAGGATGAGCGCGCCACCGTAGAAGATGTTCTGCACGAACGACTGCAGGCCCAGCAGCTGCAGGCCGGTGATGCCGGTGACGAGGAAGTACACCGCGATCACCGTGCCCCACGGGTTGAACCGGCCGGGCTTGATCGTCGTCGACCCGAGGAACGCCGCCGCGAACGCCGGCAGCAGCAGGTCCAGACCGGTGGTCGGGCCCGCGGAGCCGGAGGTGCCCGCGATCAGCACGCCACCCAGCGCAGCGACGAACGCCGACGTGACGAGCGCACCGATGCGCAGCGTCGACACCCGCATGCCCGAGAGCCGGGCGACCTCGCGGTTGCGGCCGACGACGAGCAGCCGCTGGCCGAGCGGGGTGAACGCGAAGACGTACCAGAGCACCAGCGCGAAGATCATCGCGTAGTAGAACTCGAGCGGGATGCCGAACAGGCGGTAGGAGATCACGATGTCGATCAGGGTCTGGTCGACGCCGGTGATGGTGTTCGCGCCGCTGATCCACAGCGCCACGCCGGCGAGCAGCGTGCTCATGCCGAGGGTGACGATGAGGCTGTCGATGCCGAGCAGCACCGTCAGCGCACCGTTGATCAACCCGACGATGATGCCCGCGACCAGCGCGACGAGGATCGCCGCCCAGATGTTCCAGCCGTGTTGGACGTTGAGGATCGCGATGATCAGCGCCGACATGCCGACGACGGCGCCGATCGACAGGTCGAAGTCACCCGCGATGAGCGGCACGATCAGGCCGAGCGTCACCACGACGAGCACTGCCTGCGAGGCCAGGATCGACGCGGCGTTGGCCGAGGTGAAGAACGTGTCGGTCTCGACGATGCTGAAGACGATGATCACGGCGAGCCACGTGAGCGGCAGCGCCATCGCCTCGAGCCGGCCGGTTGGCCGGCGCCTGGCCGCCTTCTCGGCGGGGTCGGCCACCGTGGTGGTGTCGGCCGTGGGGGGCCCCGCGGCCTCCGGGGTCTCGACGTCCTTGCGCGCGGTCGTCATGTCGGCGCCTTTCTCCTCGTTCACGGGGCCGGTGTCGGCGTTCATGAGGCCGCGACAGGTGCCGAGGCCTGTCCGTGGCACAGGTCGGCGATGCGGGCCTTGGTGATGTCAGCGCCCGTCACGAAGGTGACGAGCCGGCCGCGCACGAAGATGCCGACGCGGTCGCAGATGGTCTCGAGCTGCTCGTACTCGGAGCTGGCGCAGATCGTGGCGCTGGTGGCCGTGCTGCCGCGGATCATGTCGAAGATCTGCTGGCGCGCACCGACGTCGACGCCCTGGGTCGGTTCGTGCAGCAGCAGCACCTTCGGCTGGATCTGCTGCCACTTGGCCATCAGAGCCTTCTGCTGGTTGCCGCCCGACAGCGAGCCGTACTCGAGTTCGGGGACGGCGGGACGGACGTCGAACTCGCCGATGAGCTGGCGGACGTTGTCGCGCATCTTGCCGTGCCGCAGCCGCCAGCCGCGGAAGTAGCGGTCGAGCACCGTCAGGTTCATGTTCTCGCCGAGCGACAGGGTGCCGACGCTGCCGGCGTTCTTGCGGTCGCCGGGGACGAGCGCCATGCCCAGCGACATCGCGCGCCGCGGGGTCAGGTGGGCGACGTCGATCGTGCGGTCGCCCGCGCTGATCGTGCCGGTCGCTCCGGGCGAGGCACCGAACAGCGAGTAGACGACCTCCTCGTACCCGGAGCCGACGAGCCCGGCGAAGCCGAGCACCTCGCCCTCGTGCAGGTCGAAGGACACGTCCTGCAGCGGTCCGTGCGACAGCCCGCGCACCGACAGCACGACGTCACGGCCGACGGCGGTGGTGTTCGCGGTCTCGTGCGGGTGTTCGGCGAGCTCGCGGCCGATGATCATCGTGACGAGCTCCCGACCGGTGGTCTCGCTGGTGACGGCGCTGCCGGACGTACGGCCGTCGCGCAGGACGGTCACACGGTCGGTGATCTCGCGGACCTCGTCGAGGTCGTGGGAGACGAACAGAACGCTGGAGCCGTCGGCGGTGATGCGCTTGACCAGGGTGAACAGCTGGCCGACCTCCTGCTTGGGCAGGAAGACGGTCGGCTCGTCGAGGACGAGCATGTTGGCCCCGGCCTCGCCGGAGGCGGCGGCGCCGTCGCGGATGCTCTCCACGGCGCGCACGATCGCGAGCATCGCCCGGTCGACCGGGCGGATGCGTTCGACCGTGGCGTCCGGGTCGATGTCGACGTCGTAGCGGGCGAACATCTTCGCGGCGCGTTCGCGGGCGGCGCGCCAGGAGTAGGCGGCCTTCCGGGACGCGGCGATCTCGCCCAGCATCAAGTTCTCGGTGACCGACAGCGACGGCACGAGCCCGAGGTCCTGGTGGACGAACTCGAAGCCGAGACTGCGGTGCTGGCCCGGGAGCAGCGGCAGCGGGACGTCGCGGCCGGCGACCTCGAGCGTGCCCTCGTCCGGGACGTGGAACCCGGACAGGATCTTGATCAGGGTCGACTTGCCCGACCCGTTCTCCCCCAGCAGCCCGTGCACCTCGCCCGGCATGATCGTGAGGTCGACGCCGTCGAGGGCACGCTGGCCACCGAAGATCTTGGTGAGCCCGCGGATCCGGACGAGTGGGGTCGTCGGATTCGTCATGTCTGGCCTCCTCGGCAGGTACGCGGTGGAAAGGGGGCTGCTCACCCGAGTCCCGGGCCGGCCGCGTGGAGCGGCCGGCCCGGGATCGTCAGGGAGCGGTTCTCACACGACGGTCAGGCGCCGCCGCCCAGGCCCCACAGCTTGAGGAACCCGGAGGTGTAGGCGTTTCCGTAGCCGACGCCGGCCTTGGCCGGGGTGCCGGCCTCGGCGACGTTGGTCTTGTCCCAGATGCGGATCGGCGTGCGCTCCGCGACCGGCTGCTGCCCGAGCAGGACCCGGAAGACCTGGTCCATCGTCGCGTAGCCGATACCGGGGGTGTCCTCGCCTACGTTCATGGCGACGAGGTCACCGTTGGACTGGCGGATCGCGTCGAGTGCGAACGGCGAGCCGTTGTAGCTCGCGATCTTGACCTGGCCGGTCTTGGCCAACGTCTGCACCGCGGGGATCGCACCGGCGACCATGGCGTCGTAGAGCACGTAGACGTAGTTGACCTTGGGGTTGGCCTGCAGGGCCGACTGCACGACACCCTGGGTCTTGGTGTTCCAGTCCGCCACCGGGATGTTGATGACGGTGTTGGAGCAGCCGGAGCAGTTCGCGGCGAACTCGTCCTGCATCGCCTTGATGGTGCCGGGGCTGGGGAGGATGTCGCTTCCGCCGACGATCAGCACGTTCGCCGTGCCACCGGAGTCCTTGATCATCCACGCGGCCGCGGCCTTGCCGGCCTCGTTGAACGGCGCCGTCACCGTGGCGGTGATGTCGGTGCAGCCCTCACAGGAGGGCACGGCGGGCATGTCGTTGTCGTGGAAGTGCATCACGATGACGGGGATGCCGGCGGCCTTCGCGGCCTGCAGCTGCGGGCCGAGCGCGCGGGGGTCGGGCGCGCCGTTGAGGACGATGATGTCCTGCTTGGACGCGATCGCCTGGTTGATGCCCTGGACCCACTGGGAGACCTGGGCCTGGTTGTCGAACTTCGTGTAGGTCATGCCCGCCTTCTCGGCCGCCTCCTTCATGGAGGCCGAGATCGACTGCACGAACGGGTTCGGGACCGACGGGATGTCGAAGATCTTCTTGCCCTTGAGCGGCGTGACGTCGATCGGCGGGCCGGGCGGGGTGAACGTCGACGGACCGCTGTACTTCGCGATCAGGTCGGTCACCGCCTGCGGCACGGCCGCCGCGGACGCACTGGAGTCGGTCGACGTCGACGTGGACCCGCCCTTGGAGCAGGCGGCAAGTGCCACCACGGCGACGGCGGCGATGGCTCCCGCCACCCAGCGCCGGGCTCTACGTGTATACATGTGCTGCCCTCTTCTCGGACCAGATTCAGTCCCCCGATCGGCCAATCGAAGCGGGTTTCCCCTCATCAGTCAACAGATCTGGCGCCTGGTTTGTAACTGTTGAGTTTCGTAAGCGCCCGGTGACTGCGCTCAATCGGTATGCAATCTTGAACCGCTACAGCGCGCAGCCGCTCGACATCCCGGCGTGGTGGGTCCGGCGTGCAGCGCCGTTCCGCGGGCGTCGCCGAACCGTCCGCGGGTGTCGGGATGTCGTCTCCGGCCGGCGCCACGACGGCGTCGTGACGGCGGGACCGCTCCCCCGTGGAGCGACCGTCCGCTCAGACCCGGCCGGTCCCGGTGAACTCGGTCATCTCGTCGGGCGAGCTGCCCCGTCTGGGTCCGGAGAGGACCGCCGCCGTCGCGGCCTCAGCCACGGCGCCGACCATCGTGAACGTGCCGGTCGCGCCCGCACCCGCGGGCGCACGCATCATCGCCGGACCGCCACCGGGGCCGGTCGAGCAGGAGGGCCCGATCTCCGCGCACGAGCGGGCGCCGGCGGACCTCGGTCCTGGCCGGGGTGGTGCGGCCGAGCTGCTCATGTCGGGCTCCGAACGGTTCGCGCGCGTGCCTTCCTGATGACGGCGGGTCGGTGGTGCGTCAGGTGATGAGGTGGTCGGGCATCGGGTCGGCCTCGAGCGCGCGACCGACGGGGCCCGGGTCGTGGAAGCCGTCGGAGTCGAGCACCACGCGGCCCCCGCTCACGACGACCGACGGCCAGCCGGCCAGCTCCTCGCCCTCGTAGGGCGTGTAGTCGGTGGCCATGTGCAGGTCGCCGCTGCGGGCGCTGCGACGCGCGGCCGGGTCGACGACGACGAGGTCGGCGTCGTGACCCGCGGCGATGACGCCCTTGGTGGTGAGGCCGTTGAGCCGGGCCGGGTTCGTCGCGAACATGCCGACGAACCGCTCGACCGGCATCCCGCCGCGCACGACGAGCTGGGTGAACGTGACCGCCAGCCGGGTCTCGACGCCCGGCAGCCCGTTGGGCATGACCCGCACGTCGTGGGAGTGCTCGGTCTTCTGGCTCGTCGAGTAGCAGCAGTGGTCCGAGCCGAGGGTGTCGATGTCGCCCACGAGCGCGCGCGACCGCAGCGCCGCGACCGTCTCCGGAGCGCGCAGCGGCGGGCAGCAGACGAACCGCTCGGGGTGCTCGGAGGAGTAGGTTCGCTCGTCGAGGTAGAGGTAGTGCGGGCAGGTCTCGGTGTAGGCGCGCACCCCGCGGCGCCGCGCGGCGCGCACCAGGTCGACGGCCTCGGCGGTGGTCTGGTGGACGAAGTAGACGGGCGCGTCGACGTGCTCGGCCGTGGCCAGCACCTGCGACACCGCCGACGCCTCCGCCAGCTCGGGCCGGGTGCGCGGCATGTGGCCGGCCGCCGCCTCCCCCGCCGCGACCGCGAGCGCCTGCGCGTCCTCGATGACGTGGTTGGCCTCGGCGTGCACGTAGGCGATGCCGCCCTGCGCGTGGAGGGTGCGCAGCACCTCCAGCACCGTGTCGGGACCGGCCATGACGACGTCCTTGTACGTCGTGAACAGCTTGATCGTCCGCACGCCGGTGTTGGCCATCTCGGCGATCTGAGCCGACGTCGAGTCGTCCCAGTCGATGACGCAGCCGTGCAGCGCGGTGTCGCAGCGGGAGATCTCGGCGAGCTTGCGCCGCTCGTGAACGGCGTCGATCGGGCGCTGGCCGGGGTCCGGGATCGCGAAGTCGATGACGGTCGTCGTGCCACCCCACAGCGCCGCGATGCTGGCCGACTCGTAGTCGTCGAGCTGGGCGTACTCGCCGAGGCGCTGCCCGATGTGGCAGTGCGGGTCGACCCCGCCGGGGACGACGAGCGAGCCGGTGGCGTCGATCGCCCGGTCGTGCGGGGGCAGCGGCAGCGACGGGTCCTGGACCGCGACGATCCGCCCGCCGCTGACGACGACCGTCGCCGGTCCGCTGCCGCCGGCGTTGACGACGGTGCCGCCGTGGACGACCAGATCGGCGTACGTGGGCGCGCTCATGGGTGACTCTCCTCGGCTCTGGGGCGAATCAGCTGGTGGGTGGGGCGGCCTCGCTCGCCGCGGGATGGAAGATCACGGTGTCGACGGCCGCGAGATGGTCCGTCATGACCCGCGACGCTTCGGCTGTGTCGCCCGCGCGGATGGCGGCGACGATCAGCCGGTGGTCGTCGAGCTGGCCCTGACGGGCGGCCATGGAGCTGACGGCGAGCTGGTTGATCAGCACCCACAGCGGGTGCGACTCGGCGCTGACGAACTGGCCGACGATCCCGGACAGG
This sequence comes from Pseudonocardia sp. SCN 73-27, assembly GCA_001725415.1. Taxonomy (GTDB): domain Bacteria; phylum Actinomycetota; class Actinomycetes; order Mycobacteriales; family Pseudonocardiaceae; genus Pseudonocardia. The sequence continues at coordinate 67,282 of MEGH01000016.1, forward strand.
ATGGTGTTGCCGCAGCCCAGCGCCAGCTCGGCATGGAAGCGCAAGCCCAGCTCCAGGAACCGTGACAGCGCGGCCGGGTCGGCCACGAGCTCGCCGGACTCGTCGACGATGCGCTGCAGCCGGGTGATCGTGTCGGGATCGACCCGCGTCGCGACCAGGGCCGCGACCGCGGGCTCGACGGAGCGGCGGGCCTCGATCAGCTCGCGTGGCGCGACGTCGAGTGCCGTCTCCTCGATCGCCTCGACCGCGGGGTGGGCGCGGACGTAGGTGCCATCACCGTGGCGGACCTCGACCGCACCGACGAGCTCCAGCGCGAGGATCGCCTCACGCGCGGTGGTGCGGGAGACGTCCAGACGTTCGGCCAGGTCACGGTCGCCCGGCAGCCGGGTCCCCGGCAGGTACTCCCCTGTGGCGATGGCCGTGAGCAGCTGCTGGGCCACGGCGATGTACAACCGCGTGCGAGATTGGCCCGGCCTCTGCATGGCGAGAGGTTAGACCTCTGTGCGTGGGCACGACAAGAGGTCTAGTCGTCGTCATTCGGGACACTCTTCCGTTCGCGGTCGCCGCGCCCCCGGGAACGAGAACACCATGCCTGCCGGGACGTCCCCGGTGTTGACGATCGCGTGCGGCCGACCGGCCGGGATGTGCAGCGCGTCGCCCACCGTGAACGCGACGTCGCCCAGGTCGGTGCGCAGCACCCCGGACCCCTCCACGACCAGGCAGACCTCCTCGGTCGTGTGCCTGATCATCGGCGTCCGTTCCCCCGGCAGCACGTGCGAGATACCGAGCGTCGCGGCCGCGCCGGGCACCGAGTCGGCGTCGACGAGCATCCGCGCCCACGAGCCCTCGCCCGCAGGCCCGGCGGGAACCACGGTCACCGGCGGCGGGACGGACTCCCCGGCGGCGCGCCAGCCGCGTGCGATCCGCTCACGCGTCGTGAAGACGACACCGTCGAACCCCGACGCGTACTCGACGAACCGTTCCAGCCCCGCGATCCGCGCGGGCCGGCCGATGATCCGGCAGTGCAGGCCCACCGACATCATCCGCGGCGCCTGTGCCGACTCCCGGTACAGCGTGTCGAAGGCGTCCTTGAGGTAGGTGAAGAACTGCTCCGACGTCGCCAACGGGTCGGCGAGCCAGAACTGGATGTCGTTGGTGTCGGCCGTGTAGGGCACGACCAGGTGCGACGTGCCGGCGACGTCGACCTCGAAGGGCACGTCGTCGGCGTAGGAGTCGGAGTCGTAGAGGAACCCGCCCTCCTCGACGACGAGCCGCCGCGTCCGCTCGCTCGGCCCGTACCGGCAGTACCAGCCGACCGGCCGCGACCCGGTGGTGCGTTCCAGCGACTCGACGGCCATCCGGATGTGCTCGCGCTCCTCGTCCTCGGTGAGCGCCCACACCTCCTCCCAGCGCCAGCCGTGGCTGCACACCTCGTGACCTGCGGCGACGACCGCCTCGGCGACCGCGGGTGCCATCTCGAACGCCTGCGCGCACGCGAAGAACGTCGCGGGCACGCCGTGGCGGCGCAGGACATCGAGGATCCGCCAGACGCCGACGCGGGAGCCGTAGTCGTACATCGACTCCATCGCGAGGTTCCGCACGCCGTCGGGGAACGGGTAGGCGCCCCACTCGGTCAGCGCCTCCTGGGTGGAGTCCCCGGCGGGCAGCGAGCGCTCCGACCCCTCCTCGTAGTTGACGACGAGCGAGATGGCGAGCCGGTCGTCGCCGAGCCAGCGCCGCGTCGGCGGGTTCGGCCCGTACCCGATGACGTCGCGCCCGCCGGGGCCCGTCATGCCTCGTCCCCCAGGAATCCGCGGAGAGCCTCGTCGAACTCCCGCGGGGTGTCGACCATCGGCGAGTGCCCGGCGAGGGGGATCTCGACGGCCCGGCAGTCCGGGATCCCCGCCATCAGTGTCGCGACGTGCTCCTCGGTGCGGGCGGCGTCCTCGGCCCCGCGGACGACGAGCGTCGGCACGGAGATCTGCGGCAGCTCGTCGACGACGTCGCCCCCGAGCACCCCGCGCAGCACGGCGGAGAGGAACGGGTAGTCGGCGGTCTCGACGGCCTCGGCGTAGAGCGCCATGTCCTCGGCAGACGGGTCACGGTACACCAGCGACCGCACGACGGCGGCGGTCGAGGCCGGTGCCGCGGTGCCGCCCGCGTCCAGCCACTCCCCCAGCGTCGCCCGGAACGGCGCCTTCACCCCCGCGGCCGTGGCCCCGGTGCCGACGAGCACCAGCGAGTCGAGCGCCGGGCGGCCGGCGATGGCGATGACCTGCGCGAGCAGCCCGCCCGTCGAATTGCCCATGAGCACGACGGGCTGGTCGGTGTACTCCTCGATCGCCGACGTGATCGCCGCGGCGAGGGCGTCGAACGCCCCGTCGTCGGCAGGGATCGTGCCCGCGCCGGAGTACATGTCGACCAGCACCCAGTCGCGTTCGGGCATGAGCTCGACGACGGGCAGCCAGAACTGCCAGCAGCCGAACCACGGGTGCAGCGCGACGATCGGCGCCGCGGCGGAGCCGTCGCCGGCGTGGACGTGCAGGTCGAGGCCCGACGCCGACCGCCTGAGGACCGTCACGACGCCACCAGCCCGAACTGCGCCGCCCGCTCCAGCGTGGCCTGCGCGCGCTGCGCGATGGGGTAGTCCACGAGCTTGTCGTCGACGGTGATGGCCGCGATCCCGTCGCGCTCGGCCTCGTCGAAGGCGGCCACGATGCGTTGCGCGACATCGATCTCGGCGGGGCTCGGGGAGAGCACCTCGTTGACGATCGGCACCTGGCCGGGATGGATCGTGAACTTGCCGGTGAACCCCATGCCGTGGGCCTCCTCGGTCTGCCGGCGCATGGCGTCGGGGTCGCGGACATCGGCGAACGCGGTGTCGATCGGCTGCACCCCGGCGGCGACGGCGGCCATCGCGACATGGATGCGCGAGGACGTCATCAGCGGGTGTGCCTGCTCGGGGACGACGCCCATGTCGAGCGCGAAGTCGTAGGCGCCGAAGGAGATCCGGCGGACCCGGTCGGTCGGGCGGGCCAGCGTGACGGCGTTGAGCACCCCGGCGGCGGTCTCGAGGATGAGCACCAGCTCGAGGCCGGCGGCCAGGTCACGGTCGATGCCGGCGACGACGTCGGCGTCCTCGCACTTGGGGACGATGACGCCGCGCGCGCCGATCCGGGCCGCGGCGGCGACGTCCTCGGTGTGCCACTCGGTGTCGACGGGGTTGACCCGCACGTACACCGACTGGCCCGCGGCGACGGCGAGGTCGGCGGCGGCCTGCAGGTTGTCACGCGCGGCCGCCTTCTGGCTCACCCCGACCGAGTCCTCCAGGTCGAGGATCACCGCGTCGGCTCCGCTGCGGGAGGCCTTCTCGAACCGGTCGGGCCGGTTGGACGGCACGAACAGCAGTGAGCGGGGGTCGGTCATGCGGGGGCTCCGTTCCAGGGAGAGGTCGTCGCGCCGGTCGCCGCCGACCCGACCGTGGCGGCGTACTTGGCGAAGACTCCAGAGGTGAACTCCGGTGCGGCGGGCGGCGGCGGTGTGCGGGCCGACAGCTCCGCGTCGACGGCGATCGTGCGGGTGTCGGCGTCGAGGACGATCCGGTCGCCGTCGCGCAGCAGGCCGATCGGCCCGCCCGCCGCGGCCTCGGGGGCGACGTGCCCGACCATGAGACCACGGGTGGCGCCGCTGAACCGGCCGTCGGTGACGAGTGCGACCGTCTCGCCCAGCCCGCGGCCGACGATCGCCGACGTCACCTGGAGCATCTCCGGCATGCCCGGCCCGCCGCGCGGTCCGACGTTGCGGATGACGACGGTGTCGCCCGGCCCGACCCCGCCACCGAGGACGGCGTCGAGCGCGGCACGTTCGCCGTCGAAGACCCGCGCGGTGCCGGTGTGGGAGCGCGGGGTGTGCGCGGTGATCTTGACGACGGCACCGTCCGGCGCGAGGTTGCCGCGCAGCACGACGAGTCCGCCCTCGGTCGCGAACGGCTCACCGAGCGCGGACACGACGCGCTGACCAGGGGTCTCCGCGGCCGCGGCCGCCTCCTCGGCGAGCGTCCGGCCGGTCACGGTGAGCGTCGAGCCGTCGACGAGCCCGCTCTCGACGAGCCGGCTGACCAGCAGCATCGTGCCGCCCGCGGCGTGCAGGTCGGCGGCGCTGTAGGTGCCGCCGGGCATGAGGTCGCACAGCAGCGGGGTGCGCCGGGAGATGCGGTCGATGTCGTCGAGGGACAGTGGCACCCCGACCTCGGACGCCAGCGCGATCAGGTGCAGGACCGCGTTGGTCGAGCCGCCCGAGGCGGCGACCGCGGCGACGGCGTTCTCGAAGGCGGGCCGGGTGAGCAACGTGCTGGGGCGCAGATCCTTCGTCGCCACGGTCTCGACGAGTGCGGCCGCCTCCGCCACCGCGGCCGGCTTGGCCGCGTCGACGGCGGGGATGCCGTTGACCCGCGCCGGCGACAGCCCCAGGACCTCCATGACCATCGCCATGGTGTTGGCGGTGTACTGCCCGCCGCATGCACCCGCGCCGGGGCAGGCGGCGGCCTCGATCTCGTCGAGGTCGTCGTCGGTGATCGTTCCCGCGGCGTGCGCGCCGATCGCCTCGAACACGTCGTGCACCGCGACGACCCGGCCGCGGTACCGCCCGGTCAGGATGGTGCCGCCGTAGAGCAGCACCGACGGCCGGTCGACGCGCGCCATACCCATCGCCATGGCGGGCACCGTCTTGTCGCACGACGCGATGCCGACGATCCCGTCGAACATGTGGCCCCGGGCGACCAGCTCGACCGAGTCCGCGATGAGCTCGCGGCTCACCAGCGACGCCCGCATCCCCGGCGTACCCATCGTGATCCCGTCGGAGATCGCGATGGTGTTGACCTCCATCGGCGTGCAGCCGATGGCGCGCAACCCTTCCGACGCGTGCGCGGCGAGGTCGCGGTGGTTGAGGTTGCACGGCATCGTGCCCGTCCAGCTGTGGACGACCCCGACGACCGGCTTGCGCAGATCGTCCGGGCTGAAGCCGATGTTGCGCAGGTAGGAGCGTGCCGCGGCGCGCTCCGGACCCTCGTACAGCGCCCGGCTGGGGCGCTCCTGGAACGGCATGGTCTTCCTTATCTCAGAGAGAGCCGGACTCGCGGACCTCCTTGCGCCTGCTGTAGCGCGAGGCGCAGACCGCGACGACGAGCGCGCCGCCGTAGAAGAGGTCCGAGACGTAGGACTGGGCGCCGAGCATCGTGAGGCCCGTGGTGCCCGCGACCAGGAAGTACACGGCGATGAACGAGCCCCACGAGTTGAACTTGCCGGGCAGGATCGCCGTGGAGCCGAGGAACGCGGCGGCGAACGTCGGCAGGAGGAACGCCTCGCCCGAGACCGGGTCGGCCGCCCCCGTCGTGCCGGCGTAGAGGATGCCGGCGAGCGAGGCGAGCGTCGCCGAGGCGACCAGCGCGGCCCACCGGATCCGGGTGACGCGCAGCCCCGAGAGCCGCGACACCGCGCGTCCACGGCCGACGAACAGCAGCCGCCGCCCCGCTGCGGTGTACTCCAGGAAGTACCAGAGCCCGGCGGTGATGATCAGGCCGTACCAGAACGCGAGCGGGACGCCGAGGAACCGGTTGACGATGACCCAGTTGGTGAGGCCCGTCGAGATGCCGCTGATCGTCGTCGAGTCGCCCATCCAGAGCACGAGGCCCGAGAGGATCGTCCCCGTTCCCAGCGTGACGATGAACGGGTCGACCCCGAACAGCAGCACGAACCAGCCGTTGAGGAAGCCGATGACCGCGCCCGCCACCAGGCACAGCACGATGACCAGCCAGATGTTCATGCCTTGTTGGGCGTTGAGGACGCCGATCATCATCTGCGACGTCATCAGCACGCCGGCGACCGACAGGTCGTAGTCGCCGGCGGTCAGTGGGATCAGCAGCGCGCAGGTGAGCACGACGAGGACGGCCTGCGAGCCGAGGATGCCCTGCAGCGTCGACGTCGTGAGGAACGTGTCGGGCCGCAGCGACCCGAACACCGCGATCACGACGACCAAGGCGATCACGATGGAGAACCGCTGCGCGAGCGAGCGGGCGACCGTGCCGCCCGCCGACCTCCCGGACGCGACGTCGACGTCGGTCACCGGTTCGGAGTTCTTCGTCCGGGTCATCGCCCGTCACCTTCACCTTCGGTCGGGCCTGCGGGGACCGCACGGTCGGCGAGCGTGTAGCACTCGTGGGCGATGCGGTCCTTCGTGATGTCGGCGCCCCGCAGCTCCCGGGCCACCCGGCCCCGGTCGAAGATCAGGACGCGGTCGCAGATGGCAGCCAGCTGCTCGTAGTCCGAGCTCGCGCACAGCACCGCGCAGCCCGACCGGGCCGCGTCGTGGACGACCTCGTAGATCTGGGCGCGGGCGCCGATGTCGACGCCCTGCGTCGGCTCGTGCAGCAGCAGCACCCGCGGGTCGGCGCCGAGCCACTTGGCCAGCAGCACCTTCTGCTGGTTGCCGCCCGACAACGACTGGTAGGCGATCCCCGGGATCGGGGGCCGCACGTCGAACCGGTCGAGGGTCTCCTGGCAGTCGCGGGCGAGCTGCGGCCGGGAGAGCCCCCGCCACGTCGTGTAGCGGTCGATGATCTGCAGCATCGCGTTGTCCCGCACGCTGATGCTGCCGACGCTCCCGTTGTTCTGCCGGTCGGCGGGGATGAGCGCCATCCGGTGCGCGATCGCCTTGACGGGGTCCATCGCCGGCAGCGACAGCGTCTCGTCGCCGGTGCGCAACGTCCCGGTCGCAGCCGGGAACGCCCCGAACAGCAGGTACGGGATGCGTTCGAAGCCCGACCCGAGCAGCCCTGTCATGCCGAGCACCTCGCCCTCGCCGAGCGCGAACGACACCGACGCCACCCGCTCGTCGGCCAGGTCCTCGACGACGACGGCCGCGTCCGCCGCGGTGGGCGCCACGTCCTCGCGCTCGCCGCCGTGCTCGGGCAGCTCGCGGCCGATGATCAGCTCGACCAGCTCGGTGTCGGACACCGACCGGGTCTCGACGGTCGCCCGCAGCCTGCCGTCGCGGAAGATCGTCGCCCGGTCGGTGATCTCGCGGACCTCGTCGAGGTCGTGGGAGACGAACAATACGGCCGCGCCACCGCCCGCGATCTCGCGCATCAGCGAGAACAGCTGGCGACGGCCCGTCTCCGGCAGGAACACCGTCGGCTCGTCGAGGATCAGCATCCCGGGCCCGGTGCGGGTGCTGCCGCGCAGTGTCCGCATCTCGTGGACGGCACGCACGATCGCGAGCAGGGCCCGCTGCGTGCCGTCGAGATCGGCGACGCGTGCCGTCGGGTCGAGGTCGACGGAGAACTCGTCGAACAACGACCGCGCCTCGGCGCGCTGCCGCCGCCAACCGATCGCCCAGTCACGGGCCCTGCTGAACGTCCCGATCCGCAGGTTCTCCAGCACCGACAGGCTGGTGATCAGCCCGAGGTCCTGGTGGACGAAGCTCATCCCGTAGTCGCGGAACGCCCCCGGGGGCAGCGGCAGCGGAACGTCCTCGCCGTTGATCCGCAGAGCGCTGCCCGGGTCGGGGTCGTGGAAGCCGGCGAGGACCTTGATGAACGTCGACTTGCCCGAGCCGTTCTCGCCGAGCAGGCCGTGGATCTCGCCGGGCAGGACGTCGAGGTCGACGGAGTCGAGGACCCGCACCCCGGCGAAGGACTTGGAGACGCCACGCGCCTCGACGACCGGCGGAGCGCCCGCGAGGGACGCTCCGCCGGCCTGCGCCGGAACCGCCATCAGGACGCCTTGCCCCACAGCTTCATGTAGTTCTGGACGAAGGAGTCGCCGTAGCCCTTGCCCAGTTCCGGCGGGGTGCCGGCCTCGGTCACGTTGGCCTTCGTGAACACCCGCAGCTGGATGCCCTCGTCACCGGAGGCGATGGGGCCCTGGCCGGACAGGATGCGCCCGATCTGGTCGACGACCGCGTACCCGACCTGCGACGGGTTCTCCCCGACGTCCATCTTCACCACGTCCGCGTCCTGCATCATCTTCAGGACGAACGGGGTGCCGTTGAAGGTGGAGATGTGCACCTTGCCGGTCGCGCCCGCGAGCTGGATGCCCGGCACGACGAACTGCGACATGGAGTCGTAGAGCGGCATGATGTAGTTGATGTTCGGGTCGGACTGGATGGCCGACCGCGTGATGTTGGTGATCTGCGTCGACCAGTCCGGCACCGACACGTTCTGGAAGGTGAGCTTGCAGTTCGGGCAGTACTTCTTGAACTCGTCGTTGGTCGCGTCGATCGACGCGGGGCTGCCGATGACCTCCTTCGACGTCAGGACCAGCACGTTCGCCGCACAGTTGGTGTCCTTGATGATGAAGTCCGCCGACAGCCGCGCGGCCAGGTCGTAGGGCTGCGCGACGCGGGCCGTGACCTCGGGGCCCTGCGGCTGGGTGAGGTCCTCGTTGAGCACCGTGATGATCGGGATGCCCGCCGCCTTCGCGGCCGCGGCCTGCGGCTGGAAGTACGTCGGGCTGATCGTGCCGCCCGTGAGCGTGATCGCGGCGGGCTTCTGCGCGATCGCCGCGTTCATGCCCTGGATCCACTGGGTGCGGTCACCCTGGTTCGGGTAGTCGACGACCTTCATCCCGACCTTGCCCGCGGCCTCGGTCATCGAGGTCGTGAGCGCCTGGGTGAAGGGGTTGGCGCTCGACTCCTGGATGTTGAAGATCGTCTTGCCCTCGGCCGCCGACATGTCGACGGGCGGGCCCGGGTCGGTGTAGGTCGGGACCTTCGAGTACTTGTCGAGCGCGGCGTTGACCTGCGAGAGGTCGCAGTTCGCGCCGCCACCGCCGCCCGCCGCGGTGCCCGACCCCGAACCGCCCGACGAACAGGCGGCCACCAGGCCGAACATCACGACGGCCGTGGCGGCCGTCGCCACCCGTCTCTTCGTAGTGCTGGACAGCATCTCTCCTCCTCGGGAGCGCACGGGTCCGGCGGCCGGTCTACCGGCCGCCGTCGGCGATGGACGCCAGGTACTTCTCCACCTCGTCCTGCGGCACCACGTCGGCGTACTTCGAACCGATGTCGAAGAGGTTCGCGCGGTGCGGCTCCTCGGCCCGGTCGAAGACGCACTCCTCGGGGACCACGACGCGAAACCCGTAGGACACCGCGTCGATCACGCTCGCCCGGATGCACCCGGACGTCGAACACCCCGTCACGACCACGGTGTCGACCCCACGTTGGACCAGGTACGACGTGAGGTGCGTCCCGAAGAACGCCGACGGGAACTTCTTGACCAGCACCAGCTCGTCGGGCCGGCGGGCCAGCTCGGGGTGGATCTCCACCGCCGCGGGGTCGTCGGTGCGCAGCTCGCGCAGCGCCGGGACCTTCGCGGCGAACGACGCCCCGTCCTCCCCCGGCGCGTACGCGATCGTCGTGAACACGATCGGCAGCCCGGCCTCCCGGGCGTGCCCCAGCAGTCCCGCGATGTGCGGGACCGCGGGCGCGTCGTCGGCACCGACGCCGTAGGCACTGGACGTGAACGCCCGCGAGACGTCCACGACCAGCACCGCGGGCCTGCTCCCCGTGCCCCCGGTGGCGCCGATGCCACGCTGCGCGTAGAACTCGCCGACCTCCTCGAAGCCCATGTGCCCGCCCGTCAGATCACGCCGTCGGCCTCGAGGGCCGCCAGCTGCTCGTCGGTCATCCCCAGCTGATCGCGGTAGACCTCGTGGTTGCTCGACCCCTTCGGGGCGCCCGCGTGCCGGACCTTGCCCGGGGTGTCGGAGAGGACCGGGACGACGTTCTGCATCAGCACGTCGCCCAGCCCCTCGTGCGGGACCCGCACGATCGTCTCCCGCGCCAGGTACTGCGGGTCCTCGACGATGTCCGCCGCGGTGTAGGCCGGGGCGATGGCGCCCTCCGCGGTCTCGAACTCCGCCAGCACCTCCTCGGCGGTGCGTTCGGCGATCCAGCCACCGATCGCGTCGTCCAGCTCCTCGGTGTGCGCGATCCGGCCGGGGTTGCCCGTGAACCACGGTTGCTCGGCGAGATCGGGCCGCCCGACCAGTTTCACGACCCGGTCCGCGATCGACTGCGCCGTCGCCGAGAGGGCGAGCCAGCGACCGTCCTTGGTCTGGTAGGCGTTGCGCGGCGCGCTGTAGGGCGTGTGGTTGCCCGACCGTCCGACGACCTCACCGGTCTTGTCGTAGAGGATCGTCTGCGGGCCGAGCATCCAGAACATCGGCTCGTAGATCGACAGGTCGATGACCTGACCCTTGCCGTCGCCGCCGTGCTCACGCCACCACAGCGCGAACATGATCGCGAAGCAGCCGGTGAACCCCGCGATGCAGTCGCCGAGGGCGAACGGCGGCAGCGCCGGCGGCTTGTCGGGCCAGCCGTTGATGTGGGCGAACCCCGACATCGCCTCGGCGAGCGTCCCGAACCCGGGCCGGTTCGCATAGGGGCCGGTCTGGCCGAACCCGGTGGTGCGCAGGATGACCAGGCCCGGGTTGATCTCGTGCAGCACGTCGGGGCCCAGGCCCCAGCGCTCCAGCGTTCCGGGCCGGAAGTTCTCGACGAGCACGTCGGCGTCGGCGATGATCTTCTTCAGGATCTCGGCGCCCTCGGGGGCCGAGAGCTTCAGCGTGATGCACCGCTTGTTGCGCGACACCAGGGCCCAGAACAGCGACTCGCCCTCGACGTTCCAGCCCATCGACCGCAGGCTGTCGCCGCGCGGGTGCTCGACCTTGAGCACGTCGGCGCCGAAGTCCGCCAGGAGGGTCGCCGCGACGGGGCCCGCGAAGATCGACGCCGCGTCGACGACCTTGAGGCCCTGCAGCGGGCCACCGGCCGGCTCGGTCCCGGGGGTGGCACTCATGCGGCGCCCTCGTCGGGGTGGTTCTCCAACCAGAACCGCGCGATCTGCTCGCGGGTCGCGAACCACACGTCGGACTGCTGCTGGGCGTGCTCGATGAACTCCCGCAACGCCGACGTCCGCCCCGCCTGACCGGCCCACCGCGGGTGCAGACCGATCGACATCATCCGCGGATGCCCGCCCCGACCCTCGCGCAACAACTCGTCGAAACCACGGGCGCAGACGTCGAAGAAGTCGGTCGGGCTGGCCATCCCGGGCGGCATCGCGTACTTCACGTCGTTGTAGACCATCGTGTACGGCACCACGAGCTGGCGCTTGTCACCGACGCTGACGTAGTACGGCAGGTCGTCGTTGTAGGCGTCGGAGTCGTAGAGGAATCCGCCCTCCTCCACGAGCAGCTCACGGGTGTGCACGCTCGGGCCGTAGCGGCAGTACCAGCCGACGGGCCGCGTCCCGCACGTCCGCTCGAACGACGCGATCGCCTCGAGCATGTGCTCGCGCTCCTCGTCGCGGCTCAGCGTCCAGGGCTCCTCCCAGCGCCAACCGTGGCTGCAGACCTCGTGCCCGCCCGCGACCACCGCCTTGGCCAGCTCGGGGTTCTGCTCGAACGCGACCGCCGCGGCGTAGAACGTCGTCGGGACCCGGTACTCGGAGAACAGGCGCAGCAGCCGCCACACACCGGCGCGCGCGCCGTACTCGTAGATCGACTCGACGCACAGGTCCCGGTACTCCGCCGGCATTCCGTACGGAATCTCGCCGAGGCCCTCGTTGCGCGCGTCGCCCGCGGCCCACGAGACCTCCGAGCCCTCCTCCGCGTTCACCACGATGTTGACGGCGATCTTCGCCCCACCCGGCCAGTGGACGGCCGGTGGCGTCGCGCCGTACCCGATGAGATCGCGCCGGGGGCCGGGCACGTCGGCTTCGGTGAACTGCAGGGTCATCAGGTCCTCACTGCGTCGTAAAGAGCTACTGCGTCGTCGGTTCCGCGTCTCCCAGCTCCGGCTGCTCGGACGCCGCTCCCGCGCCGATGTGCACGTACATCGCGTCCGCACCAGCCTGAGGGTCGCCCGCCTCGACGGCGGCCATCACCTCGTCGTGCTCGCGCATGCTGTCGGCCGTTCGCTGCTCGACGGCCCAGTTGGTCCGCCACGGGAACACGTCCCAGAGCGTTCCGGTGAACTGCTGGAGCATGTCCGAGCCGGCCGCCTGGTAGATCGCCAGGTGCCACGCGGAGTTGAGCTGGGCCATCCGCTTCCCGCGCCCGGCGCGACCGGCCGCGAGGAAGTTCTCGTGGATCGTCTGCAGCTCCTCCTTCTGGGCATCGGTCATGCGCTCGATCGCCAGCCGGGTCGCCAGCGGCTCGAGCGCCATACGCATTGCATACACATCGGACAACTTCTCGGGCGAGTGACGAGCCACCACGACGCCCCGGTGGGCCTCGTAGTGCACGAGCCGGTCGGCCTGCAGCAGACGCAGGGCCTCCCGGATCGGCGTGGGGCTCATCCCCAGCTCGCGCGCCAGCTCGTCGACCTGGAGGCGATACCCCACCTCCAGCTGCCCGCTGCGGATCCGTTCGCGTAGGACCCGCAGGGCGAGCTCCGACTTCGTCTGGTGGGTCGGAACCTCAGGATCGGTCACAGGGCAAATCTTGCAGGTACCACCGTCGACGACGTCCCACGGGAGGCTCCCTTCGTTGGGTCCTGCAATGAATAGAAAATATCCTGTAGCCGAATTGCACACAAGAGCTTCTGGCTGGAAGCGACACACCGATACATCGTCGACACGTCACCGACATGCCGCGGGCACGACGGCGGGCGTCCGTCGTCAGCGGGCCGCCAGGGCGCGGGTGAGGCCCAGGGCGGCGGTGCGGACGGCCGGGGCGAGGCGCTCGGGATCGAACCGGTTGACCCATCCCGTGATCGACAGCGCGGCGACGGCGTGCCCGTCGGCATCCAGGACCGGGGCGGCCACGCAGGTGACGCCGATCCCGGACTCCTCACGCTCGTAGGCGACGCCGCGCTCGTGGATGCGTTCCAGCTCGGCCGACAACAGGCCGGGGGCGATGATCGTCCGCGGGGCGCGGCGGGCAAGGCCGGCGCGCAGGACCTCGTCGACGAGCTCCTGTGGCGCGAACGCGAGCATGGCCTTGCCGACGCCGGTGCAGTGCATCGGCATCCGCCCACCCACCCGCGACGGCACCCGTGGCCCGGCGCGCCCCTCCAGCTTCTGGACGTAGACGACCTCGGTGCCGTCCGGCGTCGCCAGGTGGACGGTCTCGTGGGTGGCCTCGAACAGGTCGGCCAGGAACGGGGCGGCGGCCTCGCGCAGGCCGTGCTGGCGTGGCACGAGCTGGCCGAGCTCGAAGAGCCGGATGCCCAGGCGCACCCCGCCGCCGGGGGTGCGTTCGACGACGCGCCACTCGGCCAGCTCGGTCACGAGCCGGTGCACGGTGGCCTTCGCGACCCCGGTGCGGCGCACCAGTTCGGCCAGCGAGAGCTCGTCGTCGCCCAGCTCGAAGGCGGTCAGCACGGTGAGGGCGCGCCCGAGGACGGAGTTGGGTACCTCGTGAGAGGTGTTCCGTTGAGTGGACCGCACGCCTTCCAGCCTGCGGCATCCCGGTGTCATCGTCCAGGCATGGACACCCCCAAGGTGCCGGTCGCCATCGTCGGGCCCGGCCACATCGGCACCGACCTCCTGGTCAAGTTGCAGCGCAGCGACGTGCTGGACCTCCGCTACGTCGCCGGCATCGTCGAGTCCGAGGGTCTGACCCGGGCGCGGGAGGCGGGCGTCGAAGCGTCGGCGGGCGGCGTGGACTGGCTGCTGGAGCAGGACCCGCTGCCGCGCATCGTGTTCGAGGCGACGTCGGCCAAGGCGCACGCGGCCAACGCGCCCCGCTACGAGGCGGCGGGCATCCGCGCCGTCGACCTCACCCCCGCCCACCTCGGCCCGATGGTGTGCCCGGCCGTCAACGGCGAGGACCATCTCGACGCCGTGAACGTCTCCATGATCACCTGCGGCGGACAGGCGACGATCCCGATGGTCGCGGCCGTCTCCCGGGTGACGAAGGTGCCGTACGCGGAGATCGTCGCGTCGATCTCGTCGCGGTCGGCGGGCCCGGGCACGCGCGCCAACATCGACGAGTTCACCCACACCACCGGCGGCGCGGTCGCCGAGGTCGGCGGAGCGGACCGGGGCAAGGCGATCATCGTCCTCAACCCGGTCGAACCGCCGATGATCATGCGCGACACCGTCTACTGCATGATCGGTGCCGACGCCGACCGCACCGCGATCACGACCTCGGTGCACGAGATGGTCCTGCGGGTGCAGGAGTACGTGCCGGGCTACACGCTGCGCGCCGAGCCGCAGTTCGACGAGCCCACCGACGAGTGGGGCGGGCACGCCCGCGTCGCCGTGTTCCTGGAGGTCAAGGGCAACGGCGACCACCTGCCGCCCTACGCCGGCAACCTCGACATCATGACCGCGGCCGCAGCGCGCACCGGTGAGCTGATGGCCCGCGCCGAGCTGGGAGCTCTCGCATGACCAAGCCCGCACTCCGCAACGACGTCCGGATCATCGACACCACCCTGCGCGACGGCAGCCACGCGATGGCCCACCGGTTCACCGAGACGCAGGTCCGCGACACCGTCCGGGCGCTCGACGCCGCAGGCATCGAGTGGATCGAGGTGTCGCACGGCGACGGCGTCGGCGGCTCGTCGTTCAACTACGGGTTCTCCGGCACCGACGAGATGACGCTGATCGCGGCGGCCCGGGAGGAGGCCCGGCAGGCCCGCATCGCCGTGCTGCTCGTGCCCGGGATCGGGACCGTCGACGACCTCGAGCGCGCCCACGACGCGGGTGCCGAGATGGTCCGGGTCGCGACGCACTGCACGGAGGCCGACGTGTCGCCGCAGCACTTCGCCGCCGCCCGCGAGCTGGGCATGGAGACGGTCGGGTTCCTCATGATGGCCCACCGCACCCACCCGGCCGACCTCGCGAAGCAGGCCCGGATCATGGTCGACGCCGGGTGCGAGTGCCCGTACGTCACCGACTCCGCGGGCGCCCTGCTGATGCACGAGGCCAAGGCCCGCTTCGAGGCGCTGCTCGACGAGGTCGGCGACGAGGCTCTCGTCGGCTACCACGGTCACCAGAACCTCTCGATGGGCGTCGCGAACTCGGTGATCGCCTACGAGACCGGGGTCCGCTCGATCGACGGGTCGCTGTGCGCGCTGGGTGCCGGGTCGGGCAACTCGCCCACCGAGGTGCTCGCCGCGGTGTTCGACCGCCTCGGCATCGACGCCGGTGTCGACCCGGGCCTGCTGCTCGACGCGGCCGAGGACGTCGTGCGGCCGTACCTGAACCGCTGGCCGAAGATGGACCGCAATGCGATCGTGCAGGGCTGGGCGGGCGTGTACTCGTCGTTCCTGCTGCACGCCGAGCGTGCCGCCGAGCGCTACAAGGTCCCGGCCCACGACATCCTGCGCCGCTGCGGCGAGCTCGGGTACGTCGGCGGCCAGGAGGACATGATCATCGACGTCGCGATCACGCTCGCGGCCGAGCGCGACGAGGCGTGATCCCCGACGCCGAGTTCGACGTGAGCCTGGTCCCGACCATGATCGAAGCAGTCCGACGTCGAACTCGGCGTGGCCGGGCTCAGCGGGCCACCAGGCCGCCCAGCACCAGCTCGCTGAACTCTGCGCCGACCTCCTCGGCGGTCCGTCGGCCGTCGGGCCGGAACCACCGGTACACCGAGTTGACCATGCCGAAGATCGCGAACGTCGCGAGCCGGACGTCGGTGTCCGCGCGGACGTCGCCGGCGGCCTGTGCCTCGCGGATCCACTGTTCGACGGCCTTCTCGTGCCGCGTCCGCTCGGCGACGATCTCCCGCTGGCGTTCGGCCGGCAGCGACCGCCACTCCGTGTAGAAGAGGCTGGACTTGGTCAGGTTGGTCGCCGTGTGCGCCGTCTCGACCGTGATCAGCTCGCGGAGCTTGACCAGCGGCGCCGCGTCGGAGGCGAGGATCCGCTCGAAGTAGACGCGTGTGTCGTCGTGGTACTGCCGGACCAGCTCGTAGAGCAGGTCCTCCTTCGACGAGATGTAGTAGTAGATGCTGCCCTTGAGCAGCCCCAGCGCCGCGCCGATGTCCTGCGTCGTCGTCGCCTCGTAGCCGCGCTCGAAGAACATCCGCGCCGCCACGTCGAGGACCTCCTCGCGGCGGGCGTGCTGTTTGCGCCGCCTGCCGGCGCGGGCCGGGGGCGGCGTCGTCTCCGGATCGGGCCGAGCCACGGCCTCCCCTTCCCCTGCGGTGATCGAGGTGCAGAGCATACGAACCCCCCTTGCGCGTCGGCCACGTCTGCGGCAAATTCAAACCACCGGTGGAATAACGACGGAGGCGGCCCATGGACGTGCCCGGCCTGATGCGTCAGTCGATGCGCTTCCACGCTCGACGGACGGCACTCGTCACCCGTGACCGCACGCTGACGTTCGCGCAGGCCTGGGATCGTGGGGTGCGGGTCGCCAACGACCTGCGTGCGCTCGGCGTCGGCCCCGGCGACCGCGTCGCGGCCGTGGAGGACAACACCCTCGGCGCGGCCGACCTGTTCCTCGGCGCCGCGATCGCCGGGGCGGTCCGGGTGCCGCTGTACCCGCGGAACTCACGGCGCTCGCACGAGGTGATGATCGCCCAGACCGGCGCCCGGGTCGTCATCGCGGAAGCGGCGCACGCCGACGGTGTCCTCGGCCTGGAGCGCGAGATCGACGGCCTCGACCACGTCGTCGTCCGCGACGACGGCTACGAGGAGCGGCTCGCCGCGCAGTCCGACGTCGACCCGACGGTGCAGGTCCGTGCCGACGACTGGTACGTCATCCGGCACTCCTCGGGTACCACCGGGCGACCGAAGGGCGTCGGCTACACCCAGCACGAGTGGCTGGTCAACTGCCGCAACTGGTTCTACCGGCTCCCCCGGCTCGGCTGGGACTCCGTGGTCGGCCACGCGGCACCGATCTCGCACGCGGCCGGGTACCTGTTCCTGCCGGCGTGGCTCGCCGGTGCGACCAACCTGCTCTACGGCCCGTTCGACGTCCCGACGGTCCTGGAGATGACCGAGCGGCACCGCGTGACACACACGTTCGCGGCGCCGTCGATGCTCGCGGCGCTCGCCGCCGACCCGGGGGCGAGCGGCCGGGACTGGTCGGCGCTGCGGTGCATCCTCGTCGGCGGCGCGCCGATCACCGACGCCACGATCACCGCAGGTCGGCGCGTGTTCGGTGACGTCGTGCACCAGGTGTTCGGGCAGACCGAGGCGACACCGCTGACGATCGGCACCCCCGACGAGTGGTTCGCCGACGTTCCCGGCTCGACACCGATGCGCTCCGCCGGCCGCGTCCTGCCGTTCTGCCGGCTGGAGATCCGTGGCTCCGACGGAACGGTGCTCGACACCGGTGCGGAAGGCGAGATCTGGACCCAGGTCGAGGCGCAGATGCACGGCTACTGGGGTGACCCGGAGCGGACGGCCGAACGCCTCGTCGACGGCTGGGTCCGCACCGGCGACATCGGGCGGCTCGACGAGAACGGGTTCCTCTACGTCCTCGACCGGGTCGACGACATGATCGTCTCCGGCGGGTTCAACATCTGGCCCGCCGAGGTGGAGACCGTGATCGCCGGGCATCCCGACGTCGTCGAGGTCGCGGTCTTCGGCATCCCGCACACCCGCTGGGGCGAGACCCCGATGGCGGTGTGCTGCATCCGTCCCGACGCGACCGTCACCGAGCAGGAGATCGTCGACCTCGTCGCGACCCGCCTCGGGCGCTACCAGAAGCCGACGACGGTGCAGCTGACCACCGAGCCGCTGCCGAAGTCGGTCGTCGGCAAGCTGCAGCGGAAGGTGCTGCGCACCCCGTTCTGGGAGGGCCACGAGGCGCGGGTGAGCGGCGCATGAGCGTCCGTACCGAGCGGGTCGCGCTGGCAGGCCCCGGGCACGACGGCGTCCCGGCCGACGCCGCGCTGGTCGTCGTCACCCTCGACCGGCCCGAGGCCCTCAACCCGATCGACCACGACGTCGTCCACGCGCTGCGGGCCGCGGTCGCCGCGCACGACGCCGACCCGACGGTCCGGGCGATCGCGCTGACCGGGGCCGGGCGGGCGTTCTCCGCGGGCGGCGACATGGTCAAGTACCGGACGTTGCAGCACGACCCCGTCGGGTTCCCGGCGTTCCTCACCGACCTGCACACCCTGATCTCCGAGATCGGCGGCTGTCGCACCCCGGTGCTCGCGATGGTCAACGGCATCGCCGTCGCCGGGGGAATCGAACTGCTCCTGGCCTGCGACTTCGCCGTCGCCGCCGCGTCGGCGCGGATCGGCGACGCCCACCTGCCGTACGGGCAGATGGGCGGCGGCGGGTCGCTGACGCTGCTCCCCCGCGCCGTCGGGCCCGCCCGGGCCCGCGAGCTCGTGTTCACCGGACGGCTGCTCGATGCCGCCGAGGCGCGGGAGTGGGGCCTGGTGAGCCGTGTCGTCCCCGACGACGCGCTGCTCACCACCGGGATCGAGCTCGCCCGCGACCTCGCCCGCAGGTCGCCGCTGGCCGTCGGCAACGCGAAGCAGGTGCTCAACGCGTCGTTCTGGGACGGCACGGCGATCACGTCCGGCCTGCGCACGGAACGCGAGACCGCCGCGCGCTACGGCCTCACCAGCACCGACGCCCACGAGGGGCTCGCGGCGTTCGCCGAGCGCCGCGCGCCCCGGTTCACCGGCTCGTGAACACCCCCGCACCGCCCGAACCCGACCACGACAGCGGTCCCTTCTGGGTGGCGCTGGACGAGGAGCGGATCGTCCTGCAGCGCTGCGCCGGCTGCGACCGGCTCCGCTTCCCGCCGATCGGCCGCTGCCCCTGGTGCCGTGAACCGCGTTCGACGTGGACGCCCGTCGACGGCCGCGGACGCGTCTACTCGTGGACCGTCGTGCACCACGCGTTCGAGCCCGCGTTCGCCGACGACGTGCCCTACGTCGTCGCGACCGTCGACCTCGACGACGGCCCGCGGATCGCCCTGCGGTGCGCGGGCGTCCCGGACTTCGGGACCCGGGTGTCACCCGCGTTCGTCCGGCACGACGGCTGGACCGAGCTGCGGGTCGTACCCGATGCGTGAGGTGGCGGTCGCGGGCGTCGGGTACACGCCGTTCACGCGCGCGTCGGGACGCCCGGTGCTCGACCTCGCCTGCGACGCGGCCCTCGCGGCCTGCACCGACGCGGGCCTCGACCCCGCGCTCGTCGACGGCGTCGGCACCCACTCGGTCGGCCAGGATTCGGAGCCGGCCCAGGCCGTCGCGACCGCGCTGGCGTCACCCGGGCTGCGGTGGGTCGTCGACCTGGCCATGGCGGGCCAGGCGCCGTGCCACCTCGTCGGGCTCGCCGCCGACGCCATCGCCACCGGCCGCGCCGAGGCGGTGCTGGTGTTCCGGGCGCTCAACGGGCGGTCCGGCGCCAAGGTCGGCTCGGCGCGCTTCCCCGGCCGCGGCGGGCCGTACCGCTACCCCATCGGCTACGGCGCCTACCCGATGTACATCGCGACCTGGGCGAACCGGCACCTCCACGAGACCGGCCAGACCACCGACGACCTCGGCGCGGTCGCCGTCGCGCACCGCCGCTACGCCGTCCTCAACGACCGGGCGGTCGTGCGCACCCCGCTCGACCTGGCCGGCCATCGTGCCTCGCCGTGGGTCGCCGAGCCCTTCCGGGTCGCCGACTGCACCCGAGAGGTCGACGGCGCGTGCGCACTCCTGGTGACGACGCTCGAACGGGCCCGCGACCTGCGCAGACCCCCGGCCGTCGTGGCCGCGGCCGCCTACCGGGCCGGGCCCAGACCAGGCCTCGACCTCGGCGACCACGTCCTCACCGACGACTACACCCGCAACTTCACCGACCTGGTGCGCGACGAGCTGTTCCGCCGCGCCGGTGTCACCCCCGCCGACGTGGACGTCGCGGAGCTCTACGACTGCTTCAGCAGCGTCGTCCTCATGTCACTGGAGGGCCTCGGGCTCTGCGACCGCGGCGCGGCCGGTGAGCTGGTGCGGTCGGGGGCCCTGCCCGTCAACACCCACGGGGGGCTGCTGGGCGAGGGCTACCTGCACGGGATGAACACCGTCGCCGAGGCGGTCCTGCAGGTGCAGGGACGTGGCGGGGTGCGGCAGTCGGCCCGGCACGACGTCGTCGTCGCGACGTCGGGCGCGTTGATGGACGGCTCGGCGCTCGTCCTGACCCGGGACCGTTGAGGCCGGCGCGCGGCGGGTCCGGCCCGAGGCCCGACCCGCCGCCCGGGCCTCAAGCGCGCGGGGCGAGGTCGAGCCGCTCCGCGACAAGGGGGCGAGAATGGCCGCTGCTCGGACGCAGGTTGGCGAACAGCCGCGTCAGGAGGCTCGACGCCGACTGGCTGTCCGTCGCGGGGTCACGGTCCTCCAGCTCGGCGACCCGGGCCGCGAGCACCGACAGCTCCATCCCGAGCGTGAGGACCATCGCCGCCAGCTGGTCGACGGTGGCGCTGCCCAGGAACGCCGGCTCCGGGCCCTCCGCGAACTCGTCGATGTCGATCATGCTGCTCCCTCCTCGACCGTCTCCGCCGCGGGCTTGTGCGCCTCCAGCACCGCCCACGGGAGGTGCCACTCGGCGCGTTCCGGATATCCGTCGGGCAGCTCGGCCCCGGTGCGCTCGTCGAACGGCACCCAGCGCGCCCCGGCCAGCCCGACCGCAGCCAGCTCCCGTTCGACGTCGAACTCCATGAGCCCGGGCATGAACGGCTCGTTCTGACGCCAGGCGTGGTCCTCCATCACGGCGTCGCGGAACAGGTCGCCGGTGCGGGTGAACTCGAGGAACCGCACGATGCCGCCGGGCGCGAGGATGCGGGCGGTCTCGGCGAAGGTCGCGCGCAGCACGTCGGGCGGCATCTCGTGCAGGACCATCGTCCCGGTGACGACGTCGGTGCTCGCGTCGGGAAGGCCCGTCGCGGACGCGTCGCCCTGCCGGAACGTGATCTCCAGGCCGTCGTCGTCGGCGCGGGTCGCGGCGAGCCGTACGCACGGCCCGGAGAACTCGATCCCGATGACGTCGGCGTCGGCGTAGCGCTCCTTGAACGGCCGGGTGCTCTTGCCGAAACCGGAGCCCATGTCGACGATGCGCCCGTACGTCTCGCCGGGGAACGTCGCGGTGAACCGTCGGTGCAGCTCCAGGCCGCGGTTGCGGCCGACGTGCAGCACCTGCGTCCCGATCTCGTAGACGAGCGCCGACGCGTCCGCACCCCACACGCCGCCGGGCTGGCAGTGGATGTCGTGGTCGCGGTACCAGGCCGGCAGCTCGAGGTCGGGGTCGAGCTCGGCGCGCGAGAGGTGCGGTGGCCGGAGGTCGTCGCCGAGGGCGTCCCAGTTCCGCTCGACGACGTCGTTGACGACCCGCCACTTGAGCACCTGGGCGCCGCGTTCGAGGAACCCGAACCAGCCGTAGCTCGGGCACCGATCGACGAGCTCGCCCGCCTCCTCCAGCGTCGCCGGGGCGCCCTCCCGCTCGGCGAGCGCGTCGAACTCGGCGCGCAGCCGGCCGAAGACGTCGGTCGACCACAGCTTCCTCATCGCGGTCAGGTAGTCGATGCGGCGGCGGTCGTCGTCACCGACGGTGTCGAGTGCGATGCGTGCCATCCCTGTTCCTTCCGGGGTCCGATGTGGTCAGGACGTCCGCGGCGCGGTGCGCGCGGCGAGCAACTCGTCGACGAGCACGTCGAGGGCGGCGGCGAAGTCGGCCGGGGCCTCCCACGGGGCGAAGTCGGTCAGGCCCGGGAGCGTGACGACGCGGCTGCCGAGCGCGCGGGTGACGCGGTCCTGCCGGGCGGCGATCAGGTCCTCGGACCCGATCAGCACCGCGGACGGGATCCCGGTGGCCCGGAACGCATCGACGATCGGTGCGACGGGCAGCGCGAACACCGCCCGGTAGGCGGCCGCGTAGCCGGGACGGGCCACGAGGTAGTCGCACACGGCGCGGTTGCGCAGCGCGACGTCGACGTCGGGATAGAGGTGGGTCAGCCGCGCCCAGATCGTCGCGAGGTGGGTGCCGTCGGGGTCGTCGTCGATGTCGGGGGCGTAGTGCGCGGCGCGGTCGGCGCGTTCGGCGTCGGTGTACAGCGACACCCCGTGGAAAACGACGGCGGCGACGTCGCCGGGGTGCGCGGCGGCCACGAGCATCGCCAGGTGGCCGCCGGTGTGCTGGCCGACGAGGACCACCCGTCGGCCGTCGCGCAGCACCTCGACCGCGTCCCAGAGTGCGGCGGCGTAGTCGGCGAGATCGCCCACCCCCGGGTCGGACAGCCCGTAGCCCGGGGTGTCGAGGATCGCGACCGGCCCGGGGTGCGCGAGATGGTCGAGCACCGGCTCGTGCGTCCAGCCCGACAGCGGCGACTGGTGCAGGATCGCGACGAGCGGGGCCGCGCCCGCGTCGTCGGCCGCCGGGCGCAACCGGGCGCCGATGCGTCCGCGCGGCGTCGGGACCGTCGTCAGGGCCCACGCGGCGGTCACGTCGCCATCCCGACGATGATCGCGGCGAGGTGCCGCAGCCCGAGGCGGTAATCCTCGACGAGGATGTTCTCGTCGGGCCCGTCGACGCTCGAGTCGGGACGCGCGATCCCGACCCCGACGACGGGCACGCCTGCCGCCGCCACCAGCGCTCGGGTGCCGATCCAGACCGTCGTCGCCTCCAGCACAGGCGGTGCGCCGTGCGCCAGCTCCGCCGCCTCCGCGACGACGCCCGCGAACCATCCCGACGAGTCGGTCGCCTCGGGCTCGCCGGCCCGTCGCACCTCGATGTCGAGCCCGTCGTCGAGCCCCTGCTCGGCGAGGAAGGCGCGGAACGCGGCGAGGACCCCCTCGGTGCTCTGGCCGGGGACGAGGCGGACCTCGATCCCGGCGCGGCACCCGGCCGGGACGCCGAGTGCGACCGAGCCCTCCGGCGGACCCGCGTGGATCCACGACAGCACGATCGTCGGCGTCGTCCGCACCGCGAACGCCGGGCTCTCGACGGCGTCCAGGCTGTCGCGCAAGGACTCGCCGGCCCGCCCGACCAGGTACTCCCGGTCGAACGGCATCGCCGCGAGGGCCGCGGCGTCGGCCTCGCCCCACGGCGTGACCGCGTCGAGGAACCCGGGGACGTGCCGGCCGTCGGTGAACCGGGTCAGTGCCGCAGCGGCCGCGACGACCCGGGCCGCCGCCTGCGGGAGCAGGATCGCGTTCTGCGAGCTGAGGTCACGGTCAAGCGCCCGGAAGCCGATCTCGAGGTAGAGGATCCCCTTCTCCCCCAGCTTGAGCAGCGGCCGGCCGTCGAAGTCGCTCCAGGAGTTCTCCCAGAGGGCGCCGTCGGCGCGGACGAAGTCCGGGTACCCGTCGACCACCCCGGCCAGCGCGGGGGCTCCGAGGGTGCGCTTTCCCTCCACCAGGAACCGCACCTCGACGGGCAGCTCGACGCCGGCCTTCGCGAAGGCGTCGACGACGTGGATCCGCGAGAGCAGCGCGGCCTTGTCGTCGGCGATGCCGCGGGCGAACATCCGGCCGTCGCGGCGGGCGGGCTCGTACGGCGGCGTCGTCCACGCCTCGTCGGGGCCCGGCGGCTCGACCTCGACGTCGTAGTGGTTGAAGTTGAGCAGGGAGCGCTCGCCGGTACCCACCCTGGCCAGCAAATACGGATAGGCGCGGGCGGATTCCACCACCTCGACCGACGCGCCCAGGGCGCGCAGCCGGCGCTCGATCCACTCCTTGGTCGCGAGCATCCCGTCGGGTTCCTCGCGCCGTGACCGGAACCGGCAGAGCTCCTCGAGCTCGTCGAGGTAGCCGTCGAACGAGGCGTCGATCGCCTCCCAGACCGCGTCGACGCGCTCCTGGGGGGTCGCGGCGGGGGTCACCACTTCCCCCCGCCGGGGCTGAAGATCTCCGTCATCCGGTCGATCACGTCGTCGGGCGCCCGCCTGGTGTCGTAGCTGTCGTCGTCGGGCGCCCACACGTGCAGCCGGCGGGCCCGGGCCGCCGTCTCGGCGGTGAGCATGACCAGGCCGTCGCAGTCGATGACGGGGAGTCCGCCCACCTCGTGGATCCCGGCAGCCCAGAGCATCTCGTTGGGCAGGCCCTCGCCCGGGACGATGCACTGGGCGCCCTGTGCGCGCAGCGTCGTCGCGGCCTCGCCCATCGCCTCGGCCAGCGCGTCGGTGGAGCCGTCGCGGGTGGCGGCGGTGACCAGGTCGCGGCCACCGGGCAGGTACGCGAAGCCCGCGCAGGACTCGGCGAGCCCCAGCCGCCGGATGTTCGCGGTCAGCGCCTCCTGCAGCTCGGGGATGAACCCGACGACGCCGAAGCGCAGCCCGTGCGTGCGGGCCAGGGAGAACGCCGTCTCGCCGTAGGCCAGCACCGGGATCGAGACGAGCGACCGGGCCATCGCCAGTCCCGGGTCCTGGCTCGTGCCGATGACGTAGGCGTCGTACCCGGCGCGTTCGGCCTTCACCGCCTGGGAGGCGAAGTACCAGGAGAAGAAGACTTCGATCTGGCCGAACCGGACGTAGTCCGCCGGGATCTGGTCGTCGTAGACCGCATCCGGAAGGCCGACGAACGTGACCTCCGCGCGGTCCTCGAGCATCGCCTTCGCGTGCTTCGGATAGGTCTCGTCGAGCCACGGGTTGCGCCCGATGATCGTGTGCTTCTGGAACCAGATCTTCAACGGTTCTCCCTCGTGGATCGTGGGCCGGGCCTCAGCGGGTGAGCAGCGGGAGGGCGTCGAGCCCGCGCTGCGCAGCGGTGCGCGCGGCGGGGTCGTCGCGGTGCCGGACGTCGGCGAGGGTGCGCAGCGCGCCGATCCGCCCGGACCACACGGCCCAGCCCGCGTCGCGGGGCGCGTACGCGTCGCCGACGACGCGGTGCGGCACAGGAAGGCGGGACGGCGACGCGGGCAGTGCGACGCCCGCGTCCCAGACGGCGTCGACGTCGCCGACCGCGGTCCCGGTGGCGGGCAGGCTCGTCCGCAGCGTCACCGCCCGGTCGCGGCGGCCCTCGATCGTGCTCATCAGGTGGACGTGCAGCAGCCCGGACTCCCGAAGCCGCGCGAGCAGCCCGAGCCGCGAGTAGACGGTGACGCCCGGCGCCAGGCTCTGCAGCGGCGTCACGTAGTGCGTCTCGACGCCGTGGTGCACGAGGTGCTCGACGAGCCCCCACGCCTCCCAGCCGCCGCGTTCGTCGTGCACGACGGCGCGGCGGACGCCGGACAGGTCAGGGACACCGGCCCGGAAGGACCGGACCGGCGCCAGGTCCCGTCGTGGCTCGACGACGGCACCCGTCGCAAGGACGACGCCGTCCCACGCGCCCGTGGCGAGCAGGTCGGCGTCGAACGCGACACCGAGCCGCACGTCGACGCCCTGCGTGCGGCACTGCCGATCCTGGTCCTCGACGAGCCGCAGCCACCCGGCGCGGCCGTGCAGCCCGCCGGCCGTGCGCAGCGCCCCGCCGAGTACGTGCTCCCGCTCGACGAGCGTGACGTCGGCCCAGCGCGACGCCGTCACCGCGGCTTCGGCGCCGGCCGGGCCGCCGCCGACGACGAGGATCCGCGACCGGGAGGGGTCGCGGTCGTACGCGCCGTACGCGTCGGCCCATGCCGTCTCCAGCCCGACCTCGGGGTTGACGACGCAGCTGATCGGCAGGCCGCCCGACGAGCGGCCGATGCACAGCTGGTTGCACCACGTGCACCGGCGCACCGCCTCGCCGTCACGGTGCTTGCGGACGAGGCCGGGGTCGGCGATGTGTGCGCGCGTCATGGCCGTCGCGTCGGCACAGCCCCGGGCCAGGACGTCCTCGGCCACCTCGAGCGAGTCGACGCGGCACGCCAGCAGCGTGGCGACACCGTTGGGCAGCCGGTCCCGCACGGCCTTCCCGAGGTGTGCGAAGGGCGCGGAGCCGTAGGACATGTCGGCCATCTGCGTCGACAGCGATGGTCCGCCGACGTAGGCGGAGTGGCTGACGTCGACGAAGTCCAGCCGGTACGACGAGGCCCACCGTGCGGCGTACTCCGCCATGACGTCGACGCCGAGGCCGCCGTCGACGAACTCGTCGGCGCTGATCCGGACGCCGAACGCCACGTGGGCGGGGACGAGGTCCCGGGTCCGCGTGAGCACCCGTTCGACGAGGCGCTCCCGGTTCGCGGGCGTGCCGCCGTAGTCGTCGTCGCGGGCGTTGCTCGTCGGGGAGAGGAACTGCTGCAGCAGGTGCCCGTGGCCGAGGTGGATCTCGACGCCGTCGAACCCCGCGGCGACCGCGCGGACGACCCCGCCGGCGAAGCAGTCGACCAGCTCGTCGATCTCGTCGGCCGTCATGGCGTGCGGAACCGCCGCGCCCCGGCTCCAGGCGATCGGGCTCGGGCCCCACGACGGTGTGCGTGTGTAGTCGTCGGCCGCCTCGCGTCCGGAGTGGAGGATCTGCGCGAAGACCGCCGCGCCGTCGGAGTGCACCGCGTCGGTCAGCCGGCGCAGCGGTGCGACGACGTCGTCGGACCAGATCGAGAGGGCCTCGGGGCGCTTCAGGCTCGTCGGATGGACGCGCAGTCCCTCGGTGACGATGAGCCCGACACCGCCCGCGGCCCGCGCCCGGTGGTAGGCGACGAGCCGGTCGGAGACGACGTGGCGCTCGCCGAGGTTGGTCGTGTGGGCCGAGACGAAGACACGGTTCCGCATCGTCACGGGACCGATCGTCAGCGGCCGGAACACCTGCCCGAGAGCCGTCACGCCGTCGCTCCTGTTCCCTTGAGAGGAACACCGATCGTTGTGTTCCCGGCCCAGCGATGAGAACATCCGCTCAGTTCGAAGGCAATATGTCGCACCGTTCCTCGTGACCAGCGCGACGCCGGGCGACGAGCGACGACCGGGGTGTTCCTCTGGAGGGAACGGAGGACGGAGTGCCTGAGGCGGGTGTCGGCACGACCGCGAGCGACCGCGTCGCGGACGTCCTGCTGCTCTTCGCCGGCGGTCCGCGCACGGTCGGGGTCACGCGGGCGGCCCGCGAGCTCGGACTGCCCAAGTCGGTCGTCCACCGCATCCTGCAGTCCCTCACCGGACGGGGCCTCGTGGCCTACGACGCCGCGCGCCGTGAGTACACGCTCGGTCCCGCCGCGGCCGCGCTGGGCGGCCGGGCGCTGCGTGAATCGGACCTGCGATCGACGGCGCTCCCGCACCTCGTCGACCTCCGCGACCGGCTGCAGGAGACCGCCACGGTGAGCGCGAAGGTTCCGGGTGGACGTTTGTTCCTCGACCAGGTCGTGGGCGCACACGAGATCACGATGTCGGTCGAGGTCGGGCGTCGGCTGCCGCTGCACGCGGGGTCCGTCGGCAAGTGCATCCTCGCGTTCTCGGC
Organism: Pseudonocardia sp. SCN 73-27; assembly: GCA_001725415.1. GTDB lineage: Bacteria > Actinomycetota > Actinomycetes > Mycobacteriales > Pseudonocardiaceae > Pseudonocardia. Next base: position 94,539 of record MEGH01000016.1, read on the forward strand.
GCCCGGGGAGATCGACCGCGCGCTGGCGGCCGGGCTGGTGTCGCTGACGCCGGAGACCGTCACCGACCCCGCGCGGCTGCGGGCCGAGCTGGCCCGCATCCGTGCCGACGGGTTCGCGTCGTCGGCCGGTGAGCGACAGGCCGGCGCCGCCTCGGTCGCCGCTCCCGTCCTCGACGGCGCGGGCGAGGTCGTCGGTGCGGTCTCGCTCTGCGGCCCTCGCTTCCGCCTCACCGACTACCGGATCGCGGTCCTCGCGCCCGAGGTCGTCGGCGCGGCGGCGCGGGTGAGCAACGGGCTCGCCGCCGGCTGACACCGTGGAGCGTCGGCAGTCGCCTGACGCACAACGACGCGTTGCTCGTCGAATCGTCCTGATCGACCGTTCCGCCGAGCCTGTCTCGGACGTCGGATACGGCGTGGACGGCGTCCGAACCCTGCGGACCCGTACATGGGGCTCGTAACAAAGCCAGATCGAATCGATTCAGTCAGCCGAAACACGACGATAACCGACGGGCCGTTGACTTTTCGAAGAACGCGCCCCTACGTTCCTCTCATCGGAATGCTGTACGGCTCACCGGAACGAGGAGGTCGGGTGGACGCGATCGAGGCGGTGCTGTCGCCGGTGGAGATCGGCGGTGTCGCCCTCCGCAATCGCGTAGTCGTCCCGGGCCACACCACTAACTTCGGGCACGCGAACCTCCCCACCCACCGGCACGTCGACTACCACCGCGAGCGGGCGCGGGGCGGCGTGGGCCTGATCGTCACCGAGGCGGTACGCGTGCACCCGACGAGTGCCGGCCGCCACATCAGCCTCGGCAGCTTCGACGACTCGTCGATCCCCGCCTTCGCGGCGATCGCCGAGGCGGTGCAGGCCGAGGGCGCCAGACTGTTCGCCCAGATCATGCACGCCGGCCGGCAGGCCAACGGCGACGCGACGCGCACCGTCGCCTGGTCCGCGTCACCGCTGCGCTGGACCTCCGGCGCGCAGGTGCCGCGGGCGATGGGCCGCCGCGACCTCGACACCGTCGTCGACGCCTTCGGCGCCGCGGCGACCCGCATGCAGCTGGCCGGGCTGGACGGCCTGGAGGTCCACCTCGGCCACGGCCACCTGCTCCAGCAGTTCCTCTCCCCCGTCACCAACCGGCGCGACGACGAGTACGGCGGGTCGCTGGAGAACCGGATGCGGCTCACCCGCCGGGTGCTCGAGACCGTCCGCGGCGCCACCGACCTCCCCGTCGGAATCCGGATCAGCGCAGACGAGTTCCTCCCCGGCGGCCTCGACGTCGCGCAGATGGTGGAGGTCGTCGGACTGCTGCGCGAGGAGTTCCCGCTCGCGTACGTGCACGTCAGCCACTCCGCGTACCACGGCAGCTGGTCGCTCTCGACGCAGATGGCCGACATGAGCTTCGGGCACGCGCCCTTTCGTCACCACGCCGCCGCGTTCCGCCGCGCGCTCCCGGGGCTGCCGGTCATCGCGGTCTGCCGGCTGGACACCCTCCCGGAGGCGGCCGAGCTGGTCGCCGAGGGCGACGCCGACCTCGTCGCGCTCGCCCGCCCGCACATCGCCGACCCGCACCTGGTGCGCAAGGTCGCCGCGGGCCGGGCCGACGACGTCCGCAACTGCCTGGCCTGCAACCAGGGCTGCATCTCCCGAGTCGAGCAGAGCCTGCCGATCTCGTGCGTCGTCAACCCCGAGGTCGGTGCCGAGGGCGAATGGTCCGCGCACCGGGAGCGTGCCGCGGCCGCCCCGTCACGGCGGGTGCTGGTCGTCGGCGGTGGACCGGCGGGCCTGGAAGCGGCGCTGTCGGCCTGCCGGGCCGGCCACACCGTCCGGCTCGTCGAGGCGGCTGACCGGCTCGGCGGCCAGATCCGCACCGCCGCCCGGGTCGGTGGCCGTGGCCGCCTCGCGCTGCTGGTCGACGACCTCGAGCGGGCCGTGCGCGACGCCGGCGTCGAGGTCGTCACCGGCCACCGGGTCACGCCGGCCGAGGTGGTCGACGGCGGCTGGGACGACGTCGTGCTCGCGACCGGGTCGCGGCCCGCCCGCCGGGCCCGCCGGGAGCTGCCGGGCGGCCCGCGGGTCGTCGACACCTGGACGGCGGTCGAGATCGTGGAGGCCGAGCAGGCACCGACGGGTGCGGTCCTCGTGCTCGACGACGACGGCGGCTGGCCCGGCGCCTCGCTCGCCGAGCGGTTCGCCCGCCGCGGTGCGCAGGTCCACCTGGTCTCGCCGTCGGCACCGCTGAGCCCGAAGATCACCACCTACTCGAAGCTCGCGCTGGTCCCGCGGCTCTCGGAGCTGGGGGTGCACGTCCACCTGATGTGCACCCCCGAGGCCGCCGGCCCGGACGCGGTCGACCTCGTCGAGGTCGTCGGTGGCACCCGCACGCGCGTCGAGGGCGTCACGCTCGTCGTCGACGCGGGCTCCGGCTCGGCCGACGACGACCTGCACCGCGCGCTCGACACGCTGGTCGGGGGTGGGCCGGGGCCCCGGCTGCACCTCGCGGGTGACGCCAACTCACCGCGGACCGCGCTGGAGGCTGTGTACGAGGGACGGCTCGCCGGGGCGGTGCACACCACGGTCGCCGACCCGGCCCCGTTCCTGCTGGCACTGACCCGCTGAAAGCGCGGGCGGACCGACGTCGGACCGCCCCGTCGAACCCGACGGCACCGACCTGAACGACACCTGCACACCGAACCGCCGCGCCGGCATCGCGCCGGCCGAGACCCCGGAGGTCATTTCGTGCTCGACATCGAGGAACGGTTGACGCTCGACGAGCGCTCCGCCGTGGACTTCGTGCTCAGCCTGCGCAAACGCTGGTCGGACACGATCTACCCCGCCCTCGTGGAGGAGTTCGTCGCGACCGGCGCCGACCCGGCCACCGCGGGTGACGCCGGCACCGCGCTGCACGACCTGCCGTTGTACCCGTGGTTCAGCCACCTCGAGCGGGTGCAGCAGAAGATGCTGTGGAAGATCGCCGGCGACGCCGTGATCGCCCGCCGCGAGGAGCTGCTCGGCCAGCTCGAGGACACCCCCGCCGGAACCGGGGGCAGCCTGCAGCTCGACCCCGACCTCGACCTGCCGGACTGGTACACCGACTACGACATCCACGTCCAGCCGGGCGGTGTCTTCTCCGACGACCTGTCGGCCTACGTCTACGAGTTCGGCGCGCGCATCGTCATGCTGCGCGACAACGACGGCTACAAGTTCCACCAGCTGTTCGCGACGACCGCGCTGCCGGAGCTGCCCGAGGCGACCCGCGTCGTCGACATGGGCTGCGGGTTCGGCAAGAGCACCCGCCCGCTCAAGCTGCGCTACCCGACGGCCGAGGTCATCGGCATCGACCTGGCCGCGCCGAACCTGCGGCTCGCCCACGCCGAGAGCGCCGACGCCGACATCGAGGTCAGCTTCCGGCAGGCCGACGCCCGCACCACCGGCCTCGAGGACGGCACGTGCGACGTCGTCACCGGGACGATGCTGCTGCACGAGATGCCGGCGACGGTCATCGAGGAGACGATCGCCGAGGCCGCGCGCGTCGTGAAGCCGGGCGGGACCGTCGCGTTCCTGGAGTTCCAGCCGACCGGCCACGCCCTGCGCGACGCCACCGTCGTCGAGCACGCCGAGCGCAACAACGAGCCGTTCTTCCACGACCTGTTCGACAACGACCTGACCGCCCTCTGCGCGAAGTACGGCCTGACCGACGCGCACTGGACGCCGTTCGACGAGCGGCTGGAGGGCATTCGTCCGCAGGGCTGGGGCCCGCGTCCGGAGTGGCACTTCCCCTGGGCCGTGCTGACCGCGACCCGTCCCGCCGAGAAGACCGAGGTGGCCTCGTGAGCGACGAGTTCGACTACCTGGGCGACCGCCGGATCTCCAAGCTGCTGGACCTGGTCCTGCAGCTCGCCACGGAGGTCCACGTCGGACGCCAGCGCACCCGGGCGCTCGAGCAGCTGCTCGTGCGCTCCGGCACCCTGACCGCCGGCGATCTGGACACGTTCCGGGCCACCGCCGAGGAGGGCGCCGCGCTCGACCTCGAGCGCGACGCCTACACCCGCCGGCTCGTCCGGATCATCACCGAGTCCGGCCCGGCCGAGCACCCGCTGCGCGAGCAGTGGGAGGACGCCCTCGCCACGAAAGCCGGCTGATGTCGGCCGCGGCCGCCGTCGAGCGGGTCGACGCGTACCTGACGCTGTGCGAGCAGCGCCGTCTCGACGAGGCGGCGGCCCATCTCGCGCCCGGCGCCCGGCTCGTCTTCCCCGGCGGGGTGGTCCACACCGACCTGCCGTCGATGGTGGCCGCGGCGAAGGGCCGGTACCTGCAGGTGGGCAAGCCGCAACGGCGCTATCTCGCCGGTTCGGACGGCTCGGGGGCCACCACCGTCACCTGCCTGGGCACCCTGTCCGGGCGGTGGCTCGACGGCACGTCCTTCTCCGGGATCCGTTTCGTCGACGTGTTCGTGTTCGACGGCGAGCTCATCGCCGAGCAGCACGTGTTCAACGACCTCTCGATCGCCGCGGTGGACGCGGCGAGTCCCCCTCACCTGGAGACCACCCCATGAACACCGGACGCAAGCTGCTCGGCGCACTCGCCGCCGGCAGCATCCTCCTGCTGGCTGCCTGTGGCGGCGGCAGCTCCGACAGCGGCAGCGGGTCCGGCGGCAGCGGCGCGCCGGCGAAGCTGACCTTCGCCATCGCGTCGGCCGTCATCGGCCCGAAGGAGGAGGTGGCCGTCTACGCCGTCGCGCAGAAGATGGGCTACTTCTCCGAGGAGGGCCTGACCGTCGACACCATCAACGCCGACGGATCCGTCGCCGCGATCCAGGCCGTCGCCTCCGGCAGCGGCAGCATCACCGCCTCCGACGCGGGCTCGGCGCTGGCCGCTGCGCAGAAGAACGTCCCGATCACCACGGTGGGCGGCCTCGTCCAGAACTGGCCGTGGAAGATCGCCACCAAGCCCGACTCGTCGGTCAAGAGCGCCGCGGACCTCAAGGGCAAGAAGCTCGGCGTGATCAGCCTGGCGTCGGGCTCGGCGCCCTACGCCCGGGCGTTCGTCAAGGCGGCGGGTCTCGACCCGCAGACCGACGTCGAGCTCGTGCCGGTCGGTGTCGGCGCCCAGGCGGCGGCCGCGCTCAACGGCGGCCAGGTCGACGCGCTGGCCCTCTACACCCAGGCCTACACCGTCATCGAGCTGTCGGGGACCAAGCTCACCTACCTCGACAACCCCGACATCTTCACGGGCATCCGGTCGCTGACCTGGACCGCCTCGACGAAGGCGTTCAAGGACAACCCCGAGGTCTACGGCAAGTTCCTGCGCGCCGCGTACAAGGCGATGCTGTTCTCCGCCTCGAACCCCGAGGCCGCCATGCGCATCGGCTACCAGGTGTTCCCACAGATCCTCGGCGGCGCCGACCCGTCGACGCGGCTGGCCAACGACACCGAGACGCTGAAGACCTGGATCAAGACCGCCACCCCGGCCACCGGTGACCCGTCGTCGTGGAAGGACTGGGGCGCGATCAGCGACCCCGAGTGGGCGAAGACCCAGGCCTACACGCAGCAGGCCGGCCAGATCACCGCGCCGATCGAGCTCTCCAAGATCTGGGACCCGTCGCAGCTGCAGACCGCCAACCAGTTCGACTCGGCCGCGGTCATCAAGCAGGCCGCCGAGTACAAGCCCTGAACGACGACCACATCCGACGGGCCGACCCCCGACATGGAGGACACGCCGTGAGCCTGCGCGCACCCGGCCGGCAGACCAGCCCGGCCACCACGGCCGAGACCGACACCGACGCGTGGATCCGCGTGGCGGGTCTCGACAAGACCTACAAGGCACGCCGTTCCGAGCCGACCGTCGCACTGCAGGGCATCGACCTGTCGGTGCGCCGCGGCGAGTTCGTATCGGTGGTCGGCCCGTCGGGCTGTGGCAAGACGACGATGCTCAAGATCCTCGCCGGCCTCGTCTCCCGCACCGCGGGTGACGTCCAGATCGCCGGCAACGACGTGAACGGGCCGCTCCCGGAGATCGGGATGGTCTTCCAGGCTGCGACCCTGCTGCCCTGGCGGACCGTGCGGCAGAACGTCATGGTCCCGGCCGAGGTCCAGGGCCTGGACAAGGAGCGCTACGGCACCCGGGCCGACGAGCTGCTCGAGATGGTGGGCCTCGGCGAGTTCGCCGACAGCTACCCCTACGAGCTCTCCGGCGGCATGCAGCAGCGCGCCGGCATCTGCCGCGCGCTGGTGCACGACCCCGCGGTGCTGCTCATGGACGAACCGTTCGGCGCACTCGACGCCATGACCCGCGAGTACATGAACGTCGAGCTGCTGCGCATCTGGCAGCAGAGCGGCAAGACGATCGTGCTGGTCACGCACTCGATCCCGGAGGCGGTGTTCCTCTCCGACCGGGTCGTCGTGCTCAGCGCCCGGCCCGGGCGGATCGCCGAGATCGTCGACGTGGAGCTCGACCGGCCGCGCGAGCTCTCGGTCATGGCCAGTGACCGGGCCGGCGTCTACGTCGACCGGATCCGTCGCCACTTCAACGCCACCAGCGTCATCGACTGAGCCCGGCGGGCTTGGAAGGAGGGACCGCATGACCACCGCAGCACCCACCGGCAACACCGTCTCCGACCCGCCGGGCCACTCCCCGAAGGAGAAGGCCGCGAAGCAGCGCAACCCGCGCTTCGACGTGCGCGAGCGCCCCGAGCTGCTCCTCGTCCCGGCCGTGTTCGTCGTCCTGATCCTGGTGTGGGAGTTCGTCATCCCGCTGTTCGTCGACGACTACGTGCTCCCGGTGCCCTCGCGCATCGTCGACTCGCTCGGCCAGCAGCTCACCGACCCGCTCTTCTGGGGCCACCTCGAGGTGACGCTGCGCGAGTCGCTGATCGGCTTCGTCATCGGCGTCGGCACCGCGATCCTGCTCGGCACCGCCATCTCGCAGGTGCGGCTCGTCGAGAAGACGTTGATGCCCTACGTCGTCGCGTTCCAGACCGTGCCGAAGGTCGCGCTCGCGCCACTGTTCGTCGTGTGGTTCGGCTTCGGCCTGACCAGCAAGATCGTCATGGCGGCGGTCATCTCGTTCTTCCCGATGCTGATCAACGTCATCGAGGGCCTCAAGGCGGCCGACGCCGACCGCATCCAGATGCTGACGGTGTTCGGCGCGAGCAAGCTGCAGGTCTTCCGGATGGTCCGGCTGCCCAGCGCGATGCCGTTCATCTTCGCCGGCCTCGACATCGGCATCGTGTTCGCGATCCTCGGCGCGGTCGTCGGTGAGTTCATCGGCGCCAAGGAGGGCCTGGGCTACCTGCTGCTGCAGACCAACTACAACTTCGACATCGCCGGCATGTTCGCCGTGCTCGTCGTCCTCTCGGTGCTCGGCCTGCTCGCGCACTTCCTGATCCGTTTCGCCCAGCGCAAGATCGCGTTCTGGGCCGAGGAGAGCCGCGTGATCGCCGCATGACCAGGCAGGACCCGAACTCGTTCGCGGGGCGCGTCGCGCTCGTCACCGGCGCCGCCCGCGGCATCGGCGCGACGATCGCAGAGACGCTCGCCGAGCGCGGCGCCGTCGTCGCGAACGCGGACGTGCTGCCGCTCGACGACTGGACCAACCCCCTCGGCGAGCCGCACTCCCGGCACACCCTCGACGTCCGCTCCCAGGAGTCGGCCGACGCCGTCGTCGCCGAGGTGCTCGCACGCCACGGCCGGCTCGACCACGTCGTCAACGGCGCGGGCATCGTGCGCCGCGGCCCGGCCGCGACGATGACCGACGAGACCATCGCCGAGGTGCTCGACGTCAACCTCACGGGCACCTTCCGGGTCTGCCGGGCCGCCCGCGCGGCGCTCGTCGAGACGTCCGGGTCGATCGTCAACATCGGCTCGACCAACGGCCACATCGCGGTGCGCAACACCCTCGGCTACTGCCTCAGCAAGGCAGGCGTCATGCACATGGCCCGGGTGCTCGCCCTCGAGTGGGCCCCCGACGCGATCCGCGTCAACGCCGTCGGCCCGACGATCGTGCCGACCGACATGACCTCCTCATTGCGCGTCGACGACACCTACATGGCCGACAAGATGGCGACGATCCCCATGGGCCGCATGGCCGAGACGCAGGACGTGGCCGACACCGTCGCCTACCTGCTCAGCCCCGCGGCCGGCATGGTCACCGGCCAGACGATCTTCGTCGACGGCGGCGTCACGATCCACTGACCCCGTTCCCCGACTTCCCCGACACCCTCCCGGAGGACCCCCGTGGGCGACGCGCCCGGAAGCACGCAGGTGAGCACGGCCCCCGCAGCGAACGACCGCACCGCGGTCGAGGCCGCGCTCGCCGCCGTCGACGCGCACTTCGACGAGTTCGTCGTCGAGCTGCAGGAGCTGTGCCGGTTCCGCAGCCGCCGCCAGGAGCCCGACCAGATGGCCGCGACCGCACAGTGGCTCGCCGAGACCGCGCGCCGCCACGGCGCGTCGGCCGACGTCATCCCCTGGGAGCACTCGCACCCCTACGTGCTGACCGAGATGCCCGGCGGGCCGAAGCGGCTGCTGCACTTCACCCACTACGACGTCGAGGTCGAGCCGGCGGGCGACGACTCCGACTGGGTCAGCGGCCCGTACGAGGCGGCCGTCCGCGACGGCGCGCTCTACGCCCGCGGTGTGGCCGACGACAAGGGCGTGATCATGTCGCGGCTGCACGCCGCCGCGGCCTGGCGGCTCGCGGGCCTCACCCCGCCGGTCACCAACGTGATCATCATGGAGGGCAAGCAGATGCTGCACTCCCCGGGTCTCGGGTCCTTCACCGCCGCCCACGCCGAGCAACTGGCCTCCGACGCCGCGCTCTGGGAGAACTCCTGGCGCGACAGCGAGGGCCGGCCGCTGCTGAAGCTCGGCGAGAAGGGCGTGCTCTACCTGCGTCTGAAGGTCCGCACCCTGCCCCGCGAGCTGACCAGCCAGAACACCGCGCTGCTGGCGTCGGCGACGACGCGGCTCGTCGGCGCGCTGGCCGGGATGGTCACCCCTGACGGCACCGTTCTCGTGCCCGGGTTCGCCGACGGCGCCCGCAAGCCGACCGACGCCGAGCTGGCTCTGCTCGGCGAGATCGAGTTCGACGGCGAGTTCCTGCGCCGCCGCGCCGGCGTCGACGGCTTCATCGGCGACGTCGACGACCGCGAAGCCGCCGTCGCGATCCGCACCCGCCCGACCATGACGATCGCGAGCCTCACCGGCGGCGACGACCGCGACGACGTCACCCTCGGCATCCCCGCCGAGGCGTCGGCCAAGGTCGAGGTCCGGCTCGTCGCCGGACAGGACCCGCAGCAGGTCGTCGACGCGATCCGCGTCCACCTCGACGGCACCGGGTTCGCCGACGTCGAGATCGACGTCATGGCCACCAGCCGGCCCAGCCTGACCGACCACCGCGACCCGTTCGTCGCGCTCGTCGCCGACGCCGCCCGTCGCACCTACGACGCCGAGCCCGTCATCGAGCCCTACACGCAGTGGATCGGCAACCAGGGCGTGCTGGCCGACCGGCCGATCGTCGGGGTGGGGGTGTCGCGCGCCGACTCGGGCGTCGACGGCCCCAACGAGCAGATCCTGCTCGAGGACTACCGGGCAGGCATCAAACACGTCATCGAGATCATGGCCGCCATGGCGGCCGGGAACGGCACGGAGGAGTCGGCGTGAGGAGCCTCGGGGGCCGCGCGCAGCGCGGATACGTCGACCTGCCATGGGGGCAGGTGCACTACCGCCACGGCGGCGACGCCGGTGCCCCGGCCGTCCTGGTGCTGCACCAGTCGCCGCTGTCGTCGGCGACCTACGAGGCCGTCATCGAGCCGCTGGCAAAGCGTGGGCTGCGCGTCGTCGCGCCCGACACCCCCGGGTTCGGCATGTCCGACCCGACGCCGACGACCTGGACCATCCCCCAGTACGCCGAGGCGGCCTGGACGTTCGCCGACGCCGTCGGGCTGGGCACGGTGCACCTGCTCGGCCAGCACACCGGTGCCGTGATCGCCGCCGAGGCCGCATTCCAGCAGCCCGGGCGCGTCGACGGGATCGTCCTGCAGGGCCTCCCCCTCTACGACGACGCCGAGCGCGTCCAGAAGAAGACCGTCTACGCACCGCCTTACGAGCCGGTCGAGGACGGCGGCCACGTGCGGGTCATCCGCGACCGGGTGAAGGGTCTCTACCCGCGGCTGGACGTCGCCGAGACCGACCGGCAGGTCGTCGAGTACCTGCAGACCGGCCCCGACTACGCGACGGCCTACCGCGCGGTGTTCGACCACGTCGTCGACACCGACCGGCTCGACACCTTCCCGGTCCTGCTGCTGCACGGCGCGGACGACCTCGTCGACCGGATGACCCCGCAGGTCACCGCGGCGCTGCCGCACGCCGGGCTCGTCACCATCCCCGGCGGCACCGACTTCGTCGCCGACGAGCAGCCCGAGGCCTTCGCCGACGAGCTCGCCCGCTACGTCCTGCGCGTCCCCGCCGCCGGCGGTGCCCGGTGAGCGTCCTCCACACGGCCGAGGTGTCCGCGGTCGGCGGCCGCGACGGGCACGCCCGCTCGACGTCGGGCTCGCTGGACCTCGACCTGGCCCGGCCCGCCACCCGCGGCACCGGCAAGGGCACGGACCCGGAGGAGCTTTTCGCCGCCGGCTACGCGGCCTGCTTCCTGAGCTCGCTGCACGGCGCCGCGCGCGCCGCGCGGGAGAAGATCGGCGACCCGACGGTGACCGCGACGGTCTCGCTGCACGCGGGCGACGACGGCGGGTACGCGATCAGCGCAGCGCTCACCGTCGACGCGCCCGACTGCCCGCAGGCCACACTGGACGAGCTGGTCGAGCGGGCCCACCAGGTCTGCCCGTACTCCAACGCGCTGCGCGCCGGTGCCCCGGTCACGCTCGACGCCAGGGGTCGGCCGTGACCAGCACCGACAGGGGGGACATTCACGTGCTGCCGACGGGTTCCGACGCCGACGGATCCGACGCGGCGGTCCCGGACACGGCGTCGCGTTCGGGCCTCGCCCGCGCCCTCACCGTGATCGGGACGCTCGCCGAGCGCGCGCCCGAGGCGATGGGCGTCTCCGCCATCGCCCGGGAGCTGGGCCTGTCCAAGACCGTGGCGCACCGCATCCTCAGGGAACTCGCGTCGCTGGACTTCCTCGCCATCGACCAGGCGACGAAGCGTTACCGGCTCGGTCCGGGCGCGCTGCAGGTCGGGATGGCCGCGCTGCGGGGGCTCGACGTGCCGCGCGTCGCTCGTCCGCACCTGCAGCGACTGGTGCAGGAGACCGGCGAGACGGCGACGCTCTCGGCCCGCCAGGGCGCGGCCCGCGTCTACATCGACCAGGTGCTCTCGCCGCACGAGATCCGGATGTCGGTCGCACTGGGCACCGCCCACGCGTTGCACGCGGGCTCGTCGTCGAAGGCGATCCTCGCGGCGCTGTCGGACACCGAGGTCGAGGAGTACCTCGAGTCGCACGCGCTCGCGGCCGTCACCGACCACACGATCACCTCCGCGGCGCACCTGCGCGCCGAGCTGCACGCGATCCGCGAGCGCGGCTGGGCCGGCAGCCGCGGCGAGCGCCAGCACGGAGCGGGCAGCGTCGCCGCCGCCGTGCTGCTCGCCGACGGCGGCGTGTTCGGCGCGGTGTCGTTGTGCGGACCGGTCGACCGGTTCGACGCCGACGTCCAGGTCGAGTACGGCGCGCGCGTCGTCGCGGCGGCGCACAAGATCAGCCTGGAGCTCGGGTGGCAGCCCGACGGGGTGGTGGACGCCCTGTGAACGCGCCCGCCGCTCCTGTGAAGGGCCCGCTCGCCGGGGTCCGGGTCATCGACGCCTCGACCATCCTCGCCGGGCCGCTGTGCTGCCAGATCCTCGGTGACTACGGCGCCGACGTCCTCAAGATCGAACACCCTGTCGCAGGCGACAGCATGCGCGGGCACGGCCGTTCCAAGGACGGCGTCCCCCTGTGGTGGAAGGAGATCTCGCGCAACAAGCGCACGATCGGCCTGAGCCTGTCCGACGCCGACGGGGCCGCGGTCTTCACGGAGCTCGTCCGGACCGCCGACGTCGTCGTCGAGAACTTCCGGCCGGGGACGTTCGAGCGCTGGGGCCTGGGTCCCGACGTGCTGCACGAGCTCAACCCCGGACTGGTCCTGGTGCGCGTCACCGGGTTCGGTCAGAGCGGGCCCTACGCCTCGCGGGCCGGGTTCGGCACGCTCGCCGAGGCGATGAGCGGCTTCGCCCACCTCACCGGGCAGGCCGACGGCCCACCCACCCTGCCCGCGTTCGGGCTGGCCGACAGCATCGCGGGGATCGCGGCGTCGTCGGCGGTGGCAATGGCGCTGTTCGCCCGCGACAACGCCCCCGGCGCCGAGCGCGGCCGCGGCCAGGTGATCGACATGAGCCTGCTGGAGCCGATCCTGGCCGCGGTCGGTCCCGGCCCTACGGTCTACGACCAGCTCGGCGAGATCGGCACCCGCAACGGCAACCGATCGTCGAACAACGCCCCGCGCAACACCTACCGCACCAAGGACGGCCGCTGGGTCGCGGTCTCGACCAGCGCGCAGAAGGTCGCCGAGCGCGTCATGGAGCTCGTCGGGCACCCCGAGGTGGTCGCCGAGCCGTGGTTCGCGACGGGCGCCCAGCGCGCCGAGCACGCCGACCTGCTCGACGCCCACGTCGGCGACTGGATCGCCGCACGCACCCGCGACGAGGTGTCCGAGGCGTTCGCCGCCGCCGGTGCCGCCGTCGCCCCGATCTACGACGCGAGCGACATCGTCTCCGATCCGCACGTGCGGGCCACGGAGATGATCACGACCGTCGAGGACCCGGATCTCGGGCCGATCGCCATGCACAACGTGATGTGGCGGATGTCGGGAACCCCCGGGTCGATCCGGTTCACCGGGCGCCCACCGGGCGCCGACACCGACGAAGTGCTCGTCGGCGAGCTGGGCATGGACCCGGACGCCGTCGCCGAGCTGCGGGAACGCGGCGTCGTCGCCTGACGACGCCTCCCGCGAGACGGAGAGGACGCATGACCCCCACGACGACCGAGCGGGCCGACCCGCTCCTGGCCGCCCTCGCCGGCGGTGTGACGGTCCACGACCTGGGCCGCCCACTGACCATCGGCATGCCGCAGTCGCCCAACCACCCGCCGTACTGGCACACACTCCCCCGCCGCCACGGCGACCGGGTGCGGTCCGACGGCGCGTCCGCGGCGAACGACATGATCACGATGGGGACGCACGTCGGCACCCACATCGACGCGTTCTCCCACGTCTCGCAGGACGGCAAGCTGCACGACGGGTCCGACGCGCGCGAGGCGGGCATCGGCGGGCGCTACGCCGAGCTCGGCGCGCACACGATCGCGCCGATGGTCCGGCGCGGCATCCTCCTCGACGTCCCGGCGACGCTGGGCCTGCCGCACTGCGCGGACGGCTACGAGATCACCCGCGACGACCTGGACGCGACCGTCGAGCGTCAGGGCACGGCACCCGCCGAGGGCGACGTCGTGCTGGTCCGCAGCGGCTGGGGACGGCACTTCACCGACCCCGACCCGCGCACCTACGTGGGGCACGACTCCGGCGTCCCCGGGGTGTCCGAGGCCGGCGCGCAGTGGCTGGCCGAGCACCGGCTGCACGCCGCGGGCGCCGACACCATCGCCTTCGAGCGGCTCGCCCCCGGCGCGGGCCACGCCGTGCTGCCCGCCCACCGGGTGCTGCTCGTCGAGGCCGGCATCTACATCATCGAGGCCCTCGCGCTCGACGACCTGGCCGCCGCGGGCGTCCACGAGTTCCTGTTCGTGCTCAGCCCGCTGGCGCTGTTCGGCGCGACCGGCTCGCCGGTCCGGCCGCTCGCGGTGGTCAGCGGTGGCTGAGCGCACCCTCTCCGAGCACCTCGCGGCGTTCGCCGCGAAGTCCGCCCAGAGCCCGCTCCCCGACGACGTCGCCGCGAGCGTCGGCCGTCGTGTCCTCGACGTCCTCGGGCTCTGCGTCGCCGCGCTCGACCTGCCGACGAGCCGCGCCGCCCTCGAGCACGTCGAGGAGCAGGGCGGCGCTCCACAGGCCCACGCCGTCGGGCTGCCCGGCGCGGTGCCCGCCGCGTGGGCGGCGTTCGCCAACGGCGTCACTGCGCACTCGCTCGACTACGACGACACCCACCTCCCGTCGGTGCTGCACCCCAGCGCCGCCGTCGTGCCCGCCGCGCTGGCGGCGGCGGAGTACGCCGGCGCGTCGGGCGCGCGCACCGTCGAGGCGATCGCCGTCGGGCTGGAGATCACCGTCCGGCTCGGCATGGCCGGCTACGACGAGCGGCTCGGCAACTCGGTGTTCTTCGAGCACGGCCAGCACGCGACGTCCATCTGCGGCGCGATGGGCGGTGCCGCCGCGGCCGCGCTGCTCCTCGGCCTCGGCGAGGACGGCGTGCGCGACGCGCTGGGAATCACCGCGTCGATGGCCGCGGGCGTCATCGAGGCCAACCGCACCGGCGGCACCGTCAAGCGCGTGCACTGCGGCTGGGCGGCGCACTCGGCCGTCACCGCCGCGCAGCTGGTGCGTCGCGGGTTCACCGGGCCACCGACGGTCCTGGAGGGTCGATTCGGGTTCTTCGAGGCGTTCCTGCGCGGCGAGGCCGACCACGCCGCGGTCACCGGCGGCCTCGGCGACGAGTGGGCGGTCCCCGGCATCTTCTTCAAGCCCTACCCCGCCAACCATTTCACCCACACCGCCATCGACGCCGCGGCCCGGCTGCGCGAGCGCGGCGTGCGTCCCGCGGACGTCGTGTCCGTGGTGCTGGGCGTGCCGGGTGCGGTGATCCGCACGATCGGCGAGCCGATCGAGACCAAGCGCGCGCCCGTCACCGGCTACCAGGCCCAGTTCTCCGGCCCCTACGCCGTGGCCGTCGGCCTGTTCGGCGGCGGCGGGCTCGGGGCGGCGCTCGGCGACTACACCGACGCGCTCGCCGCCGACCCCGGCAGGCGCGCGCTGATGGCGAAGGTCGACGTCGTCGCCGACGAGCGTTGCGACGCCGTGTTCCCCCACCAGTTCCCCGCGGTCCTGCGCGTCACGACCGCCGACGGGACGGAGTGGACCGAGGAGGTGCTCACCAACCGCGGCGGCCCCGACCGGCCACTGACAGACGACGAGCACGCCCGAAAATTCCGCGACAACCTCGCGGTGACGCTGCCCGCCGACGTGGCCTCCGCCGTCGCCGACGAGGTCACCGACACCGTGCTGGGCCTGGCCGGCTCCGACGACGCCGCGGTCGTCGGGCGGTTGCTGGCCCGGCTCACCCCCACCTCGACCGAGGAGTAGCACGTGGCTCTCGACCTGCTCATCACCAACGCCGCCGTCGCCGGGCACGACCGGCCCGAGCCCGAGCGGCTCGACATCGGCATCTCCGACGGGAGGATCGTCCGCCTCGAGCCGGGCATCCCGGTCGAGGACGCGGGTGTCGTCGTCGACGCCGCCGGCAAGCTGGCCTTCCCGGGTGTCGTCGACGCCCACCAGCACTGGGGCATCTACAACCCGCTGTCCGAGGACACCGCCATCGAGAGCCGCGCGTGCGCGCAGGGCGGCGTCACCACCGCGCTGAACTACATGCGCACCGGGCAGTACTACCTGAACAAGGGCGGCCCCTACCGCGACTTCTTCCCCGAGGTCCTCGACGCCTCGGCCGGGCGCGCGCTCGTCGACTACGCCTTCCATCTCGCCCCGATGATGAAGGAGCACATCGACGAGATCCCGCGTCTGATCGAGGAGTTCGGCGTCACCTCGTTCAAGATCTTCATGTTCTACGGCGGGCACGGCCTGCACGGGCGCTCGAACGACCAGAGCTCCTTCCTCATGACGCCCGAGGGCGAGCGCTACGACATCGCGCACTTCGAGTTCGTCATGCGCGGAATCCAGGCCGCCCGCGAGCGGTTCCCGGACCTCGCCGAGGAGATCTCGCTCGGCCTGCACTGCGAGACCGCCGAGATCATGACGGCCTACCAGAAGATCGTCGAGGCCGACGACTCGCTGACCGGTCTGCGCGCCTACTCGGCGTCGCGGCCGCCGCACTCGGAGGGCCTCGCCGTCTCCATCGCGTCGTACCTGGCTCACGAGACCGGGCTGCCGAAGATCAACCTGCTGCACCTGAGCTCGGCCAAGGCGGTCGACGCCGCGCTGCGCATGGCGGGCGCCTTCCCGCACATCGACTTCCGCCGGGAGGTCACGATCGGTCACCTGCTCGCCGACGTCGACACCGCTTCAGGCCTGGGCGCCAAGGTCAACCCGCCGATCCGCCCGCGCGAGGACGTCGAGGCGCTGTGGACGCACCTGCTCGCGGGCGAGCTCGACTGGGTCGTCTCCGACCACGCGTGCTGCCGCGACGAGATGAAGTTCGGGGACCCGCGCGACGACGTGTTCGTCGCCAAGTCCGGGTTCGGCGGCGCGGAGTACCTGCTCGCCGGCCTGTACTCCGAGGGCACCAGGCGTGGCCTGACTACCCAGCGGATGGCCGAGCTGACCGCGTGGAACCCGGCGCAGCGCTTCGGGCTGCGCACCAAGGGCGCCATCGCCGTCGGGTTCGACGCCGACGTCGCGCTGCTCGACCCGTCCGTGCACTGGACGGTCCGCGCCGCGGACTCGGAGTCGGCACAGGAGTACACCCCGTTCGAGGGCTTCGAGCTCGACGCCGTCGTCACCGACACGTTCGTGCGCGGCAACCAGGTGCTGGCCGACCGCAAGGTCGTCGGCGAGCCCGTCGGTGGCTACCTGCACCGCCCGACCGGACGGAGCTGAGCCGGTGCGTCCGCGCAGCTACCTCTACGTGCCGGGCGACCGCGACGAGCGCTTCGCCCGCGCTGCCGAGCGCGGCGCGGACGCACTGGTGTTCGACCTGGAGGACGCCGTCGCCCCGCCGGCCAAGGACGCCGCCCGGGCCGCCGTCGCCGCACACCTGCGTGCGGCGACGGCCCGCGGCGGCCCCGAGCGCTGGGTGCGGGTGAACGCCGACCGGCTCGCCGAGGACGTCGCCGCCGTCACCTGCGTCGCCCTGTCGGGCGTCCTGCTCCCCAAGGCGACGCCGGAGTCGTTGCGCCGCACCGACTCCCTGCTCCTCGACGCGGAACGGGCCGCCGGTGTGCGGCCCGGGTCCGTGGCAGTCCTGCCGGTCGTCGAGACGGCGGCCGGGCTCCTCGAGGTCGCCGCGCTGTCCCGCGGGCCCCGCGTGCAGCGGCTCGCGATCGGTGAGGCCGACCTGGCCGCCGATCTCGGCCTCGTACCCGGCCCCGACCGCGCCGAGCTGGCACCCCACCGGGCGGCGATCGTCGTCGCCTCGGCGGCGGCCGGGCTCGTCGCACCCGTCGCGCCCGTCGAGACCGACCTGACGGCCACCGACGACCAGCTCGCGGCGAGCACCGCCGCCCTGCTGCGGCAGGGGTTCCGGGCCCGGACCGCGGTCCATCCCACGCAGATCCCGGTGATCAACGCCGCGTTCACGCCGACCGCCGACGAGCTGGACCGGGCGCGGGCGGTCGTCGACACACTCGACGCTGCCGGATCCGGCATCGCGATCGACCCGCGGACCGGCCGCATGCTCGACGAGGCCGTCGTCCGCTCCGCGCGCGACGTGCTCGCGCGCGCCGGATCCGGGTAGCCTGCATCACAGGACGTCTCGCCGACGTCCGCTCCCCGGGGTGAAGAAGCCGCCTCCCCTCACCACGGAGGCGCTGGATGACGCTCGCGCACAACGGATTCCTGGCAATCGAGTCGCCCGCCCCGGCCGTGCACCTCGTCCGCGTGACCGGTGACCTCGACGCCGCGACGGCGAACCGGGTCCTGCGGCTCGTCGACGCGCGGGTGCAGCTCGTCGCGGCCGGCAGCTGCGTGACCCGGCACGTGCTCGTCGACCTGTCCGGTGTCGCGTCGCTGGCGCCCGGCACGGTCACGGTCCTCGACCGGGCGCGTGAGGTCGCGGAGGCGCACGGGCTGACGGTCGACCTCGTCGGCACGTCCAAGCACACCGTCGCCCTCAGCGGCCGCGACCGGCACATGCTGTTGCGGTTCCGGGCGTTCCCGTCGGTCGGGGTGGCGCTCGACTCCGTGTGAGACTCGGGTGGCGGTGCCACCAGGGCCGGGCCAGGATTCGACCATGCCGATCCCGGTCAGCGGTTTCTCCCACGTCCGCATCACCGTCACCGACATCGAGCGCTCCAAGCGCTTCTACGACGACGTCCTCGGGCTGCCGGTCGCCTTCCAGCTCCCGCCCGACGCCGACGAGAAGACCCACGAGGAGAACTGGTGGCTCTTCGGCGGGGTGGTCTACCAGGTCCCCGGCGGGTTCTTCGGGCTGCGTCCCGTCGCCCCCGCCGACGACTCGTTCACCGAGGACCGCGCCGGGCTCGACCACCTGAGCTTCGCCGTGCCCTCGCGTGCCGACCTCGACGCCGCCGCCGCGCGCCTCGACGAACTCGGCATCGCCCATGACGGAGTCAAGGACATCGGGATCGGCTGCCTGCTGGAGTTCCGCGACCCCGACAACATCGCGCTGGAGCTGTGGGCCGACGCCTCCTGATCCTCACGGGCGGGGCGCCCACACCGTCAGGTCCTGCCAGGTCACCCGCCTGCCCCGGCGCAGCGCACCCGGTCCGCCCGGGGCCGGGTGGCCGAGACAGACGAGGAACTCGGGCGTCCAGCCGGCCGGGACGTCGAGCACCGCGCCGACCGCGGCCCGGCTGAACGACGTCACCGGCCCGCCGCCGACGCCGAGCGCGTGCGCGGCGAGCAGCAGCGTCGCGGCGGCGGTACCGACGTCGACCGAGAGGCTGTGCGCGTGGCGGGCGAAGCCGTAGTCGACGGCCAGGTCACGGTCGACGCAGATCCCCACCACCGCGACCGGGCGCTGCAGCATGCCCGGCGACACCATCCGCAGCGCCCGCAGCGTGCCCGGGTCGTCGCTGGCCACGAAACGTTGCAGGTGACGGTTGCCGGCCGTCGGCGCCCAGCGGGCCGCGTCGAGAATCCGTTCGAGCGTCTCCCGCGGGATCGGCTCGTCGGTCATCGCACGGACGACGCGGCGGCTGCGGATCGCGTCCAGGACGGGGTTCGGGTCGCTCTCTCCGCTCACGACGAGCGTCCCGGCACGTAGCGCCGGGCCAGCAGCGCGCCGAGCTCGGCGCAGACCGCGTCGAGGCGGGCGACGTACTCGTCGCGGCCCTCGCGCGGCACGGCGAGCTCGGGCAGTGGCCCGACGTGGTCGCGCGCGAAGGCGGCCGTCGGCTCCGACGCGCGGGCCGCGAGCCGGTCCGCGACCTTGTGCGCGGCCGTCAGCAGCCGCAGCGGGCCGTATTCGGCGGCCTCGTCGACCTGGGTCCGGGCGGCGGTGACGAGGTGGGCGAGCACCTCGAGGGCGTCGTCCTCGTCGAGGACCCACACGGGTTCGGTCATGACAGCGTTCCCTCCTCTCAGGGCTGCGGTGCGACGCCCAGCGCGCGGGTCAGCGTGGCCAGCAGCTCGGGGACGTCGTCGCGCGGGACGACAGCCTGGACGAGGGTGAACCCGTCCGGGTCCGTACAGGCCAACGCCGCGCGCAGCTCTCCCGCCGTGGTCGCGCGCACCGCGGTGGCCCGCGCGCCGCCGCCGAACATCGCCGGGACCGCGGTCCAGTCCCAGCGGGCGATGTCGTTGTACGGCTCGTCGGGACCGTGGATGGCGCGTTCGACGGTGTAGCCGTCGTTGTCGACGACGACCACCAGCGCCGGCAGCCCCAGCCGCATGACCGTGCTCAGCTCCTGGACGGTCGTCTGCGCGGCGCCGTCGCCGATCAGCAGGACGCCGCGGCGGCCGGGCGCGGCCGTGCACACCCCGAGCAGCGCGGGCAGCGTGTACCCGATCGACGCCCACAGCGGCTGCCCCACGAACGTCACGCCCGTCGGCAGCCGGTGCGGCGCCATCCCGTAGAAGCAGGTGCCCTGGTCGGCGAGGACGACGTCGCCCGCCCGCAGCGCCCCCGACACCTCCGTCCACAGGGTGTCCTGGTCGAGCGGGGTGTCGTCGGCGGCGGCGGTCGCCGCGGGCGCAGCAGCGGCGTCGGGTTCCGTGGCGGCCGGCAGGGCCGCGACCAGCGGCGCGAGCGCCTCCAGCGCGGCGGGCAGCGTCACCGGCGCGAACGTCGCCGCCCCGACCGACGCCGCGTCCGCGCCCAGCTCGATCGTCCGCGACCGCGTGATGCGCTGGGTGAACAGGCCGCTGTTGAGGTCGGTGAACTGCACCCCTGCGAGGACGAGCGCGGCAGCGTCCTCGACGACACGGCGCGTCTGCTCGGTGCTGCCCGCCGCACCCGAGTACGTCCCCGCGAAACCGGAGGCCGACTCGTCGAGCAGGCTCTTCGCCCACGGCGTCGTCGCGTGCGGGACGGCCCCGTCGCGCAGCAGCGCGGCGAGCCGGTCGCCCGCGTCGAACCGGTGCACGAGCAGGCCGGCGAGCACTCCGACCTCGGCGATCGACCCCGCCTCGCCCAGCAGCCGCCGCGCCGCCTCGGTGAACCCGGCGAGCGCCTCGGGATCGGTGCCGTCGACGGGCGGCGGCAGCGGCGTCGTCACCTGCTCGACCGGGGCCTCGGCGACGTCGGCGGCGAGCAGCAGGTAGCCCGGCAGCCGCTGGTCGCGGACCGCGACGAGGACCCGGTCGATCTCCGCGACCGCGTTGCCGGGGGTGAGGACGGTGCGGGCGCACGTGATGTCGGCGTGCATCGCGAGGAAGTGCCCGAACTCGCCGTCGCCCAGCGTGTGGTGCACCGGCGGGCGCAGCGCCTGCTTGGTCAGCGCCGGGGCGCCGACGACGTGCACCACCGGCACGTGCTCGGCGTAGCTGCCGGCGACCGCGTTGATCGCGCTCAGCTCGCCGACCCCGAACGTCGTGCACAGCGCCGCGACGCCGCGCAGCCGGGCGTACCCGTCGGCCGCGTAGCCGGCGTTGAGCTCGTTGGTGCAGCCGGTCCACTCGACGACGGGATGGCGGACGACGTGGTCGAGCATGCCCAGGCTGTAGTCGCCGGGAACGCCGAAGATGCGGCCGGCGCCCAACTCGGCGAGCCGGTCCATCAGGTGGTCGGCGACGGTGTGGCGCGCGCTCATCGGGCCTCCGGTGTGCGGCGACGCGGGCGAGCGGATCTCTCCCGGGTGCGGGGATCACCCTGCCGCACAGCGCCCGTCGCGGCATCCGCCATTCGACGTGCGGTCCGCGACCGTCGTCGCGGACCGCACACCACGGACCCGGTCCGCCCGCCGAGCCGGTTCATTCGTCGAGGACGGGCACCCGCAGATCCGGTTCCGGCCCGGACCTGCGGTGATCGTCAACGGACCGTCCGATCATCACCGGGCGAGAAACACGGTGATGGTGAGCACGCGTGCGCGGTGCGACCATGCGAGTCGTCGCGACGACGCGGCACGGACAGGAGCGGAGCAGCGATGTCGAGTTCGGACACACCGTCAGGCGCACCCGCGCCCGGGGGCGCGTCCCGGCTGACGACCTGGCACCGCGACCTCTTCGCCGCGATCACCGCATGGCCGTGGCTGCGCGACGCCGACGAGAAGGTCGCCGCCGTCGTCCTGCCGGTCTACGACCGACACCGCGCCAACCCCGTCGTCGAGCTCATGCACGGCGGCCGCTGGGCGGGGCACTCGCTGCACGCCGCACTCAGCGACCTTCCGATCGGGTTCTGGGCCGGGTCGGTGGTGCTCGACGTCCTCGGCAAGGACCGCGCCGGCAGCACTGGCCTCGACCCTGCCAGCACGCTCAGCGCCGCCGGGATCGCCGCGGCCGCCGCCACCGTCGCGACCGGGGCCACCGACTGGACCGTCAGCGACGGCGAGGACCGCCGCGTCGGCCTGCTGCACGGGATGATGAACCTCGCGGGCACCACGCTCGCCGCCGCGTCGCTGGCCGCCCGCGTCGCCGGGAAGCGTCGTCCCGCGCAGGCGCTCGGCATGGCGGGCATGGCCGTCACCGCCGCGGCCGGCTACGTCGGCGGACACCTCGTGCAGGGTCGCGGCCTCATGGTCAACCGGGTCGCCAACACCGCCGGCCCCAACCGGTGGGTCAAGGCGGTCGAGGAGACCGACCTGCCGGACGGCGCCACCACCGGCGTCACCGTCGAAGGGCGGCAGGTCGTGCTCCACCGCTCCGGCGACGTCGTGTACGCCCTCGACGACCTCTGCAGCCACGCCGGGGGATTGCTCAGCCGCGGCGAGGTCGTCGACTGCGTCATCTCGTGCCCCCTGCACGAGTCGCTGTTCGACCTTCGCGACGGCCACATCGTCCGCGGCCCCGCCCACCACCCGCAGCCCGTGCTGCCCACCCGGATCCGCAACGGCTGGGTCGAGGTGCGGGGCTCACAGCCGCGGGCGCGCGGGACCCGGTCGGGTGCCGCGCCGGCCGAGGGCCGCACCCGGACCCGCAGTGCCCCCACCACCACCTAGGAGGCAGCCATGGCATGGGAAGCGGTCGCGGACCTCGACCAGCTCGAAGAGGGCGACATGATGGTCGTCGAGATGAAGGGCGAGCCCATCTGCGTGGTGCGGCTCTACGAGGACGAGGCCGTCGCCGTCCACAACACCTGCACGCATCAGCAACAGCCGCTCAACGAGGGCTACCTGCAGGAGGACGACACCCTCATCTGCCCGGCCCACAACTCCTGCTTCGACCTGCGCACCGGTGAGCCCCGCGGCGTGCCCGCGGTGAGCCCGATCCCGGTGTACGCCTGCAAGATCGAGGACGACGCGATCTGGGTCGACGCCGACCAGCAGCTCAACGACGCCGAGATCCCGCACAAGCCGTTCCACTGACGTCGGAACAGCCGCCGCCGCGGCGGGGTTGGCACCGGCATGACCTCGTCCTCGTTCGACCCGCACGCGTTGCTCGCCGAGAGCCGGCTCGGAGTACTGGCGACGATCAAGGCCGACGGCCGCCCACAGCTCTCACCGGTCACCCCGTTCTACGACCGCGACGCCGGGCTGCTGCACGTGTCGATGACGGAGGGCCGCGCGAAGACCGCGAACCTGCGCCGTGACCCACGCGCGACCCTGGAGGTCACCAGCGCCGACGGGTGGGGCTGGGCGACGGTCGAGGGTGTCGCGACGCTCGTCGGTCCCGGCACCGACCCGAACGGCCCCGAGGTCGATGCGCTCGTCGGTTACTACCGGGCGGCCGCGGGTGAGCACCCGGACTGGCACGAGTACCGCCGGGTCATGGTCGACGACCGCCGCGTCCTCATGACGATGACGGTCGAGCACGTGTACGGCGCGCGCATCCGCTAGCCCAGCAGCGGTCGCAGGTTCTCGTGGGCCCGGGCCGCGAGAAGAACCCGCAGCACAGGTGCAGGACCGCCCTGATCAGCAATCGACGACGTGACTGCCGACGTTGCCCGTCGGGGTGGTCACGGCGATCTGCACGAGTCTCCTATCGGTCGTCCGGTTCGGGCTCCGGCCCACCCTCCCCCGCCCCACCGACAGTTCCGTCCCGGCGGACGCCGTCGCCTGCTCGCACGAGGCTCGCCGCGCCCGTGACGGCCAGGACGCCCGCCAGCACCACCAGCCCCACACCCGTCGACGCCCCGGCCGCGACCGCGCCGACCAGCAACGGACCGCCCGCGTCGCCCAGCTCGCGTCCGACCTCCGCCGACCCCATCGTCTGCCCCAGCCGTTCGGGCGGCGACGACGCGGCGAGCGTCGCGAACGCGACGGGCGTCAGTACCCCGACACCCAACCCGACCAGGATCGCGGCCGGCACGATCCCTGCCAGGCCCGAGACTGTCGCGGCGACGACGAACCCGCCGACCATCGGCACGAACCCCAGCAGCAGCGCCGCCCGGGTGCCCAGCTCGCCACGGTCGTGCGCACGCCCGGCCCGGGGCTGGACCAGCGTCGACGTCAGGGCGAGCAGCGCCACGACCGCGCCCGTCGCCACCGGGCCGAGCCCCACCGCCGCACCCAGCACCGGCAGGAACCCGACACCCACCGACAGCGCGGCGGTTGTCGCGGCGAGCGCCGCCGTCGGCCGCAGGAACGACGCCGACCCCAGCCTGCGGGCGAGGTCGACGACGGTCTGCCGCTTGCGCGGCAACGGATCGAGCACCGGCACCGCGACGACCACCCACACCGCGACGACCGCGGCCAGCACCCCGAGCGTCGCGAACAACAACGGCAGCCCGCCGAGCACGACCAGCACACCGCCCAGGATCGGGCCCGCGGTGTAGCCCAGGCCCTTCCAGGCGCCGTACGAGCCGAAGGCCCGTCCCTGCTTCCCGCCGGCCGACAGCCGCCCGACCATCGCCCCGGCGGCCGGGGAGAACGCCGACGCCGCGGCACCCTGCCCGAGGCGCGCCAGCGTCAGCGCCACGACCGCACCCGACGCGGCGACGACGCCGGTCGTCGCCAGCACCGCGTACACCCCCGACACCAGCGCGAACGCCACCAGTCCGCCCAGCAGCACTCGCCGCGGCCCCCACCGGTCGGCCAACGACCCGAACACCGGCTTGAGCAGCACCTCCGCGCCGTCGTACACCGCGAGGACGACGCCCAGCGCCAGCAGCGACAGCCCGTCGCGACCGACCTCCGACCCGACGCTCGCCGCCACCGCGTGTGCCCCGAACGCCGTGACGAACCCGGCCGCGTAGAGCGCAGCCGGCGCCCGCGTGCCCGCGGAGGTCACCGGGCCCACACGAGGAGGATGTCGACCCGCACGTCGTCGATCGTGCCCGGCACCCCTACTCGGCCAGTCCCGGCTCGGTCTTCGGCCGACTCCACGGCACGGAGCCGTCAGGCCGCTCGCCGGCCACGGTCAGCCATTCGACGCGTCGCCAGTCGTCGAGCGCCTGGTGCACCTCGGCCAGGTCGAGGGTCCCGGTGGACCGAGCCATGAGGCGCTGCCATTGCGGGTCGAAGGCGGCCGCGTCCTCCGGGGTCGGTGCAGCGCGCACCCTGGCCGGCGAGGCGTCGACGAACGAGGGCGAGCTCTCGCCCCCCGCGGCAGCGGCGGTCACGACCTGGACCCTAGCGACGACCACCGACGATCCGGGGACGCCGCGACACCGCGTGCATCTCGGCGCGGTGTCACCACCCGGCGTCGACCCGCCGAGGACCGCTATCTGGCGGCTAGGTCGCAGATCATTCGACGATGACGCCAAGGATCCAGCGTCGAACGGGCCACCCGCGTCAGACCGGGTCGACCCGCAACGCGTTCTTGTCGTGCTGGGTGATCCGGCCGTCGCGGGCGACCCCGGCGACGCACGAGTACCAGACGGCGTGCCGGCAGCCCGTCGCCCGCCGGTCGATGACGATCGGGCCGTCGGCGGTGATCTCGAAGTAGTCGCCGCGGTGCCCGACGGTGACGGCGGGGTCCTCTTCGGCGACCGTGGCGACGGCGACGTTCTCGGGCACGTCGAGCACGTAGAGGGTGGTCACACCGGCACCCGGGAGGCGATGAGCTCAGCCTTGCGCGCCAATAGTTTCCCGAACGTCGGCTCGGGCTCGGCGACGACGTCGAGGAGGGCGTCGACGGTGAGCTCCGCGTCGACGTCCTCCTGCGGCAGCACGGGCCGCAGGGCGCGGGTGATCTCGAACATGTAGCCGTTGGGGTCGTGGGTGTAGATCGACTCGATCGTCTCGTGCCGGATCTGCATCTCCACCGGCCAGGAGCTGGCGTCGAGCCGGCGGCGGTACTCCAGCAGGTCCTCCTCGGAGTCGACGTGGATCGCGAGGTGACGCGAGCGCACGAAGTATTCGGGCACGTCGGCGCCGAAGCGGGCGTGGACGTCGCCCTTCTCCCCCGCCGGACCGCCGACCTCGGGCGGGGTGCCGAAGTAGTAGAAGAACGCGATCCGGTCGCCGTTTCCGATGTCGAAGAAGAAGTGGATGAAGTCCGGGTGGTTCTCGGGGCCCCAACCCGCGGCACAGATCGAGTGCACGACCGGGAATCCCAGGACGTCCCGGTAGAAGCGGACCGTGGCCGCGGGGTCGAAGGTCGGGAAGGCGACGTGGTCGACGCCGCGCACCCGGTGGTCCTGTTCGCTCATGACACCGACGCTACGCGCCTGTCGACGAATGCGTCAACAGTTTGACGCAAACGACAAATCAGCTGATGTCGAGGACCCGTTCCAGGTGGTCCAGGTCCTGGCGCAGCATCTTCACCGCCGCCGCGGGGCCCTCCCCCTCGAGCGTCTGGCCATCGGGACGCGCGAGGGCACCGACGGCCATGTCGGACAGCTGCGCGACGACGGCCCCGGCCGAGTCGCGCCCTCCCGGGTGGAACCACCACGCCACCCAGTTGCACATGCCGAGGACGCCGAGCGCGGCGACACGGGCGTCGACGGGCCGGAACCGCCCGGCGCGCACCCCGTCCTCGATGACGTCGGCGATCGACGCCAGGACGTCGCGTCGCGACGCCGCGTAGGCCTCCGTGAGCTCGGCCGGCAGCTCGGCCTCCGACCGGATGAGCAGCCGGAACCGCTCGGGCTGCGCGACCCGGCGCCCGACGATGATCTCGACGACGCCGCGCAGCCGCGCCACCGCGTCGAGGTCGGTGCGGGCGCCCAGCGCGGCGAGCTCGTCGCGCGGTCCGTTGGTGACCTCGGTGACCAGCCTCGCCAGCAGCTCGTCCTTGCTGCTGACGTAGTAGTAGAGCGCGGGACGGGTGATGCCGAGGGCGTCGGCGATGTCCTGCAGGCTCGTCCCGGCGAAGCCGCGTTCGGCGAACAGCCGCGTGGCGTGCTCCAACAGCTCGTTCTCGACGAGCTCACGCCGGGCGGTCCCGGCCCGCCGCGAGCGGGGCTCCCCACTGCTCATGACGCGATCGTAGAGGTGCCGGCCTTCGTGTCAGTGCCTGCGAGGAGCGTGCCCGCCCCGGGCAGCCGCGGATCGAGGCCGAGCGCGCGCAGCAGCGAGAACGCGCCCGCGGTGGCCGCGGAGAGCACCGGGAGCCCGAACTCGGCCTCGGCCGGAGCGACGAGATCGAGCGACGGCATCTGGACGCACGCGGAGACGACGAGCGCGTCGGCGCCGGCGAACGACAGGCCACGCGCGGCCCCCATGACGCGCTCGCCCGGGATGCAGCCCACCTCGGCGTTGTCGCCGACCTCCAGCGCCACCCAGTCGACGACCTCGATCCCCTCGGACTCCAGATAGCCCACGACCTGCTCGGCCAGCGGCCGCAGGTACGGCGTGACCAGCGCGATCCGCCGCGCCCCCAGCGCCTGCAGGCCTTCGACGAGCGCGCCGGCACTGGACCGGACAGCGGTGCCCGGCAGCTGCCCGCGCACCAAGGCCTCCACGCGCTGGTGCTCCCCCGGCCCCTGCGCCATGAGCGCGACGAGGCACGCGTAGAGCAGGGCGTCGACACCGGCATCGGCCAGCTCGTCGACACATCGTTCGCGCTGGGCGTTCATGGCGCGCAGCTCCTCCGGCGAGACGCGGTGCATCCGCATCCGGCTCGAGTGGAACGAGAACCGGGCGTCGGCATGGCGGGCGAGCAGCGCCGGGACCTCGGTCTCGACGGTCACGTTCGAGCTGGGGACGACCAGCCCGATGCGGTGCGGCGTCATCGGTTCTCCTCGGTCAGCGTCGCGGTGATCGCGGCCTGCAGCCGCTTCTTGTCGGTCTTGCCGACGAGGGTCCGGGGGATCTCGTCGAGGTGCTCGATGCGTTCGG
Source organism: Pseudonocardia sp. SCN 73-27 (assembly GCA_001725415.1). Classification (GTDB taxonomy): domain Bacteria; phylum Actinomycetota; class Actinomycetes; order Mycobacteriales; family Pseudonocardiaceae; genus Pseudonocardia. Next base: position 122,206 of record MEGH01000016.1, read on the forward strand.
GCCACTTGAACTTGGCGACGTCGAGCGCGGCGAAGTGCTCCTGCACCTGCGGCAGCGTGAGCGGCTCCCCGCGGACGACGACGTAGGCGCAGGTCCGCTCCCCCAGCCGCGGGTCGGACATGGCGACGACCGCGGCCGCGGTGACGCGGGGGTGGCGCAGCAGGAGCAGCTCGACCTCCTCGGCGTTGATCTTCTCGCCGCCGCGGTTGATGAGGTCCTTGATGCGGCCCTCGATGGAGACGCAGCGTTCGCCGCCGATCGTGCGGAGCGCGGCGAGGTCGCCGGTGCGGTAGAAGCCGTCGGAGGTGAAGGCGCGGGCGTTGTGGTCGGGGGCGTCGACGTAGCCGCGCAGTGTGTACGGGCCGCGGCAGGCGAGCTCGCCGACCTCCCCCTCGGGCACCTCGTCCTCGCTGTCCGGCACGAGGATGCGGATCTCGTCGTGCGGCGACAGCGGGGTGCCGACGGTCGTCGCGCGTGCCTCCCGGGCCGCGCCGGGGCGCGTCGTCAGGAAGAGTCCCTCGCCCATCCCGAACAGCTGCCCCGACCAGATACCGCGCGCCTCGATGCCGTCGAACAGCGCGGGCGGGACCTTGGCCCCGGAGAGCACGACCTGGGTGAGCGCGGCGGCCGCGGCGTCGAAGCCCGGGTGGTCGGGGGCGCGGAAATGGCCGTGTCCGAGCAGGACGTGCGTCGCGGCCTCGCGGGCCATGAGCGGCAACGACTCGTCAAGATCGCCGGTGCCCAGGACCAGGGCGGCGCCGACGCTGTGCGGGGCGTGCACGGCACACACGATCCCGGCGTTGTGGATGATCGGGATGAGGTGGGCGACGCGGGTCGTCTCGTCCCAGCCCCAGGAGCGGGCGTACTCGGCGGCGTTGTACCAGTACTCGGCGTGCAGGCGCGGGATCACCTTGGGCACGCCGGTCGTACCGCCCGACAACTGGAAGACGGCGACGTCGTCGGGGTCGATCCCGGCCTGCACCTTCTCGACGGCCACCCGCGCGGCGGCGGGGTCGGTCCCCGCGCCGAGGGAGGTGACCGGGACGCCGCGGTCGTCGTCGCCGACGACCAGCACGTGCCGCAGCGTCGGATGGTCACGCTGCTGGTCGAGGGCGAACCCGACGAGGTCGAACCCGCGCGTCCCGGCCTCGACGAGGTGCGCGACGGCCCCGACCCGGCGGCTGATCTCGCCGATCTCGTGCCCGCGGTGCGCGGCCAGCGTGCAGACCGGCACGAGCCCGGCCTTGAGCACCCCGTACCAGGCGACGACGGCGTCGAGCCGGTTGGTGACCTGGAACAGCACGGGGGCGCCGGGACGCGGCCCGAGGTCGAGGAGCCCGGCGGCGAGCAGGTCGGTACGGGCGTCGAGCTCGCGGAACGTGACCCGGCCGTCGAGCGCGACGACGGCGTCGCGGTCGGGGTGCGCGGCGGCGACGCGGGACAGCTCCTCGGCGATCGTGGCGGTGCCCCACAGCCCGGCGCCGCGGTGGGCGGCGACGGCGTCCGCGGGGTAGCGGACCACCCGGTCGTCGGTCATCGTTCCTCCTCCGTGAGCAGCACATGGTCCATCCGGCCGCTGACCAGGGCGGCGGCGAGGTCGTCGCGCAGCGCCGCGGGCGCGGCGACGGTGGCACCGCAGCGCGACCTCGTCCGAGGCACCGGCCTCCAGAACCTCGGTGGTCGCGTCGAAACCGGCCCGGCACCACGTCGCCTCGTCGGTCTCGACGAGGAAGGTGCTCGTCCCTGTCCCAGCGGCCGAGTACGGGCAGGCGTGCGTGACGAACACGCCGTGTTCCGTGCGTACCGGGGCGAGGACGGCGTCGGCGAGGGCGACGTCGGTACCGCACCACAGGTAGCGGCCGCGGCCGTGGTCGACCGTCGCGCCGAAGCCCCGGCCTCGCGGGTGGCGCTGCCGACCCCGTCCGCGGCTGACGACGACATCGGCGTCCAGCTCCCCGACGCCACGGCGGTCGCCGAAGTGCAGGGTGACCCCGGCCTTCTCCGCGTGCCGCTGCAGCACGGCGAGCAGCTCGGTGCGGGCGATGCCGACGAGGCGGTCGTTGCGGACGCGCGGTGTGCCCGTCGACGGTCATCGTCATGTCGTGGCGGACCCCGGCGGCGAGGATCCCCTGCAGGGTCTCGGGGTCGGCCGCCTCCAGCTTGCGCTGGGTGCCGGCGGCCAGGCCGACGCCGAACCCGAACGTCGTGTCGGGGCCGCCCTGCTCGTGCAGGACCACCTCGCAGGCGGGGTTCGCGAGCTTGAGCAGCCGTGCGGCGTAGAGCCCGCCCGGGCCCCCGCCCAGCACCGCGACGCGACGCAGATCCATTCCGACCTCCCCGCCGGCGACAGCCGACTTTGACGAAATCGTCAGTTATTCGACGCTATCGATGGTCACGCGTCAAGTGCCCCGGCCCGCGGACCGATGAGTTCCGGCGGGGTCCGTCGTCTCTCCTGCATGACCACGCACACCCTCGCCATGCCCGAGGTCGACCTCGTCTACGACGTGATCGGCCCGCCGCCCACCAGCGACGGGCGGCCGCCGCTGCTGATGATCGGCCAGCCGATGACGGCGGAGGGCTTCACGACCCTGGCCACCCATTTCACCGACCGCACGGTCGTCACCTACGACCCCCGTGGCCTGGGCCGCAGCGTCCGCAAGGACGGCCGCACCGACCACCGGCCCGAGGTGCAGGCAGAGGACCTCCACCAGCTGATCCAGGAACTCGGCGGTGGGCCCGTCGACCTCTTCGGCAGCAGCGGTGGCGCCGTCGTGGGTCTCGCGCTCGTCGCCGCCCACCCGAACGACGTGCGGACCCTCGTCGCCCACGAGCCACCGGCGATTCCGGTGCTGCCCGACGCCGAGGCCGCCGAGCGCGCCCGCGCCGGGTTCTTCGACGTCTACAACGCCAAGGGCGGCAACGCGGGCATGGCCGCGTTCATCGCGATGACGAGCTGGAAGGGCGAGTTCACCGACGAGTACTTCGCCGCGCCCGCGCCCGACCCGGCGATGTTCGGCATGCCGACGGAGGACGACGGCCGGCGCGACGACCCGCTGCTCTCCGACATCTCCTGGGCCGTGAGCAGCTACAGCCCCGACGTCGACGCCCTGACCGCCGCGCCGACGCGGGTGGTCGTGGGGGTCGGCGAGGAGTCGACGGGCGTGTTCACCGGCCGGACCTCCGTCGCACTGGCCGCGCTGCTCGGCCAGGAGGCGACGGTCTTCCCCAGCCACCACGGTGGCTTCCTCGGCGGGGAGCACGGCTACGCCGGCAAGCCCGCGGAGTTCGCCGCGACGCTGCGCGAGGTCCTCGACGCGAGCTGAACCCGGGCACGGTCCCGCCGAGTTCGACATCGACCTGGTTCCGACCCTCGTCGGACCGGGCTCCTGTCGAACTCGGCGGAAAAATCTGCACCCGCGGGCATACTGGGAGACGGCGCATCCGGGAGGAGGGGCCCATGTGGCTGGTGTGCGGCATCGACGAGGAGCACCGGTTCCGCGAGTGGGACGAGGCGGCCGACTACCACCGGCTGATGGTCGGCGACTGGGTCGCCCGCCACGGTGACGACGCCGGCGCGGCCTCCTCGCTGGCCGGGCTGGCCGTCGGCCAGAGCTCGACGATCACCTTCCCCGACCCGGATCGCGACGCCGCGACGGTGGAGTTCTCCCTGACCTGGGAACGGGCCCGCGCCGGGCTCGAGGTCATCGGGGCCTGCTGACCCGGCGCTGCAGCATCCCGGCGTGCCGGACGAGCCCGGCACGCGCCGATGAGTTCCGGTGCTCACGTCGGTCCTCATTGCATGGACACCACGAACCTCGCAGGCCTGTACGACGTCCCCGCGTTGGAGTGGGAGACGATCCGGACCGGGCTCGACGCCGGCTTCCCGCAGGCGCCGGGCGAGGGCGGTCCTGACCGGCACACCTGCTGGCTGACCACTCTGGACGCCGACGGCGGCCCGCACGTCACGGGCATCGGCGCGCTGTGGGCCGAGGGCGCGTTCTGGTTCGAGACCGGTGAACGGACGCGCAAGGGGCGCAACGTCGCCCGCGATCCGCGGTGTGCGCTGAGCCTGGCGACGGGGGCGTTCGACCTCGTGGTGCGCGGCCGGGCGGAGATGGTCACCGACCGCGCGCTGGTCGCGGCGCGGGCGGCCGAGTGGGCAGCCGGGGGCTGGCCGTGCGAGGTCGACGAGTCCGGCGAGGCGTTGACGGCGCCGTTCAGTGCGCCGTCGGCGGGGAAGCCGCCGTGGCGGGTCTACCGGATCGTGGTGGAGTCGGCGACGGCGTTGCAGACGGTCGAGCCCGGCGGCGCGACGACGTGGCGGTTCTGACGTCGCCTTCGGGTCCCCGCCATTCTCACGGGCCGGCTGGAGCGCGTTCATGTGAGCGGCCTCTACGAACGATCCGCTCGATCGCGGACCGCTCGCCCGGCTGTCGAGCCGAGCCCGGTCGAGTGCCACGGACAAACCACTCACAGCACGACAATCCCGTCCGAGACCGGCGCAGCTGGGCGACGACGAGCGGTTTTCCGTTCCTGACGCGCAACCCGATCGGGCGACGGTCGTCTCCCTTTGTATCGGCGGTCGATGTGCTCGACGGCCGGCACGAGAGGAGAGCGGTTGTGAGAAGGCGGCACGCGTACGGCGCGGTGGGGCTCGGGGTCGTGACGGTCACGACGAGCATCCTGCTCGCGGGCACCGCGTTCGCGGCGAACACCGCGCCCGACCCCGCGACAGGCGAGTCGGCGGCGACCGCGGCGGTCCGTTCCCAGGCGCTCGTGCCGGGCACCCCGTGCTCGGTGACGGCGAAGGCGTGCGTCGACCTCGACTCACAGCGCGCCTGGCTGATCCAGGACGGCAAGGTCACCCGCGGCCCGGTGAACGTCGCATCGGGCGGGAAGACGACGCCGACACCGGTCGGGCACGACCTGCACGTCTACCTCAAGGACATCGACCACGTGAGCGGTGAGTCGTTCACCAACGGCGTCGGCGACCCGATGCCGTACTCGGTGTTCTTCGAGGACGGCGGCATCGCGTTCCACGAGGGCAACCCCGAGGCCGCGTCGAGCGGGTGCATCCACCTGGCCGCCGACGACGCCAAGGCTTGGTACGGCTACCTGCAGATCGGCGACTCGGTGCAGGTCGTCAAGGCGTCGGAGGAGTTCGCGGCGCGCGGCCAGAGCTACGACGGCCCGATGTACGGCGCCGGCGGCGTCCGCGCCTGGGAGGCCGAGCACGGCGGCGACAACGCCTCCGGCGACAGCTCCGACGACAGCGACTCCGGGGACAACTGAGTCTCCGCGGGCCGGCTGCGAGGGGCGGCCGGTCCGCGGGTCACCCCTGTCTACCCACGAGATGGAACACGCGGCTCAGACCGCGGTAGGGGTCGCGCGCCGCAGCCCGCAGCTCGACCTCGGCGACGGCCTGCGCGTCGGCGTCGTCGGGGATCTCCACCCAGTCGGCGAACAGCCACACCCCGTACCAGGCCTCCTGCCGCACCCCGTTGGCGCGCAGCAACTCTGCCAGGCCGTCGACGGTGTCGCCGCGGGTCGGAGTGCCGAGCACCCCGGTCTCGGTCGTGGCGTCGAACGCGGCGAGCGCGTCGTCCCACCTGCCCTCCAGCGCCGGCCTGACCGCGAGCGTCCGGGCGTTGAGCGCCATGACCGACACCAGTCCGCCGGGGGCGGCGCACCGGCACAGCGCGTCGAGCATCGGGCGCGGATCGTCGAGATACATCAGGACGCCGTGACACAGCACCGCGTCGAACTGCGCCTCCGCGGTCAGGACGTCGGCACGTTCCCCGGGTCCTTCCACCAGCCGGACCCGCCGACGTACCTCCTCCGGCTCCGCGGCGATCCGCGCCGCGGCACGCGCCAGCATCTCGGGCGACGAGTCCACGACGGTCACGTGGTACCCGAGCCGGGCCAGCGGCAGCGACTGGTGCCCCGCTCCCCCACCGACGTCGAGCACCGCGGCGTGCGGCGGCGGCAGATGGTCGAGCAGCTGCCGGTGCAGGACCTGGGTCCGGACACGGCCTCTCACCGTGGCGTACGCGCCGTCGACGAACGCGTCCGCCAGCTCCGCCCACTCATCCTCCGCCACGCTGCGATCGTCGCACCCGTCGGCGGGGACGGCGTGCCGGGCCGGTCGCCGGGGTACGGGCTGTCCGTGGCCGCCTACCTCGCCTGGACCTCGCAGCCTCCGGTCGATCTCGTCGGGCCGTGGGAGGAGGTGCGCGAGGCGGCGCCCGGGCTGTTGCTGATCGACAGCACCGCGTCGGTGTCGGCGGTCTACCACGCCGTGAAGTGGTGCCTACCGGACGACGCGGCGCTGCTGGTCACGGCGGTGGAGTCGACGCCCAAGTCACGCGGGCTGGCCGCCGGGAGCACGACCTGGCTGCGCAACCGGACCCGATGAGCACGCTCCCGCCGCGAACGGTCAGGCCGTCCGGGTCGACCGGGAGACCTCGCGCCCGAGGACGACGCCCAGCGCGATCATGGCGACCGCCAGGACCAGGTGGAGCCAGTTGTCCGCGGTGTTGAGCGGCACGAAGTTCGCGTCGCTGCCGTGGTCGATCACGAGCCCGTAGATCCACAGCACCGCGTAGACGATCCCGCCGTAGACGAGGTAGTTGCGGGCGGTGTCGGGCCTGCGGGCGAGGGCGAGCCCCGCGATCCCGAAGAGCAGGTGGACGATGTTGTGCAGGACCGAGACCGCGAACAGCCCGAGCAGCAGTGCACCGGACTCGTGGCCCGCGAACTGCAGCTGGTCGTAGTTCGTCGTCACCCCGGGAACGAAGCCCAGGACCCCGACGAGCAGGAAGACCACACCGAAGACGGCTGCGACGATCTGCACCGGCCGGCGGGTCCCGACGGCGGCGCCTGTGCGCGGAGTACTCATTGAACCTCGCTCTGATGGGTGGTGGCGGACGACGTCGTCGTCCAGGACGGGTTCGTGCTGCCGACCGAACGGCGGGATCACGGCGGGACCGGTCCGGGACCGCCCGTGTGCACCACGGCGCTACTCCTTGTTCTGCGCGTCCTGCGCGGCCCCGGCGACCTTCTCGAGGGCGTCGGGCAGTTCGGTCGTGCCGTAGAAGCGGCTGTCGGGACGGGTCGGCGGCGGCATCGGCGCGCTCGTCGTCGGCCCGTCGTGACAGGTGAACTCGCCGTTCCCGTCGGGGCTGGGGCCCTTGGCCCAGCGACCCTCACCGGCGTGCGCGCCGTCGGAGAAGTTGAGGTACTGGTAGGAGACCTCGGTGTGCTCCTCGGACTGCGGGAAGTTGCTCGGCGCCGGCAGCTTCTCCGCGCCCTCCTCCTGCAGCTCCGCGACGGCTGCCATGTTCCAGCCCTGGAACATGTACTGCATGGCGATGGTGATCTCGCCGTACCGGCCGCCCAGCACCTCCTGCAGTTTCCGGGTGTACACGGCGTCGGGCTTCTCGGGGGTGGACGTGAACTGCAGCTCTTGGCGGTGCAGGAACACGAAGGGACCTCCGGAGGGATTCGGGTGTGGCCGGGATCGCGGCGCGCTACTGGACCGCTCGGCGTCACGGATCGCGACGCACCCGAGATCTGCCCGCCGCTCCGAGGCCCAAACCCACACCACCGGACGAATCCGACGCCGGCGGATCGAATACCGGGATCAGTCGTCGGGGCGGGTGGAGACCGACGGCCCGGGGACCACGAGGGCGACGTCGTAGACGTCGGGCCGGCGCAGCTTCTCCTGCAGGTGGGCGCGGGTCGCCGCCTCGCCGAGGGCGGCCCGGCTCGACCCGTGGCCGGTCCACACCACCGGGACCGGGAAGTCCTCGCGCAACCCCGCGAGCAGGCCGTAGCCGCCGTACAGCAGGTCGTCGAGGGCGTCCAGGCTGGGCCCGAGCGTCCACGACTTGCCGTGCATGAACACCCGGTTGACCTCGTCGTAGAAGCCGGCGATGCCATCGACGGCCGCGCCGTCGATCTCCACCCTCATCGTGCACCTCGCGGGATCACTCCAGCATGGACGTGGCACGTCATCCTGCCGAACGCCCGCGCGATCACCTCCTCGCGGGGCACGTCGGGCCGGCGCCGGGCGCGGCCCTCGGCCCGGGCGCTGGTCAGCGTGGCGAGGTCGGCGCCCGTGTCGGCGCCGATGATCGTGATCTCCCCGGGGTCGTGCTCCTCGAGCATGCGCATCGCCTCCTCGATCGCCGTCGCCGGCAGCACGCCGTGGACGACGACGCGGGCCCGGGCGCGGCGCAGCTGATCGGCCGACCAGAACCGGTCGGGCGGACCGATCGCGAGGTCGCGGTGGGTCTGGGCGCCGAGCGAGGCGCCGACCGCACTGCTGTCGGCATCGAGCTCGACCAGGACGTCGGGCAGCCCGCCCGCAGGGCGAGCCCCGCGCGTGCCCGGCTCCGGGATCAGCTCGGCGAGCCGTGCGGCCTCGGCCTCCTTCTGCCCGGCCTCGACGTCGCGGTCCGCCCAGTCGGGGCCGTCGTGCCAGGCGACGGCGTCGCGCCGGCGGACGAGGACGGCGCCGCCGTTCCAGGCCCGGTACGCCAGGTCCCAGTCCTCGCCGCCGTAGCCGACGAAGCGCTCGTCGAAGCCGCCGAGGTCGTCGAACAGGCTCCGGCGGCAGGCGAGGACGGCGCTGATGACGAAGCGGAAGCTGCGGCCGTCGGCGTGCAGGAGGTCCCCGGAGTGCGCGTAGCCGTCGGCGAGCCATTGCGGCGCCTCCAGCCGGGGCGCGGTCGCCGGGTCGTCGCCGGGGGCGAGCGCTGCCAGGTCGGCGTGCAGGCGGCGGCCGACCGCGACCACGTCCGGGCACTGCGCGACGGGTGCGGTCAGCGCCTCGACGAACCCCGGCTCGGGCACGGTGTCGGCGTCGAGGAACACCAGTACCTCTCCACGGCTCCGTGAGGCGCCGAGGTTCCGGGCCGCCGCGGCGCGGAAGCCTCGATCCTCCTGGCGCACAACCGTTGTCGGCACCGGGCCGGCGCCGGCTCGGACGGGCCCGCGGGAGCCGTCGTCGGCGACGACGATCTCCACCGGCGGCAGGGTCTGCCGTTGCAGCGCGGCGAGGGTGAGCGCGAGCTGCCGGGGCTGTTCGTAGTGCACCACGACGACGCTCACCGTCGGCCGCGGCACGGGCAGGCCGGCGAGCAGGTCCCAACGGTTGTGCGGCAGCAGGACGTCGGTCAGCACCGCACCCCCTGGACGCTCGCGTAGACCCGCAGGTGGGCGGCACCGGCGTCGGGCCAGGCCCGCGGGCCCGCGAGCACCGTCGCGGCGGGCCGGGCGAGCGCCGTGGCCGCCGCGGTGGCCAGGCCACGCCGTTCGTAGAGGACCAGTGCGTCCGGGAAGGCGCGGGCCTGCTCCGTCGCGTAGACACCGGCCGCGACCAGCGGCCGCCTGCCCGCGGCCCACCACGTGGCCAGTGTCCCGCTGGCGCTGACCGCGCGACCGGGCACGACCGGGACGGTAACGGCGTGCGCCGCCGCACCCATCGCGGCGTCGTCGAGGCGCCCGGTGAGGACCAGTTCGACACGGAGCGTGGCAGCGAGGTTCTCCAGCTTCGCGCGCACCGACTCGTGGCCGGGGCTGACCGCGCCCGCAGCGACCACCCGGGGCCGTTCCGGCAGGCATGCGGCGACGCGCACGACGTCGGCGTGGCCCTTGCCGGGATAGACGAACCCGAGGACACCGAGGGTCGGCCGGTCGGCCCAGTCCGGCCGTGGCCCGCACGGCACCGGCTCGACGGGCAGTCCCACGACGGCCGCCTCCTGGCCCGTCATGGCGGCGACCTTCGCCGCCTCGTGGGCGGCGGACACGACGACGACGTCGGCCGCGGCGAGCACCTTCGTGTAGCCGCGGCACCGCCGCTCGTCGCGCCGTGGGTCGACGTCGCCGCCCGGGAGGTCGTGCAGCGTGACGACGAGCGGGACCCGCACGGTCGCCGCCCACTCGGTGAAGCGGGCCGCGGCGGTGGCGATGTCGGGTCCCCAGAGGGCGTCGGTGAACTGGACGTGGACGATGTCGGCGACGGATGCGTCGTCGACGACGTGCACACCGCCCCCGCGCAGCAGTCGAGCCAGCGTCGCCGAATGGCGCACGACGCCGTGGTCGGGCGGACCCGGGGCGACGAGCCGCACCCTCACGAGGTGGCCCGCGGGAGAAGGACGCAGATCAGCACGGCAGGACGTTCCCGCCTGGCGTCGTCTCAACCCCGCGCCGCGTCACACACCCCGCCGTGTCCGGACAACCGGTAGAAATGTCTCGCATCCTGAGGCGTCCGCCGTCGTGGCGCTGCGGCGTCGACACACTCGAGGGGTGTGGTCATGATCGTCTCGTGGACCGCACCCGCAGGCTGACGCGTCGTCGTCACATCCACCTGCTGCGCATGTCAGCTCTTCGAGCGCAGCGGCCCGGAGTTCGTCAACGCCTGGACGCGCGCCGACCTCGCCTGATCCCCTGACTCACGCGGGTGGAGCAGCCGCCCGCTCCCCCGCGTGGTCGGACCGGGCGGGCCGGTCGAGCGCCGACGGCCACCAGACGCGACGCCCGATGTCGAGCGTCAGCGCCGGGACCAGGATCGACCGCACCAGGAGCGTGTCGACGAGGACGCCGACCGCGACGAGGAACGCGATCTGCAGCAGGAACAGGATCGGCAGCACCGCCAGCGCGGCGAACGTCGCCGCCAGCACGACCCCGGCCGAGGTGATCACGCCGCCGGTGACGCGCAGCCCGCGGACGACGCCGTCGGCGGTCCCGTACAGCTTCGTCTCCTCCCGCACCCGGCTCATCAGGAAGATGTTGTAGTCGACGCCGAGAGCCACGAGGAACACGAACGCGAACAGCGGGACGCTCGGGTCGGCCCCGGGCAGGTCGAGGACATGGTTGAACACCAGCGCCCCGATGCCGAGGGTCGCGGCGAACGACAGCACCACCGTCGCGATCAGCAGCAGCGGCGCCACCAGCGCCCGCAACAACAGCGCGAGCACCAGGAACACGACGGCGAGCACGGCAGGGACGACGACACCCAGGTCGCGCGTCGCTGCCTCCTGGGTGTCGAGCTGCGTCGCGGTAACGCCGCCGACCAGCGGGGACGCGTCGGGGACCGCGGCGAGAGTGCGGCGCAGCTCGGCGACGGTCGCGACGGCGGCCTCGCTGTCGGCCGGGTCGGCCAGTACGGCGTCGAGCTGCACGCGTCCGTCGACGACGCGATCCGTGCCGCGCTCGACCGACACGATCCCCGGCACCGCCCGCGCGGCCTCGACGACCCGGCCCTCGGCGGCGGCCGCCACGATCACGACGGCCGGTGACCCGGTTCCTCCCGGGAAGTGCCTGCTCAGCGCCTCCTGGCCCTGCACCGAGTCGACGGAGGACCTGTCGACGAAGAAGTCGGACTGCGCCACCCCGGACGCCTGGAACTGCGGGACGAACGCGGCGAGCACACCGAGCGCGAGGGCGGTGACGATCCACAGCCGCCGCGGCCGCCGCCCCACGGCGTCGGCGATCCGCGCCCACAGCCCGCTCGTCGTCTCCGCGGTGCCCGCACGTGGGCGGAACGGCCAGAACGCGGCCCGCCCGAACAGCAGCAGCGCGGCCGGCAGGAACGTCAGGGCGGCGAGGACGGACGCCACGATGCCCAGCGCCGCAACGGGTCCGAGGCCACGGTTGGAGTTCAGCCCCGACAGCAGCAGGCACAGCAGGCCCAGGACGACCGTCCCCGCCGACGCCAGCACGGGTTCGACCGTGGCTCGCCAGGCGCTGCGCATCGCGGCCGCGGTGGACGCGGTGCGGCGCAGCTCCTCGCGGTAGCGGGCGATGAGCAGCAGCGCGTAGTCGGTGGCCGCACCGACGACCAGGATGAACAGGATCCCCTGCGTCTGGCCGGACAAGGTGATGAGACCGGCGTCGGCGAGCAGGTACACCGCGATCACCGCGAGGCACAGCGCGAGGCCCGCCGAGAGCAGGACCAGCACCGGGAGCAGCGGGCTGCGGTAGACGATCAGCAGGATCAGCGCGACGACGCCCCCGGCCACGGCGAGCAACAGCCCGTCGATACCCGCGAACGCCGCGGACAGGTCGGCGGCGAGCCCGGCCGGTCCGGTGACGTGCACGGACAGCCCGGCGGGCAGACCTGCGGCCATCGTCTCGCGCAGCTGCGGGACCGACTCGTCGAGACCGTCGCGGGCCTCGGCAGGGTACGACGCGATGAACTGGGCGGCGCCACCGTCCGGGGACGGGATGACCGGCGACACCGCCTCCACCCCGGGGGAACGGGCGGCCGCGGCGGCGCGGGCGCGGATCGTGTCGAGGTCCTGCCCGGTCAGACCGCCGGGGCGTTCGAAGACGACGACCCCGGGCAGCGGCCTCGGTCCGGCAAAGGCCTGTTGCTGCTCGGCGGCCCGTGTCGACTCGGCGTCGGCGGGCAGGAACGTGCTGCTGTCGTTGGTCTGGACCTCGGCCAGCCGGCCCTGGAACGGCCCACCGATCGCGCCGACGGCGAGCCACAGCATCAGCACGAGCGCGACGGCAGGCCACAGCCGGCGGGCCCGGACCGGTGCCGGCGCGGGGCGGGGCTCGTCCGAGGGCGGGGTGACCGGCGTCGTCGGACCGGGCGAATCGCCCGAAACTGGACTCACGCCAGAAGCCTAGTCAGCTTCCCGCGAAGCGCATCTCCGTTCTCGTCCTCGGCCGCGGCGGCGCGCAGGGCCGCCAGGGTGGTCGCGGCGTCGCGACGGCCCCGCAACGCCCGGGCGGCGGCCATCAGCCGGGTGAAGCTCTCGCCGCCGTGGGCCCAGGTCGCGCCGTAGCCCTTGAGCACCTCCCGGCACTCGACGATCTCCGTGGCCAGCGCGGGGTCTGTCGCGGCGACGTCGATCGCGAGCGTGGTCCAGTCGTCGATCGCGGCCTGCTCGTGGACGAACCGCAGCGACCGGGGCCGCAGCGGCCGCAGCCGTGCCATCGTCGAGAGCAGTGTGAACCCGGTGACCGACGTCGTGTCGAGGACGATGCCGTCACGCGCCACCCGGTCGACGGCGCGGGTGAAGGCACGGGAGCGGCGCAGGAGCCGGCCCAGCCGGTAGGGCATGGTGTCGGTGATCTCCTCGGCCTGTGGGTGCAGGTACTCGCGAACCTGGGTGAGCTGCGCCGGGGTCGCCGACGCCTCGGTGCGGACGCGGTCGAGGCGGCGCTGCCGGGTCTTCTGGTGGGCGACCTGGATGGTGTCCTGATAGCACATCCACAGCGCGAGCTGCCGGGCCGCGGCGCTGGTCAGGGCGGCCGCGCCGTCGCGGTCGGGGTCGGCGGCGGCGAACGCGCGGACCCGGCCGAGGTAGCGCCGGGCGTAGTCGACGTCCTGGTAGACGCCGGTGCGGACGAGCCCGTGCAGGACCGTCGACCGGGCCGCGGCCGGCAGGTCCGCGACCTGGCGGGCGAGCGGGCGCAGGTCCGGGCCGACGAGCGACTCCGGGTCGGTGGCGGCGACCGCGGTGCGCCGGGCCTCCTCGCGGTCCTTCTCGTCGGCGGGCGACGGCGGGCGGGGCCCGATCGTGATCGCGACCGGGGCAGGCCGCCGGGGCGCGACGGTCTCGCGGGCGGCGTCGAACCCGCCGGCGAACGCCGTGAGGCTCGGCCCGACACCCTTGCCGGCGTCGCGGATCGCCCGCTCGAACTCCTCGCGTCCGAACGGCAGCGCGCCCGAGCCCGCGACGGCGCCGAGCAGCGCAGCGGAGACGACGCTGCGGTGTCGGGTGGCGATGGCGGCGAAGTCGGCGGCGACGAGCTGCTTCGCGGCGCGACCGGCGGCGGCGAGCAGTTCGGCGGAGTCGACGCGACCGTCGCCGGGATGCATCTTCTCGTCGATCGTGTAGACGCGGTTGGTCGACGCGATCAGCGTCGTGCGGTCCGGGGTGGCGAACCCGCGCTGCACGGCGCGACCGCACTCCATCAGCTCCGACGCGACGACGACGTCGACCTCCCCGGGCGCCGGGAACACCGACAGCACCGGCTCGGGGCGACCGGCTGCGCCGACGTCGGGCACCGGCGGGTACAGCTCGGCGTAGTAGACGGTCGCGCCCGTCCGCTGCGCGACGCCGGCGACCGACGTCGTCTGCGCGTGGTAGCCCGCTGTTTCGGCGACCGCGACGATCCAGTCGGCGAGGACGCCGCCGCCCTCCCCACCCATCGCCAGGATCGCGACGGTGATCGGGCGGGCCCCGGCGTACCAGGACGCCGTGCCGGTGGCGGCGGGTGCGGGCATGACGGTGGGCATCAGGCCTCCATCCGGGCGGCGCGGCGTTCGAGGCCGCGGCCGATGAATGTGATCCACCACGATCGGAACCGGCCGAGCAGGCGGTCGGCGACAGTGGGGTTGTCGACGACGTCGGTGCGGTAGAACGACGGGCACAGTACCGCTGCGTGGGCGTTGTTCCCACAGACGCCGCAGCCGACGCAGGAGTCGAGGACGGTCGCGACCGGGTTGCGGCGCAGGGGATCCGGGTTGTCGGTGATCGTCAGCGACGGGCAGCCGGAGATGCGGATGCAGGCGTGGTCGCCGGTGCAGGTCTCGGGATCGACGCCGAACCGTTCGCGGACCACGCGCTCGCCGCGTTCCAGCTTTCGCGCACGTTCCTTCTTGACGCGCCGCTGCCGGTTGAGCTGGCACTCCGACTGCATGACGAGCAGCTCGGGGCCCTTCTCCGTGCGCCGGAAGGCTTTCAGGAACGCGTCGCGGACGCGGGCGACGTCGTAGGTGTGGTCGATCGTCGTCGCCCGGGTGATGCCGAGCCCGCGGGCCGCCGTCTCGATGGGGTGCTTGGTCGAGCGGCGGTCGAGGTCGGCGTGCGAGGACAGGACGTCCTGCCCGCCGGTGGCGGCGGCGTAGTCGTTGTCGACCACGACCATGAGCTGGTCGGCCTTGTTGAACACGGCGTTGCCGACGCCGGACACGAGCCCGTTGTGCCAGAACCCGCCGTCGCCCATGATCGACACCGGCCGCCGGTCCGACGTGCCGCCGGCCAGCGCGGACGCTCCCGCCGCGCCCATGCCGTAGCCCATCGTCGTGGCGCCGAGGTCGAAGGGCGCGTTGATCGCGAAGAGGTGACAGCCGATGTCGGCGGAGATCTGGTGGGCCCCGGTCTCGCGTTCGGCGAGCTTCAGCCCGGAGAAGATCGGCCGTTCCGGGCAGCCGGTGCACAGCCCTGGCGGGCGGGGCCGGACGACGTCGGCGTCGACCCGCGGCGTGAACGGGCTCCCCGGGTCGGAGGCGTCGCGCAGCAGCGCTGGCCGGCCGGCGACGACGTCGGGGGCGTACTTGCCGAGGAACTCGTCGAGACCACGGGTGACGACCTGCGTCGTGTACTCTCCCGCCGCGGCCAGCATGTCCTTGCCGTGCAACACCGTCGGGACGTCGGCGCGACGCAGGATCGCGTGCAGGTTCTGCTCGATGTGGTCGGGCTGGCCCTCCTCGACGAGGATCACCGCCCGCTTCCCGGCACAGAACTCGACGATCTCGGAGTCGACGACGGGGTAGGTCACGTTCATGACGTAGGTCGGGACCCGGGTGCGGCCGAACGCGTCGGAGGCGCCGAGCAGCTCCATCGACCGGTTGAGGGTGTTGTAGAGCCCTCCCTGCACGACGATCCCCACGTCGGAGGCGCTGCCGTCGCCGGGGAAGAGCTCGTTCATGCCGCGCTCGCGGATGAACTCGACGGCCTTGGGCCAGCGCTGTTCGAGCTTCTCCTTCTCGTGCAGGAAGCTCGCGGGCGGCAGCACGATGCGGTCGACGGCGCGGCGCGGGGCGTCGGCGGCCTGCGCGACCGTCATCGGCGGGCGCCTGTTGTCCTTGGCGACGAACCCGCCGTGCAGGTGACACGACCGCAGCCGCAGCTCCAGGAACACCGGGGTGTTGGACGCCTCGGACAGCTCGAACCCGGCCTCGACCGCGTCGACGATCGCGGTGGTGTTCGGGCGAGGATCGAGAAGCCACATCTGCGACTTCATCGCGAACGCGTGCGAGCGCTCCTGCATGATCGAGCTGCCCTCGCCGTAGTCCTCGCCGAGGATCACCAGCGCGCCGCCGGTCACGCCACCGGACGCCAGGTTGGCCAGCGCGTCGGAGGCCACGTTGGTGCCGACCGGCGACTTGAACGTGATCGCACCGCGCAGCGGATGGTGCACCGACGCCGCCAGCATCGCGGCGGCGGTCGCCTCGGAGGCGGAGTTCTCGAACCGGACGTCGAGCTCGTCGAGGATCTCGCGGGCGTCGCCGAGGACGTCCATGAGGTGCGAGATCGGGGCGCCCTGGTAGCCGCCGACGTAGGCGACGCCGGACTGCAGCAGCGCCTTGGTCACGGCCAGGATGCCCTCGACGTGCAGCGTCTCGCCCGCACCGGCGCGCAGTTTCGCGACCTCGGCGGTGAAGGACCGTTCAGCCATCGTTGCTCCCACGGAGTCGGGACCGCAGCCGTGCGGCACGCCCGGGCGTCGCGAGCCGGTCGGCGACGAGGTAGCCGGACGCCCCGCCGAGGCCGGGCCCGGGATGGGTGGACGCGCCGATCTGCCACAGCGCCGCGACCGGTGTCGCGTGGGCGCCGGCGGTGGGCAGCGGGCGCCACCAGAAGTTCTGGTCGAGCTCGGCCGACCCGGCGTAGGGGTCACCGCGCAGGGCGTTCGGGTTGTGCGCCGCGAGCGCCGTCGGGTCGAGGACGTCCACGGCGCGCACCAGCTTCCGGAGTCCTGGCGCGTGCACGGCCACCCGGTCGAGGACGCGCCCGGCGTAGCCCTCCGCGAGCTTGCGGTCCCAGCCGTCGGTGGCGTCCAGCTCCGCGGCGGCGTCACCGACCGGCTCGAACGGCAGCTCCTGCAGCTGCAACCACAGCGCCGCGGCACCGTCGGGCACCCGGGACGGGTCGAGCACGTGCTGCTGCCCGACGACGACGGTGGGCCGCCGCGGCAGCAGCCCCGCCTCGGCCTCGGCGCATGCGATCGCCGTCGACGACGAGCCGTCCGAGACGTGGACGAGCGGGACGTCGGCGAGCCGGGCGTCGGCCCACGGCACGGGGCCCGACAGTGCGACGTGGATCTGCATGGCGGCACGTCCGGGCCGGTAGCGGGCGGCGGCGTCGACGACGTCGGCAGACGCCGAGCCGGGCGGCAGCAGCGACCCGTAGAGGGCGGTCGGCGTCACCGAGGCGAGCACCGCGCGGCGGGCGACGATCTCGAACCCGTCGCCGGCCACCCCGGTCGCCCGGCCGTCGGCCACCGGAATCCGCTCGACGCTCCGCCCGGTGTGGACGGTGACGCCCAGCTCGGCGAGGAACATCTCCCAGGCGGCGAGGAAGTTCCCCGACCCGCCGGCGACGACGGGCAGCCCGGCGCCGTGCATCGTCGCCGCGAAGATCGGCACCATCAGCCCGCCCGAGGCGGCGTCGGGGGTGAGCCCGGCGTGCAACAGCCACGGCGCCCACAGCAGGTCGGTCTCGGGTCCGGCGAAGCGGGCCCGCATCCACGAGCGTCCCGAGGTGACGGCGTCGCGCGCGTACTCCTCGAGCCCGGTGCGCCGAGCCGCGCGGGCCAGCGTCAGCGCGGGCCGTAGCGACGACCCGGCGTGCAGCTCCGCGCCCAGCAGGCCACCGATGCCGGCGGCGTGCGCGCCGAACCGGGTGATCATCGCGCGGTACGCGTCGCGGTCGGCGGCCTCGGCGAACCCGGCGACGGTGGCGTCGACGTCGCGGTGGGCCAGCGCGACCCTCCCGTCGTCGGCAACGGTGGCGGTCAGGGGGCCGTCGGTGTTGGCGTAGGCGAGGCCGTGGCGGTGCAGGTCGTCGCCGAACGCGGCGTAGGCGGGGCCGGTCACGAACAGCGGATGCCAGCTCGACCAGGTGTCGTGCACGTAGCCGGGCAGCGTCCGCTCGCCCGACGCGACGAACCCGCCGATCCGGTCGTGGTCGTCGACCAGCGCGACCGACCAGCCGGCTCGCGCGAGCCGGGCCGCGGCGGCGAGCCCGTTGATCCCGGCGCCGACGACCACGGCGTCGACGATGCTGCGCTGCATGCCCACGATCAGTCCTCGACGAGCGCCAGCACCCGTGCCGGGCTGCCCGACCCGCCGACGATCGGCAGCGGGCACACCACGAGCACAGCGCCCGTCGCCGGGAGCTGGTCGAGGTTGCGCAGGCTGGTCAGGCCCCACTTGCCGGCACCCATCAGCTCCGAGTGGCACGGGAACGCCGGGTCGAGGCCCGGCGCCTGGCCGGCGTCGGTCCCGACAGTCTCGACGCCGAAGCCGGAGATCGGGGTCTCGCGGGCGAGCCAGCGCGCGCAGTCCGGCGCGACACCCGGGGTGTGCGGACCGTTCTCGTCGGCGTTGGCGAACGCCGCGGCATCCTCACCGCGTGACGACCAGCCCGTGCGGTGGAGCAGCCAGCCGCCCTCGGGCAGCGGGCCGTGCTCGGCCTGCCAGGCCTCGACGTCGGCGATCTGCAGCAGGAAGTCGGCGTCCTTCTCCGCCTCGGCCGTCTTGTCGATGACGACGACGGGCGCTACGAGCGTCGACAGCGGCGCCCGGGAGACGTCGAGACCGTCGCGGCCGGTGACCCAGTGGTTCGGGGCGTCGAGGTGGGTGCCGGTGTGCTCGCCGGTGTGGATGTCGTTCCAGTACCAGGCCGGGCCCTTCTCGTCGTAGCGCGACAGCTCCTCGAGCCGGAACCGGCTGGTGTTGGCGAAGGGCGGTGGCAGCTCGAGGATCGGGGTGGACTCCTGCAGCGGCGTCGTGAGGTCGACGACGCGGACCGCGCCGGAGCGGGCGGCGTCGAGCAGGGCGGACAGCACGGGCACGGGAGACCTCCTGGGCGGCTCGGGACCTGTCCGAGGATCGGGCACGGTCCGGTCGGCAGCCATCCGCTGCGCGCGGACGCTGTCCGGAAAGCGCCCGGCCGGCGGCGTACGGTCAGCGGCGCAGCGTCTCCGACGGCGACTCGCCCCAGCGTTCCTTGTAGGCGACGGCGAAGCGGCCCAGGTGATGGAAGCCCCAGTCGGCCGCGACCTGGGAGACCGTGCGGCGCGTCGGGTCGGCGTCGGCCAGCTCCCGGCGCACCCCGGCCAGCCGCGCCTCGCGCAGCCGTGCCGTCGGCGTCGTGTCGTAGTGGCGGCGAAAGCCCTCCTGCAGGCTGCGCACCGACAGGCCCACCGCCTCGGCGATGTCGTCGACGGTCAGCGGCTCGCGGGCGTGCGCCTCGATGAGGGCGTCGGCGCGACGGATCACGCGCGGCACGGCGGGCGCGCTGCCGTCGGTCGACGCGAGCAGCTCGTCGGACGCCGAGTGCGGCACCGCGGCGAGGAGCTGGCTCATGAGCAGGCGCTCGGCCTGGGTGCGCAGCACGGGATGGGTGAGCCCGACGGGACCGTCGAGGTCGGAACGGACCATCTGCACGGTCGAGAGCCACGAGCGGGCCTGCGGGGTGGTGAGGTCGAGCTTCGTCGCCAACCGCAGCGGCGCCGCCGGCGGCCGGCCGAGCAACCGCTCCAGCTGCTCCTCCAGTGCCGCCCGCTCCACACGGATGATCAGCTGCGCGTTGCCCGCCTCCCACGTCATGTCGAGGTCGGCGTCCGGGTCGGGAACCGATGCGACGGTCGGGTCGGACTCGATCTCGGTGCCACCGGTGCGCACCAACGCCCTGCCCGACAACGGGATCTGCACGAGGACGAAGGACGACAGTGGCTGCGGACGGATCCGCACCGTCGAGCCGTAGTCCAGGTAGGACAACCCGATCGCCCCGAAACCGGCGGAGTTGAAGCACACCGGCTGCGACGTCGGCCGGGCGACCACCTCCAGCCGGTGCGGGCAGAACACCTCACCCACGCGCTCGCGGGCCTCGTCGAGATCCCGGGAGTGCACGCGGCGGTACCCGCTCAGCAGCTCTACCACGGCACCTCCTCGCGCCCGACGGACAGCACCCGCGCAGTGGGGATAGTCACGCCGACTATATAGCCAAATCCTTACGGCGTTCATCAGTCCGCTAGATCGAGGCCCTGCCCCGGAGGTTCGGATGTCGCCCGCCCTGCACGGCCGCACGGTCCTGGTGACCGGCGGATCGACCCTCGTCGGACACGGTGTCGTCCGTGCCCTGCACGCCGCCGGCGCGACCGTCGCCGTCGTCGACATCGACGCCGAGGGCGCCAAGCCGCTGCTCGACGAGCTCGGCGAGCGGATCTCGTTCCACCGCACCGACATCACCGACGACGCCGCACTGGCCGCCACCGTCGCGACGATCGCCGCGAACGGCCTGCACGGCCTGGTCAACCTGGCCTGCAGCTACCTCGACGAGGGCGCCGACACCGGCCGCGCCGACTGGCTGCACGCCCTCGACGTCAACGTCGTGTCCGCCGTCCAGGCCACCCGTGCCGCCCGCCCGCACCTCGCCGCGACGCGCGGTGCCGTCGTCAACCTGACGTCGATCTCGTCGAAGGTCGCCCAGACCGGACGCTGGGTCTACCCGGCCTCGAAGGCGGCACTCGTGCAGGTCACACGCTCGATGGCGATGGACCTCGCCACCGACGGCATCCGCGTCAACTCCGTCAGCCCGGGCTGGACCTGGTCGAGGATCATGGACGATCTCAGCCACGGCGACCGCGCCAAGACCGACCGGGTCGCGGCGCCGTTCCACCTCACCGGGCGCGTCGGCGACCCGGACGAGGTCGGCGAGGTCGTCGCCTTCCTCCTCTCCCCCGCCGCGTCGGCGGTCACCGGCGCCGACTGGGCCGTCGACGGCGGCTACTCCGCCATGGGCCCCGAACAGGCCGTCCCCGCCATCCCACAGCTCGCCGACTGACCACGAGGAACCCGTCATGCGCAACGCGATCGTCGGGGCCGGGTTCGCCGGCCTCTCCTCCGCCAAGGTCCTGACCGCCTTCGGTCACGACGTCACCGTCTACGAGAAGGCCCCCGACGTCGGCGGGGTGTGGAGCGCGAGCCGCCGCTACCCCGGCCTGACCACGCAGAACGACAAGGGCACCTACTCGCTGTCCGACTTCCCGATGCCGCGGCACTACCCGGAGTGGCCGAGCGGGCAGCAGGTCCAGGAGTACCTGGAGGCCTACGCCCGGCACTTCGGCATCCGCGACAACGTCCGGACGTCCACCGAGGTGCTCTCCGCCGAGCCGCGCCCCGGCGGCGGCTGGACGATCACCACGACCGCGGGCACCTCCCCCGGCACCGACCAGGTCGACCATCTCGTCGTCGCCAACGGGATCTTCTCCGAGCCGTTCCTGCCCGCCCTGCCCGGCACCGACGAGTTCCGGGCCGCGGGCGGCCGCTACTGCCCGCCGTCGGAGTTCACCGACCTGGCCGACGCGCAGGGCCGCGACGTCGTCGTCATCGGCTACGGCAAGTCCGCGTGCGACGTCGCCGTGGCACTGAACGAGGTCTCGGCGTCGACGACGGTCGTCGCCCGCGAGCTGCTGTGGAAGATGCCGCGCAAGATCGGCGGCGCCCTCAACTACAAGTATCTGCTGCTGACGCGGCTCGGTGAGGGCCTGTTCCGCTACGCCCACCTGGCCGGGTTCGAGAAGTTCCTGCACGGACCCGGCAAGGGCGTCCGCAACGGGATGATGGGCAGCCTGCAGGGCCAGATCGTGCGGCAGCTCAAGCTGCGCAAGCTCGGGCTGGTCCCCGACGGGTCGCTGGAGGACATCGCGCGGTCGACGGTCAGCCTGGCGACCGAGGGGTTCTACGAGGCCGTCACCGACGGGTCGATCGCCGTGCACCGCGACACGCTCGTCGCCGGTCTCGGCGCCCGCGACGGCCGGCCCGTCGCGGTCCTGGCCGACGGCACCGAGATCCCCGCCGACGTCGTCGTCGCGGCGACCGGGTTCCACCAGCGGGTCCCGTTCCTGCCCCAGGACGTCCGCGACCGCCTGGTCGACGAGCGCGGCAACTTCGAGCTGTACCGCCAGATCCATCCGCACACCGTCGAGGACCTGAGCTTCTGCGGGTACAACTCGTCGTTCCTGTCGCCGCTGTCGGCCGAGGTCGCGGCGCTGTGGATCGCGACGCAGCTCGCCGGCGGGATCACGCTGCCGCCGCTCGCACAACGGCGGTCTTTCGTGCAGGAGCGGCTGCGGTGGATGGAGGAGCGCACCGAGGGCAAGCACGCCCGCGGCACCAACATCATCCCGTTCTCCCTGCACAACATCGACGAGATGCTGTCCGACCTCGGCACCGGCATCGGGCGACGGCGCCGCGTCACCGAGTGGCTGCTTCCCGTGGACCCCGGCGCCTACCGACGGGTGACCAGGGAGCTGATGGCGCGTCACGCCGCCACGCCACGACCCGAGACCGCTCCGTTGCGCGCCGCGGGCTGACGCCGCGCACACCGGCTGACGACAGCGCGGAACGGATCGTCGCACCAGGCCCGTCTCACGAGAATCTCCTGGTCACCGACTCGAGGAGGACTCGACGTGAAGGCCATCTCCGACGGCAAGGACTTCAAGCTGGGGCTGTTCTCCGCGAACTGCTCCTCCGGTCTCGCCGTGACGCGCATCCCGGAGCGCTGGTCGGCGAGCTGGGCCGACAACCTGCGTCTCGCCCAGCTCGCCGACGAGGTCGGCATCGACTTCCTGCTGCCCATCGCCCGGTGGATCGGCTACGGCGGCGACACCAACTTCCACGAGTCGGTGCTCGACCCGACGTCGCTGGCCGCGGCGCTGCTCGCACGCACCGACCGGATCACGGTGTTCTCCACCGTCCACGCCGCCTTCAACCACCCCGTCGTCGCCGCGAAGGCGCTGGCCACCGTCGACCAGATCGGACAGGGCCGGGCGGGCATCAACATCGTCGCCGGCTGGAACGAGCCCGAGTACCGGGCCATGGGCCTCGACCTGCCCACCGACCACGACGACCGCTACGCCCTGGCCCAGGAGTGGTGGGACGTCATCCGCCGCATCTGGACCACCGATGGCTCCTTCGACCACGACGGCCGGTTCTTCCAGCTCCAGGGCGTCGAGGGCATGCCCGAGCCGTTCGACGGGCCGCTGCCCGTCCTCAACGCCGGCTCGTCCGGACAGGGCCGCGGGTTCGCCGCCCGCAACGCCGACTTCGCGTTCACGATCGTCGGCGGGCCGGAGGACGGTGCCGACGTCGTCCGCACGGTGACGGCCGCGGCCGAGCAGGACCACGGGCGGTCGGTCGGCGTGTTCACCCTCGGGCACGTGGTGTGCCGGCCGACGCGCGCCGAGGCCGAGGACTACCTGCGGTACTACGCCGACGAGAACGCCGACTGGGCCGCCGTCGACAACCTGATGCGGCTCCAAGGCCTGCACGCCCAGTCGTTCACCCCCGAGATGCTGGAGACGTTCCGCAACCGTTTCGCCGCGGGCCACGGCAGCTGCCCGCTCGTCGGCGACCCCGACGACGTCGCCGACGGCATCGCCGCCCTGCACGAGGCGGGCTTCGCCGGGATGACGGTGTCGTTCGTCGACTACGCCGGCGAGCTCGGGTACTTCGCGCAGGAGGTCATCCCGCGTCTGGAGGCGCGGGGGGTGCGCGTGCCACGGTGAGGGGCCGACCCCGGCCTCGCCGACCGACACCCTGGTGGACACGATGAGGTGCACACCCCCGCCCCTGCCGCTCACCGCGGCCGACCGCAGCGACCGGCTCGACGAGCTGCGCGACAGCGTGCAGGAGGTGACGATCGCCCACGAGGTGCGGCGCCGCCGCGGACAGCCCGACGGCGCGGCCTCACGGGCGAGCGTCGGCGCGGTCAACGTCGTGTTCGTGCAGTACGGGGCCGACGTCGTCGTCGACGCCTTCCCGACGCGCAGCCGGTTCACCGCCACCGTCCCGCTCGGCCCCATGGGCGTGACCATGGGGCCCGCGGTGCGGGACGCGACGATGCGGGCGGGGTTCGCGCTGTCGGCCGACGAGCACACCGTCATGCGGCCCGACCCGCTGGCCGGGGCGCTCGTCCTCGCCACCGGCATGGGACGGCTGGAGGAGCAGCTCGTCACGATGACGGGAACCCCCGCCCGGACGCGGTTGCGCTTCCTCGACCCCGACCAGCCCGCCGCCGCCCCGCCGGGTCTGCTCGACGCCACCTGGCGGCTGGTGTGCCGGACGATCGTCGAGTCGGGCGGGCGGCCGGCGCCGATCGTCGAACGCACCCTCGAGGAGCAGCTGCTCACCGCGTTGCTGCTGTCGTTGCCGCACACCGGGACCGCCGACCTGCTCGCGGCCCCGCCGGTCGCGCCCACCACCGCCGTCGACCGGGCGATGGAGTGGATCGAAGACCATCTCGACGAGCCCCTGACGGTGTCCGACGTCGCCGCGGCCGCGGGGCTGAGCACGCGGCAGCTGCAGGAGGTGTTCCGCAGGCAGCGCGGCGTGAGCCCGATGGAGGTGGTGCGCGACCTGCGGCTCACCCGGGCGCACGCGCAGCTGCGCGGGTCGACCTCGGTCGGCGACGTCGCGCACGCCTGCGGGTTCGGCCACCTCAGCCGGTTCGCGAGCGCCTACCGGGACCGATTCGGCGAGCTGCCGTCGGAGACGCTGCAGCGGCGCCGGTGAAGGGCGCCAGTACTGTTGTGGCCGTGGCGATCGAGGACGAGGACGGCGGAGGTGCTGCAGGCCAGCCCGGCCGGCTGATCCTCACCGTGTACGGCCTCTACGCGCGCGAACGCGGCGGCTGGCTGCCGATCGCCGGGCTCGTACGGCTGCTCGGCGAGGTCGGGATCAACGTGCAGGCCGTGCGGTCGGCGATCCACCGGCTCAAGCGCCGCGGCCTGGTCGACGCGCAGCGCCGCGCCGACGCCGCCGGGTACGCCCTCTCCGACGACGCCCATGGCCTGCTCGCCGAGGGCGACGTCCGCATCTTCGGCCACACCCGCGGCGCCGCCGACGACGGCTGGCTGCTCGTCGTGTTCTCGGTGCCCGACACCGAGCGTGCCAAGCGCTACCAGCTGCGTTCGACGCTGACCCGGCTCGGTTTCGGCACCGTCTCCCCCGGCACCTGGATCGCGCCGCGGCACCTGGAGGCCGCGACGGTCGAGACGCTGGAGCGGGCCGGGCTGGCCGGGTTCACGCAGGTCTTCGCCGGTCCGCACGTCGCGGGTGGCGACCTGGCCGGGCTCGTCGCGTCCTGGTGGGACCTCGACGGGCTCCAGGAGCTCTACGCCGACTTCCTCGACCGCTTCGAGCCGGTCGGCGCCAGGTGGCTGTCCGGGGACGACGGGCCCGGCGACGACGCCCGCGCCTTCGTCGACCTCGTCGACATGCTGACGGCGTGGCGGCGGCTGCCCTACGCCGACCCGGGCCTGCCGCTGGAGCTGCTGCCCGCGGGGTGGAACGGCGAGCGCGCCCACGAGTTGTTCGCGGCGCTCTCGGCCCGGCTGCGCGAGCCCGCCGCCCGCCACGTCGAGGCCCTGCTCGGGCCGGCCGAGACGCTCCCGGCCGCCGGCTGAGTCAGTCCCGGCCCGCCTGGTCGATGGCGACCGCGAGCCGCTCCGGTGCCGTGAACATGACCTCGTGGCTACCCGGCAGCTGCACCAGCCGGTACATGCCCAGCCGGCTCGACATCCGCGGGTGCCAGCCCCACTCACCGGGCGGGAGCGCCGTGTCCTCGGTGGCGTTGATGTAGCTCTTGGGCAGCTCGGAGGCGTAGAAGCGGGTGAGGTCGAGCTTGTCGCGGAACGGCTGGTAGGGCTCCGTCGACAGCTGCGCGTGCGTGGAGGCGGCGAGCTCCGCGTCGGCGTCCTGGATGAACGCCTCCCGCCAGATCGGGAACGGCATCGCGACGGTGTCGTCGTCGGTCGAGGCTGCGAGCTGGTCGAAAAGCTCCTTGTAGTGCGGCGGGACCTCGTCGAGCAGGCTGTTGCCCGGCGCCGGTACGAACGCGTTCCAGAAGATCAGCCGCCGCAGCCGGTCGGGGATCTCCTCGGCGACGCGGGCGATGACGGTGCCGCCGAAGCTGTGCCCCAGCAGGATCACGTCGCGCAGGTCGGCGCCGGCGATGTGGTCGACGATCGAGGCGACGCAGTCGTCGTGGGTGACGTTCTTGGACACGCCGACGCCGTGCCCTGCGACGGTCGGGGTGTGCACGTCGTGGCCCATGCCGGTGAGGTGGGTCGCGACCGGCTTCCACAGGTCGCCGTCGTGCCAGGAACCGTGGACGAGGACGTAGGTGCTCATGCGCTGGCCTCCGGGGTCGCGGGATGTCCGGCGACGCTATTCACGGAGTGCGGTCCGCCCTGTCCGGCGAACGCGACCCGGCCGCATCGCGCGGGCCCCGCATCCCTGTGAGCGGCGCAGGTCATCCGACGGCGAGCGACCGAAGGCGCGGCGGTACTCGGCGGCGAAGCGGCCGAGGTTGCCGAAGCCCCAGCGGGTCGCGACCTCGACGACCGTCTCCCCGGTGCCTTCCAGGAGGTCGGCGCGGGCGCGGTCCAGGCGGACCCGGCGCAGGTGCGCGATGGGGCTGGTGCCGAGCCGGTCGCGGAAGTGGTCCTGCAGCGTCCGGGGCGCGACGCCGGCCGCGTCGGCGATGTCGATCAGCCCGATCCCGTTGCCCGCGTTCGCCTCCACGTACTCGCAGGCGATGCGCACGACGTCGGCGGCCGTGGCGCGTGGGCGGTCCGGGGTCTGCGTCACGCCGAACGAGTCGAGCGCGGCGACGGCCGCGAGCTGCGCGACCGACGCACCGAACGGGGTGTGCAGCAGCCCGTGCGGGACGACGTCGGCGAGCAGCAGCCGGGTCACCGCGTCCCAGGGGCGCGGGTCGCCCGCCGTGCCGGTGCGGACGTCGCCCGCCCGCCCGGAGGCGGCCCCGGCGCGGGCGACGAGCGTCGACGGGAGCTTGATCGTCAGCAGCCGGCAGCCCGGGCCGAAACCGAGGTCGTGGGCGGTGCCGGCGTCCAGCGCGACGGTCCGGCCCTGGGCGACTGTCGTCTCCCCCACCGTGAGTGCTCCCGCGAGGGGGCGGGAGAACAGCACGAAGTCGCCGAACGGCTCCGGCCGCACCCGGACCGCGCCCTCGCCGTAGGACAGGGAGAACACGCCGAGGTCGTCGGAGCCCGCCTCGGCGTGGCGGGCGTGGAACCCACCGCCGGTGGGCGCCAGCGCGTGCGGGCAGTAGGAGCGGGCGACCTGAGCACGTGCGAGGTCGACGTCACGGGTGTCGAGCCGCGTCTCCCAACCCTGCACGGGGCCTCCTGGATGCTCGGCCCGTCAGTGTGACGCACCCGGGCCCGTCGACGTCAGGGGTCGACGTCGCACGTCCGGCTCGGGTGCCCGGCAGCCGGCGCGTCGGCGGCCCGCTCCTCGTCGTCGGTCGCGACGGAGGTCGACGTCGCCTTCGTGCAGGAGCGGGTCACCTCGCATGTCTCGATCGTGTAGTCGTCGAGGATCGCCGTGCGTCCCAACCTCTCCACCGCGCGAGAGGTGGTCGTACCAGGCCGTGATCGACTCCTCGTCCTCGACGTACGCGATCGCGAGCTCCCGGGGGGCACGATGTGCACCTCACGATCGTCAGGTCATGCCGTCGCGGGTGTGCGCGGGGTCGGGCGGGCGGTCGTGACGTCGCGCCCCGCGGGCGGCGCCGACGCCCGCTCCCGCAGCGCCACCCGCAGGAGTTTGCCGGAGGCGTTGCGCGGCAACGTGTCCACGAACTCGACCCGGCGCGGGTACTTGTAGGGCGCGCCGACGGCCTTGACGTGGTCCTGCAGCGCCTTGGCGGTCGCCGCGCCGGGCGCGACCCCGTCGCGGAGCACCACGAACGCGGTGACGACCGCGCCGCGTTCCGGGTCGGGCGCGCCGACGACGCCGGACTCGACGACGTCGGGATGGGTGGCCAGCAGCTCCTCGACCTCGGGGCCGGCGATGTTGTAGCCGGAGGAGACGATCATGTCGTCGGCGCGGGCGACGTGGTGGAAGAAGCCGTCGGCGTCGCGGACGTAGACGTCACCGGTGAGGTTCCAGCCGTCGCGGACGTAGTCGCGCTGGCGGGGGTCGTCGAGGTAGCGGCAGCCGGTCGGGCCCTTCACCGCCAGCAGGCCGGGGGTGCCGTCGGGGACCGGGCGGCCGTCGACGTCGTGCACCTCGGCCCGGAAGCCGGGCACGACACGGCCGGTGGCGCCGGGGCGGGCGTCGTCGTCGGCCGCGGAGATGAACACGTGCAGCATCTCGGTGCCGCCGATGCCGTCGATCAGCGGGCGGCCGGCGGTCTCGCGGTAGTGGACGGCGACCTCGGCGGGCAGCGCCTCGCCCGCCGACACCGCGCGCCGCACACCGGCGAGCAGGTGCCCGTCGCCGGCGTCGAGGATCGCGCGGTAGGCGGTCGGCGCGGTGAACAGGACGCTCACGCCGCGGTCGGCGGTGATCCGGGCCAGCTCGGCGGGGGTCGCCCTCTCGAGGAGCAGCACCGATGCGCCGGCGTGCAGCGGGAACACCAGCAGCCCGCCGAGCCCGAAGGTGAACGCGAGCGGCGGGGTGCCGGCGAACAGGTCGTCGGGCCGGGGCTTGAGCACGTGCGCGGAGAAGGTGTCGGCGATGGCGAGGACGTCGCGGTGGACGTGCATCGTGGCCTTGGGCCGGCCGGTGGTGCCGGAGGTGAAGGCGAGCAGGGCGACGTCGTCGGCGGCGGTGGCGACGTCGGGGAACGTCGCCGGGTGCGCGGCGCAGCGGGCCTGCAGGTCGGTCCCGAACGCCACCGCGGGCACGTCGGGCGGGAGCTCGTCGAGGAAACGCTCGTCGCACAGCGCGACGGTGGGCCTGGCCGTCGCGACGATCTTGTCGAGCTCGTGGCGGCGCAGCAGCGGCATCGTGGCGACGGCGACCGCCCCGGCCTTGAGGACGGCGAGCCAGCAGGCCGCGAGCCACGGGGTGTTGGGGCCGCGGAGCAGGACGCGGTTGCCGGGGACGACGCCGAGGTCGGCGGTGAGGACGTGCGCGATGCGGTTGGCGCGGGTCAGGACGTCGCCGTAGGTCCAGGTCTGGTCGGGTGAGAGCAGACACGGGCGGTCGGCGCCGAACCGGGCGATCGTGTCGTCGAGCAGCGCGGTCGCGGCGTTGAGCTGTCTCGGGTACTGCAGCTGGGGAAGGTCGAACACGAACTCGGGCTGCTGGTCGGCCGGTGGCAACCCGTCGCGGCAGAACGTGTCGACGTGGGCGGTCATCGCTCCACCTCCGCGTCGTCGTCGGTCACGACAGCGGGAGGCCTGCCCGTCACGACGAGCGGAACTCGCGGAGTCGCGTCGAGGTGCAGTGAGAGCACGTCGAACCGGTTGTAGTGACCGATGATGTCGTGCATCTGCTTGGCCTGGATACTGCGCGCGAGATCGATCTCCGCGTAGACGATGCCCTCGTCGTCGATCAGCGGTTCGACGACCGGGCGTCCGTCGGGCCCGAAGATGCCGGACAGGGCGTTGCGGGGCCGGGACAGCTGCTTGCGGACGCTCTCGTCGTCGCCCGCGACGGTGTCGACGATCTCCTCGGACACCACCGACGTCGACACCACCGAGAAGACCTTGCCCTCGAAGGCGTGCGCGGCGGTGCGGATGGCGATGGCGTCGGCCATGTCGTAGTCCTCGGGCGCGACGGGCAGCGCGATGTAGGACGCGACGTGCACCTGCTCGCCCTGGGCCAGCAGCGCGAACCGGGCGAGGGTGTTGGTGTTCTCCCCGCAGGCGAGCACGCCGAGCTTCCCGACCGGCGTCTCGTGCACGACGAGCGAGCTGCCGTCGCCGCCGGTCCAGGTGAGCTTCTCCGCCCACGTCGGGACGAGCTTGCGGTGCACACCGATCAGCTCGCCGGTGTGGGAGATCGTGAGCATGGTGTTGTAGATGACGCCCATGCTGTGCGCGCCGCGCTCGTTCACCCCGATGACGACGGTGACGCCGTGGCGGCGGGCCGCGTCGCGCAGGGTGTCGACCTCGGGGCCCGGGACGTCGATCGCGTTGCGGTACAGGCGTTCGAACCACGGCGACCCCTGCACCGGGTTCATCGTCCAGTTCCAGTACGGGTACCCGGGCACGAACGCCTCGGGGAAGGCGACGAGCGTCGCGCCGTTCCCGGCCGCCTCGGCGATCAGGTCGGCGGCCTTGGCGACGGTGGCCGCCGCGTCGAGGTAGACGGGTGCGGTCTGGACGGCGGCGGCGGTGAAACGCGGCAGCTCCAGCATGGCGGTCAGCCCTTCGTGGAGGTGAGCAGCGGACGCCAGCGCCGGTGGACCGGCACGGGCTCGGGATCGGTGAGCGTGAGCCGCGGCGGGACGCGACGGGCGGTGGGCGGCGGAGCGGCCCCGGCGCGCAGGTGGGCCGGCCATGCCACCTCGTCCCAGCCGAGCGCGACGGCGGCGTGCAGGGCCCAGGCGGGGTCGTGCAGCATCGCCCGGCCGACGGCGACGAGATCGGCGCGGCCGGCGAGCACGATGGAGTTGGCGTCGTCGGCGGTGGAAATGCCGCCGACCGCGACGACGGGGACACCGGCGTCGTGACGGATCCGTTCGGCGAGCGGGGTCTGGTAGCTACGGCCGTAGTTGGGCCGCTGGTGGGCGACGACCTCACCGGACGACACGTCGATCACATCGGCGCCGTGCGCGGCCAGTGCCCGGCTGATCTCGACGGCGTCGGTGACGGTCTGCCCGCCGGGTGCGTGGTCGACCGCGGAGATGCGGACGAGCAGCGGGCCCGCCCACACCGCGCGGACGGCGTCGAGGACCCGCAGCGGGAACCGCAGCCGGTCGGCGACGTCGCCCGGGTTGGTGAGCGGCGACAGGTAGGTCGAGAGCAGGTGGCCGTGGCCGGCGTGCAGTTCGAGCACGTCGAACCCGGCGTCGGCGGCGCGGCGGGCGGCGTCGGTGAACGCGGCTGCCACGGCGTCCTCGTCAACCGGGCCCGGCGCGGGGTCGCCGTCGCGGTACGGAACGGGTGTCGGTGCGACGGGTGCGACGCCGCGGCGGCCGGCGTGGGTGAGCTGGACGCCGATCCGGGCGTCGGACGTCGCGTGGATGCGGTCGGTGATCGCGCGCCACGCGGCGACGTGCGCCTCGGACCACAGGCCGCTGCTCTCCGCGCAGGCGCGACCGTCGGCGGAGACGGCGGTGCCGCCGGTGAGCACGAGCCCTGCTCCCCCCACGGCCGCGGCGGACAGCATCAGCATCTCGGCGTCGCCGGGCACCCCGTCGCGGGCGGTGTCGACGGTGACCGGTGCAGCGACGATCCTGTTGGGCAGCACCAGCTCTCCCACCGAGAAGGGCTGGAACAGGGGCGGCGCGCCGGGCGCGAAGTGGGTGCGGACCCGGGTGGCGTAGTCGGGGTCGCGGACCGCGAGGTTGTCGAAGGTGACGCGGCGGCTGCGGGTGAGCAGGTTGAACGCGAACTGCTGCGGGTCGAGCCCGGTCACGTGGTCGACGTCCTCGAACCATTCCAGGCTGGCCTGGGCGGCCCGCTGGGTGGACTCGACGACGGGCCGGCGCTCGGCCTCGTACGCGGCGAGCGCGGTGGGGACGTCGGCGTGCCGGCGCAGCGCCGCGGCCAGCGCCAGCGAGTCCTCCATCGCGAGCTTGGTGCCCGAGCCGATGGAGAAGTGCGCGGTGTGCGCGGCGTCGCCCAGCAACACGAGGTTGCCGTCGTGCCAGCGCCGGTTGCGGACGGTGGTGAACCGCAGCCACTTCGAGTTGTTCGCGACGAGCGCGGCGCCGCCCAGCTCGTCACCGAACAGCTCGGCGATCGCGGCGATGCTCGCCTCGTCGTTGACCCCGGGCGGGAGCGAGTCGGCGTCGACGCCGTCGAAACCCAGTGCGCGCCAGGTGTTTTCCGACGTCTCGACGATGAACGTCGACCGCTGCTCGGAGAACGGGTATGCGTGCACCATCAGCGCGCCGTGCGGGGTCTGCTTCGCGACGAAGGTGAACGCGTCGAGCACCCGGTCGGTGCCCAGCCACATGTAGCGGGCGCCGCGGACGTCGAGGTCGGGGCCGAACACGTCGGCGTGCGCGGTGCGGATCGCCGAGCGGGCGCCGTCGGCGGCGACGACGAGGTCGTAGGTCGCGCGCAGCTGATCGACGGGCGGGGCGACGGTGCGGAACCGCAGGTCGACCCCCACCTCCGTGCAGCGGTTCGCGAGCAGCTCCAGCAGGACGCGGCGGTTGATCGCGGAGAACCCGTGGCCGCCGGAGGTGACCGTCTCGCCGCGGTGCACGACGTCGATGTCCGACCAGCGCGCGAACCGGGCCGAGACCGACGCGAACAGGACGGGGTCGGCCTGCTCGAGGCCGTCGAGGGTCTCGTCGGAGAAGACGACACCGAAGCCGAACGTGTCGTCGACGGCGTTGCGCTCGAACACGACGACCTCGCGGGCCGGGTCGAGCTGCTTCGCCAGCGCGGCCAGGTAGAGGCCGCCCGGACCCCCACCCACGACGGCGATCCTCATATTCCTCACTCCTGACGCTGGTTGAGTGGACGCAACGTTAGCATCTGTTGCTGCCGTCGAAAAGACGCTATGTTGAGTCGGCGACGAGAGACGAGGAGGCGTGATGACCGACCTGAGTGACGACGTCCTCGGGCGTGCCCGGGTGCACGACACCGCCGAGCTGGAGGCCTACTACCGGCGACTCGAGGACCTCGAGGCCGGCGCCCTGTGGAAGATCGCCAACAAGATCGAGCCCTGGTACCCGCAGCCGCGCTCGCGCCCGATGCTGTGGCGCTACGCCGACCTGCGCCCGCTCGTGCTGGAGGCCTTGGGCCTGGTCAGCGGTGACGACGCCGGCCGTCGCGTCGTCGCGCTCTACAACCCCGACCTGCGCGACATCGCGGCCACCTGCGGCCTGCTCTACACCGGACTGCAGGTCATGGCGCCCGGCGAGTCGATGACCGCGCACCGCCACCAGGCGTCGGCACTACGGTTCGTGCTGGAGGGCGAGGGCGCCTGGACGATCGTCGACGGGCAGAAGCTCAAGGTCGGCCCGCGCGACTTCGCGATCACCCCGAACTGGACCTGGCACGAGCACGGCAACGAGGGGCTCGAGTCCGAGGGTGCCGTGATCTGGCAGGACGGGCTCGACATCCCGCTGGTCAACGCCCTGGACGCGCCGTTCTACGAGGTGCACCCCGACGTCTACCAGAAGCAGGACGGCGTCACGAACTCCTCGGTCCTCACCTACGGCGCCGGGCAGCTGCGGCCCGTCGGCGACCCGTGGGACAAGCGCTACTCACCGCTGACGGCCTACCCGTGGGAGCCGACGTACGAGGCGCTGCAGAACGCGGCGCAGGCCTCCGACGGCTCGCCCTACGACGGCATCATCATGGAGTACTCCAACCCGCTGACCGGCGGTTCCGTGATGCCGACGATGAGCGCGCACATGCAGATGCTGCGTCCCGGTGAGCGGACGCTGGCGCACCGCCAGGTCGGCTCGCAGGTCTACACCGCAGCCAAGGGCTCGGGCCACACGATCATCAACGGTGTCCGCTACGACTGGACCGAGGGCGACATCTTCGTCATCCCGTCGTGGGCCTGGCACGAGCACGCCAACGCCAGCACGTCCGACGACGCGTGCCTGTTCTCGTTCACCGACTTCCCGGTGATGCGCTCGCTCGGCTTCTACCGCGAAGAGGCCTACGCCGACAACGACGGCCACCAGGCCGTCTGAAAGGGAACCTCCGATGCTCCTGGTCAGCTTCTCCGTCGAAGGCGGCCCGGCCCTGCCCGGTGCCATGGTCGGCGACGAGGTCGTGGACCTGTCCGCGCACGTCACCGACCTGCGCGGGCTGTTCGGCACAGCGCTCCCGCCGCTGGACGGCCCTCGCGTCCCCCGCGACTCCGTGCGGCTGCACGCCCCGTTCCGGCCGGGGAAGATCGTCGGGGTCGGGCTCAACTACGTCGAGCACGTCGACGAGTCGGCCCGCGCCCTCGACACCCACAAGGAGCTGCCGACGCGGCCGGTGCTGTTCGGAAAGCCGGCGACCGCCGTCGTCGGACCCGGGGAGCCGATCCTGCACGACGGCAACCTCACCGAGCAGCTCGACTGGGAGTGCGAGCTGGCCGTCGTCATCGGGCGGGCCGCGCGGAAGGTGTCGCGCGAGGCCGCGCTCGCGCACGTGTTCGGATACTCGATCATCAACGACATCTCCGCGCGCGACCAGCGCCGCTCCGGGCAGTGGTTCTTCTCCAAGGGCCAGGACTCCTACGCGCCCTTCGGCCCCGCCGTCCGCACCGCCGACGAGGTCCCCGACCCGCAGACCCTCGCCCTCGGGCTCAAGGTCAACGACGAGGTGAAGCAGAAGGGCAACACCGCCCACATGCTGTTCACCGTCGCCGAACTGATCGCCGACATCTCCTCCGGCATGACCTTGGAGCCCGGCGACGTCATTGCCACCGGCTCGCCCCAGGGCGTCGGAGCGGCGCAGAACCCGCCACAGTTCCTGCGCCCCGGCGACGTCGTCGAGGCGACCGTCGAGGGCATCGGGACGTTGCGCAACCCGGTGGTCGACGCCCGATGACCCGCTCGTTCCGGATCGGCCAGATCGTCCCCAGCTCCAACGTCACGATGGAGACCGAGATCCCGGCGCTGCTGCGGGCGCGCGAGACCGTGGCGCCGGAGCGGTTCACGTTCCACTCGAGCCGGATGCGCATGACCCGGGTGACCGCCGACGAGCTGGCCGCGATGGACGGCGAGTCCGACCGCTGCGCCGTCGAGCTGTCCGACGCCCGCGTCGACGTCCTCGGCTACGCCTGCCTCGTCGCGATCATGAGCATGGGGCCGGGCTACCACCGCGAGTCGCAACGCCGGCTGCACGCGCGCACGGTCGACAACGGCGGGCCTGCACCCGTCGTGACCAGCGCGGGGGCGCTCGTCGACGGCCTGCGGGTGCTCGGCGCGCGGCGGATCGTGCTCATCGCGCCCTACATGCCGGAGCTGACCCGCACGGTCGTCGACTACATCGAGGCCGAGGGTGTCGACGTGCTCGACCACCGTGCGCTCGGCGTGCCCGGCAACCTGGACGTCGCCGCACTCGACCCGCGCGGGTTGATCGCGCACGCGGCGGAGCTGGACCGGCCCGACGCCGACGCCGTCGTGTTGTCGGCGTGCGTCCAGATGCCGTCGCTCGACGTGATCGACGAGGTCCAGCAGCTGCTGGGCAAACCGGTGCTGTCGGCGGCCGTCGCGACGACGCACCGGATGCTGCGCGCGCTCGACCTGCCCGCCGTCGCACCCCTCGGTGGCGCGCTGCTCGGCGGCGACCACGCGCTGGCCGACCCGCCCGCTGCGGTCGCCCGATGATGCGAGTGCCGTCGTGACCGCCGCCGCAACCCGGCCCACCGTCACGATCCGGCGGACCGTCGAGTGGTCCGACACCGACGCGTCCGGGCACTACTACAACGGCGTCGTGCTGCGCTGGGTCGAGGCGGCCGAGGCCGAGCTGCTCGGACGGCTCGGCCTCGCCGGGCTCTTCGGGCGCATCCCCCGGGTGCGCTACGAGGCCGACTTCCGAGCCCGGCTGTGGTTCGGCGACGAGGTCGAGATCGACATGACGATCGGGCACGTCGGCACCACGTCGATGCGCTACGACTTCGAGGTCCGCTCCGGAACCACGGTCGCCGCGGCCGGGTCGACGACGGTCGTCAACGCGACGCCCGACGCCCCGGCCGCGACCCCGTGGCCAGACGACGTGCGGACGGCGCTGGCACCCGGCTGAGAGCGACCGGCGGAACATCCGCCATGTCACCGAGCCGGCCGTGTGCCGCGAACCGGGCGAGATGGCGGATGTTCCGCGCCTACGGACAGACGAACGTTGATGTCAGGAAAGGGACCGACCCGGCACCCGCCACCCGACAGAAACGGAAGAAGCCATGTCCGCCAAGAGTATTCTCATCGGTTTCCTGCCCTGGATCGCCTTCTCGATGATCTCGACGCGGGTCGGTCCAGGGGCCGTCGGCATGGCGGCGCTGATCGCGCTCGTCGTCGCCGCGATCCTCGTCGCCCGCTCCGTCGCCCGTGGGCAGAGCCCCAAGCTCCTGGAGCTCACCGGCATGGTGACGTTCGCGGCGATGGGCGTCTGGGCGCTCGTCGACCCGGCCTCCGACGCGTTCCTCGCCTTCTACGGACGCGGCGTCGCCGCCCTGGTCCTGGCCGCCGTCATCGTCGCCACCCTGGCCTCGCGGCCGTTCACCGAGCAGTACGCCCGCGAGTCCGTGCCGCAGGAGTACTGGGACTCCCCGCGATTCCACGAGGTCAACCGCAGGATCAGCGCGGCCTGGGCGGGCACCGTCGCCGTCATGGGTGTCGGGCACCTGATCGCAGGCGCGTTGGCCCAGAACGCGGCCGAGTACAGCGGCTACCTGGCGAGCCGGCCCGGCGACCTGATCCTCAACTGGCTGATCCCGGGCCTGTTGGTCCTGCTCACGGTCCGCTACACCCGCCGCGTCACCGGTGCCGACGCCCCCGCGCAGGTCACCCGCTGACAGCACGACCGTCACACGCCGAAGAGTGGGTCACCCACCCTTCGGCGTCGTCGTGTGTGCGCCGACGGCGGGAGACCGTCAGATCCGCTGACGGGTACGGGGCCGGCGGACGGTCTCCACAGTGGAGGTGTCACCGTCCGGGGTCGTCGTGTTTGCCGTCCTCGCGTTCCGGCGTCATCCTGGACGTGTGAGTGAGAACTCTGTCGCCCTGGACCTCGACGACGCCGGTCTGGCCCGGGGCCTTCCCCGCCCGCTGCACCGCCACGACGCGATCCAGGACGTTCCGTTCCGACCCGTCGGTTTCCGTGACGACGACCTGCCCTCGGCACTGGAGCGCTCGGCCCGCTGGCTGCGCGAGGTGCAGGAGTGGCTCGGCGAGCCCGTCGACGTCATCGGTGTCCACCTCGACTACGACGACAGCCCCGACGGCGTCTACTACGAGGTCAAACTGCTGTGCAACGACGAGGATCTCGCCGGTGCACCCATCGCGGTCCGCGCCCAGGAGGCGCCCGACCCGGCCGAGGAGCAGTAGCCCCCGGAGCAGGAATCAGCGCACGAAGGCCGAGTGTCCCGTGACGGCCCGGCCCACGACGAGCGTGTTGATCTCGCGGGTACCTTCGAAGGAGTAGAGGGCCTCGGCGTCGGCGAAGTACTTGGCGACGCCGTGGTCCAGCACGATCCCGTTGCCGCCGACGACCTGTCGCGCCATCGCGACGGTCTCGCGCATCGCGGTGGTCGTGTACTCCTTGGCGAGGGCGGCGTGCTCGTCGCGGGCCGTGCCGTCGTCCTGCATCGCGGCCAGCCGGACGGCCATGCCGAGTGATGCGGTGACGTTGCCGAGCATGCGGACGAGCAGGTCCTGGACGAGCTGGAACCCGGCGATGGGCCGGCCGAACTGCTCGCGTTGCTTCGCGTAGGCGAGCGCGTTCTCGTAGGCGGCCATCATGGTGCCGGTCGCACCCCACGCGACGCCGCCACGGGTGCGGCGCAGCACCTCGTTGGTGTCGGCGAACGACTCGGCGCGCTGCAGCCGGTGATCCTCGGGCACCTCGCAGCCGGTGAGCACGAGCTCGGCGTTCTGCACGGTGCGCAGCGCGATCTTGCGTTCGATCCGTGTCGCCGACATCCCCGGGTTGTCGCCGTACACGACGAAGCCCTTGACGCTGTCGTCGGCGAGGTCGCGTGCCCACACGACGACGAGGTCGGCGAAGGTGCCGTTGCCGATCCAGCGCTTCTGCCCGTCGAGGACCCAGGTGTCGCCGTGACGGCGGGCGGTCGTCGTCAGCCCGCCGGCGACGTCGGAGCCGCCGTCGGGCTCGGTGAGCCCGAACGCCCCGATCTGCTCGAACCGGGCCATGGCGGGCAGCCAGCGGCGGCGCTGCTCGTCGGAACCACAGATGTCGATGCTGCCCATCGCGAGCCCGCTGTGGACGCCGTGGAAGCTGTTGAACGACGGGTCGGTGTGCGCGAGGACCAGCGACACGAACCCGGTCAGGATGCGGCGTGCGGCCGGGCCCTGCAGGTCGTCGTAGGGCAGGGCGGCCAGCCCCAGCTCGGCGAAGCGGGGCACGATCGCGTGCGGGAACTCGGCGTCGATCCACGCGTCGAGGGCGATCGGGGCGAGCTCGGTGCGGCAGAACTCACGCACCGCCGCCAGCGTCTTCTGTTCCTCGGCGGTGAGCAGGGTTCCGAAACCGTAGAAGTCACCGTCGAGCAGGTCGGTCATCGTCGCCTCACGGGCCCGGGTTCCCCGGAGGGTGCGGGCCCAACCGCCCGCGCCCCCGTCAGCGGTGGGGGCGCGGGCGTGGAATGCCGTCAGCCGGTCCTGACGTGCGCCCCGAGCTCGGCGAGGATGTCCTCGACCCGGGCCTTGGCGTCGCCGAAGAGCATCTGGGTGTTCTCCCGGAAGAACAGCGGGTTCTGGACGCCCGCGTAGCCGGTGGCCATCGACCGCTTGAACACGATCACGTCCTTGGCCTCCCACACCTTCAGCACCGGCATGCCCGCGATCGGGCTGCCCGGGTCCTCCGACGCGGCCGGGTTGACCGTGTCGTTGGCCCCGATGACGAGGACGACGTCGGTCTCGGCGAGGTCGTCGTTGATCTCGTCCATCTCCAGGACGATGTCGTAGGGGACCTGGGCCTCGGCCAGCAGCACGTTCATGTGCCCGGGCAGCCGGCCCGCGACCGGGTGCACACCGAAGCGGACCTCGACACCGGCCTCGCGCAGCTTGCGGGTCAGCTCCGCAACCGGGTACTGCGCCTGCGCG
The DNA here is from genome assembly GCA_001725415.1 of Pseudonocardia sp. SCN 73-27. Classification (GTDB taxonomy): domain Bacteria; phylum Actinomycetota; class Actinomycetes; order Mycobacteriales; family Pseudonocardiaceae; genus Pseudonocardia. Next base: position 160,911 of record MEGH01000016.1, read on the forward strand.
ACGGCCATCCCGTAGCCGGGGGTGATCACCACGGACGACGCGTTGCCCAGCAGCTCGGCCACACCCACGGCGTTGACCTCGCGGTGCTCGCCCTCGACCGCGGCCGCCGACGTGGCCGTGGCGCCGAAACCACCGGCGATGACGGAGATGAACGACCGGTTCATCGCCTTGCACATGATGTAGGACAGGTACGCACCCGACGAGCCGACGAGCGCCCCGGTGATGATCAGCAGGTCGTTGCCCAGCAGGAAGCCCGACGCGGCCGCGGCCCAGCCGGAGTAGCTGTTGAGCATCGACACGACCACGGGCATGTCGCCGCCGCCGATCGAGGCCACCAGGTGGATGCCCAGCAGCAGCGCCAGCACCGTGAGCACGGCCAGGATCCACAGCTGCGGGCTGATCACGAACCACACCGTGAACGCCGCGAACACGACCAGCGCGCCCAGGTTCAAGACGTTCTTGCCCGGCAGCATCAGCGGCGCCGACTTGATCTTCGCCGACAGCTTCAGGTACGCGATGATCGAGCCCGTGAACGTGACCGCGCCGATGAACACGCCGATCGCGACCTCGGCGTGGTGGATCCCCAGCAGCGAGCCGGTCAGTTGCTCTGCCCCACCGGCACCGCCCTCGGCTGCTCCGCCTTCCACCTCGAGGTAGCCGTTCCAGCCGACCAGCACCGCGGCGAGACCGACGAAGCTGTGCATGAGCGCGATCAGCTCGGGCATGCCCGTCATCTCCACGACCCGCGCCCGCCACAGCCCGATCGCCGCACCGATGACCAGCGCCACCAGCAGCAGCGCGATGCCCAGCCCCGACGCCGAGCCGAACGCGACGATCGCGGTGGCCACCAGCGCGATCGTCATACCCGCGATACCGAACACGACACCGGAGCGCGACGTCTCGTGCCGCGACAGCCCGGCGAGGCTGACCACGAACAGCAGGGCGGCGATCAAATACGCCGCCGTCGTCCACGTCTGCATGGTTCAGCTCCTCCCGGGGCTGCGCGAGAACATCGACAGCATGCGGCGGGTCACCGCGAAGCCACCGACGATGTTGATGAACGCCAGCAGCGTCGCCGCCGCGGCCAGACCCAGCACCAGGCCGCTGCCACCGGTACCGATCTGCAGGATCGCGCCGACGACGATGATCCCGGAGATCGCGTTGGTCACCGACATCAGCGGCGTGTGCAGCGCGTGGTGCACGTTCCCGATCACGTAGAAGCCGATCACGATGGCCAGCACGAACACCGTGAGGTGCCCGGCCAGCTCCGGCGGCGCGAACGCCGTGATCAGGAACAGCGCGACCGCACCGATGACCGACGGGAGCGCCTTCGCCAGCGGCGAACGCTCCTTCTCCGGGGCCTTCTCCACCGGCGCCGCCGCCTGCGGGGCCGCGGGCGCGGCGCTGACCGACACCGCGGGTGGCGGCCAGAGCACCTCGCCGGCGTGCGCGGTGGTCAGCCCCCGCACGACGGTGTCGTCGAGGTCGAGCGCAAGGCGCCCGTCCTTCTCCGGGGTCATCAGCTTCAGCAGGTTCAACACGTTGGTGCCGTAGAGCTGCGAGGCCTGCGCGGGCAGCCGGGCCGCGAGGTCGGTGTAGCCGATGATCGTCACACCGTGGTCGGTGGTGACGACCTCCCCGGCGACCGAGCCCTCGACGTTGCCGCCCTGCGCGGCGGCCATGTCCACGATCACCGAACCCGGGCGCATCGACGCCACATCCGCCGCGGTGATCAGCTTCGGCGCCGGACGGCCCGGGATCAGCGCGGTCGTGACGATGATGTCGACGTCGGCGGCCTGCTCGGAGTAGATCTCCGCCGCCCGCTTGTCGTAGGCCTCCGACGTGGCCTTGGCGTAGCCGTCGGTCGACGCCTCCTGCTCCACCTCGACCGCCAGGTACTCACCACCCAACGACTTGACCTGGTCGGCGACCTCGGCCCGCGGGTCGGTGGCCCGCACGACCGCGCCCAGGCTGTTGGCCGCCGCGATCGCCGCGAGCCCGGCCACACCGGCGCCCGCGACCAGCACCTTGGCCGGCGGGACCTTGCCCGCCGCGGTGACCTGCCCGGTGAAGAACCGCCCGAACGCGTGCGCCGCCTCGATCACCGCGCGGTAACCCGCGATGTTGGCCATCGACGACAGCACGTCCATCGACTGGGCCCGCGAGATACGGGGCACCGCGTCCATCGACAGCGCAGTCACACCCTGCGCGGCCAGCGCGGCGGTGCGTTCCTCGGAGAACCGCGGCGCCAGCATCGCGATCAGCGCCGACCCGGACCGGAGCTTGCCGATCTCCTCGGGCCCGGGCGCATTGATCATCACCACGATGTCGGAGTCCCAGACCGGACCGTCGACCACCTCGGCACCCGCCTCGGCATACGCGGAGTCCTCGAACCCGGCCAACGCACCCGCACCGGACTGGACTGTCACGCCGTAGCCGAGCGCCACGACCTTGCCGACCGTCTCGGGGCTGAGCGCGACCCGGGTCTCGGACTTGGCGGACTCCGACGCGACCCCGATCCGCATCGGTACAGTAGCGGCGGGCGGTGGGGATTCGGCGTCCTCGGTGGTGTCGCGCATTCACTCTCCTATAAGTGGGCCGGCCCGCACGCATTGCGGCCCGTGGGCGTGGTCCGTCGCCGACGAAGGTCAGCTGCCGAGACGCATGGGCGATGGACCTCGCACCGTCGACGTCCTCGACGAGTCTGTTCCCGGCGTCACTGCCACGAGCAGACTAATCGTTGCGGAGCCTCGAAAGGTCACGAGCCCGACGTGATGTCGGCGCGTCACCCCCGACGGCGGGAGGCGGTCGGCGCAGGTCGCCGACGGGCGTTGCGCGTGCCGGCTGCCCAGGCAGGACCCTGTCGCCGGGAGCTCGCGATGGGTCGGGCGGAGGGCGCCGTGCAGAGCCACCGGGCCGAGCTGTGGAGCTGCGCGGCCACCGCGACCATGCACCTCGGGACCGCCGACGACGTCGTCGTCACCGCGCTGCCGACTCCGCACGTGTACGGCAACGTCGTGATCAACGGGACCTTCGGGGCCGGCGGCACCGTCGTGCTGATGGAGAGGTTCCGCCCCGGCGAGACGTTGCGGCTCATCGCCGAGCACCGGGCGACGCTGTTCGAGGGCGTGCCTGCCCGGGCACGCCGGAACCGGCGACCACAGCCCCCACCGCAGCGCGTCGTCACGGGTCGGCCGGCCGACGGCGCAGGCGCCGGCCGGTGGCCCGCGACCACACCCGCTGGAACAGCACGACCGAGACGACCAGCGAGAGCACGACGACCACCAGGCTCACCCAGTGGAAGGCATCGAAGTTCTTCTGCGTGAAGTCCCACACCGTCAGCCCGAACGTCGCCAGGCTCAGCATCGTCACCGCGAGCACGACACCGTTGAGGAACCGTCCCTGCCGGGTCGTGAGCGACGTCGCGGTGTGGGTGTAGACGTGCTCGCACGCGTCCAGGCCGGTGTGGAGCGACGACAGCTGGTCGGTGAGCCGCCAGACCTCGTTGACGCGGTTCCAGATCTCCTGGTCACGGCCGGTGAGGTGCAGTGGGATCATCTCGATCCCGGCCCGGAACGTCTGCACCCGTTCGTAGACGGTGAGCAGGTGCGTCGAGCGTTCCTCGAGCTCGTGCAGGGACAGCTTCCGCGGGTTGCGGTCGAGCATCGCGGTGAGCTGGAAGTCGACGTCGAGGACGGCCGCCCAGATCGCGGTCTGGGCGGCGACCACCCGGGCCAGCGCGTCCCACGTGTCCGTCACCGACCGGTGCGTGACGACGCACGCCTCGACACCAGCCGGACCGACGCGCTCCCGGGCTCCGCGGTACCGACGAGCGCCTGCCCGTCCGGGGAGAGGGTGCGCCCGATCCGTTCCATCGCGTCGGTGTCGGTGCCGGGCGGTGCCTCGACGAGCAGCATCCGTTGTGCCCACAGCGGTTCCCCGACGCGGGAGGCGGTGATCCCCGTCGCGAGCGGCGCCGCACGGACCAGGAAGCTCTCCCGCGACCGCACCCGTGCGACCTCGTCGCGCAGCCCGTCCCAGTCGGTGGCCGCATCCGGCCGGTGGACGTCGACGAACGTGGCGTGACCGATCCCGAAGCTCCACATGTCGACGAGCCCGGCGCCGTCCCCGGGGACCCCGATGCGGGCGGCCCGGTGCGGGAGCCGGTCATGCAGGCGGGTACGCAGCGACTCCGAGTACGGCCACAGCCGCAGGTCGGCCAGCGGGGCGACGTCGGGCACCGGCTGCGGGTTCTCGGTCCGGCGGGGTCAGTCGACGACCGCCTGCCCCCCGGTCCGCGGTGTCGACGCGCTGCGTACCGTCCGCGGTCACGACGTCGCCACGGTGGCGGGCGTCATTCGTGCTGTCCGGGATGCTTGCTGATCATCCGTCCCGCCCACAGCGACACGACGAGGAACACCATCCCGGTCAGTGTGAGCGTGAACGTGGCGGCCACGATCCCGACGACGAGGATGACGAGGCCGGCGACGAGTCCCACCCACACCATGCGTGGCGCCCCGCCTGCGCGCAGCGACGGGAACCGGTCGGTCCGGCCGACCGCGGCACCCCGGCGTCGGAGCCGGCGGACGAACTTCGGGTCCTCCGCGGCGAGGTGCCGCTCGATGGCTTCCAGCCTGCGACGATCTTCCCGGCTCATCATCGCGCCGGCCTCCCCTCGCTCAGGTGGCCCTACGGACCGACACGACCTCCAGACCCAACGACTGCATGCGCGACAGCACGTCCTGGAGGCCACCGTCGTCGGCGACGTCACCGGAGATGATCGTCTCGGCGGGTACCTCGCGGACGTCCATCCCCGGGAATGCGGCGCGAGCCCGGTCCGACAGCCGTCCGATGACACGGAACTCGTAGTGGCCGTCCGGCGGGTCGTTGTGCCCGAGCTCCATTCGATCGGCCTCCCCGCCTCGCTGCTCGATCCGCCTCCACGGTGGCGCGGCGGGCGCGCCGTCACGTCACCCGGAGGAGGTGAACAGGTCCCGTCAGGGAAGGAGGTCGAGATCGCGGGCCCGCAGGACGGCGTCGCGCCGGTTCCCCACGCCGAGCTTGGTGTAGATCGACCGGATGTGCGTCTTGACGGTGTTGACCGACACCGTCAGCTCGTCGGCGATCTCGGCGGCGCTGAGCAGCGACGGGAGCAGCGCGAGGACGGCGAGCTCGCGTTCGCTCAGCGCGGTCCGGGGTCGTCCGTGCACGACGGCGCGGGCTGCGAGGAGCCGTTCGTGCCATCCCGGGTCGGCGACCTCGGCGCCGGCCGCCTCCACCATGTCCCCGAGCGGCCCGCCGGCCAGGACCAGCGACCCGACGACGTCGAGCTGCGAGGCGCTGCGCACCGCCTCGACCACCTCGGCGCGGGCGCGGGCGACCTCTCCGCCGCGCAACGTGCACTCGGCGACGACGAGGTGGGCGTCGGCCGGGGTGTGGGCGAGCAGCGGCGGCACGACCCGCGCGACGACGGACTCGGCCGCGGTCCGGGCGATGTCGTGGTTGCCGGACGCCTGCGCGGCCCGGGCCTCCATGAGCAGGATCTCGGCGACGTCGCCGGTGCGTTCCTCGAGCCACTCGGTGGTGCGCCGGGCGCTCTCCACCCCGGCGTGGACCAGTTCGACGCGGTGTTCGAGGACCGCGAGGCCAGCGAGCACCACGGCGGGTGCCGAGAGCTCGAACAGGGCGGACCGGCACCGCGCCAGGCCGATGGCCGTCTCGCCGAGGTCACTGCAGGCGACGGTGTGGACGACACGCAGGACACGTTCGGGCTCGCCGTGGGCCTCCTCGGCGATGGCCGCGGCGGCCCGGTCGCGGGCGGCGACCAGGTCGCCGCCGAGGAGGTCGGCGTACGCGGTGGCGGCGATCGAGGTGGTGACCGACGCGATCGGGCGGCCCTGCATCGCCGCGACGGTGAGGGCGGAGCGGGCCGCGCCCGCCATGGCCCGGTAGTGCCCGGCGGCGAGCTCGACCACCGTCAGCAGGGTCCAGGCCCACTCCTCGAACCAGCTGAAGCCGTGCTCGCGCGCGCCGAGGACCAGCGCCTCCAGGTCCTGCCTGGCCCGGACGGCGTCGACAGCGGGGTCGGCGAGCTCGACCGTCGCGCGGGACAGGTCCGCCAGCATCGTCTGCTCGGGTGTCCCGGTCACCGGTACGCCCGGCCCGATCGTCGCGACCCCGGTGAGCAGCAGCTCGACGGACCCGCGCAGCTGGGCCAGCGCCGGCTCCGGGGCGGCGGGCCATGCCCGCCCGGCCTGTTCCAGCGCCGCGAGCGCGGCGCGGTCGGTCCCCGACCCGAGCCGGTACTCGAGGTAGGCCTCCAGCAGCAGCGCCCAGGGATCGTCGGGGCCGCCCGCGCCGCGGGCGCCGTCGAGCAGCCGGCGCAGCGCGGCGAACCCGCCGGTCGCGACGAGCCGCAGCCCCATCGCGGGCAGCAGGCTGCGCAGCAGTTCCGGGTCCTCGGCGCGTTCGGCGTGGCTGAGCGCGTGGACCGCGTCGCCCGCGGCGAGCCACCACCAGGCCGCGGTGACGTGCGAGCTGCGGTACTGCGCGGGCAGGTGCCGTTCCAGCTCGGCACCCAGGTAGGTCCGCAGGAGCGGGTGGATCCGGTAGGTCGTCGCGTCGAGGCGGTCGACGAGACCGGTGATCTTCGCCAGCTCGCCGAGGATGCGGTCGGCGTCGGGCTGCCCGGACAGCGCCGACGCCAGCCCCGTCGGCAGCAGGTCGCACACCGACTCGAGCTGCAGCAGCTCGCGCGACGACGTCGGGAGGCTCGCCATCACCTCGCCCGCGAGGTAGTCGGCCATCGAGTGCTCGCTGCCGGAGAACTGGTCGATGAAACCCTGGCGGTCGTCGGTGGACAGCAGGGCGATCGCGGCGAATCGCAGCCCCGCCGCCCAGCCGCCGGTCCGGGAGCGCAGCGCCGCGACCTGGCGCGGCGTGAGGTCCAGGCCGGACAGCTCCATCAGGGTCGCCGTCTCCGCCAGGCTGAAGCGCAGGTGCTCGGCCCGCAGCTCGTGCGTGCGGCCCTCCCGGCGCAGCCGCGGCAGCATCGGCGGGTCGTGCCTGCCGGCGAGGACGAGCTGCAGCCCGCGTGCCCTGCCACGGACGAGCCTTCCGAGCTCGCGCTGCGCGTCGGGGTCGGTGAGCTCGTGGACGTCGTCGAGCACCAGCCGGACCGGGGGCCGGACGTCATCGAGCGCCGCGAGCAACTCGTCGACGACGTCCGACCCGGGACGACCGCCGGCCGCACCGGCGAGGTGGCGCAGGAGGCGGTCGGGCGGCAGGCCCGGCACGCCGGCGAGCGCCGCCGTCACGGCCGAGCGGAAGCGGTCCGCGTCCATGGTCCGGTCGAGCGACACCCACGCCGCGCGCGGCTGCCTGCGGGCCTGGATCCACTGCGTGAGCAGGACCGTCTTGCCGTACCCGGGTGGCGCGACCACGACGACCAGCTGCCGCGGCCCGGCCTGGTCGAGCAGCTCGAGCAGGTGGGGCCGCGGCGCCGACATCGCCGGCAGCTCCGGCAGGGTGATGGTGCTCCCCGGAATCTCCATCGCCGCCCTCCCCGCAGCCTCGGATGGTCGCCGCGACCTCGACGGCGGGCGTCATGCGCGGCGGGTGAGGCGTGTGTCCCGGGCGCGATGGCCGTGCAACGGCGACGGTGTGCGACGCAGCAGCCCACGTTCGTGCGCGGCCAGTACCGCCCTCCGGCGGGAGGACGCGCCGAGCTTGTCGTAGATCGACCGGACGTGGCTCTTGACGGTGTTGACCGACACCTCGAGCTCGGCTGCGATCTCGTCGAGGTTCAGCAGCGACGGAAGCAGCGCGAGGACGTCCTGCTCACGGTCGGTGAGCGTCGTCGCGACGGGCTTGGCGCCGCCGCGGGGCACCGCGAGCACACAGGCCGCGAACCGGGCCCGTACGCCCTCCCCCATCAGCTCGTCGACGAGCAGCGCACGTACCGACGACGACGTGACGACGAACGGGCGTACCAGGTCCATCGTCGCGGCGTGGTCGAGCGCGTCGCGCACGGCGGACCGGGCGGCGGGGCGGTCGCCGCGGCGCACGGCGACGTTCGCGAGGACGAGCGTCGCCTCCACCAGCGTGGACGGCCGCGCCCGGGGCACGCCCGGTTGGAGCAGCTCCTCGATGCAGTGCTGCGCGTCACGGTGGTTCCCGGCGGCGCACTCGGCCCAGGCCCGCATCAGCAGCCGTTCGCCCTCCGCGACCACCAGCCCGTCGATGCGGCTCTCCGCCGTGGCGGCCGCGCGGGTGTAGCCCATCTCGAGCGCGGTGTGGTTCTCGATGAGCGCCGCCGCGGTGGCGAGGGCGGGCGGGACCTCGTGCCCGGCGCCGTCGGAGCGGGCCTGCTGCAGTGCGAGCAGACCCGCGGCGCGCTCCCCGGTGTCGAACAGCGCCGCGCCGCGTGACACCCCGAGGGCGAGGCGCAGCACGGGGTCGCGGTCGGCGGACTCGCAGGTCTCGACCGCGTCGAGGATGGTGAGCGCGGCGTCGGAGCGGCCCCGTTCGACCGCGGTCAGCGCGGCCACGGCCGTGGCGCTGACGGTGAGGCCGGAGCCGGCCCAGCCGCCGTCGGCGACGGCCCGCAGCGCCGCGTCCGACGTGGCCGCGGCCTCGCGCAGGTCGCCGACCGCCCATGCCGCCTCGCTGAGCAGCAGCAGGCACTGGGCCTCCAGCAGGGACAGGTGCCAGCGCCGGGCGGTGTCCAGTGCGGTGGCCAGGTCGGAGCGCCCCTCGTCGAAGGTGCCGGTGAGGCACTCGACAGCGCCGCGCCCGGCGAGGGCCAGGGCCGCGAGGGACGGGTCGTCGGGCAGCGGCTCCGGCGCGGCGGGCACGGAGCGGGCCACGCCCGCGAGCCGCGCGGTCGCGGTCAGCAGCACCGCCAGGTCGGAGCCGGCTTCGGGGTGGCCCTCGCGGCGGGCCCGCCGGACGTCGGCGGCCACCGCCTCGCGGTCGCCGCGCACGAGGTTGTCCTGGGCCGACAGCGCGGCGGCCCACGTCCGCGACACGGTCGTCGTGCCCGACAGCCGCAGCGCGTCGCGCAGCACGGCCCGGTCGCCGATCGCGACGAGCCGGGCGCCGCGGCGCACGAGCATCCCGCCTGCGAACGCCGGGTCCCCGGCACGGCTGACGTGGTGCATGGCCTCGGCCGGCCTGCCGTGGCTGTCCCACCAGAGGGCGGCCCGGCGGTGCAGGGCCGCCACCGCGCCGCCGGACCGGCGGCGGAGGTCGGCCTCCAAGTAGGAACGCAGCAGCTCCTGGACGCGGAAGTCGGCGCGGTCGGGCGCGACGCTGATCAGCCCGATCTCCCGACCCAGCTCGTCCAGGACGTCCGCGGCGTCCTCGCGGTCACAGAGCTCGACGGCGAGCGCCGCCGGGACCGGGTCGGCGATGCTGACGCGGCGCAGCACCTCGCGCCGATCCTCGTCGATCCCGGCGAGCACCTCCCCCACGAGGTAGTCGGCGACGGAGTGGTCGTCGCCGGAGAAGTCGGCCAGGAAGCGGTCGGGGTCGCGGACCTGGCGTAGCGAGCACGCCGCCAGCCGCAGTCCGGCGGCCCAGCCGCCGGTGCGCTCGTGCAGCGTCGCCGCCTGCCTGCGTGTCGGGTCCAGCCCGTTGCGGCGCAGGATCTGCACGGTCTCTCGTTCGGTGAACCGCAGCCGGTCGGTCCGCAGCTCGCAGAGCTCGCCCGACAGTCGCATCCGGGCCAGTGACAGCGGCGGGTCGAGGCGGCTGACCAGCACCAGCTGGACCGCCGGTCCGTGGTCACGCACGAGCAGCCGCAGGTGCTCGGCGGTCTCCCGGCCGCGCAGGTGGTGGGCGTCGTCGAGGATCAGCCGGATCGGGCCGGGCAGGGCCTCGAAGGTGGCGGCCACGTCGTCGGGCAGCCGGGACGGGCCGCCGGGCGTCCCGGGTCCGGGCGCCGTGGTGCGGCGCGGGCGGGTCGGCGCGACGATCCCCGTTGCCCGCAGCGCGCCCAGCACCGCGGCCCACAGCGCCGGGGGGTCGTCGTGCTCCGCGGTCAGCGACAGCCAGACGAACGGGGTTCCGGAGTCGCGCCGGACCCATTCGGCGACCGCGACGGTCTTGCCGAAACCCGGTGGCGCACAGACCAGTGTGAGGGCCCGTCGGGCGCCGCTGTCGAGCTCGTCCCGCAGGTCCGGCCGCGACACGAGATCTCGCGGCAACGCCGGCGGGGACAGGGTGGACGGATACGCGTCACGCACGGCCCACCTCCTCGGCAGGCGGCACATGGTGCCGGTACCACAAGTCGGGCTGCACCGACCGTTGTGCGGATCGGGATCGACACGGCCCGGGCCGTGTCGTGCGGGTGATGGATGCGAAGTGCCACCGCGCGAGATCGAATGTCATACGGCCTCCGAACGTCCTGCGTCGATCGGCTCAGGACGACTGTCGCGTCGCACGTGCGCCGCGGACGAGGGCCCAACGGGAAGCGTATGGGGGACCTGTGCGGTCCGCCTTGGGCCCAATGTCCTTCTGCCCACGCCGAAAGACGTGTTCGACACCGGCGACACCGCCGGCGTGAAGCGGAATCACTCGAAGGCCGAACGGATCGTGGAGGCTGTGGTGTGGTGGCCCCGGAGCCCGTCCCGTCGGCCAGGACCTTGCGCACCATGCACGTACGAACCTCGACCGGAGCCCGACCGTCCAGGACCTTCCGGGTCATCCCCTTGGGGGGAGGACGACACGCGGCGAATGCGGAGGATGTCGTGCAGTGGCACGGGCCGGGCAGCGGCACAGGGAGGTGCGATGACCCCGCGGATGTACGAGTTCCGGGTGGACGGACGGGTGGCCGGGCCGGCGCTGGACGCGTTCTGCGACCTCGACGTCGAGGAGGTGCCGCCGGGGCTGATCCTTCGGGGCGAGATCATCGACGAGTCGCACCTGCACGCGATCATGGCGCTGTTCCGGACGCACGGGTTGCGGTTGGTGTGGGCGGAGCCGCTCGATCCGCGCAACACCGTCCCCGGACACGCGGTGCCGCCCCGGCCAGGGGCGTGACCGGCGGAGCCGGGGCCGCCGACGACCGGGTGAGGGAGTGGATCCCGTCGGCGGGGCAGAGGCCGGCCGACGGTGCCGACGGGTCGGCGCCCGTCGCCGGGGGGCCACTGCACCGACCCGTGGGGCGACCGGAGCCGACGCCCGGACGGCCACCAATCGGTCGGAACCGCACAAGTCGTGGCGAGTTCGACGTGGTCACCCGCGGACGTTCGCACCCGTGGTGGCCGCGGACGTCACCCGGCGCGGGTGATCGCGCAGCTCGGCGCGGTGGCCCCGCGTGACCGCTGCGCCCATTGCCACGGCCGGTGCGACCGTTCCGCGCAGCGCCGCGGCGGCCGTCCGCCCAGCACGCGGAACAGCGGCTGCGGGTCTCCGGGGGCCGCGCACCGGCCCGGTCGGCGCCACGACGATCGCCGGATCGTCGAGGGTGGCGTCGACCGGTCCGGTGCCGCGCCCCGGTGCCCGCGGGAGACCCGTCGTCCCGTCGGTCAGCCGTTGCGCAGGCGCGCGACGAGCGCGTAGATGATCGCCACGTCGATGGCGATGATCAGGATCGACCACAGCGGGTAGTGCGGCAGGAACATGAAGTTCGCCACCAGGCTGAGGCCGGCCAGCGCGATACCGACGATCGCTCCCCACGTCACACCGCGCACGACAGCGATCCCGGTGGCGATGAGGATCACGCCGAGGATCAGGTGGACCCAGCCCCAGGCGGTGAGGTCGAACTCGAAGGTGTAGTTCGGTGTGGTGAGGTAGACCTGGTCCTTGAGGATCGCGGAGACACCGCTGAGTGCGTGGTAGACGCCGCAGAGGATCATCATGAGCCCGCCGAAGAGCACGAGGCCCTTCTGCGCCGAGCTCTCGGCGGGCGCCGTCGTCGTGTATGTGTCCTGGGCCCGGGTGGTCATCGTGGTTCCTCCTCGACTCGGGACCGCACACGGTGGCCGGGCGCGGCGCCTCCGGGGACACCCCCGAGGGGTGAAACATGTCCGTTCCCGGGGGTCCAGTCGTAGACGACGACGGTCCCGACGAGCAGGTCCTGCAGCGACCGCCGCCGCCTGCCCAGGACGGTCCAGAGCAGACCCAGCGGGAACACGACGCACAGGGCCGCGCGCACGACCGCGCGGAACCAGCCGGGCCGGGCACCGCGCACCGAGAGGACCCGCAGCCCGAGGACGGCGGCGCCGCAGCTGCGCCCGGCGGTCGCCCAGGCGACGGTGAGGTAGACGGTCGCGAGCACGGCGCCGACGACGACCGACAGCGTCCAGCTCGGGCTGGGCCAGCGAAAACCCACCGGTGACACGAGGAACCGGGCGCCGGCGACCGCGAGCAGGGACGCGACCATGAGTGTGACGACGACAACCAGGTCGACGACCGCGGCGAGGGTGCGGGAGACGATCCCGGCCGTGCCGGCGGCGGCCGCGATCTCGGGGCCGTCCCGGTGGCCGTCGGTCACGGCGTGACCGGTGGTTGCGCCGCTCCCCTGCGCCGCAGGAGCCGGTCCATCGCACCCGACACGACGTCGTCGGCCGTCATCGCCTCGGAGCGCACCGCGCGCACGGTGTCCGAGCTGAGCGCGCCGGTGGAGGTCCGGATGATCTCGGGGAGGTCGAGCTCGTCGATCACGGTCCGCGCGATGCCGACGAGGTCGATGCGGGCGATGACCGCGTCGAGGTCGAGCCGGGCGGCGATGCCGTCGACGTCGACCTCGGCCAGCACCGGTTCGATGTCGACGCGGCGCACCACCGCGTCGAGGTCCACCCGCCGTACCGCCGCGTCGAGATCCACCCGCCGCACGACCGCGTCGAGGTCGACCGCGGCGACCACCCGGTCCAGGTCGACGCGGGCGACGATCGTGTCGAGGTCGAGGCGGCGCACCACCGCGTCGAGGTCGACCGTGGCCACCACGGCGTCGACGTCGAGGCCCCCGGCCAGCGCGTCGACGTCCACGTGGTCGCGGACGAGGGCGGTCAGGTCGACGGACCGCAGCATCGCGTCCAGGACCTCGACGACGAGGATCTCCAGCAGGCCGTTCCAGCGGCGCAGCAGCCGCACCCGTTCTCGCCGGCCCTGCCGCACCAGCGCGGCGGCGGTGCGCGGCGCGACGAGGGTGGCCATCGCGACCCCGCCGTGGAGCGCCGTCGACGTCACCGCGCGGACCGGGCGTGCCGACGCCCACATCAGCCTGGCGACGCCGCTCCCGGCTCCGAGCAGCAGCCTCCCGGTCCTCGCATCCACCGCGGCCTCCCTCGTCGGGTCGTGTCGTCAGGCTGCGCCGACGCCGCCTGCGGGGCCTCATCCCTGTCAGGTGAGGCGCGCCGTGGACCGACGGCCGACGCTCGCCCGCACCCGATCGATCACGGACCGGTCGACGAGGAGGGCAACGACATGGCCGACCAGCGCGCCCGGCGGATCTCCGAGTTCATCGAGCCCCTGCGGGTCCGGCCCGGCCGGTCGGTGAACCTCCGCGACTTCGACCCCCGCCGGCATTCGAAGGCCGTGCGGAAGAAGAAGCAGGGCCGTGAGCTGCTGCAGACCGGCATCGCGATGCTCGCCGACTACCAGGCGCGGCTCGCCGCCCAGGACACCTACGGGGTGCTCCTGTGCCTGCAGGCCCTCGACGCCGGCGGGAAGGACGGGACGATCCGTCACGTCATGAGCGGGGTGAACCCGCAGGGCGTGCACGTCGCCGGGTTCAAGGTCCCGTCGGTGGAGGAGCTCGACCACGACTACCTGTGGCGCTACGCGGCGCGGCTGCCCGCCCGCGGCGACATCGGGATCTTCAACCGGTCGCACTACGAGGAGGTCCTCGTGGTGCGGGTGCACCCTGAGCTGCTCGACCGCCAGAAGCTGCCCCCGGAGAGCCGCAAGAAGATCTGGCACCGCCGCTACCGGGAGATCAACGACTGGGAGCACTACCTCGTCGACAACGGTTTCCGGGTCGTCAAGGTGTTCCTGAACCTGTCCTACGAGGAACAGCGGCAGCGGTTCCTGCGGCGGATCGACGTGCCGGAGCGCAACTGGAAGTTCTCCGCCGCCGACGTGATGGAGCGCCGCCGCTGGAACGACTACCAGGACGCGTTCTCGGAGATGTTGTCGCACACGAGCACGAGCTGGGCGCCCTGGTACGTGGTGCCCGCCGACCGCAAGTGGATGGGCCGGATCTGCACGGCCGCGATCCTCGTCCACACCCTGATCGAGCTCGATCCGCAGTTCCCCACGGTGAGCGACGAGGCCCGGGCCCGGCTCGCCGACGCCCGCACCGAGCTGATGGCGCAGGCGCCCGACGCCGGCGGGCACCGCAACCACCGCGTGCCCGCAGGTGCACGGCACGGGGCGGCGGTCTAGGTGCAGACCGCGCAGACGACCCCGGACGCGGCGGGGCCGCAGCCCCGGTGGACGGCGCTGTCGGGCGACGACGTCGCGCAGGTGCTCGGCGTCCACCCCGACGCCGGGCTGTCGTCGTCGACGGCGGCCGAGCGGTTGCACACCAACGGCCCCAACGCCCTGCCCCAGGAGGCGCCGGAGCCGGGCTGGCGCCGGTTCCTCGACGAGTACCGCAGCTACATGCAGATCATCCTGCTGGCGGCGGCGGTCGTCTCGGCCGTCATCGCCGAGTGGGGAACCGCGGTGCTGCTGCTCGTCCTGACCGTGCTCAACGCGGTCATCGGGCTCCGCCAGAAGGGCAAGGCGATGAGTTGCCCTGTGTCAAGCCGCCGTCGGTTGATCTTGGTTGAGGACGCGTTGAAGGGCTCGGTGTCGGTCGGGCTGGTAGGGGTTGTGGGTGGT
>MEGH01000017.1:0-77512 GCA_001725415.1 Pseudonocardia sp. SCN 73-27
GGTACTGCACTCGCCAGGGTGTGGGAGAGTAGGTCGCCGCCGACATCAAACTCAAGGGGGATGGTCCCGGACTTCGGTCCGGGACCATCCCCCTTTTTTTGGTGTGTTCAGAAGGGGTGCGTCGAGTTCGACGTGAGGCTGGTTTCGCGCAGGTCTGGAGCTCCCGTCGAACTCGGCGAAGGAGTTCGTCGGATTCTCCCCGGCGCGCTCGCCGCACTGATCTTGACCGGCATCCGGCCTGTGCTCGGCGGCCGGCCGCAGGACATGCGGGCGACGAGCGCGCAACAGCGAATTGTATTCTGACCGGCATGAGTATCGCGGATGGTCCCGACGATAACCGTCCGCGACGTGATCGCCGGGACGACGGTCGGACGGGTTCCGGACGAGAGTCGGGTAATGATCGTCGGGACGGTTCCTCGCGGGGCCGCGGGCAGGATCGGGTCGGTTCGGGCTGGGGCGGTCGCGACGACCGCCGGGACCGGGGCGGCGACGGCGGACGCCGGGACGACCGGCCCCGGAGCGACAACCGGGGGCGCGACGGCGACCGTCGGGGCGACAGGCGCTCCAACAGCGACCGTGGCGGCCGTGGCTCCGACGACCGCGGCTCGGGTCGCTCCAGCGGATACGCAGGGGGACAGCGGGATCGCGACGGCGACCGGGGACGTCCCGGCGGCGCCGGAGGCCGGGGCGGGCGTTGGGAGGACCGGCGGCGCGACGACCGCGACTCCCGCGGTGGCGACTCCCGCGGGGGCCGGAACGACGGCCCGCGCTACCGGCGGGACAACGACGACCGTGGTCCCCAGCGCGACCGTTCCCAGGGCGGCGGATGGCGTCGCGACGACCGCGACGGCGGCCGGGGCGGGTCGTCCGGCGGCGGTTGGCGCAGCAACGACCGCGACAACCGCACCGACCGCACCGACCGCACCGACCGCACCGACCGCACCGACCGCACCGACCGCACCGACCGCACCGACCGTGACGACCGGCGCGGCGACCGCGGCGGCTTCCGTCGTGACGACAGGCGTGACGACCGGCGCGGGCCGGACCGTCGTGACGGTGGTTCGGGTGAGCGCCGCGGTGGCGGTTGGGGCGGACCCCGGCGCGACGACCGCGACTCCCGCGGACCGCGTCAGGGCGGCTTCCGCGACGACCGCGGCGGTGAGCGACGCTACGACCGCCGTGACGACCGCCGGGACGACAGGGGCGGCGACCGTCCGTGGCAGGAACGCCGCGACAACCGTGGCGACGACCGGCACGGCGGGTACCGCGACGACCGGCCCCGTCGCGACGACGGCGACCGGCGCGACAACCGCGACGACCGTGGACGTCGGGACGAGGGTGGCCGGGGCAGCCGGGATCGTCGTGACCGTTCCGACGCCCGTCGTCCCCAGGGCGGCGGCTACCGCGACCGGCAGGACGACCGGGGCGGCAGGTTCGAGCGGCGCGACGACCGGCGCGACGACCGTGGGGGCTCCCGTGGCGGCTCCGACGGGTGGAAGCGCTACGACGACCGCGACGACCGCCCGGCACGTCGCGACGACGCGTCCGGGCGCACCGGGGGCCGTGGCGCCATGGGCGGCGCCGACTTCGCACGCCGCGACACCGGCAGCGCGGCGACGTCGACGGAACGGGCGGAGACCCCCGCGGAGAGCACCGACACGGCGGCCTCGACCGAGGCTCCGGTGGCGAACGAGACCGCGGCGTCGGCCCCTGACACCGGGACCGCGTCGCGCGACGCCGCCCCCGCAGCCGAAGAGCGGCGCGAGTACCGGCCGCGGCAGGACCGTCCGCGTGAGGGCGGGTACCGCCGCGACCACGGCTCGTCCCGGCGTGACAACGGCCGGCGTGACGACGACCGGCGCGACTCCCGCGGCTCCTGGGACCGCGACGGGTCCCGTCCCGGCCGCGGCCGGGACGACCGGCGCGACGTCGAGCGCACCCACGTCACCGCCCCGCCGCTGACCGACGAGATCGCCGCGTCGGACCTCGACTCCGACGTGCGTCGAGACCTGCGCGGCCTGCAGCGCGACACGGCCGAGATCGTGGCCCGTCACCTGGTGGCGGCGGGCTCCCTCGTCGACGACGACCCGCAGCTCGCGCTCGAGCACGCCCGCTACGCGCGCCGCCGGGCGTCGCGCATCGCGGTGGTGCGGGAGGCGTCGGGCATCGTCGCCTACCACGCGGGGGAGTGGGCCGAGGCGCTCGGCGAGCTGCGCGCGGCCCGTCGCATGGGCGGCGGACCGGGCCACCTGGCCGTCATGGCCGACATCGAGCGTGCCCTCGGGCGTCCGGAGCGGGCGCTCGAGATCGCGCGCGGCCCCGAGGTCGCCGACCTCGACCCGGCCGACCGGATCGAGCTGTCGATCGTCGCGGCGGGTGCCCGTCGTGACCTGGGCGAGCTCGACGCGGCCATCGTGGGCCTGCAGATCGCGGACCTCGATCCGAAGCGTCGCGACCCGTGGAGTGCGCGGCTGTTCTACGCCTACGCCGACAACCTGCTCGCCGCGGGCCGGGAGGCCGACGCCGTGCAGTGGTTCGTCCACGCCCACGACGCCGACGCGGAGGGGGAGACCGACGCGGCCTCCCGCATCGCGGAGCTGACGGGTGAGGAGCTCGGCACCGAGGACGACGTCACCTTCGGCGAGGAGGAGTACCCCCTCGACGACCACTCCACGGGTGACGCCGAGCCCGCCTCGGACGCCGATGATCGCGGTGACCAGGACGCCGACCCCGCGGACGGGGAGGGCGCCGATGAGGACGACGACGCGCAGGGTTCACCGGAGAGGCCTGCCGACGGGACGGAGACGTCCGCCGCCTCCGGGACCGGTCCCGCGGCGGTGGACGCCGCGACGACAGGAGACACCGACGTGGACCCGGCACCGGAGACCGACGACCCGCAGGACGGCGAGAGCCGATGACCTCGCTGCTCGACCGGCACGACGTACTGCTCGCCGACCTCGACGGCACTCTCTACGCGGGCCAGGACGCCATCCCGTACGCGGTGGACGCGGTCGTCGCCGCGGCGGCGCGGGGGGTGCGCACGGCGTACGTCACCAACAACGCGTCGCGGCGGCCCGCGGAGGTCGCGGCGCACCTCACCGAGATCGGTTTCCCGGCGACGACCGACGACGTCATGACCAGCTCGCAGGCCGGTGCGGCGCTGCTGGCCGAGCAGCTCCCGGCCGGCGCGAACGTGCTCGTGGTCGGGACCGAGGCGCTGGCCGAGGAGGTCACCCTCGTCGGCCTCAACCCGGTCCGGGAGGCGCCCGGGGCCGTCGCGGTCGTCCAGGGCCACAACCCTGACACCGGCTGGCGGATCCTCGCCGAGGCGTCGGTCGTGCTGCGGGCGGGCGGGGTGTGGGTCGCGACCAACACCGACCTGACGCTGCCCACCGAGCGCGGCCCGCTGCCCGGGAACGGTGCGATGGTCACGGCGCTGAAGGTGGCGACGGGGCTGGAGCCGCAGGTCGCGGGCAAGCCCGGGCTGCGGCTCGTCCAGCAGGCCGTGGAGCGCGCCGGCTCGACGGCGCCGCTCGTCGTCGGGGACCGGCTCGACACCGACATCGAGGGCGGCCACCCCGCCGGGCTGCCGACGCTGCACGTCCTCACCGGCATCAGCCGGCCCGCCGACGTGCTGGCGGCGATCCCGCGGCAGCGGCCGACCTACATCGCGGCCGATCTGCGGTCGCTGCCGCGCGACGCCGACGAGCTGTCGACGGCGGCGGCGCGCCCGGGCTGGACCGTCGAGGTCACCGACGACGGCGGGCTCCTCCTGTCCGGCGACGGCACCGGCTCGCCCGAGCCGGGTCTCGACGCGCTGCGGTCGCTGTGCGCGGCGCACTGGGCAGCCGACGGCGGCCCGTTCCAGCTCCGCACCGTCGGCGACGCGGCCGGGATCGCGGCGGCCGAGCTCGGTCTGGCCACCACCGGAGCCGACGACGTGCGCGCCGGCACGGGCGCCTGACGCCGCAGCCACACCGCCTGCGTGGGACCGCCCCGCCGGACGCACGGTCCGGGGCGGTCCCCGCACCGGCTACCGTGGCGGCATCCGTTGCCGTCCCGGGAGCCAGACAGACATGACAGACCCGTCGCCGGAGCGACCGAGGCCCCTGCCCGGGCCGCCGCCCGGTGATCCACGCCTGCCCCGGCCGGCCGATGTCCGGCCGCACGAACCCCGTCCTGCCGAGGCCAGGCCGCTCGATGCCGTGAGGGCGTCGGTCGGTGCGGCGATGGCCGCACTCGACGACGTGGCCGACGGGCCGGTCGCCGAGCACGTCGCCGCCTACGAGGCCCTGCACACGGCACTGGGTGACGCGCTGGCCGCGGGGAACCCCGCCGCGGGCGCCCGGACCGACACCGTGTTCACCGAGCGGCGGTGACGGCGGTGGCAGCCCGGTTCCGCCTCGACGCGGAGATGGTGCGTCGTGGCCTCGCCCGCTCCCGTGGCCAGGCCGCGGCGATGATCGAGCAGGGGCGTGTCGTCGTCCGGGGTGTGCCCGCGGGCAAGCCCGCCACCCAGATCGACAAGGACACCCCGGTGCTGGTCGCGGAGACCGCCGAGCGCGAGTGGGCCTCGCGCGGGGCGGCGAAGCTGCTCGGTGCGCTCGACGCGTTCGAGGTTCCCGTCGTGGGCCTGCGGTGCCTGGATGCGGGGGCGTCGACGGGCGGGTTCACCGATGTCCTGCTCGACCGTGGCGCCGCGCAGGTCGTGGCCGTCGACGTCGGCTACGGGCAGCTGATCTGGCGGCTGCGCAACGACGACCGCGTGCAGGTCCACGACCGCACGAACGTCCGCGCGCTCACCGCCGACGACATCGGCGGCCGGGCGGCGCTCACCGTCGCCGATCTCTCGTTCATCTCGCTGCGCACGGTGCTGCCCGCGCTGGTGGCGTGCACCGAGCCCGGCGGCACGCTGCTGCCCATGGTCAAACCCCAGTTCGAGGTGGGCAAGGCACGGCTGGGTTCCGGCGGGGTCGTGCGCGACCCGACGCTGCGGCTGGAGACGCTCACCGACGTCGCGACGACCGCGCGCGAGCTGGGCCTGGTCGTCGTGGACGCGACGGCGAGCCCGCTGCCGGGGCCGTCGGGCAACGTCGAGTACTTCCTGCGGCTGCACGCCGGGGGCGCGGACACGGACGCGGGCGACGAGGTGCTCGCCCGCGCGGTCGAGGAGGGTCCCCGGTGACGGGCACCGAGCAGTCGGGTGCGCTGCGCGAGGTGCTGCTCGTCATGCACACCGGGCGCCCCACGACGCGCCGCACGGCCGCCGCGGTGGCCAAGCGGTTCGCCGCCGAGGGCATCCGGCTGCGGATGCTCGACACCGAACGTGACCGGCTCGAGCTCGACCTGCCGCCCGGTTTCGAGCCCGTGCTCGTCCCCGAGGAGCCGGGGGAGGCGGCGGGCTGCGAGGTCGTTCTCGTCCTGGGCGGCGACGGCACCCTGCTGCGTGGCGCGGCGCTGGCCCGCACGTGCGGGGTCCCGGTGCTCGGGGTGAACCTGGGGCACGTCGGGTTCCTGTCCGAGGCCGAGGAGGACTCGCTCGACACGGCCGTCGACGCGATCATCGCGCGCGACTACAGCGTCGAGGAGCGGATGACGATCGACGCCGTCGCCCGCTCGAACGGCACCGAGCTGGGCCGGACCTGGGCGCTCAACGAGGTGTGCGTCGAGAAGGCGAGCCGGGAGCGGATCCTCGAGGTCACCCTGGAGGTGGACGGGCGGCCGGTGTCGAGCTTCGGCTGCGACGGCGTGCTGTTCGCGACGCCGACCGGGTCGACGGCGTACGCGTTCTCCGCGGGCGGGCCGGTGGTGTGGCCGCAGGTCGAGGCGCTGCTGCTGGTGCCCAGCAACGCGCACGCGTTGTTCGCACGGCCCATGGTCGTGGCCCCGGACTCCGACCTCGCCGTCGAGGTCCACCCGCACGGCTCGGAGGCCATCCTGGACTGCGACGGCAGGCGCACGATCGCGTTGCCGCCCGGTGCGCGGGTGGAGCTGCGGCGCGGTGAGCAGCCGGTGCGCATGGTTCGTCTCGACGGGCGCCCGTTCGCCGATCGGCTCGTCCGCAAGTTCGACCTGCCGGTGCGGGGCTGGCGCGGCTCGCGGCTGCCCGGGGACGACCGCCGCGACGACGACTGAGCCGACGACCGGGTTGTCCACAGCCGCGGCGCCGCAGCGGTGCGATGCGCCCGCCTGTGGACGGCCGCGCACGCCGCGTCGGTGGTCGCCCGTACGCTTCGCCCCATGCTGGCCGAGATGAGGATCCAGGGCCTCGGCGTGATCGACGACGCCACCCTGGAGCTCGACCCGGGCCTGACCGTGCTCACCGGTGAGACGGGTGCGGGCAAGACGATGGTGGTCACGGGGCTGAACCTGCTGGGTGGCGGCCGCGCCGAGGCGTCGCGGGTGTCGGAGGGGGCGAAGCGCGCGGTCGTCGAGGGCCGGTTCGCGGCCGGGCCCGCCGCGCTCGCGCTCGCCGAGGAGGTCGGCGCGGAGTCCGACGAGGGCGAGCTGATCGCCGTCCGGACGGTCTCGGCCGACGGGCGCTCCCGCGCCCACCTGGGCGGTCGGTCCGTACCGGTCGGGGTGCTGGGCCGGCTCGCCGAGGCGTCGCTCGCGGTCCACGGTCAGAACGACCAGCTGCGGCTGCTGCGCCAGGCCGACCAGCGTGCGCTGCTCGACCGGTACGCGGGCGACGCGGTCGCCGGCCCCCTGCAGGCCTACCGGTCGGTGCGCGCGGAGTGGCTGAAGGTAGCGGCCGAGCTGGTGGAGCGCCGCGACGGCGCCCGCAGGCTCGCGCAGGAGGCCGACATGCTGCGCCACGGCGTCGCCGAGATCGACGCCGTCGCCCCGCAGCCGGGGGAGGACCGCGAGCTCGTCGAGCAGGCCCGCCGCCTCGCCGCGGCCGACGACCTGCGGGAAGCCGCGTCCGCGGCCCGCGCTGTGCTCGCGGGCGCCGACGATGCGGCCGACGCGATGGACGCACCCGGCGCGGTCGGGCTGGTGGGGGAGGCCCGGCACCGGATCGCCGCCGCGAGCGATCCCGAGCTCACCGCGCTCGACCCGCGCCTCGGTGAGGCGCTCGCCGTCCTCGACGACGTCGCCGCCGAGCTGACCGGCTACCTCGACCGGCTCGACGCCGACCCCGAGCGTCTGGCCGCGGTGCTGTCGCGGCAGGCCGAGCTGAAGTCGTTGACGCGCAAGTACGCCGCCGACACCGACGGCGTCATCGCCTGGGCGGTCGATGCCCGGTCCCGGCTCGACAACCTCGACACGTCCGACGAGGCGCTCGCCGCGCTCGCCGTGCGCCGCGACGAGCTGGCCGCCGAGCTCGCGGGGCACGCCGCCACGCTGACCGCGGCCCGCACCGAGGCGGCCGGACGGCTCGCCGCGGAGACCACCGCCGAGCTCGCGGGCCTGGCGATGCGCGACGCGTCGCTCACGGTCGGCGTCGCCCCATGCGTGGCCACGGCCGAGGCGGTCGAGGCGGGGGAGGCGATCGTCGTCGACGGCACGCCCCGGTTCGCGGGCGGATCGGGTACCGACGAGGTCGAGCTGCGGCTCACCCCGCACGCCGGAGCCACGCCGCAGCCGCTGCACAAGGGCGCCTCGGGCGGTGAGCTCTCCCGCGTCATGCTCGCCCTCGAGGTCGCGCTGGCCGACGCCGACCCGGTGCCGACGATGGTGTTCGACGAGGTCGATGCCGGCATCGGCGGTCGTGCGGGTGTCGAGATCGGCCGCCGGCTCGCGCGGCTCGCGCGCAGCCACCAGGTCGTCGTCGTCACGCACCTGGCGCAGGTCGCGGCGTACGCCGACCGGCACCTGGTGGTGCACAAGGCCGGCAGCGGCGGGGTGACCCGCAGCTCGGTGCGCACCCTCGACGAGGGCGAGCGGGTCGTCGAGCTGGCCCGGATGCTCGCGGGTCTCGACGACACGTCCTCGGGCAGGGCGCACGCCGAGGAGCTGTTGACCACCGCGGCGAGCGACAAGAAGTCGGCGCCTGCCGCGAAGGCCGCACCGAAGGCCCGCCGCAAGCGCTGACCGCGGCTCAGCGCGAGCGCTGACCACGGCTCACGAAGAGCGACCTTGCGTGACGGCGCCGGGGCCGGCGGAGGCACCGGCGCCGCACCGACCCCGGCCGCGCGCCGTCGTCGCGGGTGCGGACGGTCGCGCCGTCCCGAACGGGTGACGATCACCGCCCGGTGCGCACGGCGTGCCTGCGCCGCATCACCGGTCCCGGATGTCACAGTGCGTGCATGAAGCTGTCCGGCCTGCTGAACCGCTCGCGACCCGAGCTGCCAGGGCTCGCCGCGACCGCCCGCGTCGATCGCCGCACCGACGCCCTGCTGCGGCGGGTGCGACCGGGAGAGATCGCCGTCATCGACCAGATCGACATCGACCGCGCCACCGCGGACGCGCTCGTCGCCGCCCAGGTCGCGGCGGTGGTCAACGCGTCGCCGTCGATCTCCGGCCGGTTCCCCAACCTCGGCCCGGAGGTCATCGTCGCGGCCGGCATCACGCTCGTCGACCGGGTCGGCGAGGACGTGCTGCGCGCGGCGAAGGACGGCAGCAGGCTGCGGCTGCACGACGGCGTGCTGTACTCGGGCGACACCGAGATCGCACGTGGTGACGTGCAGGACGCCGACACGGTCGCGGACGCGCTCGTCGAGGCCAAGTCCGGGCTGACCCACCAGCTCGAGGCGTTCGCCGCGAACACCACGGAGTTCATGCGCCAGGAGCGGTCGCTGCTGCTCGACGGGCACGGCGTCCCCGAGGTGGAGGTCGACCTCGCCGGGCGGCAGGTGCTCGTCGTCGGCACCGGGTTCGACCACACCAAGGAGCTGACGCGGCTCAAGGACTACATCCGCGAGTACCAGCCCGTGCTGCTCGGGGTCGGGGCGGGCGCCGACGCCCTGCTGACGGCCGGGCACCGTCCGCACCTGATCGTCGGTGACCCCGCCGAGGTGTCCACCGAGGCGCTGACCTGCGGGGCCGACGTGGTCGTCCCCGCGTACGCGGACGGGCACGCACCCGGGCTGCACCGGGTGCAGGACCTCGGCGCGAGCGCGGTGACGTTCCCCAGCACCGCGAACCCCGAGGACCTCGCGCTGCTGCTGGCCCATCACCGGGGCGCGGCGATGATCGTGACGGTCGGGCTCGGCGCCAGCATGGCCGAGTTCCTCGACCGCGGCCGGTCGGGCAGCAACGCCTCGACGTTCCTCACCCGCCTGCAGGTGGGCGGCACGCTCGTCGACGGGCGGGTGATCGCGGCGCTCTACCGTAGCCGCATCTCCGCCGGGGCGATCGTGCTCATGATCGTGGCCGCCGCGGTGGCGGTCGTCGCCGCACTGGTCGTCTCCCAGGCCGGGGACGCCGTGCTCGACGGGCTCGTGCAGGCGTGGCGGGCCGTCGTCGGATGGTTCAAGGACGTGTTCGGGTGATCTCCCTGCGGTACCACGCGGTGTCCATCGCCGCGGTCTTCCTCGCGCTCGCGGTCGGGGTGTTCCTCGGTGCGAGCGGGCTGTCGGACCGGGTGCTGTCGGCGGTGTCGACGACCCGCGACGACCTCGGCACGCAGGTCGACCAGCTGACGGTGCAGCGGGACTCGCTGCTGGCTTCGCAGGCGTCGGCCGACCAGTTCGCGGCGCGGATCGGCCCGTCGGTCGTGAAGGGGCTGCTGCCGGGCCAGACGGTCGCGCTGGTGACGATCGGCGCCACCCCGGCCGACAGGGACGCGGTCGCGGCCCTCATCGGGCAGGCGGGCGCGACGACGACCGGGACCCTCGCGCTGACCGACGCCGTCGCCGACCCGGCGCGCGCCGACCAGCTCCGCGAGCTCACCGCCCAGCTGCTGCCCTCGGGCGCGCAGCTGCCGGCGGCGTCGGACCCGGGCAGCCTGGCCGGTGGCCTGCTCAGCTCGGTGGTCGCGTTGCGCGACGGCCGGGCGCAGGCCGACCCGGGCCAGATCCAGGCCGTCGTGTCCGGGCTGGCCTCGGCCGGTTTCGTGACGCCCGGCCCGGTGCCGGCGCCCGCGAACCTCGTCATGGTCGTCACCGGCTCGACCTTCAGCGGTCCCGACGCCGGTGACGCCGCCGCCGTCCCGGCCCGGATGGCCACCGAGCTCGACCGCGGTGCGAAGGGCGCGGTGCTGGTGGGCCGGACCGGTTCCGCGGCCGCGACGGGGGCGGTCGGGGTGGCGCGTGCCGACCGGACCGCCACGGCGGGCCTGTCGACCGTCGACGACATCGACACCGGCTCGGGCCGGGTCGCCGCGGTCCTGGCGTTGCGCGAGCAGCTCGACGGCAAGGCAGGCGCGTACGGGTCCGGGCCGAAGGCCGACGCCAGCGTTCCGGCCTGACGCAGGCTGCCCACCTGCGGACGCGCCGGGTGACCGGGGCCGACGACACCGAACCGGACCTTCCCGGTAGGCTGAAGTTCCGTGCAGCCTCGCGCCACGCGTCATCTGTTCGTCACCGGTGGGGTCGCGTCCTCACTCGGGAAGGGCCTCACGGCCTCAAGCCTCGGTCAGCTGCTGACCGCCCGCGGACTGCGGGTCACGATGCAGAAGCTCGACCCCTACCTCAACGTCGATCCCGGGACGATGAACCCGTTCCAGCACGGCGAGGTGTTCGTCACCGAGGACGGCGCCGAGACCGACCTCGACATCGGTCACTACGAGCGGTTCCTCGACCGCAACCTCCACGGCCGCGCCAACGTGACCACGGGCCAGGTGTACTCCGAGGTGATCGCCAAGGAGCGCCGCGGGGAGTACCTGGGCGACACCGTGCAGGTCATCCCGCACATCACCAACGAGATCAAGGACCGCATCCTCGCGATGGCGGACCCCGACGAGGACGGCGTCGTCCCCGACGTCGTCATCACCGAGGTCGGCGGCACGGTCGGCGACATCGAGTCGCTGCCGTTCCTGGAGGCCGCGCGGCAGGTCCGGCACGACGTGGGCCGTGACAACTGCTTCTTCCTGCACGTGTCGCTGGTGCCGTTCCTGGCGCCGTCGGGCGAGCTGAAGACGAAGCCGACCCAGCACTCGGTCGCCGCGCTGCGCAACATCGGTATCCAGCCCGATGCGTTGGTGCTGCGTGCCGACCGCGACATCCCCGACGGGATGAAGCGCAAGATCTCGCTGATGTGCGACGTCGACCTCGACGGTGTCGCCGCGGCCGCCGACGCGCCGTCGATCTACGACATCCCGAAGGTGCTGCACCGCGAGGGCCTCGACGCCTACGTGGTGCGCCGGCTGGGGCTGCCGTTCCGCGACGTCGACTGGACGGTGTGGGGCGGCCTGCTCGACCGCGTCCATCACCCGCGGGAGACGGTGCGGATCGCCCTCGTCGGCAAGTACGTCGACCTGCCGGACGCGTACCTGTCGGTCACGGAGGCGTTGCGCGCCGGTGGTTTCGCGCACCGCTCGCGGGTCGAGGTCGTCTGGGTGCAGTCCGACGAGTGCGAGACGCCCGCGGGTGCCTCCGCAGCGCTCGAGGGCGTCGACGCGATCCTGATCCCCGGCGGGTTCGGAATCCGCGGGATCGAGGGCAAGCTGGGTGCGATCAAGCACGCCCGCACCCGCCGCATCCCGACGCTGGGCCTGTGTCTGGGCCTGCAGTGCATGGTGATCGAGACCGCGCGCAACGTCGCAGGCCTCGACGGTGCCAGCTCCACCGAGTTCGAGCCGGACACCCCGCACCCCGTGATCTCGACGATGGCAGGCCAGGTCGACGTCGTCGCCGGTGAGCGCGACATGGGCGGCACGATGCGCCTCGGGGCCTACCCGGCGTCGCTGGTCGAGGGTGGCGTCGTGGCGAAGGCGTACGGCACCACGCAGGTGTCCGAGCGGCACCGGCACCGCTTCGAGGTCAACAACGCCTACCGCGACCGGCTCGCCAAGGCGGGGCTGCGGTTCGGCACGTCGCCCGACGGCGGGCTCGTCGAGTTCGTCGAGCTGTCGGCCGACGAGCACCCGTTCTTCGTGGGGACGCAGGCGCACCCGGAGCTGAAGAGCCGCCCGACGCGCCCGCACCCGCTGTTCGCGGCGTTCGTCCGGGCGGCGCTGGACTACCGGGCGGCCGAGCGGCTGCCCGTCGAGGTCCACGCGCCCGACGAGCCCGTCGAGCAGGTCCCCGACGCCGCCGCGGCCGGTGACACGGTGACGGCGTGACCGACCGGCACGCGTTCCCCGTCGAGTCGTCGGCCGAGATCTACACCGGCCACGTCATGGCCCTGCGCACCGACCAGGTGGTCATGCCGGGCGGGCGCGTCGCGACCCGGGAGATCATGGAGCACCCGGGCGCGGTCGCGATCGCCGCCGTCGACGACGAGGACCGGGTCGTGCTGATCCTGCAGTACCGGCACGCCGTCGGCCGCCGGCTGTGGGAGCTGCCCGCGGGCCTGCTCGACGTGGCGGGGGAGGACCCGGCGCTCACCGCGCGGCGCGAGCTCGCCGAGGAGGCGGGGCTGGAGGCGCGGGAGTGGTCGGTGCTCGTCGACACCACGCCGTCGCCAGGCTTCTCCGACGAGGCGGTGCGCGTCTACCTGGCGCGTGGGCTCACCGATGTCGGCCGGCCCGACATGGGCGACGACGAAGAGGCCGACCTGCAGGTGCGGCGCGTCCCGCTGGCCGAGGCGCTCGCGATGGTGCTCGACGGCACGATCGTCAACGCCGCGACCGTCGCGGGCGTGCTGGCGGTGAACGCGTTGGGCGGCGAGGCAGGCCGGCCCGTCGACGCACCCTGGCAGGACCGGCCGATGCGGTTCGCCGCCCGGCTCGAGGCCCGCGGCGAGGACTGACCGGACCCGCGCGGGGCTCCACACCCGGGGTGTGGGGCCGCGGCGGGACCGGGTCAGCTCAGCGCGGGGACGACCTCGCGCTCGAACAGCTCGATGGCCGACCGGTCGTAGGCGGCCTCGGGGAAGTAGAAGATGCCGTAGTCGAGCCCGCGCTTGCGCAGGTCCTGCAGGTTCTCGACGATCTGCTCCGGCGTCCCGCAGGCCGGCATCCCCTCGAAGGCGGCCATCTGGCGCGCGGCCTGCTCCTCGCCCGCGATCCGCGTGACCCGCTCGCGCAGCCGTGCGAGCCGGTCGGTGACCTCGGCCTCGTCGGCGCCGATGGCGACGTTGTAGTTCGACGTCCGCGTGATCGCGTCGAAGTCGGTGCCGACCGCCTTGCAGTGCTCGGCAAGCAGCTCGGACTTGCGCGTGAAGCCCTCGGGGGTGCCGTCGAAGTTCGTGTAGTCGGCGTACCTCGCCGCGATCTTGAGGGTGACCTTCTCCCCGCCTCCGGCGATCCACAGCGGGATTCCGTTGGCCTGCAACGGCTTCGGGTACACGAGCGCCCCGTCGACGGTGTACTGCCGCCCGGCGAAGTCGACCTTCCCGTTCTCCCAGGCCTGCGTGAGGATCTGGACGCCCTCGTCGAGCATCCGCAGCCGCTCGGGCGGGTCGGGGAAGCCGTAGCCGTAGGCGCGCCACTCGTGCTCGTACCAGCCCGCGCCGATGCCCATCTCGACGCGCCCGCCGGACACGACGTCGACGGTCGCGGCGACCTTCGCCAGGTACACGGGGTTGCGGTAGGACATGCACGTGCACATCTGACCGAGCCGTACCCGCTCGGTGACGGCCCCGAAGGCCGACATCAGCGTCCACGCCTCGTGCGTGGCCTCCTCGGTGGGGACGGGCGTGGTGTGGAAGTGGTCGTACACCCACACCGACTCCCAGGGGCCGGCGTCGGCGTGCTGCGCCAGGCCCTTCATCACGTCCCACTGGTCGGCGGGGTCGATGCCGACGAGGTCGAGGCGCCAGCCCTGGGGCACGAACATTCCGAAGCGGAATCCAGACATGGCCCGACCCTATGACCGCGCGCGCGGATCGGCTGCGCGGCGTGGTGCCGTCGGCGGCCGGGGCGGGCAGGGCAGGATGGGCCGATGGCAGTGGCGACGGACCGGCTCGACGCGGCGGTGGACGCCTATCTGGCGCACCTGGCCGTCGAGCGGGGGAGCTCGCCGAACACGTTGCGCGCCTACGGGAACGACTTGCGCCGCTACACCGAGCACCTGCGCGGCAGCGGTGTCGACGACCTCGCGGCGGCGCGGGAGGCCGACGTCAGCGGGTTCGTCGTCGCGCTGCGCAGCGGTGAGGCGCCGCTGGCGGCGTCGTCGGCGGCGCGGGCCCTCGCGGCGGTTCGCGGCCTGCACCGGTTCGCGGCGCGCGACGGGCTGGTAGCCGACGACGTGTCCCGCGCGGTGACCCCGCCCGCGGCGGCGAGGCGACTGCCGCGCACTCTGAGCGTCGACGAGGTGGAGCAGCTGCTCGCGGGTTGCATCGGTGACGGCCCGACGGGGCTGCGCGACCGGGCGCTGCTGGAGCTCCTCTACTCGACGGGCGCGCGCATCTCCGAGGCCGTGGGCATCGACGTCGACGACCTCGACACGTCGTCGCGGACGGTGCTGTTGCGCGGCAAGGGCGGCAAGCAGCGGATCGTGCCCGTGGGGCGGCCCGCGCTCGCGGCCGTCGACGCCTGGCTCGTCCGCGGCCGGCCCGCGCTGGCGGCGCGCAGCCACGGTACGCCGGCGTTGCTGCTCAATGCCCGCGGGCAGCGGCTGTCGCGGCAGAGCGCGTGGCACGTGCTCCGCGGCGCGGCCGAGGTGGCGGGCGTGCGCACCGAGGTGTCGCCGCACACGCTGCGGCACTGCTTCGCGACCCACTTGCTCTCGGGTGGCGCCGATGTCCGTGTGGTGCAAGAGCTTCTGGGGCATGCATCGGTGGCGACGACGCAGGTCTACACCCACGTGAGCGTCGACGCGCTGCGCGAGGTCTACGCGACCGCGCACCCGCGCGCCCGCGGCTGAACGTCAGCGGTGT
Source organism: Pseudonocardia sp. SCN 73-27 (assembly GCA_001725415.1). GTDB lineage: Bacteria > Actinomycetota > Actinomycetes > Mycobacteriales > Pseudonocardiaceae > Pseudonocardia. The sequence continues at coordinate 14,869 of MEGH01000017.1, forward strand.
CCGTTACCGTCCGTCCATGCGCCGGAGCCGTCTGCTGCCGATCGTCCTGTTCGCGCTGGTCCTCGCCGGCTGCGGGAACCTGCAGGTCACCGGGAGCGGATCGGGCGGCGGGCCGGGCGGCGACGGCTCGCCCGGGGAGACCAGCACGCAGCGCCACGACGTCGCGATCTCCCGGGTCGAGGTCGACTCCGACGCCGGAACCCTGGAGGTCAGGGCCGGCGCGGACGGTTCCGCCACCGTCGACCGCACGCTGCGCTGGACCGGGGACCGCAAGCCCGTCGTCACGGAGACGGTCGAGGGCACGACCCTGAAGCTCTCCGTGAGCTGCCCCGGCCGCGGGTCCGACCGGTGCGAGGCCGGACTGGTCGTGACCGTTCCGGCCGCCGCCGCGGTCCGTGCCCGGCTGCAGGCCGGCGACGTCGCGGTTTCCGGGCTCTCGGGCGACCAGGACCTGTCGTCGCAGGCAGGAGGCGTGCGCGGCGAGAAGCTGGGCGCGGCCGAGGTCGCCGCGGAGACGTCGGCCGGCGGGGTGGACCTCGCGTTCGCGACCGCACCGCGCACGGTGGACGCCCGGTCGAGCGCCGGCTCGGTGTCGGTGAAGGTGCCCGGCGGGCCCTACGCCGTGACGGCGGAGTCGTCGGTGGGCGGGGCCGAGGTGACGGTGCCGACCGACCCGGGCGCGCCGTCGCGGATCACGGCGCGCAGCAGCGCGGGCGAGGTCACGGTCGAGGCCGCGTGACCGGTGGCGACGCCACCCCCCGGGGTTCCGGTTGCTCCGCACGGCGTAGCGTGACCGAACGCCTCGCCCCCGCACGGCGAGCCGCGTTGCCGCACGTCGCACGGTTTTCCTACCCTGCGGCGAGGACCACCCCGTTCGGGGCGTCACGAGGAGACCGGAGCCCGCATGGACACACCGCGGCCCTTCGAACCCCGGCGTGACCCCGGCGACGACGAGGACTTCGGCGCCGAGGACGTCGGGACCGACAGCGCCGACGGCTCCGGCGCGGGGGTCGGCCACAACGCGGTCGAGGCCGGCCGCGCCGGAGGGAGACACCGTTTGAGCGCGCCCGCCCCGCAGCCGCTGACCGAGCACGGTCCGGCACGGGTCATCGCCGTGGCGAACCAGAAGGGCGGCGTCGGCAAGACGACGTCGACGATCAACCTGGGTGCCGCGCTCGCCGAGTACGGGCGCCGGGTGCTGCTGGTGGACTTCGACCCGCAGGGCGCGCTCTCCGTGGGCCTGGGCGTGCAGCCCCACCAGCTCGAGACGACGATCTACAACCTGCTAATGGAGCGCGGCGTCGAGGCCGACGACGTCATCCTGGAGACGTCGGTCGAGGGCATGGACCTGTTGCCCAGCAACATCGACCTGTCCGCGGCCGAGGTGCAGCTCGTCACCGAGGTCGGCCGGGAGCAGGCGCTGGGCCGGGCGCTCAAGCGGGTCCTCGACCGCTACGACGTCGTCCTCATCGACTGCCAGCCGTCGCTGGGCCTGCTCACGATCAACGCTCTGGCCTGCGCCGACTCGGTGCTCATCCCGCTGGCCTGCGAGTTCTTCAGCCTCCGCGGGGTCGCCCTGCTCATGGACACCATCGACAAGGTCACCGACCGGCTCAACCCCGACCTGACCCTGCTCGGCGTGCTGGCCACGATGTTCGACCCGCGCACCCTGCACACCCGCGAGGTGCACCAGCGGGTGGTGGAGGCCTTCGGGGACAAGGTGTTCGACGCCGTCATCAACCGCACGATCCGGTTCCCGGAGACCACTGTGGCCGGCGAGCCGATCACCACGTGGGCACCGAACTCGAACGGGGCCGAGGCCTACCGGCTGCTGGCCCGCGAGGTCCTCGCCCGGTGACGCTGGTCGAGAACGACTCCCTCCCGGGACCGTCGGATTCACCGGAACCGGGCCGTCCCGCCCGCTTCCGGGTGCGCCTCGACAACTTCGAGGGCCCGTTCGACCTGCTGCTGCAGCTCATCGGCAAGCACGAGCTCGACATCACCGAGATGGCCCTGCACCGGGTCACCGACGACTTCATCGCCCACCTCACGGCGCTGGGCGACGAGATGGACCTCGACGAGACGACGGAGTTCCTCGTCGTCGCGGCCACGCTGCTCGACCTGAAGGCCGCGCGGCTGCTGCCGGGCGGCGATGTCGAGGACGCCGAGGACCTCGCCCTGCTCGAGGCCCGCGACCTGCTGTTCGCCCGGCTGCTGCAGTACCGCGCCTACAAGCAGGTGGCGGCCGTGTTCGTCGAGCTGGAGTCGGCGGCGCTGCGCCGGTTCCCGCGGTCGGTGGCGCTGGAGGAACGCTTCTCCGCGCTGCTGCCCGAGGTGCTGCTGGGCGTGGACCCGGACGCGTTCGCCGAGCTGGCCGCGTCGGTGTTCCGGCCCAAGCCGCCGCCGACGGTGGGCGTGGAGCACCTGCACGCCCCGCAGGTCTCGGTACCCGAGCACGCGGCGCTGCTGCGCGAACGCCTCGCCGAGCTCGGGGTCGCGTCGTTCGCCGAGCTCACCGCCGACTGCGTGGCGCCGTTGGAGGTGGTCGCCCGTTTCCTCGCGGTGCTGGAGCTGTACCGTGAGCGCAGCGTGTGGCTGGAGCAGCCGGAGGCGTTCGGCGAGCTGACGGTCCGCTGGATCGCCGACGGTTCCGGCGACGCGGCCACACCCGAGCAGCCCGACCCCGAAGACGAGACGTGACCCGGTCCCACCCCGACACCACCGCAGGCGACGCGCCGGGCGGCGTCGACGGCGCTCCGGACGACGTCACGCGGGCCGACGGGCTTCCGTCCCTCGACGCCGACACCGACCTCGACGCCGCGCTCGAGGCGCTGTTGCTCGTCGTCGACGATCCCACCGAGGACGAGGTGCTCGCCTCTGCGCTGGGAGAGCCCGTCGCCCGGATCCGCGTTGCGCTGCAACGGCTGTCGGCCGCCTACACCACGACGGGGCGTGGGATCGATCTGCGCCGCGTCGGCGGCGGCTGGCGCTTCTACACCCGCGACGTGCACGCCCCGTTCGTCGAACGCATGCTGCTCGACGGGCAGCGCGCCCGCCTCACCCGGGCGGCGCTGGAGACCCTGGCGATCGTCGCGTACCGCCAGCCCGTCACCCGCGCCCGCGTCGCCGCGGTCCGCGGCGTGAACTGCGACGGCGTGCTGCGCACCCTGCTGACCCGCGGCCTGGTCGAGGAGGCAGGGGTCGATCCGCAGACCCAGGGCACGCTGTTCCGCACCACCGAGCTGTTCCTCGAACGGCTCGGCCTCGACGCCGTCACCGACCTGCCGCCCCTGGCACCGTTGCTGCCCGACGTGGACAGCATCGACGCGCTCGTCGACGGCATGGACGACCCCTGATCCCCGACCCGAACCCCCGAGAACAGATCACAGAGCAACAGACGTGAGTGTGATGAGTACCCAGAGTCCCGACGGTGTCCGACTGCAGAAGGTGCTGGCCCAGGCCGGCATCGCGTCCCGACGGGCGGCCGAGGAGCTGATCGCCGCCGGGCGCGTGAGCGTCGACGGCGAGATCGTCCGCGAGATGGGCCGCCGCGTCGATCCCGACACCGCCGTCGTGCACGTCGACGGCGCGCGAGTCGTGCTGCGCGACGATCTCGTGTATCTCGCCCTGAACAAGCCGCGCGGCATGCTCTCGACGATGTCCGACGACCGGGGCCGCGAGTGCGTCGGCGACCTCATCGCCGACCGCGTCGAGCTGCTCAACCAGGCCGGCCGGCTGTTCCACGTCGGCCGCCTCGACGCCGAGACCGAGGGCCTGCTGCTGCTCACCAACGACGGCGAGCTGGGCCACCGGCTCATGCACCCGTCGTTCGAGGTCGAGAAGACCTACGTGGCGGAGGTCGCGGGCCAGGTCGCTCGCGACCTCGGCAAGCGGATGCGAGCCGGTGTGGAGCTCGAGGACGGCCCCGTCGAGGTGCACTCGTTCAAGCTCGTCGACTGGTCCGGCGGCCGCTCGATGGTCGAGATCGTGCTGCACGAGGGCCGCAAGCACGTCGTGCGCCGGCTGATGGACGAGGTGGGCTACCCCGTGCTGCGGCTGGTGCGCACCGGCATCGGCGACGTGCGTCTGGGCGAGCAGCGGCCGGGTAAGCTGCGCCCGCTCAACCAGTCCGAGGTCGGTGCGCTCTACCGCGCCGTGGGTCTCTGATCTCCGACCCCCTAGGGTTCTGACATGGCTGTACGTGCGGTGCGAGGCGCGATCCAGGTCGATTCGGACACCCGGGACGACATCCTCGAGGGCACAGCCGAGCTGGTGAAGGCGGTGCTCGACCGCAACGGCCTGGCCTCCGACGACATCATCTCGATCGTCTTCACGGCGACGCCGGACCTGACGGCGGAGTTCCCCGCCTACGCGGCGCGCCTGCTCGGGCTGACCGACGTGCCGCTGATGTGCGCGTCGGAGATCGCCGTCCCGGGGGCGATGCCGCGCACCCTGCGGCTCCTGGCGCACGTCGACACGGACCGGCCGCGGGCCGACCTGCGGCACGTGTACCTGCGGGGCGCGGCGGCCCTGCGCACCGACCTCCCGCAGTAGGAACCCGGGGCGAGGCCCCTACCAGGGGCGAACCGGGCGCACGGCACAATGGTCTGTGGTCCGCGAGATGCGCCGGGCCCGGCCGGTCGAGCGGCGTGTGAAGCCGCAACCCCAGGGGAGCGGCCGGAGGAGGAGTCGGTGCGGTGACCGGTCCGGGAACGCTGCGTGGTGTCGTGGCGATGGACGGCCCGTCGGGCACCGGCAAGTCGACGGTGTCGCGCCGGCTGGCCGCGGCGCTGGGCGCGGCCTACCTCGACACCGGCGCCACCTACCGCGCCGCCACCCTCGCCGTGCTGCGCGCGGGCCTCGACGGCACCGCATCCGCGGCCGACATGGTCGCCGTCGCCAACGCGGCCCGCATCGAGTCGGGCACCGACCCCGCGGGCCCCACGATCCACCTCGACGGCGACGACGTGGCCGCCGAGATCCGCGGTGGCCCCGTGACGACGTTCGTGAGCGCGGTGTCGGCGCTGCCCGAGGTCCGCGAGCGGCTCGTCGCCGCCCAGCAGGCCGTCATCGCGGCCGCGCTGGCCGCGCCGGGCGGCATCGTCGTCGAGGGCCGCGACATCGGTACCGTCGTCGCCCCCGATGCCCCGCTCAAGGTCTATCTGACGGCGTCCGACGAGGTCAGAGCTGCGCGCCGGGGCCGCCAGGACGCCCGCGCAGGCCGCGGGGTCGACGCCGCGGTCACCCTGGCCGACGTGCGCCGCCGCGACCGGCTCGACTCGACGCGCGCGGTGTCGCCGCTGCACAAGGCCGGCGACGCGCTGCTCGTCGACACCGACGACCTGCCCGTCGACGCCGTGCTCGAGGAGCTGCTCCGGCTGGCGGCGGAGCGCGGACTCGTCACGTGAGCGAGCGGGTCCCCGATCTTCCGGCGTCGGATCTCCCCGAGGGCGCGTCGCCGCGCCTGACGGACTTCGCGCGCTGGATCGGGACGTGGTGGTTCCGGCCGGTGTTCCGCGTACACGTGCACCATCGGGAGCGGGTGCCGGCCACCGGGCCGGTGGTGCTCGTCGCCAACCACAGCTCGATGGTCGACGGACCGCTGTTGTTCGGACTACTGGGGCGCCGTTCGGTGTTCCTGGTCAAGCAGGAGATGTTCCGCGGCCCGTTGGGCGCGGCACTGCCGCGGATCGGCCAGCTGGCCGTCCGCCGCGGCGAGGCCGACCGGAAGCCGCTCACCGCGGCGCTGGGCGTGCTGCGCGGCGGTGGGCTCGTCGGGGTGTTCCCCGAGGGCACCCGCGGCAGCGGCGAGGTCGCCGCCGCCCAGCAGGGCGCGGCGTGGCTGGCGCGGACGTCGGGTGCGGTGGTGCTGCCGGTGGTGTGCCGGGGGACCTACCGGGCGCCGGGGACGTCGCGACGGTGGCGGCCGCGGGTGGACCTGTGGGTCGGCGAGCCGATGGCGGCGCCGGCCGGGAAGGGCCGCGCCGAGCTGGCGGCGGCCACGGAGACGATCAGGGCCTCGCTCGCCGCGCTGGTGGCGGAGCTCGACGAGGTACGGAGCAACACGTGAACGAGACAGGGACCGACCGGGGCGACCGCGCGGCGATGGCCGCGCTGGGTATCGACCCGGCCGACTTCGCCGCCGCCGACGACGAGCAGTGGTCGGACTCGGCGGGCGACGGCGGGGACGCCGCGCCGCCCGCGCCGACGCTGGCGGTCGTCGGGCGGCCCAACGTCGGCAAGTCGACGTTGGTCAACCGGCTCATCGGGCGCCGCGAGGCCGTCGTGCAGGACGTCCCCGGCGTCACCCGCGACCGCATCGCCTACGACGCGCTGTGGAACGGCCGCCGGTTCACCCTCGTCGACACCGGCGGCTGGGAGCCCGACGCGACCGGCCTGCAGGCTGCCGTCGCCGCCCAGGCCGAGCTCGCGATGCGCACCGCCGACGCGGTGATGCTCGTCGTCGACGCCTCCGTCGGGGCCACGGCCACCGACGAGGCCGTCGCACGCGTGCTGCGCCGGTCCGACCGGCCGGTGATGCTGTGCGCCACGAAGGTCGACGACGACCGGCTCACGTCCGACACCGCGGCCCTGTGGCGCCTGGGGCTGGGGGAGCCCTACCCGGTGTCGGGCCTGCACGGCCGCGGCTCGGGCGACCTGCTCGACAAGATCCTCGAGGTGCTGCCGGAGTCGCCGCGCGACGACGTCGGCGCCGGTGGCAGCGGCCCGCGGCGGGTCGCGCTCGTCGGCAAACCCAACGTCGGCAAGTCGAGCCTGCTCAACCGGGTGTCGGGGGAGGTGCGGTCTGTCGTGCACGACGTCGCCGGCACGACCGTCGACCCCGTCGACTCCCTCGTCGAGCTCGACGGCGAGATCTGGCGCTTCGTCGACACGGCCGGCCTGCGCAAGCGGGTCAGGACCGCGAGCGGCATGGAGTTCTACGCCAGCCTGCGCACCCGGTCGGCGATCGACGCGGCCGAGGTCGCCGTCGTCCTGATCGACGCGAGCGAGCCCATCGCCGAGCAGGACCAGCGCGTCATCGGCATGGTCGAGGAGTCCGGGCGGGCGCTCGTACTGGTGTTCAACAAGTGGGACCTCGTCGACGAGGACCGCAGGCTCGCGATGAAGCGCGAGCTCGAGCGCGACCTGGTGCGCGTGCAGTGGGCGGAGCGCGTCAACGTCTCCGCGCTCACCGGCCGGTCCGTCGCGAAGATCGCGCCCGCGCTGCGCACCGCGCTCGCGTCGTGGGACCAGCGCATCCCGACCGGGCGGCTCAACGGCTGGCTCTCCGACGTCATCGCGGCGACCCCGCCGCCCGTGCGTGGGGGCAAGCAGCCGAAGGTGCTGTTCGCGACGCAGGCCCAGACCCGGCCGCCGACGTTCGTGCTGTTCACGACGGGCTTCCTCGAGGCCGGCTACCGGCGATTCATCGAGCGCAGGCTGCGTGAGGAGTTCGGCTTCAAGGGCTCGCCGGTGCGGCTGTCGGTGCGGGTGCGGGAGAAGCGGCCCCGCAAGCGCTGATCCCCCCCGGGGGACCTGCGCGGGTCAGCCCAGGCGGCGGGCGAGGCGTTCGAGCATCGCCCGCACCGCAGGTGCGTCCTCGCCGAGCGCGGCGGTGACCTCGTGCTCGGCCCGCGCAACGGCCGCCGCGAGGCGCTGTCGCAGCTCGGTGCCGCTGTCGGTGAGCAGGACGAGCACGCGGCGGCGGTCGGCGTCGTCGGCGCGGCGGTGCACCATGCCGGCGTCGACCATGCGGTCGACGATCTTCGTCAGCGTCGGGGCGGGGACCGCGACCTGGGTCGCGATCTCGGTCATCGGGTGCCCGGCGCCGTCGGAGAGCAGGTCGAGCACGCGCCACTGGTCCAGCGACGCCTCGCCGTCGAGCGCGGACTCGATGCGCCGGGACACGGCCCGCTCCAGCCGGTGGAGCAGGCGGCCGAACGCAAGTGCGTTGTGCACGTCCGGTGACGTCATCGCGGGCTCCCCTGGTGCGCGCCGGAGCGGGCGCAGGGGCGTTCCGGTCCGGCGAAGGTGTCGATCGTGTCGGTGATCTGTGTCATCGTAAACACTTTCTTTGGGAAGCATCGCGGGTTCCGGCGAGTTTCGGCCGCCGGGGTCTGGCGTCCCGGGCTCTCCGGGGGAACGCTGTGCGTCGCGGTCGAGAACGCGGCCGTGCGGTCGCCTCGGCCGCGGACGGGGACGATCGGAGGTGGGCGCGGTGGTCGCACACGTCCGACGCCGGCCGCCGCTCGACGTCGCGTTCGTCGTCCCGCGCAGCGGGCCCGCCGGCATCTTCGGGCCGTCCTGCGAGGCCTGCGGCACCCTCGCCGTCGAGGAGATCAACGCCTCCGGCGGCCTGCTGGGCCGGGAGGTGCGGCTGCGCGTCGTCGACGGTGGACGCTCGCCCGGTGAGGTCGCCGCCGAGGTCGGCGCGCTCGTCGACGCGGGGCTCGTGCACGCCGTGACCGGCTGGCACATCTCGGCCGTGCGCCAGGAGATCGCGCCCGTCGTGTCCGGCCGGGTGCCTTACGTCTACACGCCGCTGTACGAGGGCGGGGAGCGCACGCGTGGGGTCTTCCTCGCCGGCGAGACGCCCGACCGGCAGGTGCTGCCCGCGCTCGACTGGATGGGTCGCGAGCGCGGCATCCGCACGTGGTGCGTCGTGGGCGACGACTACGTGTGGCCGCGGGTCTCGGCCTCGGCGGCGCGCGGCTACGCCCGCACGATGCCCGAGGTGACGATCGTCGACGAGATGTTCGTACCGCTGGGCACGGAGGACTTCGCGCCGGTGCTGCGCCGCATCGACCGCAGCGGCGCACGCGGCGTGCTGATGTTCCTCGTCGGGTCCGACGCGGTGCGGTTCAACCGTGCCTTCGCCGAGGCGGGCCTCGACGCGCAGCTGACGCGGCTGAGCCCGTTGATGGAGGAGAACATGCTGCTGGGGTCGGGGGTCGACGCCACCCACGACCTCTACGCCTCCGCCGGGTTCTTCGAGGCCCTGCCGACGGCGTCGGGCCTGGACTTCTCGCTGCGCTACGCCGACCGGTTCGGCGGGCAGGCGCCGGCGCTGAACTCGCTGGGGGAGTCCTGCTACGAGGGGCTCGTGCTGCTGGGCCGGCTCGTCGACGGGGCAGGGGAGCTGTCGACGGACGCGCTCGAGCACGTCGGCCGGTCCCTCGTCTACGACAGCCCGCGCGGGGTCGTGCGGCTCGCCGCGAACCACCTGCTGCAGAGCGTGCACCTGGCGCAGGCCGACGGGCTGGGGTTCGACGTCGTCGCCCGGCTGTCCGACGCTCCTGCTTGACCAGAACTTCCCAGGTGAATAGTTTCTGGGGACAGTAATTCTCGGTCGTCCGGGAGGTCCTGTGCCCACCTACTCGTTCCGCTGCACGGTCTGCGGCCCCTTCGACCTGGTCCGCCGCATGGCCGAGGCCGCCGACGCCGCCGACTGCCCCGCTTGCGGACGCGACGGCCGCCGCGTCTGGGGCGCCCCCGCCCTGCGCGGACTCGACGACGGCCTGCGCCGGGCCCTCGACGCCGGCGAACGCAGCGCCGACCGCCCCGACGTCGTCGCTGCCGTCCCCGGCCGCTCCCGCAAGGCCACCCCCGTCACCCGCGACCCGCGCCACGCCAAGCTCCCGCGGCCCTAGAACTGCAAGCGGCCCGGGCTCCTGCTCGCCAGAAGAACGACCCGTTCCGACCGAGTGAGGTGTGCTCATGCCCGACGTCGTGTTCACCGTCGACCAGGCCCGGTCCATGCGCGATCAGGCCGTACCCGGCCACAACCGCTGGCACCCCGACATCCCACCCGCCGCCACCGTGCGGCCCGGCTCCTCGATCCGCATCGAGTGCCGCGAATGGACCGACGGCCAGATCGGCAACAACGACTCCGCCAACGACGTTCGCGACGTCGACCTCTCCGGCGCCCACATGCTCTCCGGGCCGATCGCCATCGAGGGCGCCGAACCCGGCGACCTGCTCGTCGTCGACATCCTCGATCTCGGCCCGGTCCCGCAGGAGGTCGGCGACGCACCCGGCCAGGGCTGGGGCTACACCGGCATCTTCTCCAAGGCCAACGGCGGCGGGTTCCTCACCGAGCACTTCCCCGACGCCTACAAGGCGATCTGGGACTTCTCCGGCCAGGCCTGCACCTCCCGGCACCTCCCCGGCGTGAAGTTCACCGGCATCACCCACCCCGGCCTCTTCGGCACCGCACCGTCGCCGGAGCTGCTGGCCCGGTGGAACGCCCGCGAACGCGCGCTGATCGCCACCGACCCCGACCGCGTCCCGCCGCTCGCCCTCCCGCCGCTGGAGGAGTCCGTCCTCGGCGGCACCGCCTCCGGCGACGTCCTCGCCGGCATCGGCCGCGACGGCGCCCGCACCGTCCCGCCACGGGAGAACGGCGGCAACCACGACATCAAGAACTTCACCCGCGGCAGCCGCGTGTTCTACCCGGTCCACGTCAACGGGGCGCTGTTCTCCGGCGGGGACCTGCACTTCTCCCAGGGCGACGGCGAGATCACCTTCTGCGGCGCCATCGAGATGGGCGGGTTCATCGACTTCCACGTCGACCTCATCAAGGGCGGCATGGAGACCTACGGCGTCACCACCAACCCGATCCTGATGCCCGGCAACGTCGAACCCCGCTACTCGGAGTTCCTCACGTTCATCGGGATCAGTGTCGACCACAGCAGCGACACCAACCACTACAACGACGCCACCCTCGCCTACGAGAACGCCTGCATGAACGCCATCCGCTACCTGGAGAAGTTCGGCTACAGCGGGCCGCAGGCCTACCTGCTGCTCGGTGCCGCACCGATCGAGGGCCGCGTCTCCGGCGTCGTCGACATCCCCAACGCCTGCTGCTCGCTCTACCTGCCGGCCGCGATCTTCGACGACGACATCCGCCCGTCCGCCTCCGGACCCGTCCGCAAGGACCGGGGCTCCTGCGCGGTGTCCTCATGACGGCCGACCGCGGCCCGGACGCGCCCTACGAGATCTTCGAGATCCCCGACTTCACCCTCGTCAGCGGCCAGACCCTGCGGCCCGCCCGCATCGCCTACCGCACCTACGGCACCCTCAACGCCGACAAGAGCAACGCCATCGTCTACCCCACCTGGTACTCCGGGCGGCACTGGGACAACGAGTGGCTCATCGGCGACGGCGGCGACGGCATGGCGCTGGACCCGTCGAAGTGGTTCATCATCGTGCCCAACATGCTCGGCAACGGCCTGTCGTCCTCGCCGTCGAACACGCCGCCGCCCTTCGACCGGGCCCGGTTCCCGCGGATCACGGTGCGCGACAACGTCGAGTCGCAGTACAGGCTCGTCACCGAGAAGTTCGGGATCACGACGCTGGCCCTCGTCCTCGGCTGGTCGATGGGCGCCGGGCAGACCTACCAGTGGGCGGTCGAGCACCCGGAGATGGTGCAGCGCATGCTGCCCTTCTGCGGATCACCGCGCACAGCCCCGCACAACAAGGTCTTCCTCGACTCCCTGCGCGCCGCGATGCAGGCTTCCGTCGGGTTCGACGGCGGCTGGTACCCGCCCGACCGCTGGCCCGTCGGCGGGCTGCGCGCCTTCGCCCGCATCTACGCCGGCTGGGGTTTCTCCCAGGCCTTCTACTGGGACGAGGTGTGGCGCGAGCTCGGCAACACCTCGCTCGAGGACTTCATCGTCGACTTCTGGGAGGGGTTCTTCCTCGACGGTCGCGACCCCAACAACCTCCTGACCATGCTCGACACCTGGTGGAACGGCGACGTCGGCCTGACCCCGGGCCACGCCTCGACCGAGGCGGCGCTCGCGTCGATCAAGGCCCGCGCCATCGTCATGCCCGCTGAGAAGGACCTCTACTTCCCGCCGGAGGACGAGGCCTGGGCCGTGTCCCAGATGACGGGCTGCACCGTCGAACACCGGGTCATCCCCGGCGTCTGGGGGCACTTCGCCGGGGGTGGGGCGAACGACGTCGACACGAAGTTCATCGACCGCGCCGTCGCCGAGCTCTTGGCGGCGGACCCGGGTATCTGAGCGCGACGTCCCGCGCGCACCTCGCGGTCGGTGTCCGGGCCGGGGACGACCGTGAGGGTGCGCGCGGGGGCTCTGCGCAGGGAGCCGGGTCCGCGCGTGCGGGCGCGGGGCACGAGGTCGTTCGAGGGGTCGGGCTCGTGTCGCCGCGCTGCGCGGCGGCGTCGGCGCGCGGGTTCTGCGGTCGTCGCGACGGCTGCGGGCTGCGCGACGGCCCGGACCAGCGCGTCGGGACCGCAGAACCTGCGCGGTGGCCCGGTGGTGCTCGGGACGGTGGGGCGGTGGCGGGGGCCGGAAGGCCTGTGCGCTAAGCTCATCGAGCCCCCAACGGGGTGGCTCGGGACGTGGCGCAGCTTGGTAGCGCACTTGACTGGGGGTCAAGGGGTCGCAGGTTCAAATCCTGTCGTCCCGACGGGTCGCAAGGGCCGGTATCCATCGCTGGATGCCGGCCCTTTGTCATGTCTGCCTGCAGAAGCGTGCCGGCCCATGTGGCTGCGGGATCTGGTGCTGCACGAGCCGCTGAACGGGGTGCACGGCGAGGTCGGCACGACGTCGCGCGTCGTGCTGCAGACGGGAAAGCAGCAGATGGAGGCCACCGAGACCCTCACGAGGCGGGAGCCTGCCGATCTGACCGCCGTCCCGAGCGACACCGTCGTCCACTACGAGCGCGAGATCGTCGCCAAGGGCATGTGGAACGCCGCACGCGAGCGGCTGACCGAGGCCGGGCCCGGCGCGACGCTGTGGGTGAGTGAGAGCGAGTACCGGTTCAGCAGCGCGCCGATGCGGCTGATGAGCCGCGTCGTGGGCGGTGTGTTCCGCACACAGTCGCTGCAGTACACGCGGGACTTCACGGCGGTCGCCGAGAAGGGGACGGACGTCGGCGGGTCGACGGGCTGAGCCGTCGACGACGGGGCGGTAGGTTCGTGGTGATCCACCAGAACTGACGTCTCGTCGAGGAGCGTGCCGAGTGGAACGACGTGTGGCGATCACCGGGACGCGCAGCATCGGGGACGCACCCGACGACCAGCTGGCCGCCGCGTTCGATGCCTACCTGCGCCCGTTCGCCGACTCCACGGCGCACGTCTACGTCGGTGGGGCGTCGGGCGTCGACACCGCCGCGTTGCAGTGGCTGGCGAAGAACACCGACGCCGCGTTGTCCGTGGTGGTGCCCTGCCGGATCGTCGACCAGCCGACCGGTTCCGCGACCGTCATCGAGGCGTTGCGCGACGACGGACGGCTCGCGGAGGTCGTCGAGATGGGCGCGACGCTGCTCGGCAAGACCGCCTACCATGCGCGGAACCGGTGGATGGTGGATCACGCCGACGTCGTGATCGGGTTCCCGCGTGGCGACGAGTCCGCGGGTGGCGGCACCTGGTACACGCTGAACTACGCCGCCGAGCGGGGGAAGGTCCGCGTGATCGTGCCGCTCTGACGGGCGGCGTTCCGGGTTCACCGCATGGCCGCTGCGGGTAGCTCGTCGGGGTGGCGGAAGGTGACAGCATCGCGCGGCTCGCGGCCCGGCTGCACCGGCAGACCGCGGGGTCGGTCGTGCGGACCTGCGACGTCCGCCATCCCCGTTTCGCGCTCGTCGATCTCACCGGGCAACAGATCGAGGAGTGGTGCCCGCGCGGCAAGCACCTGCTGATGCGCACCGACGCCGGCGTCACCGTGCACTCGCACCTGCGGATGAGCGGGACGTGGTCGGTGCTGGGCGAGGGCCGCAGGCTGCCTCCTGCGGTCGCGGCCACGCGCCGGATCAGCCTGGGCCTGCACGACGGCCGGACCCTCGTCGGCATCGCGTTGCCGGTGCTGACCGTCCTGGCGACCCGGGACGAGCACCGCGTAGTGGGCCACCTCGGCCCGGACCTGCTCAGCGGGACGGTCGATCCGGGGGCAGAGCTCGCGACGGCGGCGGCGAACCTGCGTGCGGCCGGAGCGACGCCGATGGTCGCCGCGCTCCTGGACCAGCGACGGGTGGCCGGCCTGGGGAACATGTGGGCGCAGGAGCTGCTGTTCCTCCACGGTCTCGACCCGTGGCAGCCCGCCGCCGGCGTCGACGCCGCGCCGCTGTTGGTCGACGCCCGCGCCCGGCTCCGCGACGCCGTGGAGCGCAACCCGCGGCAGAACACCACGGGACGTCGTTTCCCCGCGCACTGGGTGTACGGGCGGGCGCGCCGGCCCTGCCTGCGCTGCGGCACCCCCATCGCGTTCCGCGACGCCGCGCGCACGCCACACGGCCGGGAGACGTGGTGGTGCCCGACCTGCCAGCCGGCCGCCGGCTCGTCGACTGTGCCCGAGCGCACCGCCCCGCAAGGCCGTGACCAGGACGAACCACTGCGGCGACGACGTTGAGAAGGGAAAGATGCCCACCACCTCGACCCGGCTCCGGGTCCCCCGCCACGTCGTGGTCACCGCCTCCGCGGCCCGGCTCCCGCACACCGGACGGATCCTCGAGCGCTGCGCCGCCGCCGGCGTCACCGACGTCGAGGTGCTCCGCTCCGACCGCCTCGCCGGACTCCGGGTCCGTGGCGCCGACGGCGAGGAGAACACGAGCGCATCGGCACGTCGGGACCGTCAGGACTGCGCGACGACGACCACCGTCGGGCCGACGGGCCCGTCGGCGGGGAAGCGGAGCTCGGCCGTGGGCCGCAGGCCCGCGTCCTCGATCAGGGCGACGAGCTGCTCGGGCCGCCACTGGTGCGTCGTCCACTGCACCGGGATGCCGCCGTAGGCCTCGGTGCGCACCACGTCGTCGTCGCCGACGTGGGTGGCGACGATCAGCTGCCCACCCGGCACGAGCGCCCGCGCGAACGACGCGAGGACCTTCGGCAGCACGTCGCGGGGCAGGTTGAACAACGACCACCAGCCCAGCAGCCCGCCGTAGGAGGCGTCGGCGAGGTCGAGCGCGGTGGCCGACGCGACCTCGAAGCGGCACTGCGGGTGCAGCCGCCGGGCGTGCTCGACCATCCGTGGCGACAGGTCCACACCGGAGACGTCGAGGCCGCGTTCGGCCAGGTAGGCGGTGACCGTGCCCGGCCCGCAGCCGACGTCGAGCACCGGTCCGAGGCCGCGGACGGCGTCGGCGAAGACGTCGATCGCGGCCCGGAACCAGGGCTGGCGGCGGATGTCACCGAGGGCGGTCTCGGCGATCATCTCGACGTAGGTGTCGGCGACGCGGTCGTAGGAGTCGCGGACGGCGTCGAGATCAGCGGGGTCGAGATCGGCGGGCCCGGTCGGTGTGCGCACGGGACAGGGATAGCAGCGGGCACCGACGCTTCCGTCAGCCGGCCGCCGACGCCGCCGGTGTCGCAGGAGACGGCGAACGGACCGGCCGCATCGCGAGCGCACCGAACCCGACGACGGTCGCGACTCCCACGGCGACGCCCAGCGCGGGGATGTTGCCGATGTTCGCGACGGGGAACGCAAGCGCGGACAGGCCGATGACCACGGCGGCCCAGCGCGGCGCGACGTGGCGGACGGCGACGGCGCACAGCAGCATCGTCAGCGGGAAGAACAGGCCGAGCGGCTTGATCAGGACCGCGGCGCCGGCCTGGTCGACCAGCGACGTGTCGCCGAGCGCGACGTGGACGGAGTCGAAGCCGTAGGCGACGTTGCCGGCCACCCCGATCGAACCGGCGACGAGCAGCGCGGCAGCCATGCCGTCGGTCGTCCATGTCGCGTCCCGAACGCCGACGAGGGTGAACACGAGCGCCCCGAGGACGTGGAACATGCCGCCGAGGCCGTCGGACTCCCAGCCCCGCAGGGCGTGGAGGACGTCGGAGATCAGGATCAGCGCGGGCGCGACGACCAGCGAGGCCGGTTCGTCGTCAGCGAAGGGCTCACCAACGTCGCGAAACACTCCGGCGCCCGGGCCGCGACCGTCACCGCCGAGCTGACCCCCGGCGGCCTCGCCCTGGAGGTCGCCGACGACGGAACCGGTGGCGCGCAGGCACATCCGGGGTCCGGGCTGGAGGGGCTCACCGACCGGCTCGCCGCACTCGACGCGCGGCTCGTCGTCGACAGCGGACCGGCCGGCACCCGCCCGCGGACGATGATCCCGTGCGCGTGATGCTGGCCGAGGACGCCGTCCTGTTCCGCGAGGGCCTGTCTCGCATCCTCACCGAGATGGGCTTCGCCGTCACCGGCCGCGCCGGTGACGGCGCGACCCTCGTGGACCTGGTGCGCCGCGACCCGCCCGACGTCGCCGTCCTCGACCTGCGGATGCCGCCCGGGTTCGCCGACGAGGGCATCGAGGCCGCCGGCGCGATCCGGGCCGCCGCCCCGGGCGTCGGGCTGGTGCTCCTGTCCCAACACGTCGAGGTCCACCACGCCCTGCGGCTGATGCGCGAGTTCGACGGCCGCGTGGGTTACCTGCTCGAGGACCGCGTCTCCGACCTGCAGGCCTTCGGCGCCGACCTCGGCGCGGTCACCCGCGGCGGCACCGTCATCGACCCCGAACTGGTCAGCCGCCTCGTCGTCCGCCGTCGTGAGGACGACCCGCTGGACGCCCTCACCGAGCGCGAACGCGCCGTGCTCGCCCTGAGGCCCGCGGGCACAGCGACACCGCGATCGCGGCGGACCTGCACCTGGCCGTGAAGACCGTCGAGGCGCACGTGTCCGCGATCTTCACGAAGCTGGGCCCGACACCGGGGGAGCGCGAGCACCGCCGGGTGCTGGCGGTCCTGCGGTTCCTGCGCGCCTGACCGTTGTCCGCTGCTCGGGCTTCGCGATCGGTCACGACATCTCGACCGCGCTCTTCGGTGGAACCGCGGCGGTGTCGATGAGACGCTGGTCGACACGACCGGGTGCCGACTGGTCCCGGGCCGGTACCTCGTGGGCGCCGGCGCCATCGGGCTCGTCCCGGCGCCGACGTTCCGCGAGACCGCGGGCCGTTCGTTGCGCGGCAACATCGTTCCCGGCGACGACGACGCGCTCCGGCCGGCTCGGGGTGAGCGGCTCATCGGTCGGGTAGAGCAGGACCGAAAGCCGCGGGGGGAACGCGCCGCGGCCGCAGAGGAAGGAGGCAGTGCACGTGACCGAGTCGACGACGCGTGTCGCGATCGTGACCGGTGCAACATCGGGGATCGGGGTGGTGATCGCCCGTCGTCTCGCCGCCGACGGGCTGACGGTGGTGCTCACGGGGAGGTCCGCGGAACGGGGGGAGGCCGTCACAGCGGAGATCGGCGGCGACGCCGTGTTCGTCCGCGCCGACCTCACCGACCCCGACGCGCCCGACCGGCTCGTCGAGGAGACGCTCGAGCGCACGGGCCGTCTCGACGTGCTGGTGAACAACGCGGCGGTCGACCACACCGGGCCGCTGCTCGACGTCCCGGCCGCCGAGATCCGCGCGACGTTCGAGACCAACACGTTCGCCGCGATCGCGTGCCTGCAGGCCGCGGGGCGTGCCATGCGCAAGCGCGGCGAGGGCGGCTCGATCGTCAACGTCACGTCGCGGCTGGCCAGTATCGGGGTCCCGACGATGTCGGTGTACAGCGCGAGCAAGGGCGCCATCCGGAGCCTCACGACGGCGGCCGCGGTCGAGCTCGCGCCCTACGACATCCGCGTCAACGCGGTCGCACCCGGGATGACGCGCACCCCGCTCTACGACGAGTGGCTCGCGGCCCAGGACGACCCGGCGGCGACGCAGGAACGGGTGGCGGGCGCCATCCCGTTGCGCCGCATCGCCGAGCCCGGCGACGTGGCGGCGGCGGTCTCGTACCTCGCGAGCCCTGACGCCGCATACGTCACCGGTGCGACGATCCCTGTCGACGGCGGGTACCTGGCGCAGTAGCCGGGCCACGATCGACGCGCACGACGAGAGGAAGACATGACTTCGAACACCACCCCGGACGCCGTGATCGCCGGGCCCGCCCTGTGGCCGGCCCAGGCCCACGTCCCCAGCGTGATGGGCCGCCAGCTCGTGATCGAGCGCGGTGAGGGGTCGTTCGTCACGACCACCGACGGGCGCAGACTCTACGACGGCACCGCGGGCCTGTGGCACGCGAACGTCGGGCACGGCCGCCCCGAGCTGGCCCAGGCCGCCTACGACCAGATGATGCGGCTGGAGACCTACCACACGTTCGCGCGCTTCTCGAACGACAGGGCGATGGAGCTGGCCGAGCGCCTCGCCGGGATCTCACCGATCCCCGACCCCAAGATCATCCTCAACTCGGGCGGGTCCGACGCCATCGACGTCGCCTGCAAGCTGGCCCGGCGGCACTGGCAGCGGGAGGGTCGCGAGGGCAAGAAGACGATCATCAGCCGTGAGTTCGCCTACCACGGCCTGCACGCCTTCGGCACGAGCATCGGCGGCCTCGACTTCAACCGCGAGGGGTACGGCTCACCGTCGCTGGTGCCGGAGACCGTCCGCGTCCCGCTGCACGACGCCGAGGCGGTGGCCCGCACCGTCGCCGAGGTCGGCGCCGACAACATCGCCGCGATCATCACCGAGCCGATCCAGGGCACCGGCGGGGTCAACCCGCCCGAGGACGGCTACCTCGAGGCGGTGCAGCGCATCTGCCGGGAGAACGACATCCTGCTGATCCTCGACGAGGTCATCACCGGCTTCGGTCGCGTGGGCACGATGTTCGCCGCCGAGCGTTACGGCCTCAGCCCCGACCTGGTCACCTTCGCCAAGGGCGTGACGTCCGGGTATGCGCCGCTGGGCGGTGTGTTCGTGAGCCCGCGGATCTGGCAGGCGTTCTACGTCGACTCGCCCGACACCCCGGTGCTCCGCCACGGCGCCACCTACGCCGGGCACGCCACCGCGGCCGCGGTCGCGCTGCGCCACCTCGACATCCTCGACGACGAGAAGCTCGTCCCGCGGGTGGCCGAGCTGGAGACCGTGCTGCGCACCCAGCTCGACGGCCTGCCCGGGCGTGTCGACGCGATCACCGATGTGCGCGTCGCCGGCTTCCTGGGCGGCGTCACCCTCGCCGAGGGGGTGGCCGCCGACAAGGTCACCGACCGGCTCGTCGACATGGGCTTCATCTCCCGCCCGCTGCGCGGCGGCACCCTGCAGATCAGTCCGCCGTTCATCACGACCGACGACGAGGTCGCGTCCTTCGTGGCCGCGATCGAGCAGGCCGTCGTCGCCGAGGCGAACCGGTGACCGCGGGCGCGTCCGTCGCCCCGTCCGCGCTGGTGCCGGCCGACCCGCGGGAGGTGGCGGCCGCCGACGCCGTCGTCGCAGGTCTCGGCCTCCCGGCCGGGGGGATCGCGGTCGCCGACCCGGCGACGGGGCAGGCGTTCGCCCACATCCCCGACGACGGTGTCGACGAGGCACTCGCCGCCGTCGCCGCCGCCGACGCCGCCGGGCGGGACTGGGCCGCGACGACACCCCGGCAGCGTGCCGACGTGCTCCGCGCCTGGTGGGAGTCGCTCGTCGCGCACACCGAGGAGCTCGCGCACCTGATCACCCGCGAGATGGGCAAGCCGCTCGCGGAGGCCCGCGCCGAGGTGACGTACGGCACCGATTTCGTGCGCTTCTACGCCGAGGAGGCGGTCCGCCCCGGCGGCAGCTTCCGCGACGCACCCGACGGTGGGTCGTCGATCCTGGTCCGGCGCGCCCCGGTCGGGCTCGCCGTGCTGATCACACCCTGGAACTTCCCGCTGGCCATGGCCACCCGCAAGATCGCGCCCGCGATCGCCGCCGGATGTGCGGCCGTCGTCAAGCCGGCGACGCTGACCCCGCTGACGACGATCTACGCCGTCCAGCTCGCCGTGGAGGCGGGCGTGCCGCAGGACCTGGTCCGGATCGTGACGACGTCCAGCGCGTCGGCGTTCAGCGAGGCCGTGCTGGTCGACCCGCGGGTCCGGAAGGTCTCGTTCACCGGGTCGACCGGCGTGGGCACGCGGCTGCTGGAGCTCGCCGCCCAGAACGTGCTGCGGTCGTCGATGGAGCTCGGCGGCAACGCCCCGCTGCTGGTGTTCGACGACGCCGACCTCGAACGCGCCGTCGACGGTACGTACGCGGCGAAGATGCGCAACGGCGGCCAGTCCTGCATCGCGGCCAACCGCATCTTCGTCCAGGACGGCATCGCCGACGACTTCGTCGCCGCCCTGGCCGAACGCTTCGAGAAGGTGAAGGTGGGCAACGGTTTCGGCGAGGGAACCGGCCTCGGTCCGCTGATCGACGACCGCGCCGTCGCCCAGATGCGGGCGCTCACCGACGACGCCGTCGCCAAGGGCGCGACGCTGCGCACCGGGGGCGGCGACCACGACGGCGACGGGCACTTCTTCCCGCCGACGCTGCTCGACAACCTCCCGACGTCGGCCGACGCGGCCACGACGGAGATCTTCGGCCCGATCGCGGCGGTCCAGCGGTTCGGCGACGAGGCCGAGGGCCTCGCGCGGGCCAACGACACCGAGTTCGGGCTCGCGGGCTACGTGTTCACCGAGAGCCTCGACCGTGCCCTGAACGTGGCCGACCGGCTGCAGACGGGACTGGTGGGCATCAACCAGGGCGTCCCGTCCAACGCGGCGGCACCGTTCGGTGGGATCAAGCAGTCGGGGATGGGCCGCGAGGGCAGCGCCGAGGGGCTCGAGGAGTACCAGAGCGTCCGGTTCTACAACGTCGCGCGCCGCAGCAGCGGCTGACCGGAGCCCGCACACGACGAAGCCCGCCGGCCGGGACTCCGGGCGGCGGGCTTCGTCGTTCAGCGGTGCAGGACCCGTCCGGGGGTCGACAGCGGCCCCGGCCTCACACGACGCCGACGGGCAGCTCGGCGAGCGCGTCCTCCAGCAGGGCCACGAGGGCGGCGTGCTGCACGTCGGTCGACGATCCGACCGCCTCGTCGGACCCGTCGAGGGCCTGCGCGGCGAGACCGGCCTTGCTGTCGATCAGCTCCGCGATCCGGGCGTCGATCGTCTGCGCGGCGATGATCCGCCACGCCGTGACCGGCTTGTCCTGCCCGATCCGGTGGCTGCGGTCGATGGCCTGGGTCTGCTCGGCCGCCGTCCACGACAGCTCCGCGAGCACGACGTCCGACGCCACCTGCAGGTTGAGCCCGACACCCGCCGCGGTCAGCGAGCACACCGCGACGGCGACGTCCGGGTCCTCGACGAACGCGTCGATGTTGCGCTGGCGCACCGTGCGGGTCTGGTCGCCCCGGATCGAGGAGAACCGCACCCCGAGCTTGGTGAACGTCTCCTCGGCGGCGTCCATGACGTCGACGTGTTTGGCGAAGAACACGACCTTGCCCGCGCTGCGGGCGAGCTGCGCGGCGTAGTCGGCGGCGAGCCCGGCCTTGGCCTGCCCGATCCGGCGCATCATCCCGAAGACGTTGTCACCGGCCGTCGACGTCGTCGCGTCCTTCTGCTCCCACCTGGCCACCTGGCGCACCAGATCGTGGTCGATGCCTTCGACGACGCTGCCCGAACGCCGCGTCGCGAGCGCCTCGGTGTAGCGGGCGACCATCCGCTGGGCCAGCTCACGCTCGGCCGCCCGGATTGACCGGCCGGCGGGACCGTCGAGCTCGACGGGCAGGTCGGCGATGCGCCGGGCCGGGATGTCGGCGGCCACGTCGATCTTGCGACGCCGGACGATGCCCTGCTCGACGACGCATTGCCGCGCGGCCGGGTAGAAGCCGGGATCGGCCGGGGTCAGCTCGGTCTCGGTGAGCGCGTTCATGAGCTCGGCGCGCGGCTTCGTCGTGTCGATCCAGCCGAGGAACTGCCAGATCGCGAGGAAGTCCTCGATGTCGTTGATCAGCGGGGTCCCGGTGAGCGCCATGAGCAGCGGCCGCGGGGTGAACGCACGGATCCGGTCGGACAGCTGCAGGACGTGCTGCGAGCGCTGCGACGTCTTGTTCTTGATGAAGTGCGCCTCGTCGACGACCATCCCGCGGAAGCCGAAGTCGCCGAGCCAGCCCATGTGCCGGTCGAGCACCTCGTAGTTCACGACGACGATGTCGGCGAACCCGTCGACCGAGTCGCCGTTGCCGTGGATCGCGGTGGCGGGGTGGCGCGGCGTCCACATCCCGGCCTCGCGCACCCAGTTCGTCTTGACGACGTTCGGCACGACCACGAGCAGGGGATAGGCGTCGGCGGCCTGTGCCGCGAGCAGGGCCTGGGCAGTCTTGCCGAGGCCGGGCTCGTCGGCGAGCAGGAAGCTGCGGTGGCCCGCCGCGGCGGAGGCGATGAGCCCGGCCTGGTGCGGCATGAGCTCACGGCCACCGGGCCCGTGCAGTGACGTCGGGATGGGCAGCGCCATCGACGTGGACGCCCCGTCGGCGGCGCGCTCGAACGACCGCAGCAGCGGCTCGAGCAGCTCCCAGCCCGCGAGCCGCGACGGCCGCGCCGTGCGCGGGCGGGCCGCGGAGAAGTCCGGGGCGAGGAACGGGTTGGCCAGCTGGCGGGACACGACCGACTGCGGCACGACGCGCGGCTTCGCCGGCGCGGCGGGTTCGGGGACCGGGACGGGGTCGAACGCCTCGGTGGCGATGCCCGCGGTGCGCAGCACCTGCCGGGTGAGCGAGCGCGCCTCGTCGGACACCGCGGCGTCCTCGTCGAGCAGGGCGAGCACCGACTGGTCGCGCACTGCGCTCATGGCGAGGGACTTCGCGAGGTCGTCGAGGCGCTTGAGCTGCTCGGAGCGCTTGCGCTCGGTCAGGGCGGTGTCGGACCGCAGCCGCGCGCGCTCCTCGCGGAGCAGCAACGCGGCGGCCTGGACCTTCGTGCGGGTCGTGGGCGTGGCGGGGCCTCGGCGCAGGGCGTTCTCGATCTCGCGGACGGAGCGCGCGAGCGTCGACATGACGTCGGTCGGCTCGTCGGCGCGGCGACGTCGCTGGTCCTGCGGGGCACTACGGCGAGCCCGCGTCTGGGGCCTGCCTCGTCGAGCCACGTACTCCTCCTTCTGGCGATGCCCGTCGACGGCCGGGTGGCCGCGCCGGACGCGGTGCCGGTGCGGCACCGTGTCGGCGACGAGCGCCGTGGGGAGACGGCGACGTCTCCCCGGATCGTGATCGCGTCCCCGGGGGCTGCGGCTGATCGCCGGTGCCGAGGACGAACTGTTCTGCGGCGCCTGCCCGGGGGAGGCGATGCCTCCCGCCGAAGGGCTCGTCCGCAGTGGAACCGACTGCCGGTCATGGCAGCGTGGGTCTTCTCCAGGATCATACCGCTACCGCGCCCGTTTCATTCCCGTGTCGTCGGACCCGGGCGTGTCCGCGCCGGCGTCGGGGCTTGCCCGGTCGCGGACGGTCGTGCTCTACTGGCGACAGGACGTGATGTAAAGCTTTACATCGTCCGACAACATCACCGACGGTCATCAACGACCCGGTCCGTACCACGGATCGGTGACAGGAGACGGGCATGGGCGGGCGCACCCGGCGGAGCACGGTCGGCGTGGTCGACCTCGCCCGCGAGCTGGGTGTGTCGACGGCGACCGTGTCGCGTGCCCTCAACGGCTCCGCCGCGGTCCGCCCCGAGCTCGCCGAGCGCATCCGGCAGCACGCCGCCGAACAGGGCTACGTCCCCAACCGGCTCGCTCGCGGCCTGTCCGCCTCGATCAGCCGCGCGTTCGTGGGATTCGTGATCCCCTACGTCGACACCCCGGCCTACTCGGGCGTCGCCGCCGAGTGCTCGCGGCTGCTGTCGACGGGTGGCACCCAGATGATCCTCACCGTCACCCAGAACGAGCCGGAGCGCGAGCTGCAGCAGCTGCGCGAGCTCGTCGCCAGCCGCATCGCCGGGCTGATCATCGCGCCGAGCACCGGGGTGCTGGAGGAGTCGCGGGCGATCCTGCGCGGACTGCCCGTCGTCGAGCTGCACCGCTCCTGCGACGTCGGCGCGCCCGGCGTCTTCGCCGACGACGAGGGCGTCATGGGCGACGCCGTGACCCACCTCGTCGAGCTCGGCCACACCGACATCGCCTACCTCGGCACCCCGAAGGCGCTCTCGCACGGCGCGATGCGGCTGCGCGCGGTCTCCGGCGCGCTCGAACGCGCAGGGCTCGACCCGGCGCGGATGCGGGTCCGGCTCGTCGAGCCCACCCGGGAGAACGGGCGGCTCGGCGTCCACGAGCTGCTCGACGGGCCGACGCGACCCACGGCACTCGTCGTCGGTGGCGGTGCGCTCTCGGTCGGCGCGGCCGAGGCCGTGCGGGCGCGGGGACTGCGACTGCCCGACGACCTGTCGCTCGTCGTCTACGGCGACCCGGCCTGGTTCTCCCTCAGCGACCCGCCGCTGACCGCGGTCAGCGTCCCGTACGACCGGCTCGCGAGCGAGGCCGCGACGTTGCTGTCGGGTCTGCTCGACGGCGCCGACGTCGAGGCCGTGCCGCACCTGCTGGCCCCGCAGCTGCGCGTCGCGGGGTCGACCGGGCCACCCCCCGCGACGTAGATGCCGACGAAGGAGTCACGCATGACCGACGGACCGTTGACGGGGCTGCGGGTGATCGACGCGGCCACGCTCGCGGCGGGACCGCTCGTGGCGACGTGGCTGGGAGAGCACGGCGCCGAGGTGATCAAGATCGAGCAGCCCGACGGCGGCGACCCCATGCGACAGTGGGGCGCCCAGCGCGAGGGCGTCGGCCTGATGTGGAAGAGCCTGAGCCGCAACAAGAAGTGCGTCACGCTCAACCTGCGCGAGGAGGCGGGCCGCGACCTGCTGCGCGACCTCGCCCGCACCGCCGACGTCGTGATCGTGAACCTGCGGCCGTCGACACTGCGCCGCTGGGGCCTCGACCACGACGGCTTCGCCGCGGTCAACCCGAGGATCGTCATGCTGCACGTCACCGGGTACGGCGCGGGTGGGCCCAAGTCCGACCGGCCCGGGTTCGGCACCCTCGGCGAGGCGATGTCGGGCTTCGCGCACATGACCGGCGAGGCCGACGGCCCGCCCACGCTGCCCGCGTTCATGCTGGCCGACGGCGTCGCCGCCCTCAACGCCACGTACGCGGTGATGATGGCGCTCTACCACCGCGACGTGCACGGCGCCGACGGTCAGCTCATCGACGTCAACCTCATCGAGCCGCTGGCTCGGCTGCTGGAACAGCCCCTGCTCACCTACGACCAGACCGGCGAGATCCCCGCCCGCATGGGCAACCGCTGGGACATCTCCGCCCCGCGCAACACCTACCGGACCTCCGACGGGCACTGGCTCGCGATGTCGGGCAGCGCGCCGTCGATCGCGATGCGGGCGTTGCGTGCGGTCGGGCGACCGGACCTGACGTCGGACCCGCGCTTCGCCGAGGCGCAGCAGCGGCTGAAACATGCGGGTGAGATCGACGCGGTGATGGCGGAGTGGATCGCCGAGCACACCCTCGACGAGGCGATGACCGTCTTCGAGGAGGCGGAGGTCGCGGCCGCGCCCGTGTACGACGCGGCGCAGCTGCTCGCCGACCCGCAGCTGCAGGCCCGTGGCACGTTCCCGCGGATTCCCGACCCCGATCTCGGTGCGATGACCGTGCAGGGGCCGGTCCCGCGGTTCTCCGCGACCCCCGGCGGCATCGACCACCTCGGCGCCGGCATCGGCGCCCACAACGACGAGATCTACGGCGAGCTGCTCGGCCTGTCCGACGACCACCGCCGAGAGCTGCACGAGAACGGAGTCATCTGATGGCCCGACCGATCCGTCCGCTCCGGCCACGGAGGTCCGAGCTGGCCACGCCCGCCAGCAACGACTGGATGTTCGCCAAGTCCGCGGCCTCGGGGGCCGACCTGGTGTTCCTCGACCTGGAGGACGCCTGCGCGCCCGCCGAACGCGAGTCCGCCCGCGGCAAGGCCGCCAAGGCGCTGCGCGAGCTGGACTGGGGGAACACCGTCCGGGCGATCCGGATGAACGGTGTCGACACCCGATGGGCCTACGGCGACGTGATCGACGTCGTCACCGACGCCCGGTCGGCGCTCGAGGTGATCATCGTCCCCAAGGTCCGCACGGCTCGCGACGTGTGGTGGGTCGACACCCTGCTCACCCAGGTCGAGGAGACCCTCGGGCTGCCGTCCAAGGGGATCGGCCTCGAGGTGCTCATCGAGGAGACCGAGGGCCTGGAGAACGTCGGCGAGATCGTCCGCGCCTCCGACCGCCTCGAAGCGGTGATCTTCGGTGCCGGCGACTTCTCGGCGTCGCAGGGCGCGCGCGTCGACGGCAACTTCGACCCGCTCGTCGACTTCCCGGGCGACATCTGGTTCTACGCCCGTTCCCGGGTGGTCGTCGCCGCCCGTTCGGCGGGGGTCGACGCGATCGACGCCCCGTTCCCCAACTACAAGGACCCCGACGCCTACCGCACGGCGTGCGACCGCGCCGCCGCCATGGGCTACGTGGGGAAGTGGGCGATCCACCCGTCGCAGATCGACCTCGCCAACGCGGCCTTCGCGCCGACGCCCGAGGACATCACCAGGGCGCGGCGGCTCGTCGCGGCCTACCGGGAGGCCGAGGCCGCCGGGCGGGGCGCGGCCGGCCTCGACGGGATGCTCGTCGACGCCGCCCACCTGCGTCACGCCGCGACCGTGATGCGCACCGCCGAGATGCTGGGCCTCACCGAGGAGGACGCGTGACGACACCGACGACGAAGCAGATGACGATGGTCGGCTTCATGCAGGCCGGCAACGTGACCGTCTACTCCGGGAGCTGGCGCTACCCGTCGGCCGATCTCGGGTTCCTGACGATGGACTACTACCAGCACATCGCGCAGACGCTGGAGGCCGGCCGCTTCGACTGCGTGTTCTTCGACGACCGCCTCGCCATGCCGGGCGTCTACGGCAACTCCGTGGCCGAGGCCGTCCGCTACGGGGCCCGGCCGATCAAGCTCGACCTCACCGCGGTCCTCGGCGGGATCATCGGGGCGACCAGCCGGATCGGCATCGGCGCCACGTACTCGACGACGTACTACGACCCCTTCCATGTGGCGCGGACCTTCGCGACGCTCGACCACCTGTCCGGAGGCCGGGCCGCGTGGAACGTCGTGACCTCGGTGAACGACTCCGAGGCGCAGAACTTCGGCCTGGAGTCCCACCTCGACCACGACGAGCGCTACGACCGGGCGCACGAGTTCCTCGAGGCCGTCGGCGCGCTCTGGGACTCCTGGGAGGACGACGCGCTGATCCTCGACCAGGCCTCCGGCGAGTTCGCCGACCCGGCCAAGGTCCACGAGGTCAACCACGACGGCACGTACTTCTCCGTCCGCGGGCCGCTCACCGTGCCGCGCACCCCGCAGGGCCGGCCGGCCATCCTGCAGGCGGGCTCGTCGGGGCGCGGGCGGGAGTTCGCCGCGCAGTGGGCCGACATGATCTTCACCGCCGACCCTGGGCTGCCGGTGGCCCAGCAGCACTACACGGACCAGCGCGAACGCATCGCCGCGACCGGCCGCGACCCGGACTCGGTGAAGATCCTGCCGATGGCCTACGCCGTCGTGGGGGAGACGCAGGCGATCGCAGAGGAGAAGGAACGACTCTTCCTCGACGCCTACGTCCACCCCGTGGCGTCGCTGACGCTGCTGTCGGAGGTCATGAACTACGACTTCGCGAAACACGACCTCGACGACCCGGTCACCGAGGAGATGATGGCCGCCAGCGGCGGCATCCGGGGCCTCGCCGAGGGCGTGCGGCGTCACCTCGACCGTGAGGTGACGGTCCGCGACCTCGCCGCGCACCGGGCGACGCTGCTGCAGGGGCCGCGGTTCGTCGGCACCCCGGACCGGGTCGCCGACCAGATGCAGGAGTGGGTCGAGTCGGGTGGCTGCGACGGGTTCGTCCTGGCCGCGACGCACCTTCCAGGCGCGTTCGAGGAGTTCGTGCGCATGGTGGTCCCGATCCTGCAGGAGCGGGGGCTGATGCGGCGCGAGTACGAGGGCACCACGTTGCGCGACCACCTGGGCATCGAGCGCCCCGCCCGGAGCCTGTGAGCGGTGATGGCTGCTGCAGCGACCATCACCGCTCACGCGGGGAGAGGGCCGTGAGCACCGGGGCCCAGCGGCCGACGTCGTCAGGGCCGGCCAGGTCGGGCGGGGCGACGAACACCGTGCACACCCCGGCGTCGACGAGCCCGCGGTAGCGCGCGACGTGCCGGTCGGCGGTGCCCGCGTGGTGGCGCGCATCGGCAGCGCTCCGACCGGGCGCGGGTACGAGGTCGTCTCCGGCAGCCCGGCGGCGGGCTTCGTGCCCTTCGCCCACAGTGCGCGCAGGACCGGGACGGTCTGTTCGAGCAGGTCGACGCGCCCGCGTCGTGGCGGGAACGTCAGCCCGAACGCCGCGTGCTCGCGATCCCACCAGCCCGCTCCGAGGCCGCAGAAGGCGCGGCCGCCGCTGAGGGCGTCGAGCGTCGCGAGCGACTTCGCGAGGACGCCCGCGGGCCTGAACGTCACAGGGGAGACGAGGGTGCCCAGGTGCAGGGTCGTCGTCGCGCCGGCGAGCAGACCGAGGGTCACCAGGGGCTCGGGGATCGCCTCGAACGGTCGTCCGACCTGCGGGATCTGGATGAGATGGTCCATGAGCGCGAGCCCGGCGAACCCCGCCTCCTCGGCGGCGAGGGCCGCTCACGACCCTCGTTCCACCAACCCTTTCACGTTCAGCAGTTGCCGACGTGCCATCACGAGGTCGCCGACCGACACGAGCGGTGCCAGCAGCCGGCCGCCGGCGGTGACGACCTTGAGCAGCAGGCGGGTGTCCTCGGAGTCGCCGGGGACGAGCACGTACGACATGACGCCGCCCATGATCCGTGCGGTCAGCTGCTCCCCGGGTGCGACCGACAGGATGCGCCCCAACGGCCGGCCGCCGGAGCGGCTGAACGGTTCGTCGGGCACGGGTTCGGGCAGGTCGCGCAGCTCCTGCGGGGAGCGGCGGCCGAGGTTGTCGATCCAGTCGTAGGAGTAGGGCGCCAACCGGATCTGCCCGATCCACGGCCACACCCGCGTCGGCGGCGCGTGCACGGTGACACCGCGCCAGGCCTGCAGCACGGGCCGCGGGACGACGTCGTCGCACGGGAAGTGCAGGTGGGTCTCGGCGTCGGTGACGCCCCAGCGGTCGCCGATCATCCCGCCAGCATGCCGCGGGCCGCCGGACGGGGCGCGTCGGCGCCACTGAATGATCGCTGATGACGGGCCGCGCCCGCTGGCATGCTGATGGCGAGTGCGCCCGGCCCCGGGCCGGGGAGGACACCAGCAGTGACGACGGCCGACGAGACGAACACGACTCCGCAGCAGGACGCGTCCCGGGCGCGCCGCACCGGGCCTCCCGCGGGCGGCGGGCTGCTGGTGCCGATGCTGCTCGTGCCCGCGCTGCTGTTCGGCATCCCGTGGTGGACGCTCGTCGTCGGCGGGCAGAGCTGGCCGGTGCCGGTCGTCGTCGCCCTCTCACTCCTGGCCGTCGTCGCGTTCGCGGGACTGCAGCTGCTGATGACGTTCGGGCACGGCCGTCGCCACCTCGACGCCGCCGCCCGCATCGGCGACACGACCCTCGGTGTCGCCTGGGTGCTGTTCACGTGGAGTGTCCTCGGACAGGTCGTCGAGCCGGCCCTCGCCCTCGCGGGTGTGCCGGACCCGCTGCGGTCGCGGATCGTCGCTGCCGCGGTGCTGGTCGTCGTCCTCGGGCTGGTCGTCCACGGGATGGTCGAGGCGCTGCGACTGCCGCGGGTACGCAGCCGCGACGTCGTCCTCGACCGGCTCGGCCCGGGTCTCGACGGCCTGCGCGTCGTCGTGCTCGCCGACACCCACTTCGGGCCGCTCGACCGCGCCCGCTGGTCGGCGAAGGTGGCCGGGGTCGTCGCAGGGCTCCGGCCCGACCTGCTCCTGCACGCAGGTGACCTCGCCGACGGCGACGTCGCCGACCGCGAACGCCAGGTCCGGCCCGTCGCCGACCTGCAGGCGCCGCTGGGCCGGTACTCGATCGTCGGCAACCACGAGCACTTCTCCGGCGCGGCCCAGTGGGTCGAGCACATGCGCGGGCTCGGCTGGCAGCCCCTGGTCAACGCCCACGGGATCGTCGAACGCGACGGCGACCGGCTCGTGGTCGCCGGTATCGACGACCCCACCGGCATCGGCCGCGACCTCTCCGGTGGCCCCGACCTGCGCGCCGCGCTCGCCGGCACCGACCCTGCCCTGCCCGTCCTGCTGCTCGCGCACCAGCCCAGCCAGGTACGCGACGCCATCGCCGCCGGCGTCGATCTCCAGATCTCCGGGCACACCCACGGCGGCCAGGTCTGGCCCTTCCACCTGCTGGTCCGTCTCGACCAGAAACAGGTCTCCGGCCTGCGCCGACACGGCGACCGGACCCAGCTCTACGTCAGCCGCGGTACCGGCTTCTGGGGCCCGCCCCTGCGCATCTTCGCCCCGAGTGAGATCACGGTCCTCACCCTGCGCGCACCGCACTGACCGCCGAGTTCGACACCAGGCGGTCCCGGAACCAGGCCGGCGTCGAACTCGGCGCGTGGGTCAGAAGCGGACCGGCAGGCGGTGCAGGCCGTGGATCAGGGAGCTCTCCCGCCACTCCAGCGTCTCGGGCTCCGCGGCCAACTCCAGTTCCGGGAACCGCTCCAGCAGCGTCCGGAACGCGATCTCGCCCTCCATCCGCGCCAGTGGCGCGCCGAGACAGTGGTGGACGCCGTAGCCGAAGGCGACGTGCCCGGAGGTGTCGCGGGTGATGTCCAGCTCGTCCGGCCGCTCGAAGCGGGCCGGGTCCCGGTTCGCCCCGATCAGCGAGACGAGGACGAACTCGCCCTCCGGGATCGTCACCCCACCGATCTCGACGGGCTCGGTGGTGTGGCGCATCGTCGCCAGGTTCACCGGGCCGTCGAAACGCAGGAACTCCTCGACGGCGTTCGGGATCGCCGACGGGTCGGCCCGCAGCGCGGCCATCTGGTCGGGACGGCGCAGCAGCGCGAGCATGCCGTTGCCGATCAGGTTCACCGTCGTCTCGTGGCCGGCGACCAGCAGCAGGAAGGCCATCGAGATGACCTCGGTGTGCGACAGCGAGTCGCCGTCCTCCGAGGCGGCGACGATCGCCGACAGCATGTCGTCGCCCGGCTCGGCGGTCTTCTGCGCGACGAGCTCGGCGAGGAACTGCGCCATCGCCTGCGCGGCGGCCGACCGCACCTCGGGCTCGCCGCGCGACAGCAGCGTGTTCGACCAGGTGCGGAACTCGTCGCGACGGCCCTGCGGCACGCCGAGCAGCTCGCAGATCACCGTCATGGGCAGCGGGAAGGCGAACTCGTCGAGCAGGTCGACCTCGGGCCCGTGGGCGGCCATCGAGCCGGCCAGCTCCGTCGCGATCTCGGTGATCCGCGGCCGCATCTGCGCGATCGCCCGCACCGTGAAGGCACGGTTCACCAGTTTGCGCAGGCGCGTGTGATCGGGCGGGTCGCTGTTGAGCATGTGTTCGACGAGTGAGCTGGCGACGTCGGTCCGGTGCAGCTCGGGCGTCGCGTGCCGGTCGACGAGCGCGCCCATCCGCATACCGCTCTTGGCGAGCCGCGGGTCGTTGAGTGCCGGGCGGACGTCGGCGTAGCGGGTCACCAGCCACACGACGAGTCCGGGCGGCGCGATCGCCCGCGCGACCGGGGCCTCCTCGCGCAGCCGTCGGTACAGCGAGTCCGGGTCGGCGAAGAAGCGGTCGTCGAGATGGATCGGGTCGGTGTTCTCCACGGTGCGGGTCATGGCACGGTCCCCTCCGGGCGGCCCCCCGCCGCCCTCGGCTGCCACCGACGCTAGCCCTGCCGCGAGGACCGGTGCTGAGGGTTCGCTGAAGGCGCCCCGGCCGGGTGGTCCGCTGCCGGGGGCTCGGCCATCATCCCGGCGTGCTCCTCTATCCGACGATGGGCGCCGCCGCCCGCGGCATCCCCGTCGAGAGGCGGTGGGCGCACGTCGAGGAGCTGGCCCGGCGGGGGATGGGCATGACGCTCGTCGATCCCGGCTCGGGTCTGCCGTGGTCGGTCGCGGTGCTGGGCGGCGACGTCGTCGAGTGCGGGCTCGCCGAGCTGGCCGTTCGCCGGGGCGGGCACGTCCGCGTCGGGCTGGAGGACCACGCCGGGCCGGGGGAGCCCAGCAACGCCGAGCTGCTCCGCGGACTACTGGACCTGTTGCGTGACATGGGCCGCGAGCCTGCGTCCATCGCGGAGGCGAGGACGATCCTCGGTGTCCCGCCCCGGCCTGCGGGCCTGTGGGGCCGCACCTTCGCAGGCGACGCGCCGCAGGGTCTCGGCGAGGGCACCCCGGTGAGGATGACGTTCACCGCCCCCGACGGGATCGCTGTCCACGCGGGCGGCAACCGCCTCGGGTTCCGCGCCACGGCGTCGGCCGGCCGCCTCACCGTCGACGACCGCGTCCGCTCCACCCGCCTGGCCTGCCCGCCGGACGTCCAGGCGCTCGACGACTGGCTCGTCGCCCTCCTCACCGGCGACCCCGCCTACGCCCTCGACGGGCAGTCGCTGACGCTCGCCACCGGCACGACGCGGATCGATCTCGTGGAGAGCCCCGAACAGCACTAGCGTTGGCCCCATGGTGCTGCGCGCCCGGGAGATCATGAGCAACCGCGTCGTCACCGTCCGGGCCGACGCCCCGGTGTCGTTGGCGGAGAAGCGGCTCGCCGAGTTCCGCTTCAGCGCACTGCCCGTGACCGACGACCGCAACCGGCTCGTCGGCATGGTGAGTGTCGTCGACCTGCTGCGCTACCGCGATGACCATCCCGACGGCACCCGTACTCCCGTCGAGGCGGTGATGACCCGCGACATCGTCCACATGTCACCGAACGCCGGGGTCGGCATCATCGCCCACCGCATGCGCACCTACGGCGAGCTGCGGGTGATCCCCATCGTCGACCGGGGCGTCCTCGTCGGCGTCGTCACCCGCAGCGACCTCATCCGGCCGCGGCCGACCGGCAACGCGATGAGCCGTGCGGTCCGCCGGTTCGTCGAGCGCCGCTCCGAGGACCTGCGCCCCTCCAGCACCTACCGCCCGCCGCCGCGCCGCCCGCGGTCGCTACCCGCCGACGCGACCATCCGCGACGCCATGACCTCAGCCGACCTGGTCACCGTCACCGAGGACCAGACCACCGAGGAGGCCGCCGCGCTGCTCACCGGCCGACGCCTGACGTCGCTGCCCGTCGTCCGGGCCGGTGACCGGCTCGTCGGCATCATCAGCGAGGCGGACCTGCTGCGCGACCCCCTCGACGGCCGTCGCACCGGGCGCCCGCGGACCGTCGGCGGGGCGATGAGCCGCGACCCCGTGACGGTCGGCCCCGACGACGAGCTGCACGTCGCGCGCGCGCTGATGTCGGACCGGGGCTTCCGCATCCTGCCGGTCGTGCAGGCGGGGCGGCTCGTCGGCGTGATCAGCCGCCGCGACCTGCTCTGACCCGGTCATTCAGGGCCGAGCGGTTGCTCGTGCTGTGACCCGACGAGCCTCGTGAGTGGTACTGGTCGCCACAGCGACCAGTACCACTCACAGGCTCATGCCGTCACCTGGGGGAGGTGCCAGCCGAAGGCGGCGCTGACCAGGCGCAGGGTCAGGCAGGCGACGGCGCCGGCGGCCATCGCCGCGGCCCTGGGCACCCCGAAGTGCCGGGCGACGACGAGCACGACGGCGCCCAGGCCCGCGGCGACGGCGTAGATGTCGGTGCGGAGCACGACGGGGACCTCGCGCAGCAGCAGGTCGCGCAGGATCCCGCCGCCGACACCGGTGACCGTCCCGAGCAGGACGGCGAAGACGGGGTTGACCGTGAAGTCGAGGGCCTTGGTGGCGCCGACGACGCAGAACAGGGCGAGGCCTGCCGCGTCGAGGGTGACCAGGACCGGCGTCGGGATGGCCCGCACCCCGGAGTAGAGGACGACGACGAGCAGCCAGCCGATCGTGATCACCGCGGGGTAGGCGACGGATCGCAGTGCGGCCGGCGGGACGTCGCCGAGCAGCAGATCACGGATGATCCCGCCGCCGACGGCGGTGGCGGAGGCGACGACGAGGACGCCGAAGAGGTCGAGGCCGGCGGCGGCGCCGAGGGCACCCCCCTCGACGGCGAAGAGCATGGTCGCGGCGAGGTCGGCGACGGTCAGCAGCCGGACCGGGCGGAGACGCACGCCACACCCTAGAACGGGCGGGTGACAGGGTGATCGTCGCGGGGCCGACGCGGCTGGGGCAGACTTCGTCGCACCATGGACTTCTACTCCGCGTACCGGCACGGGTTCCTTCGCGTCGCCGCCGCCACGTTGCGGACCGTGATCGCCGATCCGGCGGCGAACGCCAGGTCGGTGCTGGAGACGGCACGGGACCTGCACGACGACGGTGTCGGCATGGTCGTGTTCCCGGAGCTGACGCTGTCGGGCTACTCGATCGAGGACGTGCTTCTGCAGGACACGCTGCTCGACGCGGTCGAGGAGGCGCTGGCCGAGGTGGTGGCGGGGTCGGCGGACCTGTTGCCGGTGCTCGTCGTCGGCGCACCGCTGCGGTACCGGCACCGCATCCACAACTGCGCGGTCGTCGTGCACCGGGGACGGATCCTGGGGGTGGCGCCGAAGTCGTACCTGCCGACGTACCGGGAGTTCTACGAGCGCCGCCAGGTCGCGCCGGGCGACGACGTGCGCGGCACGCTGCGTCTGGCCGGGGCGGACGTGCCGTTCGGGCCGGACCTGTTGTTCGAGGCGGCGGACGTGCCGGGGTTCGTGCTGCACGTCGAGGTGTGCGAGGACATGTGGGTCCCGATCCCGCCGAGCGCTGAGGCGGCGCTCGCGGGGGCGACGGTGCTGGCGAACCTGTCGGGCAGCCCGATCACGGTGGGCCGGGCGGACGACCGGACGTTGCTGTGCCGGTCGGCGTCGGCACGTTGCCTGGCGGCCTACGTGTACGCGGCGGCGGGCGAGGGCGAGTCGAGCACCGACCTGGCCTGGGACGGCCAGACGATGATCCACGAGAACGGGGTGCTGCTCGCGGAGAGCGCGCGGTTCCCGAGGGGGCCGCGGCAGTCGGTGGCCGACGTCGACCTCGACCTGCTGCGGGCCGAGCGGCTGCGGATGGGCACGTTCGACGACAACCGTCGCCACCACGCGGAGCGGGTGGAGGCGTTCCGGCGCATCGAGTTCCGTCTCGACCCGCCTGGACGCGACATCGGGCTGCGCCGCGAGATCGAGCGGTTCCCGTTCGTGCCGGCCGACCCGGCGCGGCTGGAGCAGGACTGCTACGAGGCCTACAACATCCAGGTCTCGGGCCTGGAGCAGCGGCTGCGCGCGATCGGGCAGCCGAGGATCGTCATCGGCGTCTCGGGCGGGCTCGACTCGACGCATGCGTTGATCGTCGCGGCCCGGGCGATGGACCGGGAGGGCCGTCCGCGCAGCGACATCCTGGCGTTCACGCTCCCCGGGTTCGCGACGGGTGAGCGCACGAAGAACAACGCGACGCGGCTGGCCGAGGCGCTGGGTGTCACGTTCGAGACGATCGACATCACCGAGACGGCGCGGCTGATGCTGCGCAACCTGGAGCACCCGTTCTCGGCGGGTGACCCGGTGTACGACGTGACGTTCGAGAACGTCCAGGCCGGTCTGCGCACCGACTACCTGTTCCGCGCGGCGAACCAGCGGGGCGGGATCGTGCTCGGCACGGGCGACCTGTCGGAGCTGGCGCTGGGGTGGTCGACCTACGGTGTCGGCGACCAGATGTCGCACTACAACGTCAACGGCGGGGTCCCGAAGACGTTGATCCAGCACCTGATCCGCTGGGGCGTGTCGTCGAAGCAGTTCGACGACGAGGTCGGCGCGGTGCTGACCGACGTGCTGGACACCGAGATCACGCCCGAGCTGGTCCCGGTCGACGACGAGCGTCCGGTGCAGAGCAGCGAGGCGACGGTGGGCCCGTACTCGTTGCAGGACTTCACGTTGTTCCACGTGCTGCGGTGGGGGATGCGGCCGTCGAAGATCGCGTTCCTGGCGTGGCACGCGTGGCACGACGTCGAGGCGGGCGACTGGCCGACCGGGTTCCCCGACGACGACCGGGTCGCGTTCGCGATGGTCGACGTCCGGCGCTGGCTCGAGGTGTTCGCGCGGCGGTACTTCTCGTTCGCGCAGTTCAAGCGGTCGGCGTTGCCCAACGGGCCGAAGGTGTCGGCGGGTGGGTCGTTGTCGCCGAGGGGCGACTGGCGGGCCCCGTCGGACATGTCGGCGCGCATCTGGCTCGACGAGATCCGCCGCGAGGTCCCGGAGTCCTGACCGGCCGGCCCGCCCGGCTCGGACCACGTGGGTCGACCGCTGAGCCTCGGGCGCAGCAACGCCGCCGGTCGGGACCATCGAAGGTCCGGACCGGCGGCGCCGTCGTGGGTCAGTGGCTGCCGTGGCCGCCGTACCCGCCGGAGCTGTCCCAGCTGCTCTCGTCGCGGTGCGGGTGGCAGTGCTCCTCGTGCTGGTAGGACTTGTCCTCCCAGTGGTGGTGCGACGACTTGTCGTCCCAGCTGTCGTTGCAGCTGGTGTCCTTCCACTCGTCGTGGCCCTTGTGGTGCTGGCCGCCGTACTGCTCGTCGTACTTGTGCTTCTCGTGCTCGTTGTAGTTCGAGTCGTGCTTGTGCTTGTCGTGGTGCGAGCTCTTGAACATGCCGACCTCGTCTCCTGGCGGTGCTGCGGCTGCCGTGCGCGGATCGTGCTCGTTCCGTATTCGGGGAAGTCGCGATCGGCGGCCCTGCCGTTACGAGGAGCGGGCTACGCGGGCTCGCCCCGGCGTCGGCGCAGTCCGGCCAGGTCACCCGCGGCGAGCGCCCGCCAGAACCGCAGCGTCGCGTACTCGACCTCCAGGCCCAGCTCGAGGGTGATCAGCCGTGGGTTGTCGGTGGGCTCCGGGCCGAAGCGGGCGACCATTCCCTCGTAGAGCGCGATCCGCTCCTCGTGGCGCTCGATCTGGCCCTTGGCCAGCCGGGTGACGTCCTCGGGGCTGCCGACCTCGTTGAAGAACAGCTTCAGCTCGGCCGGGTCGCGCATCTGGAAATGACTGTCGCTGGGCTCGGCGATCCAGCTCTCCAGCGCTTCGGTGCCTGCCGCGGTGATCGAGTACGTCTTGCGGCGGCGGCCCTCGGTCTCGGTCTCGCACGTGAGCAGACCGGCGGCGGTCAGCCGCTCGGGCTCGGAGTAGAGCTGCGCGTGCGGGAAGTGCCAGAAGTAGCCGACGGAATGTCCCACCGCACGCTTGAGGTCGTAGGGCGTCGACGGGCCCCGCAGCGAGATCATGCCCAGGACGACATAGGACGTGGGCGACAGGCGAACGGCGGGCACGACCGTAGGTTATCCGGGCCGTACCGTCCGAGGAGGACGATTGCGGCGCGTCGCACACGTCCGGCCAACGGCTCCCGTTCATCTCATGTGTCCGGCAACGTCGGCATCTGGATGCCGGGGGAGTGCCCGAGCCGCGCGGCCCGCGTCACCGCCTCCCCGCCGAACCGCTCCCGCAGAGCGTCGAGCGTCGCGTCGAGCTCCGGGCCGGAGTCGCGCGCGTACGGCAGCGTCAGCTGGACCGCACCGTCGCGGTCGAGGTTGGCCAGCGACAGCCCGACCAGCGTGATCCCGCGTTCCCGGATCAGCGGCATCGCGTCGGCCAGGAGCCGGCGCGCCGCGGTCAGGATCGTCGGCGTGTGGGCCGTCGCGCTCGCCAGCGTGTGCGAGCGCGTGGCCCGGGTGAAATCGCCGAAGCGCAGCCGCAGTACCACCGTGCGGCACACCCGTTCGGCCCCGCGCAGCCGCTTGCCCAGCCGGTCGACGATGCCGGCGACGATCGCGTCGAGCTCCTCGGCCGACCGCTCCCGGCGGCCCAGCGCACGCTGCGACCCGATCGACCGGCGCCGCCTGCCCGTCTCGACCCGGCGCGGGGCGAGCCCGTG
This sequence comes from Pseudonocardia sp. SCN 73-27, assembly GCA_001725415.1. Lineage (GTDB taxonomy): Bacteria > Actinomycetota > Actinomycetes > Mycobacteriales > Pseudonocardiaceae > Pseudonocardia. Next base: position 52,661 of record MEGH01000017.1, read on the forward strand.
GGCCAGCGCGTGCAGGTGCCGCCCCGACGCCCGCCCCAGCAACGAGACCAGCGCCGGCTCACCCAGGTCGGCCACGTCGGCCACCGTGCGCAGGCCCATCGCGTGCAGCTTCGCCGACGTCACCTTCCCGACACCCCACAGCCGCTCCACCGGCAGCGGGTGCAGGAACGCGAGCTCGGCCTCGGGCGGCACCCGCAGCAGTCCGTCGGGCTTCGCGACGCCGCTGGCCACTTTGGCCAGGAACTTGGTGCGCGCCACCCCGACCGTGATGGGCAGCCCGACCTCCTCGGCGACCTGGCGGCGCAGCCCGGCCGCGATGTCCATCGGGGCGCCCGCGATCCGCCACAGGCCGGCCACCTCGAGGAACGCCTCGTCGATCGAGATGCCCTCGACCAGCGGCGTGGTGTCGCGGAACACCGCGAACACCGCCTTCGACGCCGCCGAGTACGCGTGCATCCGCGGCGGCACGACGATCGCGCCCGGGCACAGCGCGAGCGCCTGCCGCCCGCCCATCGCCGTGCGCACCCCGGCGGCCTTCGCCTCGTAGCTGCACGCCAGCACGACCCCGCCGCCGACGATGACCGGACGGCCACGCAGCGACGGGTCGTCGCGCTGCTCGACGGAGGCGAAGAACGCGTCGAGATCGGCGTGCAGGATCGTGGCGTCTCCGGACACGAACATATGTTCGCATCGGGCACCGACAATCCGGTTCCGCTACTCGGGTCCGGACTCCTGGATCACCGAGAGCACGTTGCCGGCCGGGTCGGTGAACCACGCGATCGGCGGCCCGTACCTGCGCTGCACGCCGCGCTCGTCGGTCCAGTCGCTGACCTGGAACGTCACCCCCGACGCGGCGAGCGCGTCGACCGCGGCGTCGACGTCGTCGACCCGGAAGTTCAGGATCGTGAACGACGCCGGGACGTGGTCGGGCTTCGGGTAGACGAGGGTGTCGCGCGTCGTCGCGCCGTCGCCGGCGAGGTGCAGCACGAGCATGCCGTTGCGCTCGGTGAGGCGGACGCCGAGGACGTCGCCGTAGAAGGCCCTGGCGGCGGGGATGTCGTCGACGGAGAAACCGCTGAACGCGGGCGTCTTCTCGAACATGATGCGACCCTTCGGTTCGGTGGAGGGCATGCTGCCCGGTCAGGGCTGCAGGTCGGTAGCCGCGCGGAACGACCCGTCCATGTGGAACGGCGTCGACGTGTGCTCGTGGACGACGAGCCAGTGCCCGTCGACGCGGCGCAGGCAGGTCGTCGCCCGGTACCAGAAGGCGAAGCCCTCCGGCGCCCCGGCGGGAACGGCGGAGAGCTGCCGCAGGCTGTGCGCGAACGCGAGATCGCCGTCGACGGCCACCTCCAGTTCGGTGATCTCGACACCGATCGGCCCGTCGAACCCGCCGAGCCACGCCTGCACGCCCTCCGCGGTCCGGCCGCGCCTGCCCAGCGGCGGCGCGAGGTCGAAGATCACGGCGTCCGGGGCGTAGCGGGCGACCGCGCGCTCGGCGTCGCGGGTGCGCATCGCCTCGGTCTCCTCGGCGAGCAGTGTGCGGACGGCGGCCTCGTCGGCTGCGGTGTCGGCTGTGGTGGTGGTCATCGGGCTCTCCCGGCGTCGTGGACGCACCTCGTTCGGGCGTGTCTCGTCGGGGACGTCGAAGCCGGGACGCGAGCCTCGACATCCTGGGTGAGAACTTCCGAGAATTCCTCCGAGGGGGCACCGGTGAAGTACCTGATCATGATCATGATGAACCCCGAGGCGAGCGCTGTGTGGGAGAAGATGGGCCACGACGAGCAGGTCGAGGGCTACGAGGCGCACAACCGGGTCCGCGAGGCGATGGACGCCGCGGGCGAGCTGGTCGCGGCCGAGGCGTTGCAGGGCCAGGACGTGGCGCGCCGCGTGCGGCTGCGCGACGGGCAGGTCGTCACCACCGACGGTCCCTTCGCCGAGGTCAAGGAGCACCTCGCGGGCTACTACCTCGTCGACTGCGCGAGCATCGAGAAGGCGGTCGAGTGGGCGTCGCGGATGCCGGAGGCCGAGTTCGTCGACATCGAGGTCCGGCCGGTGCTCGACCTGCACGCCGTCGTCGCCGCCGGGCCCGATACGTGACGGCGCCGCTCGGCGACCTGCTGCGCACCCTCACCCCGCAGGTCGTCGCCGCGCTCGCGCGGCGCTACGGCGACTTCGAGACGTGCGAGGACGCCGTGCAGGAGGCGCTGCTCGCCGCGGCGACGCAGTGGCCCGCCGACGGGGTGCCCGACAACCCGACGTCGTGGCTGATCACGGTGGCGGCGCGGCGGCGGATCGAGCTCTGGCGGTCCGACGACGCGCGCCGCCGCCGCGAGGAGGCCGTCGCCGCGCTGGAGCCGCCCGACCCCGGCCCGGCGCCGCAGTCCGACGACACGCTGACCCTGATGCTGCTGTGCTGCCACCCGGCGCTGACCCCGCCGTCGCAGGTGGCGCTGACGCTGCGCGCGGTCGGCGGGTTGTCGACGGCCGAGATCTCCCGCGCGTTCCTCGTGCCGGAACCGACTGTCGGGCAACGGATCAGCCGCGCGAAGCAGCGCATCACCGCTGCGGGCGGTCGTTTCCGGATGCCGCCGGCCGCCGAGCTCGACGCGCGCGTCGCCGCGGTCCTCGCCGTGCTGTACCTCGTGTTCAACGAGGGGCACACCGCGAGTGAGGGCCATGAGCTGCAGCGCGTCGAGCTGAGCGCGGAGGCGCTGCGGCTGACCCGGCTGCTGTGGGCACTGCGCCCGGCCGACGACGAGGTCGCGGGGCTGCTCGCCCTGATGCTGCTCACCGACGCCCGCCGCGGCGCCCGCACCGGCGACGAGGGGCTCGTCCCGTTGGAGGCGCAGGACCGGTCGCGCTGGGACGCCGGCGCGATCGCCGAGGGGCTGGCCCTGGTGGCCGAGGTGCTGCCCCGGGGCGCGGTGGGTCCGTACCAGCTGCAGGCGGCGATCGCCGCGGTGCACGCCGAGGCCCCGACGGCCGCCGACACCGACTGGCCGCAGATCCTCGGCCTGTACCGGCTGCTGGAGAAGATCGCGCCCGGCCCGATGGTCGCGCTCAACCGGGTCGTCGCCGACGCGATGGTCAACGGGCCCGTCGAGGGCCTGGCCCGGCTCGCCGAGATCGCCGGCGATCCCGCGCTGGCCGGGCACCACCGGCTGCATGCCGTCCGCGCGCACCTGCTGGAACGGGCCGGCAACCATGCCGCGGCCCGGCGGGAGTACACCGTCGCGGCGGAGCTGACCCGCAGCGAGCCCGAACGTCGTTACCTGGAGGGCCGGGCGGCGGCGCTCGACGACTGAGCCGGCCGGGTCGGGGGTCCGCCCCCGACGCCCGGGGGTGTGCCCCCTCGTCCGGGGGTGCCGCGCTCGCGACGCTGACGGTCGGGTCCGGACCGGCCGGACGGGAGCGGGGGAGCGCGATGGGCACGGTCACGGCCGCCGGGGTCGGGATGATCATGGGGCTCGGTGCCGTGCTGGTCGTGGTGCTGCTGCCGCACCGGTCAGGCGGGGAGTTCCTCGGGCAATGGCCGACGCCCGCGATGCGCTGGACGGCTGTCGTCATGGGTGCGGCGTCGACCGCGGCCGCGGCGGCGCTCCTCGCGGCGGGACAGCCGGCCGCGGGCCTGGCTGCGGCGTCGTTCGGCGGGCTGGGCGTGTTCCTCGTCGACGCGCACCGGCGTGACGTGGTGTCGCGGCCGGTTCCCCGGGCCGCCACCGGGCGGCTCCCGGGCGAGGGCGGTGGGTTCTGGCTCTTCATCCTCCTCTTGTTAGGTGACCGATAGGTCACCTATTGTGGGTCGGGATGGACGACGACCGCATCTTCAAGGCGCTCGCCGACCCGACCCGCCGCATGCTGCTCGACCGGCTCTTCGAGCGTGACGGGCGGACCCTCGGCGATCTCGAGGCGGGCGTCGAGATGACGCGGTTCGGGGTGATGAAGCACCTGCGGGTGCTCGAGGAGGCGGGGCTCGTCGTCACCCGGCGCAACGGCCGGGAGAAGCTCCACTTCCTCAACCCGGTGCCCATCCGCCGCATCCACGACCGGTGGATCGACAAGTACACGGAGGGCCCGGCGTCGTTCCTCGCCGGGCTGCAACGCGCGTTCGAGGAGGAGGAAGCCCGTGAGTGACCTCTCCGCGCAGCTGTACCAGGTACTGCTGCGCGCCACCCCGGAGCAGGTCTGGGAGGCCATTACCTCGCCCGACCGGACCCGGCTGTACTTCCACGGCGCCCACGTCGAGAACACCGCCGAGTGGCACACCTCCCGCGGCCCCGACGGTGCCGACTGGGGCGACGGGCCCGTGTGGGAGTTCGACCCGCCGCGGCGGCTGGTCCACGAGTGGCGCTCGGCGTACGACCCCGAGCTCGCGAAGGAACCGCCCAGCCGGGTCACCTGGGAGATCGAGGACGTCGGCGACGGATCCTGCCGCCTGACCGTCGTCCACGACCGGCTCGGCGACTCGCCGGGCACCGCGGGCAGCGTGTCCGGGGAGGGTTGGGGCTCCGTCCTCGACGGTCTGGCGCGGCTCCTGGAGCAGGTGAGCGCGCCGTGACCGCGACGTTGTTCGTCATGACCTACGAGCCCTCCGACGGCTTCGGCCCGCTCGCGCAGGAACTCGGGCCCGCGCACGTCGCGCGGCTGCACGAGTTCCACGACCGCGGCGTCCTCGTGCACGCCGGGCCCCTGCAGGACCCGTTCGACGGCACCGCGATCGGCGTCTTCACCTCCCGCGAGGCGGCCGAGGAGTTCATCGCGGGCGACCCGTTCGTCTCCGGGGGCGTCGTCGCCCGGTGGTCGATCCGCGGCTGGGGTGACCTCTTCACCGAGCCCGGAGAATGAACGACGCCCGCACCCTCCTCGTTTCCGTCTGGGCGTCCGTCGCGTTCGCGGTCGTGTCGCTCGTGTGGGGCCTCGTCGTCGACTCCCGGCTGATCCTCTTCGACGGGCTCTACTCCTTCGCGAGCGTCGGGCTGTCGCTGCTCGGGGTGTGGGCGCTGCACGCGGCCCGCCGCGGCCCCGACGACCGCTTCCCGTGGGGCCGCGAGATCTACGAGCCGGTCGCGATCGTCGTGAAGGCGGCGGCGCTGGGCGGACTGTGCGTCTACGCGCTCGCCGGCGCGATCGGCGACCTGCTGGCCGGGGGCCGCGACGTCGACACCGGATGGGCGCTGGTCTACGCCGTCGTCGCGACCGTCGGCGGGGTGGCGGTGTCGTTGTACATGCGGCGCAAGGCCCGCGGCGGGTCCGACCTCGTGCGTGCCGAGGCCGCCGAATGGTGGGGCGACGCGTTGCTCTCGGTCGGCGTGCTCGTCGGGTTCGCAGCCGCGTGGGGGCTGACCCTCAGCGGTCGCGACGACATCGCCCGCTACGTCGACCCGGCCATGGTTGCGCTGATCTCCGCGGCGTTCCTGGTCGTACCCGCACGGCTGCTCACCGCCGCGCTGCGCGAGGTGCTGACGATGTCGCCCCCCGCGCTGCGCGAGGAGCTGCTCGCCTGCGTCGAGGACGTGCGTCGCGAGCGCGGGTTCGCGGAGTCGTTCCTGCGGGTGTCCAAGGTCGGCAGCAGGCTCGACGTCGAGGTCGACTTCGTCGTCACCCCCGACTCGACCGCGCAGACCGTCACGGCCTTCGACGCCGTGCGCGCCGAACTGCGGGACCGGTTCCTGGCGGTCGGTCAGGACCCGTCGGTGTCGGTGGGGTTCACCGCCGACCGTTCGTGGGTGGCCTGAACGGTCGCGGGGCCCGCGGTGTCCGGCGGCGCGGCGATGCGTTCCAGGTCGGCGGCGATCGTGACCAGCCACGCCCACGCGTCGAGCACCCGCAGGCCCTCGTCGGCGTCGTCTCCCAGGTCGCGGGGCGCGTGCGCGTCGACGACGTCGCGGCAGCCGGCGATGTCCGAGGCGGGCACCGGCATCCCGGCGGCGAGGGCGTCGGCGGCCCCGCGCAGCGACGTGGCGACCTCGGCGGCGGCCCTGGTGAGCCGGTCGGCCGCCGCGGGCGCGCGCGACGGCCGGCCGGAGGGATGGCGGTCGCGCAGCGTGCCCGCGTAGGTCGACAGCCGGTGCACCGCCGTGACCAGGGCGAGCCAGTCCTGCTGCGGTGTCGCCCCGGCGGGTTCGGTGCGTGACTGCACGTAGGTGTGGTCCAGCAGGAGGGACAGCCGCCGCAGGTCGGTCGGTGGGGCGTCGGTGCCGTGGGCCAGCTGCCCGACGGTGGCGACGACCTCGTCGGCCCCGGCGCGCAGCGCCTCCGCACCGACGCGGCGCAGCTCGCCCGCCCCGCCACGTGGCCACACCGCGGCCCCGATCACGGCGCCGACGAGCCCGCCCAGCACGACGTCCTCCAGCCGCACCTCGGCCAGCTGCCACGTCGACGGGCTGAGCTGCGCGAACAGCAGCGACACGACGATGGTGAACCCGGCCTGGCCGGCCGCGACACCGAACAGCGGTCCGGCGACGAACGCGCCGACCATCGTCACCGGCAGCAGCCACGGGTAGACGTCGACGGGGACCCAGGTCAGGACCGCCGCTGCGACGGCCGCCCCGCACAGCGTCCCCACGAACGCCTTGACCAGCGTCGACCGGCTCGCGACGGCGGAGGTCCGCATGAGGCTCAGCGTCGCGAGGAGCACCCAGAACCCGTGGGAGAGGTCGAACACGCCCGCGACGAGCCGGGCGACGGCGAGTCCGATGCCGACCCGGACCGCGTTCTGCAGGTACACCGACCGCGGCGTCACGTTGTCGACGATGCGCCGCCGCAGCAGCTCCCACCGCGACACCCCGAGGAACCACAGGTCGGGCGGCAGCTCCCCGGGCGGACGGTGGCCGCCGATGCCGTGCGCGGCCAGCCCGGCCACCCGGCCCGCCCGGGCGACGGCGGCGGCGGTGAGCCCGGCCCGCAGGTCGGCCGTAGGCCCGTCCGGCAGCGGGAGGTGCAGCACCCGCGTCCGCAGGTAGGTCTCCATGGTGGAGTCGAGCTCGGTGAGCGACGGGGGCGGTCCGCCGTCGAGCGCGGCGGCGGTGGCGCGCAGCACCGTCGCGGTGGCGTCGAGCAGGTCGGCGGTGACCGGATGCGGTCGCTCGGGGGCGAGCAGCGCGGCGAGCGTCGACGTGCGGGCGGCGGCGAGTCGCGAGGCGGCGGCCACGGCGAACAGCGACCGGTCGCGCACCCCGTACCCCAGGGGCCGCTCGGGCAGCGGGACGCTGCTCAGCCGGAGCGCCTCGGCGGCGTCGAGCGCGGTCCTGCGGGCCCGGGCGAGCTGCTGCTCGTCCGCCGCGCCCGGCCGCAGCGCGGCCGCCAGCACCTCGGCGAACCGTGCCGACGCCTCGACCGACGCCCGGAACCGCAGGGGTGGATCGGGCCGGTCGGGCGCGGGCAGCACGTACCGGTCGGCGAGCGCGAGCAGGACGATCCCGAGGGTCACCCCGGCCAGCCGCTCACCCAGCTGGTCCGGGGTGAACGGCGGGAAGCAGGGAAGCACGAAGAACAGCTGCAGGCCGTTGGCGACGCTGCCGATACGTGGTCCGGCGACGCCGGAGTAGGCGATCGCCGAGCCGACGACCAGCGTCACCACGACGGCGACGGCTGTGTTCACCGCGACGAACGTGCCGATCGTGACCAGCACGATCGCGACGGCCAGCGCGATCGCGTACCCGCGCAGCCGCTGCGCGCGCGAGCCCGTCACCTCCGACAGCGCACCCAGCGCGATGGCGCCGAAGAGGGCGTAGACCGCCATCGTGTCGTCGCGGAGCACGAAGTGGCACAGGTAGAAGCACACACAGGCGACGAGCGTGACCCGGACCGCGCGGCGCAGTGCGGTCCAGCCCGGGTCGTGACGCGCGAGGGCCGCCGACGGCGCCTGCCAGAGGTGGGCCGCGGCGGTGGGACGGACGGTTCCGGTCGTCAGGACGTCCTCCCTCCGCGAGCCCACGTGGCGCCGAACGAAACGTAGCGAGGGTGCGAGGCCCGGCCAAGACCCCGTGTCGGACGTAGGCTCGCGCGGGCGTCGACGGGTGGAACAGGCGGGAAGTGGAGGACGGATGAAGGTCGTCGTGACGGGTGCCGCGGGGTTCCTGGGCGGCAGGCTCGCCCGCACACTGCTCGACCGCGGTGAGCTCGACGGGCGGTCGGTCGACGAGCTGGTGCTGCTCGACGTCGTCGCCGCGCGTGCGGGCGAGGGCGATCCGCGGGTCCGGACGGTCGTCGGTGACGTCGCCGATCCCGCGCTGCTCGGCGAGGTGGTCGACGCGCGCACCGATGTCGTGTTCCACCTGGCCGCGGTCGTGAGCGGGCAGGCCGAGGCGGAGTTCGACCTCGGGATGCGGATCAACCTCGACGGGTCGCGGCTGCTGCTCGACGCGTGCCGGGCCGTGGGGTCGGTGCCGCGGGTGGTGTTCACCAGCTCGGTCGCCGTGTACGGCGGGGACCTGCCCGACGTCGTCACCGACACGACCCCGCTGACCCCGCAGACGTCCTACGGCACCCAGAAGGCGTGCGCGGAGCTGCTGCTGGCCGACCACACCCGCAAGGGCCACGTCGACGGGCGGGTGTTGCGGCTGCCGACGGTCACGGTCCGCCCCGGCAGGCCGAACGCCGCGGCGTCGGGGTTCGCGAGCGGGATCGTCCGGGAGCCGCTGGCCGGCGTCGAGACGGTGGTGCCGGTGCCGCCGGAGGTCCGGATGTGGGTGCTCTCGCCGCGCTTCGCCGTCGAGTCGCTGGTCGCGGGCGCCTCGCTGACCTCGGAGCAGCTGGGGTCGTCGCGGGCGATCAACCTGCCGGGTGTCTCGGTGTCGGTGGGGGAGATGGCCGCCGCACTGGAACGCGTCGCTGGTCCGGAGGTGGCCGCGCGGGTGAGCTGGAAGCCGGACCCCGCGATCGAGGCCATCGCCGCGACCTGGCCCGGAGCGTGGGACACCACCAGGGCCGAGGCGCTCGGGCTGCGCGGCGACACGGACTTCGACGCGATCGTCCGCGCCTACATGGAGGACGACATGCCTTGACGGGGGGCGGCGGCGGCGTTCACTCTGGCCGCGGACATCAGACGTCTGATGTAGGGAGTGAAGGTGCCGACGCTGGCCGAGACCGTCGCCGACGCGTTGCTCGATGCCGTCGTCGCCGGCCGCTACCCCGCCGGCACCGCACTCCCGCCCGAGGGCGAGCTCGCCACCGCACACGGTGCCAGCAGGCTCACGGTCCGCGAGGCCGTCCGCATCCTGCGCGCCACCAACGTGCTCGAGGTCCGTCGCGGCCTCGGCACGTACGTGACGCCGCCGGAGCGGTGGCGCTCGCTCGACCTCCTCGCCCGCACACAGCACGGCGCCGCGGTCCCGAAGCTGCTGCTGGAGGCCCGCCGGATGGTCGAGGTCGGGGCGGCCCAGCTCGCCGCGTCGCGGCGCACCGACGACCACCTCGCCCAGCTGCGCGCCGGCGTCGAGGAGATGCGTGCGGCGTCGGAGGCGGGGGAGGTCGACCGGTTCGTCGAGGCCGACATCGCCTTCCACGACACCGTCATGCGCGCCACCGGAAACGTCTTCGTCCCGTTCCTGCTCGAACCGTTCGGCGCGCTGTTGGTCGCGGCGCGCCGGCAGACCTCGTCGGTGCCCCGGATCCGCGACAACGCCCTCGCCGAGCACGCGCGCATCGTCGACGCGCTCGACGCGGCCGATCCCGGCCGGGCCCGCGACGCCATGGAGTCGCACATGAACCAGACGCTGTCCGACCTGCGCGAACACGTGCTGCGGGAGGGCCCGTGACCCCACTTCCCGCCGTCACGGGGCCCGTCGACCCCGACGAGCTCGTCCGCGGGTTCCCGCCGCCCTGGCAGGTCGACGCCCGCGACCTCGCCCGCCGGGTCGCGGCCGGGCGGCGCGTCGTCGTGCTCGACGACGACCCCACCGGCACCCAGTCCGTCGCCGACGTCCCCGTCCTCACCGCGTGGGGGCCCGACGACCTCGCGTGGGCCTTCGCCCAGGACACCCCCGGGTTCTTCGTGCTCACCAACACCCGCAGCCTCGCCGAGGCCGACGCCGTCGCATTGGGGGAGGAGGTCGCGGCCGCGGTCGCGCGGGCCGCCGCCGCGGCGGGTGTCGACCACATGCTGGTGTCGCGCAGCGACTCCACGCTGCGCGGCCACTTCCCGGCCGAGACCGACGTCCTCGTCCGTGCCGCCGCCGACGCCGGGGCGCCCGTCGACGGCGTCGTGATCGTCCCGGCGATGATCGAGCCGGGCAGGCTCACCGTCGGCTCGGTGCACTGGATGCGCACCGCCGACGGGATGATCCCGGTGTCGCACAGCGAGTTCGCCCGCGACGCCACCTTCGGTTACACCAACGCCGACCTGCGCGACTGGGTCGCCGAGAAGACCGGCGGCAGGGTCGGGCGCGGCGCGGTCGCGACCGTCACGCTCACCGACCTGCGTGGCGGCGGCCCCACCCGGGTCGCCGAGATCCTCGGCGGTCTCACCGACGCCCAGCCGGTCGTGGTCGACGCCGCCACCGACGACGACCTGCGCGTCCTCGTCGAAGGTCTGCTCGCAGCCGAGGCCGCGGGTAAGAGGTTCGTGCACCGGTCGGGGCCGTCGTTCGTCCGGGCCCGGCTCGGGCAGACCGCCCGCCTGCCGCTCGCGGCCGGCGACCTGCACCCGGGCACGACCGGCCCGGCCGACGTCCGCACGCCCGTTCCGCGCGGCCTCGTCGTCGTCGGCTCGCACGTCGGCCTGACCACACGGCAGCTCGACCGGCTGCGCGCCGCGGGCGGCATCACCGAGGCCGAGCTCGACGTCCCGACCCTGCTCGACCCGGCCCGCCGCGTGGAACACGTCCGGGCCGTGGCGGCCGAGGTGGCCGACCTGCTCGGCGGCGACGCCGACGTCGTGCTGCGCACCAGCCGCACCCTCGTCACCGGCGCGGACGCCGACGAGAGCCTCGCGATCGCGCGGACCGTCAGCGCGTCGACGGTCGACGTCGTCGCGGAGGTCGTCGCCCGGGTGCGGCCGCGGTTCGTCGTCGCCAAGGGCGGGATCACGTCGTCCGACACCGCGACGGGCGCGCTCGGGATCGCCCGGGCCTGGGCCCGGGGCACGCTGCTGCCGGGGATCGTCTCGGTGTGGGAGCCGGTCGCCGGACCCGCCCGCGGCATCCCGTACGTGGTGTTCGCGGGCAACGTCGGCGACGACGCCGGGCTCGTCGACGCCGTCTCGGTCCTGAGGGGGATCCGATGACCGACGTGGCAGTTCTCGGGCTGGGCGCGATGGGCCTGCCGACGGCCGCGCGGCTCGTCGGGCCGTTCACCGTGAGCGGGTTCGACGTGAGCCCGGAGCGGCGGGAGCTGGCCGACGGGTCGGGCGTCCGGTCGGCCGCGAGCCCCGCCGAGGCGGTCGTCGCGGGCGGGATCGCGCTGCTCGCCGTCCGCGACGAGGCCCAGGTCCGGGAGTCGCTCTTCGGTGCCGACGGGGCCGCGGCCGCGCTCGGCGACGGTGGGCTCGTCGTCCTGACCAGCACGATCGGTCCGGCCGCCGCCCGTGCGCTGGCCTCGGAGCTCGCCGACGCCGGGATCGCGCTCGTCGACGCGCCCGTCAGCGGTGGTCCCGCGCGCGCAGGGGCCGGCGACCTGCTGATCGTCGTCGGCGGCTCCGGGGAGGCGCTCGACCGGGCCCGGCAGGTGCTCGACCGGCTCGCCTCCACGCTCGCGGTCGTGGGGGAGCACCCCGGCGACGGCCAGTCGATGAAGACGGTCAACCAGCTGCTGGCGGGTGTCCACATCGCCGCGGCCGCCGAGGCGGTGGCGCTGGCCCGCGGACTGGGCCTCGACCCGGGGACCGTGGTGTCGACGCTCTCCGCCGGGGCCGCCGGGTCGTTCATGCTCGCCGACCGCGGCCCGCGCATGGTCGCCGCGTACGAGGTCGAGGACGTCGAGGTCCGGTCGCGGCTCGACATCTTCGTCAAGGACATGGGCATCGTCACCGACGCCGGGCGCACCGCCCGCGTCCCGCTGCCGCTCGCCGCTGCGGCACAACAGCTCTACCTGCTGGGGCACACCGCGGGCATGGATGCCCGCGACGACTCCAGCGTCGTCACCCTGCTCTCCCCGCCCCCGACCGAGAGGTGATCATGGGCTCCGACGAGAAGGTCTGGTTCGTCACCGGCACGAGCACCGGCTTCGGCCGGCTCATCGCGCAGGAGGCACTCGCCGCGGGCGACCGGGTCGTCGCCACCGCGCGCGACCCGCGCTCCCTCGACGACCTCGTCACCGCCGCCCCCGACCGGGTCCGCGCGGTCGCCCTCGACGTCACCGATCCCGCCGCCGTCACCGCGGCGGTCGCCGAGGCCGTCGACGCCTTCGGCCGCATCGACGTGCTCGTCAACAACGCCGGCTACGGGCTGCGCGGCGCGATCGAGGAGTTCACCGACGACCAGCTCCGCCAGGTGTTCGAGACCAACGTCTTCGGGCTGCTCGCCGTGACCCGCGCCGTGCTGCCGACGATGCGCGCGCAGGGCAGCGGGCTGATCGTGCAGATGTCGTCGGTCGGGGGAGTGACGTCGCGGCTGGGCAGCACCGCCTACGCGGGCACCAAGTTCGCCGTCGAGGGCCTGTCGGAGGGGCTGGCGACCGAGGTCGCGCACCTCGGGATCAAGGTCGTGATCTGCGAGCCCGGCCCGTTCCGCACCGACTTCGCCGGCCGCTCCATCCGCTGGTCGGAGCCCATGGACGCCTACGCGCCGGTGCTCGGGCCCGAGCGGGAGCGCTTCGCGGCCGAGGACGGCCGCCAGCCCGGCGACCCCCTTGCGGCGGCGAAGGTGATCGTCGGGCTGGCGCGGGAGGACGACCCGCCGCTGCGGCTGCCGATGGGTGGGGCCGCGTTCCGCCGGATCCGCGAGCACCTGACGACGCGGCTCGCGGACCTCGACGCCGTCGCCCCGCTCGGGCTGGAGCTCGACTACACCTGAGCCGTGACGGGCATCGTCCGGGCGCCGTCGCGGACGACCGCCACCACCGCGGCGACGGTCAGCCCGGCCACGATCCCCGCGGCCGCCAGCGTCCAGCCGTCGGGCGCGACGACCGACTGCCCGCGCAGCGCCTGCCACGTCAGGATCGCCAACAGTCCGGTGTACGCACCCGTCGCGGCCCAGACGAGCCGGCGCCGCACCGGCGACGACGCGAGCGCCGGGACCCGCGGGGCGAGCAGCTCCAGCACGATCAGCACGAGCGGGATCGCCTGCAGCGCATGCATTCCGACGAAGTGCGGGATGCGCAGGTCGCCGCCGACCGTGCTCCAGCCCAGCAGCGGCAGCCCGGGCCCGCCGTCGGCCAGGCCGACACTGTGGGCACCGACGATGTCGCCACCGGCGGCGATCTGAGCAGCGGTCGGGGTCGTCATCAGGAACCCCAGCGCCATCCCGATCAGGGCGAGCACCGACCCGGTGCGGATCGCGAGGGTGCGGGCGGGGTCGCCGTCACGGCGGCGGAACAGCTGCGCGCAGACGTAGAGCGTCGCCAGCCACACGATGACGATCGAGATGCCCATCGCCCGCCACAGCCACGCGTCGAACGGGGTGGCGTTGTTGAAGTGGCTGGTCGTACCCCGCACGACCTGCGTCACGATGACGACGATCTCGACGGCCAGGAACGCGCCGGCGACCGTCCCGGCCCACCAGGCCCGGCGTCGCTGCACCCGTAGCTGCGAGATCAGCCAGGCCCAGGCCACGGAGTAGACCGCGATGGAGATCGCGAACTTCGTGGGTTTGTCCCAGATCGGCGACCCGGTCAGGACGCGGTCGTCCGCGACCATGCCGACGATCCCGACGACGGTCAGGACGAGCACCGCCGCGGCGAGTGCCATCAACGGCCGGTGCCAGCCGAACGCGGTGCGGAGGGTGGTGGTCATCGCTGCTCCTGATCCTGTGCAGGGGGGAAGTGCTTGGCGGACGTGTGCTCCTGGGCCATGCGGCGCAGGGCGGCGAAGAGCGCGTCGCCGACGACGGTCCCGACGAGCGCGGTCTGCACCCGTAGGTCACGGTCGGCGACCTGCACGACCGAGCCCAGGTCGGCCTCGGCGACCTGCTCGGCCACGGAGGCGTAGACGTCGGCGAGACCGTCGAGGTTCTCGAGGCCCAGCCGGTAGATCGTGGCCAGGGCGGCGACGGCGGCCTCGCGGGCCGGCGCCTGGGCGCTGACGTGCCAGCCGCGGTCGTCGAGCAGCCCGGCGAGCCGGGCCCGGGCGCGGGCGTGGTGCTCGTCGTCGGGATCGGCGCCCGCGGCGGTGACCGTGCCGACGGTCCGGCCGAGCACGTCGTGCAGCGACGTGCCCGGGTCGTCGACAGCGGCGAGGACGTCGCGCACGGTGGCGACCGAGAGTCCGCCGACGTCGAGCAGTGACCGGATCAGCCGCAGCCGGGCGACGTGCTCGTCGCCGTAGGACGCCTGGTTGGGCGAGGTCGTCGTCTCGCCGCGGGGGAGCAGGCCCTCGCGGAGGTAGTACTTGATCGTCGGGACCGGGACGCCGGTCGCCTGGCTCAGTTCGGAGACGCGCACATGGATAGCGTAACTATCGGATAGTGGCGCTGTCTACTCTCTGTTCTCGACCTCGTCGACACGCACCGGCCGGTGCTCCCTCCGTGACCGCGTCGCGGCCTCCGCGACCAGAGACGCCGCCACCGCGTCGGCCACCGTGCAGGGCGACGGCCGCTTGCCGGCGACGACCTCGGTGAACGCCGCCAGCTCGGCCCGGAACGCGTCGGCGAGCCGGTCCATGAAGAACGTGTGCGGCATCCCCGGGGCCGGCGCGTCCGGCTCGGTGCGACGCAACGGCAACCCGCCGTCATGACCCGCCGCGACGCTGTCTGCCGTCCCGTGAACCTCCAGCCGCACGTCGTGACCGCGCGCGTTGCAGCGGGCGTTGGACGCGACGCCCAGGGCGCCGTCGTCCAACGTCAGGATCGACGACACCGTGTGGGCGTCGCCGATCGACGTGTAGACGGGATCGCCGCCGTCGTCGCCCGTCGCGTAGACCTCGGCGACGTCGCGGCCCGTCACCCAGCGCACGGCGTCGAAGTCGTGGATCGCGCAGTCGTGGAAGATGCCGCCCGACACCGCCAGATACGCGGCCGGTGGCGGAGCGGGGTCGAGCGTCGTCGACCGCACGGTGTGCACGCGCCCCAGCTCCCCGGACTCCACGGCGGCCCGGGCGGCGACGAACGCCGCGTCGAACCTGCGGGGGAAGCCGACCTGCACCCGCGCGTCGCGGCCCGCGAGCTCGGCCCGCAGCCGCAGCGCCTCGTCGACCGTGCCGGCCACCGGCTTCTCGCAGAACACCGGGACGCCCGCGTCGACCGCCGCACGCACCAACGTCGGGTGCGCGCCGGTCGCCGCGGCGACGACGAGCCCGTCGATCCCGCTGCGCAGCAGCGCGTCCGGGGAAGGCGCAGGCTCGGCGCCGACGCTGCGCGAGACCCGGTCGGTCACCTCCGGCACCGCGTCGGCGACGACGAGCGAGTCCACCGCGGCGAGGTCGGTGAGGGTGCGGGCGTGGAAGGCGCCGATCCGGCCGAGACCGGCGAGCCCGATCCTCACGTCGTCCGCCGGCGTTCCTCGTGAGCCGTCAGCGCCGCGCTGAACGTCGCCTGATCAGCGTCGTTCGCCAACGCCTCGCGCACGACGTCGGCCTGCGACGGCGGGGCCAAGCCGTCGACGGGCGGGTCGAGGTCCAGGTTCGTCGGGAACGGGTAGCCCTCCGCCGCCGCAGCGACCGCGTGCTCGACCGGAAGCCCTTGCGCCGCACGGGCCCGCAGCGCCGGGTACACCGCCCGGCACACCCGCTCGCGGTCGATCGCCTCCATCGCCCGCCCGAACGCGGACGAGATCTGCAGCAGGTTCGCGGTGCGCCGGACGTCGGCACTCCTGTTCGTGCCGGCGCCGTGGATGACCGCCGGGTTGAAGAACGCCGCGTCGCCGGTGCGCAGCGGCAGCTGGACGTGGTGATCCTCGAAGTACGCGCGGAACTCCGGCCGCGTCGTCGCGAGATAGCCGTCGGCGTAGCGCTGCGAGTGCGGCAGGTACAGCGTCGGCCCGCTCTCGAGCGGCATGTCGCCGTGCGCGACCGCGCCCTGCAGCGTCAGCACGGGGGAGAGACGGTGCACGTGCGCGGGGTAGCGCTCGATCTGCGCCGGCGACAGGAAACCCAGGTGGTAGTCGCGGTGCCCGACCTGCGCCGTCCCGCCCGGGTTCACGACGTTGACCTGCGACGTCACCTGGTAGCCCGGGCCCAGCCACGCCTGCGACACCAGCGCGATCACGTCGGAGCTGTAGTACTCGACGAACACCTCCGGCGCCCGCACCGCGAGCTTCTCCAGCGCGTTCCACACCCGGTCGTTCGCGCCCGGCTTCGCGAAATGGTCCCCCGGCGCCGTCCCCGCGGCCCGCTGCTCGGCGATCATCTCGGCGAACACCGCGCTCGCCCGGTCGACCACCGCGGGGTCCAGCGCACACCGCACGACGACCACGCCCGGCCCGTCGGCGAACGCCCGGACCAGCTCGTCGGCCGGCGCCGCCCGCAGCCCGTCGGCGTCGTAGATCAGCACCTCGTTGACGACCTCGGCGGCGTGCGGGTAGTCCGCGATGTCGGTCCGGTCGGCCAGGACGGCGACGAGATCGTCGAGCATCGGGCGGGTGAGGGTCTGCGTCATCGCGTCCTCCCAGATGGGCTCTGTGACGACCACGCTAGAGCGGCTCACCGGAAATCCCTCGAGAATCCCTCACGATGGGCGGGTGCCGCACGTCTTCCCGAGCCGCCACGTCGCGCGCAGTCAACCGCGCGCTGCCGGGCGACGTCCACTCCTGGCCCTCGAACGTCCAGGTCGTGACCCGGTCACACCCCGAACCCGGCCCCTCCACACCCCGTGAGCGGTAATGGTCGCCGTGGCGACCATTACCGCTCACGAGGGTCCGGCGACGCCAGGCTCGGGTGGGGCCTGGCGACGCGTGACGCGTGCTTCTTCGCGCCCGAATGACGACCGGGTGTCCCGGACGCGAGGCCGCGGACCGGATATACCGGTCCGGTACGACTTGTCCGGAGCCGCCCACCGACACCGGCGGCGGTAGTTCTCCGGGAGGGTGTATCCCGGTGCATCCCGGTGCGTTCTGCGACCCGGCGGGCTCGCTGGGGAAGACGACCGCCGGGACGTCGATGATCTGCCGCCCCTGCTCCGACGGCCACGTGCGCTGGGGCAAGGTCCGAGTCGGGCCGCGGTCAGCGCGCGGTGAGCCGGACGACCGGGTAGACCCGGTCCGTCCTGCCCTGGTACTTCGCGTAGCGCGGCTGGGCCTCGATCATGCGGGCCCAGGCCTGCTCGCGGGCGGGGCCGTCGAGCACCTCGGGCGTCACCGGGCGCGGGTCTGCGCCCGGGAGCTCGACGGACGCGCCGTCCGGGTTCGCCGTCAGGTTCCGTAACCACTGCGGCGACCCGGCGCCGCCGCCCGAGGCGATGACGAGCCAGCCATCGTCGTCGGTGAACCACGACAGCGGGGTGTCGTGCTGCTGCCCGGTGCGGCGACCCGTCGTGCGCAGGACCAGCAGGTCCCTGCCCATCGACCGGCCCTTGCCGCCCCTGATCTTCGCGACGGTCCTCGCGTTCGAGCGTCGCTGGAACCACAGCGAGAACTTCCCCGGGCCGGCGTCCGTTTTGTTGCTTTTCGTCATGGTCGCGACGCTAGCCGCGGCACCGCACGGGGCACTTCTCGAATCCTGACCGGTTCGCGCATCTCCTCCGAGTTCGACGTGGGACTGGTGCCGACCATGATCGAACGAGTCCCGGGTCGAACTCGGCGGGGCTGTCAGGCGCGTGACACGGCGAGGGCGGCGCGGGCGTCGAGCAAGGTCTGGGCGGCGACGCCGAGGCCCTCGCGTCGCATCGGTCTCGAACTCGACGGCACGCGGTTCGTCGGTGGCAAGGGTGTCGAAGCGGTCGGGGTCGTCGAACTGGCGCTCGTCGCGGTTGGCCGAGCCGTGGACCAGGAACACGCGCTCACCCGCCGGGATCGTGACGACCGTGCAGGTCAGACCTCGTGAGCGGTAATGGTCGCCATCGCGACCATTACCGCTCACAGGAGGCTTGGGCGGGGGGAGAGGCCGGCGGCCGTGTAGGCGGAGTCGATCAGTTCCGCGGTGGCGACGGCGTCGTCGACGTCCAACGGGAAAGGGCGTTCGCCCCGCAGGTGCGCGCCGAGGGCCTCCAGTTGGTGGGTGTAGGTCGAGCGGGTGCCGAGGTGTTCGGTGCGCTCCCGGCCGTCGATGCTGACCGTGACGCGGTCGTCCTGCTGCGGGAGGACGATGTTGTGCGCCAACGCCTCCCCGCGGCTGCCGATCACCTTGCAGGTGATCCGCCAGTGGTCCGACGCCATGTGGGCGTGGGCGAGGCCGGTGACGCCGTCGGCGTGGAGGAGGTCGGCTTCGAGCCACTCGTCGACACCCGGGTGCCCGGCCCGTTCCCCGGCCCGCGCGGCCACCACCCGTGGCGACGAGCCGAGGAACCGGTGCAGGTGCAGGGCGTAGCAGCCGAGGTCCATGGTGGCGCCGCCGGCGAGGTCGAGCTGCCACCGCGGATCGGAGTCCGGGGGAGCAGGCATCCGGAAGTGCGTCTCGATCCGCACGATCGTGCCCAGCGCGCCCGACTCGACGAGCGAACGAAGACGCAGCGCCACCGGATGGTGCACGTAGTGGAAGCCCTCGACGATCGTCACCCCGGCGGCGGCCGCGGCGTCGCGCACCGCACGCGCCTCGGACGCGTTGGACGCGAACGGCTTCTCCGTCAGGACGTGCTTGCCCGCCTGCACGGCCTCGACGTTCCACGGGCCGTGGAAGGCGTTGGCCAGCGGGTTGTAGACGACGTCGACCTCGGGGTCGGCGACCAGTTCGGGATAGGAGCCGACGACTCGCTCGACCTGATGGGCGGCGGCGAAGTCCTTGGCGCGGGCAGGGTCGCGGGCGGCGACGGCGACCAGGCGGTCCCCGGTGGCGCGGGCGGGGTCGACGATGGCCTGTCCCGAGATGCGGGCGGCGCCGAGGATCCCGATGCGCAGGGTCATGCGAGCAGCCCGCGCAGGTAGGTGACGCTGGTGCGGACGTCGGCCACCGGGCCCTCGTCGCGGGGTTCCTCGGTCAGGATCGTGTCCTGCTCCAGGACGTACCAGCCGTCGTAGCTCCTGCCGCGCAGGGAGTCGACGATGGACGCGAAGTCGACGTCGCCGGTCCCGAGCGGCCGGTACATGCCGTCGCGGACGGCGTCGGTGTAGCTGCGCCGCCCGTCCTGCACCTGGCGGGCCATCGAGGCGTCGACGTCCTTGAAGTGGGTGTGCGCGATCCTCTCGGGGGCCTGGCGCGTCAGTGACGCGGGGTCGGTGCCGCCGATGAGCAGGTGCCCGGTGTCGAGGCAGAGCGCGATCTCGGAGCCCTCCAGGACCCGGCGGACGTCGTCACCGTTCTCGACCATGGTCCCGACGTGCGGGTGCAGCACCGCCTGCACGCCGGCGGCGGAGGTGACGGCGGCGAGCCGGTCGAGGTTGCCCAGCAGAGTGGACCACCCGTCGGCATCCAGTGATGGGCGGCTGTCGTAGCCGTCCTGCCCCGTGATCGCCGACAGCACCATCGTCGACGAGCCGGTCGCTGCATAGGCCTGCAGCAGCTTCTCCACCTCCGGCACGGGGTCGTGCCCGGCGACGTGCAGCAGCAGCGGGGTGAACCCGCCGATGGCGTCGAGATGATGCTGCCCCAACACGGACGCCATGGCGGCCGGCGAGGACGGGAGGAACCCGTCCGGACCCAGCTCCGTCGCCGACAGCCCGACCTCCTGCATCTCGGCCAGCACGCGGGCCGGGGTCAGCTGATGGCCCCAGCCGGGCACCTCGCACACGCCCCACGAGATGGGGGCGCCGGCGATCCGATCACGGGCGGTCATGCGGGAATCTCCACGGAGTAGTCGATCCCGGCGGCGGTGCGCCGCGGGCCGAGCCGGACCGGCGCCCCGGTCTGCCAGGACCGGGTGGCGGCCTCGGCGAGGTCGGAGGCGGCGACGGCGTCGCGGCCTCCGGCGAGCGGTTCGGTGTCGGTGAGGACGCAGCGGGCGAACGCCTCCAGCTCGGCGGCGTAGGCGAAGGGGTAGCGCTCCTCGAAGTCGCGCACCAGGTCCCGGGAGGTGAGGCCGGGGGTGCGCCATTCGTAGCCGTGCCGGTGCGGGGCGTCGATGCGCGCGGTCGCGGCCGTCCCGAGCACCTCCGTGGAGCACTCGTAGCCGTAGCCCGCGCTGCGACTGTTGTCGATGACGCCGAGGGCGCCGTTCTCGAAGCGCAGCACGACGACGGCGGTGTCGATGTCACCGATCTCGGCGAACCCGGGGTCGGCGGCGGCGCCGTACGCGTGGACCTCGACGACCTCGCCGACGAGCCAGCGCGCGACGTCGAGGTCGTGGACGGTGACGTCGGCGAAGAACCCGCCCGAGCCGGTGAGGTAGGCCGGGGGAGGGGAGGTCATGTCGCGCAACGAGGTCCGGAACAGGGTGACCTCGCCGAGCTCGCCGTCGTGGATGCGACGGGCGGCCGCGGCCCAGTCGGGGTCGTAGCGGCGGTGGAAGCCGACCTGCAGGAGCACTCCGGCCCGTTCGGCGGCCTCGACGGCGGCGACGGCCGAGGCCCGGTCGCCGGAGACGGGTTTCTCGCAGAACACCGACTTCCCGGCGTCGGCGGCAGTCTCGATCAGCGACGCGTGCGACGCCGTCGACGTCGCCACCGCGACCGCGTCGGAGGCGTCGAGCAGCTCCTCGAACGACGCCGTCCAGGGCACGTCGTACTCGGCGGCGGTCCGTTCGGCGACGACGGGGTCGACGTCGTAGACGCAGGCGAGGGTGGCCGACGGGCAGCGCCCGGCGAGGTTGCCGAGATGGACGCGGCCCATCCGGCCCAGCCCCGCCAGCCCGATCGCGACGCGGCTCATGCAGAGGCCCCCAGTTCCGTGGTGACGCGGTCGAGCATGCGGCGGTGGATGCCGTCGGCGTCGTCCTCCCAGCCGAAGACGCAGACGGTGGCGATGCCGTCGAACGACAGGTCGCGCAGCGTCTCGAACACGGAGTCCCACGGCAGGTCGCCGGTGCCGATCTCGTTGTGCTGGTGGATGCGTGCGTCGACGCCGGGCGGGTTCAGGATGTACCGGTTGCCGACGCCCGAGCGGTGGTTCCAGCAGTCGGCGAGGTGCACGTGCCGCAGCTTCGGCGCGGCATATCGAAGCATCCGCTCGGCATCTCCCAGACCGTCGGAGAGATGGAACGCGTGCGGCGCGCACCAGACGTAGCCGACCCACGGCAGGTCGAGCCCGCGAACGATCTGCACGGCGTCGTCGTTGGTCTCGGAGAAGTCGTAGGGGTGCGCCTCGATGTTCAGGGAGATGCCGAGGCGCTCGAAGTCTGGCGCCAGCTCCTCCATCGACCGGTAGAAGGCGTGCTCGGACCGGCGCGCGTCGTTGGGGTCGCCGGACAGCTCGGAGTTGACCACAGCGCAGTCCAGGTCGGAGGCGATCTGCAGCAGCCGACGCCAGTTGCGGACCTGGGCCTGGCGTTCCTGCTCGTCGGGGCTCGACCAGTCGAACACCGGCACGAGGCTGGAGAACCCGACCCCGGTCTCGGCGGCTGCCTTCCGCGCGTCCGCGATCTGAGCGGCGTCGGCCTTGGGGTAGCGGTGCCAGAAGAACCAGTCGGCCCGCGGCGAGAGCTCCAGCCACCGGTACCCGAGGTCGGCGGCGCGCCGGAGCTCCTCGGGTACCGACAGCTGTGCGTGGTACATGTGCGGGTCGAGCGCGATCCGCACGTCAGCTCTCCTTGTAGAGGTCGGGCCGCTCGCGCATCGTCACCGGCTCGCGCACCCCGGAGGCCAGCGCGCGCAGGCCCGTCTCGCAGGCGACGGTGGCGGCGTAGCCGTCCCACGCCGACGGGCCGGTCGTGCCGCCGGCGGCGACGGCGTCGATCCACGCCTGGAGCTCGGCGTCGAAGGCGCGGACGAACCGCTCCCGCCAGTCGGTGGGCACGCGGCCCCCGAAGCGCCCCGCGCCCTTGACGATCGCGCCGGCGGCCTCCGACAGCTCGACGGTGCCGTCCTCGCAGACGACCTCGCCGCGGATGTCGTAGCCGAAGCCCGCGTTGACCGAGGCCTCGACGTCGACGATCACGCCCGAGGCCATTTCCAGCAGCACGAGCAGCGGGTCGTGGAAGCCGTCGCGGGCCTTGCTCGACACCCGCGGCTTCAGGACGGTCACCGCGGCGATCTCGTCGTCGAACATCCAGCGGGCGACGTCGATGTCGTGGACCGTGGAGTCGTTGATGATCATGTCGCTGGTGAAGAAGTCCGGCACCGACGGGTTGCGGTGTGCGGCGTGCATGACCAGTGCCGACCCGATCTCACCGCCGGTGACGACGGCCTTCATCGCGCGGTACTGGTCGTCGTAGCGGCGCATGAAACCGACGGACACGAGCCGGCGGCCCGTCGCGACCTCGGCGTCGACGATCCGCGAGCACGCCTCCTCGGTGGTGGCGAGCGGCTTCTCGCAGAACACCTGCTTGCCGGCGGCGATGGCGGCGAGCACGTAGCCCTCGTGGGTGGGTCCCCACGAGGTGACGACGACGGCGTCGACCCGCGGGTCGGCGATGAGGTCCTCACCGCTGTCGTGGACGGTGGGTGAGTCCGGGAGGTCGGCCGCGACCGTGCGGGCACGGTCGAGGTCGACATCGGTGACCGCGGCGACGCGGACCCCCGACAGGACGTGGGTGAGCCGCCGGATGTGGTCCTGGCCGATCATGCCCACGCCGATGACGCCGACGTCGATTGTCACAGGAGGGTCCCTTTCTAGCGCTTCAGCTCGTGCTGGAGCTCCTCGAGCTCCTGGCCGCCCGCCATCTGCGTGGTCAGCTCCTCTAGGGAGACCTCGGCACGCTTACGGTCGAGCACGCAGCGGCCGAGCTTCAGGATGATGAAGTGGTCGCCGACCATGTAGGCGTGGTGCGGGTTGTGGGTGATGAAGACGACGCCCAGGCCCGCGTCGCGCGCGGCGGCCGTGTACTTGAGGACGACGCCGGACTGCTTGACGCCCAGCGCGGCGGTGGGCTCGTCGAGGATGAGGACGCGGGCGCCGAAGTAGACGGCGCGCGAGATCGCGACGCACTGACGCTGACCACCGGACAGGGTGCCGATGGGCTGGTTGATGTCCTTGACGTGGATGCCCATCTTCTTGAGCTCCTCGTCGGCGATCTCCCGCATGCCCTTGATGTCCAGTGGCGCGCCCGGGAAGTTGCCCTTGCGGATCTCCGAGCCCAGGAAGAAGTTGCGCCACACCTCCATGAGGGAGACGACGGCGAGGTCCTGGTAGACGGTCGCGATGCCCACGTCGAGCGACTCGCGCGGTGAGGCGAACCGGCGCACCTCGCCGTCGACCTTGAGCTCGCCCTCGGTGTGGGGGTGCAGCCCGGAGATGATCTTGATGAGGGTGGACTTGCCGGCGCCGTTGTCCCCGAGGACGCAGGCCACCTCGCCGGCGTTGACGGTGAGGTTGATGCCCTCGAGGGCGCGGATCGCGCCGTAGGCCTTGCCGACGCCCTGCATCTGCACGAGGGGCGTGCCGGCCTTGAGATCGGATGCCGCGTGTTCGGCGATCGTGTCGGTCATGGTCCTACCGCCTCCGGGTCGCGAGGTTCTTGACGTAGAGGTTCACGAGCACGGCGAGCAGCAGCATCGCGCCGAGGAACGCCTTGAACCAGTTGGGGTCCCAGCCGGCGAAGACGATGCCCTGGGTCACCATGCCGAAGATGAAGGCGCCGAGCGCCGAGCCGATCGCGGAGCCGTAGCCACCGGTCAGCAGCGCGCCGCCGACGACCGCGGCGATGATGTAGATGAACTCGTTGCCGACGCCGAGGCCGGCCTGCACCGACGAGAAGTTGAAGAGCAGGTGCATGCCCAGGAACCAGGCGCAGAAGGCGACGCCCATGAACAGGCCGATCTTGACCTTCTTGACCGGCACACCGACCGCGCGGGCGGAGTCCTTGTTGCCGCCGGAGGCGAAGATCCAGTTGCCGGTCTTGGTGCGCAGCAGGATCCAGGTGGCGACGGCGACGAACAGCAACCACCACAGCACCGTGATCTTGACGGTGATGAACCCGAGGTTCAGGTCTCCCGCGAAGATCGCGCGGGCCGAGGCGAAGCCGTCGAGCCGGTCGATGTTCGTCGTGGCCACGGTGCCGGTGACGAGCTTGGTGACACCGAGGTTGACCCCTTGCAGGACGAAGAACGTACTCAGCGTGATGAGGAAGCTCGGGATACCGGTGCGCATCACGAGATAGCCGTTGACGAATCCGATCGCAAGCGCGATCACCAGGCTGACCAGCACGCCGACCCAGACGTTCAGGCTGAACTGGTAGGAGATCATCGCCGACGCGAGCGCCGCGGTGGCGACCGCGACGCCGGCGGACAGGTCGAACTCGCCGCCGATCATCAGCATGGCGACCGCGACGGCCACGATGCCGATGGTGGAGCTCGCGTAGAGGACCGTCGCGAAGGCGGGCAGCGTCCGGAAGGGCGGGGCGACGGCGAAGAAGAAGATGAAGATCGCGATCGCGGCCGCCAGTGCCCCGATCTCGGGACGGGCGAGCATTCGGGCGGCGAAGGAACGCTGGACCCGGACCGGCTCGTCCGCGGCCGACTTGGGCGGCGAGGGTTCCGGCGACGGCTCTGTCTCCACGGATGTGCTCATCGCGTGCTCCAGGGTGTGACTCGGTGGAACGAGGTGGGACGTGTGTGGCGGGTGCCCGCGGGGGCCGGGTG
>MEGH01000017.1:77518-106339 GCA_001725415.1 Pseudonocardia sp. SCN 73-27
CGGGTGGTAGCCGGCCCCCGCGGGGCGACTCAGCGCGTGTTGTTCGCGGCGTAGGTCGCGATCTTGTCGATGTTGGTCTTGTCGACGAAGGACGGACCGGTCAGGACCGGCTTGCCACCGCCGATGTCGTTGCCGTTGCTCAGGTTGAGCCACAGCGCCTGCACCGCCATGTAGCCCTGGACGTAGGGCTGCTGGTCGATCGAGAACTCGATGTTGCCGGCCTTGATGGCGTTGGCGACGTCGGCGTTGAGGTCGAACGTGACGACCTTGGCCTGGCTGTTCGCGCCCTGCTTGGCCTGCAGCGCGGCGAGCGCGATCGGCGCGCCGAGGGTGACCACGTAGGTGATCGACGGGTCCTGCTGCAGCTTGGCGCCGATGGTCTGCTGGACCGACGGCAGGTCGGTACCGTTGACCTGGAGGTTCTCGGTGTTCGGGTAGGTGGCCTTCACGCCGGCGCAGCGCGCCTCGAGTGCGACGCTGCCCTGCTCCTGCACGACGCAGATCGCCTTGCCGCCGGGGGTCATCTTCTTGCCCGCGGACTGGCCGGCCAGCGTCTCGTCCGAGCCGAAGTACATGCCGATGCCGTACTTGGTGTACTCGTCGATGCCCGAGTTGAACGCGACGGTCGGGATGCCGGCCTGGACCGCCTTCTGCGCGGCGGGGCCGACCTGGTCGGCGTAGGCCAGGGTCACGGCGAGGCCGTTGACCTTGGAGTCGATCGCGTTCTGCACCAGCGTGGCCTGCTGGCCCGCGTCGTTGTTGTTCGAGTACTTCAGGTTGACGTTGAGCTCCTTGGCCGCCTGCTCGGCGCCCGCGCGGATCTTGTCCCAGAAGGAGTCGCCCGGTGCCTCGTGCGTCACCATCGCGATCGTGTACTGCTGGCCGCCGGAGTTGCCGACGGCCGGGGCGCCCGAGTTGCTCGCCTCGTTCGCCCCGCCCTGGCTGCTGCACGCGGCCAGGGCGGCGCTGAGCGCGGCAACCACGGCCAGCCCACGCACCACCATGCGCTTTCTCATCGTTGAGATTCCCTTCGGAGGACGTCAGCCCGGACCGGGCTGCAAGGGGACTGCGTTGTCCGTACTGCGGTGTCAGTAGGGCCAGCGGCGTACCGGCCCCAGCCCGCAGCCGCGGAGGTAGCCCGCGGTCCGGGCGCCGATCGGCAGCGGGATGTGCGGCTCGACCGGGTAGAGGTCCTGCTCGACGACGGTGAACAGGTCGGTGTCGACGGCGGCCAGCGCGTCGAGCAGGGGCGGCATGGCCGGTTCGCCGTAGGGCGGTTCGACCATGACACCGAGCGGCACCGCCTCGGCCAGCGAGAGCTTCTCGCGGCGGACGCGGTCACGCACGACGGGATCCACCTGCTTGAGGTGGACGTACCGGATGCGCTCGGGAAACCGCTCCACGATGGCGATGTTGTCGCCGTCGCAGTAGGAGATGTGCCCGGTGTCCAGGCACAGGTTGACGAACCGGGGGTCGGTGTCGGCGAGAAACCGTTCGACGCGGGCCTGGGTGTCGACGTGGGTGTCGGCGTGCGGGTGGAACACCAGGTCGACGCCGTGCTCCTCGGCGAGGATGCGCCCGAGCCGGTCGTAGCCGGTGGTGAGGTTCTTCCACTGGTCGGGGTCGATGTCCCCGGCCTGGGTCGCCTCGCCGGTGTGCATGTCGGTGTACTGCTCGGGCAGCAGGACGAGGTGGCGCGCGCCGACGGCGGTGAGCAGCCGGGCCTCCTTCGCGCAGGCCTCGACGGCGTCCTCGAGGGCCTCGGCGCCCCGGTGCAGGCCGGCGAAGATCGTGCCGCCGCACACCTCGAGGGCGCGGGCGGCGAGCTCGTCGCGCAGCTGCGACGGGTCCTGCGGCATGAACCCGGTCGGGCCCAGCTCGGTCCAGGAGTAGCCGGCCTGCGCGATCTCGTCGAGGTACTGCTGCCAGCCGACCTGGTGCGGGTCGGAGGCGAACCACACGCCCCAGGAGTCGGGCGCGGTGCCGAGGGTGAGCCTGTCCAGGTTCATGGGGATGCTCACGTCGCCGTCGGGAAGTGGAAGCCGGCTTCGCTCGCCGCGGCGACCTGGGGCCAGCGCGTCGTCACGACCTTGGCACGGGTGTAGAAGGCGACGCCCTCGGGGCCGTGGATGTGGGACTGCCCGAACAGGGAGTCCTTCCAGCCGCCGAAGCTGTAGTACGCCATCGGGACGGGGATCGGCACGTTGATCCCGATCATGCCGACCCGCACGCCACGCTGGAACCGCCGCGCCGCCTCGCCGGAGGAGGTGAAGATGGCGGTGCCGTTGCCGTACGGGTTGGCGTTGATCAGCGCGATGGCCTCGTCGACGTCGGCGGCGCGCACGACCGAGAGCACCGGACCGAAGATCTCCTCGGCGTAGACGTCCATCTCGGGCGTCACGTCGTCGATCACGGTGGGGCCGACGAAGAACCCGTCCTCGTGGCCGGGGACGGTGAGCCCGCGGCCGTCGACGGTGAGCGTCGCGCCCTGGGCCTCGCCGGTGCCGATGAGCCCGACGATGCGGTCGCGCGCAGCCGCGGTGACGACGGGGCCCATCTCGGAGGTGTCGTCGCGACCCGGGCCGACCTTGACCGCGCGGGCCTTCTCGGCGACGGCGGCGACCAGCTCGTCGCCCGCCCCGCCGACGGCCACGGCCGCGGAGATCGCCATGCAGCGCTCGCCGGCGGAGCCGAAGGCGGCGGCGACGAGATGGTCGGACGCGTAGTCCAGCGGGGCGTCGGGCAGGACGACGGCGTGGTTCTTCGCCCCGCCGAGTGCCTGCACGCGTTTTCCGTTGGCGGTGCCGCGCTCGTGGATGTAGCGGGCGATCGGGGTGGAGCCGACGAACGAGACGGCGGCGACGTCGTCGTGGTCGAGCAGGGCGTCGACGGCGGTCTTGTCGCCGTGCAGCACGGTGAAGACGCCGTCGGGCAGGCCGGCCTCGGCCCACATCTCGGCGACGAGCATCGACGCGGACGGGTCGCGCTCCGACGGCTTGAGGACGAACGTGTTACCGCACGCGATGGCCACCGGGTGCATCCACATGGGGACCATGACCGGGAAGTTGAACGGCGTGATCCCGGCGCAGACGCCGACGGGCTCGCGGAAGGAGTGCACGTCGACGCCGGTGGAGACCTGGTCGGAGAAGTCGCCCTTGAGCAGGCTCGGGATGCCGCAGGCGAACTCGACGACCTCGAGGCCGCGCTGGACCTCGCCGCGGGCGTCGGAGACGACCTTGCCGTGCTCGTCGGAGACCACCTCGGCGAGCTCGCCGACGCGGGCATTGACGACCTCGCGGAACGCGAAGAGCACCTTGGTGCGGGCCGAGAGCGACGACTGGGACCAGTCCTCGAACGCGGCGGCGGCCGAGCGGACGGCGGTGTCGACGTCGGCGACGTCGGCGAGCACCACCTCCGCCTGCTGCGCCCCGGTCGCGGGGTTCCACACGGGCGCGGTGCGGCCGGACGTCCCGGTCTCGGGCTTGCCGCCGATCCAGTGGGTGATGGTCCTCAACGGTCGTCCCTTCCTGACGCGGGTCCCAGCAGGGGACGCTGCGACGCCTTGGCGTGCTCGTAGGTCTTGCGGGCCTCGCGTGTCGAGTCGAGCGCGGAGACCTCGGAGACGGGCACGTCCCACCAGCTCTCCGACGACGGGACGGGCGCGAGCGGGTCGGTCTCGATGTGGATCGCGGTCGTCCGGTCGGACGCGCGGGCCGTGGCGATCGCCTCGCGGAACTCCGCGATCGTGCCGACGCGGATGACGTCGGCGCCGAGGCTCTGGACGTTGGCGGCCAGGTCGATCGGGAGCGTGTCGCCGTCGAGCTGCCCGGTCGCCGGGTCGCGGTAGCGGTAGGAGGTGCCGAACCGCTGGCTGCCCAGCGACTCCGACAGCGACCCGATGGAGGAGAAGCCGTGGTTCTGCACGATCACGAGGGTCAGCTTGATCCCCTCGGACACGGCAGTCACGATCTCGCTCGCCATCATCAGGTACGAGCCGTCGCCGACCAGGGCGAACACCTCGCGGTCGGGCGCGGCCATCTTGACGCCGAGGGCGCCTGCGATCTCGTAGCCCATGCAGGAGTAGGCGTACTCGACGTGGTAGGCCTTCTGGTCGCGGGCCCGCCACAGCATCTGCAGGTCCCCGGGCAGCGACCCGGCCGCCTGGACGACGACGTCGCGCGGGTCGAGCACGTCGTCGAGGGCACCGAGGACCTCGGTCTGCGCGGGTAGCGGGGTGTGGCCGAGGTGGTAGGCGCCGTCGACGACGCGGGTCCAGCGCTCCCGGTGCTCGGTGTACGCGGCGAGGTCGGCGTCGTCGACGCGGTACCCCTCGACCGCGTCGACGAGCGCCTCCAACCCGGCCCGGGCATCGGCGACCACCGACACCCCGGCGTGCTTGCCCGCGTCGAACGCGGCGACGTTCAGGTTGACGAACCGGACGCCCGGGTTGGCGAACGCCGTGCGGGACGCGGTGGTGAAGTCGCTCCAGCGGGTCCCGACGCCGATGACGACGTCGGCCTCGCGGGCGAGCGCGTTGGCGACGGGAGAACCGGTCGACCCGACACCGCCGACGGCCTGCGGGTGGTCCCACAGCAGCGCGCCCTTGCCGGCCTGGGTGTCGGCGACCGGGATGCCGGTGGCCTCGGCGAAGGTGCGCAGGGCGTCGTAGGCCTCGGAGTAGTGGACGCCGCCGCCGGCGACGAGCAGCGGCTTCTTCGCGGCGCGCACCAGCGCGGCGGCCCGGTCGAGCGCGGCGGGCTCCGGCACCGGCCGCGCGATGTGCCACACGCGGCGGGCGAACAGCTCCGCGGGCCAGTCGAACGCCTCGGCCTGCACGTCCTGCGGCAGCGCGATCGTCACGGCACCGGTCTCGGCGGGGTCGGCGAGCACCCGCATCGCTCCCAGCAGCGCCGACGGCAGCTGCTCGGGCCGCCACACCCGGTCGAAGAACCGCGACAGCGGACGGAAGGCGTCGTTGACCGAGACGTCGCCGGTGTCGGGGCGTTCCAGCTCCTGCAGGACCGGCGTCGCGACGCGGGTGGCGAAGACGTCGGAGGGCAGCAGCAGGACCGGGATTCGGTTGGTCGTCGCGAGCGCGGCGCCGGTGAGCATGTTCGTCGACCCCGGGCCGATCGAGGCCGTGCACGCCATGGCCTGCAACCGGTTGCGCATCCGCGACCAGCCGACGGCCGCGTGCACCATGCCCTGCTCGTTGCGGGCCAGGTGGTAGGGCAGGTCGGCCTCGCCGGTGCGTGCGGCCTGCAGCAGCGCCTGGCCGACGCCGGCGACGTTGCCGTGGCCGAAGATGCCGAAGCAGCCGGGGACGAGCCGCTGCTCGACGCCGTCGCGCTCGCTGTACTGGTTCGCGAGAAACCGCACGAGCGCCTGGGCGACGGTGAGCCGGACGGTCACTTCTGAGCCTCCTCGGTCGTCGTCAGGGGCAGCCGGGGGTCGATCTCCTGCGACGCCCACGTGTCGCGGACCCAGCCGTGGGCCGGGTCGTCGCAGATCAGCCACGCACGCTCGGGGTCGGGGCCGGCCATGACGTTGAGGTAGTAGAGGTGGTAGCCGGGTGTGGCCATCGACGGGCCGTGCCAGCCGTGCGGGATCAGCACCGTGTCGCCGGAGCGGACCTCGGCGCAGACGTCGATCTCCCGGCCGGGCCCGGAGGTGTAGACGCGTTGGAAGCCGGGGCCGCCGTCGGCCACCTCGAAGTAGTAGATCTCCTCGAGCCGGGCCTCGCCCTCGCGCGCCTCGTCGTGCTTGTGCGGGGGATAGGACGACCAGTTGCTCTCCGGCGTCAGCACCTCGACCGCGATGAGCTTGTCCGCGTCGAAGGCGGCCGGGGTGCAGAAGTTGTTGACCTGCCGGCTCGACTGCCCGGCGCCTCGCAGCTCGACCTGCACACCCTCGGCGGGGCCGTAGCGGGCCGGTAGCCGCCGGGTCGCGCGGGCCGCGGGCAGCGCGAACCGCCCACCGGCCGCCGACGACACCGTGACCTGGGCGTCGCGTGGGGCGTAGGCGAAGTCCGTGACCCGGGTGAAGACGCCCCGGCGCCCCTGCAGGACGAACTCCTGGCCGTCCACCTCGACGGTGCAGGAGCCCGACAGCGGCAGCACGATCGTCTCGTCCGCGCCGGTGGCGAACGTGGCGCTGCCCCCGGCGGGCAGGGCGAGCACGCGCAGCGAGCTGTACCCCCAGCCCGCGGACCCGGGTGTCACGACCAGTTCGAAGACGCCGTCAGCGGTGTCCCCGTCGCGCACGACGAACTTGGTCACAGGATCCCCACCGCCGTGTCGACGGCCTTCGCGACGTCGTCGCCGGGCGGGTAGAGCAGCGACCGGCCGATCACCAGTCCCTGGACCGTCGGCAGCGCGAGCGCCTTGGCCCAGCCGGCGACGGCGGCGTCCTGGTCGTCGGCGACCTCGCCGCCCAGGATGAGTGCCGGCAGCGTCGTGGCCTCCATGGCCCGTTCCATCTCGTCGACGATCGGCACCTTCAGCCAGGTGTAGGCCGACGTGGTGCCCAGGCCCGCGGCGACCGTCATCGCGCGGATCATCGCCTCGGCGGTCAGCTCGTTGCGGACGCGGCCGGTGCCGTCGCGGTGGGAGATGAACGGTTCGATCATGGCCATCAGACCGTGCCCGGCCAGCGCGCTCACCGCACGTCCGGACGACTCCAGCGTCGCCACGGTCCCCGGGTCGTCGGGGTCGATGCGGGTCAGCATCTTGCCGCCCTCGAACCCGGCCGCGGCGATCGACGCGGCGTCGTAGGCGGTGAACCGGTCGTCGATCTCGAAGGACGTGCCCGCGAGCCCGCCACGGTTCATCGACCCGACGACGACCTTGCCCTCCAGGGCACCCAGCAGGAGCAGGTCCTCGAGGATGTCCGGGGTGCCGAGCACGCCGTTGACGCCGGGGCGGCCGAGTGCGACACAGAGCCGGTCGAGCAGGTCGGCGCGGTCGCCCATCGCGAGCGGCTTGTCGCCGGCGCGCAGCGCCCCGCGTGCGGGGTGGTCGGCGGCGATCATCATCAGCTTGCCGTGCTCGCCCAGCACCGAAGCAGGCCGTTGGCGGCGGGCGGCGGCCTCGGCGATCTGCGCGGGGCGATGCACCCGGGTCGCGACGAGGTGCTCAAGGGTGGCTCCGGCCTCAGGCACCGACGACCTCCTCGATCCTCGTCCCCGCCAGCACGGCGTCGACCTCGTCGGTCGTCGGCATGGCGTCGGAGCAGGCCAGCCGGGACGCGACGATCGCGCCGGCGACGTTGCAGAACCGCATCGCGTGCTCGAGCTCCCAGCCCGACAGCATCGCGTGGCACAGCGCGCCGCCGAACGCGTCGCCGGCGCCGAGGCCGTTGACGACCTCGACCGGCACGGGCGGCACCTCGACCTGGCCGGGCACACCGTCGACCAGCAGGGGAGACCCACCGGTCGCCGACGCCAGCACTCCCGCGGGCCCCTGCTTGACGACGGCCAGCTCGATCCCGAGGTCGTGCAGGGCGGCGGCCGCGGAGCGCGGTTCCCGTTGCGCGACAGCGGTGTCGCACTCGTCGAGGTTGCCGACGGCGACGCTCACGAACGGCAATGCCTGCGCGTACGCGGCGCGGGCCTCCTCGCGGGAGGACCAGAACATCGGCCGGTAGTCGAGATCGAGCACCGAGAGCCCGCCCCCGTTCTCGGCCCGCATCCGCAACGCCGCGAGCGTGGCCGAGCGGCTCGGCTCCTCGCACAGCCCGGTGCCGGTGACCCAGAGGATCGACGCGCCGCACACGGCGTCGCGGTCGAGCTCGTCGGTGCGGATCTGCAGGTCGGGGGCCGAGGGGCGGCGGTAGAAGTACAGCGGGAAGTCGTCGGGCGGGAAGATCTCGCAGAACGTGACCGGTGTCGGCAGGTCCGCGACGGGGCGCACGAGCCGGTCGTCGACGCCGTAGCTGCGCAGCGCGTCGTGGAGGAACTCGCCGAAAGGGTCGGCACCGGTGCGGGTGTCGATCGCGACGCGGCGCCCGTGGCGGGCGGCGGCGACCGAGACGTTGGCGGCGCTGCCGCCGAGGTACTTGCCGAACGTCTCCACGTGGCGCAGCGAGACGCCGATCTGATGTGGGTAGATGTCGACGCCCAAGCGGCCCATCGTGAGCACGTCGAGCGCGGCCGGGCGGTCCGTCGGGCCGGTCATCGCGGTGGTCCCAGCTGCATCGCTGTCGGTCCCTTCCGTGCCGCCGAGGAGTCCGACCGGCACGGCGACTAGATGTACGCTCGCCGCACTAGCACGTCAATACTTTGTCCTGACATACTTACAAGGAAGTCGTCGGGAACGTTCGAACGGAGCATCGGGGTGGAACGCATGGCCGAGGACATCCGCTATCCCGATGTCGTCATCGACCGGGAGAGCCCTGTACCGCTCTACTTCCAGGTCGCGTCGCGGCTGCAGCAGCAGATCGAGAGCGGCGAGATGCCCGTCGGCAGCCGCCTGGAGAACGAGATCGAGCTGGCCGACCGGCTCGGCGTCTCCCGCCCCACGATGCGCCGCGCCATCTCCTACCTGGTCGAACGCGGCATGCTCGTGCGCAAGCGCGGCGTCGGCACCCAGATCGTGCACCCCAAGGTGCGCCGGCCCGTCGAGCTGACGAGCCTGCAC
Organism: Pseudonocardia sp. SCN 73-27; assembly: GCA_001725415.1. GTDB lineage: Bacteria > Actinomycetota > Actinomycetes > Mycobacteriales > Pseudonocardiaceae > Pseudonocardia. Next base: position 86,155 of record MEGH01000017.1, read on the forward strand.
GACGACCTGCTCAAGAACGGCCAGGAGCCGCGGACGGTCGTGCGCGTGGCGCGGGTCGTCGCCGCGCCCGATGACGTCGCCCAGGCCCTCGGCATCCCCTTCGGTGCCGACGTCACCTGGATCGAACGGCTCCGCTACGCCGGCGACGAACCGTTGGCGCTCATGCACAACGCGGTCCCGCTGTCGGTTCTGGAGATCGACCCGGAGGTCCTCGAGGACCGCGGCCTCTACGACCTGCTGCGCGTCGGCGGGCACGCGCCGCGGATGGCCAAGCAGGTCGTCGGCGCCCGGACCGCGACGTCGGCGGAGGCACGACTGCTGGGGGAGCAGCGGGGTTCGGCGGTGCTCACGATGACCCGCACCGCGTGGGACGAGGCGGGCAGGGCTGTCGAGTACGGCTCCCACGTCTACCGGGCGAGCCGCTACAGCTTCGAGCTGAACCTCACGACGTGAGAACCCTGCTCACGACCCCTCACCAGCGCACGGGCAGCGTGTCCAGCCCGCCGGTCAGCAGGTCGGTGCGCAGGGCAAGGGTCGCGGGGTCGACGTCGAGGGCCAGGCCGGGGAAGCGCTGCGGCAACGCGGAGAAGACGGCCTCCAGCTCGACCCGGGCCAGCGCCGCGCCGATGCAGTAGTGCGCGCCGTGCCCGAACGCCAGGTGCAGGTTGGACTCCCGCGCCGGGTCGAACCGGTCGGGATCGACGAACCGCGCCGGGTCCCGGTTCGCCACACCCGCCGCCAGCAGCACGGCGTCACCCGTCGCGATCGTGACGCCCGCGATCTCGACCTCGGCCTGCGCGTACCGGGGCAGCCCGCCGCCACCCGAGGGCGCGGCCAGCCGCAGCACCTCCTCGACCGCGCCGCGCGCGGCACCGGGGTCGGCGGCGAGCGCGGCCCACTGTCCGGGGGCGTCGAGCAGCAGCAGGGTGCCGACATCGATGCGCGTCACCGTCGTCTCGTGTCCCGCGAACAGCAGGACCGCGCCCAGGCGGGCGACCGCCCCGTCCCCGGCGCCGTTGCCGCGCGGGATCTTCTCGACGATGTCGGACAGCACGTCCTCACCCGGCTCGGTGCGCTTGCGCCCCACCAGCTCCCGGATGTAGCCGACGAGATCGTCCAGCGCCCGCGCCGACGCCTCCCGGTCGGTGAGCCCGCCCGCGCCCTCCGACGCGGCGCGGAACCGGTCGCGGTCGGCGTAGGGCACACCCAGCAGCTCGCAGATCACCAGCACGGGCAACGGCAGCGACAGGTGCGCGTGCAGGTCGGCGGGAGAGCCGTGGGCGGCGAGGTCGTCGAGCAACGTCGCGACGAGCCCGTCGACGCGGGTGGTGAGCATCCGCATCCGGCGCGCGGAGAACGCCGGCGCCAGCAGCGACCGCATCAGGGCGTGCTGTGTGCGTTCGCTCGCGGCGTCGCCGATCGAGCCGCCCAGCAGCGCCGACCCGGAGATGCGGGAGGCCCGCTCCGGGTCGGGATGGGCCCGGCCGAGCCGCGGGTCGGCGAACAGGGCGCGGGCCTCGTCGTAGCCGGTGACCAGCCACGCCGGGTCACCGGCCGGGGTGCGGACGGGCGTGACCGGCGCGGCGGCGCGCAGCCGCGCGTAGAGCGGGGCGACGTCGACGACGCTGTCGCGCGGGAACGGCAGCCGGGGCAGGTCGGTGGCGGCGGCGTCGGTGAGGTCGGTCATCGGGTTCCTCCCGAGAGAGCCGGGGTCGTGGGGGTGCCGGTGATGATCGCGTCCTCGACCAGCAGGAACCGGGTGCTGCCGAACAGCAGGCTGCCGTGAGGCCGACGACGATCGCCGCGAGCGAGAGCGTGTCGACGACGTCGAGGGCACCGTTTCCGCATCGCCCCGAGCATCGCCCCGGTGGCGGTGAGCACCTGGTGGGAGACGATCGGTGCGACGACGCCGGACAGCACGGCGGGTGAGGCGGGAAACCGGCGGATGCCGGTGTGCGGGTTCATGATCGGCCCCCTCGGTGCGGGCCGGCGGGTCGCCGGCCGGACACAGGAGACTACGAATGTGCGGCGTTCGGGGCATCAACCCCGAGGTGGGTTCGCGACGGTCCACCCCGGGGTGGAGTCAGGCCTTCGAGCGCCCGAAGTGGTCGGCCGAGGCCAGGTTCCAGTCGCCCGCCCAGCCGCGCGGCGGCTCGGCGAGCAGCTCCCCGTTGTCGAGCCAGTCGAACAGCTCGGCGTAGGACCGGGTGTCCATGTGCCCGATGCGGCGGCGCAGCTGGTGCGGCCCGAGATCGGCCGGCCCGTGCGAGCCCATCGACCCCATCAGCCGCTGCGCCTCGGCGACCGTCGCCTGCTGGAAGCGGCGCACCCGCTCGCCCTTGTCGTCGACGTCGAGCGCCGCGGCCCGGCGTGGGTCCTGGGTGGCGACGCCGACCGGGCAGGTGTTGGTGTGGCAGCGCTGGGACTGGATGCAGCCGGTGGCCATCATCATCGCGCGCGCGGAGTTGGTGAAGTCGGCGCCCTGGATGAGGCGTTTCACGATGTCGGAGCCGGTGGAGACCTTGCCCGACGCGCCGACCCGGACGCGTTCGCGCAGCCCGACGCCGACGAGGGCGTTGTGCACCGTCATCAGGCCCTCGGTGAGCGGGGCGCCGACGTGGTCCTCGTACTCCGGCGGGGCGGCGCCGGTGCCGCCCTCGGACCCGTCGACGACGACGAAGTCCGGGCCGGTGCCCTCGGCGACCATCGCCTTGCAGAGGGCCAGGACGTCGACGCGGGACCCGACGCACAGCTTGATCCCGGTGGGCTTGCCCCCGGCGAGCTCCCGCATCCGCGCGAGGAACCGGACGAGCTCGCGCGGCGTCGTGAAGACACGGTGCGCCGACGGGCTCACGCACGTCTCGCCCTCCGGCACGCTGCGGGCGGCCGCGATCTCCGCCGACACCTTGGGCCCGGGCAGGACGCCGCCGAGCCCAGGTTTCGCACCCTGGCTGAGCTTGAGCGACACGCACCTCACCGCGGGGTGGGCGGCCTTGGCGGCGAACATCTCCGGGTCGAAACCCCCGTCGGGCGTGCGGGCGCCGAAGTAGCCGGAGCCCAGCTCCCACACGAGGTCGCCGCCGTGCTCGAGGTGGTAGCGCGACAGGCCTCCCTCTCCGGTGTCGTGGGCGAACCCGCCCGCGGCCGCGCCCTTGTTGAGGGCGAGGATCGCATTGGCGGACAACGCCCCGAAGCTCATCGCCGACACGTTGAGCAGCGCCATGTCGTAGGGCTTCGTGCAGTCCGGCCCGCCGACGCGGACCCGGTGCGGCTCGTCGGGCGGGGGCAGCGGGACCGTCGCGTGCAGGAGGTACTCGTAGCCCACCTCGTTGACGTCGCGCTCGGTACCGAACGCCTTCTCCCCGGCGGTGCCCTTGGCGCGCTGGTAGATCAGGCTGCGGGTGTCGCGGTCGAAGGGCCTGCCGTCGACGTTGCGTTCGACGAAGTACTGCTGGATCTCGGGCCGGATGCTCTCCAGCAGGTAGCGCATGTGCCCGACGACGGGATAGTTGCGCAGGACGGCGTGGCGGCGCTGGACGACGTCGTACACCGCGACGACGAGCAGCACCAGCAGGATGCCGGCGGCGACCCACCACCCGGGGCCGAGCGTCACCGCCGCGACCACGGCGAGCGCGCCGAGGACGGCGAGCGTCCCGATCATCGCGATGCGCAGCACGGCGACACGCTAGACCCGCGGGTGGCGGGATGCTCGGCGACCGGGTCGTCCGGGGAGCGCGTCACTCGGGGAGCGGGCGGCCCCGGGTCTCCGGGCAGAACGGGGCGACGACGAGCCCCAGGATGTAGATGCAGCCGACGACCGTAGCCGCGATCCCGTAGCCGCCGAGCTGGGAGATGATCCAGCCGGACAGGAGCGGGCCGAGGAAGGCGATGAACCGGGCGGCGTTGAAGACGAACGCGGCGCCGGTGGCGCGCAGGTGCGTCGGGTAGAACTCGGGCAGCCACACCGGCATCCAGGTGTACTGGCCGAGGGTGAAGAAGCCGTTGATGATCAGCACGACCACGACGAGCCCGATGCTGTGCGTCCACAGGAACAGCACGGGTGTCATGACGAGCGACGCGGCGAAGTACAGCAGCACGGTCGGCTTGCGGCCGAAGCGGTCGGCGAGGAAGCCGAAGGAGACGTAGCCCAGGATCGCACCGGCGTTGTAGATCATCCCTGCGCCGCTGGCCCAGGCCGAGGCGGAGTGCCCCTGGCCGGCGGCGAGGCCGGAGACGTAGAGCGGCACCCAGGTGGAGATGCCCCACCAGGCCAGCGTGGTCACCAGTGACATGAGTGAGCCGAGGATCGTGAGCTTGCGCAGCTTGGGGTCCGCCATGATCTGGCGCAGGGTGAGCCGGGTGAAGGAGCGTTCGGACTCGGTGAGCTCGGTGCGGCCGCGGGCCTTGAGCGCCTTGCGGCGTTCGGAGGCGCCGGTCCAGTTCTCGGACTCGGGGACCTTGCGCCGCAGCCAGAGTGCGAACAGCGCGGGCAGCACGCCGATGGCGAACATGATCCGCCACGCGTCGGGGCCGATGGGGGCGACGAAGTACCAGACGGCCGAGGCGATGAAGAAGCCGAGCCCGAGGCCGCACTGCATCAGCCCGGCGGCCTTGGCCCGCGCCTTGGCGGGCCACATCTCGGCGACCAGCGAGGTGCCGGTGCCCCACTCCGACCCGAGGGCGAACCCGGTGATGAACCGCAGCACGAGGAACGACGCCCACGACCACGACAGCGCGGACAGCCCGGTGAACGTGGCGTAGAGGACCATCGAGGTGAGCAGCGCGCGTCGGCGGCCGAAGTAGTCGGCGAAGATGCCGCCGAGGATGCCGCCCATTCCCCAGCCCAGCAGCGTGATCGCGATGGTCACGCCGGTGAGGAACGCGATCTGGCTCTGGGGCGCGCCCGGGTCGAGGCGGCGCAGGACGATGCCGGCGGTGAGGATGAGCGCGTAGGTCTCGAAGCCGTCGAAGAGCCAGCCGAGGTTGGCCGCGAGGAGCGAGCGCCACTGCGACCGGTCGAGGTCCTGGTACCAGCGGCGGCCGGAGTCCGTGCCGGCCTCCCGTGGCGGGGCGGGGGCCGGCGTCCCCGTCGCGGTCGTGGTGGTCTCGTCCTGCACCGGTGCTCCTCTCCCGGGCGCCCGCGGGCGCGGCGGTGGCACGCGCCGTCGAGGCGGCGGCCGACGGCCGACCACTCTGCCTGTAGGACGTGATGTCCTGTGGGTAGGACATCGTGCGCAGCGCGAAACGCTAGGACGGGCGGCAGGAAGCGTCAAGCGGGACCGAATGGATCACCGCAGATGCGATAGTGTGCGGCGAGAATCGCCGAATCAGCGGACCGGGAGGGCTCCACCGGTGCGTTCGGTGATGCGCACGCCGCACGCCCGGACGAGCTCGCCGGTGTTCCCGACCGTCCGCTCGTTGAGCTCGGACGCGAACGCGAGCGAGCACAGCGCCATCGAGACCTGCCCGTTCGCGTCGAAGACCGGCGCGGAGACCCCGGACTGACCGAGCTCGTACTCGCGCAGGCTCTGCCCGTAGCCGCGCTCGCGGGTCGCGGCGAGCTCGGCGCGCAGCGCGGTGCGGTCGACCTTCGTCTCGTCGGTGAACGCCGTCAGGCCGTGCTTGTCGATGAGTCGGTCGACCTCGTCGGGGTCCGACCACGCGTGGAACGCGCGCATGATCGCGGGTGCGGAGAACGGGAACGTGTCGCCGACCCCGACCGTCATCCGCACGCCGTGGCCACGGTCGGCCTTCGCGACGACGGCGTAGTCGGACGGACCGTGCCTGCGCAGGGCGAACACCAGGAAGCCGAGCCGGCGGCTGAGGTCCTCGAGCTCCTGGCGGACGATGTCGCCCACCCAGTCCGGCGCCGACCCGGCGACGGCGAGCAGCCGCGGGCCGAGCCACCAGCCGCCGCGGTCCCCGCGGGTCGCGGCCCAGCCGGCGCGCTGCAGGGTGCCGAGGATGTTGTAGCAGGTGCTGCGGTTGAGTCCGAGCTCCTCGATCAGTGTTCCCGTCGAGACCGGGTCGGGCCACTCCCGCGCGATCCGCTCCAGGAGCCGGACCGCGTTCACCACCGCGGGCACGTCGCTCGCCATGTCTCCCCCCACTGCACCGCCGGGCAGCACCGCAGACGAGCGGCCGCCGTTCCCGGACACGGTAGCGCCGTGGCCGATCGCGCCGCGCGACATCGGTTGACGCCACCCGCGGCAGTGTTACCGTCCTCCATGCGAGATAACTAGTCCTCCCTGGTGGTCAAATGAAGCTCACCTCGTCGTTCCGGGTCCCGGCGCCGCCTGATCAGGTGCTGGCGCACTTCCTCGACCCCGACTCCATGCGGGTCTGCGTCCCGGGGTGCGAGGAGCTGGAGCGCCCCGATCCCGCGCACTACCGCGGCCGGCTGGTCAACGAGATCGCCCACGTCCGGTTCAGCGCCGGGTTCACCGCCGACATCACCGAGTCCGTCCCGGTGACGGACACCGGCGATCCGGCCCGGGTGCATGCGGTGCTGCGCGGTGAGGACCGCCGGCTCGGCAGCTCGATCAAGGTCGACGCGAGCCTCGGCGTCCGCCCGGCCGCCGACCCGTCGGCGTCCGACGTCGACTGGGACCTCGAGATCGCGTTGTGGGGCAAGCTCGGCCGGCTCGGCGAGTCGATCGTCGGGCGGCGCAGCCGGGAGGTGGAGCGCCAGTTCGTCGAGCGCTTCAGCGCGGTCTGCGCAGCCGGGCCACCGGGTCCGGGCAACCCCGAGGTGAGCGCGCGCAGGACACCCGCGACGCCGGCCCGGGTTCCCGAGGCGGTCCCGGCCACCGCGACCCGCACCGTCGCTCCGCCGAGGCCACGGCCCCGGCCCGCCCCCGCCGTCTCGCTCGGTGCCGTGGGTGCGGCCACGGTCGTCGCGTCCCGGCGTGGTCCGGTCGCGGTCGTGCCGGAGATCGTCCCGGTCCCGGCGGTCCGGGTCCGGCCCGCGGTCGTCCTCCGTTCCCGGCTCACCGCAACCCGCGCCGCGGCCGTCGACGTCGGTGGCCGGGTCGCCGAGCGCGCGGCCGAGTGGGTCGCGGCCCGGGCGACGCGGTTCCTCGAGCACCGGCGTGCATCCGCGAACGACGGAGGAGCCCGATGACCGCCACCCTGCACCGCCCGCGCGACCTCGGCACCGCGCTCGACCTGCTCGCCGGCACCGCCGACCCGATGGTCTACGGCGGCGGCACCGCCGTGCAGATCCTGCTCAAGCAGGGCGTCCTGTTCGCCTCCGACCTCGTCGACATCGCCGGGGTGCCCGGGCTCGACGACCTCGTCGCGACGCCGGGCGGGCTGCGCGCCGGGACCATGGTCACGTTGCGGCGCATGGAGACCGACCCGCTCGTCCACGACCGGGCACCGCTGCTCGCCCATGTGTACGGCCGCGTCGCCAACCCGCGGGTGCGCAACACCGCGAGCGTCGGCGGCAACATCGCCCACGGCGACTACCGCCTCGACCCGCCGACCGCGCTGCTCGTGCTCGACGCCCGTGTCGAGCTGTCCTCGGCCGCCGGGGCGCGGCACGTCCCGATCCGCGAGTTCTTCACCGGCTTCCAGGAGACCGCGGTGCGGCGCGGCGAGATGGTCACCGCGATCGACGTCCCGACCCAGCCGCTCGGCGGGGCCGCGTTCACCAAGCTGTCGAGCCTCGCCGCGAACGACTGGCCCGCCGCGTCGGCCGCGGTGCTGGTCACCTCGTCGGGGTCCGGTGGCAGGGAGATCCGCATCGGGCTCGGAGCGCTCGCCCCCACACCCGTCCACGTCGCCGTCCCGATGCCGGCCGATGCGTCGGAGGACGACGCCGCCGACGCCGCGCTCGCGGCCGCCGAACCCCTGATCGACCCGCTGCCCGACGTGCGGGGCGGCGTCGCGCACAAACGTCGGCTCGGCCGCGTCGCCGTCGCCGACGCCACCCGCGCCGCCTGGGCCGACACCCCGCGCGAGCTGCGCGACACCCCACGAGAGGAGGCCTCCGATGACCGTCGACTCACACTCCGGCGTCTCCGCCGCCGGCAGTGACCGAGGCGGCGCGGTCGGCGAGCGCTGGGCCCGCGTCGACGCCCGGGCCAAGGTCCGCGGCGAGCTGCGCCACGCCGCCGACGAGGCGCTGCGGTCCTGCCTGGACGTCGTCGTCACCCGCAGCACCCGCCCGCACGCGGCGATCGAGGGGATCGACGCGACCCGCGCCCGTGCGATCGACGGTGTCGTCGACGTCGTCACCGGCGCCGAGCTGCACGAGATCCTGGGCGACGCGATCTTCACCGGCCCCGCGTTCGCCGACCAGCCGTGCCTGGCCGTCGGGAAGGTCCGCTACGTCGGCGAGCCCGTCGCGGCCGTCATCGCCCGCGGCCACGCCGCCGCCCGCGCCGGGGCCGAGGAGGTGGCCGTCGACTACCGGGAGCTCGACGCGATCCACGACGTCGACGCCGCCGTCCTCGGGGCGCCGTACGTGCACGACGAGCTGCGGCCGTCGGTCGTCTTCGGCGACCTCGCCCACCTGCACGGCATCCGCGACACCAACGTCAACTACGAGTACGTGCTGCGCCACGGCGAGCCCGCCGCGCCGCCGCCCGGCTCGACCACGGTGTCGCACGAGTTCTGGTGCCCGCCGACGCACCATGTGCCCATCGAGCTGCCGTTCACCGCGGCGTGGCGCGACGGGGACCGGCTGGAGATCCTGTCGACGACGCAGACGCCGTCGTACGTGCGGCAGTCCGTCGCCGACCTGCTCGGCCTCCCGCTCGGGAAGGTCCGTGTGCGCAGCGCCCCGCTCGGCGGGAGCTTCGGCGCCAAGATGTACGACCGCCTCGAGCCGCTCGCGGCGGCGCTCGCCTGGACCCGGCGCACCGCGGTGCGGGTCGCGGTCACCCGCGAGGAGGCGTTCCTGCTGACGACGCGCCACGGCGCCGCCGTCACCGGCTCGATGACCGCCGACGCCGACGGGAACATCGTCGCCGCGGACGCGGACGTCCGCTACGACACCGGCGCCTACGCCGACGTCGGGCCGCGGATCACCGCGAAGTCGGGCATGGTCGCGTCCGGCCCGTACAAGATCGCGCAGGCGCACGTGCGGTCGCGCTGCGTCTACACCAACAAGCCGTCGGCCGGACCGTTCCGCGGGTTCGGGGTGCCGCAGGTGACGTGGTCGCACGAGTCGCTGGTCGACGAGCTGGCCCGCGCCCGCGGGGAGGACCCGGCCGCGTTCCGGCGGCGCAACCTGCTGCGCGAGGGTGACGTCTCGGTCGTCGGCACGCCGATGCACTCCGCGGACTTCGTCGGCTGCCTCGACGCCGTCACCGCCGCACTCGACTGGGAGGCGCCGATCGAGCGCCCGACCGGCCGGTACCGGCGCGGGCGGGGCGTGGCCGTCGGCATCAAGGCGGTGCTCACGCCGACGATCTCCAACGCCGTCCTGCAGCTCAACCAGGACGCGTCGGCGACGCTGCTGATCAGCACCGTCGACATGGGGCAGGGCAGCGACACGATCATGGCCCAGATCGCGGCCGAGTCGCTGTGCCTGCCGGAGGGGTCGGTGCGGGTCGTCACCGCCGACACCGACGTCACTCCCTACGACACGATCACCGCCGGCAGCCGCTCGACCTACCACTCCGGCAACGCCGTCCGTAAGGCCGCGGACGCCATGCGCGACAAGCTGATCGACATCGCCGCCGCCCGGTTCGGCGTACCGGCGACCGACGTGAAGCTCACCGGCGACGGGCTCGTCAGCACGCAGACGCAGGAGACGGCGTCGATCCCGGAGCTGCTGCACGGCCACTTCGGCGCCCGCGGCACGACGCTGACCAGCGAGTCCGAGTTCCGCACCCAGTGGCAGCCCTACGACAAGACGACCGGGCGGTCGCCGCAGGTCACCGAGCACTGGTTCGCCGGTGCCGCGGCGGCGCAGCTGACCGTCGACACCATGACGGGCCGCGTCCACGTCGAGCACCTCGCGATCGCCGGCGACGTCGGCCGCGCGATCAACCCGGCGCTCGTCGAGCAGCAGCTCACCGGTGCCGCGATCATGGGTCTCGGGCACGCCTTGTTCGACCAGATGGTGTTCGACGAGGGTCAGATCGTGAACGGCACGCTGCTCGACTACCAGCTGCCCTCGATCCACGACGTGCCCGACAAGGTCACGCCCATCGTCGTCGAGAACCCGCACCGCACCGGCCCACACGGCGCCAAGGGCGTCGGCGAGACGACGATCATCCCGCTGGCCCCGGCCATCGCCAACGCGGTGCGCGACGCGGTCGGCGTCCGGATCACCCGGCTGCCGCTGACGTCCGAACGCATCCTCGATGCGCTCGCCGCTCAGGAGGACTCATGACCGACATCGACCTGCAGGTCAACGGCGAGCGGCGGGCGGTGCGCGTCGGCGACGACGACCTGCTCCTCGACGTGCTGCGCGAGCTCGGGCACACCAGCGTCCGCGAGGGCTGCGGCGTCGGCGCCTGCGGCGCGTGCACCGTGCTCGCCGACGGGTACAGCGTCTCCAGCTGCCTGGCCCGTGCGGTCCGCTACGACGGCGTCGCGATCACCACCGCCGACGGCCTGCCCGAGAACGACGACGTCGTCGAGGAGTTCGTCGCCGCCCGCGCCATGCAGTGCGGCTACTGCATCCCCGGCTTCGTGCTGATGGGTCACGAGCTGCTCGCCGAGAACCCCGACGCCACGGCGGCCGAGATCGACGCTCACCTCGAGGGCAACATCTGCCGCTGCGGCACCTACCTGGAGATCCGGACGGCGCTGCAGAACGTCGCGGCGCGCCGCCGGCACGACACCGTGAAGGAGCCCGCGTGAAGGTCACGACCGCCCGAGGCACCATCGAGGCAGGCGACGTCGGCGAGGGCCGGCCGGTCGTCCTGCTGCACGCACTCGCGTTGTCCGGCAGGCTCTTCGACCCGATCGCCGCCGAGTGGGCGCCGCGCCGGCGCGTCATCACCCCCGACGCCCGCGGCCACGGCGGCTCCGACTGGGACGGCCGCCCCTTCACGGGCGAGGACATGGCCGACGACGTCGCCGCCCTGATCGAGACGCTCGTCGGCGGCCCGGCCGACGTCATCGGGATGTCGATGGGCGGGAGCACCGCGGTGCTGCTGGCGCAGCGGCGGCCCGATCTCGTCGCCCGGCTCGTGCTCGCCGACGCCACCGCCGACTACGGGCCCGACCGCGTCGAGTCCTGGGCCGAGCGCGCCGAGAAGGCCGTGAACGTGCCACGCCAGAAGCAGGTCGACTTTCAGATCGACCGCTGGTTCAGCCCACCGTTCGTCGAGGCGAACCCGGACGAGGTACGCCGGGTCTGCGACATCTTCGTCGCCACCGACTCCGCCGCCCACGCCGCCGCCTGCCACGCACTCGGCACCGTCGACGCCGCCGGCGCGCTGGGCACGATCACCGCGCCGGCGCTGGTCATGGTCGGCGACGAGGACTACGCCACCCCGCCCGCCATGGCCGAGCAGCTCGCCGCGGGCATCCCCGACGCCCACCTGCAGCTGCTCACCGCCACCCGGCACCTGAGCCTGATCCAGCGCCCCGACGTCTGGCCCACGATCGAGAAGCACCTGGACTCCTGATGTCCGAGCCGCTGCTCAGCCTGCGCACCGGCGCCGGTCTGAGCTCTCTTGTTCCGGCGCACCAACCCGGGCGCGGACGCGTTGGGCCGCGACACATGGAGGACACCAGGCCTGCGTCGATAGCGTGACCGGACGGTCGCCGAGAGAGAGGTGTGGACGTGGACGTGACCCTGCGCCCGCTGGTCGACGAGCTGTCCCGCCTGTCCGGGGCCGTCGACAGCGAACGTGCCGCCGCCGACCGCGCCGTCATCGAGCACCTGCGCGACGAGGTCACCGCGCTGCGCCGCGCGGTCGCCCACCTGCGGATCTCGCACCAGCCGATCCCCGAGGCGCTGCGCCCGGTCGTCGCCCGCGCGATGGTCGAGACCTCGGAGCTCGCCCAGGCCGGCTGACCCGGCCCCCGCGTTCGTGTGCCGGCACCTCGTGAGTGGCGTTGTTGGCTATGGCCAACAACGCCACTCACGGGTCATCCGGCGCAGTGGTCGGACACCGTGGGCGGGACGTCGAGGGCCGGGTTGCGGTCGAAGAACCCCGCCGGCTTCAGGACGAAACCCGTGTAGTCGACGGGCATGACCGGCCAGTCCTCGGGGCGCGGGAAGTGTGTGAGCCCGAAGGTGTGCCACACGACGATGTCCTCGCCGTCGACGGGACGGTCGGCCTGCACCCACGCGGGCAGGCCCGCGCCGCCGGGGTTCTGGTTGACGAAGTCACCCGCCGAATAGCGCTCGGCCGGGTCGTACTGCGTCACCCAGAGGGCCTTCGTCGCGAACGTCGCCCGGGCCGCGATCGACGACGCGTCGTCGGCGAGCAGGGTGGGCTGGCCGGTCGGGTGCAGCACGTACCCGACCTCCTGGCCCAGCGCGTTGCGCTTCTCCGGGTTCACGATGTGCCACACCCGGGCCGACGCCGCGTTCGCCTGACGCTGGGCGTCGGACTCCCGCTGCAACCGGGTCACGCTCCGGCGGAACGCGTTCCCGTACGGGTTGCCCTCACCCATCGGCACCCGCTGCGCCTCGACCTCCTCGACGGCGTTGTTCGCCCCGTCGACGGTCATGTCCAGCCGCGCGGAGAACAGGTGCTGGTGGAACGGCGCCCCCAGGCCCGGGGCGATCTCCGTCGCGTACTCGCCCGGCGTCCCGGACGTGAACACGATGCCGGTTGCCTTGCACTCCAGCTCGATCGTCCCGTCGAGGTAGAGGTACCAGTAGAAGCCGTAGTCGTAGTTGCCGATCGGGGTGAAGAACGAGATCACCAGCCGGCGCTGCCGGCGCGTCTCCCGCGACCCGGTGAACATGTCCGAGTGCTTCCAGAGGACGCCGTAGTCCTCCTCGTGCATGCAGATCGCGTTCTGGATGGTGCGCGGGTTGCCGAGGTCGTCGGCGATGACGGCGTCGGTGTAGAGGATGTCGCCAAGGCAGTCGCAGCCCAGCTGCAGCGAGTCGGAGTAGCGGGCGAACATGTACTCGCCGCAGTCGAAGTAGTTCTGCCAGAACCGGACCGGCGCCGGGTCGGCGTACGGCACGACCATCTCGGCGACCGACGCCCGATAGCAGATGGGCCGTGAGTCGAACGCGATCTGGTGCAGGGTCAGGCCCTCGCGCTCGTTGAACCCGATCCGCAGGTCCCACTTGCCCCAGCGGACGTGCCCGTCCTCGACCGTGAAGGAACGGCCCTGCGGCTGGGTGATCTCGATGGGCTTGAGCGAGTCGAGCGGCGGGCCCTGGACCTCGGGGTCGTCGAAGTTGCCCGACGTCGCCGGCACCGGGTGCGCGGCCTCGTCGATGATCCGGTCGACGCCGCGACGGGTCAGGTCGACGTAGGCGACGAGACCGTCGATCGGGTGCGCCCACGGGTGGTCACGCTCGTGGTCCTGCTGGAACCCGAAGGCGCGCACCACCCGCCGGCCGGCCTCGTCCGGGTAGTCGTACACCCCGGCCGACAGCGGCACCGCCCGCACCGACGCCGGCTCGATGCCGCGCCGCTCCAGCGCGGCGAGCCACCCGGCGTCGGCGTTGAGGATGTCCTCGATCATCTCGAACTCGGTGTCGATGATCGGGGGCTGGCCGTCGACCGGCGGGTCCAGCTCACGGCTCGACACCACGGAGCGGTGATCGGTGGAGACGACGGTGTCCCACGAGCGGCCCGTCGCGATGTCGAGCAGCACGACGCGGAAGCGGCGGTCGCAGTCGCCACCCGCGAGGACCTCGGACTTCGCGGGCTCCTCGGGGGCGAAGAAGGCGTAGCGGACGTGCTCGGTGAGCAGGCCGGCGTCGACGAGCACCTCGCGGACGGCGGCGACCTCCTCGGGGGTCGTCATCGTCAGCGGGTGCGTGGTGCGGGACTCGGCGAGAGTCATGGCGGTCCTTTCCGGTCAGGCGGCGTCGGCGGCCGGCGAGGGTGCGTCGGACGTCGGTGACGGTGTCGGTGCAGCCGGGGTGGCGGGTCGGCGGCGCGACCACACGAGCCCGAACACGAAGGCCAGCACCAGCACAGCACCGATCGCCGTCGCAAGGGAGGGAGATCCGCCGATGAGCGTCGGGAAGTTGGAGACGGTCAGCCACAGGCACGCCAGCAGCCCCACCAGCCCCAGCGACGGAGCAAGGACCGTCTGCCACAGGCGGGTGTCGACGTGCTCGCGGCGGAAGAACACGATCACCGCGGCGCACGTCAGGGCCATCAGGGCCAGGACACCGAGGGTCGCCGTACCGGCCATCCACGCGAACACCTGCGTCACCGGGTCCATCCCGAGGATCGCGAACACGGCGACGAACACCAGCGCCGTGACGGACTGTGTCGCCGACGCGATGTGGGGGGACCGGTGGTGGGGGTGGCTGCGCCCGCACGCGGCGGGCAGTGCGCCCGAGCCGCCGAGGGAGAAGAAGTAGCGCGCCAGCACGTTGTGGAACGAGAGCAGCGCCGCGAACATGCTCGTGACCAGCAGGACCTGCGCGATGTCGCCGCCGACGGGGCCGAGCACGTTCGTGATCGTGGTGATCAGCATGTTGCCCGGGTCGGCGGTGGCCTGCTCGACAGCGGCGGTGTCGCCCCACGCGGAGACGACCGACCAGCTGGACAGCGTGTAGAAGACGCCGATCACGAGCAGCGCCGTGTAGGTGGCACGCGGGATGGTGCGCTGGGGGTCGCGCGCCTCGTTGCGGAACACCGCGGTGGCCTCGAAGCCCAGGAACGACGCGATCGCGAACATGATCGCGATGCCGAGCGAGCCCGACACGACCTGCGACGGCTGGACCAGCGCGGTCGACAGACCCTCGGCCGAGCCGCCGCCACGCCCGATGACGACGACGTCGAGCACCAGCACGATCGCCACCTCGGCGATCAGCAGCGTCCCGAGGACGCGGCTGGACAGCTCGATGTGCCGGTAGCCCAGCACCGCGACGATCGCGAGCGCGACGATCGACCACAGCCACCACGGCAGCGCGGGGCCGCCCCAGTGCTGGACCAGGCCGTCGAACACCGCTCCGATGTAGCCGTACACCGCCAGCTGCACCGCGGTGTAGGTGACGAGCGCGAGGAACGCCGCGCCCGTGCCCGTCGCCCGGCCGAGGCCGCGGGCGATGTAGGCGTAGAAGGCGCCGGCGTTGGGGACGTGCCTGCTCATCGCGCAGAACCCGACCGCGAACAGCAGCAGGATCACGCAGCAGAGGGCGAAGGTCGTCGGGAAGGCAGGGCCGTTGCCGGCGGCGATGCCGAGCGGGACGGTGCCCGCGATGACGGTCAGCGGGGCCGCGGCGGCCACCACCATGAAGACGATCGATCCGACTCCGAGCGACCCGGTGAGGCCGCGTGCCGACGTCGACTGTTGTGCGTGCCGTTCCGTAGTGCTCATCACACGGCCTCGCTGACGCTGGGCCGGCGCTTCGCGCAGACGCTGGGCCGGCGCTTCGCGCAGACGCTGTGTCGATGATTCGTTCGCTGGCGCTCTCTCATCGATGAGACTCCCGGGGGGCGCGGGTGTGAACAGGCGACGACCGTCACTCCCCGCGACGGCGACGTCAAAGGCCGGTCCCGGGCAGCGCGAATCCGGTCGGCGGGCGTTCTCACACCCCGGGAAACGCCGCCCGGGAATTCTCATTCGACCCGTCGCTGCAGGTCGGAGGGTGGATTCCGGAGTGGACGCGGTCGTAGGCTCCGCCTTTCGTCCCCGACCGGCGAGGAGGCCCGTTGCGCGACGGTCCCGTGCTCCCGCGACTGCGCGAGCGCTCGCCCGTGCACGGGTTGCGACGCCGGGGACTCGCCCCGCTCGAGGTGTTCGCTCAGTCCGTGTCGGGGGCGGCGCCGTCGGCGGCGATGGCGGCCACCCCGGCGATCGTCGCGGCGTCGGCGGGTGGCGGGACGGTGTGGTCGTTCGTCGTGGCGACGGGGCTCGCCTTGCTCGTCGCGAGCTGCATCGCGCGGTTCACCCGGCGGATGGCCGCGACCGGCGGGCTCTACAGCCTCACCGCCAAAGGCCTCAACCCCGGCGCGGCGTTCGCATCCGGGGCGGCGCTGTTGGTCGGATACGGGATGCTCGCCGCGGCGGCCCTGACCGGCGGCGCGACGTACCTCCAGACGCTCGTCGCGCGGCTCGGCGGACCGGTGTCGGTGTGGGTGCCCGTCGGCGCGGTCGTCGCGGTCGGGCTCGCCGCTGGTGCGCTGGCGCTGCGCGGCGTGCGGCTCTCGGCCCGGGTCGTGCTGCTCGTCGAGCTGGTGTCGATCACCCTGATGCTCGTGATCTTCGGGCTGTTGCTCGCCGCGCCGCCCGCCGGACCCGAACTGCCGCAACCGAGCCCGGGACTGGGTGGGATCGTCGCCGGCGTGCTGCCCGCGCTCGCCGCGTTCATCGGCTTCGAGATCGCGACGGCCCTCGGCTCCGAGGCCCGACGTCCCTTCCGCACCGTGCCCCGCGCGGTGACGTGGACGGCCGCGGTGTCGGGGCTGCTGTGCGTGTTCGCCGCGCAGACGCAGGTCGTCGGGTTCGCGTCCGTGCCCGGAGGGCTCGCCGCCCAGGACGCCCCGGTACCGACGCTCGCCGCGGCCGGTGGCTGGCCCTGGCTCACCCCGCTGCTCGACCTCGGCCTGACGATGTCGTTCTTCGCCTGCGCCCTCGCCACCACCAACGCGCTCGCCCGCGTCCTGTTCTCGCTGGCCCGCGACGGCGTCGCCCCGCGCGCGTTCGGCCGCACCCACCCCCGGTTCGCCACCCCGCACGTCGCCATCGCCGTCGTCGTGCCGGTCCTCGTCGTCGGGCTCGCAGCGACGGTCGCGGCCGGGATGGCGCTGGCGCCGCTGCTGGTGTTCCTGCTGACCGTCGCCACCGGCGGCTTCCTCGTCGCGTACCTGCTGGTGTGCCTGGCGGCGCCGGTGTTCCTGCGCCGCATCGGCGAGCTGACCTGGCCCGCGGTCGCCGCGACCGCGGTCATCGTGCCGATCCTGCTCGCTGCGCTCGTCGCCTATGTCGTCGCCTCGGGCGGGACACCGGTCGTCGTCGTGCTCGCGGCGCTGGCGGCCACGGCCGTCGCCTGGTTCGTGTGGGCGCGGCTGCGCCGGCCCGCCGAGGTCGCGGCGATCGGCGTCTACGACGAGACGGTCGCCGCCGACGTCCTGGGCGACACGGGCCGGGCCGCGTGACCACGCCGCGGGACCCGCTCCCGCTCTCGGGTCGCCAGCCCCGCGCCGTCCGCAGCGCGCTCGCCGTTCTGGAAGAGGTCGTCGCCGCCGGTCCGGGCATCACGGCCAAGGAGATCTCCGCGGCGCTGAAGATGCCGCAGGCCACCACCTACCGGCTGCTGAACCTGCTGGTGGGGGAGGAGTACCTGGTCCGGCTGCCCGATCTGAAGGGGTTCGCGCTCGGCCGCCGGGCCGCCCGGCTCGCGGTCCCGGTGACGACGACCCCGCCGACCGCGGCGCGTGCGGTCGTCGACCATCTGCGCGGGCTGGTCCGCTGGGGTGTGCATCTCGCGTCGTTCGGGGCGGGGCAGGTGACGCTCGTCGACCCCGACCCGGACCATCCGCCCAGCGACGCCGCGCTGCTCGCCCGCTACCCGCAGGTCTCCGCGCTGGGCCGGCTGCTGCTGGCCGACCAGCCGGAGTGGCGGGCGCTCGTCCGCGAGCTGCGGGTGTTCACCGAGCACACGGTGTCGTCGACGAGCGAGCTCGCCGCCCGTATCGACGAGGTCGCCCACGACGGCATCGCCCGCCAGTGCGGGGAGCTGCGCGCCGACCGCGGCTGCCTCGCCGTCCCGGTGCGTGCCCCGGGCGACGGGCGGCTCGTCGCCGGGCTGGCGTTGTCGGGGCCGGCGAACCGGGTGGCCGACCCGAACACCGAGCTGGTCGCGCTGCTGCGCGAGCACGCCGACCGGCTCGCGCCGTTGCTGGCATGACGCCTCCGCCGGGTTCGACACACGCTGCTTCGATCATGGTCGAGACCGGTGCCACGTCGAACTCGGCGAGTCCGCCCGCCGTTCGAATCGTGAGTCGCCAGATCGAGATGTGGGTGTTCGCGGTCGAGTAGCGCGACGCTCCGACGATACGATGCGCGGCGTCGCACGGGGCGGTCGAGGACGTGGGTGAGCGAGCTGTGGACGAGAACGTGAACGGTGCGGTCGAGCCGTACGCCGACGGGGACGCGGCCACCGACACCCGCGCGGGCGAGGGTCGCGGCACAGCGGCGCCGCTGTTGGTGCTGCGCAAGATCGTCCAGATCCTCGACGCGTTCTCCATCGAGTCCTCCGAGCTGGGCCTGCAGCAGATCACCCGGGCGACCGGCCTGCCCGCCAGCACCTGTCAGCGGCTCGTGCGCAACATGGTCGCCGAGGGCTTCCTCGACCGGGTCGACGATCGCTACCGCATCGGCATGGGCCTCGTGCAGCGCTCCGCACCCGGCACGTTCGGCCTCGACCTCGTCGCGCTGTCACGCCCGGTCCTGCAGGCGCTGCGCGACGAGACGGGTGAGACCGCCAACCTCTACGTGCGCAGCGGGCCGTACCGGACGATCGTCGCGCTCGCCGAGTCGCGGCACCCGGTGATGCGGCTGTTCGTCGTCGGCATGGTGATGCCGCTGCACGCCGGATCGGCGGGCAAGGTGCTCATGGCGTGGGACCCGACCGCGCGCAAGGAGGCCGTCGGCCACGGGCTGGGGCGCTTCACCGACCACACGGTCGTCGACATCGACGTCCTCACCGCCCAGCTGGCCGATGTCCGCGAGCTCGGGTACGCGGCCAGCTTCGAGGAGCGCGACGCGGGCGCCGCGTCGATCAGCGCGCCCGTGTTCGGGCTGTCCGGTGAGCTCGTGGCCGCACTCGGGATCGGGGCGCCGCTGCAGCGGCTCGGCCCCGGCGATGTCGACCGACTGGCTCCGGTGGTCATGGCGTCGGCGGCGGAGGCGTCGCGACGGCTGGGGTTCCGCGCCGATCTGCGTGCCGCGATCGAGCGCACGGGCTGAGCCTGCCACCCACTGCCCGGGATCGTCCCGGAACCCGCCGTCGTGCGCGCCCGGCGGCCCGACCCGGTCTGCCGTGCGGATCGTGAGGTCTGTCCGATTGCACCTGACCTGCCTGTTCTCGGTGCGCGCCCGCTCCGTCCGGTTCGTGACCGAACGACCGTAACTCGTCGGAACCGAACCGTGCCATCCGTTGACTCGCTGTCGGGTGCACTCACATGATGGGCATCGAACTCACATCGTGGACGACGGGTGGTCGGTCTCTGGTCGCCAGGCCGCCGGTCCTGCCGATCCGAAGGAGGATCGATGTCGGAGACACGCGAACCGGCACGCGAGCCGGGCTCCGGCCCGCTCGCATCGGAGCCGGGGGGCGGGGGCGTCGCCGTTGCGACCGTAGCCGCCCGGATGGACCGGCTCCCGGTCACCCGCACGCACCGCAGGGCGACCCTCGCCGTCGGCCTCGGCCTGTTCTTCACCGACCTGCTGCCGCCCCGGTTCCGCGGCCGCTACATCGCCTGGGCGTACACGTTCGCGTTCTGCGGCGTGCCGGTCGTCGGGTTCCTCGCGAAGGGCATCACCGAGGGTGAGTTCCTCGGAAACCCCGGCTGGCGCTGGATGTTCGTCATCGGCGCGATCGGTGCGCTCGTGGTGTTCCTGCTGCGCCGCGGGCTGCCGGAGTCGCCGCGCTGGCTCGAGTCGGCCGGGCGTCAGGAGGAGGCCGAGGCCGTCGTCGCCGAACTCGAGCGCGAGGCGCGCGCCGAGGGTCACACCCTGGACGAGCCCGCGCCCGCCGCTCCTGTCGCGGCCCCGACCGCCGTCGCGACGGACGTGCCGCGGCAGTCCGGCCGCGTGCGGTCGGCGATCGGCGACCTGTTCGTCGCCCCCTACAAGCGGCGCACCACGATGATGGTCATCTTCCACATCTTCCAGACCATCGGGTACTACGGCTTCGGCACGATGGTCCCGCTCGTGCTGGTGGCCAAGGGCTACCCGGTGTCCACGTCGCTGCTGTTCACCGCGCTCACCTACCTCGGCTACCCGCTCGGCTCGGCCCTGTCGCTGCCGCTGGTGGAACGCTTCGAGCGGAAGTTCCTGGTGATCGGCTCGCTCGTCGTGATGGCCGTGCTCGGCCTGGCGTTCGGCTCCTCCAGCT
>MEGH01000017.1:106370-116830 GCA_001725415.1 Pseudonocardia sp. SCN 73-27
CGGCTCCTCCAGCTCGATGGCGCTGATCCTGGTGTTCGGCTTCCTCTACACCGCGGTCAGCAACGTCTTCTCGAACGCGTACCACATCTACCAGGCGGAGATCTTCCCGACGCAGCTGCGCTCGACCGCGTCCAGCGGCACCTATGCGCTGTCCCGGCTCGCGACGGCCGCGATGCCGTTCGTGCTTGTCCCGCTGCTGAACAGCGCCGGTGTCGCGTCGATGTTCGCGGTCGTCGTGGCCGCGGTGGTGATCGTCGCGATCAACGTGGCGGTGCTCGGGCCGCGCACCACCGGCCGCACGCTGGAGGCGGTCAACTCCCCGGCCGGCGGGCACTGACGCCCACCGGACCCCTGCGCCGAGCTCGACGTGAGCCTGGTCTCCGCACCTGCGGAACCAGCGCCACGTCGAACCCGGTGTTGTGGCAGATTGTCAGACAGTCTGACAGCGGTCGGCGACGACAGGGAGGTCGACGTGGAGATCGTCAGGGGGCGGGCCCCGGAGGGCACCCCGACGCAGGTGCGCAGCGACACGTTCACCGGGACCGTCTACGGGGACCCGGTCCTGCCGGCCACCGACGGCACGACGATCGGCTCGGTCACCTTCACCCCGGGCGCGCGGACGTACTGGCACAGGCACAGCGACGGCCAGCTCCTCGTCGTCACCGCGGGCCAGGGGTGGGTGTGCACCAAGGGATCGACGCCCGAGGTGGTGCGCGCCGGCGACCTGATCTGGGTGCCGCCCGGCGAGGAGCACTGGCACGGCGGGACCGCCGACACGATCATGACCCACCTCGCGGTGTCGCTGGGCCCGACCGACTGGGCCGACGAGGTCGCCCAGCACGACTACCTGTCCCGGGAGGGATCGTGAGCGAGTTCGGACCCGGCAGCACCCATTGGGACGCAGGGCTCGCGGTGCGCCGCGCCGTCGTCGGCGACACGCACGTCGACCGCTCGATGGCCGCGGTGAGCGAGTTCTCCCGGCCCATCCAGGAGTTCGTGACGGGCGCGCTGTGGGGCGGGGTCTGGACGCGTGAGGGGCTGGACCGGCGCACCCGGAGCCTGCTGACGATCGTCATGCTCACCGCGCTGGGCCGTAACCACGAGCTGTCGGTGCACGTGCGCGGCGCGGTCCGCAACGGCTGCACACAGGGGGAGATCCAGGAGGCCCTGCTGCAGACGGTCGCCTACTGCGGCGCACCGGCCGCGCTGGAGGCGTTCCGGGTCGCGGAGTCGACGATCGGCGAACTGTCCGACGACGACATCGAGGCCGGCAAGAAGGCGGCGGGGGAGAAGGCGGCGGGGGAGAAAGCGGCGGGCGGTGCCTGAGGAGGCTCCGCTGCCGCCGGTCGTCGGGTTCGTCGGGCTCGGCCGGATGGGCGACCCGATGGCCCGGCACGTTGCGGCGGGCGGGGTCGTCGTCCGCGGGTTCGACACCGCGCCCGCGGCCGTGCAGGGCCTGGCCGGCGTCGTGACGTCCGTCGGGTCGGCGGCCGCCGCGGCCGAGGACGTGCCGGTGGTGATCCTGATGCTGCCGGACTCCGACGCCGTCGAGTCGGTCGTCGACGACGGCCTGCTCGACGCGCTGGAACCGGGGTCGGTACTCGTCGACATGAGCTCGTCGGAGCCGCTGCGCACCCGGGAGCTGGCCGAACGCATCGAGGGGGTCGGCGCCGAGCTGGTCGATGCGCCCGTCTCCGGCGGGATCCGCGGTGCGGAGGCGGCGACCCTCGCGATCATGGTCGGCGCGGAGCACGACACCGCGCGCCGGCTGGAGCCGCTGCTCGCGCTGATGGGCCGGCCGCGCCACGTCGGCGGCACCGGGGCGGGGCACGCGCTGAAGGCGTTGAACAACCTGATGTCGGCGTCGAACCTGCTGGCCGCGTCGGAGGCACTGCTCGCGGGGCAGCGGTTCGGTCTCGACCCGGCGGTGATGCTCGAGGTCGTCAACGGGTCGAGCGGGCGCAGCAACGGCACCGAGACGAAGTGGCCCGACCACGTGCTGCCGGGAACGTTCGCGTCCGGGTTCACCGCCGGGCTGATGGCCAAGGACGTCCGGATCGCGCTCGGGCTCGTCGAGGCGACCGGCATCCGGGGCGGGGTCGCGGCCGAGGTCGTCGAGCGCTGGGTGGCCGCCGTCGACCTGCTGGGCCCGGCGGCCGACCACACCGAGATCGTCCGGTACCTGCAGCAGACCAGCGGCGGGGACTAGCCGGCGCGGCGGACCCGTTCGGCCGCGTCCTCGGCGAGCGTGAGCCGGGTCAGCTTCCCGGTCGTGGTGCGCGGCAACGCCTCCACGACGACGACCTCCCACGGCACCTTGTATCCGGCGATCGACGCGCGGTCGGCGCCGGTCACCGCGGAGCCCGGGACGAGCGTCGCGAAGGCCATCACGACCTCGCCGCGCGCCGGGTGCGGCGCCCCGACGACGGCGACCTCCGCGACCGCCGGGTGCGTGGAGAGGAAGCCCTCGACCTCGGCGGGCGCCACGTTGATGCCGTTGGTCTTGATCATGTCGGTCAGTCGGGCGCCGAACTCGACGAACCCGTCGTCACGGATCCGGAGCCGGTCGCCGGTGCGGTACCAGCCGTCGGGGGTCAGGGCCTTGGCGTTGTTGTCCGCGGTCTCGGCGTCGTCGCCCAGGTAGCCGTGCATGACCCGGCCGCGCACCTGCAGTTCGCCGAACTCGCCCACGGGCAGGGTGGCGCCGGAGTCGTCGACGACGCGCAGCTCGTTGCCGGGCAGCGCAGGTCCCTGCGTCGTGAGTCGCAGCTCGAGCGGGGCGTCGTGCGGGGTGACGCAGCAGTTGCCGTAGGTCTCGGTGGAGCCGTAGATGTTGCAGATCTCCGGGATGTCGAGGACGTCGACGATGCGGTGCAGCTCGTCGGGACGGCCGATCGACAGCCCGGTCCGCAGTGTGGTGACGGCGCGGACCTGCTCGGCGACCCCGGCCAGGGCGTCGGCGAGGCTGGGCAGCAGGTAGGCGGCGGTGCAGCGCTGCTCGGCGAGCATCGCGACCGTCGCGGCGGGCTCGAACTGGTCCTGCGCCACCAGGCACGCGCCGTGGGAGAACGTCGCGGGCAGCGCGTTGGCGGCGCCGAAGCTCCAGAACAGCGGGGAGCCGAGCCACACCCGGTCGGCGGCCCCGAGGCCCATGCGTTCGCCGATGTGGAATCCGTTGACGATCGTGTCCCGTTGGAGCAGCGGCACCGCCTTGGGGTGGCGGGTGGAGCCGGAGGTGTAGAGGACGAACGCGGTGTCGTCGGGACCTGCGGCGCACGTGTCGGAGGGTGCGACGTCGGTGATCGTCGACCAGCGCCGGGCCCCGCGCGGGACGTCGGTGCCGGGGTCGCGGTCGATGACGACGACCTCGCGCAGGGCCGGGAACTCCGTCGACGACCAGCCGCCGGGGTCGGCGTCCCACAGCTGCGGGAGCAGCTCGCGCAGTGCGCCGAGGAGGTCGCTGGAGCGGACGGCGGCGTCCATGACCAGCACCGGAGCGCCGCAGGTGGCGAGCAGGTGGCGCAGGTCCCACGCCTTCACCCAGGTGTTGACGGCGTCGACCCGCGCCCCGGTGCGCATCGCCCCGAGTGTGGCGGCGAGCCATTCGGCGCTGTTCCCGGCGAGCAGTGCGACGGGTGCGTCCGGCCCGGCTCCCAGCGCGGCGAGGGCGGTGGCGGCGCGGCGGGCGGCGTCGTCGAGCTCCCGGTAGGTCCACTCGGTCGCCGCTCCCGGTGCGCCCGCGACCAGGGCGGGAGCGTCCGGGGTGGCCGCGGCGAGGTCGGCGACGAGCGCGGGCAGCGTCGGCGAGGCGGGGAGGTCGGGCACGGGGCCTCCAGGTTCAGCCGGCATCGGCGGTCGCGGCAGGGTCGACGAGCTCCGCCTCGATCGCGGCCGAGGTGGCGTGCATGGCGTCGGTGACCTCGCCGAGGCGGCGCGCGGGCAACGTCGTGCGCAGCGCGGAGACGTGGACGGCCGCGACGACGACGCCTCCGGGATCCCGGACCGCGGTCGCGAGGCCGACGACGCCGCGGATGCTCTCGCCCCGGCTGATCGACACGCCCCGGCTGCGGATGCCGGCGAGGTCGCGGTCGATCTCGGCCGGGGAGATGCGCGTCTGCGGGGTCAGTGCCGGGCGGGGCTTGCGCAGCATGGCGTCGGCGACCTCGGGCCGGTACGCCGCGAACAGCTTGCCGACGGCGGTGCTGTGCAGGTGCAGGCTGCGCCCGAGCGGGATGTCGAGGTTGACGTGCTGGCGCCCGGCGTGGCGGGAGACGTAGACGACGCGGCTGCCGGTGGCGACGGCGAGGTAGGTGTCGAAGCCGGTGCGGTCGGCGAGCAGGTCGAGGTGGGGTGCGGCGATGCGGCGGACGGCGACGCTGTCGAGCACGCCGATCGCGGTCCGGATGGCGCGCGGGCCGAGGCCGTAGCGGCGTCCCGACAGGTGCAGCGCCTTCGCGTCGACCATGGCGCGCAACAGGTCGTGGGTGCTCGACAGCGGGAGGTCGAGGCGGGCGCTGAGCTCGGAGACGGTGCCGGGTCCGTGCGCGGCCAGGTGGTCGACGACGTCGAAGATGCGGCCGAGGCGCCGACTGTCCACGGTGTTGCTCCCGCGTCCGGGGCGGCCCCGGTGTGGGGAGGCGGCGCCGCCTGTCCTCCGCCGCCCCGGGTCGGGGTTCCGGGATCCCGGAGGGGCGGCCGCGTCCGAACGTAGGTCGCGCCGGCCTGTGCGGACAAGGCGCTTTCGCGTTCACGGAGGAACGTGACCGCGGCCTCGGACGCGCCCACACTCCGGCGCGCGCGGGTGCTCCGACCTGCATCCGGACGGTCCTTGACTCGCTCCCGAGCCGCGGTTAGCTTCCTTTCACATCTTTGAGTGATTGTTCAGGATGTGAAAACCCCGGCCGATCCGGCCGGGCTGCTCGTCCCAGAACAGACGATCCTCGGTCCAACGGCGGAGCGTGATCCCTTGGTGACGACACTCGTGCAGACGCTGGTGAGCGGAATCCTCGTCGGCGGCCTCTACGGGCTGTTCTCCAGCGGCCTGACCCTCATCTTCGGCATCACCCGTGTCATCAACTTCGCCCACGGCGACTTCGTGACGCTGGGGATGTACGGGGCGGTCCTGCTGTTCGCGAGCGCCGGGCTGAGTCCGCTGATCGGCATCGTTCCCGTCGCGATCATCTCGTTCGTCCTGGGCCTGATCGTCTACCGCGTCATCGTGCGCCGGACGTTGTCGGTGAAGGGCATCTCGGCCGTCGACGCCCAGCACGGCCAGCTCGTGCTGACGCTCGCGGTGTCGATCCTGATCTCGAACGTGCTGCTGATGATCTTCGGGCCCTCGCCGCAGGCCGTGCAGGGCGTGCTCCCGGCGGTCTACGACGTCTTCGGCGTCTACATCGCGCAGGCGCGGCTGGTCTCGTTCGTGATCGCGCTCGTGGTGTTCCTGCTGCTCTACCTCGCGCTGCAGCGGACGCTGTACGGCAAGGCGATCCGCGCGACCGTCGACGACCGCGACATGGCCTCGATGGTCGGCGTCGACCCCGACAAGGTCTACGCGGTCAGCTTCAGCGTCGGGATCATGCTCACCGGCGTCGCCGGCTGCGTGCTCGCCACCTACTACCCGGTGACGCCCACGACCGGCGCGGGCTTCCTGATCATCGCGTTCGTGACCGTGGTGATGGGTGGGCTCGGCAACGTCGTCGGGGCGTTCGTCGCGGGCCTGCTCGTCGGCATCATCCAGCAGGTCACGGCCATCTACGTCGCCGTCGACCTGCAGGACGTCGGCCTGTTCCTGGTGTTCGTGCTCGTCCTGGTGCTGCGACCACAGGGCATCCTCAGCGGACGGAGGGCCTCGGCATGAACGCCGTGACACGCCTGCTGCGCTCCACCGGCGGCCTGGGCCTCGTCGTCCTCGTCCTGGTCGCGAGCCTGCCGCTGTGGTTCATCCAGACCAACTTCGTGCTCAGCGTCGCGACGCTGACCCTGATCTTCATGGCCGCCTCGCTGGGCTGGAACGTCATCAGCGGGTTCGGTGGCCAGATCTCGTTCGGGCACAGCATCTTCTTCGGCCTCGGCGCCTACACGACGGCGATCCTGCAGGTGCACTACCACCTCAACGCCTACCTGGGGGTGCTGCTCGGCGTCGTCGTCGCGGTGGTGCTCGCGGTGCTGCTCGGCGCGGTCACGCTGCGGCTGCGCGGCATCTACTTCTCCCTGGCGACGTTCGCGCTCACGCTCGTGTTCGCGATTCTCACCGGGCACTACGAGGGCTTCACCGGCGGCGAGGTCGGCCTGACGCTGCCGCTGCTCGGCGACGCGCCGGGGGAGTTCTCCTTCGAGAACAAGGTGACCTTCTACTGGATCGCGATGATCCTCGCGGCGCTCGCGTTCGTCGCGACCTGGCTGGTGCTGCGGTCACGGCTGGGCCTGCAGCTGCGCGCGATCCAGGCCGACCAGGAAGCCGCGCAGGCCTCCGGCGTGCTGGCCTTCCGGGTCAAGCTCACCGGGCTGGTCATCAGCGCGGTACCGGCGGCGCTGGCCGGTTCGGTCTACATGCAGTACGTCGGGTTCATCGACCCCGACAGCGCGTTCGGCGCGACCGTCGCCACCCAGATCGCGGTCATCGCTTTCGTCGGTGGCGCGGGCAAGCTGTGGGGCCCGGTCGTCGGCGCGGTGATCCTGGTGCCGCTGCAGCAGCTGCTCAACTCGTCGCTGTCGGCCTACCCGGCCGGGTTCAACCTCGTCGTCTACGCCCTCGTCGTGCTCGTCATCCTCTGGATCGAGCCGCGCGGAATCATGTCCATGCGCTTCCGGCGCCGGCGTGCGCGCCCGCCCACAGGCGCCGCGCCGCCGGGGGAGCCGGACCCCGAACCGGCCGCGGCCGTCCCCAGCAGCAGAGAGGCGGGCTGAGCCGTGGCGGGACCACTGCTGCGCGTCGAGGGCCTGACGGTCCGGTTCGGCGGCCTCGTCGCCGTCAACGACGTCCACTTCACCGTCGACGACGGCGAGCTGCTGGGGATCATCGGACCCAACGGCGCGGGCAAGACGACGATGTTCAACGCCGTCGCCGGAGCCGTGCGCCCCACCTCGGGCACCATCCGGATCGGCGACGAGCTGGTCAGTGGGAAGCCGCCGGAACGTGTTGCGCGCCTGGGCATCGCGCGGACGTTCCAGTCGGTCCGGCTGTTCAAGGCGATGACGGTCGCGGAGAACGTGACGCTGTCGGCGAGCACGGTGTGCCCGTCGATGGCCGCGGCCCGCGCCCGCGCCGACGAGGTCGCGGAGCTGCTCGGGATGACCGCGCTGCAGCAGATCCGCGTCGAGGAGCTCCCGCTGGCCGACCAGAAGAAGGTCGAGATCGCCCGCGCCCTGGCGCTGCGCCCCAAGCTGCTGCTGCTCGACGAGATGATGAGCGGGCTCAACCAGTCCGAGACCCGCGACATCATCGGCGTGATCAAGCAGCTCAACGGCGACGGCCTCACGACCATCGTCATCGAGCACGTCCTGCGGGTGATCATGGAGCTGAGCCATCGCGTCCTCGTCCTCGACCACGGCGTGCAGATCGCCGAGGGCCCACCGCGGGACGTCATGCGCGACCCGCGGGTCGTGGAGGCCTACCTGGGCCGCAGCGCCGCGCAGAATCTGGGGGAGCCGGCATGAGACTGCCCTGGCGTCCGGCCGTGGCCGCGCGCGACACCAGTGCGGCGTCGCTGCGCGTGGCGAACCTCTCGGTCGACTACGGCAACATCCGCGCGCTGGTCGACGTCTCGTTCGAGCTGCGGGCCGGTGAGTTCATGGGCGTGCTCGGCGCGAACGGTGCGGGCAAGTCGACGCTGCTCAAGGCGGTGTCGGGGCTCGTGCGCCCGGCGTCGGGGTCGATCCGGCTCGGCGACACCGAGCTCGTGGGCACCCCGGCGCACCGCATCCCGGCGACGGGCCTGGCGCACGTGCCGGAGCGGCGACGGGTGTTCCCGTCGCTGTCGGTGCAGGACAACCTCGCTCTCGGGGCGTACGCGACCCCGGCCGACCGGTCCCGTGCCGAGCTGCTCGACGAGGTGTTCACGCTGTTCCCGCGGCTCGAGGAGCGCGCGACGCAGCTCGCCGGGTCGCTCTCGGGTGGTGAGCAGCAGATGCTCGCGGTGGGCCGGGCGCTCATGCTCGCGCCCCGGCTGCTGATGCTCGACGAGCCCTCGCTGGGGCTGGCGCCGGTGATCGTCGAGGAGATGTTCGACCGGCTCGCCGCGATCCACCGCGAGCTGGGTGTGTCGATCCTGCTGATCGAGCAGAACGCGACGCAGGCCCTCGAGGTGATCGAGCGGGCGATCGTGCTCACGACGGGCGAGGTCACGTTCACGGGGACCCGTGAGGACCTGGGCGGCAGCGAGTACCTGCAGCGCGCCTACCTGGGGTTGTGAGCCGGCCGCGATCGGTGGTGGGCCCGGCGCGCGACCGGGCCGACCACCGGCGCTCACGCGAGGGGCTTCTCCGGCAGCGGGAACTGCTCGAGGTAGCCGACGTACTCGGGTTCGACGTCGATCTGCAGGGTGCCGAGGATGCGGATGACCGCGTTGTAGAACGACGCCACGATCACCAGGTCGACCAGCCGCGCACGGCCGAGCTCCTTCTCCAGCGCCGACCAGGTCTCCGGGCTCATCGACCGGTCCGCGGTGACCTCACGGGCGCCGGTGAGCACGAGCGTCTCCAGCCGGCCGAGGGCGTGCTCCTCGCCATTGCTCGCCTTGACCAGCTGGGCGACGTCGTCGTCGGTGACGCCGAAGTCGTGCCCGATCTTGACGTGGTGGCTCCACTCGTAGGGGCTCGCGGTCAGGTACCCGACCTGCAGGATCGCCAGCTCGCGCAGCCGCGGGTCGAGCTCGCACCCGTGCCGGATCCACTGGCCGAGAACCTGGAAGTGCCGCAGCCCGTCGGGGCTGTTGGCGAGCCCGCGGAAGAGGTTGATCGGCCTGACGAGCAGTTCGCGATCGGTCTCCGCGAGGTCCGACTCGGACAGATAGGGCACCAGTGCCATCGTCGCTCCGTGTGGCGGTCCGGGGTGTCCGCGGGGGTGCTCCACGACCGTCGGACCGCTGGTCGGCGCCGGGTTCCCGCGGGTGCCCCGGCGGTGTTGACGGGGCGACGGCCCATGATTACCGTCGTTCACGAATTGACGCAAGTATTCACTATTTGAAATTCACAGCGGTCAGTGATTTCAGCGCGAGCTCGACGAAGGAGTCGGCGATGGCACAGCCGGGAACCGGCAGGGTGGCAGGCAGGGTGGCGCTCGTGATGGGCGGCGGCCAGACCCCTGGACAGACCGCCGGCAACGGGCGTGCCACGTCGGTGCTGCTCGCCCGCGAGGGCGCGAAGGTGCTCGTCGCCGACCGCGACCTCGCCGCCGCCGAGGACACGGTCACGCAGATCGCCGGTGAGGGCGGCGAAGCCGTCGCGATCGCCGCCGACGTCACGAACGAGGACGAGGTCGCCGCCGCCGTCGCCGCCTGCGTGCAGCAGTGGGGCAGCCTCGACATCCTGCACAACAACGTCGGCATCTCCATCGCCGGCGGTGACGCCCCCGTCGCCGACATCGAAGCCGACGCCTTCGCCCGCATCACCGCGGTGAACCTGCAGGGCATGGTGATGACCTGCAAGCACGCCATCCGCGTCATGCGCGACCAGGACAGCGGCGGCGTCATCACCAACATCTCCTCGATCGCCGCTCAGATCAACTACCCCTACGTCACCTACCGCACCTCCAAGGCGGGCGTCGTCACGCTCACCGAGCACATCGCGATCACCAACGCGCAGTACGGGATCCGCGCCAACGCGATCCTGCCCGGGCTGATGGACACCCCGATGGCGATCGAGAACCGCGTCGGCCTCGACGGGCGCACCCGCGAGGACGTCTACGCCGAGCGCAACTCCCACGTCCCGCTGCGCAACAAGATGGGCACCGCCTGGGACGTCGCCAACGCCGCGCTGTTCCTCGCCTCCGACGAGGCCGCCTTCATCACCGGCGTCGCCCTGGCCGTCGACGGCGGCCAGAGCCTCGCGACCGGCTGACGACCCCCACCTGCACAGACTTGAGAGAGGACAGAGATGGACGGCAGTCAGCCGCTCGCCGACCTGCGTCAGGTCTGGCGGATGCGCGCCTTCGAGGAGCGGGTCCGGGAGCTGCGGCTCGCCGGTGACGCCGTCGGCTCGATCCACCTCGGCATCGGCCAGGAGGGCGTCGCCGTCGGCGCGTCCGCGCTCGTCGGCCCCGACGACGCCGTGTTCGCCACCTACCGCGGCCACTCCTGGGCCATCGCCTGCGGGGTGGAGCCGGAGAAGCTGTTCGCCGAGATCCTCGGCCGCGCCACCGGCATCAACGGCGGCCGCGGCGGATCGGCGCACCTCACCGCGCCCGGCCACCGGTTCTTCGGCGAGAACAGCATCGTCGGCGCGGGCGCGCCCATCGCCTG
>MEGH01000017.1:116853-164139 GCA_001725415.1 Pseudonocardia sp. SCN 73-27
CCCATCGCCTGCGGCGCGGCGCTCGCCGGCCACCACGACGGCACCGACCGCGTCGCGCTCACCGTCTTCGGCGACGGCGCGATGAACCAGGGCGCGGTGCACGAGGCGATGAACTTCGCCGCCGCGTTCTCCCTGCCCGTGGTCTTCCTGTGCGAGAACAACTCCTGGTCCGAGCTCACCGCGATCGACGAGATGGTCGGCGAGCCCGAGCTGTGGCGGCGCGCCGCCGGCTACGGGATGCCCGGCGAGCGCATCGACGGCAACGACCCCGAACAGGTCCGCGACCGGCTCGGCGACGCGTTCGAGGTCGCCCGCGAGGGTGGCGGCCCGACCCTGGTCGAGGCGATGACGCAGCGGCTCGTCGGCCACTACATCGGCGACGCCGACCAGTACCGCCGCCCCGGCGAGCGCGAACGTGACGCCGAGAACGAGCCCGTCGCCCTGCTGACGCGGCGGCTGCGCGGCGCCGGGGTGTCCGACGACGAGATCGCCGGCACCGAACGGGCCGCGCGCGAGGAGATGGACACGGCGTCGGCCGCGGCGCTCGCCGCCCCGCTCGCCGACCCCGCGACCGCGAAGGAACACCTCTATGCCTGACACGGCCGTCTCACCGCCCGCCACCACGACGGAGACCCGGGAGCTCACCTACGGCGAGGCCGTCAACGCCGCGCTGCGCCGCTGCCTCGACGAGCTGCCCGAGACGCTGCTCTTCGGCGAGGACATCGCCAAGCCCGGCGGCGTCTTCGGTGTCACCCGCGGGCTGCGCCGCGACTTCGGCGACCGCGTCTTCGACACCCCGATCAGCGAGTCCGCCATCCTCGGCTCCGCGGTCGGGGCGGCGATGCTGGGCCGCCGCCCGATCGTCGAGATCATGTGGGTCGACTTCTCGCTGGTCGCGTTCGACCAGGTCGTGAACCAGCTCGCCAACGTGCGCTACGTCAGCCGCGGCGAGCTCACCGCGCCCGTCACGATCCGCACCCAGCAGGGCAGCGCGCCCGGCGCGTGCGCCCAGCACAGCCAGAGCCTGGAGGCACTGTTCCTGCACGTCCCGGGCCTGCGGGTGTGCATGCCGTGGACGGCGCAGGACGCCTACGACCTGCTCGTCGCCGCCGTGCACAGCGACGACCCGGTGCTCGTGATCGAGAACCGGACGCTGTACCCGACGGGCAAGGGGCCGGTGCGGCTGGGCGGGCCGGCGCAGACGCCCGGCGGGCTGCGGGTGCGCCGCGAGGGCACCGACGCCACCGTCGTCACCTGGGGGGCCATGACCGCCCGCGTCCTGGAGGGCGCGGCCACGCTCGCCGACGAGGGCATCTCCCTGGAAGTGCTGGAGACGGTGTGGCTCAACCCGTTCCCGTCCGACCAGATCGTCGCGAGTGCCGGACGCACCGGTGCGCTGGCCGTCGTGCACGAGGCGAACGTGACCGGCGGGTTCGGCGCCGAGGTCGTCGCCCGCGTCGCCGGCCAGGGCGTGCCCCTGCGGGTGCCGCCGCTGCGCCTCGGCCTGCCCGACACCCGGGTCCCGGCCGCACCCAGCCTCGTCGCCGGGCTGCTGCCCGGCCCGGGCGACATCGCCGGCTCCGTACGGGCCTGGCTGCGGAACTGAGGAAAGGAACCGGACCGTGGACATCGTCCTGGGCGTCGACACGCTCTCCTACCACTGCCGCCTCGCGGCCGGCGAGATCTCCCTCGAGGACGTGCTGCGCGAGATCGCCGATCTCGGCTACACGTTCGTGCAGTTCAACGCCGTGCACGTGCGCGACCGCGACACCGCCGGCCTGGAGGGCCTGCGCGCGCTCGCCGACGACCTGGGGCTGGGGATCACGCTGTCCGGCGACGTCGTCGGCCGCGTCGGCAACGGCGACACCGTCGACGGCGGGGTCGAGCGCATCACAGCGTGGGTCGCCCTCGCCGAGACCATCGGCAGCCCGTTCGCCCGTGTCTCCTCCGGGTTCTACCGGGCCGAGCTGTTCGACGAACCCGGGCTCATCGCCGCCGAGCAGCGATACGTCACCGACACGTTGCGCCGCGCCGTCGACGAGGTGCCCGGGACCGTGCAGATCCTGCTGGAGAACCACTCCGACTTCACGGCCGACGAGTACGCCGAGATCATCGAGGGCGTCGGCTCCGACCGGGTCGGGGTGTTCCTCGACCTGATCAACCCGATCTCGTCGCTGCAGGACCCGCTGCCGGTGATCAGCCGGTTGGCCCCGCTCGCGCCGTCGGGACACGTGAAGGACTTCCGGCTCGTCTCGCGCTACGTGGAGGACCGCTTCCACCGACGCGGGTTCGACGTGCAGTGGTGCTATCCGGGCGAAGGGGTCGCCGACCTCACCTCGCTCGTCGGCGTGCTGGCG
Organism: Pseudonocardia sp. SCN 73-27; assembly: GCA_001725415.1. Classification (GTDB taxonomy): domain Bacteria; phylum Actinomycetota; class Actinomycetes; order Mycobacteriales; family Pseudonocardiaceae; genus Pseudonocardia. The sequence continues at coordinate 119,211 of MEGH01000017.1, forward strand.
GGATCCGCCGACCGCGCCGAGCCGTACCGGCTCTCCGTCGAGGGCCTGGACAACCACCCCGGCGTCGCCGACCAGCGTGAACGGCTCGCGGCCTCGCTGACCTTCCTCCGCAAGCTCATCACCGACGCCCCCGAGGCGGCGGCCACGTCAAGGGAGACGCGATGAGAACCAGGATCGTCGGGACGGCAGCGGCCGCCGCCCTGCTCACACTCGCCACCGCCTGCGGCGGGATCGCCACCCAGAACCAGGGTGGGCAGTCGGTCGACTGCGGCGACACCGTCAACATCGGTGCGCCCTATCCGCTGTCGGGCGTATGGGCGGAGAACGGCCAGAACTCGCTCAACGGCATGCAGCTCGCCGCCGACGAGATCAACGCCGCGGGCGGCATCAAGGGCCTCAACGGCGCCAAGATCAAGGTCGTCAGCGGTGACACCAGCTCGGACAACCCCGGCCAGGCCAAGACGGTCACCGAGAACCTGTTGCAGTCGGGCAACGTCTCGGCCGTCGTGGGCTCCTACCTGTCGAGCATGACGCTGACGACCGTCGTCGCCACCGAGACCAAGAAGGTCCCGCTGATCACGCAGTCGTTCGTCGACGACCTGACGGCCAAGGGCTACAAGTACCTGTTCCAGATCCCGCCGAAGGCCTCGGCGTTCGGCTCGGAGACGGTCACCGACGCCAAGGGCGTCTACGCCGCCCAGAACCGGCCGCTGCGCACCCTGGCCGTCGCCGGCTCCGACGACGCCTCCACCAAGGCCCAGACCGCCGGTGTCGTCGCCGGAGCGGGCAAGGAGGGCGTGCAGGTCAAGGAACAGGTCATCTTCCCCAACGGCCTGTCCGACGCCACCGCGATCGTCAACCGCGTCTCCGACGCCAACGCCGACCTGATCGTGCTGGGCGGCAACGTCTCGGACCTGTCGCTGATCATCAAGGGCATCCGGGCCCGCGGCGTCACCACCCCGATCGCGACGTCCGGCGGCGGCGGCGCGCTCGCCCCGCAGTTCGCGAAGGCGCTCGGCGACTCGTCCAACGGGATCATGGCCTCGGCCGCCTGGAACTCCGACGTCACGCTGACCGGTGTGGCCGACGCGGCGAAGGAGTACCAGCAGAAGTACAACGCCTTCATGCCGCAGGAGGCCGGCGAGTCGTGGGCCGCGATCTACGAGCTCGCGCAGGTCATGGACCAGGGCAAGACGTGCGACCCGCAGAAGATCCGCGACGCCCTGTCGAGCACGGACTTCACCACGGGCCAGGCCTCGGCCGTCCCGCCGGGCAAGGTCGGCTTCGACGCGACCGGCGCGAACAAGTACATCAAGCCGATCCTCGTGCAGTGGCAGAACGGGACGCTCAAGACGGTGTTCCCGAAGGACGTCGCCTCCACCGAGGCGCTCCCGCTGGGTGCCGGGCCCGCCGCGTGAACCGGTGACTCCCTGATCGTCCGGCCGCCGCGGTGCCGTTGACCCCACCGCGGCGGCCCGGACCCCGTGACATCGAGAGAGGACGGCGATGGACCTCGGCCTGGCCGGTACCCGGGCGCTCGTCACCGCGGCGAGCTCGGGACTCGGCAGCGCGTGCGCCGCGTCCCTGGTCACGGAGGGGGCGCGCGTCGTCGTGTCCTCCCGCGACCCCGACAGGCTCGCCGCCGCCGCGCGCGACGTCGGCGCCGCCGGGTACGTCGCCGCCGACCTGGACTCCGCCGACGACATCGCCGCCCTCGTCGCCGGCACCGTCGCGAGGCTCGGCGGGCTCGACGTGCTCGTCGTCAACTGCGGGCCACCGCCCGCGGTCACCTTCGCCGAGTCCGGCGACGACGACTGGGACACCGGCCACCGCCAGGTCCTGATGAGCGCCGTGCGGCTGCTGCGTGCGGCCCTGCCGCACCTCGTCGCGTCCGGCCGCGGGCGGGTCGTGGCCCTCACCGGCTACGGCGTGCGCGAGCCCAAGCCCGGGCTCGTGATCTCCGAGGCCACCCGCGCCGGGGTGACGGTGCTGGCCAAGGTCGTCGCCGACACCCACGCAGGCGACGGCGTCACCGTCAACACCATCGCGCCCGGCCCGATCCTCACCGACCGGCTGCGCGAGCTGCAGGGCAAGGCCGCCGCCGCCGCGGGGATCGACCTCGACGAGCAGCTGCGCCGGCACGCCGCCGAGATCCCCGTCGGCCGGATCGGCCGGCCGTCCGAGGTCGGCGACCTCTGCGCGTTCCTGTGCTCGGCACAGGCCGGATACGTCACCGGGCAGACGATCGTCGTCGACGGCGGCGTGAACAGGGCGATCTGATGGCGCGCATGCGGATCGCGGTCACCGGGGCCGCCCACTGGCACCTCGACCTCTTCCTCCCCACGCTGCAGGAGGAGGCCGACGTCGTCGCCGTCCACGACGCCGACCCGGTTGCGGCGCAGCGCATCGCCGACGGGCTCGGGGTGCGCGCCCACACCGACGTCGCCGCACTGCTCGAGGCCGCGAGACCCGACTTCGTCCTCGCCCTCGGCCCGCACGACGAGATGGCCGCCACCGCGCGGACGCTGATCGGGAACGACGTGCCGTTCGCGATGGAGAAGCCGTGCGGGCTGAACCCGCAGGAGGTCCACGACATCGCCGACCGGGCCCGCGACGCCGGCGTCTTCGCCGCCGTGCCGTTCGTGTGGCGCCAGTCGGAGCTGCTCGCCGTCATGCGCGAGCGGTTCGCCGACGCCGACCCGTCATACCTCTCGTTCCGCTGGATCGCAGGCCCACCGACGCGCTACCCCGCCTCCGGCTGCGGCTGGATGCTCGACCCCGCCCGCTCCGGCGGCGGCTGCACCGTCAACCTCGGCGTCCACTTCATCGACCTCGCCCGCGTCCTCTTCGGCGACGACGTGTGGGTCTCCTCGGCGACGATGTCCAACGCCGCCTACGGCCTTCCGATCGAGGACTACTCGCTGGTCACGCTGCGCTCGGGCGGGCGCGTGTTCGTCGGTGAGGTCGGCTACCTGATGCCCGCGCAGCACTCGGACTTCGATCTGCACTTCTCGATCAAGGCCCGCGACCACTACGTCATCGCGTCCTCGCCGACCGACGTCGAGATCGTCGCGCCCGACGGCAGCCGCGAGCACGTGAAGGCGCACACCACGAACGTCGACCACTACCCGGTGTTCGTGCGCGACGCGCTGCGCCGGGTCCGCGAGGGCGAGCCGCCGCTCGCCTCGCTCACCGACATGGCCGCGGTCATGGACCTGACCCGCGACGCCTACGCACTGGCCGGACCCCTCCCGGTCCGCCCCCCAGCTCAGGAGGTCTCCGCGTGACCGCGCCGACAACGGCCAAGGGCCTGCTGCTCGTCCTGATCGACATCGATCCGGAGTACGAGCAGGAGTTCAACCGCTGGTACACCGAGGAACACTTCCCGGAGCGGGTGCAGTGCCCGGGGTTCCTCACCGCGCGGCGGTTCGTGTCCGTCGAGGGCGAGCCGAAGTACCTGGCGCTCTACGACCTCGACGACCCCGAGGTGCTCGAGACCGAGGAGTACCGGCGCATCCGGCCGCCGAGCGAGTGGACCAAGAAGCTGCAGCCGCACTTCACGACCATGGTCCGCAACGTCTACCGCGAGATCACACCCGACATCCCCGAGGGCTACGAGGTGCACGCCGTCCGCGAGCCGGAGGCATGACGTGACCGTCCTGTTCCTGCACCCCGTCGGGCTCGACCGTGACGCCGCCCGGTTCCTCGACCTCGGCGACGTGGGCGTCGGCGTCCACGCGATCACCTTCCCCGGCCACGGCGACCGCCGCCGCGCCCGGCCCGGGCTCACCCTCGACGACATGGCCGACGAGATCGCCGGCCACGCCACCGGACCCTTCGACGTCGTCGGCGCCTCGTTGGGCGGCATGGTCGCCATGCACCTCGCGCTCGACCATCCCGGCCTCGTGCGCTCGCTGGTGCTGGCCTGCACCACGCCCGACGGTGTCACCGACGTCATGGAGGCCCGCGCCGCCGCCACCGAGGAACGCGGGTCCGCGGGCATGCTGGACGACACCATGACCCGCTGGTTCACCGCCGACGGCCTGGCGTCGGGCGCGCCGTACCTGGACCATGCGCGCGAGCGGCTGCTCGCGATGGACCCCGGCGCGCTCGCCGACACCTGGCGGGCGATCGGCACCCACCACGTCCTCGACCGGCTCGGCGAGATCAGCGTGCCGACGACGTGCATCGCCGGCCGCGTCGACGCCTCGACCCCGCTCGATGTGATGCGCGACCTCGACGCGCGGCTGCCGAAGTCGCGGCTCGTCGAGCTGGACGCCCCGCACATGGCCTTCATGGAGAACGCCGACGAGTTCACCGCCGCCGTACGCACCCATCTGGAATGGGTGGGAGGGGAGAACCAGTGATCATCGACCTGCACCGGCACCTCTGGTCGATCTTCGAGCGCTACGCCGTGGTCCGGGAGATCGCCGCGCGCGGCACCGCCGTCGGGCACGCCCACGGCGACGGCGCCGTCCAGGACGTGGAGGTCCGGGCCGGGGAGATCCGCGCCGAGATGGAGAAGGCCGGCGTCGACCGCTCGTGCCTGCTGCTCGGTGACTACGGGCTGCGCCTCGGGGAGGGCGACCGCTCCATCGCCGAGGAGAACCGGCTGGCCACCGACCTCGCCCGGTCCGATCCCGACCACTTCATCGCGTTCTTCGGCGTCGACCCCCGCCGCCCCGACGCGGCCGACCTGTTCCGCGACGCGCTCGACGCCGGCGCGAAGGGCCTCAAGCTGCACCCCTGCTCCGGGTTCTCCCCGGCCGACCCGGTGTGCCGCCCGCTCTACGAGCTCGCCCGCGAGTACGCGGTGCCCGTCGTGTCGCACACCGGGCCGCTGGCCGCGCCGCTGGTCAGCACCTACTGCAGCCCGTTGCACCTCGACGAGCCCGCCGCCGACTTCCCCGACGTGAACTTCGTGATCCTGCACGCCGGGCAGCGCGCCTACTTCGACCTCGCCCTCGACATGGCGCGCTGGAAGCCGAACCTCTACCTGGAGCTGTCGCTGTGGCAGGGCCTGTTCCTGGAGGACGAGGCCCGCTTCATCGCCCGCGTCGCCGAGATCCGCCACGGCATCGGCCTGGAGCGGGTCGTCTTCGGCAGCGACTGCCCCGGCGTCTCGACGGTCATGCCGCTCGACGGCTGGGTCGACACGTTCCGCAACCTCCCGGAGATCGCCGCCCGCCACGGCGCCACGGTCACCGACGACGACGTCACCGCCATGCTGGGCGGCACCGCGTCGCGGCTGCTGGGGCTGGGGTCGTGAGCGAGCTCGTGAGCCGTCCCGTCGGGACGGGGGAGTGGGTCGACCTCTCCCAGCCGATGTACGAGGAGATGCCCCGCGCGCTGCCGGAGAGCCAGGTCTGCTTCACCCCGCAGTACATCGGGACCGGCCCGCCGGAGTCGGCGGTGCGGATCACCCACCTCACGCTGTCGACGCACGTCGGCACCCACATCGACGCCGCCCTGCACTTCCTGCCCGGCGGGAAGTCGATCGAGCAGTACCCCGTCGACGCTTTCGTCGGGCCCGGCATCGTGATCGACGCCCGCCGCGACGGCGTCGTCCCCGTGACCCTCGCCGAGATCGAGGCGATGGACCCCGACGTGCGCGAGGGCGACATCGTGTTCTTCTGCTTCGGCTACGGCCGCCGCTTCGGCACGCCGGAGTACCGCGACCACCCCTACCTGGGCGACGACACCGCCGTCTGGCTCGCCGAGCGCGGCGTGAAGATGGTCGGCGTCGACACCACGACGCCCGACCTCGGCGGCAAGCACCGCCCGCCCGACTACTCCTACCCCGTGCACATGACGTTGCTGCCCCGCGACATCCTGATCGTCGAGCACCTCGGGCCGCGCCTGGAGGAGCTGGCCGGACGGCGCGTCGAGATCAACGCGGTCCCACTGCCGATCCGCGGTGGCGACGGCGCCCCTGCACCGGTGATCGCCCGCCCCGTCCCTGACTCCGTCGAGGAGAACCCATGACCGCCCCCGGCCTGGACGCCGCTCTGCCCAACTCCGAGCCCAACCCGCGCCGGCTCGACGGCAGGATCGCGATCGTCACCGGCGGCGGCTCACGCGGCGAGGGCATCGGCACCGGCCGGGCCGCCGCGATCCTGTTGGCGCGAAGGTGCTCGTCGTCGACCGCGACACCGCGGCGGCGAAGGCCACCGTCGACGGCATCGAGTCCGAGGGCGGGGAGGCGGTCGCGTTCGAGGCCGACCTCACCTCGGCCGCGGACTGCGAGGCGATGGCCGCGGCGGCCGTCGAGCGCTGGGGCCGCATCGACATCCTCGACAACAACGTCGGCACCGAGGGCGCGGGCACGATCCTGCAGACCACCGACGAGGACTGGGACCGCGTCATCACGGTCAACCTACGGACCGTCGTGTCGGCGAGCCGCGCCGTCATCCCGGTCATGGCCGACGGCGGGGGCGGCGCCATCGTCAACCTGTCGTCGATCTCCGCGATCCGCCCGCGCGGCCTGACCCCGTACACGACGGCCAAGGGTGGCGTCATCGCGCTGACCAAGGCCATGGCGATCGACCATGCGGCACAAGGAATCCGCGTCAACGCGATCCTGCCCGGGCCGATCTACACGCCGATGGTCGCCTCCGAGGGGATGGACCCGTCGCTGCGCGACAAGCGCCGCGGCGCATCCCCGCTCGGCATCGAGGGGACCGGCTGGGACGTCGGCTACACCGCACTGTTCCTGGTGTCGGACGAAGCCCGCTACATCACAGGGACGACACTGCCCGTCGACGGCGGCGTCTCGGTCCGCAGCCCGGACCGCTGAGCGCACCCGCACGGACGAACCACGACGAGGACGGCACATGGCGGACGAGACACGAACCGGCACCAGGATCCAGTCGGTGTCGCGCGCTGCGCAGCTGCTGATGCTCATCGCGTCGCTGCCCGAGGCCGAACGCTCGGTGAACCGCATGGCCGCCGAGCTCGGCACGTCCGTGCCGACGGTGTACCACCTGCTCAACACGTTGGTCGACGCCAAGCTGCTCACCCGCGACGAGCGCAAGCAGTACCGCTTCGGGCTGGCCATGGAGGTGCTGTCGGTCGCCTACGCCCAACAGACCGTGCCGCCGCCCGAGCTGGTCGCGCCGTTGCGGCGGATCATCGAGGAGACCGGTGAGAGCGCCTACCTGACGGCGTGGCGCAACGGGAACCCCGTCGTGCTCGCGCACCTGTCGGGGACGCACGCGGTGCAGGTGACCAACCTGCGGCCCGGCTACCGGGGCGTCGCCAACGCCCGTGCCTCCGGGAAGGTGCTGCTGGCCTTCGCCGAACCGGAGGACCGGGAGCGCTATCTCGCGATGCACCCCCTCACCGCCGTCACGGACCGGACGATCACCGATCCCGACGTGTTCGCCAAGGAGCTCGCCCAGGTGGCGCGCAACGGCTACGCCACCGAGGTCGAGGAGTTCTCGGCGGGCGTCGCCTGCATCGCGGTCCCGATATGGCGCAACGGGATGCTCATGGGCTGCTACACCGTCTCCGCGCCGGTGGAGCGGTACCGCAAGCAGCGCACCGGGTACCTCGCGGCACTGCGCGAGGCCGTGGCGATGCTCGACTCGGACGACGCCGTCGCCGACGTCGCCGGTGCGCCGATGACCGGAGGGGAGTGAGCCGATCCCCGTGCGACCGACCTCCGCCCCGCTGCGCCCCGGCCTGCTCGGCCGCGGGCTGCTCGTCGTGCACGGGCCCGGCGACCCGGCCCGCGACCCGGGGTTCGACGCCTGGTACACCCACGAGCACCTGCCCGAACGTGTCGCGACGCCGGGGTTCCGGCGGGCGCGGCGCTGGGTCTCGTCCGGGAACCCGCCCGTCTACCTCGCCGTCTACGAGACCGAGGATGCCGCCGTCCTGCGCTCGCCCGCGTACCTGGCCGCGCTCGACGACCCGACGCCCGGTACCGCGCGCTGGGTACCGGTGATGTCGCGGATGAGCCGCACCGTCTGCGACGTCGTGCACTCCGTTGCCCGCGGCGAAGGCGGTGACCTCGTCCTGGCGGAGTTCGATGCCGATCGAGACTCGATGCGCGACACCGTGATCGGCACGCTCGCGCCAGGGCTGCTCGCTGCGTCCGGGACGCTCGCCGTGCACGTCGCCGAGGTCGACCTCGCCACCACGACCGCCCGCGACGCCACCGGTACCTACCGCGACGTCCCCACCGGCGTCGGACGCCGCTTCCTGCTCGTCGAGGGCGCCTGGCCCGACCCGGCCGCCGCCGACGCCGCCCGTACCGCAGCGGTCGAGGGCCTCATCGACGCCGGTGCCGACATCGGCACCGTCGTCGCGATGCGGCTGCTCGCCCGGATCACCCACGACCAGGTCGTGCCCGATGCCTGAGGAGAAGACGTGACCCTGCGCTGTGCCGTGCTCGACGACTACCAGGGCGTCGCGCTCACCTCCGCCGACTGGTCGGGGCTCGCCGCGGCGGTCGACGTCTTCCGCGACCACGTCGCCGACGAGGGCGCCCTCGTCGAGAGGCTGGCCGGCTACGACGCCGTCGTGCTGATGCGCGAGCGCACACCGTTCCCGCGCAGCGTGCTCGAGAAGCTGCCCGACCTGCGGCTGCTGATCACGACGGGGATGCGCAACGCGTCGGTCGACGTCGCCGCCGCCACCGAACGCGGCGTCGTCGTCTGTGGGACGGGCGGGCTCACGACGTCGACGGTCGAGCTGACCTGGGCACTGATCACCGGACTCGCCCGCAGCGTCGTCGTCGAGAACACCGGTCTCCGGTCGAACGGGCCGTGGCAGCAGAGCGTCGGCGTCGACCTCGCCGGCGCCACCCTCGGCGTGCTGGGCCTCGGGCGGATCGGCTCGCTCGTCGCCAAGGTCGGTCTGGCGTTCGGGATGGACGTCGTCGCCTGGAGCCAGAACCTCACGGCCGACGCGGCCGCGGCCGCGGGGACGCGCCTCGCACCGTCGAAGGCCGAGCTGGTCGCGGCCGCCGACTTCCTGACCGTCCACCTCGTGCTGTCCGAGCGCAGCCGCGGCCTCGTCGGAGCCGACGACCTCGCCGCGATGAAGCCGTCGGCGTTCCTCGTGAACACCTCGCGGGCGCCGATCGTCGACCAGGATGCGCTGGTCACGGCCCTGCGCGAGGGACGGATCGCCGGGGCCGGGCTCGATGTGTACGACGTCGAACCGCTGCCCGCCGATCACCCCTTCCGCACCCTGCCGAACGTCCTTGCCACCCCGCACCTGGGCTACGTCACCCGCGGCGGGTATGCGATCTTCTGGCGCGAGGTCGTCGAGGACATCGCGGCGTTCATCGACGGTGCGCCTGTCCGGACGATCACGTGAGCGGGCTATCGGGTGGTGACCAGCACCTTCACCGACGCGTTCGCGTCGAGCTGCGCCTCGAACGCCTCCTGCACCCGCTCCAGCGGGAGCCGGTGGCTGAGCAGCGGCGCCGTGGCCACCGCCCCGGACCCGATCAGCTCGATGGCGTCGCGGAAGTCGTCCGGGGTGACGTTCGCGCTGCCGCGCAGCACCACCTCGCGCTGCACCGCGCGCATCGGCTCGATCGTCGCCGGGGAGTGGTAGAGCGCCACCAGCACGACGGTCCCGCGCGGCCGGACGATCTCCATCGCCGCGGCGACGAGCGCACCCACCCCGCTGGCCTCGACCACGATGTCGGCCTCGGCGTCCCCGGTCAGCGCGCACAGTGTTCCGGCCAGGGCGTCGTCGCCGACCGTCGGGTCGACCGTGACGATGCCCAGCTCCTCCGCGACCGCGCGCCGCACCGGCGACGGATCGACCCCGACCACGGGGCCGCACCTCTTGGCGCGCAACGTCTGCGCGGCCTGCAGGCCGATCGTCCCCAGCCCGATGACGACGGCGCTGCGCCCCTGCGCCGGCTCGGCCAGCCGGACCGCGTGGACCGCGACGGACAGCGGCTCGACGAGCGTCCCCGCGTCCAGGACCGCGTCGGGCGTGGCGCCGGCGATGTCGGGCAGCCGGTGCACGTTCGCGCCCAGCCGGGCCTCGGGGATGCGCAGCTTCTCCGCGAACCCGCCGGGCAGCCCGAACGCGATGCTGCGCGTCGTCCACCGCTCGCACAGGTGCGCGAGCCCCGCGCGGCAGCGGCGGCAGTCACCACACGGCTGGATCGGCAGGCCCGTCAGCAGGTCGCCCTCGGCGATGCCCTCGACCCGCGCGCCGACCTCGACGACCCTGCCCGCGAACTCGTGACCCATGACCTGGCCGTCGCGGGCGCTGCCCGCGCGGAACTGGCCGACGTCGGAGCCGCACACCCCGCAGCCGTGGACGTCGAGCACGACGTCGCCCGCGCCGGCGACGGGATCGGGGACGTCCTCGACCTCGATCCGGCCCTTGCCGCGGAACACCCCGGCACGCATTCAGCCTCCTCGCCGGCCGCTTCCCGACACGCCGGTCGCGGCGGACGCTACCGGCGCCGCCGCGGCCCGCGCGCCGGTCCGGCGTGGATGCACACACATCCGTGCACGCGGAGCCAAACCGCGCACCCGGGCCCGCGTCCCGGCTTGAACCGGTGCGGGCCCGTGGGTCACGCTGGACAGGTGGCTCCGGGCGACGGCCGGACGACCACGACGGAAGGGGCGAGGCCATGACGGCCCTGTCGACACCGATGTCGACCAGCACGTTCACCACGTCCGACAGCGCGTCGGAGAGCTGGGAGGTCGACTCCGCGTCGGCCCGGCCCGTGCCGGAGTGGGAGGACGTGCTCGCCGCGACCCACGTGGCGTTCGACGTCAAGCTGCCCGACATCGGACGCTTCGCCGGCCGTGTCGAACGCCGCCGGCTCGGGGCGCTCGACCTCGTCGAGTGCTCCTGTACCCCGTTCGCCGGGCGTCGCACCAGCGCGCTGATGGGTGACCCGGGGGAGGACCACATCGGCCTGCAGATGGTGCTGCACGGCGCGGAGAAGGTCATCCGCTCCCGCACCGAGCACCACGTCCTGGAGGCCGGCGCCATCGGGCTCTGGGACGGGGCCCGCGCCGTCGGCGTCGAGGTCGTCGAACCCTTCACCAAACGCACGCTGATCTTCCCGCGCGACCTCGTGCACTCCGTCAGCCCGCGGCTGGCCGACGTCGGATCGGTGTCGTCGCTGGAACGCCGGCCCGGGGCGCGGCTGCTGGTCCGCTACGTCGACGCGCTCGCCGCCGAGCTCCCGCTGCTCGACGAACGCACCGGCGCCGCGGCCGCCGACGTCGTACTGGAGCTGCTGCGCGCGGTCGTCGAACCCGGGATGCCCGAGACCCGTGAGGCCCGCCGCGAGGCGCTGCGCGTCCGCGTCCGCCGCTACGTCCGGGCCAACCTGCCCGACCCCGCGCTGGGTCCGGAGTCGATCGCCAAGGTGCTGTCGGTGTCGGTGCGGACCCTGCACTCGGCGTTCGAGGACACGGGTGAGTCGGTCGCCGCGCTGGTGCGCAGGTCGCGGCTCGCGCGGTGTCGCGAGGACCTCGAGGAGCCGACCGCAGGCACCGTCACCGAGATCGCGTTCCGCTGGGGTTTCTCCGACGCCACGCACTTCTCGCACGTCTTCAAGCGGGAGTACGGCATGTCCCCGCGCGACGTCCGCCGCGCCGCCCGGGACGTCGCCGCGAGCTGACAGGCCCTGCCCCGCAGGGGATTGCACGGTCCCTGCCCCGCAGGGGTGCACGCATCGACAGGTAATCGGGCGCGCACCCGATGGCTCCCACCCGCCCCTCCCGGCGACGCTTCTCCTACCCCGTGACGCGGTGTGCAACCGTCGACGCCCACCGCGTCGCGGGGTCCGTCAAGGGCGTTCCGGGAGAAGCGGGCGAGGAGTGCGGTGACGACGACGTGGGTCCCGAAGGCGGCCGGTCGATGACCGGCACGGGGGTCGACGTGCGGATGCCGCGGCTGTCGGAGTCGATGGCCGAGGGCACGATCGTCCGCTGGCTGCACGCCTCCGGCGCGGCCGTCGCCCGTGGCGAGGAGCTCGCCGAGATCGAGACCGACAAGGCGACGGTGACCTTCGAGGCCGACGCCGACGGGGTGCTGCACATCCTCGCCGCCGAGGGCCAGACGGTGCCCGTCGGCGCGGTGATCGCGACCGTCGGCGGCGCCCCGGGAACGGTGACGAGCACGACCCCGGCGACGGACCCGCCGGCCCCCACGGACACCCCGCGGGCCGACGGCAGGGGTCCCGCCGGCACTGACTTCGGTGCGCAAGGACAGGGCGAGGGGCCCACGTCCGCAGCACCGGGGACGGCCGCACCCGGTGCGGTGTCCGGGGCGGAGCCCGGACCCGCCCGGGTGCGTGTCCCGTCGTCCCCACTCGCCCGCCGCCGCGCCCGCGAGCTGGGCGTCGACCTCGCCACCGTGACCGGCACCGGCCCCAACGGCCGGGTCGTGCGCGCGGACATCGACGCCGCCGCGGCAGCCGCCCCGGCAGCGTCGCCCGGTGCCGGCGGTGCGCGCGGGGCCGCGACCCCATTGCCGCGCAGCCGGACCCAGCACCTCACCGCCGAGCGCATGGTGCGGTCCAACCGGGACGTCCCGGCGTTCGTCCTCACCGCCGACGCCGACGTGACCGCGGCCCTCGACCTGCGCGCCGCCCTCGCGGCCGCGGCCGACCACGTCCCCGGTGCCGTCGTCCCGACCCTCACCGATCTCGTCGTCGCCGCCTCCGGACGCGCGCTGCGCCGCCACCCCCACGTCAACGCAGGCGTCCCCGACGACGCCGACACCCCCGCCGCCTACAGCCGGATCAACGTCGGCGTCGCCGTCGAGACGCCCGCCGGGCTCGTCGTCCCCGTCGTCACCGACGCCGGCACCCGCGCCCTCAACACGATCGCCGCCGCGTCCCGCGGGCTCGTCGGACGCGCCCGCGACGGCCGGCTCACACCCACCGACCTCGACGGTGCGACGTTCACCGTCTCCAACCTGGGGATGTTCGGGGTCCGGGAGTTCAGCGCGGTCGTGATCCCGGGCCAGGCCGCGATCCTGGCGGTCGGTGCGGTCCGTCGCGAACCCTGCACCGACCGGCGGGTCATGACGGTGACCCTCTCCTGTGACCACCGCGTCCTCGACGGCGCCGAGGGTGCCCGTTTCCTGCGTGATCTCGTCGACCTGCTCACCCACCCGCACGCACTGCTGCTCGACCCCGGGAGTGACGACACGTGACGACCTCGGACGTCCTCGGCTCCTACTGGACCGTCGCCGGTCCCGTGGAGATCGGGACCGGCCGCGAGTGGAGCCTGTTCGACTGGCCCGAACGCTGCGCCCAGGCCGCGCGCGTCGGCCTCACCGGGCTCGGCATCTGGCACAGCGACCTCGAACACCTCCTCGAGGAGCGCACCCTCGGCGAGATCCGGTCGATCTTCGTCGACGCCGGCCTGCGCGACCTCGAGATCGAGTTCCTCAACGACTGGTTCGTCGCCCCCGGCGACCCTCGCCGCACCGCATCCGACGCCCAGCGCGACCTGCTGTTCACCGCCGCCGTCGAACTGGGCGCCCACCACGTCAAGCTGGGCAACCTGAAGCGCACGACGGCGTCGATGACGCAGCTGACCGACGGGTTCGCCGCCATGTGCGCCGACGCCGCGGACCGCGGGGTGCCGCCCCTGGCCTACGAGCTGATGCCCTTCGACGTCAACGCGCCCTCGATCGCCGGGGTCGTCGAGATCGTGTCGGCGTCGGACCCCGCGCAGGGCGGGATCGCGATCGACACCTGGCACCTCGGCAAGCTCGCCATCACTCCTGACGACCTGGCGGCGATCCCGCCGGAGCGGCTCACGTTCGTCGAGCTGTCCGACGGGCAGCTCGAGAACATGCCCGACCACAGCCGCGAGACCACCCGGCACCGGCGGCTGCCCGGCGAGGGCGAGTTCGACATCACCGGCTACGTCGCCGCGCTCCGCGGGCTCGGCTACGCCGGGCCGTGGGGCGTCGAGGTTCTCTCCGATGCGCTGCGCGCGTTGCCGATCGACGAGATCTTCGACCGGACGGCGGCGACGACGTCCGCAGCACTGGCCGCGCCCGTCGCGGCAGAAGGAGCGTGACCGCTGTGGACCGTACCGCGATGTACCGGGCCATGGTGCGCATCCGCGAGTTCGAGGAGCGCGTCAAGCGGACCTTCGCCGAGCACCCCGGCGTCATCCGCGGGCACACCCACCTCGCCGACGGCGCCGAGGCGTCGATCGTCGGGTCGATCGCCGCGATCCGCCCCGGCGACCACGTGATGGCCACCTACCGCTGCCACGGCTATCCCATCGCCCTGGGCAGCGACACCACCGCGATGATGGCCGAGATCTACGGCCGCGCGAACGGGCTCTGCGGCGGCTACGGCGGCTCGATGCACCTCGCCGATCCCGAGCGCGGGTTCCTCGGCACCTCGGGGATCGTCGGCCAGTCCATCCCGCAGGCCACCGGCGCGGCGTACGCCGCGCAGGTCCGTGGCGCCGGGGACGTGGTCCTCTGCTTCTTCGGCGACGGTGCCAGCAAGCAGGGCGCGTTCCACGAGTCGCTCAACATCGCGTCGCTGTGGAAGCTCCCGATCGTCTTCGTCATGGAGAACAACAGCTACAGCGTGTCGGTGCGCGTCGAGCAGGAGGACGCCAACGCCGCGGCCGGGGAACCGTTGGCCACCAAGGCGGTGGCCTACAGCATGCCCGGCGTCACGATCGACGGCGGCGACCCCGACCTCGTCCACACGACCGTCGCCGAGGCCGTCGCCCGCGCCCGCGCGGGGGAGGGGCCGACGCTCGTCGAGTCCCTGGTCTACCGGCTCTCCGCGCACGGCAACTCCATCGCCCCGCCCGGGGTGCCGCTGCACTATCCCGAGCACGAGGCCGTCACGGTGTTCGGCGACGTCGCCGAGTACGAGGCCGCACTGCGGGGCGACCCCGTCCCGCGGTTCCGCGGCGCGCTCGTCACGAGCGGTGCCCTCGACGCCGCCACGGCCGACGCGATCGCCGCCGAGGCCGCCGACGAGATGCAGCGCGCGGTCGACGGGGCGCTGGCCGGGCCGGACCCGGACCCCGCCGACGCCCTGCGCTTCGTCGTCGCCTGACCTGTCCTGGAAGAACCCGAGGGAGCACGAGATGGCCCGCGAGATCACCTACATCGCCGCGATCATGGAGGGCATCCACCAGGAGATGGCCCGCGACGACGACGTCCTGCTGATCGGGCAGAGCGTCGGCGGGAGCCCGGAGGACCCGTTCGTCGCCGCCTTCGGCCCCGACCGTGTGCGCGTCACCCCGATCTCGGAGACCGCGGAGATCGGCATGGCCGCCGGTGCGGCACTCGCGGGCAAGCGGCCCGTCGTCGACTGCACGATGGCCGAGTTCCTGCTCGTCGCCATGGACCAGGTCGTGAACGAGGCCAACCGGTTCCACTACATGTCCGGCGGCCGGGTGACGGCGCCGCTCGTGCTCAAGGCCGGCTACGGGTTCACCGCCGGCTGGGCCGGGCAGCACACCGGCTCGATCTACGGGATGTTCATGGGCGTCCCCGGGCTCAAGGTGGCGCTGCCCTCGACCCCCGCGGACGCCAAGGGGCTCATGGCCACCGCGATCCGCGACGACAACCCTGTGCTCTTCCTGCACCACTACCTGCTCACCCTGGAGGCCGGCGACGTCCCCGAGGGCGAGCACCTGGTGCCCTTCGGGCAGGCCGCCGTCGTCCGTCCCGGTCACGACGTCACCCTCGTCGCGACGGGCTGGACCGTGCACCGGGCGCTGGAGGCGGCCGAGGAGCTCGCCGCCGAGGGAGTGTCTGTCGAGGTGATCGACCCGCGCACCATCGCACCGCTCGACGTCGACACGATTTTGGCGTCGGTCGAGCGCACCGGCAGGCTCGCGCTGGTCGACCAGGCCACGAAGCACGCCTCGGTGTCGGCGATCATCGCCGCCGAGGTCGCCGAGGCCGGGTTCGCGTCGCTTCGCGCGCCGATCGTGCAGGTCACGGCCCTGGACGCGCCGATCGCCTACGCGAAGCCGATGGAGGACTTCGTGCTCCCGGACGTCGGCAAGATCGTCGCCGGAGTGCGCAGGGTGGTCGACGCGACGGTGTCCGGGCACAACACGGCGGCCGCGAGGTGACCACCGCGGTCTCGGTGGACACGCAGGTCCTGCGTGACCTCCTCGCCACCATGTGGCGCATCCGGGCCTTCGAGGAGCGGGTGGGCGCGCTCAAGCGTGCCGACGAGGTCCACGGTCTCATCCACCTCTCCATCGGCGGCGAGGGTGTCGCCGCGGCCGTGTGCCGGCAGCTGCGCGACGACGACGCCGTCTACTCCGGTCACCGCGCCCACGGCCACGCCGTTGCCAAGGGCGCGCCGCTCGGCCGCGCGATGGCCGAGCTGATGGGCCGCGGGGGCGGGCTCTGCCAGGGGATGGGCGGGTCGATGCACCTCGTCGACGTCGCGCACGGTTTCCTCGGCGCCACAGGG
Source organism: Pseudonocardia sp. SCN 73-27 (assembly GCA_001725415.1). Lineage (GTDB taxonomy): Bacteria > Actinomycetota > Actinomycetes > Mycobacteriales > Pseudonocardiaceae > Pseudonocardia. The sequence continues at coordinate 135,637 of MEGH01000017.1, forward strand.
GTCGTCGGCGGCAACATCCCGCTCGCGCTCGGCTCCGCGCTCGCCGCTCGCCAGCAGGGCAGCGACGCCGTGGCGGTCGTGTTCTTCGGCGACGGCGCCGTGCAGGCCGGGTTGTTCACCGAGTCGGTCAACCTGGCCACGCTGTGGCGGCTCCCGGTGCTGCTGGTGTGCGAGAACAACGGCTTCGCCGAGTTCACGCCGCGCTCGGCGCACACCACGGTCGAGCGGGTCAGCGACGTCGTCGCGCCCTACCCGCTGCCGCGCCAGACCGTCGACGGGAACGAGGTCGCCGACGTCTGGACGGCCTTCTCCGGGCTGCTGGCGCGTGCTCGCCGAGGGGAGGGGCCGGCGTTGCTGGAGTGCCTCACGCACCGGCTGCGCGGCCACTACGAGGGCGACCCCGACCGCTACCGCGAGGCCGTCTCCGCCGAGGACCGGCAGCGCAAGGACCCGATCCTGCGGCTGCAGCGCGCAGGCCACGAGGCGGGCTGGCTGACCGGTTCGGAGTCCTTCGAGTCGGACGCCCGTGCCGAGGTCGAGGAAGCCGTGACCTGGGCCCGGTCGAGCCCGTTCCCGTCGTCCGTACCGGAAGAGCTCCGATGACCCGCGAACTCACCTACGCCACGGCGATCTCCACGACGATCGCCCAGGCCATGCGCGCCGACCCCGACGTGTTCGTCCTCGGCGAGGACGTCTCGGCCGGCGGCCCCTTCACGACGACCGCGGGCCTGGTCGAGGAGTTCGGCGCCGGCCGCGTCATCGACACCCCGATCAGCGAGGCCGCCATCTGCGGCGTCGCCGTCGGGGCCGCCCAGTCGGGGCTTCGGCCGGTCCTGGAGATCATGTACGTCGACTTCATCACCCTGGCGCTGGACCAGCTGGTGAACCAGGCGGCCAAGGCGCACTTCATGTCCGGCGGCCAGCTCACCGTCCCGATGGTGCTGCGCACCCAGGGCGGCGCCGGGCAGCGCGCGGCCGCGCAGCACTCGCAGAGCCTCGAGGCGTGGCTGACCCACGTGCCCGGCCTGACCGTGGTCATGCCGTCGGGGGCGGCCGACGCGGCCGGGCTCCTCGCGAGTGCGATCGCCTCGCCCGGGCCGGTGGTCGTCGTGGAGAACAAGGTCCTCTACTTCCGCCGCGAACCCGTGCCCGATCCCGTACAGCCGGTCCCGCTGGGGAAGGCCGCGATCCGCCGCCCGGGCCGCGACGTCACCGTCGTCGCCCTGTCCCGCATGGTCGGCGAGGCCCTCGCCGCGGCCGAGGACCTCGCGGCGGAGGGGATCGAGGTCGAGGTCATCGACCCGCGCACCCTCGTCCCGCTCGACCTGGAGACGATCGTGGAGTCGGTGCGGCGCACCAACCGCCTCGTCGTCGCGCACGAGGCCGTCCTGCACGGCGGGTTCGGTGCCGAGGTCGCGGCGGCGGTACAGCATGCGGCGTTCGACGACCTCGACGCCCCCGTCGAACGCGTCGGCGCCCCGTTCCAGCCGATCCCGCTCAGCCCGCCCCTGGAGGACGCCTACCTCCCCGGCGCCGCCGAGATCCGCTCCGCGGTACTGGCCACCCTGGGCCGAAGATGACCCTGTGAGCGGGAATGGTCGCTACAGCGACCATTCCCGCTCACGACCCCAGGAACGTCGCGATCGCCGAGCCGAGCGCGTCGGAGCGGTTCGCCGCGCTGATGTGGTCGCCCTTCACCGTGGCGAACGTGCTGTGCGGCAACACGTCTGCGAGCGCGCGGGCGTCGGCGGGGTCGTCGCGGTCGCCGCACACCACCAGCGTCGGGACGTCGATGCGGGCCAGGTCGGCGGCCGGGGTGTCGACTGCCGTGCCCAGGGCGAGCCGCAGCGCCGTCCGGTCGGCCCCGATGCGCGCGACGAAGTCGGTGATCCGCCCCTCCGGGCTGCCCGGTGGGAACGTGCCGTCGGCCGGCGGCGGATCGGTGAGGACCTGCAGGAACACGTCGGCGAACGAGTGCCCGCTCATCTTCGTGGTCCCGGCGAGCCCCATGCCGGCGACGACGAGCCTTCCCGGCCGGGCACCTCGGACGACGGCGCGCAGCGAGGTGCGTCCGCCGAGCGAGTAGCCGCCGAGGTCGAACTCGTCGTCGACGAGCTTCAGGTGCTCGAGCAGGGCGAACACGTCGTCGGTGACGACGTCGGGCGGGTAGTCGGCCGGGTCGTGGCTGCGGTCGCTGTCGCCGTGTCCGCGCAGGTCGGGCAGGATCACCCGCCGCCCGGCGGCGGCGACGGCCGCCGCGTGGCCGGGCGTGATCCAGTTGATGACGGCGGTGGAGGAGAACCCGTGCAGCAGCACGACGGGCGCGCCCTCGCCGATCTCCCGGTAGGCGAGCCGCACCCCGTCAGGAGTGGTGAAGAAGGAGGGTGCGGAAACGGTCACCGGCCCATCCAACAGGCCTCGTGAGTGGCAATGGTCGCTATAGCGACCATTGCCACTCACAGGCGCCGTCAGGCGCACTCCACGTTCACCAAGGCCTGGCGGCCTTCCTCGCGGACCACGCGCAGCGCCTTCTCCAGGGCCGGGACGAGCTCGGCGCGGGAGCGGACGCGGACGCCGAAGCCGCCGGAGGCCTCGGCGTAGGTCTCGAACGCCGGGACCGGGTCGAGCCGGGCCAGCGGCGAGAGGTCGGCCGACGCGGCGGCGTGCCCGTCGGGGTGCACCTTGAGCGCCGAGGCCTGCACCGCGCCCCAGTGGTTGTTGCTGCAGACGATCGTCAGCACCGGCAGCCCGTGCATCGCCATGGCCTGGTGGCAGGCGGCCGGGTTGGCGAAGAGGTACGCGCCGTCGCCGAGCGTCGAGATGACCGTGGCGTCGGGGCGGGCGAGCTTGACCCCGATCGCCGCGGGCAGCCCCCAGCCGAGCCCACCGGCGGGCGGGGTTCCCAGGTAGGAGCCGGGGACGGTCGGGGCGAGCACCTCGGCCTGTGCCCAGTACTCGTTGACGACGACGGTCTCCCGGTCGTCGGAGCCGATCACCGAGGCCAGGGCGGCGTTCATGGCCGCCTTCGTGATCGGCGCATCCGATGCGCCGGTCTCGGCGTCGAGCAGCGCCTGCCGACGGGTCCGCCAGCGACCACCCAGCTCCTCGATGCGCGACGTGCGGCCGGTGTCGATCCGGTCGGCGCGCGCCTCCAGGGCCGGCCCGAGCGCGGCGATGAGCGGGCCGCAGCCCGCTGTGATCGTCAGGTCGGAGCGGTGCGAGCGGATCGGGTAGCGGCTGAAGTGCGGGTCGGGTCCCACCTGCACGACGACGGCGTCGTCGGCGGGGGAGACCGCGGCCGGCAGCCACGGGACGTCGAGGTCGAGGGTGACGACGACGTCGGCCTGGGCCAGGACCTCACCGGGCCGGTAGCCCAGGTGCATGGGGTGGTCGGCGGGCATGCTGACGTGCCGCGGCCCGCTCTCCACGACCCCGATGCCGTAGCGGCCGGCCAGGTCGGCGAGCGCGGCCACGGTGGCGTGCTCGGCGCCCGAGTCGCCGGTGACGATCAGCGGGAACCGGGCCGTCGCCAGGTGCTCGGCGAGCGTGTCGACGGCGGCCGGGTCGGGATGGGCGCGCGTCGGCACCGGGGCGGCCGCCGCGGCGGGCGCGGCGAACGTCGGCGCGGCGAGCACCTCGCGCGGCAGCGACAGGTACACCGGGCCGGGCGGGTCGGTGCGGGCCCGGTCGAGCGCCCGGTCGACGACCTCGCGGACCTGGGCGCCGTCGCGCAGCTCGTAGTCCCACTTCACCAGCTCGCGCAGCATCCCGGCCTGGTCGAACATCTCCTGGGCCCAGTGGATGCCGTAGTCGCGCGAGCCCAGGATGCCGTTCTCGAACAGCGGGGTGCGCCCCGCCGACAGCAGCACCGGCACCCGGGCGCTGGCGGCGTTGGACACCGCGCACACGGCGTTGGCCGAGCCGACGCTGGTGTGCAGCATGACCGCCTGCACCCGGCCGTCGCCCAGGTAGGAGCCGTGGGCCATCGACACGGCGAGGTTCTCGTGCGAGCACACGATCACGTCGGGAAGGCCGAGACCCGACTCCTTCTGCCGGGCGTAGGCCTCGACGATCGTCGCGAAGTCGGTGCCCGCGTTGACGAACAGCCGGTCGACGCCGCGGTCGCGCAGGGCGACGAGGAACGCCTCGGCAACGGTCTCGGGCGAGCCCACCTTCACTGCTCCTGCGGATGCGTCGCGACGGCCTCGACGGTGATGTCCATCCACGGGAACATCGGCAGCGACGCGAGGACGTCGTGCAGCTCGGTGGCGTCGGCGACCTCGTACAGGCCGATCGTCGCGTTGCGCCCGGGGACCCGCCACAACCGCTTGAGGTTGCCGGCGGCACGCAGCTCGTCGGCCCGGGCGCGCTCGCCCTTCTTCAGACGGGCGCGCTCCTCCTCGGGGGTGTCGACGGGCAGCCTGTTCTCGGCGCGGACCAGGAACTCCATTGTTCGCCTCCAGAAGTGCGGGCGGGCTACGCCGCCGCGGCGGTGGCCATGGCCGCCGAGAGCAGGGACTTGGCCAGTGCCTCGGGCGCGGTGACCATCGCCTCGTGGCCGGTGGGGATGGTGGAGACGGGCCAGCCGGCCGCCTCGGCGCGGGCGGCGTGCGCGGCGAAGGCCCGCATCCAGTCGGTGCACTCGACGAAGTGCGCGGGGACGTCGGCGTGATCGCCGGTGAGCTCGAGGCGCTGGGTGTAGGTGCGCCACGGGTGCGGGGTGAGCCGCGGCGAGAGCCACGACAGGTCGGCGTCGTCGGTGACGCCGAGGACGTGCAGCGAGCGCTGCGGGATCAGCCACCCGAAGCCGGCCGTCGCGACCGACTCGCGGTAGTGCGCGGCGACTTCCTCCGGGAGCAGGTCGATCGCCGCGTCGCCGTCGCCGCCGACGAACGCGTCGAGATAGACGCGCAGGGCCAGGCGCTCGGGGCGGCGGTCGGCCACCCCGGTCACGACCTGCCCCGCGTAGCTGTGCCCGACGAGGATTGCGTCGTGGCAGTCCTCGGCGTCCAGCAGCGCGACGACGTCCTGGATGTGGGTGTCGAGCCCGACGGCGGGGCTGAGCAGGTGCGCGCGCTCGCTCAGCCCCGTGAGGGTGGGCGTGAGCACGTCGTGCCCCGCCTCGCGCAGGTACGGCTCGACACGCCGCCACACCCAACCGCCGTGCCATGCTCCGTGCAGGAGTACGAACGTGCTCACGCGTTGATCACCAGAGTTTCTCGGTCGCGATCTCGGCGCCCCGGACGAGGGAGCGCATCTTCTCCCACGCGAGCTCGACGACGACGCCGCCCCAGCCCGCGAAGGTGCCGAACCCGCAGTCCGTGCCGGCCATCACGCGCTCGCGACCGACGATGTCGGTGTAGCGCAGGATGCGTTCGGCGACGAGCCCGGGATGCTCGACGAAGTTGGTGGTGGTGTCGATGACACCCGGACAGAAGACCTTGTCGTCGGGAATCTTCGCCGCTGCCCAGCCGGCCCAGTCGTGGCCGTGGCGCGGGTTGGCGGCCTCGCACAGCAGGGTCGCGGGCTTGGCGCTCAGTACGACGTCGGCGATCTTCTCGACCTCGATGTCGAACGTGTGCGGACCCTCGTAGTTGCCCCAGCACAGGTGCATGCGCACCTTCTCGGCGGGGACGTCGCGCAGGGCGTGGTTGAGCACCTCGACCTGGACCTCGGCGCGCTTGAGGAAGTCGGCGTCGGACAGGTTCTTGAACTTGTTGTGCCGGCCCATGCCGAGGTCGGGTGCGTCGATCTGCAGGTCGAACCCGGCGGCGACGATCGCGTCGTACTCGGTCTTCATCGTCTCGGCGATCGCGTTCAGGTACGAGTCCTCGTCGGGGTAGAACTCGTTGGGCTGGAACAGGGCCACGATCCCCGGTGAGGGCGCGTTCATGAACCCGCCGGTGACCTGCACCGCACCCACCGCGTCCTTCAGGTTCGCGAGGTCGGTGTCGAGCGGGCCGCGGTCGACGTAGGCGAGCTCGGCACGGCAGATCGGGCGCAGGTAGGCCACGGTGTCGCCGGAGGCGTGCAGACGGTCGCGGTAGCCGGGGTACTTGTCGAGGTCGGCCGGGGTCGCCCGGGGCGCGTCGCCGATCTCGAAACCGGAGATGCGGTGCCGCAGGTAGGTGGCGTAGCCGATCTTGCTCATCTCGCCGTCGGACACGACGTCGATCCCGACCTCGGCCTGCCGCGCGACCTGGTCGCGCACGGCGTCGCGCACCGCGTCGGCGAGCGTCGTCGGGTCGACGCCCTCGCCGCGGTCGTCGGCGTTGAGCAGGTCGAGCAGGTGCTCGGGCCGGGGGAGGCTACCGACGTGCGTGGTCAGAATCCGATCGGTCTGGGGCATCCTTGCTCCTGTCCTCGATCTGGTCGTCCGGCACATCGGTGTGCCGGACGCGGCGGGCGAGCGGCGCCGCCCGCCCGCTCACCACTGGTGAAGGTTCTTGTCGAGCTGGTGGAGGGCGTCGACGACGCTCATGAGGTGTGCGCGCATGGTCTGCTCGGCGAGGTCGGCGTCGCCGGAGCACACGCTCTCGATGACCTCGATGTGCTCGGCCATGCCGACAGCGGGCCGGCCGGGCAGCAGCGCGACGGTGTAGTGGTAGCGCACGCTCTGAGTACGCAGCCGGTCGAGCATGATGCCCGCGGTCTCGTGCCGGGAGATGTCGCGGATCGCGCGGTGCACCTCCTGGTTCGCGCGCGTGTAGGCCATGACGTCGCCGCCCTCGACGGCGGTGCGCAGCTCGTCGCTGAGCGCGCGCAGGCTCGTCCGTTCGTCGGCGGTGATGCGCTGGGCCGCCTTGGCCGCGCACAACCCCTCGACGACCGCGCGCGCCTCGGTGATCTCGACGGCCTCGTCGAGCGAGATGGGGCGCACGCGGGCGCCGCGGTTGCGCTCGCGCAGCACGATCCCCTCGCTCTCCAGCTGGGCCAGCGCGGTGCGCACGGCGCCGCGTGAGGCCTGGTAGAGCGAGACGAGATCGGCTTCGGGCAGGCGTTGGCCGGGCGCGTATCGGCCCTGCATGATGCCGTCGCGGACGGCCGTCACGACGCCGTCGACCGTCGCGGTCGACGGCTCGTCGGACGCCGTCTCGAAGCTCGCGGCCATGCGGTTCCCCCTGTGTCGGACCCCGGGTCGGGTTCGGTACCGGGGACACGCTACTCGTAACCAAGATTGTTAACAATCTAGTTGCCACTATCGCGAACACGGGGCTATGGTCCGAGCCACACCGAGTGTCGACGGAGCCCGTCCGCAGCGGGAGTCCGCAGGCCGACGAGGGCGTCGCGACGGCAGTCGCCACGCGCCGGAGGCCGGCTCGGCGAACAGTACGACGGCAAGCACAACTGCACGCCGGGGAGAGGACGTCGATGAGGACTTCCGTCGAGAGCGGCGGACCGCGGGTCGTGGTCGTGAGCGCCCACGCAGCGGACTTCGTGTGGCGCGCGGGCGGGGCCATCGCCCGCAGCGTGGAGGACGGCGGATCGGTCACGGTCCTGTGCCTGAGCTACGGGGAACGCGGCGAGTCCGCCGCCCTGTGGCGCGAGCCGGGGGCCACGCTCGAGACCGTCAAGGCAGCCCGGCACCAGGAGGCGACCAACGCCGCCGAGACCCTGGGCGCCGAGATCGAGTTCCTGGACGCGGGCGACTACCCGCTGCAGGTCACCGACGAGGTGCTCGACGCGGTCGTCGCCCTGTTCCGCCGGGTCCAGCCCGACGTGATCCTCACCCACGCGGCGCGCGACCCCTACAACCTCGACCACGCGCTGACCCACGAGCTCGTGCTCCGGGCGCGGATGGTCGCCCAGGCCCACGGCCTGCCCGACCGCGAGACCAAGCCGCTCGGGGCGTCGCAGGTGCTGGCGTTCGAGCCGCACCAGCCCGAGCAGTGCGACTTCAAGCCCGACCACCTGCTCGACATCACCTCGGTGTTCGAGAAGAAGCACGCGGCCATGAAGTGCATGGGCGGCGCACAGGGCCACCTCGTCGACTACTACGTCGACCTCGCGACCCGGCGCGGCGTCCAGGCGGTGCGCAACGGTGCGCCGAAGTCGGTCGCCCAGGCCGAGGCCTACATGCGGACCTTCCCGACGGTCGGAAGCAGCATCTGGTGAGCCGCCACGTCGTGGTCCGCTCCACCGCCGCCCCCGACGCGGCGGCGGTCAAGGAGCTGCGCACCCAGGGCGTGGCCACCGTCCACGAGGCCCAGGGCCGCCGCGGGCTGCTCGACCCGCGCGTCCAGCCCCGCCAGCAGGGCGCCGCGATCGCCGGCCGCGCGGTCACCGTGCTGTCCCACCCCGGCGACAACCTGATGATCCACGCCGCCGTCGAGCAGTGCGAACCCGGCGACGTCCTCGTCGTCACCACCACCTCCGACTCCACCGACGGCATGTTCGGCGAGCTGCTCGCGGTCTCGTTGGCCGCCCGCGGGGTCGTCGGCCTCGTCACCGGCGCCGGCGTCCGCGACACCGCGGAGCTGCGCGCCATGGGCTTCCCCGTCTGGTCGCGCGCCGTGAGCGCCCAGGGCACCGTCAAGAACAGCCCCGGGTCGGTCAACGTTCCGATCGTCGTCGCCGGCGCCCGCGTCGAGCCCGGCGACGTGATCGTGGCCGACGACGACGGTGTCGTCGTCGTCGCCCGCGAGGAGGCCCCCGAGGTCGCCGCCGCCGGCAACGCGCGGCTGCGCTCGGAGGAGGAGAAACGGGCCCGGTTCGCCGCAGGCGAGCTCGGCCTGGACATGTACGGGCTGCGCGCCGACCTCGAGCGCCTCGGCGTCACCTACACCGACGCCCCACCCGGTTCCTGACGATCGGCCGGCCGCCCGCGACCCGCGGGCGACCGGCCCCACCACCGGCCGACCACCGATCCGGAAAGAAGGACGACGATGCTGTCAGCGGAGGACAACGACCTCATGTGCCGGGTCGGCCCCGGCACGCCCATGGGAGACCTGCTGCGCCGCTACTGGACCCCGGCGCTGCTCGTCAGCGAGGCGCCCACCCCCGACGGCGACCCCGTCCGAGTGCGTCTGCTCGGCGAGGACCTGGTCGCGTTCCGTGACACCGACGGCAAGATCGGGCTCGTCCAGGAGAACTGCCCCCACCGCGGCGCGTCGCTGTGGTTCGGGCGCAACGAGGAGTGCGGGCTGCGTTGCCCGTACCACGGCTGGAAGTTCGACCGCGACGGCAACTGCGTGGACATGCCCAGCGAGCCGCCGCAGAGCGTGTTCAAGGACAAGGTCAAGATCACGAGCTACCCGACACACGAGTCCGGTGGCGTCGTGTGGACCTACATGGGCCCGCGCGACCAGATGACCCCGTTCCGCGACTTCGGCACCGAGACGCTCGCGCCCGAGCACGTGTCCGCCACCAAGCTGCACACCACCTGCAACTGGGTGCAGGCCATGGAGGGCAACCTCGACACCTCCCACATCTCGTGGCTGCACCAGTTCCACGCCGTCCCGGACATCCCCGACGACGGCAGCGACAAGCCCGGCTACCCGTCGAACCCGCAGTCCTGGAAGTTCTGGCTGCACGACCGCGCGCCGCGCCTCGAGATCGAGGACACCTGGTACGGGTTCAAGTACGTCGGCATCCGGACGACGCCCAACGGGCACAAGCACGTCCGCATGAGCGCGTTCTGCTTCCCGTACATCACCGCGATCGCCACCGTCCCGTGGGGCTGCCGGCTCGGCATCTTCGTCCCCATCGACGACGAGAACTGCTGGCGCTACAGCATCACCACCCGTGAGGTGATCAACCCGCGCGACATCGGTGGCCCCAACCTGTTCTCGGTGAGCCCCTTCAAGTTCGGGCGCGCGGAGGTCGACGGCAACGGGATCATCCCGCGCGAGTACACCGCCGAGAACGACTACGGCATCGACCGCGAGCACCAGCGGAACTTCAGCTTCTCCGGTGTGGCCGAGTTCGTCAGCCAGGACCTCATGGTCACCGAGTCGATGGGCCCGATCTACGACCGCACCCAGGAGCGCCTCGGCACCTCCGACAAGGCGATCATCCGGATGCGGCGCCAGCTCATCGCGGCCGCCAAGAAGGTCCGCGAGGGTGGCGAGGCGCCCGCTGTCGCCGGCGACCTCGACTACCGCACCATCCGGTCGGCCGAGAAGATCCTCGAGACCGACGAGGACTGGCGCATCCTCGGCACCAACGAGGACCCGACGGTCATCGAGATGGACGTCGACGGCATCCGCGACCGCGACCCGCTGCCCTCGGCAGGCAACTGACACGCGGACGGGGGACGCGCCGGCGCGCCGCGCAGCCGTCACGGCCGGCGTGCCGGCATCCCCCGTTCCCGCATCCGGACCGGACGGCCCCTCGGGGGCCGGGGCTGCCCGGTCGATCCGGTGCCCACCCCACCGTGCACGTGCACCACCCGACCCGCGCGCGGAGCGCGCGACGAACTCGATGGAGAGTCACATGGGGATCCGTCCCGTGCGGACCCGGTCGGCCGGGAGAGTCGTCACGATCCTCGTGGCGCTGCTCGGCCTGCTCGTCGTCGCCGCCTGTGGCGCGGCCGGCGGCGGCAAGCCCAACGACGGCGGCCCGATCGCCGCGGTGAACCCGTACGGCTCCGACCTCGCGGCCGACGGGACAGCCAAGAACGGCGGCACGCTGGTCCTGGGCATGGACCGCGAGATCGTCAGCTACGACCCGACGGTCCAGAACTCGAACATGGCCGCGATGGCGGTCTACGACTCGCTGATGAAGCTGACCCCCGACGGCAAGGCCGAGCCGTTCATGGCGAAGTCCATGACCTCGCCCGACCAGGGGAAGACCTGGGACCTCGCGCTGCGTCCCGAGGTGAAGTTCTCCGACGGCACCCCGCTCGACGCGCAGGCCGTCATCACCAACGTGCAGCGCCACATCGACAAGGTCTCCTCGCCGGCGCACGCCTACGCCGCGCAGATCGCGTCGATGACCGCGACCGACCCGTACACGGTGCGCTTCGCGCTGAAGGCGCCGCTGGGCGTGTTCCCGACGGTGTTCGCCCAGCCGATCACCTACGGCAGCCTCGGTCTGATCGTGTCGCCGGCGGCGCTGCAGCAGTACGGCAACGACATCGGCCGCCACCCCGTCGGCGCCGGCCCCTTCACCTTCGTCGAGTGGATCCCGGACTCGCACGCCACGTTCCAGAAGAACCCGACGTACTGGCAGCAAGGCCTGCCGCACCTCGACAAGCTCGAGTTCCGGCCGATCCCCGACACCGACTCGCGGCTCGCCTCCATTCAGAACGGTGACGTCGACGTCGCGTTCGGCGGCTACAGCCAGGAGCTCGTGCCGGCGCTGAACAACCCGAACCTGAAGGTCTACTACGGCCCGGGCAACGCGGGGGAGTACCTGTACTTCAACTTCGCCAAGGCGCCCTTCGACGACCGGCGCATGCGCGAGGCGATCATCCGCGGCCTCGACCTCAACGCGCTGGGCGCGAGCCAGTACAACAACCGGCTCGTCAAGGCCGACAGCCTCTTCGAGGAGGCCAGCCCGTACCACACCGACGCCGCCTCCCAGGAGTGGCCGGCCTACGACCCGGCCAAGGCGAAGGCGCTCGTCGAGGAGTACAAGGCCTCGGGCGGCAACCCGGTCTTCACGTTCAAGACGACGACCGCCCGCCGCGCGATGGGCGAGTTCATCCAGGCGCAGATGGCCGCCATCGGCATCACGATCGACGTCCAGTACTACGACCTCGCGCAGTTCTCGTCGAAGGTCGTGCAGAGCAACGACTTCCAGCTGACCACGTGGGTCGGTGGCTTCGACTCGGCCTACCCGGGCGCGTCGCGGCTGCTGCGCACCGGCGGCAACACGAACTACGGCAAGTACTCCAACCCGCAGGTCGACCAGCTGCTGGACCAGGCCGCCGCGACCAGCGACGACACCGCCCGCACGCAGGCCTACCAGCAGATCGAGTCGATCGTCGGCAAGGACCTGCCGGTGGCGTTCTTCAGCCGCAGCTACCTGTCGACGATCACGAAACCCCAGGTCAAGGGCATCGACCGGTACACCTCGCGCGACATGTTCTACGCCAACACCTGGCTCGACCGGTGACCACGCCCGAGCTGAGAGGAGAGGCCCGATGACGTACCTCATCGCCGAACCGTGCGTCGACCTGATGGACCGCAGCTGTGTGGACGTCTGTCCCGTCGACTGCATCTACCAGGGCGAACGCAAGCTCTACATCAACCCGGCCGAGTGCATCGAGTGCGGCGCGTGCGAACCGGAGTGCCCGGTCGACGCGATCGTCCTCGAACAGGAGCTCACCGACGACGAACGCCCGCACCTGGCCGACAACGCCGCCTTCTTCTACGACACCCTCCCCGGCCGGGACGCCCCTCTGGGCGACCCCGGCGGGGCGAGCACGGTAGGACCCGTCGCCATCGACACCCCGCTGGTCGCAGCGTTGCCGCCGCGGGAGAGCTGAGGCCGCCATGGCAGAGATGACCATCTCGACACCACCGACCACGGCCGCGCCACCCGGCGAGACGCCGGGCAAGGCGCCGCGCGGGGGCCGGCGCAAGGCGGCCGTGCGAAGGGTCCGGCGCCGGCTGGTCCACCTGCTCATCGTGCTGATCGCGGTGACGTTCCTGTCGTTCGTCGTGATCGACCTGCTCCCCGGCGACGCCGCCGTCGTCGTCGCCGGTGACAACGCCACCCCCGCGCAGGTCGCACAGGTGCGCACCGACCTCGGCCTCGACCGGCCGATGCTCGTGCGCTACGTCGACTGGCTCGGCGGCGTCGTCACCGGCGACCTCGGCCGCTCGTTCCGGACCGGCCAGCCCGTCACCGAGGCGCTCGCACAACGCATCCCGGTGACGTTCGAGCTGACGATCATCGCCCAGGTCCTGGCGCTGCTGATCGCGGTGCCGCTGGCCATCTACTCGGCCTACCGGCCGGGCCGCTTCGTCGACCGCACCTCGATGACCCTCGGGTTCGGCGCCGCGGCGATGCCGCAGTTCGTGTTCGGCATGGTCCTGATCGTGCTGTTCGCCGGCGGGCTCACCAGCATCCTGCCCGCCACCGGCTACACGAGCTTCTTCACCGACCCGCTCGGGAACCTGAGAACGATCATCCTGCCCTGCCTGACGCTGATGATCGCGGAGGCGGCGGTCTACCGACAACTCCTGAGATCGGACATGATCTCGACGCTGCAGGAGGACTACATCCTGATGGCGCGGTCCAAGGGCCTCGGACCGCGGACCATCCTGCTGCGCCACGCACTGCGGCCCTCGTCGTTCTCGCTGATCACGCTCTCCGGCGTGAACATCGGACGGCTCCTGGGCGGGACCGTGATCGTGGAGACGCTCTTCGCGATCCCGGGCCTGGGCCAGATGATCGTGCAGGCGGTGTTCAACCGCGACTACATGCTGCTGCAGGGCGGACTGCTCTTCGTCGCGGTGGCCTACGTCGTGATCAACATGATCATCGACCTGCTCTACCTCGTCCTCGACCCACGGGTGCGCCGCGATGCCTGACAGCCCGAAGACGACCACCACCACGAGCCTGGAGAAGGCGGCCGTCACCGACCGTGACGCCATCGACTCGGAGATCACCTCCGCGGACCTCGACCTCGTCGAGCCCATCACCGGGGCCACGGCGACCGAGCCGGCCAAGGCACGCCGCTCACGGACGCCGTTCGGCTGGTACCTGGCGTGGTTCTGGATCGCCGCCATCGTGATCTCGGCGATCTTCGCCCCGCTGCTGCCGCTGTGGGACCCCGCCGTCCCCGACTACAACAACGTGTTCGGCGGCATCACCCCGCAGCACTGGCTGGGCGGCGACACCCTCGGCCGTGACAACCTGTCGCGCATCATCTACGGCGCCAGGGCGTCGCTGCTCGTCGGCCTGTGCGCGGTGCTGCTCGGCGCGATCGTCGGCGGCATCCTCGGCATGGTCGCGGGCTACTTCCGCGGCCGCACCGAACGCGTCCTCGCCCTGATCACCGACGTCGTCCTCGCGTTCCCGGGCCTCGTCCTGATCATCGCGATCGTCGCCATCCTCGGCGCCAGCCTCACCAACCTGATCGTCGGCCTCGCGATCCTCTCGGTGCCGACCTTCATCCGGCTCTCCCGCGCGACGACGCTCGTCGTCACCCAGCGGGAGTTCGTGCAGGCCGCCCGCGCCTACGGGTGCAGACCGATGCGGATCATCCTGCGTGAGATCGCGCCCAACGTCGTCATGCCGGTCGCGGCGTACGGCTTCATCATGGTCGGCGTGTTCATCGTCGTGGAGGGCTCGCTGAGCTTCCTCGGCCTGGGCATCCCGCCGCCCACCCCCTCGTGGGGCGGCATGATCGCCGGCGGGCGCACCCAGCTGATCGAGTACCCGCACATCTCGCTGATCCCCGCCGCGGTCATGTTCCTGACCGTGCTGTCCATCAACTACGTCGGCGAGCGCAGCCGCAAGCTGTTCGAGGTCAGGGAGAGCAACCTGTGATGCGCCCGACGACGCCCCAGGCCGAGAAGGCCCCCACCACCGCTGCTCCCGGCAGGCACGCCCGCCGCGAAGGCTTCGAGGACGGTGCACTGCTGACCGTCGAGGACGTCCACGTCCGGTTCCACACCCGCAACGGCGTCGTGCACGCCGTCGAGGGCGTGTCGCTGGAGCTGTCCGAGGGCGAGGTGCTCGCCGTCGTCGGCGAGTCCGGCTCGGGCAAGACCGTCTTCACCCGACGCGTCATGGGTCTCATCGCCGGCAGCCGCGACACCGAGGTCAGCGGCACCGTGACCTTCGACGGCATCACGCTCTCCGAACTCGACGCCAAGGGCCTGTCCAAGGTGTGGGGCAAGGAGATCGCGCTGGTCCTGCAGGACCCCATGACCTCGCTCAACCCGGTCAAGCGGATCGGCGCCCAGATCACCGAGACGCTGATCCTGCACCAGAAGCTCTCCAAGCAGGACGCGAACGCCCGCGCGATCGAGCTGCTGCGCTCGGTCGGGCTGTCCGAGCCCGAGCGCCGGGTGCGCCAGTACCCGCACGAGCTCTCCGGCGGCATGCGCCAGCGCGTCACCATTGCGATCGCGCTGTCGTGCAGCCCCCGGCTGCTGCTCGCCGACGAGCCCACCACGGCCCTCGACGTCACCGTCCAGGCCCAGATTCTCGACCTGCTGGGTGACCTGCAGTCGCGGCTGGGCATGGCGATGCTGCTGGTCACCCACGACCTGCGGGTCGTGCGCAGCCGCAGCGACCGGATCGCGGTCATGTACGCGGGCCGGATCGTCGAGACCGCGCCGACGAAGGACCTGTTCGACTCGCCCCGGATGCCCTACACCGAGGCGCTGATGAACGCCGTCCCGCCGATCACCGGGCCCAACCACGTCCGGCTCGCCGTCATCCCGGGCCGCCCGCCGGACCTGCTGGCCCCGCCCAAGGGCTGCCGGTTCAGCCCGCGCTGCCCGTACGCGCAGGACAGGTGCCTCACCGAGGAACCGCCCCTGCGCGACGCGGCAGACCTGCCCGACGGCTCCGCCGTCGAGCACTCCTACCGGTGCTGGTACCCGGTGGGGACACCCGAGAACGCCGAGGCGCGCCGGGTCAACGTCGAACGCGGCGAGACCGCCGCCGGGACGCCGGTGACGGGGGAGATGGTGCCCGCATGAGCAGCACGACCGACAGCAGCGTCGTCCTGGAGAAGCCGGCCGAGGACAAGCCGAGCGAGGACGTCGTCCTGCGGCTGGAGGACCTCGTCGTCGAGTTCCCCGCGGGCGCAGGACAGATCGTCCACGCCGTGTCCGGGATCAACCTGGAGGTCCGCCGCGGCGAGACCCTCGGGCTGGTCGGCGAGTCCGGCTGCGGCAAATCCACGACCGGGCGCGCCATCATGCAGCTGCCCAAGCCGACCAGCGGCTCGGTCCACTTCGACGGCCGCGACCTGGCGTCGCTGTCGTCGGAGGAGGTCCGCAAGCTGCGGCCCAAGCTGCAGATGATCTTCCAGGACCCCATCTCGTCGCTGAACCCGCGACGGCGGATCCCCGACATCGTCGGCGACCCGCTCGTCGTCTGGGGCCGCGGCGCCGAGAAGGCCAAGGTCGTCCCCGAGGTGCTGCGCGCCGTCGGGCTCGACCCCGAGCAGGTCGCCGACCGGCGCCCGCACCAGTTCTCCGGCGGCCAGTGCCAGCGTGTCTCGATCGCGCGGGCCCTGGTGCTCGAGCCCGAGGTGCTGATCTGCGACGAGCCCGTCTCGGCGCTCGACGTGTCCGTGCAGGCCCAGATCCTCAACCTGCTCGAGGACATGAAGGCACGCTACGGCCTCACCCTGGTGTTCATCGCCCACGACCTGGGCGTCGTCCGCAACATCAGCGACCGCGTCGCCGTCATGTACCTGGGGCGGATCTGCGAGCTCGGACCCACCGAGGCGCTCTTCGACGCCCCCGTGCACCCGTACACGCGGCTGCTCGTCTCCTCGATCCCGTCGATGGAGGGCGCGCAGCGCGGCGAGGTCGGCACCGGCGAGATGCCCTCGCCCGTCTCGCCGCCCAGCGGGTGCCGGTTCCGCACCCGCTGCCCGCTGGCCACCGACCGGTGCGCCTCCGAGGTGCCCGAGATGCGGGAGGTGGCGCCCGGCCGCTTCACCGCCTGCCACCACCCGATCCTCGACACACCCGTCGAGGCACCGCTGCCGGCCGCCGTCGCAGGCGACCACTCGACAAACGGGACCGCTCCGGCCCCCGCGGACAGCTGAGCACCGGCCGGGCCCGGCCCCTGTCCGCATCGTCGCGGCAGGGGTCGGGCTGGGGTGTGGTCGTCGCAGGCTCGGTACTGCTGCTCGTCCAGACCGGGTGCGTGATCAGCGCGTTCGGCGCCTACCTCGTCGCGATCACCGCCGACACCGGCTGGAGCCCCGGCATCGTCGCCGTCGCGTTCGCGATCATCCAGCTCGGCAACGGCACCATCTCGCCCGTCACCGGCTGGGCCTGCGACCGCTTCGGCACCCGCGCCGTCGCCGCCCTCGGGACCCTGCTCACCGCCGCAGGCTGCGTCATGGTCGCCCAGGCCGGCAGCTCCGGCGGGTTCATCGGCGCCGTCGTCGTGGTCTCCCTCGGCTGCTCGGCCGCCGGGATCACGCCGCTGACCGTCGCCGTCGTCCAGTCGCTCACCGACCGGCGCACCCTCGCGCTCGGCCTGCTGCCCAGTGGCATCGCGCTCGGCGGGCTGCTCGTCCCCGCCGTCGTGTGGCTGCTCGACACCGCGGGCTGGCGCACCGCGTTCCTCGTCGTCGCCGCCGTGACGACCGTCGTCGGCCTGGTGGCGTGCATCTGGCTGCCGGGGCCCCTCGCCTCGTCGTCGTCGCGGCGTCGCCTGCGGAGGCGCCGGGTCGCCGTCGCCGCCCCCGACGCCGCCGTTTCCGCCGTCGCCGCGCCCGGACCGGTTGCCGGGCCCGACATGGACCTGCGCGCCGCCGTCCGCACCTCCGCGTTCTGGCTGCTCGTCGTCGGGCACGGGTGCGCGCTCGTGGCCGTCGGCGCCATGAACCTGCACCTCGTCCCGCTCATGACCCACGGCCGCGGGTTCGACCTCGCCGTCGCCGGGCTGGCCGTCGCCGGCATGTCCGTCACCCAGCTCATCGGCCAGCTCGTCACCGGCGTCGTCGGCGACCGCTTCGACAAACGCCGCCTCGCCGCCGGCTGCATGGCGCTGCAGACGGCCGTCCTCGTCGTGCTCGCGCTGTCGTCGAACCTGGTGGTCGTGTTCGCCGCAGCGATGCTGCACGGCCTGGCCTGGGGGCTGCGCGGCCCCGCCATGAACGCCATCCGCGCCGACTACTTCGGCACCCGCGCCTTCGGCACCATCACCGGCTGGTCGATGGGGTTCGTGTCGCTGGGGATGGTGGGCGGGCCGCTGCTCGTCTCCGTGTTCGCCGAGGGTCCGGGTGGCTACCCGGTCGGCTTCCTCGCCGCGACGGCCGCGACCGTCGCCGGGCTCGTCGCGTTCCTCGTGGTGCGCCCGCCACGTCCGCGTGAGCCGGTCACCAGCACCGTCCCGGCCGCCGGCTGCGGCTGCTCGGCCGCGCCCGAGTCGGCGGCCTGACCCGGCGGCAGACCCTCAGCGTGCCTCAGCGTGCTTCGGCCGCCCGGTCGAACCCGTCGGCCAGGTCCTCCAACGCCGGAAGGGCCGCGAGCAGCGCCGTCGTCATCTCCTCCGGCATCTCGGCCAGGATCGCCGTCACCGTCGCCGACCGCTTCTCCCGGATGCGCACCGTCGTCGCCCGGCCCGCGTCGGTGGCCTCCAGCAGCGCGGCGCGCTGGTCGGTGGGGTGCGGGGTGCGCCGGATCAGCCCCGCCGCGTCGAGCTTCGTGACGATCCGCGACAGCATCGTCGGGTTGATGCCCTCGAAGCGCGCCACCTCCGTCGGCCCGATCGGGCCCCGGAACCCGATGATCGCCAGCACCGACGCCTGGCTCGGCGTCAGGTCCTCGCTCATCGCCGCCGCGTTGAGCACGCGCGCCAGCCGCACGATCGCCCGGCGCAGGCGCGCGACGGACTCCGGGTCGAACGTCACGGGGTCGGACACGCCTGGCTCCTCGCAGACCGCGGTTGGTGCGTCATGACTATCAGGGCCGGCCCGCTCGCGTGGCGCCCGGGGCGAGGGACCTGCTCATGCGTGCGAGCGGGATCACGACACCGGTCGACGAATCGGTCAGCTCCTCGTCGACGACGTAGCCCGCCGCCTCGTAGAGCGGGCGGCCCGCGACCGTCGCCATCAGCTGGACGCGGGTGAACCCCGCCGCCGCCGCGGCCGCCTCGCACAGCTGCAGGACGAGGCGCCCGACGCCGCGGCGGGTGTGGTCGGGATGGGTGTACATGGCGCGGATCCGGGCGGGCTGGGTCGCCGGGTCGAGCAGCGCGTCGTCGCGGCCCTCGGTGTGGTCGCCGCCGTAGAGGGTCGCGCGCCGGCTCCAGCCGCCGCAGCCCGCGAGGGACCCGTCGTCCTCGACGACGAAGTACGTGCCGTCGTCGACGAGCCGGGTGTCGACGCCCATGATCGCCCGGCTCGCCTCGACCTGCGCCGCGTCGAGCCAGGGGGACAGCAGCCGGCCGATCGCGGCATCGACGAGCGGGGTCAGCGCGGGCAGGTCGGCGGGGGTCGCGAGCCTGCTGGTCAGCGCCATGCGGCGATCATGCCACCGGCGGCTTCTCGCTCCGGACGAGCTGTCCGCTCCGTCGGGCGGTGGGTGGGCCTCAGACCTGCAGGGCGAACCACAGTTCGGCGCGCACGCCGGGGGAGTCGAGGTCGCGGTCCAGCAGCCGGGCGGCCTTGTCGATGCGGGTGCGCAGCGTGTGCCGGTGCACGCCCAGTGCGGTCGCGGCCGGGTCCCACTGCCCGTGGTGGGTGAGCCATGCCCGCACCGACTCGACGAGCTCGCCGCGGCGGTGCTCGTCGTGGCGCACGAGCGGGCGCAGCAGCGACTCCGCGAACCCGGCCGCGTCGCCCGCCGGGACCAGCTCGTGCAGCCCGGCACCCGCGAGCTCGCCGAACCGCACGACGGGCAGGTGCCGACGGTGGGCGGCGTCGAGGGCGTGGACGGCCTGGTCGACGGCCTGCCCGACCGGGGTCCGCCCCGGCGTCGCGCCACCGGCAGACGGATCGCCGGCGATCGGGTCGGACACCCCGGCGTGCACGTCCGGCCAGGTCGCGGCCGCGCGCAGCACCGCGTCGGACTCGCCCGGCTCGGCCAGCACGAGGACCGCGTCGCCCCGGGCCGCCGCGAACGGTGGCCTGCGGTCGCGTCCCTCCAGCGCGTCGAGCAGGTCGTCGGTGCGGCCGTCGCGGCGGCGCAGCGCGAGCGCGTGCGCACCCGCGCCGGGCGGGCGTCCCCACAGTGGCTCCGCGATGTCGGCGGCCCCGGTACCGGGGGCCGTGAGCATCAGTTCCAGCAGCGCGCCGCGCAGGTCGCGCTCCGCGCGGGCGACCGCCGTCCCGCGGGCATGCAGCAGTGTCAGCACCGAGACCGCCGAGCCGACGACCTGCGTGTCGGCGGGGGAGAACGGCGTCGACCGACCGACCGCCAGGACGCCGCGCCCGGGCAGCCGGACCGTCTGGAGCACGACATGGCCCTCGCCCCCGGAGATCGTCAGGCTCGTCGTGCCCCGCCGGGCCAGGACCCGGCGGGTCTCGCCGCGCAGCCCGGCGGCGCGGCGGCCGGCGCCGCGCGGCGCCGCGTGCCGGACGACGTGCGTCGCGTCGACGACCAGCGCCCAGGCGTCGAGCAGCTCGGCGAGGGTACGCAGCACGCCGGTGGTCCCGCGTGCCGCCGCGGCCGTGAGCGCCCGTTGCGCCTCGTCGGAGCGCACCACCTGCGCGTACGCATCGGCCGCGAGCGCCGCCGACACCGCCTTGGTGATCGCGATGAACGGGGTGCGCTCGGGCACCTCCAACAGCGGCAGCCGCACCCGCTCGCACGCCTCGGCCAGCGCGGCGGGGATCGTCGCCCAGCCCAGACCGACGCCGAACCCGAGACCCGCGAGCCCGTGCGCGGCCAGCCGGCCCGCGTAGGCGGCCGGATCGGTCGCCCGGATGGGCAGTCCTGTGGTCAGCAGGAGCTCGCCGCCGTCGAGATACCGGGTCGGGTCGGCGAGCTCGCTGCTGTGGGCCCAGCTGACCTCGCGATCCAGATCTGCGGAGGGACACGCCGGGCGGAGTCCGAGACTGCGGTCGGACACCAGTTCGGTGAGGGTCGCGGGCACGGTCGCACCTCCAGGAGCCGTCACCGAAGGTGGACACGTCGTCGGGTTCGGCCTCCGGAACGGGACGAACTGGACACTACCCCCGAACCGTGTTCCGGATCACCCTGGCGGTACGCGTGCGCCCACCACCCTGCACAGCAGAAGGACGTGATCCGGTGACCCAGACCGCCCCGCGGTACGTCGGCCAGAGCTTGCCCCGCAAGGAGGACGCGGCGCTGCTGACCGGGAACGGGACCTGGACCGACGACATCACCCCGGCCGCGACGCTGCACATGGCCGTCGTGCGCAGCCCCGTCCCGCACGCCCGCATCCGCGGCATCGACACCACCGCCGCCCGCGCCCTGCCCGGCGTCGTGCACGTCCTCACCGGGAAGGACCTGGCCGGGGAGTTCGTCGCCGGCATCCCCTGCGGCTGGCCCGTCACCGAGGACATCAAGATCCCCGAGCACCACGCGATCGCCGTGGGCGAGGTCAACCACGTCGGCGACGGCGTCGCGGTCGTGCTCGCCACCAGCGCCACCGCGGCCCGCGACGCCGTCGACCTCGTCGAGGTCGACTACGACCCGCTGCCCGCCGTCGTCGACATCGAGGCGGCGATGGAACCGGGCGCACCGCTCGTCCACGAGGAGCTGGGCACCAACCACTGCTACACGTGGCCGCTGGCCACCGGCGACGTCGACGCCGCGTTCGCGCAGGCCGACGTCGTCGTCGAGGGCCGCTACCTGCAGCAGCGCGTCATCGCCTCACCGATGGAGCCGCGCGCGGTCGTCGTCACCCCCGACCCGGTCGGTGGCGGCTACACGATGTACACCGCGACGCAGGTGCCGCACTTCGTCCGCGACATCCTCGCCGCGATCTGCTCGGTACCCGATACGAAGCTGCGCGTCGTCGCCCCCGACGTCGGCGGCGGCTTCGGCGCCAAGCTCAACGTCTACGCCGAGGAGGCCCTTGCGCTCGTCCTCGCGCGGCACACCGGGCGTCCCGTGAAGTGGACGGAGAGCCGGTCGGAGCACCACCTGGCGACCACGCACGGCCGCGGCCAGGTCCAGCACATCGCCGTCGCCGCCACCCGCGACGGGCGCATCCTCGGCATGAAGGTGAACCTGCTCGCCGACATGGGCGCCTACCTGCAGCTGCTCACCCCGGGCATCGCGGTGTTCGGCGCGTTCACCTACTGCGGCCTCTACGACTTCGGCGCGTACTCCTTCGAGTGCAGGGGCGTGTTCACCAATCTCACCCCGACCGACGCCTACCGCGGCGCAGGCCGGTCCGAGGCCGCCTACGCCCACGAGCGGATCATGGACGACCTGGCTCGTGAGCTGGGCATGGACCCGGCCGAGGTGCGGCTGCGCAACCTGCACCCGCCCTTCGACGAGCCGCGCGTCGTCCCGTCCGGGGTGCTGTACGACTCGGGCGACTACGAGCGGTGCATGCGCCGGGCGCTCGACCTCGTCGGCTACGACGAGGTGCGCGCCGAGCAGGCCCGCCGACGCGAGTCCGAAGACCCCGTCCAGATCGGCATCGGGATCGGCAACTTCACCGAGAGCGGCGGGCTGTCGCCGTCGAAGGTCGCCGCGGGGGTGCGGCTGCAGTCGGGCGGCTGGGAGGCCGCGACCGTGCGGATGACCACGAGCGGCAAGGTCGAGGTCGTCACCGGGACCTCGCCGCACGGGCAGGGGCACGAGACGGCGTGGGCGCAGATCGTCGCCGACCGGCTCGGCGTGGACCCGGCCGACGTCGAGGTCCTGCACGGCGACACCATGATCGCCCCCTTCGGCCGCGACACCTACGGCTCGCGCAGCCTCGCCGTCGGCGGCACCGCCGTGCACCTCGCGGCCGGCAAGGTGCGCGACAAGGCCATGACGATCGCGGCGCACCTGCTGGAAGCCGACGAGTCCGACCTGGAGTTCGCGGGCGGCCTGTTCGCCGTCGCAGGGACGGGCGGGGCCGGTGTCACCATCCAGGAGGTGGCCGGCGCGGCGTCGCTGGCGGCGAACCTGCCCGACGGCATGGAGCCCAACCTCACCGCCGACCACCACTTCGACCCGCCCAACTTCACCTGGCCCTTCGGCACCCACATCTGCGTCACCCACGTCGACACCGACACCGGGTTCGTGCGCATCCACCGCTACGTCGCCGTCGACGACTGCGGGCACCTGGTGAACCCGCAGATCGTCGAGGGCCAGCTGCACGGCGGCATCGCCCAGGGCATCGGGCAGGCCCTGTTCGAGCACGCCACCTTCGACGCCGACGGCAACCCGACGACGGGCACGCTCGCCGACTACACGATCCCGTCGGCCACCGACCTGCCGATGTTCGAGCTCGACCAGACCGTCACCCCGTCGCCCACGAACCCCATGGGGGTCAAGGGAATCGGCGAGTCCGGCGCGATCGGGTCGTCGCCGGCCGTCGTCAACTCGGTGATCGACGCCGTCGCCCACCTCGGCGTCACCCACCTGGACATGCCGGCAACCCCGCAGGCGGTGTGGCGGGCGATCAGCGCCGCGAGGGGCGAGACTCGGTGACGGGCGAGGTGACCGGCGACACATGACCGGCGACACCGCGACGGGGGAGGAGACCCGACACATGGTGGCCATCAACTGCGACATGGGCGAGTCGTTCAGCATCTACCACTGCGGCGACGACGAGGGGCTGATGCCCTTCATCACGATCGCGAACGTGGCGTGCGGGTTCCACGCCTCCGACCCGCGCGTCATGGCGAAGACCGTGAAGCTGGCGAAGGAACACGGCGTGAAGGTCGGGGCGCACCCGTCGCTGCCCGACCGCGAGGGCTTCGGCCGTCGTGAGATGAAGATGGACCGCGACGAGCTGACCGCGGCCGTCATCTACCAGATCGGTGCGCTCGAAGGGTTCCTGCGCGCCGAGGGCATGGAGCTCAACCACGTCAAACCGCACGGCTCGCTCTACGGCATGGCCGCCCGCGACCCCGAGGTCGCCGGGGCCGTCGCCGACGCCGCCGACGTCTTCGGCGTCCCGCTCATGGGCATGTCGGGCACCGTCCACGAGCAGGTGTGGGGCGAGCGGGAACCCGGCTTCATCTCCGAGTACTACGCCGACCTCGACTACCGCGACGACGGCTCGCTGATCATCACCCGCGAGCACCTGCCGTTCGACCCGGCGACGTCGGCGCAGGGCGCGGTGCGGGCGGTGACCGAGGGCAAGGCGTCGTCGGTCAACGGCAACGACCTCGCCGTGCGCGCCGACTGCGTGTGCGTCCACTCCGACACCCCGAACGCCGTCGAGCTGGCCCGGGCCGTGCACGACGCGCTGCAGCCGTACCTGACCACCTGACAGACTCGACCGCTCCGACCACTCTGGACGAAGGAGTCCCGTTGCCGCGTCACGAGGTCGTCTCCCCGATCCCCGGTGTGTTCTACCGGCGACCCGACCCCGACAGCCCACCGTTCGTCGAGGACGGCGGCACCGTCGCCGCCGACCAGGCCGTCGGGCTCGTCGAGGTCATGAAGTCGTTCCACCAGGTCGCCGCCGGCGCCGAGGGGACACTCGTCGAGTTCCTCGTCGGCGACGAGGACGAGGTCGACGCCGGCCAGCCCGTCGCGGTGGTGGAGACGGGGTGAAGCGCCTGCTCGTCGCCAACCGCGGCGAGATCGCGGTCCGCATCATCCGGGCGGCGCGCGACCTCGGCATCGCGACCGTCGCCGTGCACAGCAAGGCCGACGCCGACGCCCTGCACACCCGCCTCGCCGACACCGCGACCGAGATCGGGCCCTCGCCCGCCTCGAAGAGCTACCTGGTGATCGACGCGATCCTGGCGGCGGCGAAGGAGTCCGGTGCCGACGCCGTGCACCCCGGCTACGGGTTCCTGTCCGAACGCGCCGGGTTCGCGGCGGCCGTCGCCGACGCCGGTCTGACGTTCGTCGGCCCCGACGCGTCGGTGATCGAGAGGATGGGGGACAAGGTCGCCGCGCGGGAGATCGCCCGCGCGGCCGGGGTCCCGACGGTGCCCGGTACCCCCGGTGGGGTCGCGGATGTCGACGAGGCGCTCGCCGCCGCCGAGGACGTCGGCTACCCGGTGATGCTCAAGGCCGCGGCCGGTGGGGGTGGGCGCGGCATCCGGGTCGTCGACGACGCCGACGCACTGCGCACCGCGTTCGGGCAGGCCTCGCAGGAAGCGGCGAAGGCGTTCGGCGACGGCACGATGTACCTGGAACGGTTCGTCACCCACGCCCGCCACGTCGAGGTCCAGGTCCTCGGCGACGGCAGCGACGCCGTGCACCTGCTCGACCGCGAGTGCTCGCTGCAGCGGCGCCGCCAGAAGATGGTCGAGGAGGCAGTCGCACCCGGCGTGTCCGACACGCTGCGCAAACGTATGACCGAGGCGTCGGTCGCACTGTGCCGGCAGGTCGGCTACCGCAGCGCCGGCACCGTCGAGTACCTCGTCGACGACGACACCGGCGAGTTCTTCTTCATCGAGATGAACACCCGCATCCAGGTCGAGCACCCGGCGACCGAGCTCGTCACCGGCCTCGACATCGTCGCCGACCAGCTGCGCATCGCCGCGGGGGAGCCGCTGCGGTTCGTCCAGGACGACGTCACCGCCCGCGGGCACGCCATCGAGTTCCGGGTGTGCGCCGAGGACCCCGCGAACAACTTCCTGCCCGCCCCCGGCGCCCTCGGCCGCGTCACGCTGCCCGCCGGGCCGTGGGTCCGCTGCGACACATGGGCCGAGCCCGACGGGAAGGTCCCGCCGTTCTACGACTCGTTGCTGGCCAAGGTGATCGTCTGGGGCGCCGACCGCGAGGAGGCGATCCGCCGCTCCCGCCGCGCCCTCGCCGAGTTCTCCGTCGCCGGCGTCGCCACCACCGCCGGGCTGTTCGGCGAGCTGCTCGACGAGGACTGGTTCACCGCCGGTGAGTTCCACACCGGGACGCTCGAGCAATGGCTCGCCACCAGGGAGGGGAACGCGTGAGCACCGCTGTCCAGGACGCCCGCTACAGCTGGGGCGGCGACGAGTTCGTGTTCGTCGAGCTGGCCGAGGAGATGAGCCTGCAGGCCAACTTCCGGGCCATGGCGATCACGTCGCGGCTGCGCGACGAACGCCCCGACGGAATCGTCGACATCTGCCCGGCCAACGCCTCCTACCAGGTCCACTACGACCCCGACGTGCTCGACCCGCGGGAGCTGCTCGCGCACCTGCAGGACCTCGAACGGGCCGTCGGCGACGCCCTCGACGTCAGCCTGCCCAGCCGCGTCCTCGACATCCCGGTGCTCTACCGCGACCCGTGGACCACCGAGACGCTGATGCGCTTCCGCGACCGCCACCAGGACCCCGACGCCACCGACATCGAGTACGCGGCCCGCATCAACGGCTACACCGACGTCGACGAGTTCATCGCCGCCCACTCCGGCTCCCCGTGGTTCACCTCGATGGTCGGGTTCGTCGCCGGGCTGCCGTTCACGTTCCAGATGGTGCCGAGGGACCGCCAGATCGTCGTCCCGAAGTACCTGCGGCCCCGCACCGACACACCGAAGCAGACCGTCGGCTACGGCGGCTGCTTCTCCTGCATCTACTCGGTCCGCGGCGCGGGCGGCTACCAGATGTTCGGGATCACGCCGGCGCCCATCTACGACCCGACGCAGTCGCTGCCCGACTTCACCGACTTCCTCGTCCTGTTCCGGCCGGGTGACATCGTGAAGTTCACCCCGATCGACCGCGACCAGTACGACGACGCCGTCGCCCAGGTCGAGGCGGGCACGTTCCGGGTCACCGCGCACGACGTCGACTTCGCGCTCGAACCGTTCCTCGCCGACCCCGACAGCTACAACGCCCGGCTGCTGGAGGTGCTGGCATGACAGCGTCGATCGAGGTGCGCAAGCCCGGACTGTCGACGACAGTGCAGGACGGCGGCCGGCCCGGCTACTACCACCTGGGCATCCCGCCGTCGGGCGGGCTCGACCAGTACTCCCTCGCCGCGGCGAACCTGCTCGTCGGCAACGACGCCGGTGCCGCGGCGCTGGAGATCGTCTACATGGGGCCTGAGCTGCTGTTCACCGCCCCGGCGACGGTCGCCGTCACGGGCGCGACCATGCAGCCGCGCGTGAACGGCGAGGACCGGCCGCTGTGGGAGTCCTTCGACGTCGCCGAGGGCGACGTCCTCGGCTTCGGGTACCTCACCGCCGGGGCCCGCGCCTACCTCGCGGTCTCCGGCGGCGTCGACGTCCCCGACGTGCTCGGCAGCCGCTCCACCTACGGCCTCGGCGGACTCGGCGGGTTCTCCGGACGCCCGCTCGCCGAGGGCGACGTCCTCCCGCTCCGCGGCGGCACCGGCCGCACAGGGCTCGTCGTCCCCGGCGACCTGCGGCGCCCCATGTCCAAGGACGTCGAGGTCCGCGTCGTCATGGGCCTCTACGACCACCGCCTCACCGACCAGGGCCGCGCCACGTTCCTCGACACGACATGGACGCTCACGCCCGTCGCCGACCGGATCGGGTTCCGCTACACCGGCGCCGAGCTGGAGACCGTCGACCGGGAGCCGCCGTTCGGGGCCGGCCAGGACCCGTCCAACATCGTCGACGCGCCCTACCCGATCGGGTCCATCCAGGTCCCGGGCGGTGTGGAGCCGATCGTGCTCCACCGCGACGCCGTGTCCGGTGGCGGCTACATGATGGTGGCGACGGTGGTGTCCTGCGATCTCGACGTCGTCGCCCAGTCGGCGCCACGCACCCGGACCCGGTTCGTGGAGGTCGACCTCGACGGCGCCCTCGCTGCCCGGGCCGAGCAGCGGGACCGGGCCCGCCGCTTGCGGGAGGCACTCGGCTGACTCGCCCGTTCGTCAGGTTGCGCGCGGGGTGTGGGGCGCGTGCGGGAGGATCACCGGGTGACCACGCCCACCCAGCCGACGGTCCTCGTACTCAACGGCCCCAACCTCAACCTGCTCGGCACCCGCACGCCGGAGGTCTACGGCTCGACGACGCTCGACGACGTCGCCGCCCTCTGCCGCTCGGAGGCCGCCGAGCACGGCTGGGCCGTCGACCTGCGACAGTCCAACCACGAGGGCGAGCTCGTCGACTGGCTCCACGAAGCCGGCCGCGCCGACGGCTGCCCCGGGGTCGTGCTCAATGCGGGCGCCTACACCCACACCTCGGTCGCGCTGCACGACGCGATCGAGGCGATCGACGTGCCCGTCGTCGAGGTGCACATCTCGAACGTGCACAAGCGTGAGGCGTTCCGGCACCACTCGTACCTGTCGCCCGTGGCGGCGGGGATCGTCGTCGGGTTCGGGGTGGCGGGCTACGCCCTGGCGGTCCGCGGCCTCGCCACCCGCTGAGCCCCGGACAGCGCAGGTCGGCACCGCTCAGTGGGGGTCGAAGCGGCGGGAGAGGCGGGCGAAGGTCGCGGGGATCGCGCCGTGCACCCGCGAGCCCAGGGTCAACCAGCGCGGGACGAACACCTCGGACCGGTTGCGCCCCACCGCGGCCACGACCGCGGCGGCCACCCGGTCGGCGCTGACGGGGCGGGGGAACGAGCGGTGGTAGGCCGCGCCCCGGCGCGCGAAGTAGGGGGTGTCGACGGCGCCGGGCAGGACCGTGGTGACCCCGACGCCCGACTCGAGCCGGACAGCGTCGGCGAACCCGCGCAGCCCCGCCTTGGTCGCCGAGTAGACGGCCTCCCCGCCGACGCCGATCGCCGCCACCGAGGCGACGAACACGACGTGCCCGTCGAGCGTGCGCAGCGTGGGCAGCAGCGCGGTGGTGAGCCGGATCGGGGCGGCGAGGTTCACGGCGAGCATCTCGTCGGTGGTCGCGGGCGGGGTGTCCTGCACCGGG
>MEGH01000018.1:0-90502 GCA_001725415.1 Pseudonocardia sp. SCN 73-27
AGAACTGGCGGACACGCTCACGCGGCACTCTCGGCGGACCGATCATGAACATCACCCCTGAACAGTCAGGGTGTTGCGACAATCCCTTGAATCCACCCGCACCGGGACGACCATGAGGTTGCGGCCGGTCCTGCGCTACGCCTGCAGCTGCGGCTTGAGGCCGGACTCCAGGGTGACGGCCCAGGCCGTCGAGCAGAACCCGAACCAGCGGGCATCGGGCGCCCAGCCGGAGTGCGCGAACCGCAGGACCGTGAACTCGTCGGCGCCGACGTAGGCGTCGAGCGGGGGCGCGACGTCGGCCTTCGCGACAGTCGTCAGGTCGAAGGAGAGCCGGGTACCGCCCCAGTCGGAGGCCGGATTGGCAGGATCGTCGAACCCGCCCAGGCACTCCCACTCGACGCGTTCGCCGTCGACGAGGTCGACGATCCGCATCCGCAGCGGGACGTCGAAGCCGTGGTCGAACTCGACGACCGCACCGATCTCGGGTTCCGCGCCCACCACGCGTCCCCACCAGGCGTCGAGGCCCTCGCGGGTGGTGAGCGCTGCGTAGATGTCCTTGCGCGGGGCCTCGATCCAGATCTCGTGACGCATCCCGTGCCCGCGCGTCGGCCCGCCCCCGACGACCGCGCCTGCCAGGCGGCGCAGCATCACCGCCCACCCCTGTGCGTGGTCGCCGGTCTCCGACGGCGGCAAGCCCCGGTGCACCAGCCGCACGGTTGTACCGGAACCGTTGGGGCGCAACGTCACCTCGACGGTCGACGAGTCCGGCGGTACCCCGACCTCCGGCTCGGTGAACCCCCACGTGAACACGACGCGCCGCGGCGGCTCCACTTCGACGAACCGTCCCGACATGTGGAACGGCCCACCGCGACGCCCCTCACCGGGATGCACCTGCACGCAGAGGCCGCCCGCGCGCGGATCGAGCACCGCCTCGTCGGCGAGCCAGCGGGTGAGCTTCGCGGGCTCGACGAAGAACGCGAACACCGTCTCGGGCGTCGCGTCGATCTCGATCTCACGGACGACGGGTTCGGCCTCGGCCATCTCGGATCCTCTGCTCGCGTTCGGCTTCGGTCTTCAAGGTCTGCAGTCGGTCGGCCCAGAAGCCGTCGAGGAACTCCCTGACCTCGGCGAACCCTTCGGGCCGGGTGCGGTAGAGCCGGCTGGTGCCGACCCGTCGCTCGACGACGAGTCCCGCGTCCCGCAGCACCCGCAGGTGCTGGGACACCGTGGGCCGCGCGACGTCGGGGAACTGCGCCGCGATCGCCCCGGCGGCGAGCTCACGGTCACGTACCAGGGTGAGGATCGCGCGGCGCCGGGGCTCGGCCACCGCGTCCAGTACCGCCTGCACATTCTCAATGTAGGTCACTGCCTACATAAGTCAAGGCCGACGGATGATCGGCCGGGTTCGCCGGGTCACGTTCGGTACCGACATGGCGCGCAACGACCGCGTCGCACCGGCCCTCGGAACTGCCGACACGGATCATGAACGTGCGGTAGCGACCATGACCGGTAGGTGCACGCTGCAGTGACCTGATCCGGTCGGTCGGGTCACCCCTTCCGGTGGGCGCCCGCGCCCTCCGCGAACCGCCCGCGTTGGACGTTTCGACACCCGCAGACCTCCGTCGCAACGACCACGACCACGAGCCACGAGCCACGACCAGTCCAAGGACCACGAGGATCACGGGCACGGCCACACCGACGAGGACGGCCCCGACCCGGGCACCCGGCCGCCGCCGGTGAACCCCGTGGACCTGATCACCGGTCTGCTCGGAGCCCAGGGTCGGCGTCGCCTCGATCCGCATCCGACTGAGAGACCCGTCACACGGTCCACGGGACATGTCTCTAGAGCGCGGCGATCTCGCGCTCCAGGCGGGCGGCGATGTGGGCGCGGGGGCGGCCTCGGTCCGGGTCGGCAGGTGGCCCGAGCCGAAGCGCGGTTCGCCGGGGGCGACGTCGCGTAGGAGCTGGCGGGCCAAGGTCTGGCGGTGGACCTCGGTCGGACCGTCGGCGATGGCCATGACCTGGGCATCCACCATCATCGCCGAGAAGGGCATCTCGTTGGAGATACCCAGGGCCCCGTGCAGCTGCATCGAACGCTGAACGACGTCGTGGTAGACGCGCGGCATCGCGACCTTCACGGCAGCGATGTCTTTGCGGACGGCACGGTAGTCCTGGTGGCGATCGATCAGCCACGCCGTCCGCAGCAACAGCAGCCGGAACTGCTCGATGTCGATCCAGCTCTCGGCGACCTTGTCCTGTGTGGACTGCATGTCGGCGAGCCGCCCAGCGCGGGTGGTTCGGGAGACGGCGCGCTCCAGCATCAGGTCGAACGCCCGGCGCATCTGCGCGATGGTGCGCATGCCGTGGTGGATGCGTCCACCCCCGAGCCGGGTCTGGGCGATGGCGAAGGCTGCGCCCTCGTCGCCGAGCAAGTGGTCGGCGGGGACCCGCACACCGTCGTAGCGCAGGTAGGAGTGGCTCGAGTGCTCGGGTGACTCGGTGCCGACGCCGGCGTCGCGGACGATCTCCAGCCCGGGCGTCGCGGCGGGGACGATGAACATCGACATGCCGTGGTGCGGGTCGACGTCGGGGTTGGTCACGACCATCACGATCATGAAGGCTGCGTGCCGGGCGTTGGAGGAGAACCATTTCTCCCCCTCGATCACCCAGTCGTCGCCGTCACGCACGGCGCGCGTCGTGAAGAGGGTCGGGTCGGCGCCGGCGAGTGGCTCGGTCATCGAGTAGCAGGACGAGATCTCGCCGTCGAGCAGCGGCTGCAGGAACCGTGAGCGCTGTTCGGGTGTGCCGAAGCGGGCGAGGATCTCGGCGTTGCCGGAGTCGGGGGCCTGGCACCCGAACACCGACGGCGCCCAGCGCGACCTGCCGAGGAGCTCGTTGAGCAGCGCGAGCCGGACCTGCCCGTACCCCTGACCACCGAGCTCCGGCCCGAGGTGCGCGGCCCAGAGCCCGCGGTCACGGACCTGCTGCTGCAGCGGTCGAACGAGTCGCCGCGCCCGTTCGTCGGACTTGTCGTAGGGGTCGCCGAGCACGAGGTCGAGCGGCTCCACCTCGGTGCGGACGAACTCGTCGACCCAGTCGAGCTGCTCCTGGTAGGCCGGGTCGGTCTCGAAGTCCCACATCAGCGCGTCTCCTCCGGCAGCGACGACGGTGGCGACGGTTGCCGCGGCTCTGTGGCGAGCCCCGCCACCTGGAACGCCAGCTGAGCGGCGAGCAGGGCGTCGAAGCGGCGCATGTCCAGTCCCGTCACGTGTTCGATGCGGCCCAGCCTGTAGCGGACGGTGTTCTCGTGCACGCCGAGGGCCTTCGCGGTGGCGCGGACCTGGGCTCCGGCCGCGAGGTAGCTGCGCAGGGTCTCCACGAGGTCGCCGCCGGTGTTCTCGTCGCTGCGGCGCAGGGGTCCGATGCACTGTTCAGCGAAGCGAACGGCCACGTCGGCGCGGTCGCCGTTGACGACGAGGCGCAGCGTCGTCAGCTCGGTGACGGGGACCACCTCCATGTGCCCACCCAGCGCGGCGACGATCCCCTCGACGTCACCGGTCTCGGCGAGCGCGGCCGGGTAGTCCTCGGCGTCGCGGCAGACCCCGGAGACGACGACCCGCCGACTGCCGGTGAGCTCGGCGAGCGCGTCCATGCCGCCGGCCAGGGCCCGGTGGACGCGGCGGAGCACGGGGGGCCCGGGATCGCCCGGCAGCTGCAGGAGCGCGACGACGGCGTCGGGTTCGGCGGTCCCGACAACCGGTGTACCGACGAGACCGCCGAGGACGCGCAGCACCGCGTCGAGGCAGTCGGCGGACCGGCCCGGGGCTGTCGGCAGCCGCACGAGCAGCCGGTGCACGCTCAGGTCGAGGCCGACGTGCCCGGCGAGGCGGCGCAGGTCGTCCCCCGCGCGGGAGCCGTGGAGCAGGTCGGCGAGCACGTCGGCCCGGGTGCGCGCGGCGGACCGCGCGGCCCGGACCTCGCCGAGCAGGTGCACCGACAGTATGGCCGCGGCCTGCTCGACCAGCGGGACGTCGGCCTGGCCGAGGGGCCGGCCCATCTCGCTGACGTCGAGGAACCCCGCGACCGCACCCTCCACGACGAGCGCCGCGACGAGATGGCGACGGGTCAGGCCACGGGCGCGGTCGGCCGGCAGCAGGACCGAGGGGCGGCCGGGGCCGAGCGCGCCGAGGTCGGCGCCGACGTCGTCGGGCAGACCCGGCACCGCGGTGAGCCGCAGCCCGGCCGGCGCGGCCCAGGTCCGCGGCCGCAGATCGGCGTCGAGCAGCGCGACGGGCCGCCCGCACAGCGTGCCGAACCGGTCGACGAGGCCCTCCACGTCGAGCCCCTCCAACACCGCCCGACCGAGCTCGCGTAGTAGCGCGAGCAGCTCGTGTGACGGTCCGTCCGGCGCCTTCCGGAGCGTGCCCGGAGCGACGATCGGCCTGGTCACGTCGACCGTGATCGGACTCAGCATGACGTCACGCCACCTCCGTTGGTGCCTTGACCGCGTGTGAGCGACGCAACTACCGTGGCAGCCCTAACAGTCGTTAGGCAAGACCCGGAAAGCCATTCGCGAGAAGGAGTCACCGACATGGACGTCGGGGTACTGCTGGTCTTCCAGAACTGGCACGAGAACCTCACCGACGGCGAGATGTTCCGTCAGGAGGCCGAGCTCGGGGTGCTCGCCGAGGAGTACGGGTTCGATTCGGTCTGGGCGGCCGAGCATCACTTCGACGACTATTCGATGTGCCCCGACAACCTGCAGCTGATGGCCTACCTGGCCGGCCGGACGAGCAGGGTGCAGCTGGGCACCGGGGCGGTGATCCTGCCCTGGAACGACCCGCTGCGCGTCGTCGAGAAGGTGACGATGCTCGACATCCTGTCGCAGGGCAGGGTCGTGTTCGGCATGGGCCGCGGCCTGGCCAAGATGGAGTACGAGGGCTTCGGCGTCGACATGAACGCCTCCCGCGGGATGTTCGACGAGGCCGCACCGATGATCATCGAGGGCCTCAAGAACGGCTACGTCGAGCACGAGGGCCCGAACTACACGCAGGCGAAGGTCACCGTCCGACCCGGCCCGGAGCCCGGCACCGACTGGACCGACCGGCTCTACGGCGTCGCGATGTCACCCGATTCGGTGCCCGCGGTCGCGAAGATCGGCGCGCGGATGATGACCTTCATGCAGTACCCCGCCGAGATGCACGTTCCAGCGATGGAACGCTATCGCGAGGTCTACCGCGAGACCCACCACAAGGAGCCCGGCCCGATCCTCACGCAGGACTTCATCTACTGCCACGAGGACGCCACAGAGGCCGAGGCGGTCGCGCGCGAGTACCTGAGCCGCTACTTCCTGTCGGTCATCAAGCACTACGACTTCGCGGGCTCGCACTGGCGCGACACCAAGGGCTACGAGGCCTACCAGCAGGGAGCGGACATGATCCGCGAGGCCGGGATGGAGGCCGCCGGCGCGGGCTACGCCGACACCCAGATCTGGGGCACGCCGGAGCAGATCGTCGAGAAGTACCGCCACCGCCTGGAGCTGTTCGGTGACCACCAGCCCAACGTCGCGCCGTCGTTCGCGGGCCTCCCGTTCGACAAGGTCCGGGCGAGCATGAAGCTGTTCGCGGATAAGGTCGTGCCCGAGCTGCACAAGATGGGGGTGCAGACCGCCGTCCCCGCCTGACGGGTCGGGGCGCGTAGGACGGGGGGACTGTCCTCCGCGCCCCTTTTGGTGGGAATCTTCTCGCCGACCATCCGAGAAGAAGGACCGGCCATGACCACCCTGCAGCGCGAGGAGGACCCGGCACCCCGCGGGAACACCCGCCGGGCGGAGCTGGTGGCGCTGGCCGGCCGGCTGTTCCAGGAGCGCGGCTACCACGGCGTCGGCATGCGGGCGATCGCCGAGGCGGCCGGCATCCAGGCCGCCTCGCTCTACCACCACTTCCGCAACAAGGAGGAGCTGCTGCTCGAGACGATCTTCGTCGTGGACCGCGACATGGTCGTCGAACAGCTGCCGATCCTCGACGGGCCGGGCACCCACCGCGAGCGCCTCGCGAGGCTGGTGCACGCCCACATCATGCACATCGGCGCCAACCACGACGCCTGGCGCGTGGCGGGTCGCGAGCTGCGGGCCCTCTCCCCCGAACATCTGGAGATGGTGCAGGGCTACCGGCGCGGCTATCAGCACCGCATCACCCGTCACCTGGCCGACGGCGTCGGCGCCGGCGAGTTCGTCTGCGGCGACCCGCGGCTCGCGACGCTCGCGCTCCTCGACATGATCAACGGTCCGAACGAGTGGTACCAACCGGACGGGCGGCTCGACATCGGCGAGATCGCCGACCTCTACGCCGAGATGGTCATCCGCCAGCTCGGCAATTAGGACGGCTCAGCGAGCCGGACCCCGTCGCCCCCGGGCCGGGGCGCCGAACGACGCCATCAGCCCGCCGTCGACGGGGATCGTCGCCCCCGTCATGTACGACGCGCCCGCCACGGCCCACACGACGTCGGCGATCTCGTCGGCGCGCCCGGGCCGGCCCATCGGGATGCCGTCGACGATCGTCGCGCGCGAGGTGGCGGTCAGGCCCGCCGTCATCTCCGTGTCGACGAAGCCCGGTATCACCAGGTTGACGCGCACCCCGCGCGGCGCGAGCTCCACGGCCAGCGTCTGGGTCAGCCCCGACAGACCTGCCTTGGCCGAGCCGTAGGCGACGTCGCCGGGATAGCCCCGCAGCCCGACGACCGCACCGATGTTGACGATCGCGCCCCCGTCGGCCAGCAGCGGCAGCGCCGCGCGCGAGGTGGCGAAAGCGCCGGTGAGGTTCGTCGCCAGCACCTCCGCCCACGCCTCGTCGCCGAGCTGCTCGATGCGCCCACCGCGGTGGACCCCGGCGGAGTTGACGAGCACGTCGATGGGCCCGACATCGGCGAACGCGGCCCCGACCGCCGCCACGTCCGCGACGTCGGCCGGCATCGGCGTGACCCGGTCGCGCACCGCGGGCGCCCAGCTCTCCCGGTCGACCGAGCGGGCCAGGACTCCGACGGCGTCGCCCTCGGCGAGCGCGCGGTCGACGACCGCGCGCCCGATCCCGCGGGACCCCCCGGTCACCACCCAGGTTCGGCCCACGGATCAGAGTCCGGCGAGGAACGCGAGCAGCTCGGAGCGGTAGGTGTCGCCGTCCTCCCAGAACGGGGCGTGCCCGCAGCCGCCGAACTCGACGAGCCGCGCGTTCGGGAACACGTCCTTTGCCGCCTTGGCGCCGTCGAACGAGACGAACCCGTCGTCACTGCCGTGGAGCATCAGCACCGGGGCGCCGATCATGGGCAGGATGTCGCGCTGGTCGACGGAGGCCAGGTCGCGCAGCGTCGCGTCGGCCTTCGGGCCGGTCTCCATGAACGCCAGCCAGACCGACTCGACGATGTCGGCGCTCACTTCCTTGACGCAGACCGCGTTCGCGACGGCGCGGAACGTCGCGGCCCGGTCGGCGACGAGCCCGGCGAGGACGCCCTCGACGTCGGCGGGCGTGCCGCCGTAGGGCCAGCCGTCGGCCTGGGTGTAGCGCGGTGTGGCGCCGCCGGTGAGGACGAGCCCGCCCAGCCGGTCGCCGAGCCGATGCGCGGCCTCGGTGACGACGGCACCC
Organism: Pseudonocardia sp. SCN 73-27; assembly: GCA_001725415.1. Lineage (GTDB taxonomy): Bacteria > Actinomycetota > Actinomycetes > Mycobacteriales > Pseudonocardiaceae > Pseudonocardia. The sequence goes on from MEGH01000018.1 coordinate 7,638, forward strand.
CCGAGCGACCAGCCGTTGAGCACCGGCGACTGCAGCCCGAGTCGGTCGACGACAGCAACGACGTCGGACGCGATGGCGGCGATCGAGGTGTCGGTGAAGTCCTTGTCCGACCGACCGCACGCCCGGTGCTCGACGAGCACGACCGCATGGCCGGCGCCCAGCAGCGCGGGCAGGACCGTGTCCCAGCAGTGGGCGTTCGCACTCCACCCGTGCACCAGTACGACGGGCCGTCCGGCCCCCGCGTGGTGCTCGTAGTAGACCCGCTTGCCGTCCTCCGCCTCGAGGAACGCCATGTCCTCACTCCTTCCCTGTCGAGGTCGTCGTGCCGGCGAACTGCGCGCGCAGCCGTCGTTTGTCCGTCTTTCCAACGCTCGTGCGCGGCAGCGCGGCCACCAGCACGATCTCCTCGGGCAGCCACCAGCGTGGTACTCGCTCTGCAAGGCGGGCCCGTAACTCGTCGGCGCCGGCCGTCGCGCCCTCGCGCAGCACCGCGATCGCGAGCGGACGTTCCTGCCAGCGCTCGTGCGCCACCCCGACGACCGCGACGTCGGCGATGTCGGGGTCGGCCAGCAGCGCCTGCTCGATCGCGACCGACGACAGCCACTCGCCGCCGCTCTTGATCAGGTCCTTCGTCCGGTCGACTATCCGCAGCCGGCCGTCGGTACCGATCGTCGCGACGTCACCGGTCCGCAGCCAGCCGTCGACGAACCGGTCGGGCGCCTCGCCCAGGTAGTAGGCGTCGACCACCCACGGCCCGCGCACCAGCAGCTCCCCCGCGCTCTCGCCGTCCCAGGGCAGCTCGCGGCCCTCGTCGTCGACGATGCGCCACTGCAGCCCGGGCAGCAGCGTGCCCTGGGTCTGGGTGCGACGGTGTCGCTCGGCCGGGTCGTCGGGCGGGAAGGGGTCGCGGGTGAACGTCGCCATCGGCGAGATCTCGGTCATCCCCCAGCCCTGGAAGACCGGTACGCCGAGCTCCTCCCACGACCGGATCAGGTCCACCGACGGGGTCGACCCGCCGAGCACCAGCGCCCGCAGGCTCGACACGTCGCTGCCCTCGCGGCGGACGTGGGCGAGCAGGTCGACGGCGACCGTCGGCACCATCCCGACGTAGGTCACACACTCGCGCTCGATGATGTGCGCGAGCTCGGCGACGGTCGGGTGCGGGCCGGGCAGCACCTGCGCCGCGCCCGCCATGGTGGCCGCGAACGGCACGCCCCAGCCGTTGGCGTGGAACATCGGGACGACGTGCAGGACGGTGTCGCGGGCTGAGATCGCGTGCCCGTCGGCCAGGCACGCCGCGAAGGTGTGCAGGTAGAGACCACGATGCGGGTAGCCGACACCCTTGGGCCGACCCGTTGTGCCGGAGGTGTAGCAGAGGATCGCGAGGTCGTGCTCGGAGCGGAGCGGGGGCATCGCCAGCTCCGGCCCGTCGGCGACGAGCTCCTCGAGGGCCGCACCGGAGTCGATCACGCCCAGCTCGGGACGGACGCCGTCGAGGAGGTGGACGAGGTCGGCGTCGGCGACGATCATCCGGTCGTTCGCGTGGCCGACGATGTAGGCGATCTCCTCGGCCGAGAGCCGCAGGTTGAGAGTGTGCAGCACCGCGCCGACCATCGGCACGGCCGAGTAGAGCTCCAGGTGCCGGTGGTGGTTCCAGCACAGCGTCGCGACGCGGTCGCCCGGCCGGACGCCGAGCCTCTGCAGGGCCCCGGCCAGCCTGGCGACGCGCTCGGCGAGCGTCCCGTAGTCGTAGCGCAGCACCTCGGTGCCGTGCTCATAACCGACGACGGACCGCCGCGGATGGTGGCGCCGGGCCCTTTCGACGAACTCGGTGACGAGGAGCTCGGTCACGCCTGCAGCTGCTCCCGCACAGCCGGGACGACCTTGTCGGCGAGATAGGCGATCCGTTCGGAGCCGCTGTCGATGGTCTCGCCCGGCAGCTGCGCCCAGAAGTGCACGTCCTTGATCTGTGGCCGGTCGCGCAGCAGCGTCGCGTACTCGGTGACGGCGGCCTCGGCGTCCATCAGCTGGTAGGCGCCCGCCTCGATGATCTGCGCGGGGTCGGTGAACTGCGGGACCTGGTCCGGCGGCCCGAAGGCGCCCCAGGAGATGTACTCGTTGAGCTGGTAGAGCGCGTGCTTGCCGATGCTCGCCCACACCCGCTCGGGGTCGTCGGCGATGATGGCCCACTGACCTGCGTAGATGCGGGCGTCGGCCCGTGAGCGGCCTTGGCGTTCCAGCGCGTCGAGGTAGGTCGCCTGGTGGGCGTTCTGGGTGCTGAGGAAGCCGTCGGCGATCCGCGCGGCGCGTTCGATCGCAGGGTCGGCCATTGCGCCGACCAGCAGCTGCGGCGCGTGCTCCGGGACGGGCGTGACGGCGACGGGCGGCAGCTGGTAGCGCTTGCCGGAGAAGCCGTCCGCGGAGCCCGACCAGGCGCGGCGGATGACCTCGACGCCCTCCTCCAGCAGGCTCGGCCGGTGGGTGACCTTGCGTCCGAACGCCTCGAACTCGCGCGCCCAGTAGCCCTGGCCGACGCCGAGGTCGAACCGTCCGCCCGACAGCAGCGACAGCGTGGCGGCGTCCTCGGCGAGGCGGACGGGGTTGTGCAGCGGCGAGACGATCAGGTTGGTGCCGATCCGCATCCGGCTCGTGCGCTGGGCGATCGCCGACGCCAGCACGAACGGCGAGGGGCTGTAGCCGTCGGCGCAGAAGTGATGCTCGGTCAGCCACGCGGAGTCGATGCCACGCTGCTCGGCCCACGAGATCTGGTCGAGGATCTCGCGGTAGAAGGTGCTGAACGGCCGGCCGGGGTCGGGGTTGCGGAAGTCGTACCAGAGGCCGAAGGCCGGGCCCGCGGTCGTCGTCTCGCCCTGGCTTGCCGATGCGCCACTGGTCATGCCCGCACTGTGGTGGCCGGGGTCACGCGTGTCACCCGGCGGTGGGTCCGGGCGTTGTCGAGAGTTGCAAACGCCGCCGCGTCGCCCCACAGCCCTCGCCGGGGCCCGCCGCTACCGTGCTGGGATGCCGAGCGCCGTCGTCCAGCCGGAGTGGCTCGACGTGCGGCTCGTCGACGTCGCCGCGGTACAGCGCTGGGGTGTGGCAGCCGGGCTGCCCGACGCCCCGATCGACGACGTCCGCCGGATCGGCGGCGGCACGCAGAACGTCGTACTGCGGCTCGCGTGGGGCGGTCGCGAACTCGTCCTGCGTCGCCCGCCCGAGCACCTCCGGACCAGCAGCAACACGGCGTTGTGTCGCGAGATGCGCGTTCTCGCCGCGCTCGCCGGCAGCGACGTGCCACATCCGTCGCTGGTGGCAGGGTGCGATGACGAGGCCGTCCTCGGCGGGGCGGTCTTCTACCTGATGGAAGCCGTCGACGGCAGCAACCCGGGCGACTCGCTCTCGGCGCTCTACCGGGGGAGCAGCATGGCGCGACACGCCGCCGCGCTCGACACCGCGGCCGCGCTCGCCCGCCTCGCCGCCGTCGACCACGAGGCCGTCGGACTCGGCGGCCTGGGCCGGCCCGATGGCTTTCTTGCTCGCCAGGTCCCACGCTGGCTCGACCTGCTGGCCTCGTACGGTCGACCGTCCGGTGCCGGGCTCCCGCACATCGACGCGCTCGCCGAGTGGCTCACCGCGCACACGCCGACGGGCTCACGCCCCGGAATCGTGCACGGCGACTACCACCTGAACAACGTCCTTCTCGACGACGAGTCACCCCGCGTCGCGGCGATCGTCGACTGGGAGATGTGCACGATCGGCGACCCGCTGCTCGACCTGGGATGGCTGCTCGTGACCTGGCCCGACGGCGAGGGGAACCCCGTCACCGGAGATGCGATGGCGACGCTGGGCGGCCTCCCGGGTCCCGACGAACTCATCGCCCACTACGCGGCCCGCAGCGACCGCGACCTCTCCGCGATCGACTGGTACACCGTGCTCGCCGGGCTCAAGCTGGCGATCGTCATCGAGGGCACCCACGCCCGCGCGCTCGCCGGGAAGGCCGACCTGACAACGGGGCGGCGTCTGCACGACGCGGCCGTCGACCTGCTCGACCGCGCGGCGGCGATCGCCGGCGTCTGACCGCCGCTCGGTCCGCGGCCCACGGTGTCGCGCTCACCGGGCCGCGGGGACCGACATGTCGTTGCCGCACCGATCACGGACGGCTTCGGTACTCATGTGGTGCTCCCTGGCGGCCGCCCCGTGTTCACCGCGGAGGCCTCCGAGCAGCGCAACCGCGTCGAGCGGACGGTCAAAAAAGCCCGAGGCCTCGATCCGCATCCGACTCCGAGACCCGTCACAAGATCCACGGGACATGCTGTGGCGCACGACGCCGCAAAGGTCAACAACCCGGCCGGTGATCGATCACTGTTCGTCACGACCCGCGGTGACTGGGAGTTCACTCGATCCAGACCGTATCGACCGGCCGGGCATCGGTTGCTCACCCGATCCGGTGCAAGAACGCGTCGTCGACCGCGGAGCGCGCGTTGATCACGGGGACGCTCGCGGATCCTCGTCACCAGGACGGGGGCGCGACGTACACAGGAGGAGTTCCCCATGCACAAGTTCGCGCGTACCGCCCTGGTCGGCGCCGCTGCAGTGCCCCTCGCGATCCTGACCCCGGGCCTCGCGTTCGCCGACGAGGAGGCTCCCGCCGCCGGCCCGCTCGACGCCGCCACCGGCGCGCTCCCCGTCGACGCAGGCACGGTCGTCGGCCTCGTGACGAGCAACCTGCCGGCCGTCCCCCAGCTGCCGGTACCGCTGCCCGTCGACCCCAACGCCGTCGCCGGCACCGTCCTCGGCGCGCTTCCGCTGCCGGCCGCCCCCGCCGCCGACGACGCGTCGGCCGAGGCCCCGGCCGACGAGGCCCCTGCCGACGACGCGGCGGCCGACGTTCTCTGACACACCCGTGTGTGCCGGCGGCCCCGACCGACGACGTTCGGGCCGTCCGGCGCACGGGACCTACGCGGCGGGGTCCGGGCCCTCACCCCCGACGGCCGCGGCCCGCGCCGACAGCCCCACATCGCCGCGCTGCCCTCTCGCCTCGCGGTCGGCCCGACCGCCGACAACAGGGGTGGGCCCTGATGGTCACCGACCTCGAGCCCGCGACCCGGCACGACCTCTCATGAGCATCCGCCTGCGGCTACTCCCCGACCGGCCTCACGATCGCCCGGTCGCGGCATGCGGCTCGGCGGCCGTCGCGGCCCGTATCGAGTCGGCGGGCCGTGCCCTTCCGAAAGAGTGGATCATCACGGCGCCTCCGCCGCCCTCGTCGCGGAGCGTCCTCACCGGACCCGGCGTTTGCATTCGTGAACGAATGGTCGGGTTTGCCGCAGAACGCCCCTCCTCGCGAAGATGATCACCGTGTGAGGGGACCAGGGAGTTCCGCAGGACGTCGACATGGCGAGGTGGGGACCGTGGAGCGGCCACAATGCGCGTTGCCCGGCTGCACGACGACCGTCCCGGCGGCGCCCGACGGCCGCCCACCGCGCCGGTACTGCACCCCCGAGCACCACGTCGTGCACCGGGCGGGCGGACGGTCGGCGGCCACCGCGGCGACGGTCGCTGCACCGAGCCTCGTCGCGTCGTCGGAGGCCGCGCCTGTGGTGGGCGCGCCGGACGCGGCATCGTCGGACGCAGGCTCCCCGAACGCGTCGGCTGCAGCGTCGCCGGTTGCAGCGTCGCCGGTTGCGCGGCACTCGGGCCACGTGTCGTCGGTCGGGGCCCTGCTCGATCCGTCGCCGATCAGCGCTGCCTCGCCGGTCGCCGGGATACCTGACGTCGCGTCGACGGGTGCCGCTGTTGCCGTGGCCGAGCCGTCCGTCGGCAACCCGGCGGTCGATGCCGCGCCCGCTCCTGCTGTCGAGACCACACCCCGCGACGGGGAGCCGTCGCGGGTCGACGCCGGCATCGGCCGGGAACGCCCGGCGGCCGTCCGCACCGGGGCGCCGCTGGTCGTCGACACCCTCACCGGACTCCCGTCCACCCGGGAACCCCGCCGCCGGCGCCGCATCGACGTCTCCGCCGAGGACCACGAGGCGTTCCAGCGCTGGAAGGCCACCCGTGCCGCCCGGGCCCGCCGCACCCGGCGTCTCGCCGCCATCGTCGGCGCAGCGGGTGTGCTGGCTGCCGCCGGCACGTTCGTCGTCAAGGAGCTGCCCGACCGGTTCGATCCTGATCACGTCCCCCGAGTCGTCGCGCGGGCTGACTGGCAGTCACAGGCCCGCATCGCGCTCACCTCGATCGACACCCAGCTCGACTCCATCTCAGCGGCACAGGCCGTGTGGGACAAGGAGATCGCGGCATCCTACGACGGTCGGATCCCGGCTGAGGTCGCGGCGATGCTGGCCCGCAAGACCCTGCTGGAGCAGCAGCGCGCCGCGCTGCAGGGCCAGCTCGCGACCGCCGAGCAGCTCGCCCACGCCCGCACGTTGCTGGCCGGGGTCGACCGCCAGCTCGCCGAGATCGACACGACCCTCGCGAGCCTGCCCCGCGGCGCGCTGAACCCCGACCAGCAGTTCGTCCGCGACTCGCTCGCGGCCCGCCGTGGCCTCCTCGTCGAGGAGCGCTCGGCCCGCAGCACCGACGTGTCGCGGTTGCAGGAGGGCGTCGCGGTCGCCGAGCGCAGCCCGGTGCCCGACCCGGCCGACCAGACCGAGCCGCTGACCCGCCGCGTCCTCGACCTACGCGACCGCACCCCGGTTCCGCCGCCCCCTCCGCAGGCGCCGCCGCCCGCGGCGACGGCGCCCGACCGGCGCGACCCGACCGTCCTGGCCGACAGCGGCGCCGCGCCGAGCGAGCCCTCGCGTGGTGCGCGGGCAGTGGCCGCGGCCCGGCCGCCCGTCGAGATCCCCGTGCTCGAGCGCTCCTCGGGCGACGACTCCTCCGGTGGCGGCAGCAGCGGGGGCAGTGCCGGCAGCGGCGGGTCGAGCCGGGAGCCGGCCGACCCGGGACGCGACACGGAGGAACCGAGCGGCAGCCCGGCCGGTCGAAGCTCGCGCGGCGGCTCCGACGACGGCGGATCAGGCGGGTCCGGTGGCTCGAGCGGGTCAGGTGGCTCGACCGGTTCCAGCGGTTCCGGCGGCTCGGACGGTTCCGGCGGCTCGGGTATGACGCCGCAGCAGGCCTACGAGTGGGCGATGAACACCCCGGGCGGCAGGATGAACCAGTACATCCGGAGCGCGTCGGGCGGCTGACCTGCGCCGGCTCACACGTGCGACCCCAGGATGTGCTGCGCCAGCAGGCGTCCGGTGAGCTCGGCCTCCCGCTCCCGGCGCCACTGCGCTGAGCCGGGAGCACAGGGCTCCCCACACCGTCCGACGATGGCCGCGACGTGTGCCGGGTCGAGCGCGAGGTCTGCGGCCAGCGCGCTGACGGGCTCCGGTGCAGCCGCGGGTGCCGGGTCGGGCTCGTGCCCGCAGATCATGTGCCCGAACTCGTGACAGGCGACGACGGTGCGCGCGAACGGGCTCGTCCGCCGGTCCACCCAGACGAGGTCGTGCACGACCGCACCCGACCGCACCTGACCCCACAGCCCCGACGGCAGCCGCAGCCTGCCGGGATCGGTCATTGTCAGCTCGATGCGGCGGCCGCGGACCTCCTCCATCCGGCGACGCAGCTCGTCGAGGCTCGACGGGAGCTCGGGCAGCACGGTGCGCAGGCGGCGCCGACACTCGACGAGCAGGTCGGCGTCGGCATCCGTCATGGTCGCCTCCCCAGGCCCGCTGCCGGGCCTCGTGCCACGGTCCCGACCATGATCACATGCCGCGACGCCCCGCGGAGCCGAACGAGGCGTCCCCTGTGGACAACTCCGTCAACAGGTCCCGCGCAGCCGCCGCGGCGCCGTGGGTGACGCGGGCGCGCTGCACCTGCGCCAGCCATGCGACCTCGGCGTGTTCGGTCGCGGCGCCGCCGAGTGCGCTGAGGTCGGCGACGTCGACCTCCTCCTCGTCGTCGGCCGCGAGGCCGGCGACCGCGATCTCCAGGCACACGGCCAGCGCGAACGCCCGCGCCTTCGCCGCACCGAGCCCCAGCTCGCGGCCGAGCCGGACGGCGGCGTCGGCCTCCTCGGGCCGGACCCAGCGTTGCAGCGTCCAGATGCGGTCCCGGATCTCGACGACGGCGACGAACACGTCGTCGGCCGCGTCGCCGGACACCGTGCCCCGCGTGCGGTCGAGCAACCAGCGGTGCAGGGCGAGGACCTCGGCACGGAGCCGCTCGGGCCGCTCGAGGTCACGGCGGGCGATCCCCCGGCCCGCAACGGCGAGACCGGCTGCGACGAGCACCACGAGGACACCGTCGACGACCGCCCGGGCGACCGGCCACGGCCCGACGAGCAGACCGACGCCCGCCACCACCGCCACACCCACGGCCCAACCGGCCACCCCGCCGCCGAGCACCAGCACGACCACCAGGTCTCGACGACGTCTGCCGGGCGCGAGGTCGCCGACCTCGGCGCGGCCGTCGACGACGAACGCGACGGCCAGGCCGGCAACGGTGAGGCCGAACACCAGCACCGCGAGGGCGACGCCGGGCCGCGCGAGCAGCGATGCACTCAGGCCCTCGGGCGCGACGGTCGCGGGCCCCGGGGCGGCACCGACGGCCCAGGCCCCGCACATGACGACGCCCGCTGCCGCGGCGGCGACCGAGACCGCGCGGGCCCGGCGTGTCAGACGTCGGCGTCGCAGCCCGCCGTCGACCGCACACGCGGTCGCGGCGAGGAGCAGCAGGTCGGACAGCAGTGTCGCCACGGCGACGCGGCCGGTGACGACGTCGACGGCGTCGCCGAGCACCCCGGTCCGGACCGTGAGGGCGAGGGCGAGTGCCGCCGTCGCCACGAGCGTGCGCGCACGTGTGCGCCCCCGGAGTGCCACGACGACGAACGCCGCCCACACCGCGACCGCGACGACTCGGATCGCGGCGTCGACCGCTCCGGTCACCGACGCCGCCGCAGCACGCCGCGGCGGGCCTTCTCCTTCTGTCCCAGCTGGTCGACGAGTTGCGCGACGGCGTCGAGCGACTCCGCGTCCTGCAGATCTCCGAGCCGGGCCATGATCCCGACGACCTGCGGCCTGCTGTCGCGCGCCGCGACGGCAGCCTCGAGCTGAGCGTGGACGGCCTGCACGGCAGCGAGATCGTCCTCGTCGCCCTCGGCGTCGAGGACGAGGTAGGCCACCAGCGCCGACGCGTTGCCGGGCTCGGACTCGCCTCGCGACAGGTACTCGAAGGTCCGGGCGAGGCCACTCGCGATCTCGGCCGACGGCTTGCTGCGGTTGCCGTTGCGCAGGGACCGGAGGTGCCCCGGCGTGCACACGGGCCGGCCGTGCAGCTTGTCCATGGCCCGGACGACCTGCGTGTTGGTCCACTCCTCGCGCTCGCCCACCTCGTTGGGTGGCTGCAGGAACGCGGCGAACAGCATGTTCAACCGGTCCGCGAAGGTCAGCGCCACCGCCCGCTCCTCTCCTGACCGCCCGAGTGGACGCCCGACACGACAGACGTCGCGGACGATATCCCTGGTCACGCCGATCCTACCCATCGACACGCTCACACCGACCCTCGAATCCCAACAGGCGTCACCGTACGCATCTTCACGATCTTCTGCCAGTTTGCTCGTTCCTCCAGAATTGTCGTGGCGATTCTGTAGAGTCGCCTCGTCGCTCGGGAGACACCCGATGCGTAGGAGGGGTGGCCGGACATGATGGGTCGGGGTCGATCGTCGAACAGCACCTCACGCACGGCCGTCGCCCCAGCCTGGGCGGTGGCGCCGGGGGTCAGCGCGCCGTCCGGGTCTCCCGCGCCTCCGCCCCAGGCGCCTGCGCCGATGGCGCCCGCGGCCTTCGCGCGCGACGTGCCGGCCCCGCCGCCGCCGATGCCCGCCCCGGTCACGCCCGGTCCCCGCGATGCGGCACCGGTCGTCCGCATCCCGGCGGCTCGACGGTCGGCTCAGCGGGTCCCCCTCCTCTGCCCCTCGCCTCCGGGCAACGAGCGGCCCCGTCGCACGCTCAGCGCCGTCGCCTCGGAGGGCGGGGCCGGGCCCGAGGCCGTCGGCGAGCTCGAGGCAGCCGCGTTCGCGGGGCGGTTCGTCGCCGAGTTCCTGTCGTGGGACGAGGACGACCCGGCCCGACGCGCCGAGGTGCTGCGATCGATGCTGCGCGACCCGTCCGGAGCGACGCTGGGCTGGTCCGGCGCCGGCCGGCAGCGCGTCGAGACGGTGCTGCCCGGCCGCACGCTGCGCACGCCGGACGGCGGGGTGATCGTCGAGGTCACGGCACGGGTCCGGACATTTCGCCGAACGGGTCCGCGCCCGGACGTGACGCCGGCCGATTCCGACGCCCAGCCCTCCGGTGCCTCCTGCTGCCCGCCCGACTCCTCCCCCGGCTGGCTCCCGGCCGAGGCCACGTGGACGCGGGTGGCTCCACCCGTCGTCCGGCTGCCCGGCGGCGAGCTCCGGATCGACCTGGCACTGACCGCACGGGGGTTGCAGCGATGACGCGGTCCGCCGACTCCTGGGCCGACGATCCCGGCCTGACACCATGGCTCGGCGACGCCGGTCCTACGCAGGTCCCACCCGCTCCGGTCGTGCCGCTGCGGCGCTCCACCGCGGCACGGCCCGGACTGTTGCACCCGCCGCCCCGGCGGCCGGCGCCGCCGGTGGTGGTCGGGGGTCCGCCGACGGTCGTCGCGCCGCCGCTCGCTGCCCCGGCCGCACCGGCGGTGGCCGACGGCTACCTGCGCCAGGACGGGGCGGCCCGGCCGGTTCCACGGCGCGGGGCGCGTGGCTGGCTGTTCGCCCTCAGCGGTGGCCGTCTCAACGCCGGGACCTCGACGCGGGAGCTCGCGGAGCAGGAGCTGCTCGGCCGCATCCGCACCCCGCTCACGGGCTGGCACACGATCACGGTCGCGAGCACGAAGGGCGGGGTCGGCAAGACGACGACGTCGGCGCTGCTCGGTCTGACCCTCGCCGAGCACCGCGCCGACCGCGTGGTGGCCCTCGACGCCAACCCCGATGCCGGCAACCTCGCCGACCGCCTCCTCGGCCATCCCGCCACCGCCTCGTTGCGCCGGCTGCTCGACCAGGACGACCCCGATCTACCGGCGTCGTTCACCGAGATCTCACGGTTCGTCCACGACGCGGGCAGGCTGCAGGTGCTGGCGTCCGACCAGGACGCGGCGATGTCGGAGGCGTTCGACCGGGACGAGTACCGCCGTGTCCTCGCGTTGCTGGTGCGGTTCTTCACCGTCGTCGTCACCGATTCCGGGACCGGGCTCGTCCACTCGGCCATGGGCGGAGCGTTGGAGACGACGCGCAGCCTCGTCGTCACCGGCGCACCGACGATCGACGCCGCCGGGCACATCGACCGCACGCTCGACTCGCTGTCGGCGCACGGGTTCGACGAGCTGGTCCGCGACGCGATCGTCGTGCTCAGCTGCGACCGGCAGGCCCGCAGCGTCGATCCGGTCGCGTTGAAGGCCCATTTCGAACGACGGTGCCGCGCCGTCGTGCCCATCCCGCGCGACCCGCACCTCGCCGAGGGCGGCCGCATCCGGCTCGAGGCCCTGCGCCCCGCTACCCGGGCTGCGGCCCGGGACCTCGCCGCGCTCGTCGGCGACGCCTTCGCATGGGACTTCCCGGCGATGGCCGGGATCGACACCGCGGGTGGCCGCTGACATGGGCGTCTCCGCCATCGCGACGGTGCTCGCCGTCGCCGCGGTCGCCGCAGGGCCGGCCGTGGTGCGACCGGCCGTCGCGACCACCGACGTCCCCGCTGTCGTCGGGGTCGCCGCGGGCTGCGGCTGGCGGCAGACGGCGTCCGAGCTGCACGACGTGCTGGCTCGCGCCACCGATGCCGCCGGCGTCCGGCTGCGGGAGAGCCTCGCCGCCGCGGGTGCCGGGTCGGCGGGCTTCCTCGACGGCTGCTCAACCGGCGGCGACCGTCGCGGCACGGAGCAGCCGGCCGACAGCTGCGAGCGTCCGTTCTTCCCCCGGGCCGACTGGCTGTGGAACCCGATCCCCGCCGGCGCCTCCCTCGACCCGCAGTCATCCGCGATGGCCGCCGAGCTGGCCTCGGGCGACCACATCCTCAACACCGGCGAGTTCGGCGTGACCCTCGTCGACGCCGACGAGATCACCTCGTCGACGCCGCGGTCGGCGGTGTCGCTGTCGGCCGACTGGGGTCCGGATCCGCTCGCCGGGCTGAAGGTACCGATCCCGGCGTCGTTGCGGATCCCGCCGGGTTCCGACGGGCACGTCGCCATCGCCGACGGGACGACCGACACCGTCGTCAACCTGTGGGTGGCGCGGAAGTCCGGCGACGGGCTGGCCGCCAACTGGGGTGCCGCGACCGCGCTGGGCGGCGACGGCCGCGAGCACGACGGCTCCTCCACCGGCGCCGGCATCGCCCGCTACGCCGCGGTCGTCCGCGCGTCCGAGATCGCCGACGGCCGCATCCCGCACGCGCTGTTCTTCTCGACGAACGTCGTCAGGCCCGAGGAAGTGCGCTACCCGGCGACGAAGACCGACGGCTCCAACATGGACGGTGCAGGCTCCCCGATCCCCGAGGGCGCCCGCGTCCAGCTCGACCCCAGCGTCGACGTCGACGCCATCCCCGGCATCAGCGCCGGCGAGAAGACCATCGCCACGGCGCTGCAGACCTACGGCGCCTATGTCGGCGACAACGGCGGAGCCCGGATGGCGTTCATCGCCGAGTACGCCCCCGACTCCGACGCCTACGAGAAGGCCGGGCTGTCGGGCGACTTCGTCGCGCTCGGCGCGATCCCGTGGGACCGGCTGCAGGTCCTCTCCGACTGGAGCGGCGGCACCGCCCCCACCCCGGGCGACGAGACGAGCACGACCACGCGCAGCGCCGGGTGCCCCCGATGAGCCCGATCCCCCGCCAACCCCCGAGGAGTCCGAAGATGCCCGTCACCACCACGGTCGGTGCCCTGGCCGTCGCCGCCGCCCTCGCCGCGGGCGCGGCGCCCGGGGCCGGCACCGTCGTCGTGCCGGTCGCCTCGACCTGCACCGTCACCACCGGCGGCACCACGACGTCCGGGAGCGGCCGGCAGCTCACAGCGCAGGAGGCGCAGCAGCTGCTGGAGCAGACCCGCGAGCTGGTCGCGTCGCTGTCCTACGCCGGCTCCGACACCCGGGCCGTCGCGCTCTCCGCGGGCATCCGATCGTTGGGGATCACGCCCGCTGTGTCGACGGGGTGGCGCCAGGCCGTCCACGATCTCGCCGACACGACGGTCGTCGCGATGGAGGCCGACGCCGCCGCGGGGTCGGTGGCCGTGGCGCTGGCCCGGGCCGGGTTCTCGCCGACCCCCGCCGACCTGCGTCGCACCGACGAGCCTCGGGAGTCGGGTGCAGGGTTCACAGCCTCCGCCGCCGGCGTGCCGCCGCTCGCCCTCTCCCTCGACGGGATGTTCGCCGCGGCGATCGCGTCGCTGCCCGCCGAGGCCATCACCGTCTGCGGCATCGACACCGGCACCACCTCCGGCAAAGGCGACTGGTCCGCCCGGGCAGATCGGCTCCTCGAACGCCTCGATGCCGACCCCGACCCGGACGCCCAGCACCTGGCCGACCTGATCGCCAAGGCTCGCAACGGCACGAACACCCTCAACGACACCGAAACCCGTAAGGGCAGCCGCGGCACCGAGCCCGGTGACTCCGGCCGCGGCATCGACACGGGAACCGATCTGGAGACGGGAGCCGGCGAGGAGACCGGGACGGACAGGAAGGCCGGGACCGACCGGGAGACCGAGACCGAAACCGGCAGGCGGACCGGTTCGGGTGCGCAGAGCTGGGAGGCCAAGGCCCACGCACTCGCCGAGCAGCTCGAGACCGCGGGCGACGACCCGATCGCCCGCCACCTCTCCGACCAGCTCGCCGCCCAGGGCATCACCGCACGCGACGGCAGAAGCGCGACCGACCGCACCCGCGAGACCGCCGACGCCGACACGTCCCGCGGGACCCAGGAACGCGACGAAGACGCAGGCGACGGGTCCAGCGACTCCGGGGAGTCCTCCGACGAGCAGTCCGTCGACGACGCCGACGACTCCGCGGCCGACGAGCAGCCCTCCGACGCGGAGCAGCCCCGCGACGACGCACCGGCCGACGCCGACGCCCGCACCGGCAGTTCCGACAGCACCGGCAGCACCGGCAGCACCGGCAGCTCTGACTGGGACCGGCTCGCGCGGTGCGAGTCGAGCGGCAACTGGTCGATCGACACCGGCAACGGCTACAAGGGCGGACTCCAGTTCGACGCCGCGACCTGGACGGCCTACGGCGGCGACGAGTACGCGGCGAGCGCCGACCAGGCCACCCGTGAGCAGCAGATCGCCGTCGCCGAGAAGGTCCGCGACGACCGCGGCGGCTACAGCGCGTGGCCCGCGTGCTCGAAGAAGCTCGGCCTGTCGTGAGCGCCCAGTGGCAGGAGCCGCCGGTCGCCGGCCCGAGCGTGCGGCAGTCCCGGCGGGGGCCGGTGCGCAGGCTCGTCGTCGGCAACCGGCCGAGCGCACCGGCGACGGTCACCGACCTCACCGCCGCCCTCGGCGACGCGACCCGACGCGGCGCCGGCCCGGTTCCGGTCGACCGCGTCGACGTCGAGGAGTCGACCGCGGCTGCGGCCCGCGGGTACGTCGCCGGGACGGCGCCCGACCCGGCGTCGACGGCCGCCCGGATGGGCGCGGCGGCCGCGGCGATGACGGCGCTGGACCTGCCGGCGGGCACCACCGACCCGGTGAGCTGGAACGGGTTCGGCGCGCTCATCCCGGTGCTGTCGGGGTCGCCGGGGGCGGGCGCGTCGGTCGTCGCGGCCGCACTGGCCGACGCCCTGCAGCTGGCCGGACGGTGTGTGCTGATCGTCGACGCCGCCGACCCGGCCCGCTCCGGGCTCGCAGCGGCGGCCGAGGTCGAGGGCCCGTGGACGTCGGCGCTGACCCCGGACCTGTCGCTGCGCTTCTCGTGGCGCGGGCAGGCGCTGCTCACCCGGCTGGAGAGCACACTCCCGGTGATCACGCCCGGGATGGTGCCGCCGCCCCCGCAGTGGCTCCCGGAACTCGACCCGCTGCACGTCACGGTCGTCGACGTCGGCCACGACGGCTGGCGCGCCGCCGCGAACCCCCTCGCAGGCCCCGGTGGCTGGCTGCGGCTCGGCACACCGGCGCAGCGGCCGCTGCTCGTGGTGCGCCCGACGCGGCCGTCGCTGCGGCACGCCGAGCAGGTGCTGGCCCGGCTGGAGTCGTGGGTCGCCGCCGGGGCCGCTGTCAACCCGTACCAGCTGGTCGTCGTCGGCGCCAAGCGCTGGCCGCCCGGCGTGGCCGGGGCGGCGGGCCGCCGGCTCGAACCGATGACGGAGACGGCCGTGTTCGTCCCGCACGACGACGAGGTGCAGGTCGCGGGCGTCACCGCCGAGCTGCTCCCCGACCGGCTGCTCGACGCCGTGACACCCCTGTTGACCAGGTGGAACCTGCTGCCTGGCACTGCAGGCCGCCCCCGCAGGAGGTTGCGATGAACGCCGCCACGACCACCCGGGCCGGGACCTCGTCGCCGGTCCGTCGACGCGGCGGCCTGCTGGTCGCCGCCCTGGGCGCGCTGACGGCGTTGTTGCTCATCGGGCTCGTCTCGCTGCTGCTCGGGTTGGGCGCGACTCCGGCCCCGGCGCCGGCGCCCGCCCCAGCGCACGACCCGTCGTGGGACCTCGCTGCCGAGACGGCGATGGCGACGCGCCCGATGCCCCGGCTCCCCGAGACCGCAGCCCAGCCGCACACGCTGAGCACCCGCTCCCCCGCGGGCACGATCACGCTGCCCACCGGCCCGTTCCCGGCCACGCCGGAGGGCGCGCTGGCGCAGCTCACCGAGCTCACCCGCGTCGGGCTGCAGGGCGCCGACCCGCAGGCCTACGAGCAGGCCTACGCCGCGATCGCCGAGGCCGGCGCGCCCCAGGTGGAGTCGACCGTGATGCACCGGGGCCTCGTCCAGGCCCGGGCGGCGGCCGGGCTGCCGCGCACCGGCGTCGTCGGTGAGCTGTCGATGACGTTCACGCCGCTGGCCGGGCTGGTCAAGGGGACCACCGACGGTGGTCGCTACGTCGTCGTGTGCGTGCTCGGGCAGGTCGACGTCGTCGCGAACGGCATCCCGATCAGCTCCGGTGGCGCCGACTGCCAGGCGATGCGCCGCCTCGGCGACGCGTGGCGGATCAGCCCCGGCGCCCAGGCCGCCGCCGCGACCGTCGCCTGGCCGGGCACCGACGAGGCCAGCGACGCCGGCTACCTCCCGCTCGGGGCGATCTGATGCCGGGCATCGACGTCGCGATCGGCAAGGCGTTCGACACGATCCTCGCCTCGATCATGAGAGCGCTCTGGACGGCCGCGCTGCATCTGCTGCGCACGGCACTCGACCTGGTCGACGGGCTGCTCGCGGCCGGCACCGCGTCGTCACCGCCGGCGACGATGGGCGGCACCCTGATGTGGGTCGCAGCCCTGGTGGCGCTCGGGCTGTTCTGCTGGCAGCTGGGTGTGACGGTGCTGCGCGGTGGCGTGGGGTTCTGGCGGATCGCGACGGGCCCGCTGGCGTTCGGCGTCGCCTGTGCACTGAGCGTCGGGGTGGTCACCGTCGCGCTCGGAGGGGCCGACGGCCTGACCCGGCTGCTGCTGCACGAGGGCGCCGGTGTCGACGGCTTCCGGGCGCTGCTCGACGGCGCCCCGCTGGGGCGAGTGCTCTCCGAGAGCCCCGACCTGGGTTCCGACGTCGACGCGACGGCACGCTCGGTCGTGCTGGGCATCGTGTCGGCGTTCGCGATCGTCCCGGCCGCGATCGGGTTCCTGCTGCAGGCGGTGTTCCGGCAGGTCGTGGTCCTCGTGCTGGTGGCGACGCTGCCATTGACCGCCGCCGGGCTCATGACCCGCAGCACCGCCGGCTGGTTCTGGCGCGCCCTGCGCTGGACCGCTGCGGCTGTGCTGCTGAAGCCGGCGCTCGCACTGGTACTCGTCGTCGGCACGGCGATGCTCGGCGAGCCGTCCGGGCTCGGCGGTCTGCTCGCCGCGGCCGGCGTGCTGCTGGTGGCGCTGCTGTGCCCGTTCGGGGTGTTCCGGCTGCTCGCGTTCATCGAGCCCGGGACCGCGTCGGGTGCCGTGCTGCGGGCCGGACCGGCCCGCAGAACGCCGGAGCCCGCCGAGGTCCTCGCCGCCGGGACCGCCGCCGAGGACACCCACGTCGCCCGCTTCGACGGGGTGGTCGCGGCGCTGCCGGTACCCGACGTCGAGCGACCGCAGACCCACCCCGAACCCCCGGTCCTGCGCGACGTCCTGGTCGCCGACGCGAGGCCGGTCGGATGACGGCCCGCATCCCCGACGACACGGCCGGCCCGCGCGTCTACCGCGATCTCGACGTCCGCGAGCGCGACGGCTGGGTCCTCGGCCTCACGCTGACCCAGGCCCTCACCTGCCTCGCGCTCGTCGTGCCGGTCCTGTTCGCCCTCGCCGCGAGCCGCTGGGGACAGGTCGTCGGTCTGCTCGCGGTCGCCGCGCTGCTCGGCGCGCTCGTCGTCGTCCCCGTCCGCGGCCGTCCGGCGCTGTGCTGGCTCGCCGATCTCGTCTCGTTCCGGACAGGAGTCCTGATGCGCTGGTCGCTCTGGCAGTCGAAGGCCGCGGCCGGGCTCGCCGGCCCGCCCGGCGAACCGGACCTCCCGGGGGTGCTCACCCGCGTCGAGTTCCCCGACGGTCCGCCGTTCCGCGACCAGGGGCGGCTGTGCCTGATCCACGACACCGGCGACAGCCGCTGGGGCGCGACGGCCGGGCTCGGGCACTCGGGCGTCGGCATGATGTCCGACGCCGACTGCGAGCGGCTCGCGTCGCGGCTCGGGCACCTGCTCGTCGGCATCGGGCAGCGCGAGGTGGTCGACCGGCTGTCGCTGCTGGTCAGGACCGTCCCGGACGACGGCAGCGAGTACGGGCTGTGGCGGTCGCTGCACGAGTCGCCCGACGCGCCGCCGCTCGCCCGACGGGCCGCCGACGAGCTCGACCGCACGGTCGGCGCCGCGTCGGTGCGCACCGAGATGTTCGTGACGGTGTCCGGCCCGGAGTCGGCGCTGCGGCGTCCGGCGGCCGCGGCGGGCGGCGGGATCGAGGGCCGGGCGAGCGTGCTCTACCGGGTGCTCGACGGCCTCGACGACGCGTTGGCGACGTTGGGCATCCGGTCGGTGTCGTGGTTGTCGGGCAGCGGGATGGCCGCGGCGATCCGGACGGGGTTCAACCCGGCCGCGTCGTCGGCCCTTGCCCGCACCGGCGGCGGCGGCCTCCCGCCGGCGTTGGCCGGGCCGGCGTTCGCCCCCGCACCCGCGGCGCGGGCCTACCACCACGACGGCTTCTCGTCGGTGTCCTATGCGGTGATGATGCCGTCGACGGGGACGGTGTTCGGTTCGCTCGGGCCGCTGCTCGCCGTCCGTGGTCCCGGGGAGCGTCGGACGGTCGCGATCCACTACGAGGCGCTGTCCGCGCGGGCGGCGGCTCGGGCCGTGCGGTCGGGCCGGTTCCGGAGCACGGCGAGCCGTGACTGGCGGGCCGCACGCGGCGTCGGCGACACCGCCGCCGAGCTGCGCCGTTCCGACGGGGCCCGCGACCGGGAGTCCGCGGTGGCGGCGGGGCAGTCGATGGTGCGGTTCACCGTCGCGGCCTCGGTGACGGTGCCCGCGGACCGTGACGTCGAGGACCACGCCGCACGCCTGGAGAACGACGCGTCCGGCCGGTTCCGGCTGCTGCGTCTCGAGCTCGCGCAGGACTCGGCGTTCGTGGCGGCGGTGCTGCCCGTCGGGATCGGGCTGCCGCGGCTACGGGGAGGGCTGGACGGATGAACACGCGTTCCCGACGGACGTCCGACGGCGGGCGCGGCGCCCACGTCCTGCTCGCGTCGTTCGGCGACGGCTCCCGCGCCGCCGACACGGCCGCACCCGCTGCCTCTCCGGACCGCTCCGAGCGCACCGCGCGGCCACGCGTGCCACGCCGGGGCCGGGCCGAACCGGGCCACGGGTGGGCTGCGGTCGAGGCCGCCTGCCGCGTGCCGGTGTACCGGACGACCACCGGTGAGGTCGGTGGCCTGTTCCCGATGCTCGCCGCCGACGGGGTGCCGGCGGTCGGCGCACGCATGGGCTACGACGCCCTGTCCGGCGGCGCGTTCTACTGCCATCCCGTCGAGTGGCTCCTGCGTGGGCTCGCGACCAACCCGAACATGGTCGTCTTCGGCGAGCCGGGGCGCGGGAAGTCGTCGACGGTCGTCGCATTCTGCCTGCGCATGATGCTGTTCGGCATCAGGACGCTGGTGTCCGGCGACGTCAAGGGCGAGTACACGCCGCTGCTGCGCGCGCTCGGCATCACCCCGGTCGAGCTCGGCACCGGCAGCGCCGCACGGCTCAACGCCCTCGATCTCGGTCCGCTCGCGGCGCGGTGGCCCGGCTGGTCGGTGGCCCGCCGCCGCGAGGAGCTCACCGGGATCCTCGCCCGCTGGACGCGGTTGCTCGCCGCGCTCGCCGAGACCCAGGGCTACAGCCCGACGGTCACCGACGAACTGGTGCTCGCGGTCCTCCTGCGGCGCCTCGTGGGTGGCGACAGCGGACTCGACGGGGACGCGACCCGGTTGCGCCCCATCACGATCCCCGACGTCGCGCGCGCCCTCGCCCACCCCGATCCCGATTTGTGGCGGCACGCCCGCTTCGCCGGGGAGCGCGAGTTCCTCGACCACACGCGACTGATCACCGACGCCCTGTCGAACCTGGTCCACGGGCCGCTCGCCGGTCTCTTCGACGCCCCGACGAACGTCGACCTCGACTGGGACGCGCCGATCCAATCGATGGACCTGTCGCGGCTGCGCTCACGCGGCGACCAGGCCGTCGCGGTCGCGTTGACGTGCCTGGGCTCGTGGTCGTCGATGATCACCGATCTGCAGGACGACGGCGAGGTCCGCATCGTCGTACGTGACGAGGTGTGGCGGCAGCTGCGGCTCGGGCTGCGTGCAGTGCAGGCCGTCGACTCGGACCTGCGGCTCTCCCGCGCCGAGCGCCGCATCCAGCTGCTGGTCATGCACAAGCCGTCGGACCTGCTGTCGGTCGGCGAGGCCGGGTCGCAGGAGGTGGCGATCGCAAAGGACCTGCTGTCGCTGTGCTCGACGCGGATCCTGCTCGGACAGTCCACTCGGGTCGCCGACGAGCTGGCCGCCGAGCTGGCGCTGTCCGAGCGCGAGCAGGAGGCCACCACGGGCTGGGCGATGGAACGGCGCGGGCGGGCGCTGTGGAAGATCGAGAACCACCCGGGCCGCAAGGTGCAGACCGTCCTGTCACCGACCGAGCAGCGCCTCTTCGACACCGACGCCCCGCTGCGGGCGCCGGCCAGGGCCGGCGGTCGTCGGGTCGGGGCCGCGCGATGAGCCGACGCGTCCTGGTGGTGGTCGTTGCGGCGATGGCGCTCCTGGCCGTCGTCGCGCCGGGCACCGCGTCCGCCGCGACGCAACCCCGCTGCGGCTGGCAGGCGACTGCTTCGGAGCTCGCCGCCGTGACCGCCCACTCGTCCGACGCCCGCGCACGGGCCGTCCATGAGGCCCTGGTCGCCGCCGGGATCGGCGCGGCGTCCACAAGAGACTGCGCAGAGAAGCAGCGCGGGAACCACACCGGCGTCGGGCCCGGCAAGGAATTCGACGACGGCGCCCCCGGCGGCGGCCGCACCCTGAAGGTCGGCTCCGGCGGGACGTACCGCGACATCGCCGCCGCGGTCGAGGCGTCGTCGCCCGGCGACACCGTCGAGGTCTCCGCCGGCACCTATCCCGGCTTCGCGGTCACCCGCGACGGTACGCCCGGCTCGTGGCTCACGATCGCCGCCGCACCGGGCGCCGAGGTCGTCATCGAGGGCGAACCCGGGTCGGGAAACGGCCTCGTCGGCATCGACGGCCGCTCCTGGGTGCGGCTCGTCGGGCTGCACGTGCGCGGATCGTCGACGCACGGCGTGTACGGCGACAGGATCGACCACGTCGTGCTGCGCGACTGCGAGGTCTCGGGCTCCGCCGACGGCGGCATCGTCCTGTCCGGCGGCTCGCACGTGCTGGTCGACGGCTGCGAGGTGCACGGCAACAACGCCCGCGGCACCGACGCGAGCAACGAGGCGATCTCCATCGTCGGGACGACGACGTTCGAGGTCGTCGGCTCGGCCGTGCACGACAACGGCGAGGAGGGCATCGACGCGAAGTACGAGGCCGCCGACGGCGTCATCCACCACAACCGGGTGTGGGGCAACCGCGGCCCGAACATCTACGTCGACTCCGCCCACGACATCACCGTGCGCGACAACGAGGTCTGGGGCGCGACGGAGGCGAGCAAGTCCGGGATCGGGCTGGCGGTCGAGGACTGGTCGGAGACCCGCCGGCTGGCCGGCGTCACGGTCAGCGACAACGTCGTGCGCGACAACGCGGGCGCCGGGATCGACTTCTGGGTCGAGTCCAGCGGCGACCTCTCCGACGTCACGATCACCGGCAACCACATCGGCGGCAACGGCCGCGGCGGGATCACCTTCAACACCGGCGCGCTCGCGGAGGTCACCGTCCGCGGCAACACCTTCGGCGAGGGCGACGGCCCGCCCCCCGGTCGGTCCGGGGTGACGCTGCTCGACAACGTCACCGGGGTGATCCCCGCCGTCACCGGGGCCGTCCTGGGGCGACGCGGCGGTGACCGGTGAGCACCCGCGCCGGGCTCCTCGCGGCAACCGTGCTGGTTGCGCTGCTCGCGTGCCCGACCGCGCCGACGATCCGCGCCGTGGCGGGTCCTCCCCCGGCGGCGATCCTCACCGCTGCCGCGGACATCGGGGGCGGCGACGGGAGCGGCTCGCCGTTCCGGGCACCGCACTCGGCGACGGTCGGGCAGCTGCGCACCGACCGGACCTCCTGCACCGCAACGGTCGTCGAGTCCCGCAGCGGCAGCGTGGCCGTCACGGCGGCGCACTGCGTCCACCGGCCCGAGCGGTCGCCGATGGAGCTGCCACCCGGCGCCGCGGGGCCGCTCACCGTCACCGGGTTCGTCCCCGGCCGCGAGGGCGACCGGGCGCCGTTCGGCAGTTGGCCGGTGGAGCGTGTCGAGGTCGACCCGCGCTGGGCCGGGTCCGGCGAGCCGACCCACGACGTGGCGTTCCTGCGGCTCGGCGAGGTCGCGGGCCGGACGGTGCAAGCGGCTGTGGCAGCACAGCGGATCGCGTTCGGCGCGGTCCCCACGGGCACCTCGATGACGGCGCTGGGCTACCCGGCTGCGGCTCCGTTCGACGGCCGCTCCCTGCGGCGGTGCACGAGCCCGGGCGTCACGGTCGGCCGGGCCGCGTTCGGCGCGCTGCAGATGCGCTGCGCGATGACACCCGGCGTGTCGGGCGGACCGTGGCTGAGCGGGTTCGACCCGGCCACCGGTATCGGGACGGTCGCGGCCGTCACGAGCTTCGTCGACGAGTCGAACGGACTGCTCAGCGCCGTCGCTCTCCATTCGCAGGCGCGCGAGCTGTTCGACGCGGCCGACCGTTGAGGCGTGGCCGGCCGGTGAGACGCGTGCGCCCTCGACCGGCGGTGCTCGTGGCCGTCGCGGTCTGGCTGGCGGCGTCGACGACGCTGTTCACCGGCGTCGCGATGGTTGCGGTCGCCGGGGGCGCGCTGGCGGGTGGCTGCGCCGGTGACGGCGGCCCCGGCGGTGGCGCCCGACAGCTCGGCGACCGCGCGTGGTCCGCCGAGCAGACCGACAACGCGCAGACGATCGTGCAGGTCGCGGTGTCGCGGCAGCTGCCGCGGCGTGCGGCGGTCGTCGCGGTGTCCGTGGCGATCGTCGAGTCCCAGCTGCGCAACGTCTCCCACGGCCACGCCGACTCGCTCGGACTGTTCCAGCAGCGTCCGTCACAGGGCTGGGGCCCGCCCGAGACGGTGCTCAACCCCGCGCTCGCCACGGCTGCGTTCCTCGACCGGCTCGTCGACGTGCCGGGCTGGGCGGCGATGCCGCCCGGCGTGGCGGCGCAGACGGTGCAGCGGTCGGCGTACCCGCCGCGCTACGCCCCGGCCGAAGCGGCCGCCGCGGCCCTGGTCGCGTACCTGTGGCCGGGTCCGGACGAGGCCGTCGGGGACCCGCAGGCCGCCGTGGCCGCGACCTTGCGCTGCGCCGACCAGGGCGCGGCCGGCATCGCACCCGCCCGCGCTGCCGACGACCCACCCGCCCGGGGCGGCCCGCCGCGCTCGCCGGAGCGCCGCGCGAAGGACCGGATCCCACCCGGTTTCACGCTGCCCACCGACCCCCGGCAGCGCGCCGCCGTCGCCTACGCCATCTCCAAGATCGGCCGCCCGTACGTGTGGGGCGCCAAGGGCCCTGACGCGTTCGACTGCTCGGGCCTGATGACCGCGGCGTGGGCCGCGGCGGGCGTCCCGGTCCCGGCGGGCACGGTCACCCAGAAGACCGCGGGCACGCCCGTCGACGTCTCCCGCGTCGCGCCGGGCGACCTGCTGCTCGTCCCGGGCTCGCTGGGGTCACCGCGCAACCCGCGCCACGTCGGCATGTACATCGGCCACGGCCTGGTGATCGACGCCCACGACTCGCGGTCCGGCGTGATCGTGTCGTCGCTGTCGGCGTGGGTCCCGAAGATCGTGACGGTCCGCCACATCGCAGGTCCGAGCGGCACCCCGACGGCCCGCGCGGCGTGACACCGATGAGTTCGGAACGCGGCGCACGTCTACCCGGCATGCCCACCGCGAGCACCGCCCGTCGCATGTTCGAGCTCCTCGAGCCGATCTGCCTGGTCACCTACTTCGCCGACGAACCCAACGAGGAGCTGGCCGCGCTCGGCCACCGCACCTACTGGGACGGCTACTTCGCGAGCCGCGCCGCACCCCTGGGCCGGGTGCCGGCGGAGGTCGTGCACGCGGCGTTCTACAGCTTCGCCGAGGGCGAGGCCGCACGGCACATCCCGAGCGCGTGGGACACGGTCCCGCCCGGGGCGTCGCGGGCCGCGTGGCAGCGGGGCAGCGTGAAGGCTCTGCGGCGCATCCTCGGCGCGGAGCTGGCCGGCTCCCCCGGCCTCGTGCGCGCCGCCGACCTGACGACGAAGGCCGCGACGGGCGCCCCGACGAACGGCCGCGTCATGTACGCGGGTATGCGGACGCTGCCGATCCCGGGCGACCCGGTCGACCGGCTCTGGCACTCCGCGACGATGCTGCGCGAGCACCGCGGCGACGGGCACGTCGCCGCGCTGCTGGGCGCACAGATCGGCGGTACCGAGGCGCACATCCTCAGCGCGCTGGACTACGGCATCCACCCGGCCGAGTCGTTCGGTCGCGTCCACCACCTGCCGAAGGCACGCCTCGCCGCGGTCATCGCGGGCCTGCGCGAGCGCGGGCTCGTCGACACCGAGGGCCGGTTCACCGACGCCGGTCGCGAGACCAAGCGCCGCATCGAGGCCGTGACCGACGAGCTCGCCGCGCCGCCCTACGCCGCCCTGTCGGCCGAGGAGCTCATCGAGCTCCAGGCCGTTCTCGACCCGATCACGACGACGCTGGTCGCCACCGGCTCGAAGTGAGCAGGGGGTGCGGGATCAGACGTTGAAGCGGAACTCGACGACGTCGCCATCGGCCATGACGTAGTCCTTGCCCTCGATGCGGACCTTGCCCGCGGCCTTGGCGGCGGCCATCGTGCCGGCCGCGACGAGGTCGTCGTAGGAGACGATCTCGGCCTTGATGAAGCCGCGCTCGAAGTCGGTGTGGATGACCCCGGCGGCCTGGGGGGCGGTGGCGCCCTGCTTGATCGTCCAGGCCCGCGCCTCCTTGGGCCCGGCGGTGAGGTAGGTCTGCAGGCCGAGGGTGTGGAAGCCGGCGCGGGCCAGCGAGTAGAGGCCGGGCTCGGTCTGGCCGATCGACTCCAGCAGCTCGCGGGCCGACTCCTCGTCGAGCTCCAGCAGCTCCGACTCGACCTTGGCGTCGAGGAAGACGGCGTCCGCGGGGGCGACGAGGTCGGCGAGCTCCTTGCGCTTCGCATCGTCGGTGAGGACGCCCTCGTCGGCGTTGAAGACGTAGAGGAACGGCTTCGTGGTGAGCAGCGACAGCTCACGCAGCGGCTCCTTGTCGACGCCCGCGGCGAACAGCGTGGTCCCGCCGTTGAGGATCTCGACGGCGGCCTCTGCGGCCTCGAGGACGACGCGGCGGTCCTTCTGCATCCGCGCCTCCTTGGTGAGGCGCGGGACTGCCTTCTCCAGGGTCTGGAGGTCGGCGAGGATCAGCTCGGTCGCGATCGTCTCGATGTCGGCGGCGGGGTCGATCCGGCCGTCGACGTGCACGACGTCGTCGTCGGAGAACACGCGCACGACCTGGCAGATCGCGTCGGACTCGCGGATGTTGGCGAGGAACTTGTTGCCGAGGCCGGCGCCTTCGGAGGCGCCCTTGACGATGCCGGCGATGTCGACGAACGACACGACGGCGGGCACGACCTTGGCCGACGAGTGGATCTCGGCGAGCTTGTCCAGCCTCGGGTCGGGCAGCGGAACGACGCCGACGTTGGGCTCGATGGTCGCGAACGGGTAGTTGGCGGCGAGCACGTCGTTGCGGGTCAACGCGTTGAACAGGGTCGACTTGCCGACGTTGGGCAGGCCGACGATGCCGAGGGTGAGGGACACGACCGACCAGGGTAGTCGCCACTGTCACGAGACCTTCCGACACCACCGTTCGTCGCAATACGATGAGCCGAAGAGATCAACGTCGACGAGATCTACGAGGAACGGCGGTCGTGGTGCGGGTCCCGAGTTCGCGCGTCCTGCTCACCGGAGCGGTCACGGCGGCTCTCGCGGTGACGACGGTGGTGGCGGTGGCGTTGACGGGCAGCCCGGAGGGGGCGGTGGCGCTGCCGCGGTTCGCGCCGTCGCCGCCGGGGTCGTCGCTGGTGCTGCCGACGGTCGACGCTCCCCCGCCGACGCTCGACGACCCGGGCACCGTGCCGCCGCTGCCGGCGCTGCCCGCGGAGACGCGCCCGCCTGCGCCGCGGCGCACCGCCGAGGCCCCGCCGACGACCCAGGCCCCGCCGTCGACGCGTGAGCGCCGGGAGCAGCAGTCGTCGGTTCCGCGGACGTCGCGGTCGCAGGTGGCGCCACCGTCGTCGGGTGCGTCGATGGACGAGCGGGTGCGGTTCGCGTGCGCGCAGGGCTACCTGAACGGGCCGATGTGCGGGCAGTGAACCGCGCCTGACGCTCGTGTCCGATTCCCGCCGGAACCCGGACCGGCGGCACTGGCACGATCGGTGTCATGCCGCTCGACCAGGACCTTTGTTACCGCGCCGTCGCGTCCCGCGACTCGCGGTTCGACGGCCAGTTCGTCACCGCCGTCCGCACGACGGGCATTTACTGCCGCCCGTCGTGTCCGGCGACGACCCCGTTGCGCCGCAACGTCGAGTTCCTGACGACGGCGGCGGCCGCCCAGCAGCGCGGCTACCGCGCGTGCCGACGGTGCCTGCCCGACGCCGTGCCCGGCTCACCGGAGTGGAACTGCCGCGCCGACCTCGCGGGCCGCGCGATGCGCCTGATCGGCGACGGGCTCGTCGAACGTGAGGGCGTGCCGGGCCTGGCCCGCGCGCTGGGCTACTCGGAGCGCCACCTCAATCGGGTTCTGACGAGCGAGCTGGGGGCGGGGCCGTTGGCGCTGGCCAGGGCCCATCGGGCGCACACCGCACGGATTCTCGTCGAGACGACGACGATGCCGATGGCCGACATCGCCTTCGCCGCAGGCTTCTCCAGCGTCCGGCAGTTCAACGACACCGTCCGCGAGGTGTACGCGGTGTCGCCGCGGACGTTGCGCACCGAGGCGGCCTCGCGGGGCGGACATCGTCCGACGCCGGTCGCGGGCGCGCTCGTGCTGCGGCTGCCCCACCGGCTGCCGTTCGACGCGGCCGGGGTGCTGGCCTTCCTGCGCGACAGGGCGATCGACGGCGTCGAGGCCCTCGACGGCACCCGCTACCGGCGCACGCTGCGGCTGCCGCACGGCCCGGCGACGGTCGCGCTCGACCTTCCCGACGGCGCCCCGCACGTGACGGCGACGTTGCGCCCCACCGATCCCCGCGACCTCGGGCCCGCGGTGGCGCGGCTGCGGAGGCTGCTCGACCTCGACGCCGACCCGGTCGCGGTCGACGAGGTGCTGGGTGCCGACTCCGCGTTGGC
Organism: Pseudonocardia sp. SCN 73-27; assembly: GCA_001725415.1. Classification (GTDB taxonomy): domain Bacteria; phylum Actinomycetota; class Actinomycetes; order Mycobacteriales; family Pseudonocardiaceae; genus Pseudonocardia. The sequence continues at coordinate 34,818 of MEGH01000018.1, forward strand.
GCCGTCGGTCGCCGAGGTCCCGGGGGCGCGGGTGCCGGGTACCGTCGACCCGTTCGAGCTGGCGATGCGCACGCTGCTGGGCCAGCAGGTGTCGGTCGCGGGCGCGCGGACGACGACGTCGCGACTCGTCGCGGCACTCGGCGACCCTCTCCCCGAGAGCGACGACCCCGCCGACGACGACGGCCCGACCCTGCTCTTCCCCACGGCCGCAACGTTTGCCGAGCGTGGGGCCGAGTTCCTCACCGGTCCGGTGCGGCGCACGGCGTCGATCATCGGGTTCGCCGCCGCGGTGGCCTCGGGCGACCTCGTGCTCGACCCCGGCCGCGACCCCGCCGCGCTGCGCGCCGACCTGCTCGCGTTGCCGGGCATCGGCCCGTGGAGCGCGGGCTACCTGGCGATGCGCCTGCTCGGCGACCCCGACGAACTGCTGGCCGAGGACCTCGCCGTCCGCCGCGGCGCCGCCGCGCTCGGCCTCCCCTCCGACCAGGCCGCGCTGACCGCCCACGCCGAACGCTGGCGCCCCTGGCGGTCGTACGCGGCCACCCACCTCTGGCGCGCCTCCGCGCTGCGCCCCACCGTCAAGGAGACGTCATGAGCACGTGGTCCACCCTCGACACCCGGCTGGGTCCGTTCACCGCGGTCGTCGACGACGACGGCGCGGTCCTCGCATCGGGCTGGACGGGCCAGGTCGACGACCTGCTGGCGCTGATCCACCCGTCGCTACGGCCCGCCGAGCCGCGGCGGGTGGCCGACCTGGGGCCGGTCGGGAAGGCCGTGACGGCCTATCACGACGGTGACGTGGGTGTGATCGACGGCGTGCCGGTGCGGCAGCGGTCGGGCGAGTTCCTGGAGCACGCCTGGCAGGTGCTGCGGACCGTCCCGGCAGGCGATCCGGTGACCTACACCGAGTACGCGACTCGCTCGGGGCGGCCCGCGGCGGTGCGGGCGGCGGCGTCGGCCTGCGCGCGCAACGCCGCAGCGCTGTTCGTTCCGTGCCACCGGGTGCTGCGGCTCGACGGGTCGTTGGGCGGCTTCCGCTGGGGCGTCGACGTCAAGCGGGCGCTGCTCGACCACGAGGCCCGTGCCGCCTGACGCACCGTTGCAGTCGGTGTCGGCCGATTCGACCGTTTGTTCGACCGCTCGCCGACGTCCGGCCGCCGCCGACCGTGCACTCCGACGGGTGACCGGCGTGGCTGGCCGGATCTGTCGGACCCGGGGTGCACCCTGGCGGTGTGGATCTCGTGACCGCGCTGAACGTGCTGCTCATCGGCCTGCTCGTGGGGTTGGTGGCAGGCGGCGGCGTGGCATGGCTGTTCCTCGGTTCGCGGCACAAGGTGGCCACCGCGGAGGCGGCGCGCCGGGTCGCGGAGGTGTCGGCCACCGCGCGGGCCGACACGGCGGCGTTGCGCGCCGAGCGGTCCGGGCTGCTGGAGCGCATCGAGGATCTGTCCGAAGAGGTCGACACGGCCGTGGAGCGGTTGCGCCGCGCCGAGAGCGAGGCGGCGGCCAACGGGGCGGCGTTGCGCAGCGAGCGTGAGGCGGGCGCCGCCCGCGAGGAGCTGCTCACCCGACGCGACGCCGAGCTGAAGGACGCGTTCCAGGCGCTGTCGGCGGATGCGTTGGCGCGCAACAACGAACAGTTCGTCGCGCTCGCCGAGGGCCGGATCAAGGAGGCCACGGCGGCGCTCACGGCGAAGGCCGCGGGCGACGAGGCGGCCCGCGCCGCGGCGCTCGACAAGCTGATCGACCCGATGACGGCCACCCTCGCCCGCGTCGAGGGTCAGCTGCGGTCGGTGGAGAAGGACCGCGAGTCGGCCTACGCCGGGCTGCGCGAGCAGGTCGTCGCGATGCACCGGTCGTCGCAGCAGCTGCAGAGCGAGACGCGGCAGCTGGTCAGCGCGCTGCGAGCGCCGCAGGTGCGAGGCCGCTGGGGCGAACTGCAGCTGGAGCGCATCGTGCAGCTCGCGGGCATGGTCGAGCACTGCGACTTCGACACCCAGGTCACCGGTACGGGAACGGGCGGGGATGCCGACGCGGGCGTCCGCCCCGACATGGTCGTGCACCTGGCGGGCGACAAGCAGATCGTCGTCGACGCCAAGGTTCCGTTCGCGGCCTACCTCGACGCGGTGGAGAGCCGCGACCCGCAGGTCCACACCGAACGCCTCGCCGCGCATGCCCGACAGCTGCGCCAGCACGTCGACTCGTTGTCCGCCAAGAGTTACTGGGCCGCGTTCGAGCCGTCGCCGGAGTTCGTCGTGCTGTTCGTGCCGGGCGACCCGTTCCTCGAGGCCGCACTGCAGTCCGACCCGTCGCTGCTGGAGCACGCGTTCGCGAGCAACGTCGTGATCGCGACGCCGACGACGTTGATCGCGCTGCTGCGCACGGTCGCATACACGTGGCGGCAGGAAGCGTTGGCGCGCAACGCTGCGCAGGTCCACCAGCTGGGCAAGGAGCTGCACTCGCGGCTCGCGACGATGGGCAACCACGTCGCCAAGCTGGGCCGCAGCCTCGACACGGCGATCACCAGCTACAACCAGACGGTGTCCTCTCTGGAGTCCCGTGTGCTGGTCACCGCGCGCAAGCTCACCGAGCTGCGGGTCGCCGACGAGGAGCTCGTCGCGCCGGGGCAGGTCGATCGCGCACCGCGTACGGTGGCCGCGCCCGAACTCGTCGCGTCGGCGGCCGACTCGCTGATCGCGCTGCACGAGCTCGGCCGCGAGTCCTCACGCGACGGACGCGACCCGGGCCGCGATGTCCCCCGGGAGATCGCACGTGAGAACCCCAGGCCGCATGTCGGCGACGAGGACGGTGGGTCCCGGGCTAACGTGGCACGGTGACCTCACCCCGACCCGCCGGCGCCCGTGCATCGGGCCACCCCGCAACGGGTTCGCCGAGCGCCTCGGGGGCCAGCGGGCAGTGGCCGATGCCCGACCGTTCGATCATCGGGACGGTGCTCGGCATCCCGCCGGTCGCCGCGCTCGGGGTGGCGGTGGCGTTCACGGGCCTGGGGGTGCTGATCGACGTGCTGCGCATGGGCACCGTCGGCGTGATCTTCAAGATCGGGTTCTTCCTGGGCTGCCTGCTCGCCGTGATGTGGGTGCGCCGGCGCAGTCTGTTCGGGCCGATGGTGCAGCCGCCGCTGCTGGTCGCGGTCCTCGTCCCGGTGATCGTCCTGCTCGTCGGGCCGCCGCGCTCCGGCGGCGGGATGACCGAGACGCTGCTGCTCGTCGGCGCACCGCTGATCAACTCGTTCCCGACGATGGCCACCACCACCGCCGTCGTCCTCGCGATCGGGATCGGCCGGCTGCTGCTGCAGCGCTACGACGCCCCGGAGCTGCGGCTGCGCCGCGCCACCGGCGACACCACCCCTGTGCGGTCCCCCTCTGCGAAGCGACCGGCGACCACCCCGTCGGGGCGGATCAGGCGCGACGGCCGCAAGCCGGGTCAGACCGTGGCCGATCGCGCTCGCGAACGGGCCCGGGAGAAGCGGCTCTACGCCGAACGCGCCGAGGCCGAGGGCACGACCGCCACCGAGCGGCCGGCGCGGCTGCGCGACGTCAGCGGGCGACGCGGCTCGGACGCAGCTCGCGGGGCAGCGAGAACGTCAAGGTCTCCTCGGCAGTCGTGATCTCCTCGACCTCGCCCCAGCCGCGCTCGGCGAGATGGTCGAGGACGCCGCGGACCAGCACCTCCGGCACCGACGCGCCACTGGTGACACCGACGGTCCGCACGCCGTCGAGCCAGCTGTCGTCGATCTGGCGGGCGTAGTCGATCAGGTACGACGCCCCGGCGCCGGCGGCGAGGGCGACCTCGACGAGCCGCACCGAGTTCGACGAGTTGGCCGACCCGACCACCAGCACCAGGTCGCACTGCGGCGCCATCGCCTTGACCGCGACCTGCCGGTTCTGCGTGGCGTAGCAGATGTCGTCGCTCGGCGGGTTCTGCAGCGTGGGGAAGCGCTCGCGCAGCGCGTTCACCGTCTGCATCGTCTCGTCGACGCTCAGCGTGGTCTGCGACAGCCACACGACCTTCTCCGGGTCGCGAACCGTCACCGAGGCGACGTCGGCGACGGAGTCGACGAGCTGCACGTTGTCGGGCGCCTCACCGGAGGTGCCCTCGACCTCCTCGTGGCCGCGGTGGCCGACGAGCAGGATGTCGTAGTCCTCGCGGGCGAACCGCTTGACCTCGCCGTGGACCTTGGTCACCAACGGGCAGGTCGCGTCGATCGTGCGGAGCTCGCGGTCCTTGGCCTGGTCGCGGACGGCCGGTGAGACACCGTGCGCCGAGAACACGACGATCGAGCCGGGCGGCACCTCGTCGGTCTCGTCGACGAAGATGGCGCCGCGGTCGCTCAGGGTCTGTACCACGTGGACGTTGTGCACGATCTGCTTGCGGACGTACACCGGCGCGCCGTGCTTCTCCAGCGCCTGCTCGACCGCCTCGACGGCCCGGTCGACGCCGGCGCAGTATCCGCGCGGCTTGGCCAGCAGAACTCGCTTCGTCTCGGGTCCGGACATGCCTCCAGCGTACGGGCGCCGCCGCGACCCGGCCGCCGGACGTGACCCACACCCACTCGACGCGCCTGCCCAAGCCGCGCGGCGGACGTGGAGCGGGGCGCCGCGTGGCTCGCTCCACTCCCGCCGCGCCCGCCTCCCGTGGAACGGGCTCGCCCTCGCGCCGAACCGGGCCTTCGTCGTCGTGATCGACGTTTCCCGAACAGGAACGCTGCTGATGTCGCAGAAGCGGCTACTCGCATGCCGAGACACAGACCCGGCGGCGACGCGAAGGGCGGTGTCGCGGAGAACCCGTAGTGGCGCAGCACCTCCCCCAGGTGACGCACCCGGCGTCGCAGGGGATGATGCGGTCATGAAGCCGCTGCCGATGCCGGTGCGGATCGCCGCCGGCCTAGTCGCGACCGCCGTCGAGCAGGCCCGTGACCTGCCCCGCCTCGTCACCGAACTGCCGGTGACGGCCGTGAGCCAGGCGCTGCAGGCGTCGATGCGGGTGCAGCAGCGCGTCACCGAGCTGGCGATCAAGGGCGACCGCGCGCTGGGTGCGCTGCGCCCGGTCCCGGAGACCCCGAGCTGGGCGACGTTCGACGAGGACGAGCCCCCGTCGACGAACGGCGCATCGGTCACGTCGATGCGCGCCCGCGCCACGTTCGACGACGACGTCACACCCGCGACCGAGGACGACCTCCCGGCCGACCCGTCCGATCCGATCGACGTCGCCGACCCTGCCGGCGAGGTCGCCGCCGAGACCCGCCGAGCCGAGCACGAGGACGGCCCCGACGTCCTACCCGGCTACTCCGGCATGACCATTCCGCAGCTGCGCGGGCACCTGCGCCGGTTCGGCGTGGAGGATCTGCGCACCCTGCTGCAGTGGGAGATCAGCCACGGCAACCGGCCGCCGTACGTGACGATGCTGGGCAACCGCATCGTGACCGTCACCGAGGAGTGAGCGAGGCCCCGACCTCGCCCGAGTCGCCGTGGCCGGTCCGCACGGTCGCGCGCAAGATCGCGGAGTGGGTGGACCGGCTCGGCGCCGTCTGGGTCGAGGGTCAGCTGGCGCAGGTCACGGCCCGGCCCGGGACGGGGACGGCGTTCCTGACGCTGCGCGACCCGGCCGCCGACGTGTCCCTGCAGCTCACGTGCCCGGTCGCGCTGGTCCGCGAGGGCGGCCCGGCGGTGGCGGAGGGCAACCGGGTCGTCGTGCACGGGAGGCCGTCGTTCTTCCTGGGGCGTGGGACGTTGAGCCTGCGGGTCGACCGCATCCAGGCCGTCGGCCTCGGTGAGCTGCTGGCGCGCATCGAGCGGTTGCGGCGGCTGCTGGCCGCGGAGGGTCTGTTCGACCTGGCTCGCAAGCGGCCGTTGCCGTTCCTGCCCGGGAGGATCGGGCTGATCACGGGCCGGGCGTCGGCGGCGGAGCACGACGTCGTCAGCAATGCGACGGCGCGCTGGCCGTCGGTGCGGTTCCGGATCGAGCACACCGCGACGCAGGGGTCGTTGGCCGTGCCGCAGATCGTCGAGGCACTCGGGGTGCTCGACCGGGACCCGGACGTCGACGTGATCGTGCTGGCCCGGGGCGGGGGCAGCGTCGAGGACCTGTTGCCGTTCTCGGACGAGACGCTGTGCCGGGCGGTGGCCGACTGCCGCACGCCGGTGGTGTCGGCGATCGGGCACGAGCCCGACACCCCGCTCGTCGACCACGTCGCCGACCTGCGCTGCTCCACCCCGACCGAGGCGGGCCGCCGCCTGGTGCCCGATCTCGCGGAGGAGAGCGCGCGGATCGCCGGGCTGCGGGACCGGGCGCGGCGGGCGTTGCACGGCTGGGTCGACCGGGAGCAGCGGCTGCTGGCGGCGTTGCGGGCCCGGCCGGTACTGGCGGATCCGTTGCGCGCCATGCAGTCGCGCCACGACGAGATCGAGCGGTTGCGCGACCGCACCCACACCGCTGTCGAGCGGGGGCTGGCCGCGCGGACGACGGAGGTCGAGCACCTGCGCGCCCGGCTGACCACGCTCGGACCGGCGGCGACGTTGGCCCGCGGTTACGCCGTCGTGCAGCGCGTGCCACAGGACGGCGCATCCGACCGCGGCGTCGCCTGGCCGGTGCTGCGCGCAACCGGCGAGGTCGGCGACGGTGACCGGCTGCGCATCCGGGTCGCGGACGGCGCGGTGACGGCCCGCGTCGTCGCGGACGGCGCCGCCCGGCAGGATGACCCGTCATGAGCGACGCACGGCCCCCGGTCGAGAGCCTGGACTACGAGCAGGCCCGCGACGAGCTGGCCGAGGTGGTCCGCACGTTGGAGGTCGGCGGCCTGGGGCTCGACGAGTCCGTGGCGCTGTGGGAACGCGGCGAGGCGCTGGCCCGCCGCTGCGAGGAGCGGCTGGCCGGGGCGCGCGAGCGCGTCGAGAAGGCCCTGGACGAGGCCCGCGAGCAGGACGACTGATCCGGGGCCCCGCCGGTCAGGACGGTGTGCGGCCCGCCGGGAGCTGCCGGCCGTCGACGGTGGCCTGGGCGAGCGTGCGGAAGTCGGCGTCGGTGGCGCTGCCGGTGAGCAGCAGCCGTGACGGCGGGTCCGCCGACGGCAGCTGCGCCACCCACATCGCTTCCTTGCGGGGCCCGACGATGTAGGTGACCCAGGTCAGGCCGGCGGCGTCGACGGTGCCGGTCGCGGTCTGCGGGCCGCCCGCCTCGGAGGCGACGAGGTTCTCCTCGGAGGCGTCGCTCTGGACGAGCCGCAGGTAGGCGCCGCCCCCGGTGATGTAGCCGACGCGCACGGAGCGGCCGCCGCCGTCGACGGGCCCGGAGTCGACGGAGTTGGCCCGCCAGGTCTCGGGGACGGTCGGGACGTGCAGCGCGAACGGCGTCACGGGCGCCGCGTCCTGGAGGCGGGCGACCGCGTCGACGACCGGGACCGACTCGGGGTCGACCGTGGGGCCGCCGGGACTGAACGAGCAGGACCGCGTGAACAGCACGGCGATGACGATGATCACGCCCATCGCGACGAGCATGTCGCGTACGGAGAGCACGGAGCGGTGCGGTGTGACCGGCGGCTGGGACCCGGTGGCGACGGGGACGCGGGTGCGCGCCGGCTCGCCCGCCGCGGCGTTTCCGCCCGCCGGCTGGGCACCTTCAGCGCCCTCACCTGCGGCGACGTCGCCATCACCCTGCAACGGGGACGGGCCGGACGCGGCCGGCGCCGCGTCAGGGGCCGCGGGTTCGGTCCCGGCGCGGTCCTGCTCGGAGCGTGGCTCTTCGGGCGGCGGTGCACTGCTCACGTCACCATCGTCTCAGGCGCTCGACGGGCCGGCGCGGGGCGCCGATCTGCGAGGATCGGAACCAGACACCCCCGACCCATGGAGGCGCCCCCATGACCACCGAGCAGCGCATGCGGCCCGACCGCAACCTGGCGATGGAGCTCGTCCGCGTCACCGAGGCGGCGGCGATGGCCGCGGGGCGCTGGGTCGGGCGGGGCGACAAGAACGGCGGCGACGGCGCTGCGGTCGACGCCATGCGACAGCTCATCCACACGGTCTCGATGCGCGGCGTCGTCGTGATCGGCGAGGGTGAGAAGGACGAGGCGCCGATGCTCTACAACGGCGAGGAGGTCGGCAACGGCGAGGGGCCGTGGTGCGACGTCGCGGTCGACCCCATCGACGGCACCACGCTGATGGCGAAGGGCATGCCCAACGCGCTGGCGGTCCTGGCCGTCGCCGAGCGGGACGCGATGTTCGACCCGTCGGCCGTCTTCTACATGGAGAAGATCGCGGTCGGCCCCGAGGCGGCCGACGCCATCGACATCACCGCGCCGGTCGAGGAGAACATTCGCCGGGTGGCGCGGGCGAAGGGCTACGACGTCGCCGACGTGACGGTCTGCATCCTCGACCGGCCGCGGCACGCCGAGATCGTCGAGCAGGTCCGGGCCACGGGTGCGCGGATCAACTTCATCTCCGACGGCGACGTGGCGGGCGCGATCTCCGCGGCGCGGCCCAACACGGGCGTCGACATGCTGTACGGCATCGGCGGGACGCCGGAGGGCATCATCGCCGCGGCCGCGCTGAAGTGCATGGGCGGCGCGATCCAGGGCCGGCTGTGGCCGAGCGACGACGCCGAGCGCGAGAAGGCCATCGCCGCAGGTCACGACTTGAGCCGGGTGCTGGTCACCGACGACCTCGTCCGCGGCGACAACGTGTTCTTCTGCGCCACCGGCGTCACCAACGGCGACCTGCTGAAGGGCGTGCAGTACGGCGCGGGCGGCTGCACGACGCAGTCGATCGTGATGCGCTCGAAGTCCGGCACGGTCCGCATGATCGACGGCTACCACCGGCTCACGAAGCTGCGCGAGTACTCGTCGATCGACCTGGGTCCCGACGCGGGTCCGGACTCGCCGCCGCTGCCCTGATCCTGTCCCGTGGACCGACCTGCCCCGACGTGACCGAATCGTGAACATCCGGCGACACGATCGGGGCGGGTCGGCGTGGTGTGATCGTCCCGCGTCCGGGGGGCCGTGACAGGGGGTGCGGAATGCGCACGTTTCGGGTGATCGTCGCGTTGCTCGCGGGCGTGGTCGTGCTCGCCGGATGCGCCCGTGCGGGCGCGGAGCCGTCGAAGTTCCCGGACCGGGTCCCGCCCGCGGCCCCCACGTCGGCGCAGCACGCGGTCCCGCCCGCAACGTCGCCCCCGACGACGGCTCTCACGACGACCACCACGGCGCCGCCCACGACGACCGCCCCGAGGCCGACGACCGCGAAGCCTGCGGCCCCGGCCGGGCTCGCGCCCGGCACCCCGTGCAAGGCGACGGTCTCGGCGTGCGTCCAGCTGTCGACGAAGAAGGCGTGGCTGATCACCGGCGGCAAGGTCTCCTACGGGCCTGTGCCGATCACCAGCGGCCGCCCGGGGTGGCGCACACCGCCGGGCATGTTCGCGGTGACGTTCAAGAACATCAACCACAAGAGCAGCCTGTTCAACGACGCACCGATGCCGTACTCCGTGTTCTTCAACGGAGGCATCGCCTTCCACCAGGGCAGCCTGTCGCAGCAGTCGCACGGCTGCATCCACCTGTCCAAGGCGGCGGCGCAGACGTTCTTCTCGGCGCTGAGCAAGGGCGAACCGGTCCAGGTCGTCTCCTGAGCAACCCGGTGGTGGCCGTCTCGTCGTCAACCGCGCCCTGCGGGGTAAGACTGGTTTCATGACCGACTCCGACGGCAGCGGGTTCAGGATCGAGCACGACACGATGGGCGAGGTCCGGGTCCCCGCCGACGCCCTGTGGCGCGCGCAGACCCAGCGGGCCGTCGAGAACTTCCCGATCTCCGGCCGTGGCCTCGAGCGGGCCCAGATCCGTGCGCTCGGCCTGGTCAAGGCCGCGGCGGCGCGCGTCAACAAGAGGATCGGTGTGCTCGACGGGACCGTCGCCGACGCCGTCGCCGCCGCTGCGGACGAGGTCGCCGAGGGCCGCCACGACGACCACTTCCCCGTCGACGTCTTCCAGACGGGGTCGGGCACGTCGTCGAACATGAACGCCAACGAGGTCATCGCGACGCTCGCCTCCCGCACCGGGGTAGACGTCCACCCGAACGACCACGTCAACGCGTCGCAGTCGTCGAACGACGTCTTCCCGACGACGATCCACCTGGCCGCGACGGAGGCCATGGCCCGCGACGCCGCGCCGGCGCTCGACCATCTCGCCGCCGCGCTGCGCCGGCGCGCCGCCGACTGGACCGACGTCGTGAAGGCGGGCCGCACGCACCTGATGGACGCCGTCCCGATCACGCTCGGTCAGGAGGCCGGCGGCTGGGCGACACAGGCGGAGAACGGCGCGGCGCGGGTGCGTGACGTGCTGCCGCGGCTGGCGCAGCTGCCGATCGGCGGGACGGCCGTCGGTACCGGGCTGAACGCGCCGACGGGGTTCGGCGCGGCGGTCGTCGACCAGCTGCGCGCGGCCACGGGCCTGGACGTGCTGGCGGAGGCGCCCGACCACATCGAGGCGCAGGGTGCGCGGGACGCGCTGGTCGAGGCGTCGGGGGCGCTGCGGACGGCCGCGGTGTCGCTGTACAAGATCGCGAACGACCTGCGGTGGCTGTCGTCGGGCCCGCGGACCGGGCTGGCGGAGATCCACCTGCCCGACCTGCAGCCGGGTAGCTCGATCATGCCGGGCAAGGTCAACCCGGTGATCTGCGAGGCGACGATGATGGTCGCGGCGCAGGTCATCGGCAACGACGCGACCGTCGCGTTCTCGGGCAGCCAGGGCAACCTGGAGCTCAACGTGATGATGCCGGTGATGGCGCGCAACGTGCTGGAGTCGGCCCGGCTGCTGGCGTCGGTGGCGCGGCTGCTGGCCGACAAGGTCGTCGACGGGGCGGAGGCCGACGTCGAGCGGACGCGGGAGTACGCGGAGTCGTCGCCGTCGATCGTGACGCCGCTGAACAAGTACCTCGGGTACGAGGAGGCGGCGACGATCGCGAAGCAATCGCTGAAGGAGCGGCGCACGATCCGTGACGTCGTGCTGGAGCGGGGGCACGTCGAGGCGGGGCGGTTGACGCTGGAGCAGCTCGACGCCGCGTTGGACGTGTTGGCGATGACGCGCCCCAGCTAGCAACTGAGGGTGACGCAGCCCACGTCTCGTACCTGATCTGTTCACCCAATCGTCAGACTGAGTCCCTCTACGCGTGACAACGTGTGACCGCTCCCCCGCGATCACCCTTCCCACGTTGGGACTCCGTATGGACGACGGGCACGAGAGGTTCGCGTTCGAACCGGTCTTCAACCTGCGCACGGCGCGCGTCGTCGGCTTCGAGGTCCGGCCACGGCACGCCCGGGACAACATCGCCGACCGGGCCGCGGGCTCGGTGTGGGGCACCCGGCAGGTCGTCGAGCTCGACGCGGCGGTCGCGCTGGCGTCGCTGGCCTTCGCCGCCGATGCCGACGCGACCATCCCGATGCACGTCGACGTCCTGGCCGACACGGCCGTCGCCGCCCGTCGCCGGCTGCGCGGCATCCTCGACGGGCTCGCCGAGCGGGGGCGCCCGGTGCCGCCGGTCGTGCTGGAGATCGGGCCGGCCGCCACGGCCGCGCCCACGCCCGCGCTGCTGCAGGCGCTGCGCGAGCTGCGGTCCTGGGGGTTCCGGATCGCCCTCGACGACGTGGCCGCCGGTTTCGGTCTCGACGTCCTCGCCGCCGCCCGTCCCGACCTGGTCAAACTCGACGCCCACCTCGTGGCCGGCCTACCCGCCGGAGGTCTGGAGCGCACGGTCGCGGGCGCGATCGTCGACGTCGCCAGGGCCGCGGGGTCCCGTGTCGTCGCCGTCGAGGTGAGCCGCCGCGAGGAGCTCACGGCGCTGGCCGAGCTCGGCGTGATGCTCGCCCAGGGTCCGCTGCTGTCGGCGCCGCGGCGCCGGGCGTCGATGAGCGGGGTGGCCCTGCCGATCGACCTCACACTGGCAGGCGTCGTCCCCGCCGCCGAGCCCGTACCGGCCGACCCACGCCTCCCCGCGCAGACCGGCCCGTCGTCGGTGCGCGAGCTGGCGCAGGCCGCGGTCACGCTGCCCGACACCGTCACCGCCGAGGACGCCCGCCGCGCGTTCGGCGACCATCCGCACGCCGGTGGCGTCGTCCTGCTCGGCCCGCACCAGGTGCCGACGTGCTACCTCGACCGCAACCGGTTCATGCTCGCGATCTCCGGCCCGTACGGCCGGGCCCTCTATGCCGCCCGCCCGGCGGCGACGCTCGGCGAGAAGCCGCGGATCCTCCCGGAGACCACCGTGGTGGCCGAGGCGTTGCGCTGGAGCCTCGCCGGGGACCCGGCGCGCAGCTACGACGACGTCGTCCTCGTCTCGGGCGAGGGCGCGTGCACCGGCGTGGTCCGGGTGGCCGACCTGCTGCGCACCGCCACCACCGCGGCCGCCTGATCACACCTTGGTATCGGTCCCAGCGGGGGTCGCACGGACGGACGACGATGAGCGCACCGTGCCGCGCACCGGCCCGGACCGCAGCGCTGCACCACTCGGACGGGTGAGGTACACCGTCCGGCAACCCTCGGCGGCGAGGCTCTCCCGGGCTCGTGACCACACGGCCCACGCTGACCGAGGAGAACGATGAAGAGGATGCGCAGCGCCGCGGCGGGGATCGCGGTCGCGGCCGTGCTGGGGCTGGCCACCGGCTGTGTCAGCTCGTCGAGCGGGTCCGGGAGCGGCGGCTCGTCGTCCGCGGACGGCACGAACTGGGCGACCACCAATTCGGCGCAGGCCGGCGGCGGGATGGACGCGCTCGTCGCGGCGGCCAGGAAGGAGGGCACGCTCAACGTCATCGCGCTGCCCCCCGACTGGGCCAACTACGGCGCGATCATCAAGGGCTTCGGGGACAAGTACGGCATCAAGGTCGAGTCGGCCAACCCCGAAGGCTCCAGCCAGGACGAGATCAACGCCGTCAAGCAGCTGGGCACGCAGGACCGCGCACCCGACGTGCTCGACCTCGGCCAGGCGTTCGCCAACGGCAACACCGACCTGTTCGCGCCGTACCAGGTGGCGACGTTCGGCGACATCCCCGCGGGCAACAAGGACGCCTCCGGAGCCTGGGTCAACGACTACGGCGGCTTCATCTCCATCGGGTGCAACACCAAGCTCGTCCCCGTCTGCCCGACGACGATCGCCGACCTCGCCAAGCCCGACTACGCCGGCAAGGTCGCCATCAACGGCGACCCGACCCAGGCCGCGGCCGGCTTCGCCTCGGTGTGGGCGGCAGCGCTGGCCAAGGGTGGCTCGCTCGACAACATCCAGCCGGGCGTCGACTACTTCGGCTCCCTCTCGAAGAGCGGCAACCTGCTGAAGATCGACCCGACCCCGGCGACGATCGAGTCCGGCCAGACCCCCATCGTCCTCGACTGGGACTACACGAACGTCGCGCAGGCCGAGAAGGTCAAGGCGTCGTTCACCTGGCAGGTCACCGTCCCGTCCGACGGGCTGTTCGCGCAGTACTACGCGCAGGCGATCAACAAGAACGCCCCGCACCCCGCCGCGGCCCGGCTCTGGCAGGAGTACCTGTACTCCGACGAGGGCCAGAACCTGTTCCTCGCCGGCAAGGCCCGCCCGGTCCGCCTCGACAAGATGGAGGCCGCTGGCACCGCGACGCCCGCGCTCGTCGCCGCGCTGCCCAAGGTCGAGGGCGAGCCGCAGTTCCCGACGCAGCCGCAGACCGACAAGGCCAAGCAGGTCGTCGCGACCGGCTGGGCAGCGGCGACCTCGTAGTGAGCTCGCTGCTCGACACCCCCGTCGCCGCCCCGAAGGACGCTCTTCCGAGCCGTCCGGCGGGGCGGTGGCGGGCCGCACTCGGCCTGATCCCCTTCGTCGGCTACCTGCTCGTCTTCCTGGGTGGGCCGCTCTACTTCGTGGTCAGTGGCGCCCTGTCGGACCCCGACGGCCGGCCCACGTTCGACAACATCATCACGTCGCTGACGCAGCCGCAGTACCTCGCTGCGTTCCGGCAGAGCCTGCTGCTCTCGGGCGTCACCGCGGTGATCGGCGCCGTCTTCGGGACGTTCCTCGCCCAGGCGGTGCTGACCAGCAGGCCGGCAAGTCCGTTGCGGCGCATCGTGTCCACGGCCTCGGGCGTGCTCGCCTACTTCGGCGGCGTGCCGCTGGCGTTCGCGTTCATCGCGGCCCTCGGCCAGACCGGGCTGGCGACGGCGTGGCTGCGTGGCGTCGGCATCGACCTCTACGCGTCCGGCTTCCGCATCGACTCCCTCACCGGCCTCGGCCTCACCTACGTCTACTTCCAGATCCCGCTGATGGTCATCCTGATCACCCCCGCGCTGGAGGGGTTGCTGCCGCAGTGGCGGGAGGCCGCGGAGAACCTGGGCGCGTCGTCGTGGGCGTACTGGCGCCACGTCGCGCTGCCGGTCCTCGCCCCCGCCTTCGCGGGCGCGACGCTCGTCCTGTTCGGCAACGCCTTCGCCGCCTATGCCACCGCGCTCGCCCTGACGTCGGGGTCCATTCCCCTGGTACCGACGGCCATCGCGTCCGCGTTGTCGGGCAACGTGATCGCGGGCCAGGCGAACGTCGGCCTCGCTCTCGGGCTCGACATGGTCGTCGTGATCGCCGTCGTGATGGTGGCCTACCTGTGGCTGCAGCGCCGGGCCGCACGCTGGAACCGGCGATGAGGGGCCGGCGCTGGCGCATCGTCGTCCTCGCACTGGCGGCGATCTACTTCCTCGTGCCCCTCGTCGCGGCCGCGGAGTTCAGCTTCCGCAAGCCCGGAGGCGGCTACTGGTTCGGCAACTACCTCGCCATCGCCACCAACGACGCCCTGCTCACCGGCCTGCTGACGTCGCTGCAGATCGCGCTGTTCACGGCGATCGTCGTCATCGTGCTGGTGGTGCCGACGGCCGTCTGGGTGCGGCTGCGGTTCCCCTCGCTCGCGGGCGTCCTGGAGAGCGCGACGATCCTGCCGATCGTCATCCCGCCCGTCGTCATGGCCGCGGGTATCGCGTTCGTGCAGGCCAACCTGGACGCGCCGCTGTTCCGGACGTTGTTCTCGTCGTCGACAGCCGCGCTGACCCCGTTCTACGTGGTGCTCGCGCTGCCGTTCGCGTACCGGGCCGTCGACAACGGGCTGGCCGCGATCCCCCTGCGCACCTTGGTCGAGGCGGCCCGCAACCTCGGGGCCGGGATGATCGGGGCGATCGTGCGCGTCGTGCTGCCGACGATCCGCAGCGCCGTCCTCGGTGCCGCGTTCCTGACACTCGCGCTCGTCCTCGGCGAGATCGTCATCGCCCGCATCCTGCTCTACACCGACACGTTCCCCGTCGCTGTCGTGGAGGTCGGCCGCAGCGCCGCGGGCGTCTCGGTGGCCCTGTCCCTCGCCAGCCTGGTACTCACGTGGGTGCTGCTGCTGGCGGTCTCGTTCGTCGGCGGCCGGCGCGTCGCCAGGAGGAGCTCGTCGTGACCGCAACGTCGTCCGCCGCCACCTCCGGGGCTGCCGTCCAGGGGGAGGCGGCCGCGGTCGAGTTCCGCGGCGTCAGCCGGGTGTTCGGCAAGACCCGCGCACTCGACGGGCTCGACCTCGCCCTGCGTCCCGGCGAGCTGCTCGCCCTGCTCGGCCCGTCGGGCTGCGGCAAGACGACCGCACTGCGGCTGCTCGCCGGGTTCGACACGCCGTCGTCGGGCGAGATCCTGATCGACGGCCGCGACGTCACCGACACCCCGGCGAGCAAGCGCGACACCGGCATGGTGTTCCAGGCCTACAGCCTCTTCCCGACGATGACGGCCGCCGACAACGTCGCGTTCGGGCTGCGGATGCGCCGGGTCGCTCTCTCCAGAAGGAAGGCGCGGACCGCCGAGCTGCTGGAGCTCGTCGGCCTCGGCGACCGCGCCGGCTCCTACCCCCACGAGCTCTCCGGCGGCCAGCAGCAACGCGTCGCGCTCGCCCGCGCGCTGGCCGTCTCGCCGTCGGTGCTGCTTCTCGACGAACCGCTCTCCGCCCTCGACGCGCGCGTCCGCGTCCAGCTCCGCGACGAGATCCGGCGGCTGCAGCTGGCCGAGGGCATCACGACGCTGTTCGTCACCCACGACCAGTCCGAGGCGCTCGCCGTCGCCGACCGGGTCGCGGTGCTCAACGCGGGGCGGATGGAGCAGGTCGGGACACCGCTGGAGGTGTACGGCTCGCCGTCGACGACGTTCGTCTCCGAGTTCGTGGGCGTGGTGAACCGGCTGCCGGCCGTCGCGTCCTCGGGCCGGTCGGTCGAGGTACTGGGGTCGCGAGCGCAGCTCGACGGCGACACCCTCGACGGCCCGCTGACGGTCGCCGTCCGGCCCGAGGCGCTGACCGTCGGGGACTCCGGTGGGGTCGCCGGGACCGTCCTGACCAGCACGTTCCTCGGCCCGGTGACCCGCCTCGTCGTGACGACGGAGCTCGGCGAGCTGACCGTCGACGCCGTCAGCCGCGACACCCTGCCCGTCCCGGGCTCCACGACGCACGTCCAGCTCGACACGACGACCGTCCGCCCGGCGCCGGCGTGACCCTGTGAGCGGCCCGGTCCGGCGGGAAATCGTCGGTGGGCGCTGCCAGACTCCGTCCTGTGTTGCTCGCCGACGTCGTGACCACGTCCGCCGCGGTCGCCGCCACCCGCTCCCGCAAGGAGAAGGCCGCCGCGATCGCAGCACTGCTGCGCGCCGCCCACGCCGCCGGCGTCGTCGAACCCGCCGCGTCGTGGCTCTCGGGCGAGACCCGGCAGGGCCGCATCGGCACCGGCTGGCGCACGCTGCAGGCCGCGGCCACCGATCCCGCCGCGGCACCGTCGCTCACGATCGCGGAGGTCGACGCGACGTTCACCGAGCTCGCCGGCACCGCCGGCGCGGGCTCGGGGTCGGTCAGCACTTTCGGGTGCGCGGCGAGCAGTGCGCGGATTGCGGCCAGCGCGGCCGGCAGGTCGGTATCGACCGAGCCCGAGCAGGCCTTCCTCGCCCGGCTCATCGGCGGCGAGCTGCGCCATGGCGCACTCGAGGGCGTCATGCTCGACGCCGTCGCCGTCGCCGCCGAGGTCCCGCTCGCCACGGTCCGCCGCTCGTTCATGCTGTCGGGCCGGCTGCCCGAGACGGCGGCGACCGCCCTGACCGGCGGCGCCGAGGCCCTCGACGCGGTGGCGCTCACCGTCGGCGTCCCGGTGCGGCCGATGCTCGCCTCCCCGGGCGACTCGCTCGACGCCGCGCTGGGCAACCTCGGCCCCGACGTCACCGTCGAGTTCAAGCTCGACGGCGCCCGCATCCAGGTGCACCGCGACGGCGACGAGGTCCGGGTGTGGACGCGGAGCCTGCGCGAGATCACCGCTGCCGTCCCGGAGCTGGTCGACCAGGTCCGCGCGCTGCCCTGCCGCACCGCGGTCCTCGACGGCGAGACCCTCGCCCTCGACGACGACGGCCGCCCCCGCGCATTCCAGGACACCATGTCGCGCTTCGGTTCCGACGACGGCGAGCAGGGCGGCCTGCTCAGCCCGTTCTTCTTCGACCTCCTGCACCTCGACGGCTGCGACCTGCTCGACGAGCCCCTCGAACAGCGGCTCGACGCGCTCGCCGGGCTGCTCGCCGCCGACGCGCACGCCCACCTCCGGATGCCCGGCGTGCGCAGGCCCGATCCCGAACAGGCGGCCCAGGTGCTCGACGACGCCCTGACCGCCGGGCACGAGGGGGTCGTCGTCAAGTCGCTGGCGGCGCCCTACGCGGCGGGCCGGCGTGGCAAGGCGTGGCAGAAGGTCAAGCCCGTGCACACGCTCGACCTCGTCGTCCTCGGCGCGGAGTGGGGCTACGGGCGCCGCACCGGCAGCCTGTCGAACATCCACCTCGGCGCCCGCGATCCCGACGGCGGCGACCCCATCATGGTCGGCAAGACGTTCAAGGGCATGACTGACGAGCTGCTCGCCTGGCAGACCCGCACGTTCCCCGAGTACGCGCGGGAGCAGGACGACGGCGACGGGTTCGCCGTCATGCTGCGGCCGGAGCTGGTCGTCGAGATCGCGCTCGACGGCGCCCAGCGCAGCGTCCGCTACCCCGGCGGCGTCGCGCTGCGGTTCGCGCGGGTGCTGCGCTACCGCCCCGACAAGACTGCCGCCGAGGCCGACACGATCGACAGCGTGCGTGCCCTGCTCGCCTGACCACCGCCACCGGCAGCGCTCAGAGCAGTGCGGCCAGCGGACGCGCCACGCCGGTGTAGCCCAGCAGGTCCGCGATGTCGGACATCGGCAGCGACCGCGGCCGCTGATGGCGCTGCGCCACCGTCGCCAACCGGGCCTGCACCGCCTCGTTGAGGGGTGCGCGCAGCCCGTTCAGGCGTGCGAGCAGGACGATCTCGCCGTACAGGTAGTCGCCCTCCGCGCTGCCGCCGCGGGCAAGGCTCTGCCACGTCGACGACCCGCCACGGCGGTGCCCCGGCACGTCCACCGACTCGAACCACGACCGGTCCAGCTCGTCCGGCGTCGACGACCGGTGCTCGTAGCCCGCCGCCTCCAGGACGATCTCCGCCTCGTCGCACAGCGCGTCGCCCAGCTTCGAGCGCAACCGGCTGCGCCGGTACAGCGCGTCGAGGTTCCAGAACAGGTTGGCCACCAGCTTCCCGGCCTTCCAGTGCGCGATGTCCGGCACGACCTGTACCGCGAACTCCGCCGCCCGCAGATCCGTCGCGATCCGCTGCGCCTGCTCACCCGCACCCGACGGCGCGTCGCCCAGGTAGAACCCGCCGGCCAGCGGGCTCCCCGGCGACACGACCTCGCCCGGCCGCACGTGCGACGCCCCGCTCAGTACCACCGAGTCGACGACGGTCGCGAACCGCCGCAACGCCGTCCGCGCCGTGTCCAGGCCGTTCTGCATCAGCACCACCGGTAGGACCGTCGCGGCTGGCCGCTCCTCGCCGTCGACGACGACCGGCTGCCACGCCCAGTCCGCCAGCGCCGCCTCCGCGTCCTGCGACTTCACCGCCAGCACCAGCACGTCCTCGGCGCGCAGGGCGAGCTCGCCGGCCCCACCGACCACCGGCAACGCCAACGTCCGCGCGCCGTCGGGGCGCAGGTAGCGCAAGCCCTTGGTGCGCAGCGCCTCAAGATTCTGCCCGCGGGCGACGAGCACGACGTCAATCCCCGCGAGGTGCAACTGCGCGGCGACGGTCGCGCCCACGGCGCCCGCGCCGACGACGACGTACCGTCCGGCCATCCCTCAATGGTGGATGCGTAGGGTACTCGCGCGCACGCCGGGGTCCAGAGATTGTCGTCACCCACACGTGCTAACGAGGCCGGGATCACGACCCACTGTGATCTTCTCGTCCCGCTGTGCGGACCCGGCGAACGCTGACGCGCCGCCCCGACGCGCGTAGTTTCGGACACCGTGCGATTCCTCGACAGCGGCGGCCCCGCCCCGGCCGTGACCACCGACCTGACCTACGACGACGTCTTCCTCGTCCCCGGCCGCTCCTCGGTGACCTCCCGGTTCGACGTCGACCTCGCCACCACCGACGGCTCCGGCGCCACCGTCCCCGTCATCGCCGCCAACATGACCGCCGTCGCAGGGCGGCGCATGGCCGAGACCCTCGCCCGCCGCGGCGCCCTCACCGTCCTCCCCCAGGACGTCGACCCCCACGCCGTCGCCGGGATCGTCACCTGGATCAAGTCCCGCCACCCCGTCTGGGACACCCCGCTCACCCTCCACACCGACGACGCCGTCGCCGACGCCCTCAACCTCCTGCCCAAACGCGCCCACGGCTCCGTCGTGGTCGTCGACGACGGCCACCGCCCCGTCGGCACCGTCGACGACGCCGCCTGCCACGGCGTCGACCGATTCACCCGGCTCGCCGACGTCCTCTCCGCCTCACCCGTGACCATGCCGATCGACACCGCACCCCGTGACGTCTTCGACGCACTCGGCGGCCACGGCGTCGCCCTCGGACTCGACGCCGACGGCCGCCTCGCCGGCCTGCTCACCGCCATCGGTGCCGTCCGCGCCGGCATCTACGACCCCACCCTCGACGTCCGAGGCCGCCTCCGCACCGCCGCCGCAATCGGCGTCAACGGCGACGTCGGCACCAAGGCCAAGGCCCTGCTCGACGCCGGCGTCGACGTCCTCGTCGTCGACACCGCCCACGGCCACCAGGACAGGATGCTCGACGCCCTGCGCGCCGTCCGCCGCGAGGTCACCGAATCCGGTACCGACGTGCCGATCGTCGCCGGCAACGTCGTCACCGCCCTCGGCGTGGCGGACCTCGCCGACGCCGGAGCCGACATCATCAAGGTCGGCGTCGGCCCCGGCGCCATGTGCACCACCCGGATGATGACGGGCGTCGGCCGCCCCCAGTTCTCCGCGGTCGCCGAGTGCGCCGCCGCAGGCCGCGACCACGGCGTCCGGATCTGGGCCGACGGCGGCATCCGCCACCCCCGCGACGTCGCCCTCGCCCTCGCCGCCGGCGCCTCCGCCGCGATGATCGGCTCCTGGCTCGCCGGAACGTACGAGTCCCCGGGCGACCTCCTGCGCGACGAGTCCGGCCGCCCCTACAAGGAGTCCTTCGGGATGGCCTCCAAGCGTGCCGTCAGCGCCCGCACCCGCGGGGACGGCGACTTCGACCGCGCTCGGAAGTCCCTGTTCGAGGAGGGCATCTCCAGCTCACGCCAGCTCCTCGACCCCGCCTGCCCGGGTGTGGAGGACGTCCTGGACGCCATCTGCTCCGGCATCCGCTCCGCCTGCACCTACGCCGGCGCCCGCACCCTCGCCGAGTTCCACGACAAGGCCGTGCTCGGCGTCCAGACCCCGTCCGGCTTCACGGAAGGAACGCCGCATGGCCTGTGAGTGGCGTTATTGGCTATAGCCAATAACGCCACTCACAACCTGGTTGTCCACAGGGCTTGCGCTCCATCCACAGATGACGCCATGCCGCTCCGTCGCCGCCCGGGAGCGGCGATCGTCCGGCCATGGGTCATCTCCGCAGGGCCGTGCTCGACGTCGTCGCGACCGAGCGACGCGATGAATGGCTCGCGTTGCTCGAGCGGCAGCACGGCATGGTCACGTTCCGTCAGCTCGATGGCTTCGCAGTCGGTTGGAACGTCGTCGTCGCGCAGATGTGCGCCGATCGCTGGAGCCACTACCTGCCCAGGGTGTACGCGACGTTCACCGGTCCGCCGGGGCGGGACGCCCGCGTGCAGGCCGCGCTCCTGTACGGAGGCGCCGCCGCGATCCTCAGCCATAGAACTGCCGCCGAGGTGTGGAACCTGCTCCGGACCACGGACGGCCCAGTGCACATCACCGTTCCGTACACGAACTCGGCGGTGTCCCAGGATTCCCGGGTCGTCGTGCACCGATCGCGGGCATACAGGCACATCGTCGTCGACGGTGACCCACCGCGGACCAGCAAGGCGGACACCGCGATCGACGTCGCGGTCGACGAGCCGGACGCGCTCGCAGCGCGGCGCACCCTCGTGGCGCTCGCCACGACCGGGCGTGTGAGGGTCGACGACCTCAGCCGACGGCTCGTCGAGCGGCCACCACGCCGCTATCGCCGCACGCTCGCCTCCGTGGTCGACATGGTCCGGCACGGCGTGCAGTCCGCTCTCGAAGAGCTGTACGTGTCCGATGTCGAAGCCGCCCATGGCTTGCCGACGGGCCGACGCCAGGTGCCTTTCGCCGTCGACGGCGTGACGTTGTTCGAGGACGTCACCTACGACCACCTCGGTATCGCGGTCACGGTCCGCCTGGACGGACGCACACACCTCATCGACAGCACTGCGTTCCGGGACCGACGACGCGACAACGCGGCAGAGCTGGCCGGCCGATCACGACTCGTCTACGGATGGCGCGACCTGTCCGCCGACCCTTGTGCCGCCGCCCGGGAGGTCGCGATCGTCCTGGGCCGCCGTGGCTGGCGCGGCCACCCAGGACGATGCGCCCGGTGCTCGTGAGTGGCGTTATTGGCCATAGCCAATAACGCCACTCACGGGCCGCTAGGCCGAGGGCCCCTCCAGCATCTCCGTCACCAGGGCCGCGATGGGGCTGCGTTCGCTGCGGGTGAGGGTGACATGGGCGAAGAGGGGGTGGCCCTTCAGCTTCTCGATCACCGCGGCGACGCCGTCGTGGCGGCCGACCATCAGGTTGTCGCGCTGGGCGACGTCGTGGGTGAGCACGACCCGCGAGGCGGTGCCCAGCCGGGAGAGCACCGTGAGCAGGACGTTGCGTTCCAGCGACTGCGCCTCGTCGACGATCACGAAGCTGTCGTGCAGGGACCGGCCGCGGATGTGGGTCAGCGGGAGCACCTCGAGCATCCCCCGCGCCAGGATCTCGTCCATCACGTCCTGGCTGACCAGCGCGCCGAGGGTGTCGAAGACGGCCTGGGCCCAGGGGGCCATCTTCTCGCTCTCGCTGCCGGGCAGGTAGCCGAGTTCCTGGCCGCCGACGGCGTAGAGGGGCCGGAAGACGACGACCTTGCGGTGCTGCTGGCGTTCCAGCACGGCTTCGAGTCCGGCACAGAGTGCGAGCGCGGACTTGCCGGTTCCGGCGCGGCCGCCCAGCGACACGATCCCGACCTCGGGATCGAGCAGCAGGTCGAGGGCGACGCGCTGTTCGGCGGAGCGTCCGTGCAGCCCGAACGCTTCGCGGTCTCCGCGGACGAGCTTGACACGCTTGTCCGCGGTGACGCGGCCGAGTGCGGCGCTGGAGCCGCCGAGGAGCCGCAGCCCGGTGTTGCAGGGCAGGTCGCGGGCGGCGTCGTGGTCGATGCTGCCGTCGCGGAAGAGGGCGTCGACCTCCTCCGGGGTGACGTCGAGGTCGGCCATGCCGGTGAAGCCGGAGCTGACGACGTCCTGGGCGTGGTACTCGTCGGCGGGCAGTCCGACTGCGGCGGCCTTGACCCGCAGCGGCATGTCCTTGGTGACGAGCACGATCTCCCGGGTGCCTCCGGCCTCGGCCTGCAGGTTGAGCGCGCAGGCCAGGATGCGGCTGTCGTTGCTGTCGGTGCGGAAACCGGCGGGCAGGACGCTCGGGTCGGTGTGGTTGAGCTCGACGTGCAAGGTGCCGCCTGCGGTTCCGACCGGGATCGGGGCGTCGAGGCGGCCGTACTTGATGCGCAGCTCGTCGAGCTGGCGCAGCGCCGTACGCGCGAACCACCCGAGCTCGGGGTGGTTGCGCTTGCCTTCGAGTTCAGAGATCACCACCAGCGGCAGGACCACCTCGTGCTCGTCGAACCGGGTCAGGGACCACGGGTCGGACAGCAGCACGGAGGTGTCGAGCACGTAGCAGCGGGACGGAGTGCCAGACGGGGCGTCGGTGCTCTCCGGAACGAAGGCGTTGCGACGGTCGGTCACGGGTGCTCCTTGTGGGCGCGACACCACGCCCAACTCTCTGGTGGGCCGGCCGGCCCCTGACGGGTCACCCGACGACTTGCTGCTCGTCGCCCAGCGCCCGTGAGGGCCGGGTGCCGGCCCCCTCGGGTGCAACACACCACGACCAGGGCCTCCCCGGACGGTCCGCATCGGGTGCGTCCCGTCCCCATGAACGCTACTAGCGGTCACCCGGGTGCGGTCAACAGCAACGCCGCGTGGCGAAGAACGCGCGTCGGCAGATTTAACAGTTCGGACTACCGCTCGTCGCTCTCTGCTCACCGCTGATCGCCCGGTTTTCTGGTAGCGACGGGCCGCTGGTCCCGGATGGCGGCCGCCCGGCCGGAGCAACGGTGACTGCGCCTTGCGGGGCAGCGGCGATGTCGGCGCGCAGCTGCGCGGGGACGGTGGGGGCGTCGAGGAGCCGCCGGTACCGGGCGACGGGGCCGGTTCCGGCGGCGAGCCAGGTCCGCACGAGGGCCTCACCCTCGACGTAGGCGGTGGTGTAGCCGCGCCATCGGGGGTCGACGACGAAGCGCAGCAGCGTGTGGGCGCGGGTGTCGTCGACGAGGAGCCAGCGGCGCAGGTGCGCGGCGGCGTCGTCGAGCGGGCGGCCGCGGTCGTGGAGCATGAGGGCTGCGTCCTGCCGGACGGGCGCGAGGTCGCGCAGGGCGGCCTCGACGGCCTGGGAGAGCTGCCCGTCGCTGCGGATCCCGGTGTCGGCGAGGACGTCGGCGACCCAGATGCCCCACCCGGGTCCGGCGACGACCTCGAGGCCGGTGTCGGCGGCGCCTTCGGTGACGAGGCTGTGCGGCGAGGGGGTGACGACGATGTCGCGTTCCGGTTCGCCGGGTCTGCGGATGCCGCGGACGAGACAGTGTTCGGTGTGATGGCCGGGATAGGTCTCGTGGGCGACGAGGGCGGCGAGCTGGGTGGCGCGCAGGCCGGCGTCGGCGGTGATGCGGACGTGGGAGCGGAGTCCGCCGAGGTGGCGGGTGAGGCCGGTCCATGGCTGGTCGTGGACGAGCTCGAGGTCGACGTACTCGTCGTCGGGGAGGCCGTAGGTCGTGCGGGTGCGGTCGCGGAGGGCGGCGAGGAGGGTGTCGACGGCGGCGCCGATCCGGTCGGCCGGCACGGTCTCGCGGCGGCGGAAGGCGGCGAGGCGCCCGGCCAGGTCGCCGTGGCCGGGCAGGAGGGTGTCGAGCCTGGTGTGGGCGTCGCGGTAGCGGTCCTCGGCGGGTTCGACGCCGTCGAGGTCGACGTCGAGGGTGGCGCGGACGTGGTCGACGAACCCTATGTGCTCGCCCGCGGCTCGCCGCGCGTGACAGTGCAGGGCCGCCAGCTGGGCATCGAGCAGCCTCGTGCGGGTGACGTCGAGGCCTGCGTCGTGCAGCCGATGGCTCAGCCGGGTGGCGGTGCGGACGAGATCGACCGGGTCGGGGGTGGGGCCGTCGAGCGCATGCCTGCGTAGTGCCTGGTCACCGGTCCAGGTGTCGACGACCCCCGGGACGAGCCGGTCGAGTCTCAGCGCGAGCAACACGTAGTCACGAGGGACCAGGCTCGGCAGCATCGCCGCACCGTACGCGCAACCGACGGGTGACGGCGGGGCGTCGCGTAACCGGGCTGGAACTACACAGCGTGTACCCGGCAAAGGTTACTGGTCCGTTCGTGGGTAACGCATTGACTCTGTGTATCGAGACCTGCCACAGAACCGGACTCGAGCGCCTCACAAGTACACTCGATCGAGTGCGTAACTAAACGTTAAGTACTTGCGTCACACGATAGTGGTACGGAAGTTGGTGTATGGGAAGGCGGCGGATAGCTTTTCCTCAGTCAGCGCGGGCTCCCCGGTCGGGCGTTGACACGGACGGCGTCGGCTTCGGTCGACACCAGAAGACCAACAGGAGATAAACGTGCTGAAGAAGGCTGGAATCGTCGCGGCCACCGCCACCGCGGGCCTGCTCGCGGTCAGCCCCCTCGCCTTCGCCGGCGAGGCCGGCCACGGCCACGGCGGTCACCACCACGGTGGCGCCGACCAGGTGAACTCCAACAAGGAGATCCACCAGGGTCTGGTCAACGTCTCGGACAACAACATCAACGTCCCGGTCACCGCGTGCGGCAACGACCTGCCGATCAACGTGCTGGGCGTCCAGGTCTCGGACGTCACCGCCGACCTGACCGGTGCCCTGGGCATCCTGGGTGGCGCTGACGCCAAGAGCAAGGCCGACCAGTCGCAGGACCGCTCCTGTGGCGTGGCCGCGGCCGCCGGCGACACCTCGTCGCAGAGCAACGACGACTGAGCTCTCCCTGCTCGGTACGAAGGGCCCCGGACGATTTCGTCCGGGGCCCTTCGTCTATGCCCGCCGAACATTCGCGACGGCCACCTCCAGAATTGCCATGGTCGAGTTCACTCGAACGTGGGACGTAACCCCGTGAGCAACACGTCAATTACACGATCGGGTTACTCGGTTTGGCTCTCACGTACGGGGCCGATACATTTTCAACAGTCAGCACGGCTCCCCCGTCAGGTGCTGGCAACGTCCAGGAATCGGATTTCCGGTTCCAGATGACCAACAGGAGATAAACGTGCTGAAGAAGGCTGGAATCATCGCGGCCACCGCGACCGCGGGCCTGCTCGCGGTTTCCCCGCTCGCCTTCGCGACGGAGGGCCACCACGGCCACGGCGACCAGGTCAACTCCAACGAGGAGCTGCACCAGGGTCTCGTGAACGTGTCTGACAACAACGTCAACGTTCCCGTCACCGCCTGCGGCAACAACCTGCCGATCAACGTGGCCGGTGTCCAGGTCTCCGACATCACCGCCGACCTGACCGGTGCCCTGGGCCTCCTGGGCGGCTCGGCCGACGCCGCGTCGAAGGCCGACCAGTCGCAGGACCGTGGTTGCGACGTCGCGGCTGCCGCCGGCGACACCTCGTCGCAGAGCAACGACTGAGCTTCTTAGCTCAGCACGTAGGGCCCCGGACGATTCGTCCGGGGCCCTACGTCTGTCCGAGCCACGTTTCGCTCGGGGTGTGAAATACACACGATCGAGTGCGTAACCCGACGTCCGGCGCGTCAATTACACGATCGGGTTACGGAGTTTGGTTCGGACCCGATATGCCGGATAGGTTTTTCTCAGCCAGCACGGCTCCCCCGTCAGGTGCTGGCACGTGTCAGGAATCGGCCCAGGCCGTTCCACAGACCAACAGGAGATAACTGTGCTGAAGAAGGTCGGAATCGTCGCGGCCACCGCCACCGCGGGCATGCTCGCGGTCGCCCCGCTCGCCTTCGCCCACGGTGGCGACCAGGTCAACTCCAACAAGGAGCTGCACCAGGGCCTCGTCAACGTCTCGGACAACAACGTCAACGCGCCGGTCACGGCCTGTGGCAACAACCTGCCGATCAACGGCCTGCTCGCCGTCCAGGTCTCGGACGTCGTCGCGGACCTGACCGGTGCCGCGAACGGCAACGCGGCGTCCCTGGCCGACCAGTCGCAGGACCGCTCCTGCGACGTGGCCGCCGCCGCCGGCGACACCTCGGCTCAGAGCAACGACTGAGCTCTTCCGCTCAGCGCCTGACGCGGAATGGCGCCGGACCTTCGGGTCCGGCGCCATTTTCGTGCGCGCCGAACGTAATTGCAGAGAGAAGAATTTCAGGAGCCGAAACGGCGGTGCCGCGCGGCGTAGTCACGCAATGCGCGCAGGAAGTCGACGCGTCGGAACTCGGGCCAGTACGCCTCACAGAACCAGAACTCCGAATGCGCGGACTGCCACAGCAGGAAGCCCGAGAGCCGTTGCTCTCCCGAGGTCCTGATGATCAGGTCGGGGTCGGGCTGGCCGGAGGTGTAGAGGTGCGCGGCGATGTGGTCGACGTCGAGGACGTCGGCCAGCTCCTCGATGGACGTCCCCGACTCGGCGTGCTGCAGCAGGAGCTTGCGGACGGCGTCGGCGATCTCCTGGCGGCCGCCGTAGCCGACCGCGACGTTGACCTGCAGGCCCGTGCGTCCGACGGTCCGCGAGGTGGCTGCGGCCAGCCGTGACCCGATCTCGGTGGGCAGCAGTTCGAGCGCGCCGACGACGCGCAGCTGCCACGGCCGTCCCGGTGCGGCGAGGTCGTCGACGACGTCGGCGATGATCCCGAGCAGGGGCTCGAGCTCGTCGGCGGCGCGGCTGAGGTTGTCGGTGGAGAGCAGGAAGAGGGTGACGACCTCGACGTCGGCCTCACGGCACCATTCGAGCAGGTCGCCGATCTTGGCGGCGCCGACGCGGTGCCCGTCGTTGACGTCGACGAGGCCGGCGTCGCGGGCCCAGCGGCGGTTGCCGTCGAGCATGAGGGCTACGTGACGTGGCCGTTCCGCGCTCTCGAGCCGCCGCGTCAGGCTGCGTTCGTAGAGCGAGTAGAGGAGGTCGCGCACGCCCACGGCCGGAGAGCCTACGCGCGGTCCGGCCGGAGGCTGAGATCCGGAGTCGCGAGTTCACGTCGGCGGCACGTCCGCGACATGGCTCGTGCCGTAATCTCGGTCGGGTGACAGCAGGGACCATGGCCCAGCCACCGGTGCCGCCGTCGGTCAAACCACGGATGCGTGGCTGGCTGCACTTCTGGTCGTTCGCGGTGTCCATCCTGGCGGCGGCGGCGTTGATCTCGGTCGCCGCGTCGCTGGTCGGCACGGCTGCCGCACTGGCGACGGGGGTGTACAGCCTCACGATCCTGGGGCTGTTCGGGGTGAGCGCGCTCTACCACCGGCGGACGTGGACGACGGTCCGGTCGCGGATGGTCATGAAGCGGCTCGACCACTCCATGATCTTCCTGTTCATCGCGGGCACGTACACGCCGGTCGCGGTGCTGTCGATGCAGCCGTCGACGGCCCGCTGGGTGCTGTTCACGGTGTGGGGCGGCGCGATCGCAGGCGTCGTGCTGAAGATGGCCTGGCCGGCCGCCCCGTCGTGGCTCGCCGTGCCCATCTACGTGGCGTTGGGCTGGGTCGCCGTCTTCGTGTTCCCCGAGATGCTGCGCACCGGGGGCGTCGCGGCGTTCGTGCTGGTCGTGGCGGGTGGTGCGCTGTACACGGCGGGTGCGGTGTTCTATGCGACGAAGTGGCCGAACCCGTGGCCCGCGACGTTCGGGTACCACGAGTTCTTCCACGCGGCGACTGTGCTGGCCGCCGCGTGCCACTACATCGCGATCTGGCTGGTGCTGTTCGCGGGCTGAGGCCGAGCGGGTGCCGAGCGGGTCACTGCCCGGTCGGGCCCTTGGTGCGCAGCTCGTCGACCTTCGCCATGGCGTCGCGCAGCTCGCCCAGCCACTCTTCGGCGTGCTCGCCGACGAGCCGGACCGCCCAGGCCAGGGCGTCGGATCGCGACCGGGCGACGCCGGAGTCGACCAGGGTGTCGAGCACGATCCGCTCGGGCTGGCGCAGTCGCGTCATGACGGGCACGGACGCCGTGGTGAAGAGCTCGGTGACGTCGCCGATGCGGGCACCCCAGGCGACCTTGCGCTGGTAGCGGTGCTCAGCCTGGCGGGCGATGTCGATGCGTTCGTCGCGGGTGTCCTCGCGGAAGCGTGAGATGCGTCCCGATGCGGCGGCGGCACGTTCGGTGCGGCCGGCCTCGGTGTCGTCGAACTCGCCGTCGGGGGCGGCGAGCTCGCCGACGATGACGATCTCCTCGCGGTCGACGGTGACGTCCGGTGCTCCGACGAACCAGCCGTCGGGCAGTCGTCCGGAGAGCCAGGCGGCGGCGTCGTCGGCGCCGGGGAGGTCGGACTGCTGCCAGCCACCCCGTCCGGGGCCTCGGCCCCGTCCGCCGCCGTGCCATCCGCGGTGCATGCGTCCCGACATCGGGTCCTCCTCGTGTGTCGAGCCGCTCACCATCAAGCAGCTCGATTACGAGATTACACAGCAACAGATGCAACGCGCGTATGTTCGCCGATGGCGGACGCTGCCGACCCGAGCGCGCGACGGGACAACAGCCCTCGTGAGTGGCAACAGTCGCTACAGCGACTGTTGCCACTCACAGCGTCAACGCGGCCTCCAGCTCTGCCGGCCCGGTCACCGGCCGGTCGCACACGAACCCCCGGCACACGTACGCCGCTGCGGCACCGTCGACCAGCGGGCGTTCGGCCAGCAGCGGCACCCCGGAGGCGTCGGGGGCACCGGCGACGACGACCGTCCCCCCGACCGCCACTCGCCGCGCTGTCGCGACCAGGGAGGAGTCGTCCCCCACGACCGCCACCTGCACCGGCCCCGACGCCATCGCCTCGGCAGCGGTCAGCCAGTGCCCCGCGAAGCGGGGGTGGCGCTCGGCGAGGGTGCCGATCGTCGACACCGCGGCCTCGGCGGCGTCACGGTAGCGGGCCGACTCCCCGGGCGCGGCCAGTACCGATGCCGTGACCAGCGCGTTGGCCAGTGCGGACGCCCCGCACGGCGACGCGTTGTCGGTCAGCTCGCGGGGGCGGTGGAGAAGCTGCTCGGCGTCGTCGGCGGTGTCGTACCAGGCGCCGGGCGTCGACGGGTCAGGGAAGTGGGTGAGTGCGAGGTCGAGCAACCCGGTGGCGGCGGTGAGCCGGGCGGGGTCACCGGTGGCCTGGTGCAGGGCGAGGAGCCCGTCGGCGAGCAGGGCGTGGTCCTCCAGCACCGCGGCTGCGGCGCCGACGACCCCGCCGCGCGACGACCGTCGTAACCGGCCGTCGACGACGTGCAGCCGCAGCAGCAGGTCGGCGGCCTCACCGGCGGCGGTGACCCAGCCGGGCCGGTCGAGGACGGCGCCGGCCTCGGCGAGGGCGAGGATCGCCATCCCGTTCCACGACGTCACGACCTTGTCGTCGCGCGCGGGCTGCGGACGACGGTCCCGCGCCTCCAGCAACGTCGCGCGGACCGACGCCCACCGCAAGGGGTCGGGCGGGTCGGCGGGCAGCTGCAACGTCGACGTGCCGTGTTCGAAGGTCCCGGTGTCGGTGACGGCGAGCAGCGAGGCCGCCCACGCCGCGTCCTCGCCCAGCACGGACTGCAGCTGCGCCGGCGTCCACGCGTAGGTGAGGCCCTCCACGCCGTCGGTGTCGGCATCGAGCGCGGAGGCGAAGCCGCCCTCGGGCGTGCGCAGGTCGCGCAGCAGGAACGCGGCGGTCTCGTCGGCGACCCGCAATGCGAACGCGGACCCGGTGCGTCGTGCGAGATGGGCGTACACGCGCAGGAGCAGGGCGTTGTCGTACAGCATCTTCTCGAAGTGCGGTACGACCCACTCGGCGTCGACGCTGTAGCGGGCGAAACCGCCCGCCAGCTGGTCGTAGAGGCCGCCACGGGCCATCCGCTCGGCCGTCACCGCGACCATGGACAGTGCGGGCTCCGAGCCGGTGCGTCCGTGGTGGCGCAGCAGGAACTCCAGCACCATCGACGGCGGGAACTTGGGCGCGCCCCCGAACCCGCCGGTGTCGGCGTCGAAGACCTGGGCGAGGGCGGCGACGGCCGCGTCGAGCGTGCCCTCCCCGACCACCGACGCCGGCAGCGCCGTGACCGCCGACTCCGCGAGCCGGGCCGCCATCTCCCCCGCGGCGCCACGGACGCGGTCGCGGTCGTCGTCCCAGGCGGTGGTGACGGCGTCGAGCAGCTGTCGGAACGACGGCATGCCACGCCCGGGCGTCGCCGGGTAGTAGGTGCCGCAGTGGAACGGCTCGCCGACCGGGGTGAGGAAGCAGGTCATGGGCCAGCCGCCCTGGCCGGTCATGGCCTGGGTGGCGTTCATGTAGACGGCGTCGATGTCGGGCCGTTCCTCGCGGTCGACCTTGATCGCGACGTACTCGGCATTGACCTGGGCCGCGGTGGCCTCGTCGGAGAACGACTCATGGGCCATGACATGGCACCAGTGGCAGGCGGCGTAGCCGACGGACAGCAGGATCGGGACGTCGCGGCGCTGGGCCTCCGCGAAGGCCTCGTCGGACCACTCCCACCAGTCGATGGGGTTGTCGGCGTGCTGGAGCAGGTACGGGCTGGTCGCCGCGGCGAGGCGGTTCGGCATGGACCGAGCCTGTCAAAGTCGCCCGGCACGGGCTTGTCGGGGACGGTCGGGACCGACCAGAGTGACGTCATGGTCGCCAGGAAATGGGACGAGCTCAGCCCCGGGGCACGCCGCCTCCTCATCGCCGCAGGGTCGGCCGACGCCGCGCTCCGGGCGGTGGCGTTGTTCGACCTGCGGCGTCGTTCGGCCGACCAGGTCCGCGGCCCGAAATGGGTGTGGGTGGTGGCGCTGAGCGTGGTCAGCTCGGCGGGGCTCCTGCCGCTGGCCTGGTTCCTCGTCGGCCGGCGGCGGTAACGGTCAGTCCTTGCGCGTCTCGGACGAGGTGTCCTCGTCCGTGGACGACACCGAGGACTCCGAGGTGGGCTCCTCCTCGTCGAACGACTTCGGCAGCTTCTTGAGCCGCCGCGTCATCGAGACGATCAGCACGACCGTCGAGATGCCCAGCAGGATGATGACGACGAGCGCGATCGGCGACGCCTTGCCGAACTCCTCGCCCTTGCCGGGCGGGGGCTCCGGGTCCTGGGCGGGGACGACGACCGCGGCGACCTGGGCGTCCGCGGGCACCACCCCGAGATCGACCAGCAGCACCGCACACCTCCGTGACGACGTACCGCCGGCCGGCGGCACACCCCGACAACCTACGCACCCGTCAGGGGCGCGCGCGTGGCGGCCCTGCTCAGCGGGTGGTCGGCACCGTTGTGGCACGCTCCGCCGGTCGCGACCGGATCTACACAGGAGGTCACCGACCGTGGGCTCACCGTTGACGACGACCCGCCGCTCGCTGCACGGCGTCGCCGAGCTCCTGCTGGCCGGGCCGCAGTACCGGTCGTCGGGCACCATCCGGCTGCAGGTGACGACAGGCGGGTTCGGCCAGGTCGCCGGCCCCCTGCGCGTCCAGGGCGCGACCCTGGTGTGGGGGGACGACCAGGTTCCGCTCGGCGGCTCGATCCGGGATCTCGCGGTGTGGGCGGGCGTCGAGGCCGGCGCGCCGGACGGGCTCTACTCCGACGGCGCCGACGTCGACATCGACGAGGCCCTGGGCGTCGACCCGTCGGAGGCCGACGTGATCCACGGCTGGTTCGCGCTGGGCGACGCCGCGCTGCGGACGCTGGAGGGCGAGACCGAGCCGGTGCTGTGGCCAGAGCACTTCGACCTCGCCGTCACCGTCGACAAGGTCAACTTCGGCGTCTCCCCCGGCGACGCGTCGCTGCCGGAGCCGTACGCGTACGTCAGCCCGTGGGAGCGTCACGAGGGCGAGTTCTGGAACGCGCCGTTCGGGGCGTTCTGCAGGGCGGCGGACCTGCCCCACGCCGATGCGCTGGCCGACTTCTTCCGGGCCGGCCAGGCCGCGGCACGCCGCTAGGAGCGCTCAGCCGACCTTCGCCTTGTCGGCCGACGTCACCAGGCCGGAGAACAGGTCGTCCTCGGGAGTCGGCGAGTCGACCAGCGAGCGGACGAGCTCGTAGTCCTCCGTCGGCCACACGTCGCTCTGGATCTCCGGGGGCACGAAGAACCAGCGGCTCGTGGGGTCGATCTGGGTGGCGTGCGCCTTGAGCGCCTCGTCACGCACCGGGAACCACTGGTCGCAGCGCACCCGGGTGGTGACGCGCAGGCCGGGGTCCTTGCGGTCGCCGTCGTCCCAGCGCTCGAGCCATTCCGCGTACGGCGACTCCAGGCCGCGGGCCAGCAGCGCCTCGTGGAAAGCGACCATCCGCGCCTTGGAGAAGCCGTGCGAGTAGTAGAGCTTGAGCGGCTGCCACGGCTCCCCGGCGTCGGGGAAGCGGTCGGGGTCTCCCGCAGCCTCCCACGCCGCCATCGACACCTCGTGGGTGCGGATGTGGTCGGGGTGGGGGTAGCCGCCGTTCTCGTCGTAGGTGACCAGGACGTGCGGGCGCTCGGCCCGGATGAGCCGGACGAGACGCTCGGTGGCCTCCTCCAGGTCGACCAGGGCGAAGCAGCCCTCGGGCAACGGCGGCTTCGGGTCGCCCTCGGGGAGCCCGGAGTCGACGAAGCCGAGCCAATGGTGGCGGACGCCGAGGATCTCGGCGGCGCGCGCCATCTCGACCTTGCGGACGGCGGTGAGATCGGCCACGACCTCGGGCCGGTCCATCGCCGGGTTGAGGATGCTGCCGCGTTCGCCGCCGGTGCAGGTCACGACGGTGACCTCGTGGCCCTCGGCGACGTAGCGGGCGCTGGTGGCCGCGCCCTTGCTGGACTCGTCGTCCGGGTGGGCGTGCACGGTCATCAGCCGGAAGCGCGGCCCGGCCGCGTCGGCGGCTCGCATCTCGGGGTGGCTCATGGGTGGGACGTCGGTCCTTCCGGTCACGTCGGTGTGGCAGCGGGACTCCTGGCCCCGCGCCGGTGCGATGGTTGCAGACTCCACCGACACCTTCCGACCTGACCAACGCGCACCGGCCCCGACCTCTTCCCGTGGGCCCGTCCGCACAGGTGGCGGGCCGTCTCGATCACGACCGCCTGACGTGCCGTTCGTCGCCGCACGGTGTCGTGAGGACGGTCGCAACATCGTCGGACAGGAGCTGTCTACCTGCGAATACAGGAGACCCGGGAACTCTCCGGAGACCCCGACCGTTCGTCGAAAGAACACGACGAACGGCAAGCCTCGTGTTACGGTGAGCGACACACGGCCCGCACCGCGGGTCGTGTTTTTCCTTACTCGGGGCATGCCAATACTGCGGCATGGCCTCACTGTGCCGCGGCAACCGGTCCTTGCCCATGCGGGACCCGGACGGCTGGAGGAGTGATGACCGTGACGGACACCCAGGTGACCTGGTTGACCCAGGACGCTTTCGATCGGCTCAAGAGCGAGCTCGACCAGCTGATCGCCAACCGCCCCGTCATCGCTGCCGAGATCAACGCCCGCCGCGAGGAGGGCGACCTCAAGGAGAACGGCGGCTACCACGCGGCGCGCGAGGAGCAGGGCCAGCAGGAGGCCCGCATCCGCCAGCTCCAGGAGCTGCTCCGCACCGCCCAGGTCGGCACCGCCCCCACCAGCACCGACGTCGCCTCCCCCGGCACCGTGCTCACCGTCAGGTACGACGACGACGACACCGAGAAGGTGCTGCTGGGCTCCCGCGAGGAGGGCTCCCACGGCGACCTGCAGGTCATCTCCCCGAACTCCCCGCTCGGTGCGGCGCTGCTGGGCGCGAAGGTCGGCGAGACCCGCGAGTACAGCTTGCCCGACGGCGGCACGATGAAGGTCACGCTGGCCGGCGTGGAGCCGTTCACCGGCTGACGGCTACGACGCAGAACCCCACGGCGCTCCGGCCACGTCGAACACGGCGTGGCCGGAGTTCCGTAGTGCGCCCACGATCGCCGCGCAGTGCTCCGCGCCGCGCGTCTCCAGGCTGATCTCGACGTCCACGTCGCCCAGCGGGATCGCGGCCGAGATCCGGGTGTGCTCGACGTCGACGACGTTCGCGCCCAGATCGCCGACCTGCGTCAACAGCTCGGCCAGGGCGCCGGGCCGGTCGTCGACGCGCACCCGCATCGACAGGTAGCGCCGCGCCGCCGCCATGCCGTGCTCGATGACGTGCAGCAGCACCAGCGGGTCGATGTTGCCGCCCGACAGGACGGCGACGGCGGGCGTCGGGAACCGGTCGGGGTTCTCCAGCAGCGCCGCGACGGCCGCCGCGCCCGCGGGTTCGACGAGCACCTTCGCCCGTTCCAGGCAGTGCAGCAACGCGCGGGCCAGCGCGTCCTCGCCGACGACGACGAACTCGTCGACCAGGGCCGCGACCTGCGGGTACGTGACGGCACCGGGCACGCCGACCGCGATGCCGTCGGCGATGGTGCGCATCCGGTCGAGTGCGACGGGTCCGCCGTGGCGCAACGACTCAGGCCACGCGGCGGCCGCCTCGGCCTGCACGCCGACGATCCGCGCGTCGGGCCGCCGGCCCTTGATCGCGGCGGCGACCCCGCCGAGCAGGCCACCGCCCCCTGTCGGGACCAGCACCGTCGCCACGTCGGGTACGTCCTCCAGAATCTCGAGGCCGACGGTGCCCTGACCGGCGATGACGTCGACGTGGTCGAACGGGTGCACCAGAACGGCACCGGTCTCGGCGGCGAACGCGGTGGCCGCGGCGAGGCTGCCGTCGATCGTCTCCCCGACGAGGCGGACGTGGGCGCCGTAGCCGCGGGTGGCGTCGACCTTGGGCAGCGCGGCCCGTTCGGGCATGAACACCGTGGCGTCGACGCCCAGCAGCCTGGCCGCGAGCGCGACGCCCTGGGCGTGGTTCCCGGCACTGGCCGCGACGACACCGCGGGCGCGCTCGTCGTCGTCGAGGCGGGCGAGGCGGGTGTAGGCGCCGCGGATCTTGAACGACCCCGTCCGCTGCTGGTTCTCGCACTTGAGCCACACAGGGCCGCCGACCTTCTCGCCGAGCGCCCGCGCCGACAGCGTCGGGGTACGCCGGACGACGCCGACGAGCAGGTCACGGGCCGCTTCGACGTCCTCGATCGCGACCGGGGGCGGCGTGGGCCGGGGGTTGGCGGTCACCTGGGCATCCTCGCAGGCGGGCCCGGGGCGGCGCGGGTAGCCTCGGCGGCACACGCCGCGGGAGTCGTCGGCGTGATCGGGGAGGTCGGATGACACGGCTGCGGGCAGTGGTCCCGCTGCTGGCCGCCGGTGTGCTGGCGGTGCTGGCGATCCTCACGGTGCGCAGCGCGGGCTGCGACGACCCGGGCCACTACGAGCTGCGTGGCGGCACCTACGAGCTGGTCGGCGGCTGCATCGCGCCGGGCGACGTGCTCGTGCCGCAGCCGACGCCGGCGCCCCCCACGGACGCCGACGCCCCCGCGAAGAGCTAGATACGTCCCAGCGCCCCGCGCAGGTCCTCCAGCAGGTCGTCGACGTCCTCGATGCCGACCGAAAGCCGGACCAGGTCGTCGGGGACCTCGAGCGCGGATCCCGCGACCGAGGCGTGCGTCATCGCGGCCGGGTGCTCGATCAGCGACTCCACGCCGCCGAGCGACTCCGCCAGGGTGAACAGCTCCGTCCCGGCGCACACCGCGAGCGCGGCCTCCCGGCCGGCGGCGACGCGGAACGACACCATCCCGCCGAAGCGGCGCATCTGCTTGGCAGCGACCTCGTGACCGGGGTGGCCGGGCAGCCCGGGGTAGAGCACCTTCGACACGGCGGGGTGCGCGGCGAGCATCTCGGCGACGCGCTCGGCGTTGTCGCTGTGGCGCTCCATCCGCACCGCCAGGGTCTTGGCACCGCGCAGGGTGAGGAACGCGTCGAACGGGCCGGGCACCGAGCCGACCGAGTTCTGGGTGAACCGGATCTGCTCGGCGAGCTCGTCGTCGCTGGTCACCAGCGCGCCGCCGACGACGTCGGAGTGCCCACCGACGTACTTGGTCGTCGAGTGCAGGACGACGTCGGCGCCCAGGGTCAGCGGCGTCTGCAGATACGGCGACGCGAACGTGTTGTCGACGACGAGCTTCGCGCCGCCCGCGTGGGCGGCCTCGGCGACGGCGGCGATGTCGGCGATGCCGAGCAACGGGTTCGTCGGCGTCTCGCACCAGACGGCCTTCGTCGTGGGCCGCAACACCGCGCGCAGGGCGGCGACGTCACCGAGGTCGGCGGTGGAGTACTCGATGCCCCACTGCGTCAGGACCTTGTCGACGAGGCGGAACGTGCCTCCGTAGGCGTCGTGCGGGATGACGATGTGGTCGCCGGGGCGCAGCAGCACCCGCAGCAGCACGTCGGACGCGCCCATGCCGGAGCCGAACGCGAAGCCGTGCCGGCCGCCCTCGAGCGCGGCGAGACACTCCTGCAGGGCGGTCCGCGTGGGGTTGGCGCTGCGGGAGTACTCGTAGCCGTCCCGGAGGCCACCGACGCCGTCCTGGGCGAAGGTCGACGACGCGTGGATGGGGACGATCACCGCACCCGTCGTGGGGTCCGGTTCCTGTCCCGCGTGGATGGCGTTGGTGGAGAAGCCGCGCATGGGGGCACGCTACGCGGACCCCGACGACCAGCTCCGACCGGCCGGATGGAGCACCCCGGTCGGTCGGGAGCGCACCGGTCGGGGTCAGTGCAGCGACCCCAGGAACGCCAGCACGTCCGAGCGCGTCACGACGCCGGCGGGCATGCCGTCGACGATGACCAGCGCCGCGTCGGCGGAGACGAACGCCCCCATCGCGCTCTCCAGCGACTCCCCGGAGCCGAGCGTCGGCAGCGCGGGCGACATGTGCTTGTCGAGCCGGTCGGTGAGCTGGGCGCGGCCGGTGAACAGCGCGTCGAGCAGGTCGCGCTCGACGACGGCACCGGCGACCTCGGCCGCCATCACCGGCGGCTCGGCCTTGACGACCGGCATCTGCGAGACGTGGAACTCCCGCAGGTAGTGCACGGCGTCGGCGACGGTCTCGTTGGGGTGGGCGTGGACGAGGTCGGGGATCGAGCCGTCCTTGCGGCGCAGCACGTCGCCGACGGTGGCGCCCTCCGTCGGCGGGAGGAAGCCGTAGCCCGACATCCAGGCGTCGTTGAAGACCTTGCCGAGGTAGCCGCGGCCGCCGTCGGGCAGCAGCACGACGACGACGGAGTCCTCGGGTGCCTTCTCCGCGACCCGCAGCGCGGCCACGGTGGCCATGCCGCAGGAGCCGCCGACGAGCAGCGCCTCCTCCCTGGCCAGCCGGCGCGTCATGTCGAACGAGTCGCCGTCGGTGACCGCGAGGATCTCGTCGCAGATCTCCTTGTCGTAGGTCGACGGCCAGAAGTCCTCTCCGACGCCCTCCACCAGGTACGGACGTCCGGTCCCACCGCTGTAGACCGAGCCGACGGGGTCGGCGCCGATGATCTGGACACGACCGTCGGACACCTCCTTGAGGAAGCGACCGGTGCCGCTGATGGTCCCGCCGGTGCCGATGCCCGCGACGAAGTGCGTGATCCGCCCCTCCGTCTGCTCCCAGATCTCCGGGCCCGTCCCCCTGTAGTGCGATTCGGGGTTGGCGGGGTTGGCGTACTGGTTGGGCTTCCAGGCGCCTTCGATCTCGGTGACGAGCCGGTCGGAGACGTTGTAGTACGAGTCGGGGTGCTCGGGCTCGACCGCCGTCGGACAGACGACGACCTCGGCGCCGTAGGCCTTGAGAACGTTGCGCTTGTCCTCGCCGACCTTGTCGGGGCACACGAACACGCACTTGTAGCCACGACGCTGGGCGATCATGGCCAGGCCGACGCCGGTGTTGCCGGAGGTCGGCTCGACGATCGTGCCGCCGGGCCGCAGCTCGCCCGACTTCTCGGCGGCGTCGATCATGCGCTCCGCGATCCGGTCCTTCACGCTGCCGCCGGGGTTGAAGTACTCGACCTTGGCCAGCACGGGCACGTCGATACCCGCGCTCACCTGCCCGAGCTTCACCAGCGGGGTGTTCCCGACCAGCTCTGACACGTGCTCGACGTAACGCATGGGGTAATCGTCGCACCCCGCACCGAGGCGCTCACGGACAGGGATTCCGGTACGGGGTGTCCGCCAGGAAGCGGTGCCACTCCTCCGGGGTGACGGCATCGCCCGCGCCCGTACCGCAGCGTGCCGTCGGCGGACACGGCGGTCAGCGTCCGCGAGTCCGGGCTCCACGCCGCCCCGAACACGTAGCTCGCCGGGCCGGTCAGCGTCGCCACCGGCGGGCCGGGCGGGCGCGTCATGTCGAAGAGCCGCACCGCGTCGTCGTCACCGGCCGCGGCGAGCGTGCGCCCGTCAGGGCTCCACACGACCTGTTCGACGAGCGCGCCGTCCCCGGGCAGCGGAGCCCTCGCGACCGCACCCGCGGGGCCGACGTCCCAGACCTGCACGCCGCCGTCTGTGGCACCGGAGGCGACCACACGCCCGTCCGGGCTGGTCGCGACCGATCCTGAGAGCCCGGGGGTCCCGGTGGGCGCGCCGAGCGCCGGGGGTGAGCGGTGCGGGCGCGCGGGGGTCGTCGACCTTCCAGAGCCGCACGGTCCTCGCCGACCCACCGACGCCGAGGGCGACGGAGTCCGACCTCGCGGACCATCCGCGGGAACCTGTCGCGCTCGGCCGCGCCCGTCACACCGGTGAAGACCTGTTCGAGCTGGTCGACGACGATCACCGCGGGCCCGCCGCCCGCCGACACGATGTGCTCGGCGAGGGTCGTCGCCGGGTCCTCTCCCGGCACGAAGACGGCGACGTGCCACGGCGCCCCGTCCGGCGCCGGGACGTCCCCGCGCAGCAGCGCCGGCACCAGCCCGGCGTGCAGCAGCGACGACTTGCCCGACCCCGACGGTCCGACGACCGTCAGCAGCCCGCCCGTCGTGGCGAGCGGGCCGAGCCGGTGCAGCAGGTCGGCCAGCAGCCGGTCGCGGCCGTGGAACAGCTCCGCGTCCTCGATCCGGTTGGCGGCCAGACCCCTGTACGGGCACGGCGCCACTGTCCGTTCCGTCAGGGCCGACCCGGGCGCGGACTCGTCGGGCCCTGCCGCCGGGGCGCGGGCGGCATCGCGCACCCGGCGCAGCGCGGCCAGCCAGCCCTCGACGGCCGTCTCGCTCTCGCCCAGCGCTCGTACGATGCGCCCGAGCCGGTCCGCCGGGGGCAGGCAGGTGCCGCTGACGTAGTCGCGGATCGACGTGAAGGGCAGCGGGTGCTCGGCCTTGCTGCCGCCGCCGGTACCCCGGGCGATGTCGCGGAAGCTCAGGCCGCTGCGGTCCTTCAGGAGCTGGAGCTCGCCGACGAAGGTGTCACGGTCGTTCACCCGGGAGGGGTCGGCCCGGTCGGGCCGGCCCGGGTCGGAACCGTGCACGTCGTGCACCATCACACCCCCTTGGACCATTCGCGGGCGGCGATCGTACGACGCGAGAGATGTGGCTCCGAACGGTGTCCACCGACTGTACGAATCTGTACGGATCCGCATCACCGTCGGGTGGATCGGCCCCGAAAGGGTGTCCGAGCCGCTACGCTCTGCCTCCTCACGGTGGCGGTGTCCGCGGAGGGCACGCCGAGGGGGAACGCCATCACCGTGGCACTCCGTTCACGCGCCGACGCCTCGGCCGCGGACGGACCGCGACTCCGCGGCGCCCGTCCACCGCCGGGCGCCGCGGAACCCCGGAACCGACCCGGTCGACGCTCCCCGCGTGCCACCGAACGACGAAGGGCAGGTGGCCCGCCGGTGCACCCGATCGGCGGCATGGACGGCGACGACGACCCCGAGGACGCCGGGCAGCCGAACGGCGGCGCACGGCTCCCGGGCGCGCGCCCGCCCGGTCCTTCGATCGGCCCCGCAAGACCAGGGGCCGGGCCACGGCGTGGCCGCCGCAGCGGCCCCGAACACAGCAGGGCCCAGCACGACGGTGAGGGCGGCAACCGTCCTGGCCGGTTCGACAACCCGGACTCCGGCTCCGGCGCGGGCGGGGGCCGCGCCGGAGCCGGGCCTACCCCGCCACCGCCCGCTCCGTCCCCGACCGGTGGGCGCGGCACGGCCGCGGGGCGCCCCGGCCCGGCGTTCCCGCCGCGGCCCGACGACGACCCTCCCGGCCGGGCCCCGGACGCCCTCGAGCCGCACCCCGACCCGGGCGCCGACGCCACGGACACCGACGCACCCGACGCCGCAGGCCCACCCGTCGCACTCCCGCCCGATCTGATCGCCGGCGGCATCCTCGACGGCCTGCTCGGGGCACGCGCCGGGGATCCGGCCGGCACCGGCCCGACCGACGCCGATCCTGCGGAGCCCGCCGAGCCGGCCGGCACCGCCGCGCCCGCGAAGGGCCGGCGCTCCACCCACTCCCGCGACGACGCGCTCATCGACGGCCTCGCCCACCGCGCCGCCGCCGGCGACCGCACTGCGCTCCACGAGCTGCTGCGCCTCGTCGACCCTCTCGTCGTGCGCTACTGCCGCGCCCACGTCGGCGGCAACCGGATCGGTCTGGCCGGACCCGACGACGTCGCCCAGGAGGTCATGGTCGCCGTCTGCAAGGCGCTGCCCAGCTTCGACCGGGGCCGCAGCGTCTTCATGGCGTTCGTCTACGGCATCGCGGGCAACAAGATCGCCGACGCCTTCCGGGCCGCGGCCCGGGACCGGTCGGTGAGCACCGACGAGCTGCCCGAGGGTGTCGACATCGCGGGCGGCCCCGAGGCCGAGGCCCTGCGCGACGATGCCGCCCGCCAGATCGGACGGCTCCTCGGGAAGCTGCAGGAGTCGGCCCGGATGATCCTTGTCTACCGGCTCGCCCTGAACTACTCCGCCGAGGAGACGGCCGCGCTCGTCGACATGACGCCCGGCGCCGTCCGCGTGGCCCAGCACCGCGCGCTGCAGAAGCTGCGCGACTGGATCGCCGAGGGCGAGTTCTGACCCGGCACAGCACCACCTGTGAGCGGTAACGGTCGCTATGGCGACCATTACCGCTCACGACCCCGCCGCTCACGACCCCGGTGTCACCTCGTCGAGCCGGGTCCTCAGGAAGTCGCGCTCCGCGTCGTTGCCGACCGTCTCCAGCGCCGCCCGGTACTCCGCCGCGGCCTCGTCGGTACGGCCGAGGCGGCGCAGCAGGTCGGCCCGGGCCGCGGGCAGCAGGTGCCCGCCTCGCAACCGCGGGTCGTCGCGCAGCGCGTCGAGCAGCGCCAGCCCGGCGGTGGGCCCGTCGCGCATGGCGACGGCGACGGCCCGGTTGAGCTCCACCGCGGGCGACGGCTCGATCCGGGCGAGGACGTCGTAGAGGGCGACGATCTGCGGCCAGTCGGTCGTCTCGACGCCGGCGGCCTCGACGTGCAGCGCCGCGATGGCTGCCTGCACCGCGTACGGGCCGGGATCGCCGCCGGTCAGCGACCGCACGACGAGTGTCTGTCCTTCCTCGATCAGGGCGCGGTCCCAGCGGCCGCGGTCCTGGTCGGCGAGCAGCACGAGTCGGCCGGAACCGTCGACGCGGGCGTCGCGGCGGGCGTCGACCAGCAGCATCAGCGCGAGCAGCCCGGCGACCTCGCGTTCGGCGGGCAGCAGCCGCAGCAGGATGCGGGTGAGCCGGACGGCTTCGTCGACGAGGTCGAGCCGTTGCAGCCCGGTGCCCGTGCCGGCGGCGTAGCCCTCGGTGAACACCAGGTAGAGCACGCGCAGGACGCCGGGCAGCCGGTCGGCGAGCTCGCCGGCGGCGGGGACGCGGAAGGGGATGCGGGCGTCTCGGATCTTGCGTTTGGCCCGGACGATCCGCTGCGCCATCGTCGCGGTCGGGACGAGGAACAGCCGCGCGACCTCGGGAGTGTCCATGCCGCCGAGGCAGCGCAGGGTCAGCGCGGTCCGGGCCTCCATCGGCAGCGCGGGGTGACAGCAGGCGAAGAACAGCCGCAGCCGCTCGTCGGGGACGTCCTCGTCGTCGCCGGCGGGTGCAGCGACGACCTCGGCGCGTTCGGCGTCGGCCCGCAGCAGCGCGAGCCGGGCGGCGTGGTTCCTGTCGCGCCGCAGCCGGTCGACGGCCTTGCGCCGCGCCGTCGTCAGCAGCCAGGCGCCGGGCCTGCGGGGGACGCCGTCGCGGGGCCAGGTGACGAGCGCCGCCTCGATGGCCTCGGCGGCGACCTCCTCGGCGAGGTCGAGGTCCCCGAAACCACGGACGAGCGTCGCGAGCAGGCGGCCGTGCTCCTCGCGGAACACGGCCGCCACCCCCGCGACGACCCGTCCGTCGTCGGGCACGTGCTCAGCCCGTGGGGAACTCGACGAGCGGGCGCAGCTCGATGCTGCCGCCGTTCTGCGAGCCGGGGCAGCGGGCCGCCCAGTCGAGCGCCGAGTCGAGGTCGGGGACGTCGAGGATGTAGTAGCCGCCGAGGATCTCGCGCGTCTCGGCGAACGGGCCGTCGGTGACCAGGCGGGTGCCGCCGTCGTCGACCTTGACGGTGGTGGCGGTGTCGGTGCCGTGCAGCGCGTCGCCCGCGATCCAGACGCCGGCCTCGGCGACGGCCTTGTTGAAGTTCTCGTAGGCCTCCATCATCGGCCCCACCTCGGCGGGGTCGGGGGCGGCGGTGCGGCTCTCGGGAACGTAGATGAGCAGCATGTACTTCACGGGGTCCTCCGGTTCGTCCGTGCCGCGCGGCGGGGTGCCGCACATCATGACGACGATCGGGCGGCGCCGGAATCGACAGCCCGGCCGGACTCATTCCCGTTCGACGCGCCGCAGCCCCTTCCCGGGGTGCCAGAACTCGATGACGAGCCGGTCGCCGGCCTCGTTGAGGTGGGTGTGCACGACCTCGTGGAGGTCGGCGGTGAACGACAGCCCCTCGACGGGTCCCCCCAGGTCACCGGTGTACCGGGCGGTCCCGGCCACCTTGACCTCCCCCGGCCACTGCGCGGGTGCGCCCTCCTGCGGGTCGACCGTCGCGCTGTGGAGGGCGAAGCGGGGGTCGCGCAGCAGGTCGGCACCCTTGCGGGCGTGCGGCATGGAACCGAAGGTGAGCTCGCCGTCGGCAAAGGTGATCTCGATGCCGCTGATGCGTGGCGCCCCGTCGGCGCGCAGAGTGGCAAGGGTGAGGTGTTTGTACGCGGTGAGGATGCGTCGCGCCGTGGTGGCGAACTCCGGTTCGGCCTGCTCGACGTCGCTCCACGAGGTCATGGACGTCATCCTGCCGCGCTTGCCTGACAGAACCCGTCAGGGATGTTCTCGGGCGTCCCACGACGTAGGCTGCTGACAACCGTCCGACCGTTCGTTCGTCTGAGTCGCCAGAGGAGCCTTTGATGCCCGACGCCGTCATCGTCGCCGCCGCCCGGTCCCCGATCGGCCGCGCCCACAAGGGATCGCTCGCGAGCATCCGGCCCGACGACCTCACCGCGCAGATCATCACCGCGGCCCTCGCACAGGTGCCCGGCCTCGATCCCACGACGATCGACGACCTCATGCTCGGCTGCGGCCTCCCCGGCGGTGAGCAGGGCTTCAACATGGCCCGGGCCGTCGCCGTCGAGCTCGGCCTCGACACCGTCCCGGGCACGACGATCACCCGCTACTGCTCGTCATCGGTGCAGACCACCCGCATGGCCCTGCACGCCATCCGCGCCGGCGAGGGCGACGTGTTCGTCTCGGCAGGCGTCGAGACCGTCTCCCGGTTCACCAAGGGCAGCTCCGACAGCCTCCCCGACACCCACAACCCGCTGTTCGCCGACGCCGAGGCCCGCACGGTCGCCACCGCGGAGTCCGGGACCGACACCTGGACCGACCCGCGCACCGACGGCAACGTCCCCGACGTCTACATCGCGATGGGGCAGACCGCCGAGAACGTCGCCCGGCTCGAGAACGTCACCCGCGAGGACATGGACCGCTTCGGCGTCCGCTCGCAGAA
This sequence comes from Pseudonocardia sp. SCN 73-27, assembly GCA_001725415.1. GTDB lineage: Bacteria > Actinomycetota > Actinomycetes > Mycobacteriales > Pseudonocardiaceae > Pseudonocardia. Next base: position 79,435 of record MEGH01000018.1, read on the forward strand.
CCTCGCCGAACAGGCCATCGCCGACGGCTTCTACGCCCGCGAGATCACGCCCGTCACGCTGCCCGACGGCACGGTCGTCTCCACCGACGACGGACCCCGCGCCGGCGTCACCTACGAGGGCGTCGCCGGCCTCAAGCCGGTCTTCCGGCCCGACGGGCGCGTCACCGCCGGCAACTGCTGCCCGCTCAACGACGGCGCCGCCGCCCTCGTCGTCATGTCCGACACCCGCGCCCGCGACCTCGGCATCACCCCGCTGGCCCGGGTGATCGCCACCGGCGTCACCGGCCTGTCGCCCGAGATCATGGGGCTCGGCCCGATCGAGGCCAGCCGGCAGGCGCTCGCCCGCGCCGGCATGACCATCGACGACGTCGACCTCGTCGAGATCAACGAGGCCTTCGCCGCCCAGGTCATCCCCTCGGCACGGCACCTCGGCATCGACCCGCTCGACAACGACAAGCTGAACGTCCACGGCGGCGCGATCGCCGTCGGCCACCCGTTCGGCATGACCGGCGCCCGCATCACGAACACGCTGCTCAACGGCCTGCGCACCAAGGACAAGACCATCGGCCTGGAGACGATGTGCGTCGGCGGCGGGCAGGGCATGGCGATCCTGTTCGAGCGCCTCAGCTGACCCTGTGAGCGGCAACGGCCGCTGTAGCGACCATTGCCGCTCACGACCGCCGACCTGCGGAAATGGCGCCGCAACGGCTTCGGGAACGGCGAGCGCCGCGGACCCGGCTCGTGAGCGGGTCCGCGGCGCCGTCGGCCGGGAAGGGGGGATGTTCCCCGGCCGGCCTCGGATCGGGGGCTGCGGCTAGTTGGAGCGGAAGTACGACAGCAGCCGCAGGATCTCGATGTAGAGCCAGACGAGCGTCGTCATCAGGCCGAAGGCGATGTACCAGGCGAACTTCGCCGGGGCACCCTCGCGGACCGCGCGGTCGGCCTGGTCGAAGTCGAGCAGCAGGCTGAACGCCGCGACACCGATGCAGACGATGCTGAACAGGTACGCGAGCGGCGAGGCGTCGCGCAGGCCGATGCCGCCGATGGTGAAGAAGCTGACCACGAGGTTCACCAGCATCAGCACGACGACGCCGATCATGGCGCCCATCAGCCACTTGGTGAACCGCGGCGTCACGCGCACGGCGCCCGTCTTGTAGACGATCAGCATGCCGATGAAGACACCGACGGTGCCGACGACGGCCTGGAAGCCGATGCCCTCGAAGTTGGTGCCGGACAGCTCGAGTGCGCCGGTGATGCCGCCGAGGGCGACACCCATCGCGGCCGAGTAGAGCAGCACCAGCGCGGGGTTGGTGCTCTGCTTGAAGATGACGATGAGCGACACGACGAAGCCGACGATGAACGCCGGCAGCGTGAGCACGAACAGACCGGACATCGCCGTGCCGATACCGGTCGCGAGCGCGACACCGCCGCTGATCGCCGTCTTCATGACGACGTCGTCGATGGTCAGGCGGCGCTCACCGGTCGCCGCGGGCCCGAAGCCGCCCTGCGACGCGCGTGCATCGGCCGCGGCCGCACCGGCGCCCATCGCGCCGGCCTGGCGGTCGAAGTTGGCGTATCCGCCCTGCTGGGGCAGGTTGCGGAACGCCGGGTTGCTGGTGGTGCGCACCCTGGTCCTCCTACAGAACGGTCGGGCCTTACGTGCTGTTCAACGCACGGTCCCCGCGATCGGTTCCCGGTACGTAAAGGTCACTTTACCCATGACGGGGTGACGGTTCTCACGCCGCCGCGCGGCCTCCGCCCGCCGGGTCGAGCTCGATCCCCGACGACTCCAGGTCTGCCTCGGCGACGAGCCGGGCGAAGGCGCGTTCCGATCCTTGTTCCGGGGTGGCGGCGAGCCGCGCGGTGTCGACGCCGACGGCCTCGCACACCTCGAGCAGCACGTCGTCGTAGGCGGACTGCAGCGCGACCCGTCGGACCCGGCTGCCCGAGGCGCCCGAGCACAGGTTTCGCCGCAGTCGTCTCAGGTCGGCGACGAGGTCCTCGATGGGCGGCCGGGGCGGCGGGCCGACCGGCCGGCGACGGCGGCGCGCGGCGACGGCGGCCGGCACCTTCAGGGCCGCCCAGAAGATCAGCGTCGGCGCGAGCGTGACCAGCGCATAGAACGTCAGCCCCACCCACAGCGGACTGGTTTCCGCCACGCCCGCGACACTACCGCGCGCCGCCCCCCGCAGACCCCCTCCGACCGGCGCTTTTCCGTCTCCTCAGCTGCGCGACTCGGCGGTGTCGCGGTGGCGCCGCAGCTCCTGTCGCGCGATGGCCCGCTTGTGGACCTCGTCGGGGCCGTCGGCCAGCCGCAGGGTGCGGACGTGGGCGTACGCGGCGGCCAGCGGAAAGTCGCCGGTGACACCGCCCGCGCCGTGCACCTGGATGGCCCGGTCGATGATCGTCAGTGCGATGTTCGGCGCGGCGACCTTGATCGCGGCGATCTCGGTGCGCGCCGCCTTGTTGCCGACGGTGTCCATCAGGTACGCGGCCTTGAGCGTCAGCAGCCTGATCATCTCGATGTCGATGCGCGCCTCGGCGATCCAGTCCTGGATGTTCGAGCGCTCCGACACCGGCTGCCCCCACGTGACGCGCGAGTCCGCACGCCGGCACATGAGCTCCAGGGCACGCTCGGCGACGCCGATGGTGCGCATGCAGTGGTGGATGCGGCCGGGGCCCAGCCGCGCCTGCGCGATCGCGAAGCCCTCGCCCTCACCCTTGAGGACATCCTTCTCCGGCACGCGGACGTCGGTGAACGTGATCTCGGCGTGCCCCTCGCGGTCGGCGTAGCCGAAGACCGTCAGATTGCGGACGACCTCGACGCCCGGCGCGTCGATCGGGACGACCATCATCGACTGCTGGCGGTGCGGCAGCGCCCCGGGATCGGTCTTGCCCATGACGATGAGCACCTTGCAGTTGGCGTGCAGCGCGTTCGAGGCGAACCACTTGCGCCCGTTGAGGACGTACTCGTCGCCGTCGCGCACCATGCTCATCTCGACGTTCGTCGCGTCCGAGCTGGCGACGGCCGGCTCGGTCATCGCGAAGGCCGAGCGGATCGTGCCGTCGAGCAAGGGGCGCAGCCAACGCTCCTTGTGCTCGTCGCTGCCGAAGAGCGTGAACACCTCCATGTTGCCGGTGTCCGGGGCGCTGCAGTTGAAGACCTCCGGCGCCAGGAACGCGCTGCGCCCCATGATCTCGCACAGCGGCGCGTACTCGAGGTTGGTGAGCCCGGGCCCCCAGTCGGGGTGGGGGTGGAACAGGTTCCACAAGCCGCGCTGCTTGGCCAGCTCCTTGAGGTCCTCGAGGATCTGCGGGTGGTGGTGCGGGTCGCCGGCCTCGAGCATCTGCTGCTCGTAGACCGCCTCGGCCGGGTAGACGAAGGAGTCCATGAACTCCAGCAGCTCGGCCTCGATCGCCTTGGCACGGTCGGAGATCTCGAACATGACTCACTCCCAGGTCAGGATTCGGGACCGAGCAGGGACGCCTGGTAACGGCGCATCCCGCGCAGCCAACGGTCGTAGTCGGAGCCCTTGCGCCGGTACATCTCCAGCACCTCGGGGTGGGGCAGCACGAGGAAGCGCTCGTCCTCGATCGCGGCGAGGACCGTCTCGGCGACCTCGGCGGGCTGCAGCACCGTGCCCGCCTCGGTGACCGACCGGCCGGCCGCCGCGCCCATGGGGTCGTCGGAGCCGGTGGCGGCGCGCAGCATGGCGGTGTCGACGCCCATGGGGCACAGGCAGCTCACCCGCACGCCCGCGTCGCCGTAGGTGATCGAGAGCCATTCGGCGAAGCCGACGACGGCGTGCTTGGTGACGGCGTAGGCCGCCGACCCGATCTGTGACAACAGCCCGGCCGCCGACGCCGTGGCGACGAAGTAGCCCTCGCCCCGCTCGACCCAGCCGGGGACCAGCAGCTTCGCGGCCCGGACGTGGGCGCGGACGTTGACGTCGAACGAGCGGTCCCACTCCGGCTCGGGGGCGTCGAGGCCGCCCCTGGGGCCGATGCCGGCGTTGGCGCAGTAGATGTCGACGGGCCCGAACTCCCGCTCGGCCAGCGCGATCAGGCCGGCGATGGCGTCGGCGTCGGCCGCGTCGGCGGCGGCTCCCACGGCGACGTGCCTGCCCACGGCGTCGTCCGCGTCCGCGGCGACCCGCTCGGCCGCGGCCCCGTCGATGTCGGAGACCACGACCCGCGCACCCGCCCCTGCCAGTGCGGCCGCGAGTGCGGCTCCGATCCCACCCCCGCCGCCGGTGACGACGGCGACCTTGCCCCGGACCTGCACCACGACCTCCTCGTCGGTAACACGCTCACGCTAACTTGAAAACAGATTCAGGTTCAATGCTGACGCGGCGTGATCCGCAGCGCGTTCGTCCACAGCCGGGTGAGCGTCTCGACGAGCTCGTCGAGCTCCCACGGCTCCCCGTGCACGAACGTCAGCTGCGCCATCCGGCTGACCATGCTCGACAACGCCGTCGCCGACAGCAACGAGTCCAGCTCCGGGTCGGCCACCCCACGCACCTGCAGCTCCCGGATCGCGCGGGCGTTGCGCTTGGTGAAGGCCTCGCTGCGCCGGCGCCGCAACGCCCGCACACCCTCGTCGATCTCCGCGACCTGGTCGAGCAGGCGCATCAGCTTCGCGTTGCGCGCGTAGGACTCCAGGTAAGCGCGGTTCGCAGCCCGGATGACGGCGACCGGGTCGTCGGTACCCGTCATCTCCCGGACGTTCGGGTGGAGCATCTCCTCCTTGGCCTCCTCCAGGACCGCGGCGAAGATCTCCTCCTTGTTCGTGAAGTACGTGTAGAAGGACCCGACGGCGCACTGCGCCTCGCGCGTGATGTCGGTGAGCTTCGCGTCGAGGTAGCCCTTCCGTTCGAACACCCGCCGCGCCGCTGCCACCAGCGTCGCCCGGGTGCGCAGCCCCCGCGCCGTCCGCGGCGGCTCGCGCACGTCCCGTCCCACGTCCATTCGACAACCCTATGCTGAATCCGAGTTCATCATCAGGAGAACACTTGCCGACGGTGCAGCCCGGCGCGACACTGACCCGATGGCCGACGCCCCGCGTCACATCCCCTACGCCGGCGAGACGGTCCCCGTCCTCGGCGCCACCGATGCCCTCGCCTTCTGCGAGATGACCATCCCCGCCGGGTTCGGCGGCCCACCACCGCACATCCATCACGGCTTCGACGAGGCGCTCTACGTCCTCGACGGCGAGCTCAGCTATGTGACCGACCGGAACGACCCGGTCCCCGCGCCGCCCGGCACGCTGATCCTCGCCGAACGCGGAGTCCGGCACACCTTCGCCAACCCGGGATCGACCCCGGCAAAGGTGCTCGGCGTGTGGAGCCCGGCGTCGGCGCTCGACTTCATGGCCGAGATCGGCGCCGCCCTGCCCGCAACGGGCCGCCCCGACCCCGACGTCGTCGCCGACATCTACCGCCGCCACAACGGCGTCATCGTCCCCTGACCCCGTGTGCGACCCCGGGGCCCCGCGGGGTGAGCCGAAGAACCCGCACGCAACCTCATTGCTGTCCGCGGGCGGAAAAACAGCAATGAGGTTGCGCGCGACATTCGGGAAGCAACCTCACCGCTGTACCGCGGCGGAATCGGAGCAGCGAGGTTGTGCGCGGAGCAGGTCAGTCGCTCGGCGACGCGAGGCTGCCCGCGCCTACGGCGGCGTCGTCACGGGGGTGTGCGGGCCGGGCAAGGCCGATGTCGCGCGGGCGGCGGGTGCCGAGCACGTCCTCGACCACACGCGCGACGCGGTCACCGGCCGGTTCGACGTCGTGATCGACATCGGCGGCAACCGGACCCTGCGGACGTTGCGCCGCGTGCTGGCCCCGCGCGGGACGCTGGTGGTCGTCGGCGGGGAGACCGGGGGCAGGATCGTCGGCGGGGTGGACCGTCAGCTGCGCGCGGTCCTGTTGTCGCCCCTCGTCTCCAGCGGCTGACGATGATGCTCTCGTCGGAGAACGCCGCCGATCTGCGGGTACTGGCGGACTGGCGGCGGCGGGCACGGTGCGCCCGATCATCGATCGCGCGTTCCCGTTGGATGAGGCGCCGGCGGCGATCGACGCCCTTGCGGCGGGCCGTGCCAGGGGCAAGTTCGTCATCAGGGTCGCCGGCGCGCGCTGACCACTTGATTTCGCCAGTCTCCTGTCGAACTCGGCGCGGACGGGACGGCGGGTCAGCGGCGCGGAGCGGGGAACGTCGCCATGAGGACGTCGTCGACGAGATGGCCGTCGACGCGGAACTCCCCACGCAGCACGCCCTCGACCTCGAACCCACACGTCTCGTAGAGGCGGCGGGCGGCGGCGTTGGGGCCCAGGACCCGCAGGGTCACCTTGACCGTCCCGGCGCGGGCCTCGCGGTCGACGGCGGCGGTGACGAGGGCGCGGCCGATGCCGTTGCCGGCGTAGTCGGGGTCGACGGCGAGGCCTCGGATCTCGCGGACGTGGCGGTGCGCGGGCACGGGCAGCGAGTTGCCGACGGCGACGTATCCGGCGACGACGCCGTCGGCCTCGGCGACGATGACGGCTCCGGGGTCGACGCGGTCGTCGAAGAACGGGGTGCCGGGCGCGGGTGGCGGTGCGGGCGAGACGTCGGGTGTCCAGGTGAGCCGGTCGATGCGGGCGAGTGCGACCTCGTCGTCCGCGCGGGCGGTCCGCACCTCGATCTGCATGCGCGGCATCCTGCCTGGTGGGGGCCCCGCGGGCGCACGGGGTGTCGTCGAGCGGTCGTGAGTGCGCGCCCCGGGGGCGGTTACCCGCCACTTGGCGGGTCGGGCGGCGGATGCCGCGCATGATCGTCGGTACCGCACGGCCTCGGGGTTCGCCACGATGCACCGGACGACGAGCATCGGCCAACGGAGGTCAGGATGACCAGGTCCATCGACGGCAGCGGGATCGACCGGGTGCTGAGCGGCGCGGTCGAGGCCGGCGACGTCCCGCACGTGGTGGCGATCGCGGCCGACCGGGACGGTGTGTTCTACGAGGGCGCCGCCGGGGTGCGCAGCGTCGGGGCGGACGAGACGCCGGTCGACACGTCGTCGCAGTTCCGGATCATGTCGATGACGAAGATGGTCGCGACGGCGGCGGCGTTGCAGCAGGTGGAGCGGGGTGCACTCGAACTGGATGCGCCGGTCGAGGAGTACTGCCCGCAGTTCGCGGACGTGCAGCTGCTGGTCGGGTTCGACGGGGACACCCCGAAGCTGCGCCAGCCGGCGACGCGGGCGACGGTGCGCCAGCTGATGACGCACACGTCGGGGTTGAGCTACTGGTTCTGGAACGCCGACATGGTGCATTTCGAGGCGGTGACGGGGGTGCCGAACGTGGTGCCGGGGTCGGCGCGGGCGTTCGAGGCGCCGTTGGTGTCGGAGCCGGGCAGCAGGTTCGAGTACGGAATCAACACCGACTGGCTGGGCAGGGTCGTGGAGGCGGTGGCCGGGCAGACGCTCGACGTCGTCGTGAAGGAGGGCATCACGGGCCCCTTGAGCATGGACGACACCATGTTCCGGCTGGATCCGCAGCGCTACGGCAACTGCGTCGCGATCCACGTGCGCGACGAGGACGGCAACTGGACGTCGGCAGGCGAGATCCTCAACCAGGACCCGGACTACTGGGCGGGCGGCCACGGCCTGTACTCGACGCCACTCGACTACGTGCGGTTCGAGCGGGCCCTGCTGCGCGGCGGCGAGCTCGACGGTGAACGGATCCTGCGCGAGGACACGGTGGATGCGGCGTTCACCAACCAGATCGGCGACCTCGACTTCCCCGCCGAGATCGTGACGGCCGACCCGCCGATCACCGACACGTTGCGCGTGGGCCCGGGCTGGAAATGGGGCTACGGGCTGCTGCTCAACACGAACGACGTGCCGGGCGGGCGCCGCGCGGGCACGGGTGCGTGGGCGGGGCTGTTCAACACGCACTTCTTCGTCGACCGGGCGACGGGCATCTGCGCGTCGATCTACACGAACTCGTTGCCGTTCATCCCGGAGCACGAGGCGTGGAAGATGTACGTGGACTTCGAGCAGGCGTTGTACGCCGCGCTCTGAGGGGAGCGCACGTGTCGGTCGCCCGGCCTGAGTTCGACCCGGAGCTCAAGGCCGGGCTGGCCGTCGTCGGCGGGGTGTTCCCGCCGACGATCACGCCGGACCTGATCCCGTTCATGCGCCGCTCGTACGCGTCGCCGCCGATCGAGGAGACGTTGCGCGGCCGGGCGATCGAGCGTGAGGAGCACACGGTCGCCGGGCATCGCGGCGACCCGGTGGACGTGTCGGTGCTGCGCCCCACCGACGCCGCGGACGCCCGGCCGTGCGTGCTGTTCGTGCACTCGGGCGGGCTGATGTTCGGCGACCGGTTCAGCGGGGCGGATCTCGTACTGGGCTGGGTGGAGACGTTGGGCGCGGTGCTGGTGACGGTCGAGTACCGGCTGGCGCCGGAGTTCCCGGACCCGTTCCCGCGTGAGGACTGCTACGCCGCGCTGGAGTGGGTGGCGGCGAACGCGGAACGGCTCGGGGTGCGACGGGACCGGCTGCTGGTGGCGGGCGCCAGCTCGGGCGGTGGGCTGGCGGCGGGGACGGCGCTGGCGGCGCGCGACCGGGGTGGCCCGGCGTTGTGCGGGCAGGTGCTCGACTACCCGATGCTCGACGACCGGGGCGTCACGTCGTCGACCGGGCAGTTCGACGGGGTCGGGGTGTGGGACCGGGTGAGCAACGAGACGGGCTGGTCGGCGCTGCTCGGCGAGGCCCGCGGCGGCCCGGACGTCTCCCCCTATGCCGCGCCGGCTCGCGCGCTCGACCTCTCCGGGCTCCCACCGGCGTTCGTCGACGTCGGCGCCGCCGAGATCTTCCGCGACGAGGCCATCGCGTACGCGGGGCGCATCTGGGCGGCGGGTGGCGACGCGGAGCTGCACGTCTGGTCGGGCGGGTTCCACGCGTTCGACATCTTCGCCCCGCACACGGGTCTGGCCAGGGGCATGATCGCGGCGCGCGACGCCTGGGTGGAGAAGATCCTGGCCGACTGATCGGGGCCGAGGAGTGACCCGGACCACTAGGATGACGACGTGCAGGAGCTGCTCGGCAGGCTCTCCGCCCTCGACCCGCGGGCGAGCCTCGGGCTGCGCGTGATCGCGTGTTTCGACGAGCTGGTGGTCGGCAACGTGAACTCCCGCGGGCTGCTCAGCGCGGCCGCGTCGCTGGCGGGCTGCAACGCCGGCTACTGCCAGGACCTGCCCGCGCGGATGATGCGGGTGACGCCGCGGGGCGAGCTGGTCGACGGGCCGGTGGTGCCGCCGCCGGGGTCGTCGACGACGGCCGACGGGCTGACGGTGTGGCTCGAGCGGTCCGGCCCGGCGCACGCCAACGACGCGATCATCCTGGAGCGGCTCACGCTGTCGATGCGCATCCGGCACGGGCGGGGCCTGCGCGATCTCGACAACCGTCGCGCGCTGGGCCTGGTCCTCGACCCGGGTGTGCCCGTGGCGGACCGCCGCACGGCGGCGACCCGGCTGGGCTTGGCGCCGGGCACCCGGCACCGGGTCGTCGCGGCGCCGCTGTTCGCGGTGTGGGAGGAGCATCCGACGGCGGCGGAGGACGTCGTGCCCACGCCGTACGGGCCGATCCACGCGCTCGTGGTGCCGCACGACCATCCGCCGGTCGCAGCGGGCCCGATCGGGACCGGGGTGGCCGCGGGTGTCGACCATCTGCACCGGTCGTTCCGCACCGCCGTCGTAGCGCTGCGGCTGTGCGCGCCGCCGGACACGCCGTCGGTCGACGCCGACACCTACGGCGGCCTGATCGGGCTGCTCGCCGACCTCCCGCCCGACGCCGACCAGCCCGACGTCGACGCGTTGGCCGAGGTCATGGTGCATCCGTGGGGGCCGTCGACGGTCGACGCGCTGGTCCGCGCGGGCTCGGTGCGGCAGGCGGCGCGGCGGGCCGGGGTGCACCACAGCACGTTGCAGCAGCGGCTCGACAGTGTATCGGGCACCCTGGGTTTCGACCCCTTCGACGACGGGATCGGCCGCACCCGCCTGGGCATCGCGTACCTGGCGTGGCGGCTGCGCACGTCGCGGGTGCTCGACCTGCCTGCGCCCGGCCGTCCCAGGAGCTGACGGCCCATATCTGCGCCCGTCAGAGGCCGAACGGTGGTCGCAACTGCGCCTGATTGCTCCTAGAATGTCCGATTGTGGATCTTCGGACGGTAGGTCGTCGGGGCGGGCCGCGGCTCGACGCCGACGGCTGCGTCCTGCGCGCGTTCCGCGACGACGACGTGGGACTCGTCCTCGCGGCGTCGGCCGACGCGGCGATCACCCGGGTCACGACGGTGCCGCCGTGCGCCGACGAGTACGCCGCGCGCACGTGGATCCGGTTGCAGCACGCGCGGGTAGTGGACCGGGTCGGGCTGCCGTTCGCGATCGCCGACGCGGTGACCGACGAGCCGCTGGGTCAGATCGGGCTGTGGTTCAGCGGGGTCGGGGCGGGGCGGGCGCGGGTCGGGTACTGGGTGCCGGCGGCGAATCGCGGCCAAGGGCTGGCAAGCAGGGCGTTGCGGGCCCTGTGTCCCTGGGCCTTCGAGGAAGGTGTCGAGCGGCTCGAGCTCTACGTCGAACCGCACAACCTCGCGTCGCAGCGGGTCGCGGAGGGTGCGGGTTTCCGCTGGGAGGGCCTGCTGCGGGCCTGGGAGACGATCGGCGCCGAGCGTCGCGACATGGTCATGTACTCGCGGCTGCCGTCGGATCCCGCTACGCCATGCCGCGCAACTCCTCTCACGTCGAGCACCACCGGGCCGGCGCCTGCGCGGGGTCGGTGAGCCGGAACTGCGGCCGCGCGCAACGCCCACACGCGGCCGCGCACGTCGGACACCGACGCGGCGCACGTTCTCCCCGCCGGCGGGGATGCGGACACGACCGGAGGGCCCCTGACACACGACGATGCGCGCCCGGGCGGTCGGCCCGGACGCGCATCTCTCGTGGTCATCGGATTCAGCTGTTGTAGGACCAGTCGTCGTTCTTGCCGCCGTAGCCGCCGTCCCACTTGTCGTCGCACTTGCCGTACTTGTCGTCGCAG
>MEGH01000018.1:90544-163204 GCA_001725415.1 Pseudonocardia sp. SCN 73-27
CGTACTTGTCGTACTTCCCGTACTTGTCGTCGCAGTCGTTCCACTTGTCCTTGCCGCCGCCGTAGCCGCCCCACTTGTCGTTGTCCCACTTGTCGTTCTTGTGGCCGCCGCCGTAGCCGCCCCACTTGTCGTGGTCGTAGGACTTGGAGGGGCAGGTGCTCTTGAACATTTGGGGGCTCCTTCTCGGTTTGTGGTGTTCCTTGGCTGAGAAGAACTTTGCCCGTTTGCTGCGCGAATGTGGATCGAGTGCACCCCCGGATCCGAGGGGGCAGACCCCACTTCTCCGAAGGGGGTGGACGGTCAGCGCGCGGTGGGGTCGCGGCGCATGTCCCAGGCGTCGACGACCAGCTCCGTGAGCCGCGCCTCGTCGACCAGGTCGAGCCGCACCATGACGAGGGGGAACCCGTCGTAGCCCGGCGTGGTGAAGAACAGCTCCGGCTCGCCGAGCAGCAGCGCCTGCTTCTCCGCCTCGTCGCCGACGTAGAGCACCGCGATGTCGGTGCGGATCTCGCGGCGCCTGCCGGGCTCGCGCTCCGGATAGGACCAGACGAAGCCCTTGCCGTCGACGCGGAAGTCGAACCCCTCGCTCGGGTTCTCGACGACACCCTCCAGCGACAGCGCCAGGCGGCGGACGTCGTGCTCGTCGGTCACGCGCCCAGTATCCCTGGCAGGCCCGGCATTCCGGACCCCCGGCGCCGGCGTCGCTGTGCTGGACTGGGGCGATGGCCGTCCTCGCGCACCTGAGCGACCTGCACCTCGACGGCGGCGACCGCGCCCACGCCCGCGCCGCCCGCGTCCTGTCCTACTTGGACGGACTCCCCGGACCGATCGACGCGTTCCTGGTCACCGGCGACCTCACCGACCACGGCACCGACGACGAGTACCGCGAGTTCCGCGACCTGCTCGGCGACCGAACACCGTTGCTGGTGCTGCCCGGCAACCACGACGTCCGCGACCCCTTCCGCCGGGTCCTGCTGGGTGACGCCGGCGGTGACGCGCCGATCGACGCCGTGCACGACGTGGCGGGCGTCCGGGTCGTCACCTGCGACTCGACGATCCCCGGCCACAGCGAGGGCCGGCTCGCCGACGAGACCTGCGACTGGCTCGCCGCCGTCCTCGCCGAGGAGCCGCAGCGGCCGACGCTTGTCGCGTTCCACCACCCGTCCGCAGCGCTGGACAGCCCGCCGCTCGACGCGATCCGTCAGCGCGACACCGCGCGGCTGGAGACGATCGCCGCGGCGAACCCGCAGGTCCTGGGCCTGCTGTGCGGGCACGCGCACACGGCGTCGACGACGCTGGTCGCGGGCCGTCCACTGCTGGTCGCGCCGGGCATCACGTCGGGGCTGCGACTGCCGTGGGAGGGCGGCCCGGTCCTCGACCGCGACCTGCCCCCGGGCCTGGCGTTCCACGTCGTCGAGGGCCATCGTCTGTCGACGCACTACCGCGTCCTCCCCGCCGCCTGAACCTGCGCCGAGATGCACCTCAGCGTTCCATGACCTCGCGCACGACACTCATGTGCATCTCGGCACCTCCGACTGCCGGCGTGGCAGCCGCGATGCACGATCGACGGCATGACCGCCTTCCCCGATCCGGCTCGCCACCGCCGCGGACGCGCCTGCCGTCGCGGCGATCTACGCCCCCTACGTCCGGGACACGTCGATCTCCTTCGAGACGGTCGCGCCGGACACGGCGGAGATGGCGTCGCGGCTGTCCGGGGCGGGTGACCGTTACCCGTGGCTGGGGTCCGCGTCGGCATCCTGATCAGGTGGGATGCACCTCCGGGCTCCCCCGGCCCTGGCCCACGATCCTGAGGTGCATCTCGGGTGCGGGCCGTTCCGCGACTCCGACGCAGGGATGACGTCTACATGGACGCAAGGTTGCGAACCAGTGGCCGATTCCAGAATCACAGGTACTGGCGGCGGGCGTGGGCATGTTGCAGGCTGGCCGCATGTCGCTGTCCGTGCACTTCGTCAACGGTCCCGCGGACGGCCTCGACCACGTGTACACCTACCTGACGCGGCCCCTGCCCAGCCTCTACATCACCGATGTCGACGACCGGTGGCGCGCGGTCTACCGCCTGGTCGAGGGTCGGCCTCTCGTGCACGGCCGCTGGCAGTACTGCGCGGTGCGCGACCGGCGCTGACGATCACCCACACGATCAAGGTTGCCTACCGGATAGGGCAGGTCGTCATCCCCGCCCCTCCGCCGCCTGCGGTGGATCCGCGCAGCTCACACGCCCGATCGACCGCGTCCCGAAGATCCGTTCGTGACGGCTCGTTTCCTGCCCCTCCCGCGGTTCGGCGCTAGACTCCGGCCACTGTGGCCCAGGTCACCAGACGCGGCAGCGTGCTGATCGACCTCGGCGTTGGCAGCCGCGACCCGTAGTGCACGGCAAGGAGGCCGTACTCCCATGAAGCTCGCTCTGTACCTGCCGAACTTCCGCACCGAGGTGACCGTCAAGGAGCTGGAGGACCTCACCGAGCTGGCCGAGGACCTCGACTACGACTCCGTCTGGACGCTCGACCGCATCGTCGTCCCCGAGTCGTCCGACCGCGGGGAGCTCACCTACCCGTTCGGCATGATGGACGGCCTGCCCAACCAGCTGCCGGTCGCGGCGCGGGGCACGTTCCTGCAGGGCTTCCCGCTGATCCCGTGGCTCGCCGCGAAGACCACGAAGGTCCGGATCGGGATGAGCATCATCGACACCCCGTTCCGCGCGCCCGGCGTCCTCGCCGCTGAGCTGGCGACGATCGACCACCTCTCGGGCGGCCGGCTCAACGTCGGCGTCGGGTCCGGGTGGATGCCCGAGGAGTTCGCCGCCGCGAGCGCTGCGCACATCTTCCCGAAGCGTCACAAGCACGTCCGCGAGACGATCGAGGTCATGCAGGGTGTCTGGACCAACGACATCTTCGAGTACCACGGCGAGTTCGCCGATTTCGAGCCCTGCGGCTTCGGCGCGAAGCCGGTCCAGAAGCCGTACCCGCCGATCTTCTTCTCCGGCCTGAAGGACCCGAAGCGGTCGGCGGCGCGGATCGCGAAGTACAACCTGTCGGGCTGGATCGGCATCCAGGACTCACCCGAGGACATCAAGAACTGGCGCAGCGCCATCCAGCGCGAGCTCGACGAGCTCGACACCAACCGTTCGGTCGACGACCTCGAGGTCTGCAGCATGCTGTGGACGGTCATCACCGACCAGGAGGTCGACCAGTCCGACCAGGGCCGCGTCACCAACCTGATGGTGGGCACCGCGGGGCAGATCACCGACCGGCTCAAGGCCTACAACGAGGCCGGGCTGACCATGCCGCTGATCTGGCCGCCGTTCGCCGACGTCCCCGTCGCGAAGACCCTCGACGACATGAAGCGCCTCAAGGAGGAGATCCTCCCGAAGGTCAACGCGGGCTGAGCTCGTCCGTCCGACGGGGTCCCGGCGCGCTGCCGGGGCCCCGTTCGCGCGTCCGGCCAGTCGCGCAGGCCCCGGAACTCGTCGGCGGCGTACAGGTCGCGGTGATGCTCCCAGACCTCGGCCATGCGGCCGCCCGCCATCCGGACGACCAGCATGTTGTGGTCCTCGAGGGTCCGGCCACGGGCCTCGGCACGTCCGACGTGGTGCGCGGTCGTGCAGCCGGATGTCGTTGCCCGGCAACGTCTTCATCTCCCGCACGATGCCCACCGGGTCGGCGGTCACGGTCGCGGCGGGGACGTCGCTGCGGGGGCGTCGTCGAGCGTCGAGGAGGCGGCGACCTTGCGGAGCGCGTTCACCTTCTCGCCGTACAAGCCCGTCATCTCGGTCGTCAGCGCGGGATCCGACTTCTCCGAGAACGGCTCCCCCGCGACGAAGCCGAGACCGCTGTTCTCCTCGGCGGCGAAGCTGTCGACGGTGACCCGCTGCTGGACGACGAGCTGGCGCATCGTCGCTCCTCGGGTTCGGGTGCGTGCACCCCTGGGACGGACCCGCCGCGCCCGCCTCGACATCCCACTCCCGGACCGGGCGAGAATCCGGGGTGTGGAGCAGCGGCTCGGTCGCGTGGAGACGTCCGACGGCACGGTCGTGGCGTACGCGTCGGTCGGCGCGGGCAGGCCGCTGGTCTACGTGTCGGGCTGGCTCACGCACCTGGAGCTGGGCTGGGCGCTGCCGGCCGAGCGGGCCTTCTACGAAGCGCTCGCCCAGGGCTGCCGGCTCGTCCGCTACGACCGCGCCGGGTGCGGGCTCTCGCCCGCGACCGACCGGCCGCCGTCGGTGGAGTTCGAGCTCGCGCAGCTCGACGCCGTCACCGCTAGCCTCGACGCGCCGTTCGACCTGATGGGTATCTCGATGGGCGCCCCGGTCGCCGCGGCGTGGGCGACCGCGCACCCGGAGCGCGTCCGACGGCTGGTGCTCTACGGCGGTTGGGCCCGCGGCGCCGACGTCTCGCCGCCGGCGGTGCGCGACCACGTGCTCGGCCTCGTCGAGTCGCACTGGGGCCTGGGATCCGAGGTGCTGACCGACATCTTCGCCCCCGACGCCGACGGCCCCACCCGCGCCGGAGCTGCCCGCTACCAGCGGGCCTGTTCGTCGGCGGCGACCGCGCGGGCGTTGCTGGCGCTGAGCTACGACCTCGACGTCACCGACCTCCTCGGCCGGGTCCCTGCACCGACGCTCGTCGTCCACCGGCGCGAGGACCGGGCCGCCCCGCTCGCGCAGGCCGAGGTCCTCGCCGCCCGCATCGCCGACGCCGAGCTCGTCGTCCTGCCCGGCCGGTCGCACCTGCCCTACGCCGGTGATCGCGACGCGCTCGTCCGCACCGTCCGCCGGTTCCTCGGCCTGCCGCTGGCCCGGCGCGGTGCCGACGGGCTCACACCCCGGCAGCGCGAGGTCGCCGAGCTGGTCAGCCAGGGCTGCACCAACCGCGAGATCGCCACCCGCCTGGGCATCGACGAGCGCTCCGCCGAAGGGCACGTCGAACGTATCCTGCTGCGCCTCGGGTTCCGCTCCCGCGCGCAGATCGCCGCCTGGTACAGCGGCCGCCGCGACCTCGCCTGACGCCCGTCTCGTCCGAGCCCCCGAAGGTGGGGTGGTTCCACGCCTGACGCGCCGGCCCGCGCGTTGCAGAGTCTCCGATGTGACAGCCTTTTCACCTGTTCCTGCCGGCACGTTCGAGGTCCACCGCGGGCGCGGCGCGTTCAACGCTGCGTTCTTCTCCGTGATGGGCCCCTACATCGAGTGGAACATCCGCGCCCGCAAACAACGGCTGTTCGCCGACCTCCCGCAGACCGTCGTCGAGCTCGGCTCCGGCGTCGGCGCGAACCTGCGCCACCTGACACCCGGCACGACGCTCGTCGCCGTCGAACCCAACGTGCCGATGCACCGCGGGCTGCGCGCCGCCGCCGCCCGCCACGGCGTCGACCTCGACCTGCGTCAGACCGTCGCCGAGCACACCGGCCTGCCCGACCGCAGCGTCGACTGCGTGATCTCCTCGCTCGTCCTGTGCACGGTCGCCGATCCGGCCGCGGTGCTCGCCGAGGTCCGGCGCATCCTGCGCCCCGGGGGCACGTACCGGTTCGTCGAGCACGTCGCCGCACCGGCTGGGACCCCGACGCGGGCCCTGCAGCGGGCGCTGCGCCGGCCGTGGGCGTGGACGTTCGAGGGTTGCTCGTGCGAGCGCGACCTCGGCGGGTCGGTGCGCGCGGCCGGGTTCGCCCGCGTCGACATCGAGCCGTACCGGTTACACAGCCCGTTCGTCTCGTTCAACACCCAGATCTGCGGGACGGCGTATGCCTGACCCTCGTCGGGTCAGCCGCAGCACGCTGCCGACGTCTCTGCCGGAACACCGCACTCGCAGGACGCCTGCGACGACACACCGACCGGATGGATCGACGTCGCGTCGGGTGCGTCGGCCTTGACCGTGTAGACCTCCCACGGCTCGCGACCCGGGCCGTGCACCCACACCTTGTCCTGCAGCGCGTAGCAGCAGGTCGTGTCGTCCTCGACCCGGGTGAACAGGCCCAGCGCGGACAGTCGCTCCGTGGCGGCATTCACCTCATCGGTGGTCTCGACCTCGACACCGAGGTGGTCCATGACCGTCGGTTCGTCCGACGCACCCTCGATGAGCACGAGCTTCAACGGCGGTTCGGCAACGGCGAAGTTCGCATACCCGGGACGCCGCTTGGCCGGCTCGACGCCGAACAGCGACCGGTAGAAGTCGATCGAAGCCTCCAGGTCGGAGACACGCAAGGCCAACTGGACACGAGACATGATCGCTCCCTGTTTCGATGGATGTCGATACAGACGTTGCCCCTTGATTCGATACCTGTCAAGATAACGGGGTGACCCCCTCCGACGAGTGCTGCTCACCGTTGACCGGCGAACCCCTCGGGGAGGAACGCGCCGCCGCGCTGGCGCCGATGTTCAAGGCGATGGGCGAGCCCGTCCGGCTGCGGCTGCTGTCGCTGATCGCCTCGCACCAGGGCGGCGAGGCCTGCGTGTGCGAGCTGACCGGGGTGTTCGACCTGAGCGGCCCGACGATCTCCCACCACCTCAAGGTGCTGCGGGAGGCCGGTCTGATCACCGGTGAGCGGCGCGGGACCTGGGTCTACTACCGCGTCGCGCCCGAGCGGCTCGCGCAGGTCTCGACGCTGCTCGACCTCGCCCCCGCGACATGACCGGGCCGTCGGGCACGCCCGAGGTCCTGTTCGTCTGCGTCCACAACGCCGGCCGCTCCCAGATGGCCGCCGCGCTGCTGCGCCGTCACGCCGCCGGCCGCGTCCGGGTCACCTCCGCCGGCTCCGCGCCCGCCGACGAGATCAACCCCGCCGTCCGCACTGTGATGGCCGAGCTCGGGATCGACCTGACCCACGAGTTCCCCAAGAAGCTCCGCACCGACGCCGTCGCGGCCGCCGACGTCGTCATCACCATGGGCTGCGGCGACGCCTGCCCGGTCTTCCCCGGCACGCGGTACCTCGACTGGCAGATCACCGACCCCGCCGGCCGCAGCGTCGACGAGGTCCGCCCCATCCGCGACGAGATCGACGGCCGCGTGCGTGACCTGCTCCGCACCCTCGTGACCGGACCGGCGGCCTGACCGTGGCCGGCCCGGGACGCAGCTGTCCGGTGGCCTACCGCTACCGGCCCGAGGACCTCGCCGGTGCGGCAGCGTTCACGGCGACGACGCTCTACGTCGTCGGCGGGCTCTACGGCAACACCCACGCCCTCGACGCCGTCCTCGCCCGCGCCGTCGCCGAACCGGTCCGCCCTGAGATCGTGTTCGACGGGGACTTCCACTACCTCGACGCCGACCCCGACCGGTTCGCCGAGATCGAGGCCGGCGTCCACGCCCACCACGCGACGCTCGGCAACGTCGAATACGCCCTGACCTGCGACGACGCCACTGTCGGCTGCGGCTGCGACTACCCCGGCTACGTGGCGGACTCCGTCGTCACCAACTCGAACCTAGTCCTCGACCGGCTCCGCGAGACCAGCCCGGTCGGCTCCCGCGCGCGGCTCGCAGCGCTGCCCCGGCACCTCACCGTCGAGGTCGGCGGCCACCGCGTCGGCATCGTCCACGGCGACCCCGAGAGCCTCGCCGGGTGGCGGCTCGCGCTCGAAGCCGCCTACCCGTCCGATCCTCGCGCCCACGCCGAGACCGGCTTCGACGGCGAGCCCACCACGTCGGCGACCGTCGTCGACTGGTGCAGGCGCGCCGACGTCACCGCGCTGTGCTGCACCCACACCGGCCTGCCGTGGATGCAGGATTTCTCCGGGCACGTCGTCGCGAACAACGGCTGCGCCGGCCTCCCGAACTTCACCGGGCAGCGCACCGGGCTGCTCACCCGGGTGTCCGCGGACCCGCGCCCGCCCGACGACGCCGTGTACGGCACCGTCCACGACGGCCTGCGGATCGACGCCCTGCCCGTCCGCTACGACCACGACCGCTGGCGCGCCGACTTCCTCCGCGCCTGGCCGCCCGGCTCCCCCGGGCACGTCAACTACGCCGCCCGCATCGCCGACGGCACCTGGCTCACCGTCGCCCACGCCACGCGCGGCACCGTCCGCGAGAATCGGGGACCGTGACGTCGCAGCCCCGGCTGGCCCGCCGCCTCACCACCGCCGACGCCGTCGTCATCGGACTCGGCTCGATGATCGGCGCCGGTGTCTTCGCCGTGTTCGCGCCCGCCGCGGCCGCCGCCGGACGCTGGCTGCTCGTGGGGCTCGCGCTGGCCGCGGTCGTCGCCTTCTGCAACGCCACCGCGTCGGCCCAGCTCGCCGCCCGGTACCCGACGTCCGGCGGCACCTACGCCTACGGCCGCGAACGGCTCGGACCGTGGTGGGGGTTCCTCGCGGGGTGGGGGTTCGTCGTCGGCAAGACCGCGAGCTGCGCGGCGATGGCGCTGACCTTCGCCGCCTACGCCGTCCCGCCCGCCTGGCAACGCCCCGCCGCGGCCGCCGCCGTCGTGCTGCTCGCGCTGGTCAACCTGCGCGGCATCACCCGGACCGCGCAGCTCACCCGCGTCCTCGTCACCGTCGTGCTGGCCGTCCTCGCGGTGGTCGCGACGGCCGGGATCGTCGCCGCGACCGACCCGTCGCCGGTGTCCGTGCCCGCCGTCGGCGGCAGCGTGTACGGCGTCCTCCAGTCCGCCGGTCTGCTGTTCTTCGCGTTCGCCGGCTACGCCCGCATCGCGACGCTCGGCGAGGAGGTCCGCGACCCGCGCCGCACCATCCCCCGCGCGGTGAGCCTCGCCCTCGGGCTGGTCGTCGCCCTCTACGTCGCGCTCGCCGTCGTCGTGCTGCTCGCGCTCGGGTCGGGTGCCCTCGCGTCGTCCACGGCTCCTCTTGCCGACGTCGCACGCGCCGCCGGGTGGGGCTGGGCCGTCCCGGTCGTCGCCGTCGGCGGTGCTGCCGGTGCCCTGGGCGCACTCCTCGCCCTGATCACCGGCCTCGGCCGGACCTCTCTCGCGATGGCCCGGGAGGGCGACCTCCCCCGCCCCCTCGCCGCGGTGTCGACCCGGTTCCACGTGCCGCACCGCGCCGAGATCGCCGTCGCCGTCGTCGTGGTGGCGCTCGTGCTCACCGTCGACCTCCGCGAGGTCATCGGCTTCTCGTCGTTCGGCGTGCTCGTCTACTACCTCGTCGCCAACGCCGCGGCCCGCACCCAGACCGGTGACGACCGTCGCTACCCGCGGTGGTTGCAGGTCGTCGGTGCCGTCGGGTGCGTCGTCCTGGTCGCGACGCTGCCGTGGCAGTCGATCGTCGTCGGCGCCGCGGTGTTCGTCGTCGGCATCGGGTACCGGCTCGTCGTCGTGGGTCGCACCTGAGCGCGCCTCACACGATGGCGCGTTCGTATCCACCCGCGGCGCTCATGGAAGGGGCCGGTCAGCCGCCGGTCAGCCGCTCCTCGAGGTGGACCGTCACGGGGTCACCGACGCCCTTGCCGATGACCTTCCGGATGGCCGCGGTGACCGGCAGCTTGTGGGTGCCGTCGCCGAGGGCCATGAAGGAGCTGCGGAAAGGGTGTCCGTCGATCGTGCCGCGCACCTTGACCAGGCCGCGGGTGCCGAAGAACGCGACGGACCAGTCGGTGCAGAGGTAGACCCAGCCGCCGGGCTGGTCGTTCTTCTGCAGAACGCCGGTGAATGTGTGGTCGAGGGTCTGGGTGCTCATGCCGTTCAGACCCGCGCCGGTCCCGAAAGTAATCGGGCCTGGCCGAACCAGTATCCGTCCGTCTACGCTTACCGTTCGTGACGACTTACGGAGATGCGCAGCTGGGTCTGCTCGGTGACCCCAGCCGTCGCGCGATCTTCGAGCTGCTCGCCCGCCGCCCCTGCTCGGTGCAGGAGCTGGCCGACGCACTCCCCATCAGCCGCCCGGCCGTCTCCCAGCACCTGCGCGTCCTTCGCGAGGGCGGCCTCGTCGTCAGCGAGGCCGACGGCACCCGGCGCATCCACCGACTCGACCCCGCCGGCGTCGGCGCGCTGCGGGCCTGGCTGGACGGGGTGTGGAGTGATGCCCTGACCGGTTTTCACAAGCTGGCCGAGACGCCACCGGACGTCCCGGACGATCCCACGGAGGGGAAATCGTGACCGACGCTGCTCCGATCCCACCCATCACCGGCACCGTCTCACTGGCCGTCCCCGTCGAGCGGGCGTTCGCGGTGTTCACCGGTTCGATCAACACCTGGTGGCCGCACCAGTTCCACATCGGACAGGCCGACGTCGAGGAGGTCGTCCTCGAACCCCGCGTCGGCGGCCGGTGGTACGAGCGCGGCGTCGACGGCAGCGAGTGCGACTGGGGCCGTGTCCTGCTGTGGGAGCCCCCGCAGCGCCTGGTCTTCACCTGGCAGATCAACGGTTCCTGGCAGTTCGACCCCGACCCGGAGCACGCCAGCGAGATCGAGGCCGTGTTCCGGCCGGACGGCAGCGGCAGCATCGTCGACGTCGAACACCGACTCTTCGAACGCCTCGACGGCGGCCGGGCCATCAACGACGCGATCAACGGTGGCGGCGGCTGGGCGCTCCTGCTCGACGGCTTCGCCAAGACGGTTGCCGACGCATGAGCCCCGACTACATGGCCATGGCGACAGCCGAACGAGCAGAACTCGCCGACCTCCTCGTGTCCCTCACGCCGGAGCAGTGGGACGGCCCGACCCTGTGCGACGGCTGGAGCGTCCGCGACGTCGTGGCGCACATGTTCAGCTACGACGAGCTGACACCGCTCGGGACGGTCGGTCGCATGGTCAAGGGCCGGCTCACCCCCGGCGGCCCCAATGCCCTCGGCATCGCCGCCTACTCCGACTGCAGTCCCGGCCGGCTCGTCACACTGGTCCAGGAGAACCTGCGACCGCGCGGGCTGACCGCCGGCTTCGGCGGCCGGATCGCGCTCTGCGACGGGATGATCCACCAGCAGGACATCCGACGGCCCCTCGGTCTGACCCGGCACATCCCGGACGACCGGATGCACGCCACCCTGGAGTTCGCGAAGACCGCGCCGCTCATCCACTCGAAGAAACGGATCAAGGGTCTGGCGCTCGTCGCCACCGACGTCGACTGGCGCACCGGCGACGGCCCCGTCGTCCGGGGGCCGGCCGAGTCGCTGCTGATGGCCCTGGCCGGCCGTCGCGGCGTCACCGACGAGCTCACCGGCCCCGGCCTGCCGACACTCGTCGAGCGGATCGGCTGACCGCGGCCCGCCTGGCCGAGATGCACCTCAGAGTCGTGCGTATGCCGTCCGGCAGCGCTCACGTGCATCTCGGCGAGGGAGACCGATGAGTCCGCCGGCTTGCAGTAGTCCTATCGACATGAGCGAAGCGAACGCCGGCCCGGGCAAGGTCGTCGTCAACAGGGCGATGTCCGTCGACGGGTTCATCGCCGGCCCCGACCACGCGATGAACTGGATCTTCGAGTACCTCGACAACAACACGTTCCCCGACGTCATGCCGGCCACCGGCGCGATGCTGGTCGGCCGGGGCACGCACGACGTCGGCAAGCGGATGGTCGTCGAGGACGTCGACGACTACGAAGGCGGACCCGTCTTCGTCCTCACCCACCGGCCGCCCCCCGAGCCGGAGCGCGGTGTCACGTTCCTGAGCTGCGGCCTCGAGGAGGCCGTCGCCACGGCACGGGCGGCGGCGGGCGGGAAGAACCTGGAGATCCTCGGCGCCGACCTCGCGAGCCAGTGCTTCCGCGCGGGCCTCGTCGACGAGGTCCTGGTCTACGTCATCCCCGTGCTCCTCGGCGACGGGACGCGCTTCTCGACCTCCGGGCTCGGCCGGATCGACCTCGAACCGTTCGACAACAGGCAGTCCGGAGGAGTGACGCTGCTCCGATTCCACTGCAGACGCGACAAGTCCGCCGACCCTTCGATCGCGCCATGACCTCCGCGCTCGTCGAGGACCTCCCCCGCGAGACCGCCGACCTCCTCCACCGACGCACCCGGCGGGCCGGAGCTGCCACGGTCGCCGACCACGTCCGGCACGTGCTCTGCCCGCGCGGCGCCGCCGCAAGATCCGCGCGCGACCTCGACTGACCAGACGACCGATGAGGGGGTCGGCATGGCGACCGACGGGCACCTGACCGACCGACGGTTCCCGCGATCGTCGGCCTACCACCCCGACTGGGTCCTCGCCTCGGTCCGCGGCGGCGCCACTCGTTGTGGCTCACCGAGTGGCGGACCGGCGCGATGGACCTGCGCCCCGGGATGCGGGTGCTCGACCTCGGCTGCGGGCGCGGCGCGACCTGATCCGGTCGGTCCCGGCCCGGTAGCCGGTGAGCCTCCGGCGCGTGATGGGGTCCGAGGTCGCCGCCGGCTCGGTGATCTTCGCGCCGGCGCTCGCACGGTATGGGCGGTGCAGGGTTCGGGCAGAGCCCGGGCTGTTCCTGCGTTTGTCGGACAGGAACCTGGGTAGACCCGCCGGACCGCAGGACGACGCGCCGTTGTCAGCCGAGGCGTGGAGACGTCCTGTCGACTCTCACCTCGCACTGGGCCGCTCCAGTCGTCACGGCGGTCGGGTCACGGGTGCCCGGAAGGCATCGCGAAGCGACGGCGCAGCCGCCCCCACGCGGCCGGCGCGACGCGGATGATCAGCGACCGAGGAGCAGGTCCGGACGGGGGCGCCGGGGAGCGCTAAGGTCCCGGCCGTCGGTCCGTCGTGAGGCCGAATGCCACGGATCGGATGACGGCAACGCTGGCGTCCAGCTCGCGAATCGCTTCCTCGATGCGCTGCCGGGCGAGTCCCGTCGTCCGATTGACCGCACTCCCGAGTCGCAACCCCACAGCGAACAGGGTCTGGACCACCTCATCGTTGAGCTGGGCGGCGATGCGCATGTCCTCGGCGGCGAGGGCCTCGGCGACGCGATCGGTGTCGGCGGTGTCCCCGCCGGCCCACGCAGACCGGAGATCGAGGCGTACATCGGTCCCGCATCCCGGGCACTGCGCCGTCGACGCGATGCCGACCGCCAGCTCCAGCACGACCTCGCGCACCATCGGCTCCCCGCAACGAGGGCACCTCGGCCCACTCTCGGCCGCCGGCGTCGCAGACTCCTCCCACGCCTGGGCCGTGAGGGACGCCGTCTCAGCGAGCGCACGCCACGATTTGGCCGAGACCCCGTGATCGAACTGCACCGGAGGACGCCGGCTGTCCGCCAGGAGGTCGTTCTGCCGGGCCGCCTCCTCGTAGGCGGCGCTCAGCTTGCGCGCGAGCCGGCTCAGCTGCGCGCGCAGCTCCTCCGTCCTCGCCTGTGCGTCCTGTACCCGCTGCACTGCGCCACTCGTCTCGTTGGCCATTGCACCCCTAACACGGCCCGGACAGCCGCGATGGCCAGACTGCCTCCGGCACGGACCCAGGTCAACGCGGCTGTTCGAGTGCTCGCGGTTCACCCCTGCGGACGCCGGCGGTCGCGCACAAGACCCTGTGAACGGCTCGCCTCGTCGCCGCCTACGCCACGTGCCTGGCGGGTCAGGAGGACGCCGCCCGCCAGCGCATCGCGACCGCTCTGGGCGGACACACTGTGGCGCGTACTGGGCGTGAGCAGTCGGAGAACGCCGGTTCCGGCCGGACACAGCCGGACAGCACCGGAGCGAGCGAGTGAGCGAGCGACTTCGCAGCTCAGGAGCATGATCACCCCAGTACGACCCGGTGCCCCCGGTGGGATTCGAACCCACACTGTGACCCTTTTAAGGGGAACCGCGATGACGCCTCGACATCGGCTCTGACCTGCCGATTCTCTCCACCGACTACGCTCTCGTGTCAAACTTCGGCACGTATTCGGCGTGGAGGCGCTGACGCGGTTCCCCTCGGGCCTGTCTCAGCCGCAGCACTTCACGGCTGCATCCTCGCTCACGCCGGCCGGGACACCGCACTCGCACGACGCGTCGGGCGACACCCCGACGGGATGGATCGTTGTGGCGTCGGGTGCGTCAGCCTTGACCGTGTAGACCTCCCATGGCTCGCGTCCGGGTCCGTGCACCCACACCTTGTCCTGCAACGCGTAGCAGCACGTCGTGTCGTCCTCGACCTGGGTGAACAGGCCCAGCGCGGACAGTCGTTCGGTCGCCGCGTTCACCTCGTCGGTCGTCTCGACCTCGACACCGAGGTGGTCCATGGCCGTCGGCTCGCCGGCCGCGCCCTCGATGAGCACGAGCTTCAACGGCGGTTCGGCAACTGCGAAGTTCGCGTACCCGGGGCGCCGCTTGGCCGGCTCGACGCCGAACAGCGACCGGTAGAAGTCGATCGAGGCCTCTAGATCGGAGACGCGCAAGGCCAACTGGACGCGAGACATGACCGCTCCCTGACTCGTCGAAGCTGTTTCGATGGATGTCGATACAGACGTTGCCTCGTGATTCGATGACTGTCAAGATAGATGGGTGTCGAAGCAATCCCTGCCGGTCGTTGACGTGACCGGACCCGGCGACGTTGACGCCGATGAGTGCTGCCCGCCGCTGACCAGCGAGCCCCTCGGCGAAGAGCGCGCGGTCGAGCTGGCCCGGGTGTTCAAGGCGATGGGTGACCCCGTCCGGCTGCGCCTGCTGTCGCTGATCGCCTCGAACCAGGGCGGGGAAGCATGCGTGTGCGAGCTGACCGGGGTGTTCGACCTGAGCGGTCCGACGATCTCCCACCACCTGAAGGTGCTGCGGGAGGCCGGCCTGATCACCGGTGAGCGCCGTGGGACCTGGGTCTACTACCGGGTGGTGCCCGAACGGCTCGCGCAGGTCTCGACGCTGCTCGACCTCGCCCCGACGAGCTGACCCGCCGTGACCACACTCCCGCTCCCCCGTCGGCTGCTCGCCGAGACGGTCGGGACCGCGCTGCTCGTGACGATCGTCGTCGGCTCCGGGATCGCCGCCTCCCGGCTGTCCCCCGACGACACCGGGCTGCAGCTCCTGCAGAACTCGATCACGACTGCGCTCGGCCTCGCCGTGCTGATCCTGCTGTTCGGCCCCGTGTCAGGCGCGCACTTCAACCCGGTGGTCACGGCCTCCGCCTGGCTGCTCGACCGGCGCCAAGGCCGCGATGACCGTCTCACCGGCCGTGACGTCGTCGCCTACACGCTGGCGCAGACCACCGGGGCGGTCCTCGGCGCTCTGCTGGCCAACGCCATGTTCACCCTCCCGCTCGGCCAGATCGCCACGACGACCCGCACCGGCTCCGGGCTCTGGCTCGGCGAGATCGTCGCCACCGCCGGCCTCGTCGCCCTGATCTTCGCCCTGGCCCGCTCCGGTCGCGGCCCGCTCTCCGCAGCCGCCGTCGGCGCCTACATCGGCGCCGCCTACTGGTTCACCTCCTCGACCTCGTTCGCCAACCCCGCAGTGACGGTCGGGCGCATGTTCAGCGACACCTTCGCCGGCATCGCCCCGGCCTCGGTGCCCGCGTTCGTCATCGCCCAGCTCATCGGTGCGCTGCTCGGCCTCGGCCTCGTCGTCGCGCTCTACCCCCGCGCCATCCACAACTCCGCCCGGCCCGTTCCGACAGGGAAATGACCATGACCGACCCCACGCCCGAGGTCCTGTTCGTCTGCGTCCACAACGCCGGCCGCTCCCAGATGGCCGCCGCGCTGCTGCACCACCACGCCGCCGGCCGCGTCCGGGTCACCTCCGCCGGCTCCGCACCCGCCGACGAGATCAACCCCGCAGTCCGCGCCGTCATGGCCGAGCTCGGGATCGACCTCACCCACGAGTTCCCCAAGAAGCTCACCACCGACGCCGTGCAGGCCGCCGACGTCGTCATCACCATGGGCTGCGGCGACGCCTGCCCGGTCTTCCCCGGCACGCAATACCTGGACTGGCAGCTCACCGACCCCGCCGGCCGCAGCGTCGACGACGTCCGCCCCATCCGCGACGAGATCGACGGCCGCGTCCGCGACCTGCTCCGCACCCTCGTGACCGGACCGGCGGTCTGAGGCGTGGCCGGCCCGGGACGCAGCTGCCCCATCGACTACCGCTACCAACCCGACGACCTCGCCGGGCCGGCCACCTTCACCACCCCCACGCTCTACATCGTCGGCGGCCTCTACGGGAACACCCACGCCCTCGACGCCGTCCTCGCCCGGGCCGCCTCGGAGCCCGTCCGTCCGGAGATCGTGTTCAACGGGGACTTCCACTACCTCGACACGGACCCCGACCGGTTCGCCGCGATCGAGGCCGGCGTCCACGCCCACCACGCCACGCTCGGGAACGTCGAGTACGCCCTCACCAGCACCGACGACACCGTCGGCTGCGGCTGCGACTACCCGGCCTACGTCGCCGACGACGTCGTCACCAACTCCAACCTCGTCCTCGACCAGCTCCGCGACACCGCCCCGCTCACCGACGCGGGCCGTGCCCGACTCGCCGCGCTCCCCCGACACCTCACCGTCGACGTCGGCGGCCACCGGGTCGGCATCGTCCACGGCGACCCGGAGAGCCTCGCCGGCTGGCGGCTCGCGCTCGAGGCTCTCGACCCGCCCGACGAACGCGCCCGCACCGAGACCGGTTTCGACGGGGAGACGACCAGCTCGGAGACCGTCGTCGACTGGTGCCTTCGCGCTGACGTCACCGCGCTCTGCTGCACCCACACCGGCCTGCCCCACGCCCAGGACCACAACGAGAGCGATGATCGCGGCGGCCGGCGGCACCTGGTGGTCAACAACGGATGCGCCGGCCTCCCCAACTACGCCGGGCAGCGCTTCGGGGTCATGACCCGCCTCTCGGCCGACCCCCACCCGCCGGCGGACAGCCTGTACGGGATCACCCTCGACGGCCTCAGGTTCGACGCGATCCCGGTTCGCTACGACCACGACCGCTGGCACGACGACTTCCTGCGCGCCTGGCCGCCCGGCTCCCCCGGCCACATCAACTACGCCGCCCGCATCGACGCCGGCCCCTGGTTGACGGTCGAGCACTCCGCGCGTGGACGCGTGTCGCCCTCTCCGGTGGGCTGAGCCCACCTCGGGACCTGGTGCGATCTCCTCGCGGCGCGAGGAGCGCCAGCTCAAGCACCGCGCTGTGGGTGAGACCCGGATCGTGCCCTGCGCGCCGGCGCTGACCGAGCTGTTGCACCGTCACCTCGAACAGTTCGGCAACGACGACAGCGGGCTCCTGTTCCGCGGTGTGCGGGGTGGCCAGCTCTCCGAGGGCACGTACTGCCGCGTGTGGCGCAAGGCCCGGAAGGACGCCCTCACGCCTGCGGAGGCTGCTTCTCCCCTGGCGCGCCGGCCCTACGACCTCCGGCACGCCGCGGTGTCGACGTGGCTCAACGCCGGCGTTCCCTCGACGCAGGTCGCCGAGTGGGCCGGACACAGCGTCGCGGTGCTCCACCACATCTACGCGAAGTGCATCGTCGGACAGGACGAGCTGTCCCGCCGGCGGATCGCGGCTGCGCTCGACGAGGCGCCCGATGCGTGAAACGTCAGCGCGTATTCAGCGTGGACACCCGCTCAGCGCCGGTGAGCACCGGGCACACCCGGACCCTGCAAGATCACGAGTTGCGACTGTTGTTGCTGGTCAGCGCGCGATTTCCCTGGTCCGACGCGGGTGCCCCCGGTGGGATTCGAACCCACACTGTGACCCTTTTAAGGGGCCTGCCTCTGCCGGTTGGGCTACGGGGGCGCGGGGTGCAGCCTACGGGCGGCACCCCGCGCCACCGGGAGGTGATCAGGCCCCGCTGGAGACCTTCTGCTGCACGGCCTCGGTGGGGGCCGTGGCGTTCTCGGCCGGGAGGGGCTTGGGCTGGGGCGGGCCGGCGACGCGGCTGAACTCTGCGCGGGGCTCGTGGATCTGGCCCAGCGCGACGACCTCGCGGCCGAGCACGAGGGCGCCGGTCCAGTCGAAGACGATCCGGATCCGCCGGTTCCACGTGGGCATCCGGCTGACGTGGTAGGTGCGGTGCATGAACCAGGCCACGATGCCACGGAGCTTGATGCCGTAGATCTCGGCGACGCCCTTGTAGAGCCCGAGGCTCGCGACCGAGCCGGCGTAGGAGTGCCGGTACTCGGTGAGCTTGCGGCCGCGGACGTGGGCGACGAGGTTGTCGGCGAGGACCTTGGCCTGGCGGACGGCGTGCTGGGCCGAGGGGCTGGTGCGGGCCTCGGGGTCGTCCTTGGAGAGGTCGGGGACCGAGGCGCAGTCGCCCGCGCTGAAGACGTCGGGCATGCCGACGACCTGGAGCATGGCGGTGCAGTCGACGCGACCGCGAGCGTCGCGGGGCAGGTCGGTGTTCTCGAGCATCGGGTTGGGCTTGACGCCGGCGGTCCAGATGATGGTGTCGGCGTCGAACGACTGGCCGTCGTCGAGCTCGACGTGTCCGTCCACCATCGACAGGACGCGGGTGTCGAGGTTGACCTCGATGTCGGCGTCGAGGAGACGCTCCACGGTGTAGCGGCCGAGGGTGGGGCCGACCTCGGGCATGATCCGGGCGGACGCCTCGACGAGCACCCAGCGAATGTCCTCGCGGTTGACGTTCTCGTAGTACTTGCTGGCGTGCCGCGCCATGTCGGCCAGTTCGGCGAGGGCCTCGATACCGGCGTAGCCGCCACCGACGACGAGGAACGTCAGCAGCTTGCGACGCATCCGCGGGTCGGTGGTGTTGGCGGCGGCGTCGAGCCGCGACAGAACGTGGTTGCGCAGGTAGATGGCCTCGCCGACGGTCTTGAAGGCGATGCCGCGCTCGGCGAGCCCGGGGACGGGCAGGGTGCGGGCGACGGAGCCGGGGGCGACGACGAGCACGTCGTAACCGATGGTCGTGGCGGTTCCGCTGACGAGGTCGACCGAGACCTCGCGCTTCTCGTGGCTGATCGCGGTGACGCGGCCGTTGACGTGGTGGCACTGGCGCAGGACGCGACGCAGCGGCACGACGACGTGGCGGGGTTCGATGGACCCGGCGGCCGCCTCGGGGAGGAAGGGCTGGTAGGTCATGTGGGACTGCGGGTCGATCACCGTGATGTCGGCCTCGCCGCGGCGGAGCTTCTTCTGCAGGCGCAGGGCGGTGTACATGCCGACGTAGCCACCGCCGACGATGACGATCCTGGTGGTCCGAGCCATGCCTCGATGGTCCCACCCGACGCGCTCAGGACATAACCAGAACGACCGATCGTGTTACGGCACACGCCTGTGATGGTCAAGACGCCCGATCGGGTGACGTAGGTGTCACGAGCGGATCCGTCAGTCGGCGAGGATTCCGGCGGCGCGGCCGGCCGCCCTGAGCACGTCCTCGAGCATCGGTGACGTCAACGTTCCGGTGAAGGTGTTCTGCTGGCTGACGTGGTAGCTGCCGAACAGTCGCAGCGTCCCCGCCTCCCCGGTGAGGTCGACCTGGGCGCCGTGCCCGAACTTGGGGCGTGGCCGGGGGACGACCCAGCCGTTGGCGTGCAGCACCGGGAGCAGCGACTGCCAGCCGAAACCGCCGAGGACGACGACGGCGCGCAGGTTCGCCGCGAGCAGGGTGAGCTCGGCGTCGAGCCAGCGTCGACAGGTGTCGCGCTCCTGCGGGGTGGGCTTGTTGTCGGGCGGGGCGCAGCGCACGGGCGCGGTGATGCGGGTGCCGTACAACTGCAGGCCGTCGTCGGCGGAGACGGCGGTGGGCTGGTTGGCGAGGCCGACGGCGTGCATGGCGGCGTAGAGGAAGTCTCCGGAGCGGTCGCCGGTGAACATGCGGCCGGTGCGATTGGCGCCGTGTGCGGCGGGGGCGAGGCCGACGATGAGCAACGACGCGTCGGCGGGTCCGAACCCGGGGACGGGCCGGCCCCAGTAGGTCTGGTCGCGGAACGCGGCGCGCTTCTCGGTGGCGACCTTCTCCCGCCACGCGACGAGCCGCGGGCAGGCACGGCAGGAGGAGACCTGCTCGTCCAGCAGCTCCAGAGCGTGCACGTCAGGCGATCGAGCGGGCGATCCCGTCGAGGATGTCGTGCTCGGACACGACGATCTCCTCGATGCCGGTGCGGGCGGCGAGCTCGTCGGCGAGCACGGAGACGATGATCGACCCGGCGGCGATGACGTCGACCCGCCCGGGGTGCAGGGCCCCCATGGCCTCGCGCTCGGGGCGGGTCGACGTGACGAGGCGGTGCGACAGGGCCTGGAGGTCGGCGCGCGAGAGCCGGGAGAGGTGGACCGCGGAAGGGTCGTACTCCGGAAGGTCCTGCGCGATTCCCGAGAGCGTGGTGATGGTGCCGGCGACGCCGACCCAGGTCTTGGCGCCGTCGAGCGGGACGGCGGCGAAGGCCTCGTCGAGGATGCCGGCGGCCACGGACCGCGCGGCGGTGACGTCGTCGGCCGAGGGCGGGTCGCCGGGCAGGCAGCGCTCGGTGAGCCGGACGCTGCCGACATCGACGGATCGGGCTGCGCGGACGGTGGCGGTGCCGTCGTCGGAGAGGTCGCCGACGACGAGCTCGGTGGAGCCGCCGCCGACGTCGACGACGACGAACGGCCCGTCGGCGGGGTCGAGGTCGCCGACGGCGCCGACGAACGACAGCGTGGCCTCCTCGTCGCCGGAGATGACCTCGGCGTCGGAGCCGAGGACGTCACGGACCATGCCGAAGAAGTCGTCGCGGTTGGACGCGTCGCGGGTCGCGGAGGTCGCGACCATGCGGACGCGCTCGGTTCCCTTGCGGCGCAGGACGGTCGTGTAGTCGACGAGAGCGGCGCGGGTGCGCTCGATGGCCTCGGGATCGAGCTTTCCCGTGGCGTCGACCCCCTTGCCCAGGCGCACGATCCGCATCTCGCGGTGGACGTCGCGCAGGTCGAAAGCACCGGAGCCGGTGGTCACGTCGGCGACGAGCAGGCGGATGGAGTTCGTCCCGCAGTCGATGGCGGCCACGCGGGGCATCGGGTCTCCTCACGGATCACGGACCGGTCCCGGGCAACCGTACGCGGCGCGGGTCGGCGGATCGTCCGCGGACGGCCCCGTCGGGGGGTCGGCGCGGCTACCCTCGCAACGTGGTCAGCGGAGAGGCGCACGGGAGCGGACCGGCGACGCGGGGGGCCGCGGGTACACGCGGTGCCGCGGAGACGTCCGAGGACACCCGGTCGTCCGGTACCGCACGACACCGGGAGGACGCTCCCACCGAGGAGCAGACCACGGTCCCGTCACCGCGCCCGGCGGATTCCGAGGCCTCCGAGACCTCCCAGACCGCCGAGACCTCCGAGACCGCCGAGACCTCCGAGACCTCCGAGACCTCCGAGACCTCCGAGAGGAACAACGCCGGCGAGGCGATCTCCGGCCCGGCCGTGGCCCGTCCCCGCCCGACCGCCCCGGCCGCGCCGAAGCCGGTCCCCGCCGAGCCCGGCACCGACCTCGGCACCCACGAGGTCACCAACCAACCGCCGCCGCTGGCCGGATTCGACCCGCTGGCCTGCGATCCCGCCCTCGTCGACGCCGTCGAACGCGAGGGCGCCGGCGGCGCGCTGCCGACGTTGGCGCTGCTCGGCGAGAAGGTCGCGTCGGAGGAGTTCCGCGAACACGCCCGGCTGGCCAACGAGAACCACCCCGTCCTGCGCACCCACGACCGGTACGGCCGGCGGATCGACGAGGTCGAGTTCCATCCGTCGTGGCACGCGCTGATGGGACTGTCGGTGGGCTGGGGGCTGCACGCCGCGCCGTGGCAGGCGGCACCGGGCACAGGTGCGCACGTGGCTCGCGCGGCCGGGTTCTATCTGGTCAGCCAGCTGGAGCAGGGGCACTGCTGCCCGATCTCGATGACGTACGCGTCGGTGCCGGCGCTGCGCCACGACCCGTCACTGGCGGCGTCGTTCGAGCCCGGGCTGACGGCGCGGACGTACCAGCCGGGTCTGGCGCGTCCGGGCAGCAAGACCGGACTGCTCGCGGGCATGTCGATGACCGAGAAGCAGGGCGGTTCCGACGTGCGGGCGGGCAGCACCGTCGCCACCCCGTCCGACGACGGCACCTACCGGCTGACCGGTCACAAGTGGTTCACCTCGGCCCCGATGAACGACCTGTTCCTGACGCTCGCGCAGGCCCCGGCCGGGCTGACGTGCTTCGTGCTGCCGCGGGTGCTGCCCGACGGGTCGCGCAACGCGATCCGGTTGCAGCGGCTCAAGGACAAGCTGGGCAACAGGTCGAACGCGTCGGCGGAGCTGGAGTACGACGACGCCGTCGGCTGGCGGCTCGGCGAGGAGGGGCGCGGCGTCGTCACGATC
Source organism: Pseudonocardia sp. SCN 73-27 (assembly GCA_001725415.1). GTDB lineage: Bacteria > Actinomycetota > Actinomycetes > Mycobacteriales > Pseudonocardiaceae > Pseudonocardia. The sequence continues at coordinate 112,638 of MEGH01000018.1, forward strand.
ATCGAGATGGTGTCGATGACGCGCCTGGACTGCGTGCTCGGCTCGGCCGGGACGATCCGGGCCGCGCTGTCCGAGGCGGCGCACCACGTCGCGCACCGCAGCGCGTTCGGGGAACGGCTGGCCGACCAGCCGCTGATGCAGTCGGTGGTGGCCGACCTGGCGCTGGAGTCGGAGGCGGCGACGGCGCTCGCGCTGCGGCTGGCCGGTGCGGTCGACCGTGGCGAGACCGAGCTGCTGCGGCTGGCCCTGCCGGCGTCGAAGTACCTGGTGTGCAAGCGGACCCCGACGGTCGTCGCCGAGGCGATGGAGTGCTTGGGCGGCAACGGGTACGTCGAGGAGTCGGCGTTGCCGCGGCTCTATCGGGAGGCGCCGCTGAACTCGATCTGGGAGGGCTCGGGCAACGTCACGGCCCTCGACGTGCTGCGGGCCGTCACCAAGGAACCGGACTCGGTCGAGGCGGTGCTGAAGGAGATCGACGCGGCGGCGGGCGCCGACTCGTGGTTCGACCGGGCGCGCACCGAGCTGCGGACGGAGCTGCGCTCACGCGAACAGCGCACCGCGAGGCGGCTCGCCGAGCTGCTGGCCCTGTGCCTGCAGGGGTCGCTGCTGCTGCGCTACGCACCGGAGGAGGTGTCGACGGCGTTCGTGTCGTCGAGGTTCCTGCCCGACGGGCCGTGGCGCACCGCGGGGACGTTGCCCGCGGCGGCACACACCGAGGCGCTGCTGGAGCGGGTCAGCCCTCGTCGTTGACGCAGACGCACGGGCCGGCGGTCCACCACTCGCCGACCTCGTCGAGCGCCTCGTCACCGAACGGGTTGACCCCGCGTCCGCGGGCGAGCGCATGCCCGGCGTGGACGTGCAGACACTTGACCCGGCCCGGCATGCCGCCTGCGGAGACGTCGGTGCCGAGGGGTTCGATCGCGTCGCGTTCGGCCAGGTAGGCCTCGTGGGCTCGGTGGTAGGCGGCGGCCAGCTCGGGGTCCTCGGCGAGCCGGTCGGTCATCTCCCGCATCCGGCCCTCGGCCTCCAGCGTGCCCAGCCGCGACGCGAGCCGCGGGCACGTCAGGTAGAACAGCGTCGGGAACGGGGTGCCGTCCTCGAGACGTGGCGCGGTGGCGACGACGGTCGGCAGCCCGCACTCGCAGCGGTGCGCGACCTCCCGGACCGCGCGCGGCGCCCGGCCCAGCTGGGCGGTGACGGCGGCGCGGTCGGCGTCGGAGATCGTGGGAGCGGGGGTGCTCCCCGGGGCGGGCGTCACTGTGCGGCCCTCACTGTGCGGGCGAACCTTCCGAGACGTTGGTCCAGAGGCGCTGGAACCAGGGTTGTCCGGCGGCGAGCTCCTCGGGGCTCGGCGGCGGGACGGGCAGCTCGACGATGTAGGGCACCTCGCCGGGCTTGACGTAGCCGAGGCGGCTGCGGGCGTCGGCCTCGACCTGCGACGGGTCGGACAGCCGGGCCCGCTGCTCGTTGAGCCGATCGACCTCGGCGGCGATCTGCTGCTGCTGGTGGGTCAGGTCGGACAGCTGTTGGCGCTGGGCGACGAAGTTGCGCAACGGCACCGCCACCGTGAGCGCCAGCGCGCAGACGACGACGGCGAGCACCGCGGCCCGCCGCGTCGACGAGACACCGAGGAACCCGGTGGTCGCGGCGACGACACCGGCCGCGCGGGACCGGCTGCGGGTCAGCTGGGGTTCGCGGGTGCGGGTGCGGCGCCCGGCAGCACCCGGCCGGGCCGACGAGGCGCCGCGGGCCCGGTCGCCCCGGGTCCGCGCGCGCTCGTCGGCCGCGGCGGGCACGTCAGCCCTGCGGCACGGCGTAGCGCGGGAAGGCCAGCTCGCCGGCGTACCGCGCGGCGTCGCCCAGGGCCTCCTCGATGCGCAGCAGCTGGTTGTACTTCGCGACCCGCTCGGAACGGGCGGGCGCACCGGTCTTGATCTGCCCGCAGCCGGTGGCGACGGCCAGGTCGGCGATCGTCGTGTCCTCGGTCTCGCCGGAGCGGTGGCTCATCATGCAGCGGTAGCCCGCCGACTGCGCCAGCGTCACGGCGTCGAGCGTCTCGGACAGCGTGCCGATCTGGTTGACCTTGACCAGCAGGGCGTTGGCGGCACCGCGCAGGATGCCGTCCTCGAGCCGCTCCGGGTTGGTGACGAACAGGTCGTCGCCCACGAGCTGGACCTTGTCGCCCAGCGACGTCGTCAGATCGATCCAGCCGTCCCAGTCGTCCTCGGACAGCGGGTCCTCGATGGAGACGAGCGGGAACGCGTCGAGCAGCTCGCCGTAGACGGCCGACATCTCGGCCGAGCTCAGCTTCTTGCCCTCGTAGCTGTAGGAGCCCTTGTCGAAGAACTCGGTGGCGGCGACGTCGAGCGCGAGGACGACGTCGGTGCCGAGGGAGAAGCCGGTGGTCTCGATGGCGGTGGAGATGAGCTCCAGCGCGCCGCGGGTGCCGCCCTTGACGTCGGGGGCGAAGCCGCCCTCGTCGCCCAGGCCGGTGGCCAGCCCGTTCTTCTTCAGCACGGACTTGAGCGCGTGGTAGACCTCGGTGCCCCAACGCAGCGCCTCGCGGAACGACTCCGCGCCGATCGGGGCGATCATGAACTCCTGCACGTCGACCGACGTGTCGGCGTGGGCGCCGCCGTTGAGGATGTTCATCATCGGGACGGGCAGCACGTGCGCGTTGGGGCCGCCGACGTAGCGGAACAGCTCCAGCCCCGACGACTCGGCGGCGGCCTTCGCGACGGCCAGCGACACACCCAGCAGGGCGTTGGCGCCGAGGCGGGACTTGTCGCTGGTGCCGTCGAGGTCGACGAGACGCTGGTCGACCAGGCGCTGGTCGACGGCCTCCATGCCCGTCAGCTCGGGGCCGATCTCGTCGAGCACCGCGGCGACGGCCTTCTCCACACCCTTGCCGCCGTAGCGCTTCGTGTCGCCGTCGCGCAGCTCGACGGCCTCGTGCTCACCCGTGGACGCACCGGACGGGACCGCGGCCCTGGCCAGCGTCCCGTCGTCGAGGGCGACCTCCACCTCGACCGTCGGGTTTCCTCGCGAGTCGAGGATCTCGCGCGCGCCGACCTGCTCGATGACCGCCACCACAGCTCCCGTTCCGGATTCGACACTTGGACCCGGTGCGCCACCCTATCCGCCGACGGGCTCCCGACCGTGCACCGCGGGCGAGGTGTCGCGGCCGTCACCCGGCCCGGGCCGTCCTGTCAAGCCTCGCGATTCCGCCTGCCGGGGCCTACCGTGGAACGACCATGACGACGCCGCACGGATCAGACGCAGAGGAGCCCGACGAAGCCCGGCCAGGGACCGTCCCCGATGTCTTCGCGTCGTTCCGCCGCGCGGAGCTGCTGTTGTCCGACCGACGGCCGCTCGATGCGTTGCAGGCGCTCGGCCCGGTGCTCGACTGCGAACCCGACGACGTCTCGGTGCAGCTCCTCGCGGGCCGTGCCTACTTCGACTCGGCGCAGCTGCACCGGGCGGAACAGGCGTTCACCCGCGTCCTGGAGCTCGACCCGGCCGACCACTACGCGCGCTTCGCGCTGGGCAAGACGCTGCAACGTCAGGCGCGGCTCTCGGAGGCGTTGGCGCAGTTCAAGATGGCCGCCGCCATGGACCCGCGCCCGGAGTACCAGGAGGCGCTGGGCGAGCTGCGGGCCCGCGTCGCGATGGACCGCGCCGAACCCGCCTGACCCCGCCGCCAGGAACACACCGCTGGTCAGAGCTCGTGCGCGGTGATGGTCGCCATGGCGACCATCACCGCGCACAGGGTCAGGTGAACAGCGCACGGCCCCACCAGTCGTCGGGGCCCGTCGTGCCCGGCGGGACGGCGTAGAGGCCCGAGCCGACGTGGCGGATGTACTCGTTGAGGGCGTCGTTGCTGCCGAGCTTGCGCTGCAACGTCACGAACTGGTTCGGGTCGCGCATGTAGGCCAGGAAGAACAGGCCGGCGTCGAGCGTGCCGGTGCGGGCGTCGATGCCGTCGGTGTAGGAGTAGCCACGGCGCAGGATGCGCAGGCCGCCGTTGTTCTCCGGGGCGGCGAGCCGGACGTGGGCGTCGTCGGCGATGACGGGTCCGTCGGGGCCGACGGCGCCGAAGTCGGGGGTGTCGAACTCGTCCTGACCGGTGAGCGGCGCGCCGGAGGTCTTGAACCTGCCGAAGACGGCTTCCTGGTCCGAGAGCCGGTCGCGGTCCCAGGGCTCGACGAACATCCGGATGCGGCGGGCGACGAGGTAGCTGCCGCCACCGAGCCAGCCGGCGCCGTCGCCGTCGGCGACCCACACGTGCTGCCCGAGTGCGGCGTCGTCGGTGCCCTGGATGTTGCGGGTGCCGTCCTTGAACCCCAACAGGTTCCGCGGCGTGCCGCCGGACTTCCCCGTCGACGACGTCTTGCCGAACCCCAGCTCCGCCCAGCGGGCGACGACGCTGCCGCGGCCCAGCCGGGTGAGGTTGCGGACGGCGTGGAAGGCGACGGTGGGGTCGTCGGAGCAGGCCTGGACGGCGATGTCGCCGCCGCTGCGGGTGGGCTCGAGGAGCTCGCCGGGCAGGGCGGGCAGCGGGGCGAAGGCCGCGGGGCGGCGGGCGGCGAGGCCGAAACGGTCGGTGCCGTCGGCGGCGGTGAACAGGCCGGGCCCGAAGCCGATGGTGACGGTGAGCCGGGCGGCGGGCAGGCCTTCGGCCTCGCCGGTGTCGGCGGGCGGCAGCGCGTCGGAGGGGGTGGCGCCGGGTACGGGTGCGCCGCGGGTCATGGCCTCGGCGGCCGCGGTCCACGTCCTGAGCAGGGCGACGAGGTCGTCACGGCGTGTGGTGGTGACGTCGAAGGCGGTGAACGCCAGCCGGTCCTGCACCGGGGTGGCGATGCCGGCCTGGTGCGGGCCGTGGAAGTCGACGACGTCGGTGGCTGCTGCTGCGGGCGGTGCGCAGCCCGCGAGGGCGCCGACGGCGCCGGCTCCCGCGATCCCCTGCAGGAGCCGGCGCCGGGACAGTTCCATGAGGGGTCAGACCACCTTCCCGGCGACCTGCGACAGCGGCTCGGCGAGCGCGTTGACGGAGTCGGCGAGCGAGCGCTTGTCGGTGTCGGTCACGGCGCCGTAGTCCTGGTAGCCGCCGTCGGGGGTCCTGTACTTCGCCAGCCCGTTCACGACGTCGGTGAACCGCGCCTCGAGCTGCTGGGCCAGGTCGGGGTCCTTGGCGGCGAGGGCGGGCCGCAGCAGCTCGAACGCCTTGCGGGCGCCGTCGATGTTGGCGGCGAAGTCCCAGAGGTCGGTGTGGGAGTAGCGGTCCTCCTCGCCGGTGACCTTGCTGGTGGAGACCTCGGTGAGCAGGTCGGACGCGCCGTTGGCGAGCTCGGCGGGCTGGTAGGTGGTGGTCGCGACCTTCGTCGTCAGCGTGGCGACGTCGGCGTCGAGCTCGTCGGCGATCGGGCCGATGCCTGCCAGGGAGTTGTCGGCCCAGAGCGCCTTCTCGATGCGGTGGAAGCCGGTCCACTGCGCGGGGTCGTCGACGTCGTCGATGCGGGCGTCGATCGCCGGGTCGAGGTCGCCGAAGCTCTCCGCGACGGGCTCGATGCTCTCGTAGTGCACGCGGGCCGGCGCGAAGGCCTGCTTCGCGGCGTCGATGTTGCCGGCGCGGACGGCGTCGGTGAAGGTCTTCGTCGCCGTCTGCAGCCGGCCGGCCTCGGCGACGACGAAGTCGTGGTAGCCCTGCGTCGCGGCGGTGAGCGAGGTGTCGCCGGTGGCTGCGGGCCCGGACCCGCCGGCGCCGTCGACGGTGAACGTCCAGGTGTCCTTGGCCGCGCCCGGGCAGTGGACGCTGTAGGTGCCGGGCTCCATGCGCAGCGAGAACGCGCCGTCGAGGCCGGCGGTGATGTTCTCCTTCTCCGCCAGGATCTTCCCGCCGCCCTGGACCTCGGCCTCGGTGACCTTGGCCGACGCCGGGTTGGTCACGGCGAAGTTCACGGGACCTGTGGGGACAGTGGCCGGGTTCGGGCCGCAGCCCGCATCACTGATCTCGATCTTCACCGCGGAGGCGGCCGGGTCGCCGGGCGAGGCCGGCTGTTGCGAGCCCGAGCAGGCGGAGGCGAACAGCCCGGCGGCGGCCAGGGCGGCCATGCCGCAGGCGACGCGGGATCGGGTGGGGGTCACGGGTCGTGCTCCTCGGTCGTGCGCAACGGTCTGCGCGAACGGTCTGTGCGAAACGGTGCGCGGGACGGGAGTGGGTCAGGCCGCCGGCGCGGGGGCCGGCGTGCGCCGCTTCGTGGCGGGGGCGAGCACGTAGATCAGGAGCGGGACGACGTAGACCAGCCAGACGACGACCTCGAGGACCACCGGGTAGGGCTGGATGCCGAGGACGCCGGTGAGCAGCGACGACACGGGCGTTCCGGGCAGGACGAGCCACGACAGGTCGAGGGCGCGGGTCTGGCCGAAGTCGACCCAGCCGGCCTCGTGGGCGGTGTGCGCGGCCGTGGTCAGCAGCCCGCCGGCCACGACGACGAGGACGACGCCGGTGATCCGGAAGAACCGCGCCATGTTCAGCTTCACGCCACCGCGGTAGATGCCGTAGCCGAGCGCGACGGCCACGAGCACGCCGAGCACGGCGCCGATGCCTGCGAGCAGCGGTGACGTCGAGGCCTGGAACGCGGCGAGCAGGAAGACGGCCGTCTCGAAACCCTCGCGGAGCACGGCGAGGAACGCCATCGCGACGAGTGCGGTCGTGGAGCCGGCGGCCAGCGCCGCACCGGCGGAGGACTCGAGCTGGGCGCGCATGTCGCGGGCGTGCGACCGCATCCAGATCACCATGTACGTGACCATCGCCACGGCGAGCAGGCCGATGACGGTCTCGAGGCCCTCCTGGGCGGCCTGCGGGAGCTCGGCGGTGACGATCTCCAGGATCACGCCGACGGTGAGGCAGATGACGACGGCGATTCCGACGCCGATCCAGACCGAGCGGAGTGCGTCGCGGCGGCCGCTCGCGACGAGGAAACTCGCGACGATCCCGACGATGAGTGAGGCTTCGAGCCCCTCGCGCAGTCCGATGATGAACGTGGCGAGCACCCGAGACCTTCTTTCCGTGACACCGGCTCCGCAGCATTCGCACGACCGGGCGAGAAGAAGTTAGGTATTCCTGGGATTGCCTGTCAATAGGCTCGGATAACCCCACGGAATTGCGCCTCGAACACCTTTCGAGAATTGTCGACCTCATCGTCCGAAAAGACCCGTCGAACGGGCGGACGATCCCGTTCGAACGTTTTCCACCGGTGGTGGACGCCACGTCCGATCGCGTGCGTCGCATGCCGGAAAAGTCCGATTTGCGAATACGACGAGAGCCCCGCACGAGACCAACCGGCGCTCGGCAACGAAACGGCACTACCGCCGCGGACACGACAGAGGCTAGCCTCGCTGCGCACCTGTGCAGGCTGGCCTAAGAAGCGGTACGAACGGACTGGAGACGTCGGGAACGTGCTCGGCAACGCGTTGATCGGATTGCGGGAAGGCCTGGAGGCCGCGCTCGTCGTGAGCATCCTGGTGGCCTTCCTCGTGCGCACCGACCGGCGCTCCGAGCTGCCCAAGGTGTGGCTGGGCGTCGGCATCGCGGTCGCCGTCTCCGTCGGCGTCACGCTGGCCCTCACGCTGACCCAGCAGGCGCTCACCTTCGAGGCGCAGGAGGCGCTCGGCGGGGCGCTGTCGATCGTCGCGGTTGCGTTCGTGACGTGGATGATCTTCTGGATGCGCCGCAACGCACGGGCGCTGTCGTCGGAACTGCAGGGCAAGCTCGAGGACGCGATCAGGATCGGCCCGGTCGCCGTCGTCGTCATGGCCGCGCTCGCCGTCGGCCGCGAGGGCCTGGAGACGGCGGTGTTCTTCTTCTCCGCCGCCGAGGCCGCGGGCGAGACCGTGCAGCCGTTGATCGGGTTCCTGATCGGCATCGCCATCGCGATCGCACTGGCATACCTGATCTACCGCGGCGCCGTGAAGATCAACCTCGCCAGGTTCTTCACCGTCACCGGCCTGCTGCTGGTCTTCGTCGCCGCCGGGATCCTCGCCTACGGCGTCCACGACCTGCAGGAGGCCGGCATCCTGCCCGGCCTGAACACCCTGGCCTTCGACGTCAGCGCCACCGTCCCCGCCGACTCCTGGTACGGCACCTTGCTCAAGGGAATCTTCAACTTCTCGCCACAGACCACCGTGCTCGAGGCGACGGTCTGGGTCGCCTACGTCGCCGTGGTCCTGACGCTGTTCCTGCTTCCCGGCCGACGCCGCGCCGCTGTCGCCACCACCTGAGAAACACTCGAGGAGAACCATGTCACGCAGGACCGCGGCATCCGTGCTCGCCGCAGCCGCGGCGGCCGCCGTGCTCGCCGGATGCACCAGCACCGCGCCCTCCAAGGCCGAGGTCGCGGGCGGGCAGGGTGGGCCCATCAAGGTCTCGGCCGCCGACTCGTCGTGCGACGTCGCGGCCAAGGAGGCTCCCGCGGGCAAGATCTCGTTCACCGTCACCAACACCGGGAGCAAGGTCACCGAGTTCTACCTCTACGCCACCGGCGACCGGATCATGGGCGAGGTCGAGAACATCGGCCCGGGCCTGACCCGCGACCTGATCGTCGAGGTCCCCGAGGGCGGCACCTACACCACCGCCTGCAAGCCCGGCATGGTCGGCGACGGCATCCGCGACGCGTTCACCGTCACCGGCAACGCCCAGCGCTCCGTCGACCAGAACACCCGCCTCGCCGAGGCCACCGCCGGCTACACCCGCTACGTGAACTCCCAGATCGAGGCCCTGGTCCCCAAGACCCAGGAGTTCGCCGACGCCGTCAAGGCGGGCGACGTCGCCAAGGCCAAGGCACTGTTCCCGGTGTCGCGCACCTACTGGGAGCGCATCGAGCCCGTCGCCGAGTCGTTCAGCGACATCGACCCCAAGGTCGACGGCCGTGACGACGGCGAGCCCGGCGTCGCGTTCACCGGCTACCACCGCCTGGAGAAGGACCTGTGGGAGAGCGGCCTGCAGCCCGACTCGGGCGCGATGGCCGACGCGCTGGTCGCCGACATGAAGGACCTGCAGAACCGGGTCAAGACCCTGGAGCTGACCCCGGTCCAGCTCGCCAACGGCGCCAAGGAGCTGCTCGACGAGGTCGCCACCGGCAAGATCACCGGCGAGGAGGACCGCTACAGCCACACCGACCTGTGGGATTTCAAGGCCAACGTCGAGGGCTCGCAGGCCGCGGTCGCCGCGCTGCGCCCGGTGATCGACGAGAAGGACAAGGCCCTCGGCCCGCTGCTCGACCAGCGTTTCGCGGCCGTCGACACCCTGCTCGAGCAGTACCGCGTCGGCGACGGCTTTACGCTCTACACGGAGCTCACTGACGAGGACAAGAAGAAGATGACCGACGCCGTCGACGCCCTGAGCGAGCCCATCAGCCAGGTCGCCGCGGTCGTCACCAGCTGAGCGGACCCCACATGACCGACACCGGCCAGACCGAACGCACCATCCCGCCGCCCCCCGCCCCTGAAACGGGTGGCGGGCTCTCACGACGTGCGCTGTTCGGGCTGGCCGGTGCCGGCGTGGTCGTCGCCGGCGGTGCCGCGGCGATCGGCTACGCCGCGGGCGATGCCGGCGGCTCCGGCGGCGGCGCGGGCGTCGTCCCGTTCCGCGACGTCCACCAGGCCGGCGTCGCCACCCCTGCCCAGGACCGGCTGCACTTCGTCGCGCTCGACCTGACGACGACCGACCGTGTCGCCGTCGCCCGCCTGCTCGCCCGCTGGGCCACCGCCGCCGAGCGGATGACCGCGGGCCAGGAGACGGCCGCGAACGGGGCCGTCGGCGGCAACCCGCTGGCCCCTCCCGCCGACACCGGTGAGGCCCTCGGCCTGCCCGCCGCGTCGCTGACGATCACCGTCGGGTTCGGCGGCTCGTTCTTCGACAAGCTCGGGCTGCAGGACCAGCGCCCGCCCGCGCTCGCCGACCTCCCGCCGTTCGCGGGCGACAACCTCGATCCCGCCCGCTCCGGCGGCGACCTGTGCATCCAGGCCTGCTCCGACGACCCCCAGGTCGCCGTGCACGCCGTGCGCAACCTCGCCCGGATCGGGTTCGGCACGACGTCGGTGCGCTGGTCGCAGCTCGGGTTCGGGCGCACGTCGTCGACCTCGACGGCGCAGACGACCCCGCGCAACCTGTTCGGCTTCAAGGACGGCACGAACAACGTCAAGGCCGAGGAGCCCGACCAGCTCGACGACCACGTCTGGGTCCAGCCCGGCGACGGCCCCGACTGGATGACGGGTGGCACCTACCTGGTGGCGCGGCGCATCCGGATGCACATCGAGACGTGGGACCGGACGTCGCTGCAGGAGCAGGAGCAGATCGTCGGGCGCAGCAAGGGCGAGGGCAACCCGCTCAGCGGCCAGGCCGAGTTCGACGTCGCCGACCTGAACGCGCGCGGCTCGGACGGGAATCCGGCGATCGCCGCCGACGCCCACATCCGGCTCGCGTCGGCCGAGTCCCTCGACGGCGTACGGATCCTGCGGCGCGGCTACAACTTCGTCGACGGCACCGACGGCCGCGGGCGTCTCGACGCCGGGCTGTTCTTCATCGCGTTCGTCCGCAACCCGCAGACACAGTTCGTGCCGATGCAGCGGGTGCTCGCGCAGCAGGACCCGATGATGGAGTACCTGCAGCACACCGGGTCCGCGATGTTCGCGTGCCCGCCCGGGCTCGCCGGTTCGGACTACTGGGGCAGCGCGCTGCTGTCCTGAGCGTTCTCCCAGGCGTCGCGCCAGGCCTCGTCGTCGAGGGCGTGGGCATCGGCGCCTGACTCCGTCGCCTTCTTCTGCGCGGCCCGGACGCGGTCGGCGAACCGGCGTGCCGCGGTGCGCAGCTCGGCCTCCGGGTCGACCCCGGCCAGCTTGGCGCGCGCGGCGAGGGCGAACAGCTCCTCCCCCACCCCTGGCCCGGACGGCAGCAGCTCGGCGGGGAAACCCGCGCGGGCGGTGCGGCTGGTCAGCTTCGCCGCGAGCGCGACGGCGGGCTGGCCCATCGGCACCCCGTCCACACTGGACTCGCGCTGTTTCTCGGCCCGCTTCAGCTCGTCCCAGCGGTGCTCCTGGCGTTCCGCGGTGTCGATCGTCTCGCTGCCCGCGAAGACGTGCGGATGCCGCCCCACCAGCTTGGCGACGAGATCACCCGCGATGTCGTCGACGTCGAACGGGGCAGTGTCCTCGGCCGCCACGCGGGCGTGGAACAGCACCTGCAGGAGCACGTCGCCCAGCTCCTCGCGCATCGCCGCGCGGTCGCCGTCCTCGATCGCCTCGTACAGCTCGTAGGCCTCCTCGACCAGGTACTGCAGCAGGGAGGCGTGGGTCTGCTCGGCGTCCCACGGGCAGCCGCCGGGCGAGCGCAGCCGGTCCATGACGGCCACCGCGTCGAGCAGGGCCGCACCGGCGGGCTCGGGCGTCGTGATCACGACGTCGGCCGCGGCGACGAGCGGGTGTGCGGGATCGGTGGTGAGCACGACCGCACCGGCGGGCGGGTCACCGTCGAGCAGCTCGGCACCCCACGCCGCCGGGTCCGCCACGTCAGGGGTGGCGACGACGGCGGTCGCGGCCCGGAGCGGCGCCACTGCTGCCGCCGGGAGGACCGCGCCCATACGCGCGGACAGGAGAACGACAGCGGCCACGAGATCAGGGGGTGGTGGCGGGCGGGGCGAGGACGCTGCCGGGCACCTGGTCGGCAGGCAGGACGCCCATCGACAGCGGGTCCCACACGCCGTAACGCGGGTTGACGCGGATGTCGGTGGCCATCGCGCGCGGCTGCAGCAGGTGTGTGCCGAACGTCAGCAGCAGGGCGCGGTCGACCTGGCCGGCCGACTGGTCGGCGTCCTGGCCGCGGGCGGGCGGCGGCGGGCCGGTGAGGGTGCGCGACTGCACCTTGGCGACCGTCCACGTGGTGTCGCCCTGCTGCGGCTTCACGATGATCACCCCGCCCTGCGGGGTGCCGAGCAGCGACCACGCGTAGGGCGGGGCCTGCGCGAAACCGGGCACGATCTGCGACGCCGGGACAGCGCGGGCGGGGCCGCCGAAGAACTGGTCGGCCGCCGGGCCACCCGCGAGGGCGTCCTTCGCCTTGGCCTGCGCGTCGGCCTCCGACGAGGTCTGCCCGACCTGCACGGCGACGTTGAGCCGGTCGAGCTCGCGCCGGCCCAGCTCGACCATCAGCAGGTCGTCGCGGACGGCCTCGCGGCGCAGCGCCGGGTCGCCGTACTGAGCGATCGGCGACTCCAGCGCCGCCGTGGCGGGCTGGTTGTCGTCGGTGGTCCGGTCGTCGGCGGCGATGGTCGCGTCGACCTCCGCGTCGGTGACGACCAGACCGGTCTCGGCCGCCTCCGCGCGGATCAGGTCGTGCAGCACCGAGCGGCTGACCAGCTCACGCGCGACGAGATCGGGGGTGACCCCGGACTGCGTCATCAACTGCTTGAGCTTGGGCGACGCGAGCAGCGTGCCCAGCTGCGACTCGACGCTCGACAGCGCCACCGAGGAGTTGCCGACGATGACGGCCGACCCGACCTGGCTCGGTCCGCTGCCGCATCCCGCGACGACCGCACCGAGGATCGACGTGACGGCGATGGCCCGGATCACCCTGCTGCGCACGGGCCCACCCTCTCACGTGGCTTTCGCCACCCCGCCGAGGGTCACTCGTCGACGCGCACGACCACCGTGTCGCACACCTTGTCGGCGAAGGTCTGGCGCCGCTCGTCCCACAGCGGCCACAGGTAGCCGAGGTAGAACGGGATGCTGTCGAGGACGTGCGCGAGCTGGCGGACGAACGCCATCCCGAACCCGACCGGCTGCCCGTCGCGCACCCGCACCAGCGTCGTGCCGACGACCTTCTTGCCGAGGCTCTGCCCGGTGGTGCCCTGGCGGTAGCAGGAGTTCCACAGCACGAACGCGAACGCGGCCAGGTAGACCACGACCATGATGATCATCATGAGGCCCACGCCGCTGCTGTCGCCCGTGGACACCGCGGGGATCATCAGCAGCGAGCCGACGATCGCGATGGCCGCCGGGATGAGCGCGTCGATCAGGTAGGAGGCGACGCGGGTGCCCCACGGCGCGTACGGCGGCGCACCGAAGCCGGGCTGCTGCGGGTACCCGGGCGGCGGGTACCCGGGCTGCTGGTACCCGTAGCCGGGCTGCAGATGACCGGGCTGGGCGTATCCCTGCTGGGCATACCCCGGGTAGCCCTGCTGCGGCGGGTGTCCGGGAGGAGGCGGCGGCGGGTACGCGTTCGGGTCCCAGTTGCCCTGCTGCGGCGTGGTCACGGTCGTCTCCCGGGGGCTGGGGCGGCGGGCCGCGCGGCCGCGCGTTCCCGACTCAGAAGTCGCGGTGCGGCGGCCCGCGTTACACGGGCCGCCCGCTCAGCCCGCGGGGACCGGCGCCGGGGTGCCCGTCAGGTCGGTGAGCAGCCGCTTCGCCCAGTCCAGCAGCTCGACGTCGCGCAGCGGCGCGCCGCCGATCCGGTTGCCCTCGGCCGGACGCGGGACCGTCACCAACCGGGCCGCCGGCTTGTAGACGGCCTTCGGGTACAGCCGCTTGAGCCGCATCTGCGCCGAGTCGGCCAGGTCGACCGGTCCGACACGCACCACGTTGCCCGCGAGCGCGACCTCGCCGACCCCGAGCTCCCGGCACGCCTGCCGGAACGCCGCGACCGCCAGCAGGTTGCGCACCGGCTCCGGCGGTTCGCCGTAGCGGTCGGTCAGCTCGTCGACGATCGCGTCGAGCGCCGCCTGGTCCGGCGACTCCGCGATCTTGCGGTACACCTCCAGGCGCAGCCGCTCGCCCGTCACGTAGTCGTGCGGGACGTGCGCGTCGATCGGCAGGTCGATCCGGACCTCGGCCAGCGGCTCGGGCTCGTCGGAACCCTCCGAGCCCGCCTGCTTGCGGAACGCCGCGACGGCCTCGCCGACCAGCCGGATGTACAGGTCGAACCCGACGCCCGCGATGTGCCCGGACTGCTCGGCGCCCAGGATGTTGCCGGCGCCGCGGATCTCCAGGTCCTTCATGGCGACGGCCGCGCCCGAGCCCAGGCCCGAGTGCTGCGCGATCGTCGCCAGCCGGTCGTGCGCGGTCTCGGTCAGCGGGTTCTCCGCCGGGTACAGGAAGTACGCGTAGCCGCGCTCGCGGCCACGCCCGACCCGGCCGCGCAGCTGGTGCAGCTGCGAGAGCCCGAGGGTGTCGGAACGCTCGACGATCAGCGTGTTCGCGTTGGAGATGTCGAGGCCGTTCTCGACGATCGTCGTACAGACGAGCACGTCGTACTCGCGGTGCCAGAAGCCGTTGACGGTGCGCTCCAGCACCTCCTCGTTCATCTGGCCGTGCGCGACCGCGATCCGCGCCTCGGGAACGAGGTCCTGGATCGTCCTGGCCGCGCGGTCGATGCTCGACACCCGGTTGTGGACGTAGAAGACCTGCCCGTCGCGCAGCAGCTCGCGACGGATCGCGGCGCCGACCTGCTTGGGGTCGTAAGCGCCGACGTAGGTCAGCGTGGGGTGCCGCGACTCGGGCGGGGTGGTGATCGTCGACATCTCGCGGATACCGGCGAGGCTCATCTCCAGGGTGCGCGGGATCGGCGTCGCCGACAACGTCAGGACGTCCACGTGCGCACGCAGCGCCGTGATGTGCTCCTTGTGCTCGACGCCGAACCGCTGCTCCTCGTCGACGATCACGAGGCCGAGGTCCTTCCAGCGGACGCCGGTCTGCAGCAGCCGGTGGGTGCCGACGACGACGTCGACCGTCCCCTCGGCCAGGCCCGCGATCGTCTCCTTGGCCTCGGCGGCGTCGGTGAACCGCGACAGGCCCTTCACCGTGACGGGGAAGGCGCGCATACGGTCGGAGAACGTGGCGAGGTGCTGGGTGGCGAGCAGCGTCGTCGGGACGAGGACGGCGACCTGCTTGCCGTCCTGCACCGCCTTGAACGCCGCCCGCACCGCGATCTCGGTCTTGCCGAAGCCGACGTCGCCGGAGATGACGCGGTCCATCGGGACGGCCCGCTCCATGTCGGCCTTGACCTCGTCGATCGCGGCCAGCTGGTCGGGGGTCTCGGTGAACGGGAAGGCGTCCTCGAGCTCGCGCTGCCACGGGCTGTCGCTCGCGAACGCGTGTCCGGGCGAGGCCTGCCGCGCGGCGTAGAGCTGCACCAGACCCGCCGCGATGTCGCGGACGGCCTTGCGCGCCTTGCTCTTCGTCTTCGACCAGTCGGCGCCGCCCAGCTTGTTCAGTGCAGGCTGCTCGCCGCCGACGTAGCGGCTGATCTCGTCGAGCGCGTCCGTCGGGACGAACAGCCGGTCGGCGGGCTGGCCGCGCTTGGACGACGCGTACTCCAGCACCAGGTACTCGCGCGTCGCGCCCTGCACGGTCCGCTCGCGCATCTCGACGAACTTGCCGATGCCGTGCTGGTTGTGCACGACGTGGTCGCCCGGCTGCAGGACCGCGAGGTCGACGGCGTTGCGCCGGCGCGCGGGCATCTTGCGGGCCGTGGCCTCCAGCCCGGCTCGGCTGCCGGTCAGGTCGGCCTCGCTGAGCACGACGAGCCCGATCCCCGCCGCGGTGAACCCGTCGGCGATCCGCCCGCACGTGACGGTCACCAGGCCCTTCTCGGGCTCGTCGGTGAGGCCCTCGACCAGCGACGCGGGCACCTCGGCCTCGCGCAGCTGTTCCAGCGAGCGCTGCGCCGTGCCCTGGCCGGCCACGACCAGCACCGCGGCACCGCCGGTGGCGACGTGGGCGCGCAGGTCGACCAGCGCGCGGTCGGTGTCGCCGCGGTAGGACTCGATCTCGTGCACGGCGGGGACGAGGGACTCGTCGGAGCCCGACAGCAGCGGCGACAGCGTCACGACGGGCCGGCCCGACGTCGTCGCGTGCCCGAGTACCTCGCCGAGGTCACGGTAGGCCGACGCGCCGAGGTCGATCGGGGCGGCCGTGGCGGCGGCGGCGTCGTCGCTGCCCAGCGACGCCGCGAGCCACGACGCCTCGAGGAACTCCTGCCCGGTGCGGACGAGGTCGCGGGCGCGGGTGCGGATGCGCTCCGGGTCGGCCACCAGGACGATCGCGCCGGCGGGCAGCAGGTCGGTGAGCAGCTGCATCTCGTCGCCCACCAGCGCCGGGACCAGCGACTCCATGCCCTCGGACGGGATGCCCTCCGCGAGCTTCTCCAGCAGCTCGCGCAGCTGCGGGGTGTTCTCGTGGACGCGGGCCAGGTGCTTCGCCCGATCCCGCACGGGTGCGGTGAGCAGCAGCTCACGGCAGGCGGGCGCGACGACCTCGTCGACGGCCTCGACGGAGCGCTGGTCGGCGACCGCGAACGCACGGATCTCGCTGACCTCGTCGCCCCAGAACTCGATGCGCACGGGGTGGTCGGCCGTCGGCACGAAGAGGTCGACGATGCCCCCGCGCACGGCGAACTCGCCGCGCTCGGTGACCATCTCGACGCGCGTGTACGCCAGCTCGACGAGCCGTTCCAGCAGCTCCTCGAAGCCGTACTCGGTGCCGACGCGCAGCCGGACCGGGTCGAGCGTGCCCAGCCCGGGTGCGATCGGCTGGATCAGGCTGCGCGCCGCCGCCGCGACCAGCCGCACCGGCGAGTCCCCGCCCGCGAGCGCACGGAAGATCGTCAGCCGCCGCCCGACGGTGTCGGGGCGCGGGGACAGCCGCTCATGGGGCAACGTCTCCCACGACGGCAGCACGGCGACGGCGTCGGGGCCGAGCAGATCCGACGCGGCGGCCGCGAGATCCTCGGCCTCCCGGTCGGTCGCGGTCACCGCGAGCACGGTCCGGCCGCCCTCGGCGACGACGGCCGAGGCGAGGAACGGGCGCAGCGCGGCCGGACCCTCGACGGCGAGCGCCGGGACGTCGGCTGCGCGGGGATCGATCGTGGCGACGGAGTCGAGGACCCCTACCAGGGCGGGAACGGTGGCGGTGAGCAGGCCGGACAGCGGGGCCGCGGACACGTCGGGGCAACTCCTCGAGGCGGGCAGAGCACGCGAGACAGACCCTCCCCCGGGAGACTCCACCCGGGTCGGGGCCTGCCGTCCAGCCTACGCGTCGTCGCTTTTCCCGTCGCGCCGGTTCCAGCCGACCCTCGTGCGCGGCAGGCTCTATGCGTCGCGGCGGTTGGCAACGGCCAGTGCGATCGCCATGAGGACGACGGCGATGCCCGCGAACCAGACCAGCGAGCCCCACGGCCCGAAGGCCATCGCCGACATCGACGGGGGCCCGCCTGCGTCGCCGCCGCCGCCGGTGAGGAAGTTCGTCGCGTTCACGAACGGCAGCCAGCCCTGGATGTCGGCGCCGACGCGCGGGATCAGCCCGATCAGGTTCTCGATCAGCAGCACCCAGACCAGCAGGAGCGTCACCGCGCCCGCGGTCTGCCGGACCAGGATGCCGACGGCCAGTGCGATCACCGCGCCCACCGCCCACACCAGCGCGGTGCCCGCGACGACCCGCCACTCGGCGTCGGTCGACAAGCTCATGGACGTCGGCGAGATCAGCCACGCCACACCCCACGCGCCGAACCCGGCGACGAGCCCGACGACGCCCGCCACCGGCACCACCACCGCGGCCTTCGCGAGCAGCGCCGCCGTCCGGTCCGGGACGGCCTGGAACGTCGTACGGATCGTCCCGAAGCGGTACTCCGAGGTCACCGCGACCGCCGCCATCACCATGACGACGACCATTCCGAACGTCGCGAAGTAGCCGCTGACGGCGAAGGGCGCGGGCCCGTCGGCCGGGTCCCAGGTGGCGACGACGATCGCCGTCATCCCGATGACGATCACGACCGCGACGGCGCTCGTCCACCAGGGCGAGCGCGTCGACATCAGCTTGACCCGCTCCGCGGCGACGGCGCTCACGACCGCACCTCCGTCGGGTGCGTGCCGCCTGCCGTGAACTCGACGTCGCTACCTGTGATCTGCATGAACGCCTCCTCGAGCGAGCCGCGCACCTGCGTCAGCTCGTGCAGCACGATCCCGGCGGCCGCGGCGAGCTCGCCGACCTGTTCCGTCGTCGCCCCCGTCACGCGGGCGCCGCCCGAGGGGTCCGGTGTCACGCCGAACCCGGCGGCCTGCACCGCCGGCACGAGGTCGGCGATCGCGGGGCTGCGCACCAGCACCGACGACCCCGACGCCCCCTCGACGAACGCCGCCGTCGGGCCGTGGGAGATCAGCCGCCCGCGCCCGATGACGACGAGCTCGGTGGCGGTCAGCGCCATCTCCGACAGCAGATGGCTGGACACGAACACGGTGCGGCCCTCGGCGGCCAGGCCCTGCATCAGCGTGCGGATCCAGCGGATGCCCTCGGGGTCGAGACCGTTGACGGGCTCGTCGAACATCAGCACCGGCGGGTCGCCGAGCAGCGCGCCCGCGATGCCGAGGCGCTGCGCCATGCCCAGCGAGAACGTGCCCGCCCGCTTGCCCGCGACGGCGGAGAGCCCGACGAGCTCCAGCACCTCGTCGGCACGCGTGGCGGGAAGCCCGGTGGCGGCGGCCATCCACTGCAGGTGCCGGCGGGCGGACCGGTTGGGGTGCACCCACTTCGCGTCGAGCAGCGCGCCGACCGTCCGCATCGGACGCGCGTGGTCGCGGTAGCGGCGGCCGTCGATCCGGACCTCACCCGCGTCGGGGCGGTCCAGGTCGAGGACCATCCGCATCGTCGTCGACTTCCCGGCGCCGTTGGGCCCGAGGAACCCCGTGACGACGCCGGGCCGCACCTGGAAGGTCAGGTCGTCGACGGCGAGAGTCGAGCGGTACCGCTTGGTGAGACCTCTCACTTCGATCATGGACGTCCTCCTGCTCGGTTCGCCCCATTCCACCGTGGATCCGCCGGTCGGGGCACCGGGTCATCCCTGGGACGAGTCAGGGTCGACCCCGGCCGAGGCAATCTGTGTGGGTGCGCAATCGTTGCGTGACGTGCATGATCTCGGTCGTGCCCCGCTCCGCCCCGCCCGTCCGCGACCGCGCCCGCCATCTCGGCGATTTCACGCTCACCCCGCGGGTCCTGGTCACGATCGCGTGGGTGTTGCCCATCGGCGCGCTCGGTGCCGTCGCCGCCTGGGCCCTGCTGCGGCTCATCGGGCTGATCACCAACCTCGTCTTCTACGGACGCATCGACACCGCCCTCGTCGCGCCCGGTGGCGCACCGCATCCCGCCTGGTTGGTGCTGCTCGCGCCCGTCGTCGGCGGCCTCGTCATCGGCCTGATGGCCCGCTTCGGCTCCGAGAAGATCCGCGGCCACGGCATGCCCGAGGCCATCGAGGCGATCCTCCTGCGGCGCAGCACCGTCGAGCCGCGGGTGGCCGTCCTCAAGCCGGTGTCGGCCGCCGTGAGCATCGGCAGCGGCGGGCCGTTCGGCGCCGAGGGGCCGATCATCATGACCGGCGGCGCCGTCGGCTCGATCCTCGCCCAGCACCTGCACCTGTCGGCCGACGAACGCAAGGCGCTCATGGTCTCCGGCGCCGCAGCCGGCATGGCCGCGACGTTCAACGCGCCCTTCGCGTCGGTGCTGCTCGCCGTCGAGCTGCTGCTGTTCGAGTGGCGCCCGCGCAGCTTCCTGCCCGTCGTCGCGGCCGTCTCCGTCGCCACGGTCGTGCGGGCCCCGCTGCTCGGCAGCGCCCCGATCTTCCCCGTCGACCTCGGCACGTTCACCCCGAGCGCCCCCGTCGACGCGCTGTGCGTCGCCGCGGGCATCGTCGGCGGGCTGCTCGCCGTCGGCGTGACCGCGCTCGTCTACCTCTCCGAGGACACCTTCGCCCGGCTCCCGCTGCACTGGATGTGGTGGCCCGCCATCGGTGGGCTGATCATCGGCATCGGCGGTCTCATCGAGCCGCGGGCCCTCGGTGTCGGCTACGACGTCATCGACGAGCTGCTCACCGGCAGGGCGACGATGTCGCTGATCATCGGAATCCTCGCCGTGAAGAGCCTGATCTGGGGGCTGTCCCTGGGCTCCGGCACCTCCGGCGGCGTGCTCGCGCCCGTCTTCATGATCGGCGCCGCACTCGGCGCGCTCGAAGGCCTCGTGTTCCCGCAGACCGCGCCCGGGTTCTGGGCCATCGTCGGGCTCGCGGCCGTCGTCGGCGGGGTCATGCGCTCACCGATCACCGGTGTCGTGTTCACCCTCGAGCTCACCCACGCCTGGTCCGCGCTGTTCCCGCTGATGATCGCGGCGGCCGCCGCCTACGGCACGTCGGCCCTGGTCCTGCGCCGATCCGTCCTCACCGAGAAGATCGCCAGGCGTGGGTACCACCTCACACGCGAGTACGAGGTCGACCCACTGGAGGTGCTCATGGTCGACGAGGTCATGCACGCCGACCCGGCGACGCTGCGGACCACCGATCCGCTCCCCGTCCCCGCGACGACCTTCACCGCCGGTGTCCCCCGCCGCGGCCGACCCTGCGACGACCCGCCCCGGCAACGGCTCTTTCCCGTCGTCGACGACGGCGGCGCGCTCGCCGGGGTCGTCCCCCACCGGGCGCTCACCGACCCGCCCGCGAGCGCCCGCACCGTCGCCGACCTGCTCGTCGACGAGCCGATCGTCGTCCGCGCCGACGACACGTTGCGCGCGGTCGCATCCCGGTTCGCGGAGGCCGCCGTCGGCGCCGCGCCCGTGGTCGCCCGCGACGACGCGACCCGTCTCGCCGGGATCGTCACCGTCGAGCAACTCCTCGACGGCCGGCTGCGCGACCTCGCCGAGGAGCACCATCGCGAACGCCCGATGCGGCTTCTCGGCCGACGCGCGACGATGCCGTCGTGAGCGACGCACAGCCGGCCGGCGGCCCGACCGAGGCCGAGATCGAGTCGGTCATGCGGGCCGCCCGGGTCCTCGTCGGTGTCTCGGCCCAGTCGTTCGCGGTCGTCGAGGACCGGCTGACGCTGCCGCAGCTGCGTGTGCTGGTGATGGTCGCGAGCAGGGGGCCGCTGCGCCTGGCCGCGGTCGCCGAGGGGCTCGGCGTGCACCCGTCCAACGCCAGCCGCGCGTGCGACCGGCTCGTCGTCGCGGGGCTGCTGAACCGCACCGACGACCCCGCCGACCGCCGCCAGCTCGTCCTGCGGGTCACCGAGGCCGGCGAGGCGCTCGTCGACGAGGTCATGCGCACCCGCCGCACGACCATCGACCGGTTGCTGTCGCGGATGGCCCCGACCGACCGGGCCGCGCTCGTCCCCGCCCTGGCCGCCCTCGCGGACGCCGCCGACGACGGGTTCGCGCGAGCCGTGTGGTCGATGGGCTGGACGACGGGTGCGGAGACCGCCCCCGGCGACGACACAGAACCCAACGGTGGGCCCGGCCGTTGACCTCGAACCCGTCCTGGTCACGCAGGACGTCGAGCAGCTCGGGCGGGCGCACCGGCTCGGCGTGCTCGTCGGCCGTGGCGCGCAACGCCTCCGCGATCCGCCACGGTCAGCGGGGCGGGAGATCCGGGCGGCGGCGCGACGGGCGCGTCGCCGGGTCGGGCGGCCGGACGGCCGGGGTGGCCTCCAGCGCCTCCAGCGCCAGCCGCACCGCCGTCTCCAGCTGCGGGTCGCGGCCCGCGGCCCAGTCCTGTGGCGTGATCACGACCTCGACGTCCGGCTCCACACCGTGGTTCTCCACGTCCCACGCCACGTCGTCGAACCAGAACGAGTACCGCGGCTGCGTCACCCGCGTCCGGTCGACGAGCCCGTAGCGGCTGTCGATGCCGATCACCCCGCCCCACGTGCGGGTGCCGACGACCGGGCCCAGCCGCAGCCGTTTGAACGCCGCGGTGACGATGTCGCCGTCGGAGCCGGAGTGCTCGTCGGCCAGCGCCACCAGCGGGCCGCGCGGCGCATCGCCGGGGTAGGTCTGCGGCTGGCGGTGGCGCACCACGTCCCAGCCGATCACCTTGCGGGCGAGCTTCTCTATGACCAGCTGCGACGTGTGCCCGCCCGAGTTGCCCCGCACGTCGACGACGAGCCCGTCGCGGCTGGTCTCCCGGCCCAGGTCGCGGTGCAGCTGCGCCCAGCCGCTGGCCACCATGTCCGGCACGTGCAGGTAGCCGAGCCGCCCGCCCGACGCCTCGGCCACGAACGCGCGCTTCGTCGCCACCCAGTCCTGGTAGCGCAGCGGCAGGTCGTCCTCCAACGGCCGCACGACGACCCGGCGCACCTCGCCGTCGCCCGTGCGCACCGTGAGCTCGACGAGCTGGTCGGCCGTCCCGACCAGCAGCGGCGCCGGCCCCAGCTCGGGGTCGACGGGGCGGCCCGCGACCTCCAGCAGCACGTCGCCCTCGCGGACGTCGACACCCGGGTCGGCCAGCGGGCTGCGCGCCCGGGTCGCGGACGTCTCCGGCGGCAGCACCCGCGCCACCCGCCAGCCGTCGTCGGTGCGTTCGAGATCGGCACCCAGCAGGCCCGGGCGGCCCGTCCAGTCGCCCCCGCCGCCAGCACCGATCACGTACGCGTGCGACGAGCCCAGCTCGCCCTGCAGCTCCCACAGCAGGTCGACCAGGTCGTTCTTGCTGCCGACGGCGTCGACCAGCGGCCGGTACCGGGCCAGCTCGGCCGCCCAGTCGACGTCGGCCATGTCCTCGACCCAGAAGTGGTCGCGCATCAGCCGGCCGGCCTCGTCGAACATCTGCCGCCACTCCGCGGCCGGGTCGATCGTCACCGTGATCCGGGACAGGTCGATGTCGAACTCGTCGGCGTCGTTCTCCGACGGCGCCGACGACCCCGACCGGTCCGACCGCAGCACCCGCACCGTCGACCCGTCGCGCACCACCAGCCGGTTGCCGTCCCCGCTGACCTCGTAGGACGTGGCAGGGTCGGCGATCACGTCGAGCCGGCGGCGCACCAGGTCGTAGCGCTCCAGCACCGGGCGCGGCCCACGGTCACCGGTGAGCTCGCGGCCCTCGCCCAGCACCCCCGAGATCGGCCGGCGGAACCACAGCAGGCAGTCCTTCGCCGCGCCGAGCCCGCCCAGCCGGCCCTCCGCGACCGGGATCGGCACCACGCGCGCGGCCAGGCCCTCGACATCGACGACGACCGCCTCGTCGTCGATGTCCTTCTCGTCGTCCTCACCGGCCGCGTCCTTCCCGGCCGTGTCCTCCGCAGCCGGCTCGGCGTCGTCGGCGCCCTCCGTGTCCGTCGCCGGCAGGTCCTGCGGGCCCTCGTCCGCGCTCGTCGTCGGGCGGCCGTCCGGCGTCGCCCCGAACGGCGACGGCGTCCGCGCCGCCAGCGGCACCAGGAACGGTCGCCACGACGCCGGGAACGTCAGGTCGAACGAGTGCTCGTCGTAGATCGGGTCGAACGTGCGCAGCGACAGGAACGCCAGGTACTTGCCGTCCGCGGTGAACACCGGGTGCCGGTCGACGAACCGCGGCGGCGTCACCTCGACCAGCGTGTCGTCCGCCAGCCGGGCGATCATGATCCGCGACAGGCCCGACTCGACCGGGTCCGCGAACGTCAGCCACGCACTGTCGGGCGAGTACGACACCCCCGACACCTCGCCGTCGGCACCCCGCGTGAGCTCCCGGAACGCACCCGTCGCCACGTCCATCACCAGCAGCCGGCCGTCGTGGGTGGCCAGCGCGACCGTCGACGCGTCCGGCGCCGCCTCCAGCTCCAGCACCCGCCCGACCTCACCGGCCCCGTACCGGACGAGCGCCGCGGCACCCTCGGCCCGCGGGTCCAGTGGCGCGATCACGACGGCGTCCTCTCCCTCGGCGTCGTCGATCCACACCGCACGGTCGTCGCCCAACGGCTGCGCCAGCCGCGCCCGCACCCCCGGCTCCGCCAGCAACGTCCGGGCCGGGCCGTCGCGATGGGTCAGCCGGTGCACCGTGCCGCGGACCTGCGCGATGCTCGCCCGACCCGTCCGGTCCGGAGCCGCCCGGTCCAGCCACGCGGGCGCGTGCACCCGGAACGGCTCCCGCTCCGTCCGCGGGCCCGCGAGCACCACGTCGATGCGCGTCGGCTGCGAGTCCGGCTCCAGACCGTCGAGCAGGAACAGCTCCCCCGCCGACTCGAACACCACCCGCGACCCGTCCGTCGCCGCATGCCGGGCGTAGAACGCCGGCGAGCCCTCCGCGCCGTGGTCGCTGTGCCGGCGCAACCCGGCGACGTCGCCGTCGCGGGGCAGCGAGTAGACGTTGCCCCAGCCCTCGTGGTCGGACAGGAACGCGATCCGGTCGCCCACCAGCATCGGCGAGTCCAGCTGCCCGTCCAGCTCCGCGGCCAGCCTGCGGAACTCCCCCGACCCCTCCGCGTCCCACCACAGCTTTCCCGCCGTGCCCCCGCGGTAGCGCTTCCACCAGGCCATCTCGCGCGACATCGTCGTGCCCAGCAGCACCGCCGGGCCGTCCGCGGACATCGCCACGTCCGACACCGGCCCGTAGCCCAGCCTCCGCGGCGCACCACCCGCCGACGGGACCGCGTACGCCCACGTCCGGCGCGCCGACGCCTCACCCGACGCGCTCACCAGGACGACCTCGTCGCCCTGCCAGCCGACCGTCCGCGCCCCACCCAGGAACGTCAGCCGACGCACCCCGCCACCGTCGACATCGGTCACGAACACCTCGGACGCACCCTCGCGCGCCGACGTCCACGCCACCTGCCGCCCGTCCGGTGACAACCGCGGTCGCGACACCGGCACCTCGTCCGCGGTCAGCCGATACGCCCGGCCTCCCGGCAGCGGAGCCGTCCACACGTCGTCCTCCGCCGTGAAGACCAGTGTGTCACCGTGCAGATGGGGAAACCGGAGGTAGCTGCGAGGCACACGCAGACGGTAGTCAGCGCATCAGTTGCCGTAACGGGCGGCCGCGCGGGCCCGCGCCTTGATCGCCTCCACCTCGCGGTCGCGCGGCGGCGCCGTCGTCACCAGGGCGTCCAGCAAATGCCGGGTGGCGTGCTCGACCGCCGCCACGGCCTCCGCGAACGCCTCCTCGTTGGCCTTCGACGGCCTCGCCGCACCGCTGATCTTGCGCACGTACTGCAGCGCGGCGCCGTGCACCTCGTCGTCGGTGGCGGGGGGCTCGAAGTTGTGCAGGGTCCGGATGTTGCGGCACATGCGCCCGATACTCCCCGGTTTCGTTCCCCGGGTCACTGCAGGACAGGATCTCCACCGGTCAACGGGGCCACCGCCAGCACGATCCGCGGCACGTGAAACGCCTCCGCGTACCGCGCCCGGCACTGCACACCCCGGATCCGCGCCAGCCCACCGAACGTCTCGCCGTCGAACCACGCACGGTCGCGCTGCGACCCGTAGTGCTCGTGCAGCTTCGCGACCTTCTCCCGCAGGACCGGCTCCGCCAACGGCAGGTACACCGACGGCACCGTCAGGTCGTTCTCCCACTTCACGATCTCGTAGCAGAACGTCAGGTGGTCGCGGAACACCGTCGGCACGATGTCGGCCAGCGTCCGCAGATCCGGGTCCGTGTCCAACGGCGACGGCGCGAAGATCAGGTCCGGGTCACCGTGCCCACCCATGTCCTCGACGGCCTGCTTCGCCCGCTCCCACCGCGTCGTCAACCGGCCGTCGGGCAGGTCCAGCACCGTGACCTCGAGCTTCGCGCCGGGACAGAACGCCGCCAAGGCTGCGCGCTCCTCCTCCTCGCGCAGCGACCCGCCGCCCGTCAGTACGAGCGCGCTCACCTGCACGCCCGGGTGCGCACGACACAGCTCCAACAGCGCGCCGCCCGCCCCGATCGCGATCTCGTTGCAGTGGACACCGAGCAACAACATCCGGTCCAGACGCTCCGGGAGCAGGCTCAGCATCGGGGGCCACCTCTCCGGTGACCGATCGGGCGACACGCCGACCCGGGGGCGCAGGACGGCGCGCACACCTCGGGTCACCTCGAACGAACGGGACGGGAGGACCAACGCCCGATCAGTGTTCCACGGACGACCCCGCCGCACCCACGCACAGGCCGTGACCACGGCGCGTCGCGTCCGGGTGGACCACCGCCACCCGGACGCGTGACGTCAGCTCGTCTTGAGCTTCTCCAGACGACGCGGCGTCGGCCACCGCACATCCGTCGCCCAGCCGAACTTCTCGAAGAACCAGATCACCCGCGCCGAGATGTCGATCTGACCCCGCAGCACACCGTGCCGAGCGCACGTCGGGTCGGCGTGGTGCAGGTTGTGCCACGACTCGCCCATCGACAGGATCGCCAGCGGCCAGAAGTTCCGCGACTTGTCCCGCGACCGGAACGGCCGCTCCCCGAACATGTGGCAGATCGAGTTGATCGACCACGTCACGTGGTGCGACACGGCCATGCGCACGAGACCGCCCCAGAAGAAGCCGGTCAGCGCGCCTGCCCACGACCACGTCACCAGGCCGCCGATCAGCGCCGGCAGTGCCAGGCTCACCAGCACCCACACACCGAAGAGCTTGCTGACGGTGCGGATCGCCCGGTCGGCCAGCAGGTCCGGGATGAACCGCTGGTAGTTCGTCTTCTTCCGGTCGAACAGCCAGCCCGTGTGCGCCCAGAAGAACCCGCGTGCCACACCGGCGAGCGACGTGCCGTACCGCCACGGCGAGTGCGGGTCGCCCTCCTTGTCGGAGAAGGCGTGATGGCGACGGTGATCGGCCACCCACGCGAACACCGACCCCTGCACCGCCAGGCCGCCACCGATCGCCAGCAGCACCCGCAGCCACCTCTTGGCCTTGAACGAGCTGTGGGTGAAGTGCCGGTGGTAGCCGACCGTCACACCCAGGATCCCGACGGTGTAGAACACCGCCCCGATCACCACGTCGTGCCAGCCCAGACCCCAGCCCCACACGACCGGGACCGTGGCCAGCAGCGCCAACATGGGCCCCGCCACGAACAGCCACACCAGCATCTGCTGCCAGCCGCTGCGGGTCTCGCCGAGGATCGGCTTCGCGACGCCCGGCCGGGTCTGAGCCTCGGCCTTCGGGACGGGGGGAGCGTCCGTCACGCGCGCGTCGGCGGCCTCTGCGGTCATGCGTCACCTCTCGGGTAGGGAGCGGTCGGCGACGACCGTTGCCGTCCGAGAGTAACGAATGCGTTGCGCCGCCCGGACGTCGAACCGGAACGAAGTCCGTGAATCAGGCACGAACGGTGGACGACGTCCCCACGACCACGACACCGCCCCGGCGAGCCGCCTCTGCCCGGAGAGGGCGGCTCCGGGCGTCGTGCCAGGATGGAGGCCTGTCCGCCGTGGTGTAATGGCAGCACCTCGGATTTTGGTTCCGATGGTTCAGGTTCGAATCCTGGCGGCGGAGCAGCCCCCCGACCCAGCCGGCCGCGATCATCGTTGCTGGTGCGTGAGCGCCACATGCCTCGCTCAGTACCCGCAATCAGCAGTGATCCACCCTGCGTCCGGGCCGACCACGGGCCGCCGCCGAGACGGCCGGCCCGACCCGGTCAGCTCGTACTCAGATCTTCGACGCGTCCGCCCCACCCCGACGCCCCCGTCCACGGTGGCCCGGTGCTCCGGCGGCTCGGCAGCCAATCGTGGCGCGCGAGCGTCGCCTGCGTCGTTCGAGGACCACGAAGAGCCACCACGGACAGCGGGGCTCGGACAGCGGGGGCAGCAGCCTGTCCGTGGACCGGACCGCGCGCGGTCGCGGGCGTCCGAGAGTCAGACGATCTCGACGCGGTCGCCGACCTGCAGGTACTCGTAGAAGTGGGCGGCCTCGGCACGCTGGAGGCGCACGCAGCCGGCGGAGGAGGTCTCGGTGTTGCCCTCGTGGAAGGCGATCCCGCCGGGGGCGAAGAAGACCGCGTACGGCATGGGCGCATTGTTGAACTCGGCGCTGCGGTGGTCGCGGTTCTTCCACTCGACGCCGAAGGCACCACGCGGGGTCTCCTTGCCGGCGCCGCCGGAGCTGATGGGGACGGGCCCGTGGACGACGACGCCGTCGTCGATCAGCCACGCCTGCTTGCCGTCGATGGAGACGCAGGCGCTGGCGGCGATGGTGCAGGGCGTGCCGTCGACGAGGGGCGCCTCGACGGGGCGCAGGGGTTCGGCGTGGGCGACGCCGGTGCCGGCGAGGGCGCCGAGCCCGGTGAGGCCTGCGGCGGCGACGGCTCGCGCCTTCCTGCCGAGTGTGCCCGCGGTCGACGACGCTCTGTGCCTGCCCACGCCCGTACTCCTGCCTCGCCGTTCGCGGGCCGACGGGCCCGCGGACCGTCTTCACCCGACCGAGTGGTGCAACGACCGTTCGCGGCAAGGGTTACGAACCGGTCGCCGGGGACGGACGGGGACTCTTGCGACGAGCCGGTGCGCGGCGGGCCCGGAGGTAGCGACCCCGTAGGATTCGGCCGTCCGGGCGCCGGCCCCCGTGTGGCCGCCTGGCGGCGCGGACACACGAGAGCGACGACCGAGGAGTGCGGCTCATGCCCGATCGTCCCGCCGGGGACGTCCCGTCCACATCGCTCGCACGGCCCACCGCGGCCGTCGTCCTCGCCGCCGGCGAGGGCACCAGGATGCGGTCGGCGACGCCGAAGGTCCTGCACGAGATCGGCGGGCGGAGCCTGCTGGGCCACGCGGTGCACGCGGTGGCGGCGTTGGAGCCCGAGCACCTGGTGGTGGTCGTCGGGCACGCGCGCGAACAGGTGGCGGCGGCGGTCGCGTCGATGGCCGACGAGCTGGCGCGTCCGGTGTCGACGGCGGTGCAGGAGCAGCAGAACGGCACGGGCGACGCGGTGCGGTCGGGGCTCGCGGGCCTGCCGGGCGGGCTGACCGGCACGGTGCTGGTCACCTACGGCGACGTCCCGCTGCTCGACTCGGCGACGTTGACGGCGCTGCACTCCGGGCACGCGGAGAGCGGGGCGGCGGTCACCGTCCTCACCACGGTGCTGGCCGACCCGTCCGGGTACGGCCGGATCGTGCGCGACGGCGCCGGTGCGGTGACGGGCATCGTCGAGCAGCGGGACGCGACGCCGGAGCAGCAGGCGATCACCGAGGTCAACTCGGGTGTGTACGCGTTCGACGCGGCGTTCCTGCTGGCGGCGATCGGCCGGCTGACCACCGACAACGCGCAGGGCGAGCTGTACCTGACGGACCTGCCGGCGATCGCGGCGGCCGACGGCGCGCTGGTCTCGGCGCTGGTGTCGGCCGACGCGTGGCCGGCGCGTGGTGTCAACGACCGCGCGCAGCTGGCGGAAGCCCGCGCCGAGCTGAACCGTCGGGTGGTGCGCCGCTGGATGCTCGACGGCGTGACGGTGGTCGACCCGTCGACGACGTGGATCGACGTCCAGGTCCGGCTCGAGGCCGACGTGACGGTCCACCCGGGCACGCAGCTGCACGGGACGACGTCGGTGGCGGGCGGCGCGCAGGTCGGCCCGGACACGACGCTGACCGACGTGGAGATCGGCGCGGGCGCGAGCGTGGTGCGCACCCACGGCAGCGGCGCGGTGATCGGCGCGGGCGCGTCGGTGGGTCCGTTCGCGTTCCTGCGGCCGGGCGCGAACCTGGGCGAGCGCGGGAAGATCGGCACGTTCGTCGAGGTGAAGAACGCCGACATCGGCGCGGGCAGCAAGGTGCCGCACCTGACCTACGTCGGCGACGCGACCATCGGTGAGATGAGCAACATCGGCGCGTCGTCGGTGTTCGTGAACTACGACGGCGTGACCAAGCGGCGCACGGTCGTGGGATCGCACGTCCGTACCGGCTCCGACACGATGTTCATCGCTCCGGTGCAGGTCGGGGACGGTGCGTACACGGGCGCCGGCACGGTCCTGCGCGACGACGTCCCGCCGGGGGCGCTCGCGGTGTCGGCCGGGTCACAGCGCACCATCGACGGGTGGGTCCGGCGCAAACGCCCCGGAACGCCTGCGGCCGAGGCTGCGGAGCGTGCCGAGGCGGCCGCGGCGACCCAGCTCGACGGAGCGGCCACCGCCGCACCCGCCACGGACGACGCCGGCCGGCCCGGCCGAGGAGGCACACGACGGTGAGCGCGATCTTCGCGACCCCGAAGAAGAACCTGATGCTCTTCTCCGGGCGGGCACATCCCGAGCTGGCCGATCAGGTGGCCAAGGAGCTCGACGTCACCATCACGCCGCAGTCGGCCTACACCTTCGCGAACGGCGAGATCTTCGTCCGGTTCGAGGAGTCGGTCCGCGGGTGCGACGCGTTCGTGCTGCAGTCGCACTCGGCGCCGATCAACGACGCCGTGATGGAGCAGCTGATCATGGTCGACGCGCTGAAGCGCGCGTCGGCGAAGCGGATCACCGTGGTCATGCCGTTCTGGGGCTACGCCCGGCAGGACAAGAAGCACCGCGGGCGTGAGCCGATCTCGGCCCGGCTGATCGCTGACATGTTCCTGGTCGCGGGCGCCGACCGGATCATGACGGTCGACCTGCACACCGCGCAGATCCAGGGCTTCTTCGACGGCCCGGTCGACCACCTGTTCGCGCTGCCGGTGCTGGCCGACCACATCAAGCAGAAGTACGCCGACCGCGACCTCGCCGTCGTCTCCCCCGACTCGGGCCGGGTGCGGCTGGCCGAGCGGTGGGCGGAGACGCTGGGCGGCACGCCGCTGGCGTTCATCCACAAGACGCGCGACCCGCGCAAGCCGAACGAGGCCGTCGCCAACCGGGTGGTGGGTGACGTCGACGGCCTCACCTGTGTGGTCATCGACGACATGATCGACACCGGTGGCACCGTCGCGAAGACGGTGGAGGTGCTGCTGCGCGACGGGGCCCGCGAGGTCGTCATCGCCGCGACGCACGGTGTGCTGTCGGGTCCGGCGGTGGAGCGGCTGTCGACGTGCGGCGCCACCGAGGTGGTCTTCACCGACACGCTGCCGATCGCCGAGGAGAAGCGTTTCCCGGGGATGACGGTGCTGTCGATCGCGCCGCTGCTGGCCGAGGCCATCCACCAGGTGTTCGACGACGGCTCGGTCACGAGCCTGTTCGACGGCAACGCCTGACCCCCGAACGGACCCGGCTGTTCGGATCGCCCGAACAGTCGGGTTCTGCGGTGAACCGTTCCGGTCCAGGATCCGTCTGACGGTCAGGGGGCATCGGATCGGCCGGTGCCCGGTTGTGCCGGGGAGGTCGACATGTCATCTCGGACCGGGGGCGTCACGGCGGGGTCGGGTACGCGGTCGCTGCCCGCCTGGCGGTGGGCGTCGGCGATCCTGCTGCTGCTCATGGGCGGGATCCACCTCTACCTGGTGTTGTTCAGCGGGTTCGACGGGCTGGTCGGGACGCTGTTCGTGATCAACGCGATCGGTGCGCTGGTGCTGGCGGTCGGAATGGTCGCGGTCCCGGACCGGCTGCTGACGTTGACGAGCCTGCTGGGCCTGCTGTTCACCGCGGGGACGTTGCTGGCGCTGGTGTTGGCGCTGACGTTGCCGGGCGGGTTCCTGGGTGTGCGCGAGCAGATCTCGGCGGAGCTGGTGTCGACGACGCTGGTCGTCGAGGGCCTGGGGACGCTGGTCCTGCTGGGCGCGACGCTGACGGCCGCGCGACTCCGTCGCTCGTGAGTGGCGTTATTGGCCATGGCCAATAACGCCACTCACGAGGGTCGACGGGCCCTCCGCACCGCGAGCGCCACACCGGCGAGTGCTGCGGCGCCGATCAGCAGACCGGGCCACGACGCGCGGCGCTCCACCGTTGGCTCAGGGGGCGCGTCCGTCGAGTCGAGCAGCGTCACCGTGCCGGCGTCGCCGTCGACGAGCAGGCGTTCGCCGTCGGTGATGCGCCGGGTCGCGACGGCGGTGCCCAGCACGGCGGGGATGCCGTACTCGCGGGCGACGATCGAACTGTGGCTCAACGGCCCGCCGACGTCGGTGACCACCCCGGACGCCATCGCGAACAGCGGCGTCCACGCGGGTGTGGTGATGCTCGCGACGAGGACCTCGCCGGGCTGCATGCAGCCGAAGTCGGCGGGCCCGCCCAGCACCCGGGCGGGTGCGGTGACCTGACCGGCGCTGGCCCCGACGCCGCGGATGACGGGGCCGGTCTGCTCGGTCGTGGCCGTCGGCATGAAGCGTTCCATCAGGTCCCAGCGCGAGCCCTGCGGGAGCAGGCCGGGCGGGGTGGCGCGCCGCCGACCGCGCCAGAGGGCCTTGCGAGCCTCGATGTCGACCGACCGGTCCCCCGCCAGGATCTCCGCCGACCGCAGCCAGTGGACGTCGTCCTCCGTGGGGATGGCGCCCGCGGCGACGAGGCGGCGGCCGATCTCGCGCAGCAGCGCCCGCAGGTGCGGCCAGGCGAGCCCGATGTCGGCCAACGCGTCCTCGCGCAGCGGGGCGGCCGACTGCGCCCACGCCAGCAGCCGGTCGAACGCCCTGCGGCGCACCGGGTCCAACCGCGCGCGCACCGACGCCGCCAGCTCGTCGCGACGTACCGCCGACCGTCGCTGCCGCTCGACGGGGTCGGCGCCCTGGCCGCGCAGGAAGAAGCGCAGCGCGTCGAGCAGTGGGGCCGGGTCGTCGGCGGGGACGGCGTTGGCGAAGTCGAGGTTGTAGACGGTGTGGCCGTGCGCGCGCAGGTGGGCGTGGAAGCGGTCGGTCCACTCCCGCCACACCCCGGCGTCGACGCCGACCAGCGGGTGCGCGGGATCGAGCAGGGCGTCCGCCGTCCAGGGACCGAGCAGCACCGCGACCAGCCGGGCGTCGCGGCGTACCCACTCGGCGATCTCGTACAGCGAACGTTCCGCGCGGATGGGTGCGCTGTCGAAGCCGAGCAGCAGCGTCGCGGCGGGCGGGTCCCCGTCGCGACGGACGAGCGTCTCGTAGAAGCGCGTCAGCAGGACCTCGCTCGACGCCGCGAGCGGGATGATCGTCTGCACCGCGGTGTAGTAGGTGGTGCCGGCCTCCAACAGGGCGCGGACGCCGTCGAGCAGGTCGGGGACGGACAGGGAGTCGAGCGGGCGGTCGGCCCATTCCGCGACGGCCGCGACGTAGGCCGGGTGGGCCCTGGTGCGCCAGCGGCCCTGGGCCCCGTCGTCACCGCGGGCGACCAGGATCTTCATCGCGGTCGGCGTCCGTACCGTCATCCGCCACATCGCCGACCGGGTGTAGCGGTAGTAGGCGTAGCCGTTGACGGTCGGGAGGCCGACGTCGCCGTCGCGCACCGCGTCCTCGCCCATCAGCTCGCCCATCAGCGCGGTCAGGGAGTGCGCGACCGCCGGGTCGATGAGCTCCTCGAACAGTGGCGTCAGCGGGTCGGGCAGCTGCTCGACGATGCTCGCCCGCGCGTAGAGGGCGTTGTCGGGGACGGACCAGTCCGTCGGCGGCGCCGTCTCCGGCTCGGGCAGCGCGGTGATCGGCCGGGCCTGGACGATCGCGAACCCGTCGGGACCGTGCGCCCACTCGACGTCCTGCGGCGCCCCGAAGTGCTCGGCGATCCGGGCGCCCAGTGCGGCGAGGGCGACGGCGTCGTCGTCGGACAGGACGGCGCGGCCGCGGTCGGCGTCGGGCACGGCCTGTTCGACGGTCCCGTCGCCGGTCGGCACGGTCATGACGGCCTTGTCCGCGGTCGTCCGCGCGGTGACCCGCCCACCGGTGACGACGACGTCGTCCGTCGTCACGGCCCCGCTCACCACCGACTCCCCCAGACCCCACGCCGCGGAGACGACGGTCTCGTCGCGACGGCCGTTGGTCGGGTTGGCGGTGAACATGACGCCCGCGGCGTCGGCGTCGACCATCCGCTGCACGACGACCGCGAGCGCCACCTCGGCGGGCGCGATGCCCTGGCGGGCCCGGTAGGCCATGGCGCGGTCGGTCCACAGTGACGCCCAGCAGTCGCGGACGGCGGCGAGCAGCGCGTCGTCGCCACGGATGTTCAGGTAGGTGTCCTGCTGCCCGGCGAAGCTGGCGCCCTCGAGGTCCTCCGCGGTGGCCGACGACCGGACCGCGACGGGCCCCTCGCCGAGCGCACGGTAGGCGTCGCGGATCTCGTCGGCCATCGCGGCGGGGAGGTCGGCGGCGAAGAGGGCCCGGATCGCCTCGGCGTTGTCCGTCGACACCGCCAGCCGGAGGAGGCGCGGCCCGATCCCGGCCGTGTCGACGAACGCCCGGTACGCCTCGGTCGTCAGCACGAAACCCGGTGGGACGGGCAGGCCCGCGCGGGTCAGCTCGCCCAGGTTGGCGCCCTTGCCACCGGCGACGTCGATGTCGCCGCGGCCGATCGTGTCGAACCCGCAGACGTACGGCATGACCGCAGTGTGCTCCTGGATCCGCGGGTTCGACCCCGGAACCGGTGCCCCGCGGGCGCGGCGTACTCTCTCCTCCAGTTCCGCGGCGAGGGCGGGCGGACAGTGAGCCCGCCGTGATCGACGCTGGACCGGTCCGACCGGTTCCACGCCTTCCTCGCCGCGCGCTCACACAGACCGCGTTCGCATCGAGGAGTAGTCCCGTGGCCCAGGCCCGCATCGACGCCGAGACCCGCACCGAGTTCGGCAAGGGCGCCGCCCGTCGCACCCGCCGTGCCGGCAAGATCCCCGCCGTCCTCTACGGGCACGGCACCGACCCGCAGCACCTCGCGCTGCCGTCGCTGGAGTTCGCCCGCGTCGTGCGCGACCAGGGCCGGAACGCCGTGCTCGAGCTCAACATCAGCGGCACCCCGCAGCTCGCGCTGACCAAGACCGTCGTGGTCCACCCCATCCGCCCGTACATCGAGCACGTCGACCTGCTCGTCATCAAGCGTGGCGAGAAGGTCGTCGTCGAGGTGCAGGTCGTCGTCACGGGCGACGCGCAGCCGGGCAGCCTGGTCACCCAGGAGCTCAACACCGTCGAGGTCGAGGCCGACGTGCTGAGCATCCCCGAGTCGATCGAGGTCTCGGTCGAGGAGGCCGCGATCGGCACCCAGTTCCTCGCCGGTGGCCTGACGCTGCCCGAGGGTGTCGAGCTGCGCACCGACCCCGAGGCCCTGGCCGTCAACGTCGTCGCGGCGCCCACCGAGGCCGACCTCGAGGCCGAGATCGACACCGAGGGTGCCGGCGTGGTCGAGGACGCCCCCGAGTCCGCCGAGGCCGACGCCCCGGCCGCCGAGGGCGACTCCGAGTCCTCCGAGGGCTGACGGCCGTGCCGGGCCCCGCCCTGGTGGTCGGGCTCGGCAACCCCGGCCCCGAGTACGCCGAGACCAGGCACAACGTCGGGTTCCGCGTCGTCGAGCTGTTGGCGGCGCGGGCCGGCGGTGGCCGGTTCTCGAAGCACAAGAGCAACGCCGACGTGCTGGAGGGCCGGCTCGCCGGCCGCAAGGTGGTGCTCGCCAAGCCCCGGACGTACATGAACGTCTCGGGTGGGCCGGTCGCCGGGCTGTTGCGCTACTTCTCGGTGCCTGCCACCGAGCTCGTCGTCGTGCACGACGACCTGGACCTCGGGTTCGGCGTCGTCCGGCTCAAGCAGGGTGGCGGCGAGGGCGGGCACAACGGGCTGCGCTCCATCAGCCAGTCGTGCGGCACCCGCGACTACCTGCGGGTCCGCTTCGGCATCGGGCGCCCCCCCGGCCGTCAGGACCCTGCGGACTTCGTACTCAAGCGGTTCTCGTCGGTCGAGAACAAGGAGCTGGAGTTCGCGGTCGACCTGGCCGCCGACGCCGTGGAGGCCCTGCTGTCCGACGGGCTGGAGTCGACGCAGAACAGGTTCCACGCGCTGTCGGGCTGAGCTCATCGCGTCGCAGAACGGCGCTCTCCCCCACGGGAGAGCGCCGTTCTCGCGTGTTCAGGCCCGCGCCGCGATCAGGTCCCCCGTCGCGGAGCGGCGCAGCTTGCCCGACGGCGTCTTGGGCAGCGTCCCCGGCGCCAGGACCACGACATCCGCGGGCCGCACCCCGCAGGCCGCGACCACCTTCGACGTGACGTCCTTGCGGATGATCTCCTCCGCGGCCGTGTCCCCGGCCTTGCGTGACTCGACGGCCACCAGGAACGACTCGCGGTGGCGGCCCGCGCCGGCCTCGAGCCGCACGGCGACGACGTTGCCCGCCCGCACGTCGGCGGCCAGGGCGGCGGCACGCTCGATGTCGGTCGGGTAGATGTTGCGCCCGCCCATGATGATGACGTCCTTGCGCCGTCCGCAGACGACGACCTCCACCCCGGCGAGGTAGCCCTCGTCGCCGGTGTCGAGCCAGCCGTCGGCGTCCTGGGCGGGGCGCGGGCCGTCGACCGTCAGGTACCCGGGCGTCACCGACTCCCCGCGCAGCTGCAGGACGCCGACGCCCCGCTCGGGCAGGACGGTCCCGTCGTCGCCGACGACCCGGACCTCGATGCCGGGCAGCGGCGGGCCGAGGCGCGGGAAGCGACGGCTGGGCCCGTAGAGCGCGGGCCGGGCGTGGCGCTTCTCCTCGAGCCACTCTGCGTCGACGTGGTCGATGACCATGCCGGTGTCGCAGGGCGCGAACGACACCCCGAGCGCGGTCTCCGCCATGCCGTAGGCACACACGACGGAGTCCTCGGCGAGGCCGAAGCGGGCGCCTGCGTCGGTGAGTGCGGTGACGGCGTCGGGGTCGATGGGCTCGGCACCGTTGAGGGCGAACCGCATCGACGACAGGTCGAGCGAGCCCTCGTCGGCGCGGGCGAGCTGGCGGGCCAGCACCGCGTAGGCGAAGTTGGGGGCGGCGGTGACGGTGCCGCGGTACTTCGAGATCAGCTCGGCCCACAGCAGCGGCCGCGACAGGAAGTCGACGGGCGTGACGGTCACCAGCTCGAGGCCGGTGACCATGGGGACGGTCATGAACCCGACCATGCCCATGTCGTGGAACAGCGGCAGCCACGACACCATCACGTCGCGGTCGGCGTCGAGCTGGGCGGCGGCGACCATGCCGCCGATGTTGGCGAACAGGTTGCGGTGGGTGATCCGCACGGCCTTCGGCTCGGCGGTGGAGCCGCTCGTGAGCTGCAGCAACGCGGTGTCGTCCTCGTCGGCGACGGTCACGTCGACGGTGATCGGCTCGCCGCCTTCGGAGAGGTCGGACAGGAGCCTGAACGCGATCCCGCGCTCGGCCAGCACCGGGGCGAGCGCGTCGAACGGCGCCCCGAGCAGGACGAGCTTCGCGCCGATCATGCCGAGCACCGTGACGGTGTCCTCGGCCCACACGGCCAGGTCGGTGCGGGCGGTGGGCTGGTGCAGCATCGTGACGCTGCCGCCCGCGAGCCACACCGCCTGCGCGGCGGGGGCGATCTGGGCAGGCTCGGCGGCGAGAACGGCGACGGCGTCCCCTCGTCCGAGGACGGGATCCGCGAGCAGCGCCCCCGCGAGCCTGCGCGCCTTCTCGTGCACGTCACGCCACGGTGTGCGGACGGGCTCCTTCGGCTCCCCGGTGATCATTCCCTTGGCGGACCGGGCCGCGCTGTCCGTCAGCATCTGGAGGAACCGCGACATACCGCCGAGACTACGACCTACGCGTAGCATCCGGCTCCGTGGCCGACCCGCTCTCGAACGACGCCCTCGCCGCCGCCGTCGACGCCCAGCTCG
This sequence comes from Pseudonocardia sp. SCN 73-27, assembly GCA_001725415.1. Lineage (GTDB taxonomy): Bacteria > Actinomycetota > Actinomycetes > Mycobacteriales > Pseudonocardiaceae > Pseudonocardia. Next base: position 150,018 of record MEGH01000018.1, read on the forward strand.
CCCCGGCGCGCGCCGACCTCGAGCGACTGGTGCGGATCCCCAGTATCTGGGCCGATCCCACCCGTGCCGACGACACCCGCCGCAGCGCCGAGGCCGTCGCGGAGCTCGCGCGCGACGCCGGTGCGGCCGACGTACAGCTCCTGCAGGCCGAGGGCGGCGCGCCCGCCGTCGTCGCCCGCTTCCCCGGCCCGGCCGGCACCCCGACCGTCCTGCTGTACGCGCACCACGACGTGCAGCCCACCGGTGGCGACGAGCACTGGACCAGTCCGCCCTTCGAGCCGACCGAGCGCGACGGCCGCCTCTACGGCCGCGGCGCCGCCGACGACAAGGCCGGCGTCATGACCCACCTGGCGACGCTGCGCGCCTTCGGCGGGACGCCGCCCGTCGGGGTCACGCTGTTCATCGAGGGCGAGGAGGAGTCGGGCTCGCCGACGCTCACCGCGCTGCTGGCCGAGCACCGCGACCTGCTCGCCGCCGACGTGATCGTCATCGCGGACGCCGCCAACCCGGCCACCGACGTCCCTGCCCTGACGACGACGCTGCGCGGGCTGGTCGACGTCGTCGTCGAGGTGTCGATGCTGGAGCAGCCGGTGCACTCCGGCGTCTTCGGCGGCCCGGTCGGCGACGCCCTCACCGCGCTCTGCAAGGCGCTCGGATCGCTGCACGACGACAAGGGCGAGGTCGCCGTCCCCGGGCTGGTGCGCGCCGAGTCCGAGGCCCCCGACATGGACGAGGCGACGTTCCGCTCGACCGTCGGGCTGCTCGACGGCGTGGAGCTCCTCGGCTCGGGCACCATCCCCGACCGCACCAACCTCAAGCCCGCGATCGCCGTCCTCGGTATCGACGCGCCGCGGGTCGCGGACGCGTCGAACGTCCTGCTGCCGCGGGCGCGGGCGATGGTGAGCATGCGCCTGGCCCCGGGTGAGGACGCCCTCGCCGCGCAGCAGGCCCTCGCCGAGCACCTGCGCGCGCACGTCCCGTGGGGCGCGCACGTCTCGGTGGAGCCGGGCAGCGGTGTCGCGGAGCCGTTCGCCCTGCAGAGCACCGGGTCCGCCTACGACGCCGCCCGGTCCGCCTACTCGCGCGCCTACGGGAACTCCGTCGTCGAGATGGGCATCGGCGGCAGCATCCCGTTCATCGCCGAGTTCGCCCGGACGTTCCCGGGTGCCGCGGTGCTGGTGACGGGCGTCGGCGACCCGGCCAGCCGCTGGCACGGCATCGACGAGAGCCTCGACCTCGCGATGTTCGGCCGCGGCGTCCTCGCCGAGGCCTACTTCCTGCAGACCCTGGCCGAGTAGACCCTGTGACCGACCCAGGGTGGGGTCTCACGGGAGAACCCGATGCGCCGAGCGGCCCCGCCGCCGCATCCTCCGAGCGATGCCCCCTCGGATCAGACACGGCCCTGGGCAGTGGTGCCGCACGGAGTACGTGCTCGACCGGAGTCGCTGTTCGCGCGGCCCGACCACCCGGTGCCCGGTGGCGCTCGGGGAGGTCGCATCGGTCCGGCCGGGCGGGGAGATTCCGCCGTCGAGGCATCGAACGATCGTCCTGGAGGACCGCGACGGGCTGGTCCATGCCGGCGCCGAGCAGGACTCCGGCGAGGCGTTGTCGCGGCGGTCGAACCTGACCGACGGTCTGCCGGGTCAGCGCCTCGACGTGCTCGCCCACTTGACGACGAACGGGGACGCCTCGTGGCTGCACCCCGCCGTGGTCCGGCCGGGCCGGGGCCTGGCCGAGATCGAGATCGGCCCGCTGCCCGGGGCCGAGGCTGCCGCGCGGCGCCGGCGGAGCTCTCCCGGTCGTGAGCAGGGTCGGTGCGAATCGCTCAGGAGGGCCTCAACCGCTCGGCCGGTGGGGTGTTCGCTGCCGCCGCAGGATCGCGCACGGCAGACTGGCGCCGTGCGGATCGGGGTGCTGGGGAGCGTGGCGGCGTGGCCGTCCGCCAACGGCGCCGTCGCGCCCGACGACGCCGACGCCGCGCCACCCGGGCTGCGGCTGCGCGGGCTGCTCGCCCGGCTCGCGCTCGACCCCGGCCGCCCGGTCACCACCGAGGCGTTGGTCGACGACCTGTGGGGCGAGGAGCCACCGGACGCGGTGGGAAACGCGTTGCAGTCGCTGGTGTCGCGGTTGCGGCGGGCGTTGGGTGCGCGGCTTGTCGTGACCGTCCAGGGCGGCTACCTGCTCGATCTCACCGCCGACGCTGTCGACGCCGGCCGGTTCGGCCATCTCCTCGCCACCGCGAAGGCGGACGGCGACCCCGCGGTCGCTGCGTCCACGTTGGACGAGGCGCTCGCGCTCTGGCGCGGACCCGCCCTGGCCGACGTCCGACGGCTCCCGTTCGCCGAGGCCGCCGCGGCCCGGCTGGAGGAGCAGCGGGCGGTGGCCGTCGAGACGCGGGCGGCGCTCGGCCTGACCGCGGGCGACCCCGGCGCAGGCCTCGACGCGGTCAGCGATCTGCTTGCGGCGCAACCGTTGCGGGAGAGCGCGGCGGTGGTGCTGGCCCGCGGGCTGCACGCGACGGGCCGGCAGGCCGACGCGCTCGCCGTGCTCGACCGGACACGGGAGCGGCTGGCGGGCGAACTGGGCGTCGACTCGGGTCCGGAGCTGGCGCGGGCCCGGCTGGACGTCCTGCGCGGCACCCCCGCACCCGTGGCGCCACCGCGGACGGAACCGTTGCGCCGCAACGGGTCCGCGGCACTCACCAGCTTCGTGGGCCGCGACGCCGACGTCGGACGGGTCCGCCGCCTGCTGGGCACGGCCCGGTTGGTGACGCTGCTCGGCCCGGGTGGGGCGGGCAAGACACGGCTGGCCAGGGAGATCGTCGAGGGCCGCGCCGAGGCCCCGATCGCCGAGCTCGCGCCGCTCACCGGCTCCGAGCAGCTCCCCGGCACGGTGCTGACGGCCGTCGGCGAGCCGGAGCTGATGATGCGCAACCCCGACGACGGCCCGCCCGACGTCACCGGACGACTGCTGGCCGCACTCGGGGATCGCGACGTCGTGCTGGTGCTGGACAACTGCGAGCACCTCGTCGACGACGTCGCCGCCCTCACCCAGCGGATGCTCGAGGCGGCGCCGCGGCTGCGGATCCTGGCGACCAGCCGCGAGCCGCTGGCCGTGCCCGGGGAGGTGCTGCACCCCGTCGAACCGCTCGACACGGCCGCCGCGGTCCGGTTGTTCGCCGACCGCGCCGCCGCCGTCGCACCGGCGTTCCACCTCGACGCGCAGACCGAGCCAGTCGTCGCCGAGATCTGCGCCCGGCTCGACGGCCAGCCGCTGCCGCTGGAGCTCGCGGCGGCCCGGCTGCGGACGTTGTCGCTCACCGAGATCGCCGCCCGGCTCGACGACCGGTTCCGCCTGCTCACCTCCGGCGCCCGCACCGCGCTGCCCCGGCACCAGACATTGCGGGCCGTCGTCGACTGGAGCTGGGACCTGCTCGGTGAGCCTGAGCGGACCTTGTTGCGCCGCATGGGTGTGTTCGCGGGTGGTGCGACGGCGGCGACCGTCGAGCGGGTGTGCACCGGCCCCGGCGGCCCCGACCCGGCCGACGCGTTCGACCTGCTTGCAGCGCTCGTCGACAAGTCACTGGTCGTCGCCGTGCCCTCGGGCGACGCCGCCCCGACGCGGTACCGGCTGCTGGAGACGATCCGCGACTACGCCGCTGAGCGGCTCGCCGAAGCGGGCGAGGCCGAGGCGGTCGTCGCGGCACACGCCGACTGGGTCGTCGAGCTGGCCGAGACCTCCGAGCCGCACCTGCGCAGCGCCGACCAGCTGCGCTGGCTCGCGCCGCTGCGCGCCGAGAGCGGCAACATCGCCGTGGCGCTGCGCCGGGCGGTGAGCCGCCGCGACAGTGCGACCGCGCACCGGATCGTCGCCGCCATGGGCTGGTCGTGGTTCATCCGCGGCCGCTACGAGGAGTCCATCAGCTGGGTCGAGGAGGTCGCGGCCCTGCCGCCGCCGGACCTGCCGGCCGTCGCGGCCCGCACCCTGGCCTACCTGCTGCTGACCTGCATCGCGCGCGGCGACATCGACACCGCCGTGACCCGTCTCGACGAGGCCGTCGCCGCCGCCGCGACCGCGCCCGAACCCCGTCATCCCGCGCTGCAGCTCGTCGCGCCGCTGGGCCGGGCCTTCACCGGCGATCCGGCCCTGCTCGACGAGGTGTCCGTGACGTCGGACGATCCGTGGGTCCGCGCCTTCGCCACCCAGGTCCGGGCACAGCTCGCCGAGAACGACGGTGACATCGAGCTGCAGCGCGGCCTCGTCCGAGTCGCCCACGAGCTGTTCACGACGACCGGGGACCGCTTCGGGCTGGGCATGACGATCGGGACGCTGGGCGAGCTGGAGGACCTGGCCGGCAACCTCGACGCCGCCGCCGCGGCCTACGACGAGGCCCTCGCGCTGGCCACCGAGCTGGGCAACGACGACGACCTGCCGCAGTTCATGCTGCAGCAGGCGCGGCTGTCCCTGCGCCGCGGCGATCCCGTCCGGGCCCGGGAGCTCGCCGAGAGCGCCGCCGACATCGCGTCGGGCCCCTTCGGCGTGGAGACGATGGCGCGGGCGACCCTCGCCGACATCGAACGCGTGGCGGGAAACCTCGCCGCGGCGCGCCGACACCTCGCGGTGGCCGAACGCGATGCGGGGCACGGGCTGGCCCGCGAGCAGCGGAGGGCGCTCGTCGAGATCGTGCGGTACCGGGTCGAGGTCGCGGCCGGCGACGGCGAGGCGGCAGCGGCCTCACTCGACCGCGCCATCGACGAGGCGATCGCGAGCCACGACGGCCCGGTCGCCGCGCTCGTCGTCGAGTACGGCGCGCAGTTCGCGCTGGCCCGCGGCGACGCCGACGCCGCGGGGTTGATGCTCGGGGTCGCGCTGGCCCAGCGCGGCACGCTCGACCACGGCAACCCCGACGTCGTCGCCGTCGTCGAGGGGGTCCGGGACGCCCTCGGCCCCGCCGCGGCGGACGATGCGCTGCAGCGGGGCCGGGACCTCCCCCGTCCCGACGGCCTCGCGGCCGTCCGGGACCGTGTGCGGGCTCCGATCCCTGGGGATCAGGCCCGCTTGCGGTAGAGCGTCACCGCGATCGGCGCGAACACCACGACGATGACGGCGGCGGCGATCAGTGCCGCCGTGGCCGGGGCCGCGACGGGACCGCCGGTGAGCAGGCCGCGGACGGCATCGGCGACCTTCGAGACCGGGTTGACGTTCACGAACGCCTGCAGCCAGCCGGGCATCGAGTCCGACGGGACGAACACGTTGCTGCCGAAGGTGAGCGGCAGCATGATCATCGCGCCGATGCCCTGCACGGAGCGGGGCTGGCGGACGAGCATCGCGAGCGCGGTGAACACCCAGCACAGGGCGAAGGCGAACACCATGACCAGGCCCATCGCCGCGATCACGTCGATCGGGTTGGCGTGCATCCGGAACCCGAGGATCGTGCCGAGGACCAGCATGATCACGCCGGAGGTCAGGTAGCGCACGAGGTCGGCCATGATCGCGCCGACGAGCGGGGCCGACCGCGAGATCGGAAGGCTGCGGAACCGGTCGAAGATGCCGGTGTGCAGGTCCTCCGCGAGCCCGACGCCGGTGCCCGCGGAGGCGAACACGACGGTCTGCACGAGCACGCCGGGCAGCGCGAACTGCAGGTACTCGGTGGTGTTGCCGGCGATCGCGCCGCCGAAGACGTATACGAACAGCAGCAGGAAGATGACCGGCTGCAGCGTCACGTCGATCAGTGCCTCGGGCGAGTGGATCGTCTTGACGACGCCCCGCCACGCGAGTGTGAGGCCGTGGCGGACCGTGGAGGGCCCGTGCCTGCCGCGTTCGATGTCGGGTATCGGCATGGGCGGACGGGGCGTGGTTCCGGGTGCGACGGCGGTCGTGGTCACGCAGCCACCTCCTCGTCGGTCGTGCCGGTCTGCTTCTCGGCGTCCTCCGCCGTGCGGCCGGTCAGGGTCATGAAGACGTCGTCGAGGCTGGGCAGGCGCAGCCCGAGCTCGGCGATGGCGAGCCCGGCCGCGTCGAACCGGCCGCCCGCGACGTGCAGCAGGCCAGGCTCGTGTGCGGCGACGGTCAGCTCGCCGGACGCGTCGACGACGGGGGCCTCGTCGGTGAGGCCGGCGAGGATCGTCGAGACGGCCGGGATGTCGGTGCGGCGCAACGGGCGCACGTGCAGCCGCTGTCCCCCGACGTCGGCCTTGAGCGAGGCCGGAGTGCCGCTCGCGATGACGCGGCCGGTGTCGATGACGACGAGGTCGTCGGCGAGCTGGTCGGCCTCCTCCAGGTACTGCGTCGTCAGCAGGACGGTGACGCCGTCGGCGGCGAGCGCGCGGACCTGGTCGAGGACCTCGTTGCGGTGCCGCGGGTCGAGCCCGGTGGTGGGCTCGTCGAGGAACAGGACGTCGGGGCGGCCGATGAGGCTGGCCGCCAGGTCGAGCCGGCGACGCATGCCGCCGGAGTAGGTGCGGACGCGGCGCTTGGCGGCCTCGGCGAGTCCGAAGCGCTCGATGAGCTCCGCGGCGCGTACGCGGGCCGCGCGGCGCGGCATGTCGAGCAGCCGGGCGATGAGCATCAGGTTGTCGGTGCCGGAGAGGGCCTCGTCGACGGCCGCGTACTGGCCGGTGAGGCCGATGCGGGCGCGGACGGCCGCGGGTTCGGCGACGACGTCGTGCCCGAGGATCGTGGCCCGGCCGGCGTCGGGGCGCAGCAGGGTGGCGAGGACGCGGACGGTCGTGGTCTTGCCCGAACCGTTGGGGCCGAGCAGGCCCAGCACCGTGCCGCGCTGGGCGGTCAGGTCGACCCCGGCGAGGGCCTTCGTGGTGCCGAAGGACTTCTCGAGTCCCTCGACGTGGATGACGGTGTCCATGGCGAGAACTCTGATCCCCGCCGCTGACGCCGCACTGTCACGGCGCTGACACCATCGCAGCGCAGCTGTGACGTCACGATGACGTCGTGTCAGCGCGGTGCCTGCAGCCCGTCGACGACGACCGCGTGTCAGCAGCTCCTCCACCGCGCGTGGAGATCCTCACGCAACGAGGTCGCGACCGTGAGTGGAGCCACAAGTGCGTCGGACAGGTCACCCTTGACGCCCGCCTCCTGGGTCAGCAGCGCGAGGAACCCGAGGAAGGCCTCGCCGGGGTCGGCGGCGTCGGCACGACGACGGGCCTCGGCGACGAGGTCCTCGACCCGCGCGGCCACGACAGCCTCGAACAGGCCGTTGTCCCACGTACCGATCCGCCGCGCCGACGCGAACCGCGCGAAGAACAGGCGGTCGCGGTCACGACTCACCCCACCCGGGGTCGCGCGAGCCACGGGCCGGCTCTCCCCCCGATGAGCCGGCCCGCCGTGTGGTCCTCCGGACCGCACACCCATGACGCTAGGGGCACAGGAGGCGTCGGCGGGTCGGTCGATCGGTTGATCCGGGATCAGCCGATGCCCGGCCCGTCGGGGTGCGCCAGGTCGTAGGCGCGCACCAGTTTCCTGGGGACGACCATGCGCCACGCGTCGACGACCAGCTCTCGGGCCTCGGCGGCGTCGAGCGCGGTGAGGTCGGCCTCGACCCAGTTGAAGCGCATGTCCGACGCCGACGGCATCCGGAACTTCCCCGGCTCCCCCGCGACCAGCGCCTCCCGCTCGACCTTGGGGAACGCCAAGCCCATCTCGGTCTCGTCGAGGGAGAACGCGACGTAGACGATCTGCCCGACGCGGAACTTGAGCCTCCCGCGCACGTACACCTCGTACGAGCGTTCCAGCCCGGTCCCGAGGGGCCGCAGATCCTCGATCGTCGCCACGACGTCGATGGTGCCGTCCGGTCGTGAGCGGCGGCAGTCGCTGTAGCGCCTGTCGCCGCTCACAGACTTCACGACTCCGCCAGCTCCGCAGCCTCCAGCCACTCCAGCTCGACGGCCTCGCGCTCCGCGGTGACAGCCTTGAGCTGGGCGCCGAGCTCCATCAGCTTCGCGGGGTCGGTGGCCGCGGCGGCCAGCGCGTCGTGCAGCTGGGACTCCTTGGCCGACAACGACTCCATCTTGCGCTCCAGCCGCGACGCCTCTTTGCGGGCGGCGCGCTGGTCGGCCGCAGACACGGCCGGGGCCGCCTTCGCCGCGCCGGAGCCGGTCATCGTGATCGCGGCGACGGCGTCGCCCGACGCGGCCCGCCGCTGCAGGTACTCCTCGATCCCGCCGGGCAGGTGCGTGATGCGGCCGTCGCCGAACAACGCGACGACGGTGTCGCACACCCGCTCGACCAGGTACCGGTCGTGGCTGACGACGATCAGCGTGCCGGGCCAGCCGTCGAGCAGGTCCTCGAGGTTGGAGAGGGTGTCGACGTCGAGGTCGTTGGTGGGCTCGTCGAGCAGCAGGACGTTGGGCTCGGCCATGAGCAGCCGGGTCAGCTGCAGCCGGCGCCGCTCGCCACCCGAGAGCTGTCCGACGGGCGTCCACTGCCGCGCGGCGGGGAAACCGAGCCGTTCCAGCACCGACGACGCCGACAGCTCCAGCTTCCCGAGCCGCACGAACTTGGCGACGTCCTCGGTCGCCTCCAGGACGCGCATGTCGCGGGGCAGGTCGACGAGCTCCTGGGTGAGCTCGGCGAGCTGGACGGTGGTGCCCTGGACGCGCCTGCCGCTGTCGAGGGGCCGTTGCCCGGTCAGCGAACGCAGCAGCGTGGTCTTGCCGGAGCCGTTGACGCCGACGATCCCGATCCGGTCGCCGGGGCCGAGCCGCCAGGTGACGTCGTCGAGCAGGGTACGCTCGCCGATCTTCACCGTGGCGTCCTCGAGCTCGAGGACGGTGCGGCCCAGGCGGTTCGTCGCGAAGCCGAGCAGTTCGACGGAGTTGCGCGGCGGCGGGACGTCGGCGATCAGGGCCTCGGCGGCCTCGATCCGGAACCGCGGCTTCGAGGTGCGCGCGGGCGCCCCGCGGCGCAGCCAGGCCAGCTCCTTGCGGGCCATGTTCTGCCGTCGGGCCTCGGCCGCGTCGGCCTGCCGGGTCCGTTCGGCGCGGGCGTAGACCCAGTCGGCGTAGCCGCCGAGGTAGCTCTCGACGTTGCCGTTCGCGACCTCCCACGTCCGGGTGCAGACGGCGTCGAGGAACCAGCGGTCGTGCGTCACGACGACGACGCCGCAGCGCCGTCCGATGAGGTGCTGGGCCAGCCAGCCGACACCCTCGACGTCGAGGTGGTTGGTCGGCTCGTCGAGGACGACGAGGTCGGGCTCACCGATGAGGGTGGCCGCGAGCCCGACGCGGCGCTTCTCGCCGCCGGAGAGGCCGTCGACGGTGCGGTCGAGGTCGATGACGCCGAGCCCGGTGAGGACGTCACGCACCCGCGGGTCGGACGCCCACTCGTGCTCGGCGCCGTAGCCGGCCAGCACCACGTCGCGGATCCGCGCGCCGTCGGGCAGCGGGTCGCCCTGCGCGAGGTGCGACAGCGTGAGCCCGCCGACGCGGCTGATCCGCCCCGACTGCGGCTGCCGGCGGCCGGCGAGGATGTCGAGCAGCGTCGTCTTGCCGCCGCCGTTGAGGCCGACGACGCCGATCCGCTCGCCGCGCTCCACGCCGAGGGACACGGAGTTCAGCAGGACGCGCGAGGCGTCGCCGGGAACGTGGGCGGTGACGGACTCGAGGTTGACCAGGTTCTGCCGAACCGGGGGCATCAGGCACGCACTTTCGGCCAGGAGCCGGTCGGGGGGCCCGACGGCGGCTCGTTCTCGTCGACGATCCGGGCCCCGGGGACGGGCCCGTGGGCGACACGGACGGTCCGGCACACGCCCGCACCGGCAAGTTCGGCGGCGACCTCCACGGCGGAGTCGGCGCTGTCGCACAGGAACGCGCACGTGGGCCCCGACCCCGACACGAGCCCGGCGAGCGCGCCCGCGGAGACGCCGGCACGCAGGGTGCGGCGCAGGTCGGGGGCGAGGCTGACGGCGGCGGCCTGCAGGTCGTTGCCCAGCGACAGTGCGAGGTGGCGGGGGTCGCCGCCCGCGAGCGCCTCGAGGACCGGCTCGACCGCGCGCACGGGGGTCTCCGCGTCGGACGCGGCGCGGAGCCGGTCGAGCTCGGCGAACACCGTCGGCGTCGACAGGCCCTGGCGTGCCAGGGCGATCACCCAGTGCTGCGGGTGCCGGGACAGGACGGGCACGATCCGCTCCCCGCGCCCGGTGCCGACGGCCGTGCCGCCGTGCAGCGCGAACGTGACGTCGCTGCCCAGCTCGGCCGCCATGACGGCCAGCTCCTCGCGGGTGAGGTCGAGCTTCCACAGCCCGGCGAGCGCGACCAACGTTCCGGCGGCGTCGGCGCTGCCTCCGGCCATCCCGCCCGCGACGGGGATTCCCTTGCGCAGCATGACTTTTACGTCTGTGTCGTGCCCCGCCTGGCGGCCCAGCAGCTCGACGGCCCTCCACGCGAGATTGGTGCCGTCGGTGGGCACCTCGGCCGCGGTGTCACCGGTGACCTCGACGCCGGGGGCGTCCGACGTCGCGACCGTGACCTCGTCGAACAGGCTCACGGCGTGGAACACGGTGACCAGCTCGTGGTACCCGTCGTCGCGCACGTCGCCGACGGCGAGGTGCAGATTGATCTTCCCGGGGACACGCACGGTGACCGGGACGGGGACGGCGGCGAGCACCTGACAACACTACGTGCCCGCACGCGCGACCGTCCGTGGACGCCGGGTGCGACGCGCGCCGGACCCGCGTGTCGCACGAGCGGACCGGCGCGCGCCGCCGAGGATCAGGCCGGTGCCGGCGCCGGGTCGGGTTCGGCCGCCGCGGCCCGCCGCGCCGCCAGGTGCCGCGGCACCGCGAACGAGGCCACCGCGACGAACCCGATCAGCAGCACCGCCGCCGGCAGGTAGAGCGACTGCCCCATGGCGGCGGCGAAGCCCTCGTGCAGCGCGGGCGGGAGCTGGGCGACGCCCGACTCCGCGCTGCGCCCACCCGCACCGGCCGCGACGGGCAGGTTGGCGGCGATGCGCGAGGCCATCAGCGTCGCGATCGCCGCGGAGCCGAGCACCGCGCCGACCTGCCGGGTCGTGTTGTAGATGCCCGCGCCGCTGCCGGCGCTCGACATCGGCAGGTTGCGGGTCGCGGTCGTCGCGATCGGCGCCCAGACGAAGCCATTGGCGACGCCGAGCAGCGCGATCGGCAGCAGCAGCTCCCACACCGGCAGCCCCGGCCGCAGGATCGCGCCCGCCCAGAACAGCGACGCGGCGAAGCACAGCATCCCGAAGCCCGCGAGCCAGCGTGGGTGCACCTGGTCGGTCTTGCGGCCCACCCACAGGGCGAGCACGCCGGAGATCACGGCCATGGGCACGAGCAACAGCGCCGCCCGCGTCGGCGACAGTCCCATGACGCCCTGCGCGTAGAACATCAGCGGGAACGCCATCGCGGTGATCGCGAAACCGACCGTCGTGATCGCGACGTTGGCCAGGCTGAAGTTGCGGTCGCGGAACAGCGCGAGCGTGACCAGCGGCTCGCCCTTGTTGCGCGCCTGCCACCACAGGAAGACGGCCATGACGACGATGCCGGCGCCGATCAGCGACCACACCGAGATCGGGCCGGCGATCGTGCCCCAGTCGTAGGCCTGGCCCTCCTGCAGCCCGAAGACCAGCAGGAACATGCCTATCGCGCTGAGGACGACGCCGAGGATGTCGAACTTGTGGACGTGCGTCTCCAGCGCGGGGACCAGCCGCACCGCGAGCACGAACGCGATGACGCCGACGGGCACGTTGATGAAGAAGATCCACTCCCAGCCCAGGCCGTCGACCAGGACGCCGCCCAGGATCGGACCGACGAGCGTCGCGATACCGGCGACCGCGCCCCACAGGCTCATCGCCCGGCCACGGGTCTCGGCCGGGAACGTCCGGGTGATGACCGCCATCGTCTGCGGCGTCATCAGCGACGCACCGAAGCCCTGCACGACACGGGCCGCGACCAGCATGCCGATCGATCCCGTGAGCCCGCACCACAGCGACGCCAGCGTGAAGATCGTCAGGCCGACCAGGTAGACCCGGCCCGGTCCGAACCGATCGCCGAGGCGGCCCGTGATGAGCAGCGGCACCGCGTAGGCCAGTAGATACGCGCTCGTGACCCAGACGACCGCGTCCACGTCGGCACCCAGGTCGGACATGATCGCCGGGGTCGCGACCGACACGATCGTCGAGTCCACCAGGATCATGAAGAACCCGATGACCATCGCCCACAGGGCGGGCCACGGACTTGCGGGGAGCGGTTTCCCCGCGGTCACAGCCGGTCCTCCGACGGCCATGTCAGCTCCTTCGTCTCGAGCCGCTCGATCAGCCGGGTCAACCAGCCGATCTCGGCTCGCGCCATCTCGATGAGGTAGAGGGAATCCAGCAGGTGCGCCTCGTGGGTGCGGGTCGTCGCCGCCGCGATCAGGGGCGCAGCCTTGTCGACGTCGGTCTGCAGCGCGTCGATCCGCGTCCGCAGCAGCGCGATCGCCTCGGTGCGGGGCAGGTTGTGGGCCTCGCCGAGCGCGACCGGGAAGCGCGGGTACTCGTTGACGGGGGCGCCGAGGTTCTCGGCGATCCACGACCGCAGCGCCTCGCGGCCGGCCGGGGTGACCCGGTAGGTGGTGCGCTCGGGGCGCCCACCCTCGCGGTCGGTGCCGACGGCCTCGACCAGCGACTTGTCGGCCAGCCGCGCCACCGTGTGGTACAGCGACCCGGGCCGGACCTTGACGATCCGGTCCTCGTGACGGTCGAGCATCAGCCGGTACATCTCGTACGGATGCATCGGCTTCTCGCACAGCAGGGCGAGCACGGAGGTGCCGAGTGCCGTCATCGTCATCTCACGCACTCCGTCCCGATCGTTCCAGCCGAACTATTCCACGTGGAATATAGGCCGCTCCTCGTCCGCTGTCACCCGACGGTGGCACGCGACACCGACAGTTCCGCGGGTGACTCTCCGCAGCTCACGCCCATTGCGGACGAACCGGACACCGTCGTCGAGCCGAGTTCGACACCACGCTGGTTCCGAGGCCCCGCGACCAGCCTGACGTCGAGCTCGGCGGGGCGGTTGCACGCGAGAACGCCCCCGGACCGTGGTCCGGGGGCGCTGCGTGCGTTCGACGCGTGGCTCAGTGGTGGCCGTAGCTGCTCGAGGAGTGGCTGTAGTCGTCGTTGCAGTGCTTGTAGCTCTGGTCGTGGCACGAGGACTTGTCGTCGTAGGACTT
>MEGH01000019.1:0-69559 GCA_001725415.1 Pseudonocardia sp. SCN 73-27
CGTGTACTGCGGTCCGGTGCGGGCCCGGGTGCGGATCCACGACGGCTTGCGCTCGATCGGGGTCTCGGCGTTGCGGACCTCCAGCCGGAGCAGCTTGCGGCCTTCGGGTGCGATGGTCACGACGTCTCCAGGAGAGCTCGGGCCGCGAGTCCGGCGTCGTCGAGGGCGACCGGGAACGCGGGGACGCGCGCGCAGACGAGTGCCCACGGCGTGGCGCGGTACCCCGGTGCCGGGTACCCGAATGTGCTCGTCGACCGGAGAGGTGCCATTCCCCGGCATTCGCGGTGCTCCGCCGGAAAAGGTTCACGACGAATTACCTGATACGTGACGCGCGCCGCAACCGTAGCACGCGTCCGCCGGCCCGGGCTGCGACACGTGCAACGCGACTCCGGGTGGTCTGACCAATCTTAGGGTGCTGACCTGCGGAAGCTCTCGACGACGCCACTCGGACGACTGTCGACCCCTTGCCGAGCTGCCGCCCGGTGTGGGTATAGTGAGCGCCACACAACTGCATACGCTGCTCGAATCCCAGCGGGAGATCTGGTCTCGCAATCCAGAGCCGTAGGAGCAATCCTCCCCGGAAATCTCTCAGGCTGCCGTACCGCTGTGACGAGGCAACTCTGGAAAGCGTTCCCCGGGATCCCCCGGGTGGACCACCGACGGGGCAAGTGGGGTCACTCCCGCGAAATCTCTCAGGTCCGTAGACAGAGCGGGGAGACGGTGCACGACAGGTGCCATCTGTCCCCCGACCTCGGAGTGAGCGTATGTCGATCTTCGCCGACCGTCACATCGGTCCGGACCACGACGCCGAGCAGAAGATGCTCGAGGTCGTCGGCCATCCCGACCTCGATTCCCTCATCGACGCCGCCGTGCCGCAGGGCATCCGGGCGGCCCGGTCGCTGAAGCTCCCGGCCGCTCTGAGCGAGCAGGACGCACTCGCGACCCTCGACGGCCTCGCCGGCCGCAACCGCACCATGGTGCAGATGATCGGTCTGGGCTACAGCGACACGATCACCCCGCCGGTGTTGCGCCGCAACATGTTGGAGTCGCCCGCCTGGTACACGGCCTACACGCCGTACCAGCCGGAGATCTCTCAGGGCCGCCTCGAGGCACTGATCAACTTCCAGACGATGGTCGAGGATCTCACGGCCCTCCCGGTCGCGGGCGCGTCGCTGCTCGACGAGGCCACCGCCGTCGTCGAGGCCGTGCTGCTGATGAACCGCGCGAACAAGGCCGCCCCGGCCGGTGCGCGTGTCGTCGTCGACTCCGAGACCCTCCCGCAGACCCTGTCGGTCCTGCACACCCGGACCGAGCCGGTCGGCATCCCGGTCGACGTCGTCGACCTCTCCAGCCCCGAGGCGCTGGTCTCGCTGGCCGAGGGCGACGTCTTCGGCATCGTCCTGCAGGCCCCCGGCGCCTCCGGCGTCGTCCGCGACCTGCGCCCGATCATCGCCACGGCCAAGGACAAGGGCGCGCTCGTCACCGTCTCGGCCGACCTGCTGTCGCTGACGCTGCTCACCCCGCCCGGCGAGCTCGGCGCCGACATCGCGGTGGGCTCGACCCAGCGCTTCGGTGTCCCGCTGTTCTTCGGGGGCCCGCACGCCGGCTACATGTCCGTCCGCAGTGGACTGGAGCGGATGCTGCCCGGCCGCCTCGTCGGCGTCTCGCAGGACGCCGCGGGCCGTCCCGGCTACCGCCTCGCGCTGCAGACCCGTGAGCAGCACATCCGTCGCGAGAAGGCGACGAGCAACATCTGTACCGCGCAGGCGCTGCTCGCCAACGTCGCGTCGATGTACGCCGTCCACCACGGCCCCGAGGGCCTGAAGGAGATCGCGGAGCGCGTCCACGGACACGCCGCCGCCGTCGCCGCGGGCCTGCGCGCCGCGGGCGTCGAGGTCGTGCACGGCGAGTTCTTCGACACCGTCACCGCGAAGGTCCCCGGCCGTGCGCTCGCAGTCGTCGAGACCGCTGCCGAGGACGGCATCAACCTGCGCCACATCGACTCCGACCACGTCGCGGTCGCCTGCGACGAGGTCACGACGGACGCGATCGTCGCGCGCGTGCTCGCGGCGTTCGGCGCCACGCCCGTCGCGGACGCGTCGGCCACGCTGCCCGACTCGGAGAAGCGCACCAGCCCCTACCTGTCGCACCCGGTCTTCTCGGCGCACCGCTCAGAGACCTCGATGCTGCGCTACCTGCGGCTGCTGTCCGACCGCGACCTCGCACTCGACCGCACGATGATCCCGCTCGGCTCCTGCACCATGAAGCTGAACGCGACCGCGGAGATGGAGCCGATCAGCAAGCCCGGCTTCGCATCGCTGCACCCGTTCGCGCCGGCCGACCAGACCCGTGGATACGCCGAGCTGACCGACACGCTCGAGAACTGGCTGGCGGAGATCACCGGCTACGACAAGGTGTCGCTGCAGCCCAACGCCGGCTCGCAGGGTGAGCTCGCCGGCCTGCTCGCCATCCGCGACTACCACCGCAGCCGTGGCGACGACCAGCGCACCGTCTGCGTCATCCCGTCGTCGGCGCACGGCACCAACGCCGCGTCGGCCGTCCTCGCGGGGATGAGCGTCGTCGTCGTGGCCACCGCGCCCGACGGCAGCATCTCCCTCGACGACCTGCGCGCCAAGCTCGAGGCCAACAGCGGCCGCGTCGCGGCGATCATGCTGACCTACCCGTCGACCCACGGCGTCTACGAGACCGAGGTCCGCACGGTCTGCGGGCTGGTCCACGAGGCCGGCGGCCAGGTCTACATCGACGGCGCCAACCTCAACGCGCTCGTCGGGCTGGCCAAGCCGGGCGAGTTCGGCGGCGACGTCTCGCACCTCAACCTGCACAAGACGTTCTGCATCCCGCACGGTGGCGGCGGCCCCGGCGTCGGTCCGGTCGCGGTGCGCGCGCACCTCGCGCCGTTCCTGCCCGGCGACCCGCTCGACCCGAAGGGCGGCCCCGTCTCCGCCGCCGCGTACGGCTCCGCCGGCATCCTGCCGATCACCTACGCCTACATCGCGATGATGGGACCGGACGGCCTCACCAGGGCCACCGCGTCCGCGGTCCTGTCGGCCAACTACCTGGCGCGGCGCCTCGACGAGCACTACCCGGTCCTCTACACCGGCCCGGGCGGGCTGGTCGCGCACGAGTGCATCCTGGACCTGCGCGCGATCACCAAGCAGACCGGCGTCACCGCCGAGGACGTCGCCAAGCGCCTCATCGACTACGGCTTCCACGCCCCGACGCTGTCGTTCCCTGTCGCGGGCACGCTGATGGTCGAGCCGACGGAGTCGGAGTCGCTGGCCGAGATCGACCGCTTCATCGACGCGATGATCGCCATCAAGGGTGAGATCGACAAGGTCGGCGACGGCACGTGGCCGCTCGACGAGAGCCCGCTGCGCAACGCGCCGCACACCGCCGACGTCGTCCTCGTCGAGAACTGGACGCGTCCCTACACCCGTGAGCAGGCGGCCTTCCCGGTGCCGGAGCTGCGCCGCGCGAAGTACTGGCCGCCGATCGGCCGCATCGACGGTGCCAAGGGCGACCGCAACCTGGTCTGCTCCTGCCCCCCGCCCGAAGCCTTCGCCACCCCCGCCCTGGAGACGTCATGACCGCGAAGGACGACCTCGTCCGCACCCCGCTCGACGCCGAACACGAGCGCCTGGGGGCGACGTTCACCGACTTCGCCGGCTGGCGGATGCCGGTCCGGTACGACAGCGACCTCGCCGAGCACCACGCCGTCCGCAACTCGGCCGGCCTGTTCGACCTGTCCCACATGGGCGAGGTGGAGTTCGTCGGCCCGCAGGCCGCCGCGGCCCTCGACCACGCGCTCGCCGGGAAGCTCTCGGCGGTGAAGGTCGGCCGCGCCAAGTACTCGCTGCTGTGCGCACCCGACGGCGGCGTCCTCGACGACCTCGTCGTCTACCGCCTGGCCGACGACCGGTTCCTCGTCGTCGTCAACGCGTCCAACGCCGCACAGGACGCTGCCGAGCTCATCGCCCGCGCCAAGGGTTTCGACGTCGAGGTCACCGACCGCTCGGCCGGGACCGCGCTCATCGCCGTGCAGGGCCCGCACGCGCCCGACGTGCTGCGCACCGCCGAACCCGGCGTCGCGCCGATCATCGAGGAGCTGCGCTACTACGCGGCGGAGCCTGCGACGATCGCCGGCATCCACGTCCTGCTGGCTCGCACCGGCTACACCGGTGAGGACGGTTTCGAACTCTACGTCTCCGACGAGCAGGCGCCGGCGTTGTGGAATGCTCTGCTCGCCGCGGGGGAAGAGCACGAACTGCGTCCCGCGGGCCTCGCCTGCCGCGACACCCTGCGGCTGGAGGCCGGCATGGCGCTCTACGGCCACGAGCTGACCTCGGAGACAAACCCCTTCTCCGCCGGGCTGCGCCGTGTCGTCGCCCTCGACAAGGAGTTCGTCGGCCGCGACGCGCTGGCCGCTCTCGCCGAGGATGAGCCGGACCAGGTCCTCGTCGGACTCACCGGTACCGGCCGCCGCGCCGGCCGGGCGGAGGCGACCGTGCTGGGTCCCGACGACGCCGCCGTCGGTGTCGTCACCTCCGGTGTCCTGTCCCCGACGCTGGGCGTACCGATCGCACTGGCCTACGTCGACCGGGGGCTGTCGGAGGTGGGCACCGAACTGCGTGTCGACGTCCGCGGCCGCAGCCAGGACTACACCGTCACCTCCCTCCCCTTCTACAAGCGCGCCTGACCGTCCGGCCTCAGTCCCGAGAGGACCACCGATGACCTCCCCCGACATCATCCCCGAGAACCTGAGCTACACCTCCGACCACGAGTGGATCGCCGTCGAGCCGGGCGCCACCGCCTCCGGCGAGGTCCGCGTCGGCCTGTCGTCCGTCGCGACCGACGCGCTCGGCGAGATCGTGTTCGTCGACCTGCCGGCCGTCGGCACCGAGCTGACCGCGGGCGACGCCTGTGGCGAGATCGAGTCCACCAAGTCGGTGTCCGAGCTGGTCAGCCCCGCCAATGGCACCGTCGTGTCGATCAACCCGGCGCTCGAGGACAACCCCGCCCTCGTGGGCGAGGACCCCTACGGCGAGGGCTGGCTGTTCACCGTCGAGGTCACGTCGCTGGGCAAGGTCCTCGACGCGGCCGCCTACCGCGCCGAGAACGAGGGGTGACGGACATGTCCGAGGGAGTCCTCGACCAGTCCCTCGCCGACTTCGACCCCGAGGTCGCCGCGCTCATCGGCCGCGAGCTCTCCCGCCAGCAGGACGGGCTGGAGATGATCGCGTCGGAGAACCACGCCCCACTCGCGGTCATGCAGGCGCAGGGCTCGGTCCTGACCAACAAGTACGCCGAGGGGTACCCGGGTCGTCGCTACTACGGCGGCTGCGAGTTCGTCGACGAGATCGAGACGCTCGCGCTCGACCGCATCAGGGCGCTCTTCGGGGCCGCGTACGCCAACGTGCAGCCCCACTCGGGTGCGCAGGCGAACGCCGCGGCGATGCAGGCGCTCATCAAGCCGGGCGACACCATCCTGGGCCTGTCGCTGGCCCACGGCGGGCATCTGACTCACGGCATGCGGATCAACTTCTCCGGCCTGCTCTACAACGTCGCCGCCTACGAGGTGTCCCCGGACGACTTCCGGGTCGACATGGACGAGGTCGAGCGGCTGGCCGAGGAGCACCAACCCCAGCTGATCATCGCCGGCTGGTCGGCCTACCCGCGCCGGCTCGACTTCGCGCGCTTCCGTCGGATCGCCGACGAGGTCGGCGCGTACCTGATGGTCGACATGGCGCACTTCGCCGGGCTCGTGGCCACCGGGCTGCACCCGTCGCCGGTGCCGCACGCGCACGTCACGACGTCGACGACGCACAAGACCCTCGGCGGCCCGCGCGGCGGCATCATCCTCACCAACGACGCCGCACTGGCCAAGAAGATCAACTCCGCGGTCTTCCCGGGTCAGCAGGGTGGTCCGCTGGAGCACGTCATCGCCGGCAAGGCGGCCGCCTTCAAGATGGCGGCCCAGCCGGAGTTCGTCGACCGCCAGCGCCGCACCCTCGAGGGCGCGCGCATCCTGGCAGAGCGCCTCACCGCCTCCGACGTCACCGATGCGGGCATCAGCGTCGTCTCCGGCGGCACCGACGTCCACCTCGTGCTGGTGAACCTCGGTGCCGACGGCATGGACGGCCGGCAGGCCGAGGACCGGCTCGCGGCCGTCGACATCACGGTGAACCGCAACGCCGTCCCGTTCGACCCGCGCCCGCCGATGGTGACATCGGGGCTGCGAATCGGCACGGCGGCGCTGGCCACGCGTGGCTTCGACACCGAGTCGTTCACCGCGGTCGCCGACGTCATCGCGCGTGCGCTGCTGCTGCCCGCCGACCTCCCGGCCGACGACGCGGCGATCGCCGGGCTGCGTGCCCAGGTCCAGGCGCTGGCGCGCAAGCACCCGCTCTACCCCGGCCTGGGGTGAGCCCATGACGGTCAGCGTGTTCGACCTGTTCTCGATCGGCATCGGCCCGTCGAGCTCGCACACGGTCGGTCCGATGCGGGCCGGTGCCCGCTTCGCCGAGGAGCTGGCCGCCGACGGCGTGCTCGACCAGGTCGCGGCGCTCGAGGTGACCCTCTACGGGTCCCTCGCCGCGACCGGCGCCGGGCACGGCACGCTTCCCGCCGTCCTGCTCGGCCTCGAAGGCGGGTACCCCGACGTCGTGACCGGAGAGACGGTGCAGACCCGCACCGCGGAGATCGCCGACACGGGCCGGATCCGGCTCGGCGGCGTCCGAGAGGTGCCGCAGCGGATCGACGACATCGTGCTACGGCCCCGCACCGTCCTTCCCGAACACCCCAACGGGATGACCCTCACGGTCAGGGACGGTGCGGGCGCGACCCTGCGCGAGAGGACGTACTTCTCCGTCGGCGGCGGCTTCGTCCACGAGAAGGGCGAGGAACGGCCCGGTGGCGACGACGGGTCCGCGGGCCCGTTCGGCACGGCGGCGGAGCTGCTGGAGCGCTGCATCGAGTCCGGTTCGTCGATCAGCCAGGTGATGCTGGGCTTCGAGAGCTCGACGCGGTCGGAGGAGGAGGTCCGCAAGGGCCTGCTCGAGATCCGCGACGTCATGTGGGACTGCGTGGGTCGCGGCGTCACCTCCGACGGCGAACTGCCCGGCGGCCTCCACGTGAAGCGGCGCGCCCGAAGCTGGTACGAGCGGTTGCGGGTCGAGGACCCGCAGCGCGATCCCGGTTACGCACTCGACTGGGTCAACCTGGTCGCAATGGCCGTGAACGAGGAGAACGCCGCGGGTGGTCGCATCGTCACTGCACCGACCAACGGTGCGGCGGGGATCATCCCGGCGGTCATGCACTACGCCACGCACTACACGCCGCTGGGGCTGTGCGACCCGGACGAGGCCGCGGTGCGCTTCCTGCTCGCCGCAGGGGCCATCGGCTCGTTGTACAAGGAGCTGGCCTCGATCTCGGGTGCCGAGGTGGGTTGCCAGGGCGAGGTCGGTTCGGCCGCGTCGATGGCGGCGGCCGGTCTGGCCGAGGTTCTGGCCGGCACGCCGGCGCAGGTCGAGAACGCGGCCGAGATCGCGATGGAACACAGCCTCGGGCTGACGTGCGACCCGATCGGGGGTCTCGTGCAGATCCCGTGCATCGAGCGCAACGCGATCTCGGCGGGCAAGGCGGTCAATGCGGCGCGGATGGCGCTGCGTGGCGACGGCCGGCACCGTGTCTCGCTCGACCAGGTCATCATGACCATGCGTGAGACCGGTCGGGACATGAGTGACAAGTACAAGGAGACGTCCCGCGGCGGCCTGGCGCTCACCATTCCGGTGAACGTCATCGAGTGCTGATCGGGAACGACGGGTCCTGACCGGCCCGGGCGGAGCGTTCCGGCCCGCCCGGGCGGTATGACACGTGTGCCCGTCAGCGGCCGGGGAGCTCCTTGACGGCGCCTTCCATGACCAGCGAGTCGGTCGTGCTCACCAGGTGGGCGAGCATCGCGTCGGCCGCGGCCGGGGCGTCGCCCGAGCGGATCGCGTCGTAGATGCGACGGTGGTCGGCGAGCGACGTGGCCGGCTGGCCGCTGCGCGTCAGCGACGTGGCCGAGGTCCGGTCGAGCGCCTGGCGCATGCTGTCGAGCAGGCTGATCAGGATGGGGTTGTGCGACGCCGTCGCCACCCCGACGTGGAAGCGGCGGTCGCCGACGAGGCCTGCCTCGCCGGCGTCGATCTCGCGTTCCATGTCCTCGAGCGAGGCGGCGAGATTCTTGAGGTCGGACTCGGTGGCCCGGTGCGCAGCGAGGCGGGCGCACTGCGTCTCGAGCGCCTGGCGCGTCTCCCAGATGGCCGGGTGGTCGATATGGGTCTCGACGAGCTCGGCCGCGAGCGAGGGGATGAGGTCCTCGGGGCGGCGGACGAGGTAGATGCCGTCGCCGTGGCGGACCTCGACCTCGCCACGGGCCCGCAGCGCGGTGATGGCCTCGCGGATCGAGGAGCGTCCGACCGAGAGCTGGCGTGCGAGGTCCCGCTCCGTCATGAGCCGGTCGCCCGGCTGGAGCTGGTTGACGTCGATGAACTCGCGCAGCCGGTCGCTGACCTGTTCGTACAGCGGTCTGCGGTCCACCGGCCTGATGGGGGCGATCGCCTGCCGGTCCTGACTCATGACACCCCCACGAAGGCGATGCTCGCGCGATCGCCAGGTGATCTGCTGGTCCGATCCTACCCCGCCGCGACAGCCCCACCCGGATGCCGTGGAGCGGCGGGCGGGACAGGAGATGAGGCGGTGGGGGAGATTCTCCGCGGAGGCGGCGCGGCAGTGGGTGCGCGCGCCGTGGCGGGAACCGCACCGTACGGTGAAATCGCCGGTGTCGTTGCGGCGCAACGGGTCGAGGTCGCGGCGACGCGCCGGCAGAGCAGGTAACGACCAGGTCACGGGCGATGAGATGGTTGACACACAGGGGGCTCGTCATCAAACTGGTCTGACCACCAGATGACCGTGCCATGCGATGCGGTGGTGAAACCCCGCCCCCTCTGCAAGACATGACAGCGAGGAGAATGACGTGCGCGCTCTTGCGGCCCTCGGTTTGACGATCGGTGTTCTGGTCGGTGTGTGGGTCTACGTCAGTGGACTCGTCGACCTGCCTCCGTGGGTCACCGTCATCATCTGGGCCGGCTTCTTCGCCGCAGGCGGCAAGTTCGGAGGCGTCCTCAGGATGGGTGCCGCCAGCCTCTCCGGCGTGCTGTGGGCCTGGCTCGCGGTGACCATCGCCGGCCTCTTCGGTGGTGCGGCGTTCGCGCTGCCCGTCATGGTCGCGATCGCCGCGTTCATCATGTGCGTCCAGGCCGGTTGGTCGCCCCTGTCGTTCATCCCGGGGACCTTCATGGGCGCCGCGTGTCTTTTCGGCACGTCGATCGACGTCACGTCCACGGTGATCTGCATCGTGATAGGCCTCGTCCTCGGGTTCATCTCCGAGTGGTCTGCCGGCCTGATCAGCGGTGCCGGCGAGGAGACGACCGCCGACGCTGCAGCAGGCGCTTGAGTTGCTGTCCAAATTGGTCTGACCGCCTGACCTGTTAGGAGTAGTCGATGGGTTCCACCTTCATCCAGCACCACGGCTTGTGGAGCGCTGAGCAGCAGGACCAGGCCGACAAGATCGCGGCCCAGGTCAAGGAGCAGGGCCTGCGCCAGGTCCGCGTCGCCTGGGGTGACCAGCACGG
Organism: Pseudonocardia sp. SCN 73-27; assembly: GCA_001725415.1. GTDB lineage: Bacteria > Actinomycetota > Actinomycetes > Mycobacteriales > Pseudonocardiaceae > Pseudonocardia. Next base: position 9,696 of record MEGH01000019.1, read on the forward strand.
CATCCTGCGCGGCAAGACCCTCGAGGCGGGTCACTTCCTGTCGGTCCTGCGCAACGGCAAGGACTTCCAGACCGCCACCCTGATCTTCGACACCACGAACAACCCGGCCGTGCCGCCGTTCGCGGCCGACGGCTTCGGCGACCCGCGCATGACCGGTCTGCCCGACGGTGTCCTCGTGCCCGACCCCGGCACCTTCCGCATCCTGCCGTGGCTCGACAGGACCGGCTGGGTCCTGTGCAACCTGCACTACCGCTCCGGTGAGGTCGTCCCGTTCGACACCCGCGGCATCCTGCAGTCGCAGCTCTCGCAGCTGAAGAACGAGGGCTGGAACTTCCTCGCCGGCATCGAGCTCGAGTTCTACATCACCAAGCTCGAGGACCCGCGCCTGTCGTTCGAGCAGAGCGGCTACCCGCCGGACCCGCCCCAGGTCAGCGCCGTCTCCCACGGCTTCCAGTACCTGACCGAGAACCGTGGCGACGAGATCGCCGGCATCCTCGACATCCTGCGCGACAACGTGGTGGCCCTCGGCCTGCCGCTCGCCACCATCGAGGACGAGTGGGGCCCCGGCCAGACCGAGTTCACGTTCGACGTGATGGAGGGCCTGGAGGCCGCCGACTCGGCGATCCTGCTGCGCAGCGCCATCAAGCAGCTCTGCCGCCGCAACGGCTACCACGCCACCTTCATGTCCCGCCCGGCCCTGCCGAACGCGTTCTCGTCCGGCTGGCACCTGCACCAGTCGCTGGGCAACGCCGAGATCGGCAACGCCTTCCCCGGCGGCGACGACGAGGTCCTGTCGGACACCGGTCGCCACTGGATGGCCGGCCTGCTCGAGCACGCGCGCTCCTGCTCGCTGCTCAGCACTCCCACCGTCAACGGCTACAAGCGCTACCTGCCCGACTCGTTCGCCCCGGACCGCATCGCGTGGGCCGAGGAGAACCGCGGCGCGCTCATCCGCGTCGCCGGTGGCCGCGGCGACGCGAACACCCACCTGGAGAACCGCGTCGGCGAGCCGGCCGCGAACCCGTACCTGTACCTGGCCTCCCAGGTCATCTCGGGCCGCGACGGTCTGCGCAACAAGCTCGACCCCGGCCCCTCGGCCGACGAGCCGTACCAGGCCGAGGCCGAGCGCCTGCCGGGCTCCCTGGAGGAGTCGATCCAACTCTTCGAGCAGAGCAGCCTGCTCCGTACCGAGCTCGGTGACCCGTTCATGGAGTACCTGTCGACGGTCAAGGGCAACGAGGTCAAACGCTTCAACTCGGCAGTGACCGACTGGGAGCAGCGCGAGTACTTCGAGGTCTACTGACGTGATCGACGACGCCGGCGCGGGGGTGCCGGGACTTCGGGTCCTGGCAGCCTCCCGTCTTCCGGACCCGGACCCGCGATCGACTCTCACGGTCGCGGCCGCCCAGCTCGGCGGACGGTGGCTCGACGTCGGTGCGCGCATGAAGCGTCTCGCGGAGGCGGCCCAGGTGGCCGCCTCCGCGGGGGCTCAGGTGCTCGCCTTCCCTGAGACCTACCTGTCCGGTTATCCCTTCTGGCTCACCCGTACGCACGGCGCCAACTTCGACGACGCTGCGCAGAAGCAGTGCTACGCCTACTACCTCGACTCGGCGATCGAGGTCGGCGGTCCGGAACAGCGCGAGCTCGAGGCTCTCGCGACCGACCTCGGCCTGACGATGTACGTCGGGATCACCGAGCGTGGGCATGGCCCGGCCAGTGGGTCGACCTACTGCACGCTCCTGGCGATCAAGCCCGGCGACGGGCTCGTCGGCCACCACCGCAAGCTCGTCCCGACCTACGACGAGCGTCTGGTGTGGGCGCAGGGCGACGGCGCGGGTCTGCGGACCCACGCGGTCGGCGCGGCTCGCGTCGGCGGGCTGAACTGCTGGGAGAACTGGATGCCGCAGGCGCGGCACGCCCTGTACGCAGACGGCGAGCAGGTGCACTTCAGCACGTGGCCGGGCGCGAGCTCGATCTGTGCCGACGTCACCCGCTTCACCGCACTGGAGGGTCGCGTCTTCGCGATCTCCACATCGGGCATCCTCACCCTCGACGACGTCCCGGACGACTTCCCGCTGCGCGACGAGCTGCACGCGAACTCGTCGGAGATGCCGTTCGACGGTGGTTCGGGCATCGCCGCCCCGGACGGAACGTGGCTCGTCGAGCCCGTCAAGGGCGAGGAAGGCCTGATCGTGGCCGATCTCGACCTCCGGCAGGTCGCGCAGGCCCGCCTGACCTTCGACCCGACCGGGCACTACAGCCGGCCGGACGTCTTCGGCGTCACCGTCGACCGCACCCGGCGGGAAGCGGTGTCGTTCACCGATTCGAGCGATTCCGAGGCGAAGCAGTGACTGACAGCGGAACGGCCCCCGGCGCCCGGGCGGCCGAGGACACGATCCTGGTCGTCCAGCACCAGGACGACGCCGGCCCCGGCAACCTGGGGGAATGGCTGACCGACAGCGGGCTCCCGTGGGAGCTCGTCGACGCGTCGGTCGGCCCTCTGCCGGCGCCCGCTCGGTTCCGCGCCCTCGTCGTCCTCGGCAGCCGTGAGGCCGCCTACGACGAGAACGTGGCGTGGCTCGAGGCAGAGAAGGACTTCGTCCGCGCGACGATGGCGCGCGGCACGCCCATGTTCGGCATCTGCTTCGGCGCCCAGCTCCTGGCGCTGCTGCTGGGCGGGACCGTACAGAAGGCCGCGACCATCGAGCGCGGCTGGATCCCGGTCTCCCAGTCGGTCGACGCGTCCGAGGACGACTACGCCGAGCTGGTCGACCACACGTGGTTCGAATGGCACGGCGACGAGATCACCGCGCCCGGCTCGGCGGAGATCCTCGCCAAGGGCAGCTGTGTGCAGGCGTTCCGCCAGGACGGGCACCTCGGCGTGCAGTTCCACCCCGAGGTGACCGAGACGCAGCTCGTCCAGTGGATGGACAGCGACCGTCGGCTCACGTTGCTCGCCGAGGCCGGCGGGGAGCGGGCCGACCTGCTGGCGGACACCGCGAAGCAGCTCCCCGACGCGATCCCCGCGGCGCACCGCCTCTACTCCCGGTTCTTCCTGGGCAGGTAGAACGGGGAAGCGGTGGTGCCCCCCGACCAAGGCCGGCACCACCCCCCACTCGCCCGCCCCCCGGGCGCCGCCCGAGGAGCCTCCCGCTCGAGGTTCCGCGCGCCTGGAGGGAGTCGAGCCCCTGTTCCCGACGGCTGCCGGTGCCGCACCCCCGGCGGCCGTCGGATCGACGTCAGTCCTGGTCAGCGCCGGCGACGGCCTCCCGCAGCGCTGCGCGTTGCCGGTCGACGACCGCGCCCAGCTCGGCCACGAACCGGTCGTAGGACTGCGCGCCGAGCGCCTGCCGGTGCCGGTCGGCGATCTCGGCCATGATCGCGTCGGCCGTGCGCATCTGGTCGCGACCGCGCGCGGTGGGGCCCACCAGCTTGGCTCGCCGGTCGGCCGGGTCGGGTCTGCGTTCGACGTATCCCAGCTCCTCGAGCTCGTCGACGCTCTTGCCGATGACCTGTTTGTGCTGCCCGGACAGCCGGGCCAGCTCGGTCGCGCGGATTCCGCCGACCTGCAGGTAGGCGAGGACCGCGCCGTGGCGCGGCGCGATGTCGTCGAAGCCTGCGCGGTGCAGGCGTGCGTAGAGCTCTCCCTGCACCGCGAACAGCAGCCGTCCCGCGAGGACGCCGATGTCGGTCGCCTCGTCCCGGCGGCCGGGGCCGTCGCTCATCGTCGCCTCCCTCGTGCGCTCGTGCTGAACTCAGGGCGGAAGCCTAACGCCGCGCCCGCAGCGCTGGAGGCCTGTTGCGCCGCACCGGTTCCAGAGGCCTGGACGGCCTGGACGGCCTGGCGTGAGGGTGTGCCGTTCGATCGAGCTTCGACGTCGGTAGAAGTTTCTGTCTACGGTGTGTCGTCGGGGAGGTGGGTCGGGGCCCGGTTCGGCCCGAGCGGGTGGCCGAGGTCGCGCGCATCATGGAGTACGGCGATGCCCGCGCCGCGAACGCGGCCCGCTTCTCGCCGGCGGCGGTCTGAAACGGCCTCCGGATCTGCTCCCGAACCGTTGCGCCGCTGGTACAGCGGCCGGACGGGTTGTACGGCCGACGAGCCCGTGGTTGACGGACCGTCCACCCTGTGTAGATAATTCTTGCAATCAGGATACGTCTCGTATCTTGGGGTGTATGCCGTAAGCAGTAGTGGAGCGGCCCATCTTGCCGGGAGGTTGGGCGGGCGTGCGCATCGTCGCTCGCGCCACTGCGCGGACCGAGTTCGTTCGATTGGGAGGCGTGATGACCGCGACGCAGGATGTGAAAGTCGTCGACCACGACGAGGACGAGGCCCCCGTCCTCCTCGACGACCCGGAGCCCGAGAAGTCCCTCGAGCGCTCCGTGGAGGAGGAGCGCGAGCACCGCAAGCGCGTCCTCGCCACCGGTTTCCGCATGTTCGCCCGCTACGGCTTCGAGGAGGGCGTGGCCGGCCACATCACGGCGCGCGACCCCGAGATGCCCGACCACCTCTGGGTCAATCCCTACGGCGTGCACTTCTCGCGCATGAAGGTCAGTGACCTGCTGCTGCTCGACGGTGACGGCAAGGTCGTCGGCGGCAACAAGCGCACCAACAAGACCGCCTTCGCGATCCACGCGGCCGTCCACGACGCCCGCCCCGACATCGCGGGTGTCGCTCATGCGCACACCCTGCACGGCCGGGCCTGGGCGGCGCTGTCGCGTCCGCTCGACCCGATCATCCAGGAGTCGTGCGCGTTCTGGAACGACCACGTGGTCTTCGAGGAGTACCGCGGCCTGGTGCTCGACAAGTCCGAGGGTGAGGCCATCGGCGAGCTCATGGGCATGAAGAAGGCCGCGATCCTGCGCCACCACGGTCTGCTGACCGTCGGCCGCACGGTCGAGGAGGCCATCTGGTGGTTCATCACCATGGACCGCGCCTGCCAGATGCAGCTGATGGCCGAGGCCGCCGGCACCCCGCGGATCATGACCGACGAGGAGGCCAAGCTGGCCCACCGTCAGTTCGGCAACGCCAACCAGGCGCGGCACAGCTTCGAGCTGCTCGCCGACATCATCCAGGAGGAGGAGCCCGAGGTTCTCGACTGAGAACCCCGCGCAGCGGTCGACGCGGAGCCGGTGACCCCGGCCCGCGTCATCAGTGCCCGGTCCTGTGTGGCCCCGGTCGGCGGATCCCGGCCGGGGTCACTTCTCTTCGGAGAGCACGTCGAGGTCGGGCACACCTGGTCTGACCAGGACGAGCATCACCTTCGTGGGCGCGTCGCCGTTGTTGGTCAGCTGGTGGCTCAGGTCGCCCGGGACCATCGCCACGTCGCCGGACTGCAGGTCGATCCGGTGCGTTCCCGATCGCACCTCGATCGCGCCCTCCATGACGATGAAGACCTCCTTGGCGCCCGGCGAGTGCGGGTGGAACGGGCCCGCGGAGCAGTGCGGGGGGAGCGTGTACCGCACGATCTCCACGCCTTCCAGAACCGGGAGCACCGACTCCCGGATCGCGCCCGTCTCGTCGTCGACGAGGCTGACGCCACCATCGCCCCGCACCACCTGGACCTCGGACGAGGCGCCCGCGACCGACAGCATCGTCGCCAGCGGGACCTGCAACGCATCGGCGATCCGTGCCGCCGACGACAGGCTGGGGTTCCGTTCGCCGCGTTCGATCTTCGACAGGGTCGCCCGGGACACGCCGCTGAGCGTCGCCAATGACTCGAGGCTCAGCCGTGCCTGGTGCCGGCGCAGGCGCAGGCGTGCTCCGAAGCTCGCATTCACAGGAAGTGAATATCACGGCCGGCCGTGAGGTCGGCGCGACCCGCACGTCAGGAGGAACTCCCGATGCCCTTCGTCGTCACGACGGCCTGCCTCGACATCCTGGACCGCAGCTGCCTGGACCAGTGCCCGGTGGACTGCATCTACCTGGGTGAACGCATGACCTACATCAATCCGGACGAGTGCATCGACTGCGGAGCGTGTGAGCCGTCGTGTCCGCAGAACGCGATCTTCCACATCGACGACCTGCCCGCGGAGGAGGCGCATCTCGCGCCCGTCGCGGAGAGGTTCCTGCGCACGATGCGCGCGGTCGGCGGCAACATCGACCGCGGGCCGCTCGGCGCGGACCCGCCGGAGATCGCGGCACTGTCGCCGCGCGCCCAGGACTGAGTGAGGCGCGCGGCGGCGTCGCCGACGTCGCCTTCCCGGGGGCGGGCAGTTCGGACGCGGCGTCCGCGGCGAGTCGGCCCGTCGGGACACCCGGCCGACCCCGTTCACGGTGCCGGCGCACGACAGGCGACCTGCGACGAAGCCGGGCGAACCCTGCAGCGACGAACTCGGTCCGGATCCGGCGAGAGTGTTGACCGACACACCCCATGTGTAGATACTTCTTGCTCACAAGACTCTTCTAGTGGAGGTCGTATGTCTGGCGAGACGGCCAAGTTGGACACACCAGTGTCGGCACGAAAGATCGCGCTCGCGAGCGCGATCGGGACGACCATCGAGTGGTACGACTTCCTGATCTATGCGACCGCTGCATCGCTGGTCTTCGGCAAGATCTTCTTTCCGACCGGCTCGGCCCTCGTGAGCAGCCTGCTCGCGGTGTCGACCATCGGCGCCGGCTTCCTCGCCCGGCCCCTCGGCGCGATCGTGCTGAGCAACTACGGTGACAAGGTCGGCCGCAAGTCCCTGCTCGTCGGGACACTCGGCGCGATGGGCATCGCGACCACTTTGATCGGCCTGCTGCCGACCTACGCCCAGATCGGTATCTGGGCGCCGATCCTGCTGGTGCTGCTGCGCCTCGTGCAGGGGATCGCGGTCGGTGGCGAGTGGGGCGGCGCCGTGCTGATGGCGATCGAGCACGCGCCGCGCAACCGTCGCGGCTTCTACGGCAGCCTCGTGCAGATCGGGTTCCCCGTAGGCATGGCGCTCGGGACGTTCTCGTTCCTGCTGCTGGCCCTGCTGCCCGAACCGCACTTCCTGTCGTGGGGCTGGCGCATCCCGTTCCTCGTCAGCGCGGTCCTCGTGGTGGTCGGGCTCGTCATCCGGCTCAAGGTCACGGAGTCACCGGAGTTCGAGGCGTCGCGGGAGAAGGGCGAGCTCGTCAAGTACCCGGTGTGGGAGGCGGTGCGCAGGCACCCCAAGAACCTGCTCATCGGCCTGGGTGCGCGCATCACCGAGCTGTCGTGGATCTACGTTCTCACGATCTTCGCGCTCGAGTTCGCGACCCACACCCTGCACATCCCGCGGACCTTGGTCCTCGCGGCGATCGGGATCGGTGCGCTGCTCGAGCTCGTCACCGTTCCGTTGTGCGGGGCGCTGTCCGACCGCGTCGGGCGCCGCGCCATCTACATCGCCGGGTCGGTCGCGGCCGGGCTGCTCGCGTTCCCTGTCTTCTGGGCCATCGCCAGCCGTGAGGGCTGGGCCGTCGTGCTCGCGTTCACGATCGGCATGGCCGTCGGGCACGGCGTCATGTACGGCGTGCAGGCGAGTTTCCTGTCGGAGATGTTCGGCGCCAACGTCCGCTACAGCGGGGCGTCGCTGGGCTACCAGCTCGCCGCGCCCATCGGCGGCGGCCTGGTGCCGGTACTCGCGACCTGGATCGTCGGCGTCTCGGGCGGCACGTGGGGCGTGTCGGTGATGATGATCGTGCTCGCGCTGATCACCGTCGTCGCCGTCTACTTCGCAAAGGAGACGGCCGCTGGGAAGGCTGGGGGCACGAGTTCCGCGCACTCCGACAGCACCCAGAGCGTCTCTCCTCCGGGGGAGATCACCGTCACGTCGTGAGAAGGGCTCCGTCCAGGTGGGTCAACCCCGGTGTCCGGTGACATCGGGGCCGGCCCGGCCGACGGTCGGTGCGTGTCCACCGCTGTTCGCGGCGGCCGCGCCGCTGACGGGCCCCCACCGGGACGGGCTCAGCTCGCCAGGCGCATCGCGCGGGCTGCGGCGCCGCGCTGGGCGACGAGGCGCGCCGAGGAGTCGTGTCCGGCCAGGTGACAGTCCCAGGCCGTGTCGACGAGCCGTCTCAGCGTCGTGGAGACGAGGCCCGCGGGGAGTGCCGCAACCGCGATCTCGGCCCGGTGGAGTGCATCGGTGACGGCGCGGGACGTGGGTTCCGCGCGGAGGGCGCCGATGGCGGTGTCGACGGCCTGGGCCGCCCAGTGGAGCGAGCCCATGGCGGCAGCTCTCGTGGCCATGCTGCACCTCCTCGATGGTCGGGATGTAGCCTCTAGCTCATCTTGGTCAAGGTAGCATTGACCGCGGTGCAGTCAAGAAGAGGTTGACGGGTTTGACCAAGAAAAAGGTGTTCGCGCAGGTCAGGGACGCGGCCGACGAGCTGGAGACCTCCACCGACGAGCTGGTCCGCCTCGCCGCGGCGCGCACCCTGCGTCAGCTCGCCGAGCAGGTCGAGCGCGAGGTCGTCGACGACGCCCGCGCAGCCGGGGTCCGCTGGATCGACATCGGCGAGGTCTACGGCACGTCGAAACAGAGCGTCCAGCAGCGCTTCACCGCGCGCCGGGCAGCGGCCACCGAGAGCTGACTGTGAGGCCGGCGGGTCAGCCTCCGTCGACAATGACGCATGTTGACCCCCCTGAGCCGGATCGGCACCCGGATCGGGGGGCCTGGCTTGACACTCCTCGACGCGCGTCGTGAACCTGGGACCAGCCTCGACGCGGAGTGCCGGAGGAAACGTTGAACGCCGACGAGTGGAGCGAGACCCACCGGCTCCACGCCGAGGGGATGTCCGTCAAGGGCCTCGCCGCGCACCTCGGGATGCCGCGCAACACCGTCCGCCGCGCGCCGGATCACGCTGGAGAAGAAGCGCCCCGGCTACCCGACGGTCGTCGGGGACTCGGAGATGTTCCGCCGCGGCTTCGTCGAGCACGACGCGCTGCTGCAGGCCGCCCGGCTCTACGTCTACGACGTGCACGCCGAGGCCGAGGCCGCCGCGGCCGCCGGCACGATCACCGACGAGCACCGCGCCCGGCTGCGCCAGGCCGCGACCTGGGTGCAGAAGGTCGCCCAGGACATCGTGACCTGGGCCTACAACTGGGGCGGCTCCGCCTCGATCCGCAACCCGAGCGTTCTCGGCCGCTGCCTGCGCGACATCTCCGTCGGCGCCCAGCACATGCTCGTCGAGCCGATGACGCTGGTCGAGGCCTCGACCCCGATCATCGCCGGCTACCTGAACAAGGAGAACGCCTGATGTCCGACACCGACAACCTCACCGAGGCGTTCGCCGCCGCCGACAAGGGCGACGCCAGCCTGCTGGTCGGCCTCTACGCCGACGACATGACCTGGGCCGGCTTCGAGCCGGACGGCACCCAGACCGTCTACACGAAGGGCTCGTTCCTCGAGGGCTTCGGCGAGTACTGGACCAAGCTGGGTCTTGCCTGATGGCGGGTCGCGTCGAGGGCAAGGTCGCGCTCGTCACCGGGCGGCACGGGGCCAGGGCCGGGCGCACGCCCTGCGGCTGGCCGAGGAGGGCGCCGACATCACCGCCGTCGACCTCGCGCGGATGCTGCTCGTGACCCGCCGCGCCCAGGCCGCTGCCTGAGCCCGGCCTCAGCCCACGATCCGCAGCGACAACAGCGGTGCGCCGATGTCGCGGACGGCGGCGAGGACGCCGTGGAGGCGGGCCTGGTCGGGCATCGGTCCGGTGAGGGTCGAGGTGCCGTCGGGGTGACGGGCGAGGACGAGGTCGCCGAGCAGCGGGGACCAGTGGTCGTCGAGGTGGCCGGCGACGCGGAGCTCGTAGGTGGCGCTCACGCGGGTGTCCGAACAGGACGCCTGATGATCCACTCCGCGACCGCCAGGTTCACGATCCAACCGGCTCCGTTCGCGAGGTCGGTGACCCACACGCCGGTGCCGAACACGGCGGTGCCGAGGCCGATCGTCAGGACCTGGGTGCCGGCGGCGAGGGCGATCGCGTAGGCGCGGATCATCCACGCCCGGTGCGCGGCCAGGGCACGACGTCGGACGGCCGCGACGCCGAGCACCAGGCACGCGGCCTGCGCCGAGCCGAACACCAGCCGCAGCAGGTACAGCAGATCGCCGGTGCCCGGCTTCGGCGGCGTGAACAGCGTCATCCACAGCGCCGATCCGGCTACGACCAGCCCCGCCGTGACGACGACCTTGCCGGCGCGGCGGTGCCAGCCGCCGCGGCGCAGCGCCGGGACGAACTGGGCGGCCCCGCCGAGCACGAACACCGCCGCGCCGAGGACGTGCAGCACCACGGGAAGCGGCCCGGCGTCGAAGCGGGGGTCGGTGGGCACGACGGCGGGTCCGCCGGCGAGCTGCAGCAGCCGCAGCCCGCCCACCGTCAGGGGAATCGCCGCGAGGGCGACGAGCGCCCCCGCGATCGCCCACGACCGGACGGCCGTCGTCATCGGACCGCGGGCGCGTCGACAACCGGTGTGGTCTCGGGGCGGCCCTGCCACAGCGAGACGCCGAGCCCGATCAGCGCGACGGCGACCGGGAGCGCGGCCAGCCGCAGCAGCGAGTGCGGAACCAGCGGCGCGGCCAGGGTGAGGACGGGCCCGACGGCCAGCAGCGCCGACGCCCACCGGGCGAGGACCCGGGCGCGGAACAGGGTGATGCCGAGCAGGACGCCGCCGACGAGGTAGAGCGCGAACGACGCCGGGCCGACCATGGCCACGGCGCCGAGGTCGCCGGTGTCGCCGCCACCGGGGATCGCGAGGATCTCCGCGGCGACGCCCGGTGCGGTACCGGCCAGCTCGGGCAGCACGAACGCCTCGACGAACGTGTATGCCGTCGTCACGAGGTAGAAGCCGCTGAACGCCAGCCATCCGACGAGGCCGGCGACGCCGACCCGCCGCGCCTGGCTCAGGTACAGCCCGGCGGTCCCGGCGAGGCCGAGGACGGCCATCAGCAACGTCAGGTAGTGGGTGACGGCCCAGCCGGTGGTCGTGACGGCAGCGACCGTCTCGGCGGGGTGGATGAACTGTACGAACCCGAACAGCAGGCCGGACGCCGCGGCGGCGAGGCCCGCGGCCCGCGTGAGGCCGGTGACGGTGACGGTGACGGTCATGTCTGCTCCCAGGCGTATCGGTGTCCGGTGTGCCGCAGACGTTATGGACCGACATGGTGAGCGCACATCACATGACGATGTGACCCGGGCCCACGGCTCAGAGCAGGCCGAGCTCACCCGCCCGGCGGACCGCGGCGCGGCGGGTGTTCACGTCGAGCTTGGTGAAGATCGCCTTGGTGTGAGTGCGCAGCGTGTTGACGGTGACGAACAGGCTGCGGGCGATCTCGGGCCCCGTGAGGTCGGTGGCGAGCAGCCGCAGGACGTCGAGCTCGCGGGCGCTCAGCAGGTCCTCGTGCGCGGAGACGCTGCGGCCCAACGGGTTCGGGATGCGGGCGAGCAAGTCGGCCAGCGCCGGGCCCTCGTCGAGGAACAGCCGGGCGAACCCGGCTGGGACACCGGCGTCGAGAGCGGCGGTGAGCTCGGCGACGGCGTCGTCGACCCGACCGTTCGCCTGGTGGAGCTGCGCCCGCAGCATCCGCACCTCGACGACGCTGCCGTCGCGCTGCCCGCGACGGGCGTCGTCCTCGATGCGGTCGAGGGCTTCGGCGATCCCGTGCGTGTCCTGCGTGAGCCGCAGCCGGACGAGCGTCAGGCGGTCGAACTCGGCCAGGTAGGACACCGGCCCGTCCAGCGTGAGCGACGCGAGCGACTCCGCGGCCTCGTCGAGGCGGCCCGCGGCGATGAGCACTCTGGCCCGCATCGACCGGATCGGCCGGACGTCGGGGAAGAACCCGGGCAGGTGCAACGTCGCGGCCCGGTCGAGCAGGGCCAGCGCGTCGTCGAGGTCCCCGCGGGCGCGCGCGATCCCGGCCGCCGTCGTGAACCAGCGGTACCGGTTCTCCAGCAGCGACGCGGCCTCGCCCAGGTCCCGGGCGGCCTGCAGGTGCTCGTCGGCGGCAGTCGGCGCGTCGTGCTCGCGCAGCACGTCGGCGAGGGCGACGTGCAGGTCGCCGGTCGTCGTCAGCGGGGTGTCGCCGGCCCTCTCGAGCGCCCGTTCCAGGAGCCGCCGCGCCTGGACGGGCCGGCCGCGGGCCTGCCACATCTCGGCGAGGACGACGGTCGCGCCCAGCTCGTCGGCGACGTTCCCGGCCGCGGCGAGGCTCGCGACGGCGTCGGTGAAGGTGTCGACGGCCGTCGCCATTTCGCCCTCGGCCCACGCCGCGAGCCCCAGGAAACCGGCGGCTCCGCCGCGGGCGAGGTGGTCGCGCGGCCCGGCGAGGCCGAGGGCGCGGCGGGCATGGGTGACGGTCCCGGCGGTGTCACCGCGCGCCTGCGCCACGGACGCCCGATAGATCGCGACGGTCGCAGGCAGCGCACGGAGCTCGTCGTCACGGGCGGTGACCCGCGCCGGGTCGCCGGGGATCGCCGCGGCCGGGCGTTCCAGAGCGGTCTCCGCGGCGTCGAGCCAGGTGTCGACGCCGTCGAGGTCGCCCACCGACAGCCGTGACCAGGCCGCGGTGGTCGCAAGCAGCGCTCGGCCGCGGACCTCGTCGGCGGGCAGGTCGTACAGCCAGGCACGCAGCGTCCGGTCCTCGCGGCGCTGCCGCAGCTCGGGCAGCCCGAGCTCGACGAGATCGGCGGCGAACCCCGTGTCGTCCCCGGTGATCGCGTGGCCGACGGCGTCGGCGAGGTCGCCGTGGGTGGCGTGCCAGCGGGCAGCGGCCCGGTGCAGTGCCGCGACCCGGCCCGGGGACGCCGCCGTCAGCCTCGCGCGCAACGCCTCGGCGAACAGGTGGTGGTAGCGGTACCAGGTGCGCCGGCCGTCGAGCGGCACGACGAACACGTTCTCCCGCTCCAGCGTCGCGAGCATCTCCGCGCCGTCGTCGCGGCCTGTCAGCGCGTCGCAGAGCGGGCCGGTGAGCTGATGCAGCACCGACGTCGCCAGCAGGAAGTCGCGGACGTCGTCGCTGCGCCGACGCAGCACCTCCTCGACGAGGTAGTCGAGGACGAACCGGTGGCTGCCGGTGAAGTCGTCGACGAACCGGTCGACGTCGTCCTGGCCGCGCAGCGTGAGCGCCGCGAGCTGGAGCCCGGCGGCCCAGCCCTCGGTCCGCGCGCCGAGGGCGGCGACGTGCGCGTCGGTGAGGTCGAGACCCATGACGTCGGTGAGGAACTCGGCTGCCTCGGCGGGGGTGAAGCGCAGGTCGGCCGCGCGCAGCTCGACCAGCTCGTCGCGCACCCGCAGCCGCGGCAACGGCAGCGGGGGATCGGCCCGGGTCGCGACGGCCAGCGTCACCCCGGCCGGCATGCGGTCGAGCAGGTAGGTGACGCACGCGTGGACCGCCGGGTCGTCGACGACGTGGTAGTCGTCCAGCGCCAGTACCGTCGCGCCGGGCAGCTGGTCGAGGTCGTCGACCAGCGGCGCCAGGAGCGTCTCGACGGGTGGGAGCCGGTCGCCGGCGAGCTGCGCCGCCGTCGCGACACCGACCTCGGGTGCGACCGTCTGCAACGCAGCGACGACGTGGGTGACGAAGCGCCGCAGGTCGTTGTCGGCGGCGTCCAGCGACAGCCACGCCGTCCTCGTGGCAGGCGTCGAGGCCAGCCACTGCGCAAGCGCCGTCGTCTTGCCGAAGCCCGCCGGCGCCGAGACCAGCACCAGCCGCGGGGTGCCGCGCCGCACGTCGTCGAGGATGCGTGGCCGGGCCACGAGGCGCCTGCGCGGCGCCGGGACCCGGACCTTCGTCCCCGGAACCGGCATCCGGCGAGGATAGCCGCGCAGGCGTGAATCCGATGTGGAGAGATCAGCCCCGGACGGTCGATCCGCTGGGGCGCAGGGCGGTCCAGACTGATCGCGACACCGACGTCAGGGGGAGAGCGTGGCACCGGTACCCGTGTTCAAGAACGGCACCAACGTCCGGCGGGGCGGCAGCACGAAGGGCAGCCCGGACAACATCCTCGGCGCGATCGACGCCGGCGACTACAACGCCATCGGCCAGTGCGCGGGCGAGCAGATCACCGAGGGTGAGAACACCAACTTCTGGTGGGTCCTGCTCGACACCCCGGTCGGCCAGGGCTGGGTGAGTGCGGTCCGGATCAATCTGGGCGGCAACGACCAGCCCATCCCCGGCGTCCCCACCGGCCCCACCCACTTCAGCTGGGGCTGATCCACTCACGCCCCCGCGGGATTCAGTCGCGCAGCAGCAGGTTCAGTGCCGCGCGGGTCCCGGCGGCGTCGACCGTGGGGGCGACGTCGGCCATCGCGGTGAAGGCGGTGCGCGCCAGGTCAGGCCGTCGCGGGGACCGGCGTGCGGCCCGTGAGCATCAGCAGCAGCTCGGAGATCGAGGCCTCCAGGGTGCGGCCGGACCCGCGGCGGAAATCGACGTCCGTCGCAACGATCTCGAGGCCGCGCACCCGGTCGCGCGCGTGGAACGGGAAGCCGCGCGACCACACGAGCGCCGCGGCTGCCGCGGCGGCGTCGACCGGCATCGGGTGCGCGATGCCCAGAGGGCGGGCGATGTCCTGGGTGTGGACGAGCACGTCGTTGAGCGGGTCGACCGGTGAGGTTCCGGGCGGGCGGCGGCGCTGCCCGACGAGGCCGCGGACCTCGGCGACCAGCTGTGCGGTGGACCGGCGGGCGGCGTGGGCCCGAGCGGTCCGGTCGATCATCGTGTCGAACCGGAAGCCGGCCCTGACCAGCTCGATCACCGCAGTGTGCGCCGGCCCGGTGCTCAGGGCGACGTGCGCGGCGACCTCACGCACCCGCCAGCCCGCGCACAGCGACGGCTGCTCCCACTGCGTCTCGTCGAGCCCGGCGAGCAGGTCGGCGAGCTCGGTCCGGGCGGCGTCCACGGCGTCGGCGACGTCCACGTCGACCTCCAAGGTCGTCAGATTCTCTGACCAAATTGTAGTCAGAGCATCTGACTACAATCAAGGTGTGAATGTCGGAACGCTGCTGTTCATCCCCTACCGGGCGATGGAGTCCGAGGTCATGGCCGCCCTCGCCGCCGCGGGCCACGGCGAGCTCACCCTCGCCCAGGCCCGCGTCTTCCAGCGCATCGCGCCCGGAGGCAGCCGCCCCACCGACCTCGCCGACCAGGCGCAGGTCACCAAGCAGACCGTCGGCGTGCTCGTCGACCAGCTCCAGCGCGCCGGCTACGTCCGCCGCGTCCCCGACCCCACCGACGGCCGCGCCCGGCTCGTCGTGTTCACCGAGCTCGGGCTGGAGGCGTGCGTCGTCGCCAACAGCCGCGTCGAGGAGATCGAGGCCCTCTGGGCCGAGCGCCTCGGCCCCGAGCGCATGACCGCGCTGCGCGATGCGCTCACCGAGCTGCGCACGCTCACCGACCCGTACCTCGACGACCCCGGCTGACCCGGATGGCACGATCCCGGGCATGGCGCGGTTGCTGATCGTCCACCATACGCCGTCGCCCGCGACCGCGGAGCTGCTCGACGCCGTGGTCCGCGGCGCGAACGACCCGGAGATCACCGGCGTCGAGGTCGTGCGCCGGGCGGCGTTGGGCGCCACCGCCTCCGACCTGCTCGCCGCCGACGGCGTCGTCCTCGGCACCCCCGCGAACATCGGCTACATGTCGGGCGCGCTCAAGCACTTCTTCGACACCGTCTACTACGTCGCAGCCGACGACACCCGCGGCCTCCCGTACGGCCTGTACGTGCACGGCAACCTGGGCGTCGAGGGGGCGGTCGCGGCCGTCGACGCCGTCACCGGCGGCCTGGGCTGGACGCAGGCCGCGGCGACCGTCGAGGTCGTCGGCGCACCGGACAGGGCCGCCCTGGAGCGCTGCTACGAGCTGGGCGCCACCGTCGCCGCGACGATCGCCGGGTGAGCCTCAGCGGGTCGTCGGCACCGCCGCCGGGTTCCCGGGCGTCTGGATGTTGGGGTAGAACACCGGCAGGATCGCCTTGAGCAGCGTCAACGCCGATCCCTCGCCCGACGGCACCGTCGCCAGGTTCGTCGCGATCGTGATCACGAGACCTGTCTTCGGGTCCTGACCGGTGAACGTCATGAAGCCGGGGATCTGGCCGTCGTGCCCGACGAGCGGCCCCAGCTTGGCGATGCCGATGCCGTAGCCCGCGGCATCGGGATGGGCCGGGTCGGTCGGCCGGATGCTGTCCATCCGGATCTTCTGCGTCTTCGCGTCGAGCAGGCCCTGGCCGCTGACGAGCGCCCTCACGTACGTCGACAGGTCGGGCACCGTGGAGATCGCGCCACCCGCGGCCCAGGCCCACGACGGGTTGGCGTCCGTGACGTCGTTGGGCTTCAGGGTGCCTGCGAGCGCCTGGGTCTGCTGGGCGGCCGGGAGCGCGTACGTCTCGATCTGAGAGACGTTGGTGCCGAACGAGTAGCCCTGCGGGTGCGGGTCGGGGATCTCGGCATCGGTCCGCACCGGCAGCCTCGTCTGCGTCAGCCCGAGCGGCTTGACGATGCGCTCGTCGAACGCCCGCTCCAGCGGCTGGCCCGTCAGCTGCTCGATGACCACCCCGAGCAGCGCGATGTTGGTGTTGGAGTACTCGAACGTCGTGTCGGGCGGCGCGTTGACCGGGTGCGAGAATGCGATCCTCAGCAGTTCGTCGGGCGTCCACGCCTTTTCGGGGTCGTTGTCGAGCGTGGCGTTGAAGGCCGGGTCGAACGTGTAGCTGTAGAGCCCGCTGCGCATCTCGGCCAGGTCGGCGATCGTGATCGTGTCGCCGTTCGGGACACCCTGGCGGTACTTCGAGATCGGGTCGTCGAGGGAGAGCCTGCCCTCCTGCACCAGCTGCAGGATGACCGTCGACGTCATCGTCTTCGTGATGCTGCCGATGCGGACGTGGTCGTCCATGGCCATCGGGTCCTCGCGGCCGATGGTGCCGGTGCCGAAGGTGCCCGACCAGTCGCCCTGCGTCGGCGAGGAGATCTTCACGATCGCGCCCGGGATGACGTTGGCCCTCATCGCAGCCGTGATCCGGTCCTTGACCGCGGCGGAGTACCCGGCCGGCTGCGGCAACGTGGGGACGGCCGTGTTCGGGGGCAGCGTCGAGGGGCCTTCGCCTGCGGCGGTGCACGCCGTCAGCGCGGCGAACGCGCAGGCCACGACCAGCGCGGCGGTCTTCGTCGGACGCATGGGCGTCTCCAGGCTCGGTCGGGTCCGCAAGGAGGTCGGACCGCGGGCGGCCGAGCACGGACGATCACGTTCCGGACAGTGTGGACAGAGTTTCGGCCCGACCGTCCACACGGGTAGCCGCCACTCGGGTGGCGTCGGCGACCCACCGGTCACGGAGAGTCTGTCAGGGTGGCGGGGTGACGACCGAGCACCGTGTGACGACCGAACGCCGCGGGCACGTCCTGCTGATCCGGATGGAGCGGCCCGCGAAGCGCAACGCCGTCGACGCCGCGATGACCGCCGCCCTGTCCGCGGCACTCGACGATCTCGAGGACGATCCCGACCTGTGGTGCGGCGTGCTCTCCGGTGGGCCCGGAATGTTCTGCGCCGGAACGGACCTGGCGGCCGGCGCCGGGGGGCCGACGCCCCGCGGCGGCAACTACGGCGTCGTCCGGCGGGTCCGGTCCACACCGCTGGTCGCCGCCGTCGAGGGCGCGGCCTACGGCGGCGGCTTCGAGATCGTGCTGGCCTGCGACGTGGTCGTCGCCGGCCGGTCTGCCCGGTTCGCGCTGCCCGAGGTGGCGCGCGGGCTCGTCGCCAACTGCGGTGCGCTGTTCCGCACGCACCGGCCGCTGCCGCTCACCGTCGCCAAACAGATGCTGCTGACGGGGCAGCCGCTGCCCGCGCAGCGCGCCCACGACCTCGGCCTGGTCTCCGAACTCGTCGACGACGGCGAGGCCGAGGCGGCGGCGCTCGCCCTGGCCCAGCAGGTGTGCGCCAACTCGCCCGTCGCGGTCCGCGCGACGCTGCGCGCTGTCGACGCCGTGGTGGGCGAAGCCGACGAGAAGGGTTGGCGTGCAACGGCCGTCGCCGGCGTCGTCATCGACGGGTCGGAGGACAAGGCCGAGGGCATCGCGGCCTTCCTGGAGAAGCGCGGGCCCCGCTGGACGGGTCGCTGACCCCGGATCGCCGGCCCGGGGTCAGGGCCGGACGCGGACCACGACCTCTGACGACGTCAGCCGCTCGACGCCGACCGTGAAGCCCGCGGCCCGGGTCTCCGCACCCACCGGGACGCGCACCCGCTGCCCGGCGACCTCGATGTCGGCGACGTCGTTCTGCACCCCGACGAGCTTCGCCTCGATCCCCAGCACCGACACGGCGGCCTCGCCGCTGCGCGGGAAGGCGATGGTGCAGCCGTCCAGGCCGCAGTCGGTGGTCGACGAGCCGCTGCACCCCGCGAGGACCAGCGCGAGCGCGACGATCGGCAGGGCCAGGAGTGCGCGCCGGGCGGGCGCAGCCGGGTTCACGCCGCAAGCGTATGAGGCATTCGTCCGGATCGGTCGACCGGTGGCCGCCGTCGCCTCACACGGAGCCCACCCCAGCCGCACGTTGGACGCCTGGCGGGGGCCGTTCGGCCGCACCGAGCACGGCTTTTTGCCGTCGGTTAACCGAACGACCGGAAGACTGAGCGCCATGACGACGAGGGCCCGCGGATGACGTCCCCGACACCGACGCCGCGGCGACAGGTCGACGACACCCAGCCGATCCCCGCCGTCCCGCCGGCAGCAGTCCCTCCTGCGCAGGGCCCCGATGCCACGCAGGCGATCGCGCCGCCGCAGGCCACCCAGGCCATGCCCGCCCCGGGCACCCCGCCTCCCGGCTCGACGCAGACCACACAGATCGCCGCCTCCCCGCCGCCGCGCCGCCCGCGCCGGCTCGTGCCCGGCGCGATCGCGCTCGTCGTCGTCCTCGTCGCGGGCATCCTGTGGTGGGTGCTCACACCGTCGTCGTCCCCGCAGCCCCCCGGCAGCTCGCCCGTCGCGGTGCCCTCCGGCGTCGGCCCCGCGCCCGCGGGCACCGGCAAGACCCTCGACGTCGCCGCCGACGGGTCCAAGCAGTTCCGCACCATCGCCGCCGCCGCTGCGCAGGCCGAGCCCGGCGACACCGTGCTGATTCAGCCCGGCTCCTACGCGGGCTTCCGCGTCCCCACCAGCGGCACCGACGGCCAGTGGATCACCTACGAGGCCGCGCCGGGCGGTGCCGTCCAGGTCAACGACGGCGACGGCAGCGACAAGGGCCGTATCGACCTGTCCGACCGCTCCTTCATCCGCATCGCGGGCCTGTCGGTGCAGAAGGCCAACCGCTTCGGCATCTACGCCGAGGACACCTCGAACATCGTGCTCGACAAGGTCGAGGTGGCCGACTCCCGCCACGGCGGCGTCGTCTTCCTCAACGGCTCGAAGATCACTGTCCAGTACGCGAACGTCCACGGCAACAACTCCCTCGGCACCGACGCCGAGATGGAGGCCATCAGCATGGACAACGTCGACGGCTTCGAGATCGTCGGCTGCACGGTGACGGGCAACGGCGAGGAGGGCATCGACGCGAAGTACGAGGCCCGCAACGGCCGCATCCACGGCAACACCGCCACCGACAACCGCGGCCCCAACATCTACATCGACTCCGCGCACGACATCGTGGTGTCCGACAACAAGGTCTCCGGCGCCAGCGGCCCCGGCAAGACCGGGATCATGCTCGGCGTCGAGGACTACTCCGACACCCGGCGCCTGGCCGACATCGACATCGTCAACAACGTCGTGACCGGCAACAACGGCGGCGGCATCGGATTCTTCACCGAGTCCGACGGAACCTTCTCCGACGTGCGGATCCTCAACAACACGATCGTCGGCAACGAGACCGCCGGCCTGGTCGTTGGCAACACCAAGCTCAGCGGCACGAACATCCTGCGCAACAACCTGTTCGCGGGCAACGAGCAGGACGTCAAGGGCCGCTCCGACACGGCGTTCACCGCCGACCACAACCTGTTCGCCGCCCAGGGCATCGGCACCGACAACGTGACCGGCGTGCCCGACTTCGTCGACCAGCAGGCCGGCGACCTCCACCTCAAGCCGGGGACGCCGGGAACCGCGGCGGGCTCGCCGGAGGGCGCTCCGCCTGCCGACATCGCGGGCGCCGCGCGGCCGACGGAGAAGCCCGACATCGGGGCGTACCAGACCGTCGAGTGACGTCGGCCCGACTCTGCACCCCTGCGCAAGCCACGCGCCGCACTCCGTCGCAGGATGGTCCCAAGGACCGGAGATCGACGGAGGAGCGCGCGTGACGAAGCCGGCAATCGGTGCGTGGCTGGGCACGACGTGGGCACCGCACGAGGTGCTCGCGGTGGCCGGGGAGGCGGAGGCCGCCGGGTTCGACTCGGTGTGGCTGGCCGACCACTTCATGGCCAACACCGGCACGGAGAAGGTGTCCGACCGCGGCAACCTCGAGTGCTTCGGCATGCTCGCCGGCATTGCCGCCGCTGTGCCGCGGGTACGCCTCGGCAGCCTCGTCGCGTCGATCACCTTCCGGCACCCCGCAGTGCTGGCCAACATCGCCGCGACCGTCGACGGCATCGCGTCCGGACGGCTCGTCCTCGGCGTCGGCGCGGGCTGGCAGCTCAACGAGCACGCCGCCTACGGCCTGCCGCTCGGCCCGGTCCGCGACCGGATCGACCGGTTCGAAGAAGGACTGCAGGTCCTCACCGGGCTGTTGCGCTCGGATTCCACGACCGTCGCCGGAGAGCACTACACAGTGACGGGCGCGCCGATCGTGACGCGCCCCGGCGCCGCCCGCACACCCATCCTCATCGGGGCGAGCGGCGAGAAGCGGATGCTCGGCGTCGTCGCCCGCTACGCCGACGAGTGGAACTGCTGGTCGACGCCCGAGCTGTTCGCGCACAAGTCCCGGGTGCTCGACGAGCACTGCGAGCGGATCGGCCGCGACCCGCGGGAGATCCGCCGCTCCACGCAGGCGATGCTGGAGATCGACGGCGAGGGCACCGGCGCGGGCAGCGCGGTCGTCTCCGGGTCGGTCGCACAGATCGTCGACACCATCGGGCAGTGGAGCGACGCCGGCGTCGACGAGGTGATCGTCCCCGGCATCCGCGGCACCGCCGACGAGGGCCGCCGCCTCTTCGACCGCGTCGCCACGGAGATCCTCCCGCAACTCGGCTGACAGCCCCTGCTCACGAGCGTCGCGGCGCGCACGCCGCACCGCCATCGGCGTCCAGAACCTGCCGCTCGGGTTCGCCGTCGAGGTCGACATGGTCGTACAGCTCGGCTGAACCGCGCCGACGGGGCCATCATGGGGTCCGGCCCGGGAGGAGGACCCA
This sequence comes from Pseudonocardia sp. SCN 73-27, assembly GCA_001725415.1. Classification (GTDB taxonomy): domain Bacteria; phylum Actinomycetota; class Actinomycetes; order Mycobacteriales; family Pseudonocardiaceae; genus Pseudonocardia. The sequence goes on from MEGH01000019.1 coordinate 30,950, forward strand.
CCATGGCGTACTACCGGCGCACCGGCCACGTCCCGCTCAAGCGGCACACCCAGCACCGCAGCAGCGACGGCGACCTCCACTACGAGGAGCTCATGGGGGAGGAGGGTTTCTCGTCGGACTCCTCGCTGCTCTACCACCGCGGCGTCCCCTCGGCGATCGTCGACGCCACACCGTGGGACCCCCACGACCAGACGCTGACCGAGAACCGGCCGCTGCTGCCGCGGCACCTGCAGCTGCACGCCCTCGGCGGTGACGACTGGAAGGCCGTCGACGCCGTCACCGGGCGCCGGCTCGTGCTCGGTAACGCCGACGTCCGCATCTCCTACGTCGTCGCCGGGCAGCCGTCGCCGCTCTACCGCGACGCCGTCGGCGACGAGTGCGTCTACGTCGAGTCCGGCGCGGCGACGATCGAGACCGTGTTCGGGTCGCTGCGCGCCTCCGCCGGGCACTACGTCGTCATCCCGCGGTCGACGACGCACCGCTGGATCCCCGACGGCTCGGAACCGTTGCGGCTCTACGCGATCGAGGCGTCGTCGCACATCGCGCCGCCCAAGCGGTATCTGTCGCGCTACGGACAGTTCCTCGAACACGCGCCCTTCTGCGAGCGTGACCTCCACAGCGCGTCAGAGCCGCTGCTCGTGGAGGGATCGGACGTCGAGGTGCTGGTCCGGCACCGGGGCACGCAGGGCATCACCGGCACCCGGTACGTGTTCGCGACGCACCCCTTCGACGTCGTCGGCTGGGACGGCTGCCTCTACCCCTACACGTTCGACGTCGCCGACTTCGAGCCGATCACCGGCCGCGTGCACCAGCCGCCGCCGGTGCACCAGGTGTTCGAGGGCGACGGGTTCGTGATCTGCAACTTCGTGCCCCGCAAGGTCGACTACCACCCGCTGTCGGTGCCCGTGCCGTACTACCACTCCAACGTCGCCTCCGACGAGGTCATGTTCTACTGCGGCGGCAACTACGAGGCGCGCAAGGGATCCGGGATCGCGCAGGGCTCGGTGTCGCTGCACCCGGGCGGGCACAGCCACGGGCCGCAGCCGTCCGCGATCGAACGGTCGCTCGGGGCGGAGTTCTTCGACGAGCTCGCGGTCATGGTCGACACCTTCCGGCCGCTCGCGCTCGGCGAGGGCGGGCTCGCCGCCGAGGACCCCGCCTACGCGTGGACCTGGGCGGGCCGGGGCCCCTCGGTGTGAGCGTCCCGGCCGGCACAGGGGCACGTCAGCCCATCAGCAGTCTCGATCCCCTCACGACCAGTGGGCGCACGGTCTGACCCCAGAGCCCGCAGGCTCCGAGGTTGGGAGTGCTGACCCGCCGGCCGCTACCGGAGCCGAGCCTGGCCATCAGAGGTGGTGCGGGAACCGGAACCGCAGCGCCGCCGCCGCGACCGCGGCAGCCGCGACGACGATCGCGCCCAGCAGCAGCGCCGGCCGGTAGCCGCCGTCGAGCAGCGGAGCCGCGAGGACCGGCCCGAGGATCTGGCCGACGCTGTAGCCGACGGTCAGCACCGCGACCGCGCGGCCGATGCCGAGCTGCGTGCCGATGGGCAGCGAGATCGTCGCGACGGCCAGGAACGTCGCCCCGAACAGGACGGCCGCGACGACCGCCGGGCCGGTACCGCCGAACAGGGCCGGCAGCGCGACCCCGACCGTCTGGACCAGCAGCGCGGCGAGCAGCAACGTGGGTCGTGACCAGCGGCGGATCAACGAGGTCCACAGCGCACACGACGGCAGCGCCGCCAGCCCGACGACGATCCACGTCCATGCGCCGACCCCGCCGGAGGTGTTCTGCTGCACCGCGGCGACGAGGAACGTGCCGGCGATGATGTAACCGACGCCTTCGAGCGAGTAGCTGACGAACAGCGCCACGAACCAGGGGCGGGTCCGCGGCCGGGCGGTCCCCGCCGGAGCCGGTGCGGGTGCGGGGTCGGCGCCCACCGGCACCAGCCACGCCGCCGCCGTGAGCAGCGCGGCGAGTGCCGCCGAGGCCCACCACGCCACGGTCCAGTCGGCGACCGTCCGCAGCAGTGCGACGAGCAGTCCGGACAGCGCGATCCCCACGCCGACGCCGCCCATCGTCCAGCCCACGAGATGGGCGGCGTGCCCCCGCAGCCTCACGACGATCGTCGTGAAGACGGCGACGAACACGACCGCACTCGCCACGCCCGCGATGCCGCGCAACAGGACCCAGACCCCCACGTTCGTGCTGACGGGCATCAGCGCGACCGAGGCGACGAGCAGCAGCAGCGACAGCCGGTAGACCGCACGCGAGCGCATCGCGGCGGGCGCGACCGTCCCGATGATCGCGCCGACGAGGTAGCCGACGTAGTTGGCGGTCGCCAGCGCGGCGGCCGTCGGCGCGCTGAGCCCGGCCTGCTCTTCCATCAGCGGCAGGATCGGGGTGTACACGAAGCGACCGATGCCCATCGCCGTCGCCAGCGCGCAGGCGCCGAGGGCGACGGTCCGCCACGGCGCGGCGGCGCGTACGGGGGCGTCGGTGGTCATCGGTTCCGACGCTATGTCGTCGGCCCCTCAGGTGGAAGCCCGTACCGCACGGTACGGCGGCTGCTCCACTTGTGGCCCATGGCATACGTTGCTACAAAAGGTGAACACCCCTCAACGGCATACCGCACGGTACGCGACGAGCCTCCCGAGACAGGAAGGTGCCCGGTGGACCGCACGTCGGAGCTGGCCCTCATCGACGAGATCGCCGACCTCCTCGCCCGCGGCACGACGGCGATGGCCCCCGACGTGGGCCGCGTCCGCACCGCCGACATCGTCGGACCCGAGCGCGCCGAGGCCGAGCGGGCACTGTTCACGCAGCAGCCGATCGTCGTCGCCCCCGGCGCGGCCGTCCCGGGTCCGGGTGACTTCGTCGCCGACGAGATCGCGGGCCTCCCACTACTGGTGGTGCGGGGTGACGACGGCGCCGTCCGCGTCTTCCTGAACGCCTGCAGGCACCGCGGCAACATCGTCTGCCAGGAGCCGCAGGGCAACCGGCGGGTGTTCTCCTGCGAGTACCACGCCTGGACCTACGACCGGCAGGGTCGCTGCCGCAGCACCGTCGACCGGGTGGGCTTCGCGGGGCTCGGCGACGCCGACACCAGCCTCGTCGCGTTCCCCACCGAGGAGCGGCACGGGCTGATCTGGGCGAGGCTGACCGCGGGCGCGGACCTCGACGTCGCCGCCCATCTCGGCCCCGACCTCGACGCCGAGCTGGCCGGGTTCGCCCCGCACGCGCAGCACCTCTACGCGGGCGAGACGACGACGTTCCCCTTCAACTGGAAGTTCGGCGTCAACACGTTCCAGGAGCTGTTCCACCTGGCGTTCCTGCACAAGAAGACGCTGGGCTCGGCATTCATCTCCAACGTCTCGGCCTACCGCAGCTACCCCCTGCACCAGCGGCTGACGGTCGTCCGCAGCACCTTCCCCGAGATGGTCGCGGGCCCCGAGTCGCAGCGGTCCCTGTTCCCGCACTGCACCCTCGTCTACGTGCTGTTCCCGAACACGGTGTTCGTGTGGCAGCTCGACCATCTCGAGGTCTGGCGGTTCACCCCGACGCCCGGCGACCCCGGCTCCTGCCAGGTCGGCCTGTGGCTGACGACGGAGCACGCGCCGCAGACCGACAAGGCCCGCACGCACTGGCAGCGCAACTGGGAGCTGACCAAGGCGACCGTCTACGGCGAGGACTTCGCGACGATGGCCAACATCCAGCGCACCGTCAGCTCCGGGGCGCTGCCCGAGATCGTTTACGGGCGCAACGAGATCGGGCTGCAGGACTACTACCGGAACGTTGCGGAGGCGGTGTGAGGGCGGCTCTCGTGACGGGCGGCGCCAGCGGGATCGGGCGCGCCGTCGTCGAACGGTTGCTCGTCGACGGCCTGGGCGTCGTCGTCGCCGACTTCAACGAGGCGAACGGCGTCACGACGGTCGGCGAGCTGACCGAGGCCGGGTTCGGCGAGCACGTGGCGTTCATGCGCACCGACGTGTCCGACGAGGACCAGGTCGCCGCTGCGATCGCCGCGACCCGGGAGCACTTCGGCCGGCTGGACGTCGTGGTCAACAACGCGGGCGTCGGCGGGGCGTTCGGCCCGATCACCGAGGTCGAGCTGGAGGACTGGGAGTACACGTTCGGTGTGATCAGCCGGGGCGTGTTCCTCGGGACGAAGCACGCCGCGCGCGTCATGAAGGCCGACGGGAACGGTGGCAGCATCGTCAACACCGGGTCGCTCGCGGGGATCAGCGGTGGGGCCGGGCCGCAGGCGTACTCGGCGGCGAAGGCGGCCGTCATCAACTTCACCCGGGCGGTCGCGGTCGAGCTGGCGCCGTGGCGGATCCGGGTCAACAGCGTCTCGCCCGGGTTCATCCGCACCCCGATCCTCGGCGGCGGGGAGAAGCTGCTCGACCGTTTGATCGGCACCGTCCAGCCGTGGCCGGAGGTGGGGGAGCCGGCGCATGTCGCGTCGGTGGTGTCGTTCCTGGCGGGTGCGGACTCGTCGTTCGTGACGGGAGAGTCGATCAATGTCGACGGCGGGGTCACGGCGGCGGGCCCGCACGTCGGCGACACCGTCGGCGGGGACCCGGCGGCTCGCGGACTGGTCGGCGTCGCGCGGGGGTCGACGGGGCAGGAGTCGGTGGTGCGCAGGCGGTCGGGGGACGATCGTGTCGCGGACTCCTGAGACGCGGCGCAGCTCGCGCGACGGGATCGTCGCCGCCGCGGTCGCGCTGTTCGACAAGCAGGGCTACGAGGCCACGTCGGTGCAGGAGATCGTCGACGCGGCCGGCGTGACCAAGGGATCCTTTTATCATCACTTCGACAGCAAGGACGCTGTCCTCCTGGTCATCCACGACACCTTCATCGACCACCAGCTCGACGTCCTCGACTCCATCTCCACCGCCGACCGGCCCGTCCGCGACGTCCTGGCCGAGGTCATCGAGGAGATCGTCGTCGGCGTCGAGGCCTACCAGCAGCAGCAACGCATCTTCTACGAGCAGCACCGCTTCCTCACCGACGAGCGGTTCGAGGCCGTCAAGGTCAAGCGCAGCGAGTTCGAACGCCGCGTGGTCCGGATGATCGAACGCGGCATCGAACGCGGCGAGTTCCGGGCGATCGACTCGGCGAAGATCGTCGCTTTCGGCATCATCGGGATGAGCGCCTGGACCTACCACTGGTACCACCCGGGCGCCCTCACCGCGCGCGAGATCGGGCGCCTCTACGCGCAGGTGGTGATCCGTGGGCTCGCCGGTGACGGCTGACCGCGTCTCCCTGGCCCTCGCTGGGGGACCGCGCGAGATGGTGTTCTGGGTCGAGGAGCTCGCGCACCGTGCGGACCGGCCCGGCGCGGTCGCGTTCGCCGTCGCGACGCTCTCGCCGGTGACCGTCCCCCTGCTCGCCGACCTCCTCGCCGACCCCGACGCCCGCCCCGGCCCGCACGTCGACGCCCTCGTCGCGCTCGACCCGTTGGACCACAGGCCCCACCTCGACGACGGCGCCGACGCCGCGGTCCTCGCCGACATCCTGCTCACCGGGCTGTCCCGTTCCCGCGCCGACTACGAGAGCGTTCGCGTGTGGGCGGCCGACCGCGTCGACGGCCCCGACGACGTCGCCGGTCTGAACCGCGTCGTCCGCGGGCTGCTGGCCCACGACTCGATCTATGCCACCCCTGAGTGCCGGGCCCGTCTCGAAGGACGGGCCCGCTACAACCTCGCGATCGAGGACCGCGCGACCCGCAAGCACTGATCCCCCGACGAAGTGGGAGGCCGCAGGGCATGGACGGACTGACGATGTCGGCGGCGGTGCGCCGCGCCGCCGAACTGCACCCCTACCGGACCGCGATCGTCTACGACGGTCGCAGGTGGACCTACCGGGAGTACGACGAGCGCGTCAACCGGGCCGCGAACCTGTTGCTGGGCCTCGACGTCGGGTTCGGCGAGCACGTCGCGATCCTGGGTCGCAACTCGATCGAGTACCTCGAGCTGTGTCACGCGTCCGGGCGGATCGGCGCCGTGTTCGGCACGATCAACTGGCGGTTGGCGCCGAAGGAGATCAGTTTCATCGTCACCGACGGCGACGCGAAGGTGCTGTTCGTCGAGGCCATGTTCCAGGACGCCGTCGCCGCCGTGCTCGACGAGCTCGCCGGCATCACCCTCGTCGTCTACGACGGTCCGCCGACCCTGCCCGGCGCCCTCGCCTACGACGACCTCCACACCGCCGCCGACACCACGAACCCCGACATCGAGGTGAACAGCGACGACGAGGCGCTGATCATGTACACCTCGGGCACGACCGGCCTGCCCAAGGGGGCGGTGCTCACACACGGCAACATCTGCTGGGACACCATCTCCTACCTGACCTACGCCCCGCCGCGGCCCGGCGACGTCGCCCTGCTGTCGATGCCGACCAACCACGTCAGTGGCCTGCACATGGTCGTCAACGGGTTCTTCGCCCGCGCGCTGCCGGTCGTCGTCATGCGGCAGTTCGAGCCCGCCGAGGCGTGCCGGCTGATCGCGGAGCACCGCGTCACCCAGGCCTGCATCCTCGTGACCCCGATGCAGATGCTGCTCGACTACCCCGACCTGCACACACACGACCTCAGCTCGCTGCGTTCGGTGCTCACCGCCGCGGCGAAGTACAACCGGGCGTTCCCGGCGTCGGTCATGCACAAGTTGGAGCTCGAACACCTCTGGTTCGTCTACGGCCTGACCGAGGCCTCGCCCATGGTGTCGGTGACCGAGTTCGTCGGCGAGATGGCGGATCGGGAGAACACCCTCGGGCGGCCGATGTGGTACCTCGACGTCCGGATCGCGGACGACGACGACCAGCCCGTCGCCCCCGGCGAGGTCGGGGAGATCCTCGTCAAGGGCCCCAACGTCTTCCGCGGCTACTACAAGCGCGACGACGTCAACAAGGAGGTGCTGCGCGGTGGCTGGCTGCACACCGGCGACCTCGCCCGCGCCGACTCCGACGGCTTCCTGTACTTCGTCGACCGCAAGAAGGACATGATCAAGTCCGGTGGTGAGAACGTCTTCTCGCTGGAGGTCGAGATGGCCCTGCTCGCGGCCAACCCCGAGCTGTCCGAGGCCGCCGTCCTCGGGATCCCCGACGACAGGTGGGGCGAGGCCGTCACCGCCTTCGTGACGTTCCGCGACGGAGAGTCGGCCGACACCGCCGAGATCGTCCAGCGCACACGGCACCATCTCGCCGGTTACAAGCTGCCCAAGACGGTGCACGTGCGCGACGAGCTGCCCAAGAACGTCTCGGGCAAGGTCCTCAAGCGGGTGCTGCGCGACGACCTGCTGGGCTCCTGACGCGTCCCGTACAACCGGGCGCAACCTCACGGTCGTGTCGCCGTGCCCGGACAGCCATGAGGTTGCGGCCGGAGTGTGGGGCGGGCCTGCGCCGCCCTCCCGGCAGCTCGGCCCGCCCGGCTCAGCCGACCGCCGACTCGCCCCAGATGTCCTCCAGGTAGCGGTGCTCGGCGCGCATCCCGGCGAGCCAGGTCTCCCCGTCGGCGCTGTCGGCGGAGCCTCCGTGCACCTCCATGAACGCGGCCCGGACGGCCGGGGCCATCGTGTTGGCGTTGCCGCAGACGTAGACGTGCGCGTCCTGGTCGAGCAGCCTGCGCACCTCGTCGGCCTCGTCGACGATCGCCTGCTGCACGTAGCGGCGGTTGTCGGCGACCCGGGAGAACGCCGTGCACAGCTTCACGACGCCGTCGCGTTCGAAGGCGCGCAGCTCGTCGGCGTAGAGGAAGTCCTGGTCGGGCGTGCGGCACCCGAAGAACAGCAGGGACTCCGCGATGGGCACCCCGCGCCGCTTGAGCGCGGCCCGTTCCTGGAGGAACCCGCGGAACGGTGCCATGCCCGTCCCGGCCCCGACCATGATCATCGGGATGTGCGGGTTCTCCGGCGGCGTGAACGGGATCGTCGGCTTGCGGACGAACGTGAACACCGTCCCGTCGACCTCGCTGCCGCGCAGGTGGGTCGAGCACACCCCGGCGAACCGGCCGTCGCGGCCGCGGGCGGGGGCGTCGAGCACGCCGACGGTGATGTGGCAGGCCCCGTTCTCCGTCGGTGCCGACGAGATCGAGTAGTAGCGCGGCCGCAGCGGCGGCAGCATGTCGAGGAACTGCGCGAACTCCAGGTTGCAGCTGGGGTAGGCGTCGAGCAGGTCGAGCACCGTGACCCGCGGCTCGGCGATGGTCTTGCGGTAGCGGGCGCGACCTTCGTCGTCGAGTGTGGTGAGGGCCGTCAGCGCGTCGCGTTCGGCCGGGTCGGTCGCGACGGACGCGAGCGTCGTGATGTCGGAGCGCCCGGCGACGTCCTGCAGCTCGACGCAGCTGCCCAGCACCCCGAGCAGGGGTGCGGGCTCGTCGAGTGGCAGGTGGGTCCACGACCCGCCGTTGGGTGTGATCGTCAGATAGGTGCCTGCGTCGAGCTTGAACTTGGCGATGACCCGGCGGATGAGGTCGACGTTGTTGCGCGGCAGCACACCCAGGTGGTCGCCGGTGGCGTACTCGGTGCCGGGCGCGAGCGCGATCTCGACGTGGCGGGTCGAGCGGTCGGCGCCGTCGGCGTTGAGCTCACGGTTGACCAGGACGGTCGAGGGCCGCGCCCGGTAGGAGACGACGACCGGGTTGGTGGTCTGCCGGTTGGTCATCGTCAGCGTGAGCCGGGCACCCTTCGTGCCGGCGCCGACCGCGTCCGCACCGAGGCCGAGCGCCTCGGTCATGGCGGGCCACATCGTCGCGTACCAGGCCTCGTACTGGCCGTCGAAGTCCGAGCGGGCGTCGCCCTCGCCGCGGTCGACGACGCGTCGGCCGCCGTGGGCCGCGAGCTGTTCGTCGAGCATGGTGGGGATCGCCTGGTAGGTCGACGCCCAGTCCATGTTGCCGCAGCCGAACACGGCGAACGCCGCTCCGGCGGCCGCGTCGGCCGGGGTCGCCGCGTCGCGGATCCAGGTGCAGAACTTCTCGGCGTTGTCGGGCGGCAGCCCGTTGTACGACGCGCACACGACGACGAGCGCGCCCTCCTTCGGCAGGTCGGCGACGTGGTCGTCGAGCGCGCCGAGGGTGACGGCGAACCCGCGGTCGGCACCGTCCTGGGCGATGCGGGTCGCGATGCCCTCGGCGGTGCCGAGGTTCGACCCGAACAGGACGGTGAGCGGAGTGCCGTGGCGGTCGCCGACGGGCGCGAGGCGCAGCGTCGGCTTCGCCGCCGGTGCCTGCGCGGCCCGTGGCGCGACGACGACCGTGCCGGTGGTCCGGTCGGGGCGCGGCCGCAGCCGGATGAACAGCCCGTCGGGCTTGAGCGTCAACGCCTCCTTGATCTTCAGCTGGTAGTTGTGCTCGTCGATGAAGTCGAAGCGCTGCAGCAGCATGCCGAGCACGAGCACGGCTTCCTGCATCGCGAACTGCCGTCCGATGCACGCCCGCTGCCCCGACCCGAACGGCTTGAACGCGTTGGGCGGCAACGTCGCGCGGAACTCGGCACGGAAGTGGTCGGGGTTGAACTCCTCCGCGTCAGGGCCCCAGATCTCGGGGATGCGGTGCAACATCGGCGTCAGTGCGGTCAGCGACGAGCCCTTGGGGATGCGGTATCCGCCGAGGACCACGTCCTCGTAGGGGTAGCGGGTGAACGCCGGCGCGGTGGGCCAGAGCCGCAGGATCTCGTTGAGGATCTGGGTGACGTAGGTGAGGCCCTGGACCTGCTGAAAGCTCGGCATGACGCCCGGGTCGGTCCCCAGGACCCGGTCGACCTCGGCCTGCGCCTTCACGACGACGTCCCGGTTCTTGAGCAGGTAGGCGATCGTGAACGACAGCAGCCCGCTCGTGGTCTCGTGGCCGGCGACGAGGAACGTCAGGCACTGGCCGACGATGTTCTCGTCGGGCAGCGTCAGGCCGGTCTTCTTGTCGACGCCGGTGAGCATGCAGCTCAGCAGGTCCTGGTGCTCGTCGGCGTTCCCGGAGCGGCGCCGCTCGTCGAGGATGTTCTGGACCTCCCGCTCCATGTAGGCGTTGTCCTCCACGAGCTGGTGCTGCGCTCTGCGGCGGAACCGGATCAGCCCCGGCACCAGCCGGGCCCGCTTCTGGGTCTCGGTCAGCGTGCGCATCATCGCGCCGACGAACGGGTGCTGGGTGTTGCGGTAGAACGAGTTGAAGCGGTACCCGAACCCGCACAACGCGATGGTGTCGAGCGTCAGGCGTGTCATGTCGCCGGTGACGTCGACGTCCTCGCCCGGGTTGAGCCGCTCCCACTTCTGCATGAGCTGCAGTGCGATGTCGATCATCATCGGCAGGTAGCCCTGCATCGCCTGCATGCTGAAGTTGGGCAGCAGGATGTTGTGCGCCCGCTGCCACATCGGGTCGTCGGTGTCGGCGGTGAAGAGGCCGTCGCTCGGGCGCATCTTGCGCAGCTCCTTCTGCGCCGTCCCGACGAGCTTGTCGTACCGCGAGTCGTCGCACAGGTCGTCGACCATCTCCAGGCTCGAGACGACGTACCGGTCGCCGACCGGCGTGGTCAACCGCATGATCGGCCCGTAGGTGCGGGTGAGGTCCATCAGCGCCTGGATCATCCGGTCGCCGGGGATGTCGAGGGCGTTGCCGATGATCGGCTTGGCCGGTGGTCCGGGGATCTCGCTCGCGTCGCGGATCCCGATCGGGGTGGTGGTCATGAGGCAGCCTCCGGAATCGCGCGGGCGCCGGGACGTCCGGCGCGGACGAGGACGATGACGCCGACGAGCACGGCCCACCCGGGCAGCACCAGCAGGACGGCAGGGTTGAAGGTGGTGGCGATCAACATCGCCAGTGCGAGGACGTAGCTGAGCAGCCCGAGCCAGCGCGGCAGCAGCGCGGCCTTCATGAGCAGCGTCGTCGTGGTCATGACGTACATGCCGGCGGCGCGGACCGCGTACACGAAGACGACCGCGTACCCGATGCCCGAGAGCGCCCGGCCGACGTCGGGGCCCGGCACCGGACCGGTCCCGATGTCGACGACGAGTGCCACGGCCCCGGCCGCCGCGGTGCCGACCCACAGCAGCGCGACGAACAGCCCACCGGCGAGGACCTGTAACGACATCGGCATCTTCGGCACGTCCGGGGCGAGCTCGCGGACCAGCAGTCGCACCGTGATCATGTGCCAGAGGAACGCGATGCCCGCGAACGGGATGAGGTAGAGGCCGACGGTGATCAGCACCGTCTTGCCGCCCGGCGCGTAGAAGGCGTCGTAGGACTGGTCGCTGGCGGCGAACCCGGGGGACCGGTTCACCAGGATCAGCGCGAGCGACATCAGCACCGCGAACACCACGGCCAGGACCCCGGAGAGCCTGGCGTACTTGGCGGCCTCGGCCGAGACGACGGGTCGGGTACCGGCGTCGCGCAGATCAGCCATCGTCGTTCCCCCGGTCACGCGTGGCTGCCGGGTCGTCGTCGAGCGCCGGCAGGTCGATCGCCTCGAGCACACGGAGCAGGTCGAGCACTCCGGTGAACGGGCCGCCGCCACCATCGGGGGCACGGACGGTCCCTTCGATGCGGCCGTCCCCGCTCCGGAAGAGGTCCATCTGGATCCGCATGGCCCCTCCCTCCTCCGGGCCGTGGCCGGCCCGAGGTGGCGTGCGCCGTCGAGCATCGGCCCGGGAGGGTGGGCAGTGGGCTGTCAGGACCTTCCAGCGAACCTTCCAGTGCAGCTCCGAGGTCACAGGCCTTGGAGGTGTGAGGTCAGCTCGCGGCGGGAGGAGATGCCGAGCTTCGCGTAGATGTTGGACAGGTGGAACGCGACGGTGCGGCCCGTGACGAACAAGGTCGCGCCGACCTCGCGGTTGGTCCGGCCCTGCGCGACGAGCCGGGCGACGGCCAGCTCCTGCGGCGTCAGCGAGAGCGGTCCGCCTGCGGCGGGGGGATGCAGGCCGGCAGCGCGCAGCTCGTCGTCACTGCGCGCGGCGAAGGGGGCGGCGCCGAGGCGGGTGAGCCGTTCGTGGGCGGTGCGCAGCAGGTCGACGCCGGGGCGACGCTCGCCCGCGGTGATGAGGTGTCGTCCGAACGCGGTCTCCAGCCGGGCACGGGGGAGCTCGGCGCGGGCCTGCCCGGCGACGTCGACGGCCTGCTCGTAGTCGGATCGGCGGTCGGTCAGCTCGGCGCGCAGTCGCGCGACCTCGACGGCCGTCCACCCCGGACGGCCGGCGACGCGCAGTGCGAGGGCGTCGAGCTCCGCGATGGCGGCGTCGTGCTCACCGGTCCCGATCAGGGCCTCGACGAGCAGCGCCCGCCACGGCAGGACCCCGACCCGGTCGACCGGGCCGTGCACGGCGGCGTCGGCGACCCGAGGGGCGAGCGCCGTGTGCATGCCCGCGGGGTCGCCGCGGGCCTGGGCGAGGATCGCGGCCGCCGTCGACGAGTAGGCGTACCCGCCCCACCACGGCAGCAGCCGGGTCGCACCCAGCGCGGTGTCGACGCGGGTCTGCGCGACGTCCCAGTCGCCGCGGCCGGAGGCGACGTAGCTGGTCAGGGCGTTGGTGATGCCCGCACCGAGGAGGACACCGGCGTCGCGGGCCAGTGACAGGGCGAGGGTGCCGTGCGCGGCCGAGCCGTCCCAGTCACCGATCCGGTAGGTGGCCTCGGAGAGGTGGGCGAGGGCGAGCACGCGGGCCTGCATCGACATGCCGGTGGCGTCGTCGCGGACGATCGCGGCCAGCGTCTCGGCGGCCGCGCCCGCGTCCTCCCGCCAGAGCGCCACCACGCCGCGCAGCGCCGCCGCCTCCACGCTCCCGCCGTTGCGGGCGAGCGCGGCGTCGGCGCCGGCGTGGTCGCCGTTCGCGAACAGCGCGACGGTGCGGACGAACCGGGCCGTCGGTTCGTCCTCGGCCGCGGGTCCCCAGGTCAGTGCCCGGCCGGCGAGCTCGGCGGCCGCGTCCGTGTCGCCCTCGATCAACGACAGCAACGACAGGTGCGCGGCGGCGGCGGCGCGGCGGGTGTCGTCGTCGCCCGCGGCGTCGAGGGCGGTGGCGAGAGAGACGCGGGCGGCGTGGAAGCGGCCCGTCATCGCCTCCAGCCTGCCGACGACGCGGCTGCGCGCGGCACTCGGCGGCAGCGCCCGGACGTCGGGTTCGCTGCGCAGGGCGCGGCCGAGGTCACCACCCGCGAGCATCGCGTCGACACCCCCGACGAGCCGGGCCGCCCGCGCCGCCGGGTCGGGGCTGAGGTCGGCGGCCGACAGGAGGTGGTCGGCGGCGGCGCGCCACCGGCGGGCGGCGGCGTCGTCGCGGGCCTGTGCCTCCAGCTCGGCCGCGAGGTCCGGGTCGACACCGACGGCTGCAGCGACCCGGTGCGCGGTCGCCGCCCTCCCGTCGACGAGCTCCGCCGCGGCCCGGTGCAGGGCGTGCCGCCGCGCCGGGGGCAGGTCGCCGTACACGGCCGCGCGCACGAGCTGGTGGGGGAAGGCGATGTCGCGCCCGGACTCGACGAGCAACCCCGCACGGACGGCTTCGTCGAGCGCGGCCACCGGATCGTCCACACCCGACGCGGTGACGGCGTCGCCGAGCGGGCAGTGGTCGCCGAGCACTGCGGCGGTGAGGACGAGCTCACGCGTCGCCGGGGCAAGCGCGGCCACCCTGACCAGCACCAACGTCGCGAACGACCGGGGTGCGGGCAGCGCGGTGGAGGTGTCGAGCAGGACGTCGGCGGGCAGTTCGCGCAGCAGCGCCGCCGCGTGCAGGGGATGGCCGTCGGTGTGCTCGCGCAGCCGGTCCGCCGCGGCCGGGGTCAGCTCCCGGTCGAGGGTGCGGCCCAGCTCGACGAGGTCGTCGGCGTCGAGCCCGGCGAGCGCGACCCGTCGGGGCGGCCGTGCGCCGACGGCGCCGCGTTCCCACCAGGCCGGACCCGGGTCCGGGTCGCGCACCCCGAGCACGACCAGCACGTGGTCGCGGCGCAGCCGGCGCACGGTGAACGCCAGCGCGCGGGCGGACGCGTCGTCGATCCACTGGGTGTCGTCGACGACGAGCAGGACGGGATCGCCCGCCTCGAGCTCGCCGAGCGCCGCGAGCAGCTGGGCGCCGACAGCGAGCGGATCGGCGGTCGCGGGCGGGGCCGTCGTGAGGAGAGGGCCGCGGGCGTCGGCGGGGATGTCGGCGACGAGCTGGCCGACGATCCCGAACGGCAGGGCGACCTCCTCGGGCGCACCCGTCGCGCGCAGGACCGCGGTGACCGGGCCGGACGTGGCGAGCCGGCGCAACAGGGTCGTCTTCCCGATCCCGGCGGCTCCGGACACGACGACGACGGACGGGTCACCCCCGCGCGCCCGGTTGAGCTCACCGAACAGCGTGGCGAGTTCCTCCGTCCGCCCGACGAACGGCTCCCCCGAGCCCACACCGTCGAGTCTGGTCATGAGGCCCCGACCGGACAAGGGCCGATCGGCGCGGCACTTGTATACAAATCTCTCGCGATGGCAGAGGATGGGCCGGTCGCCCGATCCATGAGGAGGGAACTGCATGCAACGCACGGTTCTGGTCAACGGCACGTTCCTCACCGGCGACGATCTGACGCCCGTCACCGGCTCTCTCGCGATCGCCGACGGCCGCATCGAGTCGTTCGGAACCGACATCCCGACCCGCCCCGGCGACGACGTCGTCGACCTCGGCGGAGCGTTCGCGATGCCCGGTCTCATGGACGCGCACTGCCACCTCATCTACCGCGACGTCGCCGACCCGTACGACATCGAGCTGCGCAAGTCCGTCCCGCAGGCGACCGTCGACGCCGTCCACAACGCCGGGGTACTGCTGGGCAAGGGATTCACGACCGTCCGCGACGTCGGCAGCCGCGCCAACATCGGCGTCGAGGTCCGCGACGCGATCCGCCGCGGCGACGTCCCCGGCCCGCGGGTCCTCGCGGCGGGGCGCATCGTCTCCGCACCCGGCGGCCTCGGCGACTTCCAGCCCTCCCACCTGTTCGAGCACGCGCCCTACCCGCACAGCCTGGCCGTGCAGGTCGTCGGCCCGTACGAGGCCGCGGCCGTCGTCCGCACCCAGCTCAAGGACGGCGTCGACTGGATCAAGGTCGGGGTCAGCGGCACCGGGTTCAACCCGCTGTGCCCCGCCGAGCGCAGCGGCCTCACCGACGTCGAGTTCCACGCGCTCGTCGACGAGGCCGTCCGCCAGGGCGTGCCCGTCGTCGCCCACGCCGAGTCCGAGGACTCGGTGCGCACCGCCGCCCGCGCCGGCGTCGCCAGCATCGAGCACGCGCTCTTCCTCGCCGACGACGCGCTGGAGGCGGTCGTCGAGCACGGCCTGACGATCTCCCCGACGCTGTCGATGTACCGGGCGTTCGCCGAGCAGGGGCTGCAGATGGGCATCCCGCAGGTCATCGTCGACCAGCACAGACGCACCCACGAGCACCACGTCGCGAGCATCGCCAAGGCGACGGCCGCGGGCGTCCCGATCGTCGCGGGCGGCGACGCCGGGCTCACCCACTTCGTGCAGGGCAGCTGTGCGGTCGAGCCCGCGACCTACGTCGAGCTCGTCGGCATGACGCCGCGTGCAGCGCTGCAGTCGATCACCGTGAACATCGCGCGGCTGCTGCGGATCGACGACGAGGTCGGCACCCTCGCGCCCGGGAAGGTCGCCGACGTGCTCGTCCTGCGCCGGGATCCGCTGGCCGACGTCACGGCGTTGTCCGACGACGCGGCCCGGGTCATGGTCGTGCAGGGTGGGCGGATCGTGTCCTAGACGTACTGCCTGGATCCGCGCCGGTGATGTGGTCAGGCGCCGCCGTCACCGGGAATGCCGGTTTCCGAGGCCCTCCGGCCCGATTCGGATCAGGCCCGTACGCGGCGGCCAGCTCCGCGCCGATCCGGGCCAGCTCGGCCTTCACCGAGCCGGGCCCGAGCACCTCGACGCCCGCGCCCCAGCCCGCCAGGTTCTCGGCGATCGAGAGTGCCATCGGCGCCGCGACCCTGAGGCGGACGCGGCCGTCGTCCTCGACGCCGAGCGTCGCGCAGTGCCGGCCGAACTGGTGGCGCAGCACGTGCGCGTGCCGCTCCGGGATCAGCACGATCGCCTCGACCAGGGACCTCCGACGTTCCATCTCGCCGACGACCTCCTCCCACTCGCGGGAGAGATCGAGGTCGCCGGGCCGTTCGGCGGGCTCGCCGGTGACCTCGACGGCGACGACCCGGTCGACGCGGAACGTCCGGCGTCCCCTGTCGGTCCCGCAGAGGAGGTACCAGTCGCCGTCCTTGTCGACGAGCCCCCACGGGTCGACGAGCCGCTCCGACCTGCGTCGTCTTGCGTCCTCGTAGGTCAGCCGGGCGCGGCGACGGCGCACGACGGCGTCCTGCAGCGTGTCGACCATCGCCGGGCGGTGACGGTCGTCGCGACCCCAGCGTGCCGGGTCGACGACGACCGACTCGGCGGCGGCCTCGGCGTCGGCGCGGAAGGTGTCGGGCAGTGCGGCGACCAGTTTGCGCAACGCCGAGCGTGCGGCCGGAGCGACCGCGGCACCCGGCCCGGCCAGCGCGAACAGCGCTGTCGCCTCCCCGGCGGTGAGCCCGGTGAGGTCGGTGCGGGCGCCGCCGACCAGCGACCAGCCCCCACCCCGGCCCGGCTGCGGGCACACCGGCACCCCCGCCGACGACAACGCCTCCAGGTCACGACGAGCCGTGGCCACCGAGACCTCCAGTTCCTCGGCGACCTGCGCGGCGGTCACCCGGCCCCGCGCCTGCATGAGCAGGAGGGTGGCCACGAGGCGGTCGGCGCGCATGGCTGCGGATTCTGCCCGGAAAAGTGCTCATTCGGTGAGCACTTCACCTCGGCATGGTGTCTCCATGCTTCGAGGACTCACCACGGTCAGCTTCTACGCCGACGATCTCGCCGCCGCTCGCGACTGGTACACGCAGGTGCTCGGCATCGAGCCCTACTTCGCCTTCCCGCCGGCGCCGCAGCCGCCCGCCTACATCGAGTTCCGCATCGGCGACGACGAGGACGAGCTGGGCTTCGTCGACCGCCGCTGGGCCCCGCCCGGCAGCACCGGCACGCCGGGCGGGGCGGTCGTGTTCTGGCACGTCGACGACCTGGAGGCCACCGTCGCCCGGCTCCTGGAGCTCGGCGCGACCGAGTACGAGCCGATCACGCCGCGCGGCGACTCCGGGTTCGTGACGGCCTCGGTCGTCGACCCGTTCGGCAACGTCCTCGGGGTCATGACGAACCCGCACTTCGCGGCGCTGCACTCGTGAACACGGTCGAGGCCGCGGACCGCGGCGCCTGGCGGGCATGGCTCGCCGCGCACGGCGACTCCGTCGACGAGGCCTGGCTCGTCCTCGGCCGCGGCGGGGCGACGACACCGCGCGTCAGCCACCGCGAGTCGATCGAGGAAGCGCTGGCCGCAGGCTGGATCGACTCGCTCGCCCGGCGTCGTGACGACGAGTCCTGGATCCTGCGGTTCACACCCCGCACGACCACGAGCGCGTGGAG
The DNA here is from genome assembly GCA_001725415.1 of Pseudonocardia sp. SCN 73-27. GTDB lineage: Bacteria > Actinomycetota > Actinomycetes > Mycobacteriales > Pseudonocardiaceae > Pseudonocardia. The sequence continues at coordinate 48,407 of MEGH01000019.1, forward strand.
CCTGGTCAACCACGAGATCGTCGCGTCTCTCGTCGCCCAGGGGTTGATGACGCCGCGCGGGCAGGCGGCGGTCGACGACGCCAAGCGGACCGGCATGTGGTCGCTGCTGATCGACGCGCAGCGTGGCGTCGTGCCCGACGACCTGCGCGCCGCCCTCGACGCGGCGTCGGCGTCGGCAGTGTTCGACGGCTGGTCGCACTCCGCCCGCCGCGCCGCGCTCGAACACCTCGCCCGGGCCAGACGCCCGGCCACCCGAGAGCGCCGGATCGCGGAGATCGTCGCCCGCGCGGGAGCCGCCCGACCCCCGCCGCGTTCGACGTCAGGCTGGTTCGATCATGGTCTGCGGCAGCCTGGTGTCGAACTCGGCGGGGCGGGGCGGCCTGCGGCGCGACGACATATCATGACGGTCGTCATGGTCGACCGGAGTCCCCGCGAGCGCATCGTGCGCAGCGCCGCCCTGCTGTTCCGCGAACGCGGCGTCGGCGCCACCGGGATGCGTGAGATCGTCGCCCATGCGCAGGCCCCGCGCGGGTCGCTCCAGCACTACTTCCCCGGCGGCAAGCAAGAGCTGGTCGCCGAGGCGATGGCGTGGATGGCCGAACGCGCCGCCCGCCCGCTGCGCGCGAGCCTCGACGTCGAGCCGCCGCCCGCGCCCGGCGACGTCGTCCGCGGAGTCGTCGACCGGTTCCGCGAGGTCCTGGCGCTCACCGACTTCGACGGCGGCTGCCCGATCGTCGCCGGCGTCGCCGACGCGGCATGGGACGGCGAGGTCGTCGCCACGGCCGCGCGCGACGCCTTCGCCCTCTGGCTCGACCCGCTCGCCCACGCCCTGCGCCGCGGCGGGATCGCGGACGACCGCGCGGATCGCCTGGCGCTCATGGTGATCAGCGCGGTCGAGGGGGCGCTCGTCATCAGCCGGGCGCGGCGCGACGAGTCGGCCCTCGACGCCGTGCAGGCGGAGCTCGACCTGCTCCTCGCGGCAGGCTAGACGTCCGTCTCAGGCGAGTCCGACGATCCCCACCGGGTTCGGCTCGGGGATCATCCCGCTGCGCACGACCGCGGCGGCCAGCGGCGTGAGCAGCTCGGCCAACCGGGCCGTCGCATCGGGGCCCAGCGCCTCCCAGGGCCCCTCCGCGGCGGCGTCGGTGGCGGCCTCGACGTCGTCGTGCAGCGTCCGGCCGGCGTCGGTGAGCCTCCCGTCGCCGCCGACGACGCCCGCGACGCGCAGCTCCTCGAGATCCGCCTGCCAGGCGTCGTCGCTGAAGCGGCGGCCCAGCTGCAGCGCGGTGGGGTCGGACTCGTCGGCGGCAACCTTGATCAGGTGCGACGCCAGCGGGGAGATGCCGCGGGAGACCAGGACGGCGATGTGCCCGTCGCCGCGGTGCTCGCGCAACGTCGTCGTGGCCTGCCAGAGCGCGAGGTGCGGGGCGTCGGGGCGGGGGAGCGCCTGGTTGGCGGCCGCAAGGACACGGCCCGCGGTGTCGGCGGTCGTGGCGGCGGCCCAGGCGAGGTCGGCGGCTTCGCCGACCTGCGGGGACGCGACGACGTCGGCGCCCCAGACGGCGCGCAGCGCAGCGTCGACGCCGTCGAGCCGGGCCGCAAGGGCGCGTGCCGGGTCGGCGACCTCCCATGCCGACGGGAGGGCGCGTTCGAGCCTGCTCGGGTGGAAGCCGTGGAAGGCGGCCGTCGCGACGGCCGGGCCGACCGCGCCGAGCGGGGCGGCGCGCAGCGCCACGTAGCCCATCCAGAAGCCGCGCATGCCGATCGCGTCGGCGGCGGCGAGGGCCTCGGGGGCGAAGTAGGTGACGTCGTGGACCGGTTCGAAGCGGGTCCACAGGTGGCGCGCGGTGCTGTCCATCCGTCCTCCGGACTGTGTCGGCTATGACAAGCGTCATGATGCCTGATGTCCGGGAGGCGCGTAGAACAGTCCACTATGACGACTGTCATGGAACGGCTCGTGACGGGAAGCGGTCCCGCGAGCGACGGGGACGTCGAGACGCCCGTCCGGGCCTGCTCGGTGCGGTCGCTGTCGGACCGCTTCGCCGCCGCCCACCGGCTCACCCCCGAGGCCGTCCTGACCCGGTACCGGCGCTGGCTCCTGGCCGGTGAGGCCGTCGTCGCCCGGATCGAGGACCGTCCCGTCGGGCTGGTCAACCTCGTGGACGACCCGCTGCGCCCGCGCGCCACCGACCTCGCCCTGCTCGTCGCCGACGACGTCCAGCGTCGCGGCGTCGCCACGGGCCTACTCCACCACGCCCTCGGCGCCCCGGCGCGCGCCGGCTGGGCGGTCCGCGCCACGGTCCGCGACGACAACCGCGCCGCCATCGGCCTGCTGCGCACCCAACGTCTCGGGCCGGTCCGGCTCGCGTCGTTCGAGGCCGGCGAGCTCACCTACGAGATCGCGATCCCGGCGTGAGGCCCCTCGGATTCCTCGGTCTCGGGCTCATGGGCACGCCGATGGCGCTGCGCCTCGTCCGCGCCGGGACCCCGCTCGTCGTCTGGAACCGGACGCCGTCGGCGTGCGAACCGCTGCGGGACGCGGGTGCCGACGTCGCGACCGACTCGGCCGAGGTCTTCGCCCGTGCCGACGTCGTCCTGCTGATGCTCGCGAACGCCGGCGCGATCGACGCCGTCCTGCGCCGCGGCACCCCTGCGTTCGCCGGGCTCGTCCGCGACCGCACCGTCGTGCACATGGGAACGACCGCGCCGGAGTTCAGCCGCGGCCTCGCCGTCGACGTCCACGCCGTGGGCGGGCGCTACGTCGAGGCACCGGTGTCCGGGTCGCGCGTCCCCGCCGAGCAGGGCGCGCTCGTCGCGATGCTCGCCGGTACCGACGACGCCGTCGCCGCCGTGCGCCCGCTGCTCGCGCCGATGTGTCGCGAGGCCGTGCCGTGCGGCGCCGTCCCGGGCGCACTGCTGACCAAGCTCGCGGTCAACCTCTATCTGGTCACGATGGTCACCGGGCTCGCCGAGGCGTTCCACTTCGCGCAGCGGCACGGGCTGGATCTGGACGTCGTCCGCGCGGTGCTCGACGCCGGCCCGATGGCCAGCGACGTCTCCCGCGTCAAGGCCGCGAAGCTCGTCGCCGGTGACGTCACCGCGCAGGCCGCGGCGGCCGACGTCGCGTACAACGCCCGGCTGATCGTGGACGCCGCCCGGGGCGCGGGTGTCGCGTCCCCGCTCGTCGACGTCGCCCGCGCGCTGTTCGCCGAGACGGTCGCGGCCGGGCGCGGGGCCGACGACATGGTCGCCGTCCTGGGTGCGATCGAGGCGCGGACCCTGTCGGGGGAGGCCCGGGATCCGGGATGATGGGCGCTGTGGAGGTGGCGGTGACCGACGAGGAGTTGATCGTCGCGTTCGCGCTCGTGCGTCTCGACAACCCGGGCCTCGATCTCGAGGAGATCGCCGCGCTCGTCGTCCGGCGACTCGGCGACGACGCGATGCTGCAGTTCGCCTCGCACACCCTCGCCGTCCGCGACGAGCTGCGCGGCACGCTGTTCGCGGCGGCCGTCGATCACGTCCTGCGGGTCGTCCTCACCATGCGCGGTGAGCGTGACTGACCTTCAGGTCAGGCTCCTCGCGGCCTGCGAGGTTGACGCTACACACCGACCGTCGCCTCCTGACTGGTCGGGCGCAGCGCAGCAGGTTGTGGCCGGGCCGGAAGAACCGCCTCTCCTCGCCCACGACGACCGGCGCGACCATCAGTCGCAGCTCGTCGACCAGGCCCTGCGCGAGCAGCCACGCTCCGAGCCGGGCGCTGCCGTGTACCTGCAGCTCCCCGCCCGGCCGTGCCTTCAGCTCCGCCACCCGCGCCGCGACGTCGCCGGACAGGCGCCCGGTCCGCCTCCCGCAGCGTCGTCGTCGCGACGTACCTGGGCAGGCCGTTGAGCCTGCTCGCGACGGGGTCGTCCGGGTCGGCGGCCTTCGGCCAGTCGCGCGCGAACGCCTCGTAGGGGCGGCGCCCGAACAGGAACGCCTCGGCCTCGCACGTCCAGGCCGTGACGATCTCGAGGAACCGGTCGTCGAGGAACGGGACGAGCCAGCCGCCGCGGGTGAACCCGTCGGTGGTGTTCTCGTCGGGGGCGCCGGGGCCCTGGCAGACGCCCCGCCGACCGTGTCTGGCAGCTCTGGACCGATCCTCGCAAGCTCGAACGCTGGTGGTTCCCGCCCGGCGTCACCGCCGTCGTCCGCGAGCACGACCTCGCCGCCGGCGGCCGGGTCACCTACGACTGCGAGACCCCCGACGGCCCGCGCTCGGGCAGCTGGGACGTGCGGTTCGCCGCCGACGCCGACCTGAGCTCATGCTCTCGATCGGCTTCGACCGCGGGCTGTCGGCGGCTGTGGCGCAGGGGGACGAGCTGCTCGCGGGGCCGTGAGCCGACCGCCGGTCGAGGGACCTTCGGATCAATCTCCGGGGCCCGCTCCGGCCGTACGATCCCGCCATGCACGCCCTGGCAGGGCCGACGACGGGCCGGAAGTGGCTGTCGCTGGTGGCGTGGCATCTCACCGACCGACGACCAGGTCGCCGATGTCCGTGACTTCCTCGCCCAGTCCGAGCAGATGGGCAGGCGCAACGTCCCGGGCGACTCCACGGTGCAGGTCGTCCTGGAAGACCTGATCCATACGCACGCCCAGTCGTTCCAGGTCCTCCGGCCCGTGACCGGTGGTCACCTGAGGAGGGCGCGCGCCTCGTCCCACATGCCGGTGACGATCTCGCCCGCCGGCTCGGCGCGGGCCAGGGCGGCCGACTGTCCGGCCCACATGTTCACGCGGTCGACGCCCTCCGCGCCGCCGCGACGGAACCGGCCGACGAGCCGGCGTTGCTGCGGGTAGGGCGCCGGGCGGGGGCCGTCGTCAGCCGCCCAGGCCTGCACGAACGGCGTCGCGATCGCCCGGCCGAGGCGTCCGGAGTAGGCGCGGGTCGGGGTGGTGCGCTCCGGGGCGAGGCCGTCGAGGGATTTCGCCCACTCGGCGTCGACGCCTGCCTCCGGCGAACGCAGCAGCGTCGTCCCGACCTGCACCGCGCTCGCCCCCAGCGCCAGCGCTGCCGCGACACCCCGGCCGTCGGCGATCCCACCCGCCGCCACCACCGGCACGTCGAGCGCGTCGGCGAACCGGGGAACCAGCGCCATCAGGCCGACCGTCGTCGCCTCCGCGGTGGCCGGGTCGAACGTGCCGCGGTGCCCGCCCGCCTCCATGCCCTGCGCGACGACCGCGTCGGCACCCGCCTCCTGCGCGGCGAGCGCGTCGTCGAGCGTGGTGGCGCACGCGAACCACGCGATGCCGCGCTCGTGCAGCCGCGTGACGTACTCCGGCGGGAACAGGCCCATGATCGACGAGACGACGGTCGGTGCCGCCTCGAGCATCGCCTCGCACTGCGCGTCGAAATCGGGGCCCTCGGCGTCGGCACCGGGAGAGCCGAACGTCTCCAGGAACGCCGTCGCCGCCGCGACCCGGTCGGGGTCGTCGACGGGCTCGTCGGGCAGCCAGATGTTGAGCTGCAACGCGCCGTCCGACATCGCGCGGAACCGGGTCACCCAGTCGGCGATCTTCGCCGGCCCGTCGAGGACGACACCGTTCGCGCCCATCCCGCCCGCGTTCGCGACGGCCGCCGCCAGCTCGGGCGGGCACGCCCCCGCCATCGGGGCCTCCAGTACCGGCACGGTGGTGCCGAACCGCTCGCAGAACGCGGCCACCCGCGTCGTCACCGTCATGATCCGCTCCTGTTCGTCCCGCTCGGTCCCAGATTGTCACGACAACCCGTTCCGAGAGGTTCGCGTGTTTGATTCCTGTTGTGCTGCAAGGGATCCGCCTCACGAGCGGGCCCTCACCCGACGGTGGCAGTCTGTACCCCGGGGGCCTTCGGTACGGAGGCTGGAGGGGTTGGGTGGGGACTGTCGTGAGAGCTCCGACGGGCCGGGTCCGGACCGGGCTGACACTGTCGCTGGGCGTGGCGGTGCTCGCGTGCATCGTGTTGTCCGCGTTGGTCATCGTGTCGCCGAGGCAGGCCGAGGCGCTCTCCTCCGGCATCAGCGGCGGCGTCGTGGCACCGCCCGCACCGGCCGCGCCGGTCCTGGCCACCAACGCCGACGACGGGCCCTTCAACCCGGGCGACCCGCTGCACCTCACCGTCACCGGCGGGACCATCACCGCCGTCGCGATGACCGACAAGGCCAGCGGCAAGCCCGTCGCCGGCGACCTGGCGCGGACCGGCACCGGATGGGCCTCCACCGGCGACCTCGGCTACGGCAGCACCTACACCCTGGGCGTCGACACCGTCGGCCCCGACGGCAGCAAGCACCACGACGACCGCACCGTCAGCACCCTGAAGCCGGCGCAGACCGCGTACCCGTCGTTCATCCCGCCGCCCGCGCAGACCACCGTCGGCGTCGGGCAGCCCCTCGTCGTCCGCTTCGACCACGCCGTCAAGGACCACGCCACCGCCGAGAAGGCCCTGACCGTCACCTCCGACCCTCCGCAGGAGGGCAGCTGGTACTGGCTGTCCGACACCGAGGTCCACTACCGGCCCAAGGTCTACTGGCAGGCCGGCAGCACGATCACCCTCAAGGCCGACCTCTTCGGCGTCGACCTCGGCAACGGCACCTACGGCCAGACCTCCCGCAGCGAGACGATCCACGTCCACGACTCGTGGGTCGCCAAGGCCGACGGCAAGGCCGAGCAGATGCAGATCTTCCACAACGGCGCGCTCGTCGACACGATGCCGATCAGCCTCGGCTCGCCCGGCTTCCCCTCCCACACCGGCCCGCACGTCATCTCCGACAAGCAGCCCACGATCACCATGGACTCCTGCACCTACGGCGTCTGCCAGGGCCAGCCCGGCTACTACAAGGAGCAGGTCGACCTCGACCTGCGCATCTCCGACGACGGCGAGTTCGTGCACTCCGCGCCCTGGTCGGTGGGCTCGCAGGGCGGGGCCAACGTCTCCCACGGCTGCGTCAACCTGAGCCCCGCCAACGCCCAGTGGTTCTTCGACCACTTCGGCATCGGCGACGTCGTCGAGATCACCAACTCCGGCGGCCCCGCGCTGCCGCTGGGCGACACCTACGGCGACTGGGAGCTGTCCTGGGCGCAGTGGCAGACGGGCAGCGCCGCGAAGTAGCGCGGTAACGGTCGGCCGCCCGGGGCCGACCAGCCAGACGTGACCCCTGACCAGCGGTTGCGGCGCGGCCGCGTCGCCGTCCTCGTCGTGCTCGTGGCGCTGTTCGTGCTCTACCTCGTCGGGCTGCTCACGGTCGCGCAGTTGCTCACCCTGTTCGTGTTCGCGATCGTCGCCGTCCTGGTCATGACGGTCCGCCCCGCGCAGGTGCGCGCACTGCTCGGCCGGGTGGAGCAGGTGTCGGCGGGCGGGGTCAGCATCGAGCTGGCCGCCGCCGGTGCGAAGGCCGCGGCGGCCGCGCCGACCGGCATGGAGGACGACGGCGACGACGACGCGACCTCGATCGTCGAGCTGCGGTTCCGGCTGGAGCGCAAGCTCGCCGACCTGGCCGCCGGGGTGCTGTCGGAACCGGTGGGCGACGTCGTCGTGCCGACGCACGTGACCATCGGCGGGCTCGTCCGTGACCACCTGCTCGGCTCCGCCGAGGCGACCGTCGCCGACACGATCCTCACCACCAGCGAGAACGAGTTCCGCTCCTACGCCGAGACGCAGCGCGAGGCGCTGCTGCGCGACGGCGGACGGTTCGTCGCGACGTTCCGCGCGGCCGTGTTCCACGAGCGCGCAGCCCAGGTCCTCGCCCGGCAGCTGGGCGGGGTCGAGCGGGTGCGGCGCGACGACGCGGCCGGCGAGGACCTCGTCGTCACCGGTACCGGCGGGCGGGTGCGCTGGGTCCCGGTGTTCGCCGACGCCGGCTCCGACCTCGTCCGCGACCAGCAGCGGCGTGTCGCCGTGCTGCCCGGTCGCAGTGTCGTGCTCGTCCCGGCCCTGACCCCGAGCCCGCCGCCGGCCGATGGCCAGGTTCCGGTCCGCACCTTCGGCGACCTGCTGCGCGGCACCTAGCCGGGTCAGGGGACGAGCACGACCTTCAGGCGGTCCGTCAGGTCGTGGTTCGACACCGCCGCGATGGCCGCCTCCGCGTCGTGCAGGTCGAAGCGGTGCGTCACCAGCTTCTCGAAGGGGAACCGGTCCGTCGCCGCCAGCGCCATCGCCCGGCGCACCGAGGCGCTGTCGAAGCTGAACACGCCCTGGAGCCGGATCTCCTTGAGCGTCACGACGTCCATCGGCAGCGGCGTCAGCACGTCCTTGCCGGTGACGCCGCCGCTGACCACTGTCCCGGTCCTCCGGACGAGGTCGAGCGAGGTGCGCAGCGCCTCGGGGCTGCCCGTGGTGTCGACGACGACGTCGGCGAGCCGGCCGCCCGTCGCGTCCCGGACGACCTCGACGACGTCGCGCTCCCCGGCGGTGACGACGACGTCCGCGCCGAACTGCGGCGCCAGCTCGCGGCCGAGGACGTCGCGTGGCAGCCCGGTGGCGATCACGGTCCGGGCGCCTGCGGCCCGGGCGGCGGCGACGCAGCACAGCCCGATCGGCCCGACCCCCTGCACGACCACGTCGTGACCCTGGACGACCCCGCCCCGCGCGAGCGTCCACTGCACGGCGTTGGCGATCGCGACGGTGCACAGCATCCCCACCTCGGCGCTCATGCCGTCGGGGACCTTGTGAACGACGGCGCCCGGCGCGAGGTGCATCAGTGGTGAGTAGGCACCCCACAGGTGCGGCACGACGTCGGAGGAGGTGACGGTGCCGTAGCCGTCGGCGTTGTCGCAGAAGCGGCTGTCCCCGGCGGTGCAGTAGGGGCAGGCGCCGCACGCGACCATGGGCTCGACGACGACGCGGTCCCCGGCCGCCACACCCCACTTCCGGGCCGCGCGTGTCCCGACCTCCTCGATCCGGCCGACGATCTCGTGGCCCATGATCAGCGGCAACGGCGTCGGATAGCCGCCGGTGACGATGTCGACGTCGGTGTGGCAGATGCCCGCGAGCTCGACGCGCAGCAGCCCGTCGTCGGGGCCGACCGTGGGCCGGGGGAAACCCCGGGTCTCGAACGTCCGCGCCTCGGTGAGCACCATCGCCTGCACGATCTCCGGCACCGCAGCTCCTCCCTGTGAGTGGCAACAGTGGTTATAGCGACTATTGCCACTCACGACCCCCCGGGAGGTCGCTCAACGGGCGGCGAGATCGCCGTCGACGTAGCGGGTGCCGCGGGAGACGCTCGCCGCGGCGGCGATCAGGCAGGCGGCGATCGCGAACCCGAACGCGATGTGCAGGCCGGCCTGGAAGGGCCCGGAGATCAGGTCGGGGAAGAAGGTGTTGCCGGTGACCGCGGCGACGTCGGCGGGCGGCATCTGGGCGAGCACACCGTCGCCGAGCAGGTGCTGCATCGGGTTGTAGCCCAGGAACGCGGCGAACAGCACCGACACGGGCGGACTCGACGCGACGGCCTGCGCGGCGGCCGCCGGGACGTGGTGTGCCTCCAGGCCGGACACGAGCGTCGGCGGGAGCGCGGCGGCCAGCCCGGCGATCATCAGCGAGAAGAAGATGCCGATGGAGAAGACCTGGGCGGAGTTCTGGAAGGTGGAGTTCATGCCGCCACCGGCGCCGCGGTCGCCGACGGGCAGGCTGTTCATCACGGCGGCCCGGTTGGGAGCGGCGAAGCAGCCCATGGCGAGCCCGTTGAGCAGCAGGATCCCGGCGAACGCCCAGTAGGGGAAGTCGATCGGGAGCAGTTCGAGCAGCAGGAACGTGAGGGCGGCGGCGAGCATGCCGCCGGTGGCGAACCAGCGGGCGCCGAAACGGTCGGACAGGTAGCCGGAGACGGGTCCGGCGGCGAGGAACCCGACCGTCAGCGGCAGCATGTGGATGCCCGCCCAGAGCGGCGTCTCCTCGAACGTGTAGCCGTGCAGCGGCAGCCAGATCCCCTGCAACCAGATGATCAGCATGAACATCAGGCCGCCGCGGCCGAGGGCGGACAGGAACGTCGACAGGGTGCCGAACGTGAACGCGCGGATCCGGAACAGCGGCAGCCGGAACATGGGGAACCGCACGCGTCGTTCGATGGCGGCGAAGGCCAGCAGAAGCACGATCCCGCCGGCGAGCGAGCCGAGGACGAGCGGGCTCGTCCAGCCCATGGTGTGCCCCGCGTAGGGCTGGATGCCGTGGGTGATGCCGACCATCACGAGGACCAGCCCGACGGCGAAGGTGATGTTGCCGAGCCAGTCGACGGGCTGGTGGGAGCGGGTGCCGACGTCGCGCAGCCGCCGGTATGCCCACACGGCGCCGAAGATGCCGCAGGGCACGGAGATCAGGAAGACGAGCCGCCAGTTGATCGGGGCGAGCAGCCCGCCGAGGACGAGCCCGATGAAGGTGCCGCTGATGCCGGCGACGTTGTTGATGCCCAGGGCCAGGCCGCGCTGGTGGGCGGGGAAGGCGTCGGTGAGGATCGCGCCGGAGTTGCCGACGAGGAACGCCCCGCCGATGCCCTGCACGATCCGCCAGACCAGCAGCCAGATGGCGCCGGCGTGCCCGGTCATCCAGGTGATCGTCAGCATCAGGGACGCGAAGGTGTAGACGACGAAGCCGAGGTTGTACATCTTCACGCGGCCGAACAGGTCGCCGAGGCGGCCGACGCTGACGACGAGGACGCTGCTGGTCACGAGGTAGCCGAGGATCATCCACAGCAGGTAGAAGCTGTTCTCGGGGAGCAGCGGGTCGAGCTGGATGCCGCGGAAGATGTCGGGCATCGCGATGAGCATGATCGAGGCGTCGATGGTCGCGAGGAGGACGCCGACGGTGGTGTTGGTGAGCGCGACCCACTTGTAGCGGTCGTCGCGCGGGGTGGGGCGGGTGGCCGTCGCGACGTCGTCCGTAGTGGCCACGCCTCACTCCAGCATTTTTGCTTGATACAAGGCAACTACTTGCGACGAAGAAGGCGCCGGGCGGTCGGGGGACCGCCCGGCGCGTGGCCGTCGGGAGTGCGGATCAGGCGGGAAGGGCGGCGGTGATCTTGTTCAGCACCGGGGCGTAGCCGGTTTTCGAGAACCGCTCGAAGCCGCTCATCGTGATCGTGTAGCCGCCCTTGCCGGTGACCGCGACCGCCTCGCCGCCGAGCTCCTTGGTCGCGACGTACCCCTTGCCGCCGGCCAGGTCCGACACCGCGTCGTACTGCCCGCTCGCCTGCTCGCGCAGGGTGTCGAGCATGATCTCGCCGGTCGAGGCGCTGGTCGTCGTGATGCTCAGCTGGGCGGTGCCCTTGCCGTCGCCGAAGAGGCAGCTGCCGTCGTCCTTCATCTGCTGGCCGACGATCGAGCTGATCTGTGCGGCCGTGAACGGGCAGGCCGGCGCCGTGCTGGCGGCGCCACCGGCGAAGGCGGTGTCCTGCGGGCCGGGGCCGGCGTCGGCCGTGCCCGTGGCGGGCGCCTCCGTCGTCGAGACCGCGGCCGGCTTCGCCCCACCCGAGCCGAAGGGCAGCGTGCCGCCCAGTGCCCAGTACGCGGCGCCCCCACCGACGACGAGCACGGCGAGCACGACGACGACGATCGTCGCGATCGACCTGCCCGACCCGGAACGGCTGGGCGCGATGTGGGTGTCACCGGCGCGGGACGGCGCCTGCGGCGGCGCGTAGCCCTGCGGCGGGTGGTAGCCGGGAGCCTCGCCGTAGCTGCGGGCGCCGGGCACCGGCGGGCGCGGCGGCGGAGGCGGGTAGCCCTGGCCGGGCTGCTGACCGTAGTGGGCGGGGCCGTTGCCGTAGGGGGTCATCGGGAGTCTCCTTCATGGGGGCGGGGGGGCTCCCGCATGAGAAGAATCGTGCCGATCCCGCGGCCTCCTCTCGATCGTGCCGTCCCCCGAGCCGGGTGGGGAGAACCCCCGCTCCGCCGCGCGTCGTTAGAACCTTGACTACGCCGCCCATGGCCGTTGACACTCGTGGCGTCCCTCGACGAGGAGAGGTCCCGTGGCCCGCCTGCATGCCGTCCCACCCCAGGATTTCGACCCCGCCCTGCGCGCAACGCTCGGCCCCGCCCTCGACGACCCCCAGGGCCTCGGCCTGCTGCGGGTCCTCGCCCAGCGACCCGATGTCGCGCAGGCATTCCTCGCGTTCCGCAGCGCCCTCACAGCGAGCTCGACGCTGTCGCCGCGGCTCGTCGAGCTCGTCCGGCTGCGCATCGCGTTCCACAACCAGTGCCGCAGCTGCATGGCCCTGCGCACCGCGACCGGCGCGGCCGACGGCGTCACCGAAGGCCTCGTGTGCTCGCTGGAGAAGCCGGCGGAGGCGCCCGACCTCACCGATGCCGAGAAGGCCGCGCTGCGCTACGCCGACCTGTTCGCCACCGACCACCTCGCCGCCGACGAGGCCGTCTTCGACGACCTGCGCACGTACTTCACCGAACCCGAGATCGTCGAGCTGGGCGTGCAGATCGGCGTGTTCGTCGGCTTCGGGCGGCTCTCGGCGACCTGGGACATCGTCGACGACCTGCCCGAGCGCTTCCGCGACCGCGACGACCTGGTGACGCCGTGGGGCGCCGACGCGGTGGTGGCCGACCACCGCTGATACCTGGCCCCGGCGGGCGTCGGAGAGGACGATGCCCGCGTGAGCAGCGCGATCGCGGCCGTCGCCGCGACCATGCAGGAACGGCTCGACGCGATGCCGCCGGGCCGCGCCGCGCAACGCGACTTCCTCGGCACCTACCGGCGCACGACCCTCGCCGTCGGCGAGGCCGTCGACTGCGGCGTGTTCGAGGACCCGGGATGGGTCGACGAGTGGGACGTCGCCTTCGCCGGCCTCTACCTGGCAGCTCTCGACGCCGACCTCGCCGGCGACGCGCCCCCGCGGCCGTGGCGCCTGGCGTTCGGGGCGCGGGAGTCGCTGCCGTCGCTGATCCACGTCCTGCTCGGGGTGAACGCGCACGTCAACTACGACCTGCCGCAGGCCCTGCTCGCCGTCATCCCCGACGAGGGGTTCGCCGACCCGGCGCTGCTCGACCTGCGCCGCCGCGATCACGAGCGCATCGACGGCATCCTCTCCGCACGGGTCGCGGCCGAGGACGATGAGCTTGCCGCACGATCGGCGCGCCGGCTGCTCGACCGCATCCTCGCACCCCTGAACCGCCGGGCGTCGCGACGGTTCCTGCGGGAGTCACGGCAGAAGGTGTGGCACAACGCGATCGAGCTGCAACGCGCCCGACTCGCCGGCCCGGACGCCTACACAGCACGGCTCGCCGAGCTGGAGGTCCTGGCTGCGGCGAAGATCGCCGACCTGCTGGCGCCGGGCCAGGTGCTGCTGCGACTGTCCGTCGCCGGCTTCGGGGTCACCCTGCCCCCGCCCTGATCAGGGGTCGCTCACAGGGCTAGATCTCGATGCGGGAGCCCATCACGACGGTGCGCTCCAGGGGCAGCTTGAAGAACGCCGCGGGGGTCGCCGCGTTGTGCGAGAGCCCGATGAACAGCCGCGTCCGCCACGACGCCATCTCGCCCGACCCGCCACGCTCGATCGTCAGCCGCGACAGGAAGTACGAGGCGGTGTCGACGTCGAGGTCCAGCTCCGTGGCCAGTGACCGGCAGTCGCGCAGCAGCTGCGGGATGTCGGGCGCGTCCTGGAACCCGAACCGCGCCGTGACGTGCACGATCCCGTCCTCGGAGTCGCCCAGGTCGTCGACGGTGAGCCGCTCGCTCAGCGGCACGTACGGCACGTTCAGCGACTGCACCGATACGATGATCACCTGCTCGTGCAACACCTTGTTGAACTCGACGTTGGCGCGCAACGCCAGCGGCGCCGTCTGGTTGGTGGGGTGCGGGAAGACGGCGATGCCGGGGACGCGGGCGACGTGGTCGTCGTGCAGCTTCTGCACGAAGTCGTCCAGCGGTCCCTCGAGGTCGATCCGCCTGCCGGTGACGATCTGGCGGCCGCGCTGCCACGTCGTCATCACGGTGACGACGATCGCCGCGATCAGCAACGGCAGCCAGCCGCCGTGGGGGATCTTGGTGACGTTCGCGGCGAAGTAGAGCAGCTCCAGCCCTCCGAAGACGACGCCGGTGAGCACGAGCTGCCACACCGGCCAGCGCCAGTGGGTGGCGGCGTACATGAGGAAGAGCGTCGTCGTCAGTATCAGGGTGCCGGTGACGGCGAGGCCGTATGCGGTGGCCAGCTTGCCCGACGACTGGAACGTCACCATCAGCACCAGCACCCCTGCGAACAGCAGCCAGTTCACCGCGGGCACGTAGATCTGGCCGCTCTCCCGCGTCGACGTGTGCTTGACCGTGAGCGTCGGCAGGTAGCCCAGCCGCACCGCCTGCCGCGACACCGAGAACGCGCCGGAGATGACGGCCTGGGAGGCGATGACCGTCGCGAAGGTCGCGAGGACGACCAGCGGCCAGCGCGCCCAGCCGGGGGCGAGCAGGTAGAACGGGTTGTCGATCGCCGTGGGGTCCTCGAGGATCAGCGCCGCCTGGCCGAGGTAGTTCAGGATCAGCGCCGGCCACACGATCGCGAACCACGACACCCGGATGGGCCGCTTCCCGAAGTGCCCCATGTCGGCGTACAGCGCCTCGGCGCCGGTGATCGACAGGACCACCGCGCCCATCGCGATGAACGCCGTGAACGGGTGGTCGACGATGAAGCCGACGATGTAGGTCGGCGACAGCCCGCCCAGCACCGTCGGGTGCGTGAGGACGTGCGGCACGCCCAGCACGGCCAGGGCGACGAACCACAGCACCATGATCGGCCCGAACAGCCGTCCGACGCGGTGCGTGCCGAAGCGCTGCGCCACGAACAGCAGCGCGAGGATGCCGATCCCGATGGGCAGCACCAGGTCCGCGAGCCCGGGCTCGGCGACCTCCAGGCCCTCGACGGCCGACAGCACCGAGATGGCCGGGGTGATCAGCGAGTCGCCGTAGAACAGCGACGCCCCCAGGACCCCGAGGAGCAGCGCCAGCGCCGCCCGCCGGGGATGCGTCTTGGTCACCTCGCGGACCAGCGCGGCGAGCGCCATGATGCCGCCCTCGCCGTCGTTGTCGGCACGCAGGATGAACGACACGTACTTGATCGTCACGACGATCGTCACCGACCAGAAGATCAGCGACACGATCCCGTAGACGTCCGACGGCGTCGGCTTGACGGCGCCGCCGTCGATCGAGAAGACCGTCTGCATCGCGTACAGCGGGCTGGTGCCGATGTCGCCGAACACGATCCCCAGTGCACCGAGCGCGAGGCCGGCGAGACCGCCGCCGTGCGCCGCCGGATGGTCGGGGTTCCCGATGGCCGGCCGGGGTGCGGACGGCGGCGGTTCGACGGGCTCGAGAGCCCCGGCCTCCGCGACGGCGGAGGGCTCTGCGTCGGTCACCCGCACAGTGTGCACGGATCACGCCGCGTGGTCGTGGCGATCGTCGGCAGAGATGTGGCGCCCGTGCGGCACCGCACGTGACTGATCGCATACGCCCTGTTCAACGGCGTGGAGATCGACTCGCCGAGTTCCGCGGCCGCCCCCAGGCTCGGATGCAGGGCCGCAACGGCGCGACCCACGACCGGAAGGAACATCCATGCGGTTCGTCCGTCTGTTCCGGCTTCCACTGCTGCTGCTCGCCCTGGCGGTCGGCGGCCTCGCGCTCGCCGCCCCGGCGAACGCGGGCACCCCCGCACCCGCGGGCCACCAGAGCCACGACTGGCACCCGCCCTCACCGCCGACGGTGAAGGTGAAGGGCGGGTCGACGTCGCTGACCGTCGACAAGTCGACAGCCGCGGTGCTCACCAAGAACAAGGTCACCGTCACGGCCGTCTACGGCGCGGGTGGTAAGGCCCCGACGTTCTGGTTCCCGATCACCGGCGGGTCGGTCGACCCGAAGACCGCCGCCGGCACGATCACCCACAGCGGTGGGCTGAAGATCGCGGCCGGGAAGACGCGGACCGCCGAGGCGGCCGCGGCGCTCAACTCGACGTTCCACGTCACGCTGTTCACCAAGGGCCTGTCGATCGGGACCGCGGCGGTGCACGCGCGGACCTGACCCCCTGCACGGCAGAACGCCCCCGGACCGATGTGGTCCGGGGGCGTTCTCCGCGGGACGGCTCAGTGGTGGCCGTAGCCGCTGCTCGCGTGGCTGTAGTCGTCGTTCCAGTTCTTGTCGTGGTTGTTGTACTTCGAACCGGAGTGGCAGGAGGACTTGAACATTTGGGGGCCTCTATCCGTGGGGGTGGGGGTTCGTTCCGTTGAGGAGAACTCTGCCGTCCGCGGGCCCCGGTTTCGATCGAGTGCGCCCCCGTTCCCGAGGGGGCAGACCCCACTTCCCGTCAGAGGGGCGGCTCCCTGTCGGCCCAGGGCCGGGCGGCCTCCAGCTGCGTCGCCAGCGCCAGCAGCCGGCCCTCCCCGCCGAGCGGCCCCACGAACTGCACCCCCAGCGGAAGCCCGTCGGGCGTCCGGTACAGCGGCACCGACATCGCCGGGCGGCCCGTGATGTTCGCGAGCTGCGTGTACGGCACCGGCGACAGGTTCTGGTCGATCAAGGTGTCCAGCACGTTCGTCCTCGCCAGCAGCCCCGCCGCGTGCGCGCGCAGCAGCACCCGGCTCGCCCGCTGGATCGCCTCCGGCGCCGCGAGCTCACCGATCCGCACCGGCGGACGGGCCAGCGTCGGCGTCAGCAACAGGTCGTAGCGCTCGTGGAAGGCCGCGAGCCGGCGGGTGTGGTCGTTCCAACGGCCGTGCGCGGCGATGTACGTCGGTGCCGACGTCGCCCGGCCGACCGCCGCCATGACCTGCGTATCCAGCTCGAACGCCTCCGGCCCGCACCCGGTGAGCGCGCGGGTCTCCGACACCTGCGCGGCGACCGCGGCGAACCACATCGTCAGGAAGTCCTTGGCCAGCTGTCGCTCGTCGACCCCGCTCGACGCAGCCTCCACCGTGTGGCCCGCCGCCTCCAGCAGCCCGGCCGCGTCCTCCACCGCTGCGACGGCCTGCGGGTCGACGGGTGTGCCGAGCGGTGAGGCCGTCGAGAAGCCGATGCGCAGTCCTCCCGGATCGCGACGGGCCTGGTCCGCGAACGGCTCCGCCGGCCTCGCCGCCGGGTACGGACCACCCGGGTCGGGGCCGGCGAGCACGTCCAGCATCGCCGCGGTGTCGCGCACCGTTCGCGACACGACGCCGTTCACCGCCGCACCATGGAGCCGCTCGGCGACGTCGGGCCCGTCGGGAAGCAGGCCGCGACCCGGCTTGAGCCCGAACAACCCGCAGCACGCGGCGGGGATGCGGATCGAGCCCCCGCCGTCGGACGCCCCCGCGACCGGCACCACGCCCGCCGCGACCGCCGCCGCCGACCCGCCCGACGAGCCGCCCGGCGTGCGCCCGGTGTCCCACGGGTTGCGGCTCGGACCGTTGGCGTCCGGCTCGGTGATCGCCTTCGCCCCGAACTCCGGGGTGTTCGTCTTCCCGAACGGGACGAGCCCTGCGTCGAGCCAGCGCCGCACGACGGTCGCGTGCACCGGCCGCGGGTACGACGCCAACGAACGTGACCCGGCGCCCGTCGGCAGGCCGGCGTAGTGCTGGCCCAGGTCCTTGATCAGGAACGGGACCCCGGCGAACGGCCCCGACAACGGCCCGGCGGCGCGGGCCCGGGCGATCTCGTACATCGGCCGCACGAGGGCGCGGATCCGCGGCTCGACCTCCTCGGTCCGCGCGATCGCCGTCTCCAGCAGCTCCGACGCGGAGACCTCGCCCTTGGCGACCAGCGCGGCCAGCCCGACGGCGTCGTGGCGGCGGTACTCGGTGTAGTCCACGTCGTGGCTCCTTCGCCGTCCGTCGGGGCGCGGCCGACACTAACGCGGTTCCGGAGCCCCGGGGCTAGCCTCCGAGGTGTGGCGATGCTCGAGTTCGGTGACGACGAGGCCAGGCGGCTCGACCGCAGCTACGCGACCAGCGACGTCGTCGCGCAACGGGCGCAGACGCTCGACATGCTGCGGCTGCGGCGCGGCGAGTGCGTCCTCGACATCGGGTCCGGCCCCGGCTACCTGCTGGCGTCGATGGCCGAGGCCGTCGGCCCGGCCGGCTCGGTGCACGGCATGGACCCCAGCGAGGCGATGAACGCGCTGGCCCGGGAGCGGTGCGCGTCGATGCCGTGGACGACCGTCGGCACCGGTGACGCCCTCGCGCTGCCCTTCGACGACGAGTGCTTCGACGTCGCCGTCTGCACCCAGGTCTACGAGTACGTCGCCGACATGCCGACGGCCGTCGCGGAGCTGCGCCGGGTGCTGCGGCCGGGCGGGCGCGCGGTCGTGCTCGACACCGACTGGGACTCCCTGGTCTGGAACGTCGCCGACCGGGCCCTGCACGACCGGATCATCGACGCCTGGGAGGAACACCTCGCCGACTCCCGGCTGCCGCGGCGCCTCGCAGGCCTGCTGCGCCGCGGCGGGTTCGAGGTCACCGAGCAGCGGGTCGTGCCGCTGTTCAACCCCCGGCTGCACGCCGACACGTTCAGCATGACGATCAAGGAGACGATCGCCGCGTTCGTGCCCGGTCGGCGCGGCGTCACGGCCGACGACGCAGCCGTGTGGCTCGCCGACCTGGAGACCCGGGCCTCGGAGGACGAGTACTTCTTCAGCCTCAACCGCTACTGCATCGCGGCGGTCCGAGGCGAGTAGCTGCGGTGATCGACCCGCACTGCAGTACCTGATGGGCGGTGCTACTCGATACCGACTGCGACGCCGAACGCGATCAGCAATGTCGCCATGGTGAGGTTGATCAGTGGGTAACCGGCCAGGATCGCCACGAACTCCCGGATGGTTGCGCTCGGCCAGTAGTAGCGGGCTGTGGGCGCGCCGAGCACCTGCCCGTCGAGCCCTGCCCGCCGGGCGGCGAGCGCCGCTCTGAAGGCATGAAAGTTGTTGGTGACGACCACACACCGTGCCGTGGGGTCCCGTTCGACGATCAGCGCCTTGCTGAAGCGTATGTTCTCGTCGGTCGTGCGAGAGCGGTCCTCACGCAGGATCTGGTCCGGTGGGATCGCCTGGGCGAGGAGGTGGTCGGCCATCGCGTGGGACTCGGGCACGGGTTCGTCGGGCCCTTGACCGCCGGACACCACGAGCACGGGTGATCGGCCGGCCGATCGCTCCTCGCGCCAGACGGCCACGGCGCGGTCCAGACGGGCCGCGAGCAGCGGGGGAACCTTCCCCCGGATCAGGCCTGAACCGAGGACGATGATGAAGCCGACGCCCGGGCGGGCAGCGAGTCGTCCGTAGACGACTGCGTAGGCAAGATAACTGCAGAACAAGAACGCGATATAGCCGGCGATCAGCAGTGACACGATCGCCAGGGTGGCGGTGAGCTGGTCCTGCGAGTACTGGGCGAGCACCAGCAGAGCGAGAACCAGCAGGCACCCCACTCCAGCGAGCAGCGAGAGCAGGTTCGCCGGCCGGTGGCCCTCTCGTCGCAGCATCGTCACGCCGTTGGCCAGCAGGAACCCGGCGAGCACCAGCACTGTCAACACCGGGAGCGCGAGTACCGCGAACACGAACCGGTCGAATACCGCGGGGTCGAGCCGCGCGGCCTCGCCCAGCACCCCGAGCGCGAGGCAGACGACCGTCAGCCCCAGTAGGACGGCGTTGCGGAACCGTCGCGGATCGTGAAGCAGCCCGGCTGCGAAGGCGATGCCGAACAACCCACCCATGACGTAGAAGATCCACACCCGGGTGAGCCTGTCGCATCACGGGGCTCGGCGGGGTCCCACTTGTCGACATGTCCCCGGATCGGGTCGAGATGGCGACATCGGTTCGCTATCCGGGATCCCTCCAGGTCGTGGGTGGGCCGGCGAGGCGGGTCAGTGTTGTCCGGGGGTGTAGTGGCCGGGCACCATGCGGGTCGAGACACCGAATCGGTTCCACGCGTTGATGACGGTGATCGCGGCGATGAGGTGGGCCAGCTCGGTCTCGTCGAAGTGCTCGGCGGCGCGGGCGTAGACGTCGTCGGGGACGAAGCCGTCGGTGAGCACGGTGACGGCCTCGGTGAGCTCGAGGGCGGCGATCTCCTTGGGGGAGTAGAAGTGTCGCGACTCGTCCCACGCCGAGAGCTGCACGATTCGCTCGACGCTCTCACCGGCGGCCAGTGCGTCCTTGGTGTGCATGTCGATGCAGAACGCACAGTGGTTGATCTGTGAGGCGCGGATCTTGACGAGCTCGTTGATCACAGGGTCGATGTTGCGGCGGACCGCGGTGTCGAGGCGCACCATCGCCTTGTAGACGTCGGGGGCGAGCTCGGGCATCTGGAGGCGGGCCTCGTGTTCGGGGGCGCGGTCGGGTGCGGCGGTCGTCTGGGTCATGATCTCGACGCTAGTTCGAGTGTGGCCCGCATGTGTGGTCCAATTCCCGCATGAGTTCGCGGTCCACTTCGGCGGGTGTGGACCTGCACCTGGAGCTGGCGATCGACCACGGCCGTGGGGTGCGGGTCGCGCTCACCGACGCGCTGCGCGACGCCGTCCGGTCCGGCCGGCTCGCGTCCGGGACCCGGTTGCCGGCCACTCGGTCGCTGGCCGCCGACCTCGGCCTCGCGCGGACGACGGTCGTCGAGGCCTACGCCGAGCTCGTCGCCGAGGGCTGGCTGACGGCCCGGCACGGCTCGGCCACCCGCGTCGCCGACCGCGCCCCGGCCGCACCGCGGGATCCTCTGCCGCCGGCGCCGCCGCGCACGTCGGGGCCCCGGCACGACCTCATGCCCGGCCGTCCCGACGTCGCCAGCTTCCCGCGCGCCGAGTGGCTGCGGGCCACGCGGCGGGCCCTGGCGTCGGCACCCGACGAGGCGTTCGGCTACGGCGCCGTCCGCGGCCGGCCCGAGCTGCGCGAGGCGCTGGCCGACTACCTGGCCCGGGCCCGCGGCGTGCGTGCCGACCCGGAGCGGATCGTCGTCTGCGGGGGGATGTCGCACGGGCTGACGCTGCTCGCCGGGGTGCTGCGCGGGCGTGGGGTGCGGGCGGTGGCCGTCGAGTCGGTGGGCCTGCACATCCACCGTGACCTGCTGCGCGGCGCGGGCCTGCGCATCCCGCCCGTCGAGGTCGACGAGCTCGGCGCCCGCACCGACACCCTGGGCCGCGACGTCGGCGCCGTCCTGCTCACCCCCGCCCACCAGTTCCCGACGGGCGTCGCCCTCGACCCGGCCCGGCGGGCCGCC